>NZ_JBBKAR010000025.1:0-4985 GCF_037722395.1 Saccharibacillus sacchari | reverse complement strand
ACCTGTACCTTGACCGCATCAAATCGAGGGTTTGCGTTCATGGTACTAGTAACTTGCCACCACTATTGCTTCCCGCTCGGCTATCCCTTTTTTCGCTGCTGCCTTACGGGATGCTTCATTTTATTCAATCAATTCGCCATTCAGAGATGGAGGGTCTTACTATGAATTTGCTGGAAAAAGAAGAGTTTGCCCGTATTAAAGCCGAAGAGTTGGAACAATTGAGTGCGGAGGAAGTCATTCGTTTTGCTACACAGCAGTATTCGAGCCTGACTTTTGCATGCAGCTTCGGCGCCGAGGACGTTGTGATCGTGGACATGTTGCAGCACATCAGCCCGTCTACCGATATCTTTTACCTGGACACCGACTTTCATTTCCAGGAGACGTACGAGACACGCGATCGAATGGTTGACCGTTACGGTCTGGACTTCGTGCGCGTCGCCCCGTTAATTACTCCCGAAGAGCAAGCCGAGAAGCATACTCCCGAGCTATGGACATCCGATCCGAACCTTTGCTGCAATATCCGCAAGGTTGAGCCGCTCACTCGCAATCTGTCCCGCTACGATGCTTGGATTACCGGCATTCGCCGCGATCAAGCGCCGACCCGTGCCAATTCGAAAAAAGTCGAGTACGACTATAAATTCGGCCTCATGAAGTTCAATCCGCTCGCGGACTGGACCAGCGAAGACGTATGGAAATATATTCGTGACAATGACGTTATCTACAACCCGCTGCATGACCGTAACTTCCCGAGTATCGGCTGCGAACAGTGCACCCGTCAGGTTATGCCTGGAGAAGATCCACGCGCAGGACGCTGGTCAGGCAACGATAAGACGGAATGCGGTCTGCACAAGTAAGGGTAAGCTGACTTTTAAACGATCAACCATTCAATAAAGGAGCGACTGCACATTATGACTTCCATCAAGCCGCATGGCGGCACTTTGATCAACCGTCTCGCTGAAGGTCAAGAACGTGAAGCCCTGCTTGCCGAAGCGCAAGGACTGCGTCAAATTCCGATCAATGCCTGGGTGCTGTCCGACCTCGACTTGATAGCTGTAGGTGCCTTTTCCCCATTGACGGGGTTCCTGAACGAAGAAGACTACCATAGCGTAGTAAGCAATATGCGTCTGGCAAACGGCACCGTATGGAGCATTCCGATCACGTTGCCGCTTGAAGGCGCAGACTCTTCGCTTGTAGGCGAACGCGTAGCGCTTGTGGGAGAAAATGACGGCGTCGTATACGCGATTCTTGATGTAGAGAGCGTCTATACGATTGATCGTAGCTTCGAAGCGGTAAACGTGTTCAAAACAGACGATCCCGAGCATCCCGGCGTGAAAAAGCTGTTCGAGCGTCCGCAAGAGCGGATCGGCGGATCGGTGCAGGTACTGAATCGGCCGCAACCGGAGCGTTTCAACGAGTTTTACTTTGATCCGTCCGAGACGAGAAAGCAATTTGCGGAAAAAGGATGGAAAACCGTCGTCGGCTTCCAGACCCGCAATCCGGTACACCGCGCGCACGAGTATATTCAAAAGTCTGCACTGGAAACGGTAGACGCGCTATTCCTCAATCCGCTTGTCGGCGAAACGAAGTCGGATGACGTTCCGGCAGACATTCGCATGCGCAGCTACCTTGTCCTTTTGGAGAACTACTATCCTGCGGCGCGGACGTTCCTGGGCGTATTCCCGGCGGCGATGCGTTATGCAGGACCGCGGGAAGCTATTTTCCATGCAATCGTGCGTAAAAACTATGGCTGCACCCACTTTATCGTCGGCCGCGACCATGCCGGCGTAGGCGACTACTACGGTACTTACGAAGCGCAGGAGATATTCGCCAACTTCCAACCGGAAGAACTGGAGATCACGCCGCTCTTTTTCGAACACAGCTTCTTCTGCACGCATTGCGGCAATATGGCGACCAGCAAAACCTGCCCGCACGGCAAAGAAAAGCACCTCACCCTGTCGGGAACCAAAGTACGTGCCCTGCTTCGCGGAGGAGAATGCCCGCCGCCGGAGTTCACGCGCCCGGAAGTGGCCGAAGTGTTGATCGAAGGTATGCGCGACCGGATCGTCGAGCAAGTTTAAAGCAACATGACCCATTAATCCAAACACCGAATCGTTTTCCTTAAATGGGGAGCGGTTCGGTATTTTTGTTTCATGTATAATGAGGAAGAGATTTCCCGTAACAGAGGGAGAGAGGATGAACAGCATGGTAACGAGAGAAGAAGTTGTGGAAGCGCTTGAAGCGGTGATGGACCCTGTCTACCGCGTACGTTTGTCCGACCTGCGGTTGATCCGCGACGTCGTGATTCGGGATGAACGGGTGTCCCTTAGCGTGGTGTGTTTGCAGCCTGGAGAGGAAGTTCGCCAGGGCTTGGAGACGCAAATCCGTTCCGCTTTGCAATCGCTGGCTGTCGAAGACGTTCGAATCCGTTTTAAGGAAGCGACAGAATTGGAAAAAGAGCGCAGCCTGGCTATTATCGAAGATACACGTGTGGACCGCGATGCGACCGACAGCGACGACGACCCGGTATTGGTAAAAGGCCATGCGGCGGGCTTGGAGGATCTTCCGATATTGAGCCCCGACTCGCCGACAACATTCATCTCGATCGCAAGCGGCAAAGGCGGAGTGGGTAAATCGACCGTAGCGGTTAACCTGGCAGTGGCTTTGGCGCGAGAAGGCAAAAAGGTGGGGCTGATCGACGCGGACATCTATGGCTTCAGTGTACCGGATATGATGGGAATCGAGGAAGGTCCCGAGGTCGTCGACGGCCTTTTGCACCCCGTAGAGCGTTTTGGCGTCAAAGTCATGTCGATGGGCTTCTTTATCCGCGAAAACAATCCGGTCGTTTGGCGCGGGCCGCTGCTCGGACGGATGCTGAGACAGTTCTTTGAAGAAACGGACTGGGGCGAGTTGGATTACATGCTGCTGGATCTGCCTCCAGGTACAGGGGATATCGCGCTGGATGTGCATCAGATGCTGCCTCAGAGCAAACAGATCATCGTTACGACGCCTCACGGAACCGCCGCTTTCGTCGCAGCCCGTGCGGGAGCCATGGGGCTACAAACCGGTCATGAGATCCTTGGAGTCGTAGAAAATATGGCGTACTACGAGAAAAACGGAGAACGGGATTACATCTTCGGACGCGGAGGGGGCGGGCGATTGGCTGAGACGCTCCACACCGGACTATTGGGACAAATCCCGCTCGGCGTTCCGGATAACCATATCTCGGAGCCTGATTTCTCCCCTTCCGTATATAAGGCCGAAACGGAGACAGGCGGCATGTACGGCGAAATGGCGCGTTCGGTCATTGAGAAGACGTCGCCAGGCGGGAATACGCAATAACAGGGAGGGCTAGAATGAAGATGCTGTCGTTTGTGAGCTTTATCAAAGGATTGGCTCAGAATAAAGGTTATATGCTGGCGGCGACGGTGTTGTTTATCGCAGGAATTGCCATGGGCGCGATTTGGGCGGATGAGCTTCAGCGTCTGCTCCTTTCGCAGCTTCAGGGGTTGCAGACCGTGGCACAATCGCTGGAAGAGTCGGATAACGTTGAGTTGAGCTTTTTCACCTTTATCTTTTTTAACAATTCCATAAAAGCGGTACTTGTTATGTTGTTCGGCGCTTTTTTTGGATTAGCTCCTTTTGGTTTCTTGTTGCTGAACGGTATGGTATTGGGCTTCGTTGTGGAAATCGCTCGAAGACAGGGACAAGACCTGGGCGAATTGATCTTCCAGGGGTTGCTTCCTCACGGGATCATCGAGCTGCCTGCGATTGTGATTGCCTGCGGTTACGGACTACGGTTCGGCGGGCTGGTGATCGGAAGTCTTTTTAGCCTCGGGAGTTCGAAAAGGGATCGGCTTGCGCTTCGATGGGAGACGGCGATGAAGCAGATGCTTGGCGCTGCTGTGTGGATCGTTATTCTGTTGTTTGTAGCCGCTATTATAGAGAGTACGCTGACCTACCATTTGCTTCGCTAGTACATGGCGCAAAAGAGCCTTTATTTATAGGTAAAGGGTTGAATCTTATAGGTTTTGTAAACTTTTACGCACCGAAGAGTTACCCCTGCTTCATTTTGGGTTAAATCAAAGTTGAAATAGTAATTCAATGTTGAGGAAACCGGAAGGAGGGACCGTAATGCTCGGAATGATGTTTAACGATATGGAGTGCAAGGAATTTGGCTACGTGCTGCGCAAAGAGTTGGATGAGATGTTGTTCGACTTGAGCGATAAGCGCCTGGATCAAAATATGCGGGAGTCCATCTCTAAGCGATACCAAACGATCTTTCAAATGTATGCGAGAGTTGCGCCTTCCAAAGAGCTGTCTAAGTATGTGCGGGACAAGCGGCATAGCGGTGAGCGATAAACCTTGAACACAGCGATGCTAAAACAAGGAAAGCGGTCGGGGGCTCCCGTACCGCTTTTGCTATATTTCAATACAAAGAAGGAGCGGGATAAATGCCTGGTAGAAAAGCTCGAATGTTTGTTGAAAAAAGTGTTGACTTGCTATATTGCTATGTGGTAAATTATTAATCGGCTCTTCGAGAGATAGCCGTCACAACAAGTCGGAAAACAAGCGCTGAAAAAGAATTTCAAAAAAGTGCTTGACGAACTGCTTGAAACTGTGATAGGATATAAAAGTCGCCGCTGAGACAAACGGCGCCGAACGAAAGAAACAAATCAATACAGTTTGCTCCTTGAAAACTGAACAGTAAGTGAGTCAGGAACGAAATTCTTAGACCCCAACCGGGCAATAAGAATTGGAGTTCCCGCGATAAGCGAAAAAGGTTTAAATCTTTGAGCGGTTCGTGTTGAGAAAAAAGAGAATGAAAATTCTCGCCACGTTTTAAACGAGCACATGGTGCTTTCTTTTAAACGGCGACTTCGGTCGCCACCTTAATGGAGAGTTTGATCCTGGCTCAGGACGAACGCTGGCGGCATGCCTAATACATGCAAGTCGAGCGGAGTTGATGAGAAGCTTGCTTCTCTAAT
>NZ_JBBKAR010000024.1:0-11248 GCF_037722395.1 Saccharibacillus sacchari | reverse complement strand
CGAAGTTCAAAGGCGTCTTTCACTGAATTTCTCCCTCCGCCTGCGCGTGGCCGGGAATAAGACCTTCCTCCCAAAAGGCAGTCTGTTTGGGAGGAGGAAGAATTAAAAAGAACGGGAAATCTTTAATTTGGATGCAGGATCGGTTGTCCTGAGCACGAAATTCTACTATTCGCCTGAAACAGGCGAAGGCGTTTCTGCTGCTTGGGAGCAGGAAGGACTAGGAAACAACAGGTCTTTAAAAGCACTCAAACAACGAATCGCCCCATCGACCGCATTCTAAAAATTGTCCATCTCATCCTTCATTTCTCTTATTCTGCTTCATTTCTTTTAGCCTTTTCACAGCGAAGCTCAACTCAAGTCGGATCTTCCTTATACGACGATCTTTCTACCCAAGATTTTCAGGCCGATGCTCGGCCGGGGGAAGCAAGCGAAGGCAGAGGGGGAGTTCCGTGTAGAAGCGTCAGCGCTCGCCTTTGAAATTGGGAAAACCCCTTATCACATTCAATCTCTTTTCCCAATTTCAACACGCGATCGGAACGGAAGCTCCCCCGGCGCCGCAGCGCGCTTCCCCCTTCTCTACTCAATGATTGGAGCTGAAAAGATGCCTTACGAAAATAACCGCATCATGCTGGATCGGGCGAAAAACATGCTCAACCGGCTGCGCGAAGAAATCTACGAGCCGATCGGCTCCCTGAACGTTTCCGCCTGGATCACCCAAGAACCCGTCCCGTATGAAGCACGCACATCCGGCACGCTTAAGCAACTGAAGCCGGGCGACAAATGGGGCGAGCTTTGGGATTGCGCCTGGTTTCATTTTGAAGGCGCCGTGCCGGATTACGCAAACAAGCCGCTGCGCCGGGCCGTGTTGCTGATCGACGTCAACGGCGAATTGTGCCTGGTCGACGAAGCAGGCTCGCCCCGGCAAGGGCTGACCAATATCAATTCCGAATTCGAAACGGCGCTCGGGCTGCCCGGAAAACGGGTCGTCGAACTGGCGCAGCCCGGCGAAGACGTAGCGGGTCAAACGATCGACATCTGGGCCGACGCCGGTTGCAACGACCTGTTCGGACGTTACCGCAGCGGCACGCTCAAAGAAGCGCAGATCGCCGTTTGCCGCGAAGACGTGCGCAAGCTGTACTACGATTTCGAAGTGCTGATCGAACTGGCCGAACAGACCGACGAGAAAAGCGCCCGGCGTGTCCGCGTCATTCAAGCGCTGTACGAAGCGTCGCTCAAGCTGTCCGTTATTAATGAAGCAACCGTAAAAGCAGCCGACGGCAAGCTTCAACCGCAACTGTCCAAAAAAGGCGGCGATCCGATGCTGACGGTCAGCGCGATCGGTCACGCCCATATCGATCTCGCCTGGCTGTGGCCGATCCGCGAAACGATCCGCAAAGGCGCGAGAACTTTTTCCACCGTGCTGCGCAATATGGAGAAATACCCGGATTACGTGTTCGGCGCCAGCCAACCGCAGTTGTATCTATGGATGAAAGAATATTATCCGAAGCTCTACGAGCAGATCAAGCAGCGCGTGCGCGAAGGCCGTTGGGAACTGCAAGGCGCGATGTGGGTCGAACCGGACACCAATATCTCGGGCGGCGAAGCGCTGGTGCGGCAGATCCTGTACGGCAAACGCTTTTTTAGGCAAGAGTTCGGTCAGGATATTCAGACGCTTTGGCTGCCGGACGTATTCGGGTACAGCGGGAGCTTGCCGCAATTGCTGCGCAAATCCGGTATCCCGTACATGATGACCCAAAAGCTGTCGTGGAGCGTGTACAACACGCATCCGCATCACAGTTTTCACTGGGAAGGGATCGACGGCAGCCGGGTGCTGACGCATCTGCCGCCGGAAGATACGTATAACGGCCCGGCCGCTCCGCGTTCGCTGTCGAAGATCGAAGCGGCTTATCTGGACAAAAACGTGTCCGAGCACGCGCTGATGTTATTCGGGATCGGCGACGGAGGAGGCGGACCCGGCGAGGAGCATCTGGAACGGCTGGCGCGCGAACATGATCTGCTTGGCTTGCCGCCCGTTGTGCAGGAGTATTCGCTGGACTTTTTCCGCAAACTTGAACGCGAGCAAGATCGGTTCGAGACGTACCGCGGCGAGCTGTATCTGGAAAAGCATCAGGGTACGCTGACTTCGCAGGCCCGCAACAAGCGCTACAACCGCCAAATGGAAAAAGCGCTGCGCGAATTGGAATTCACGGCTTCGCTGGCGCTTGCGCTCGGCGGTACGTCGGCGGATTACCCATCGGAGCCGCTGGAACGGATCTGGAAAGAAACGCTGCTGTACCAGTTCCACGATATTTTGCCGGGCTCGTCGATTACGCGGGTGTTCGACGAATCGTTGGAGCGCTACGCGGTATTGCTTGCCGAGACAACCGAACTGCTGCATACTGCGCAAAAACGCGTAGCCGAGCTTGCAGCAGCAGACGAAAGCCAAACGCTTGCGTTCAACTCGTTGCCGTGGCAGCTTGAACGCACAATCGGACGCAGCGGCGAGCACAGTACCGTTTCGCTGCCGCCGATGGGCTTTACCCTTTTAACGGAAGAACATCGACTGGACGCCAATCTGTTGTCCGAGCGGACATCGCAGCTTAAAGCCGATCCGCACAGCCTGGAAAATGAACATCTGCATGTGACGTTCGGCGCTCAAGGCGGGATCGTATCGTTGGTGCATAACCAGCGCGAAATGATCGCACCCGGAGCGGAAGCCAATCTTCTCACCGTTTACCATGATCGCGGCGACGCTTGGGATTTCCCGCGGGATTACCGGGATACCGTCGCCGGGCGGATGGAGCTGACAGGCAGCACGGCACGGATCGAAGGCGTGTCGGCGATTCTGGAGCAGCATTACCGATTCGGCGAATCGACCCTGGTGCAGAAGATCGTACTGGAAGCGGGCGCCGATACGTTGCGGTTCGAAACGGCAGCCGATTGGCGCGAATCCGAAAAAATGCTGCGCGCTTCGTTCCCGGTGCAGATCAGAAGCGATCAGGTGAACTGCGAAATCCAATTCGGCTATCTCAAACGTCCGACCACACGCAACAACGGCATCGAGTTCGCCCGGGACGAAATCTGCGCGCATCAGTATATCGACCTGTCGCAGCCGGATTACGGCGTAGCGCTGCTCAGCGACAGCAAATACGGCTACAGCGCGGAAGGACAGACGCTGGACATCAATTTGCTGCGCAGCCCGGGTTATCCCGATCCGGTCGCGGACCGGGCGGAGCATGAGTTTGTTTACGCGCTGTACCCGCATGCAGGTGACTTTGTGCAAGCGCAGGTTTACCGCAAAGGCTACGAGCTGAATACGCCGGTCTCGGTGCTGGAACGCACAAGCGACGGTACGCAAAAGGCAGCGGCGGCACAAGTCGGCGAGACGACGTTCTCCCTGATCCAAGCGGATCATCCGCATGTGATGGTCGAAGCCGTCAAAAAAGCCGAAGACTCCGACCATCTGCTTTTCCGTTTGTACGAGACTTCGGGCACGCAGGCGACAACGAGCGTGACCTTTGCCCGCGCATGCGCCGAAATTTCGGAAACCGACCTGATGGAGCAGCCGATCGGCCCGGATCAAGGCGGGATTGCGACGGTGCAAGATGCGCCTTCGGTTCGACTGACGTTTGACCCGTTCGAAATCAAAACCTTGCGTGTGCAGATGAAGTAACACTGCGGCGCGGAGCTTGAACGCTTCGTGCCTTTTTTGGCATGCGCTCAAATCGCGAAACCGAGGAGGAGTTCATCATGACCGAAAACAGCCAACAGCAGCGAAGAATATTCGAAAAAACCGGATTTCAGGAAGGCGGCGCTTACGATCCGTTGATCGATATCCGCACGGATTTCGTGATGGTGTACGGCATTCGCGGCGATCTGGATCGACGGATTGCCGAATGGAGCGATCGCGGCTATATCGTGCATCTGATGACGGGCATGTCGTGGGGCGGGTATCAGGATTATCTGAACGGAAAAATTGACGGTCGTACGCATTGGGACGAAGCGCAAACCGATCGGTACGGTCAGCGGATCATTCACGGGACATCCGAAGATATTCCGTATATGGTGCCGACGGTCGCGTATGCGGATTTTTTGACGGAGCGGATACGCCCTGCCGTCGACGCGGGCGTCGAAGCGATCCATCTGGAAGAACCGGAGTTCTGGGCGGAAGGCGGGTATTCGGCAGCTTTTAAAAGGGAATGGGAACTGTTTTACCGCGAGCCGTGGCAGCCTCCGCATCATTCGCCGGACGCGCAGTACCGGGCATCCAAGCTCAAAGCCTATCTGTACACGCGCACGCTCGACCGGATCTGCGGATCGCTCAAAGAATACGCGATGGTCAAATACGGGCGGCGGATATCTTTTTACGTACCGACGCATAGTCTGATCAACTACACGCAGTGGCGGATCGTCAGCCCGGAATCGAAACTGCTGGATCTGCCGGGAGTGGACGGTTATATCGCGCAAGTGTGGACCGGAACCGCGCAGACGCCGAATGTATATCAAGGAGTGCGCAAAGCGCGGACGTTCGAAACGGCGTTTTTGGAGTACGGCATCATGCAGGAGCTTGTACGCGGGACGGATCGCCGGATGTGGTTTTTGCACGATCCGATCGCCGACGATCCCAAGCATACGTGGGCGGATTATCGGCGCGATTATATCCGTACGCTGATCGCGTCGCTGCTGCATCCGGGCGTCAGCCGATACGAAGTGTGCCCGTGGCCGGGACGCATTTATAAAGGCCAATATCCGAAACCGGGCGGCGACGGCAAAGAAGGGATTCCTGCCCGTTACGCGACCGAACTTCAGGTTGTGACGAACGTGTTGAACCGCATGGACGGATTGGACGCCGAATGGTTGAGCGACAGTCCGCAGATCGGTTTGCTGTTGGCGGACTCGGCGATGTATCAGCGGTACGATTCGTCTTGGAGCGAAGAAGCGGCGGCGTTCAAATACGACGGGACCGAGGTGGACGCGGCGCTGGGCGATCAATTGATGGACATCTTGGACTGGTCGGCGTTTTACGGATTGGCGCTGCCGCTGCTCAAGCACGGGGCGGCGGTCAGGCCGGTGCAGTTGGATAACGCGGAGCGGTTTGCCGGGTATCTGGATGAATATCGGGTGCTGGTGTTGAGTTACGAATTCATGAAGCCGGAATCGCCGGGGCTGCATCAGGCGTTGGGTGAATGGGTGCGAAGCGGCGGGGCATTGGTGTACGCGGGAGACGGAAGCGATGAGTATCACGGTGTGCGGGAATGGTGGAACGGCGGTCTGGGCGGGGACGCATTGATGTCGGCTGCGGAAAAGGAAACCGGAATTTCCATAGGAGCACGGATAGCGGCAGCGAGCGAAGTACGGACGTTTGCTACGCCTGCGGCGCATTTGTTCCATAGTCTGGGGCTGGGAGAGTCGCCGGAAGAAGGACTGCATGAAGTCGGGAGCGGCTGTGTTTTCTTTTTGAATCTGCATCCGTCGGAGTGTGCGATACGGCCGGAAGCGGCGGAGACGCTGCGGCTGGCGGTCGAACAAGCGTTGGAACATTCTATCCGTGTCGAACCGGTTCATCCCGGAGCGAAAAGCGACACGTCGGCGACGGGTGACATTACGGCTATGGTTGCGGGACCCGAAGTTTGGCGCAGAAATCCGGTTTTGGCGCTGCGTAGAGGTCCTTATATCATCGCGGCCGTTATGGACGAATTCGAGCATGAACCAGACTCTCCTAAAAAGAACGACTCTGCCCAAACAGCTACAACAACGAGTGTCGAACGGAACTTTTTTGCGTTAAAAGGAAGCTTTGTCGATCTGCTCGACGCGGATCTGCCGATTCGCCAAGACGTGACGGTACGCGAAAGCGAGCAGGCGTTGTTGTACGATCTGAATCCAATCGGATGCACTAATGATGCGGGATTCAGCAGGGCGAAAGATTCGGTTCATTCGTCGAATATCCGTTTGATCGCTGCCGCATCGCGTATCGACGAAGTGAATGCAACTGCGCAGGGATTTACTTGTATTGCAGAAGGCCCGGCTGACGTGCAGGGGGTCGCCCGTTTTTGGCTGGATCGACGACCTTTGTCTGTACACTTATCCAGGCTAGATGATCCGGCGGGTGAAGCTTCTAATGAAGCGAAGCAAACGGATTGGGAATGGGACGAGCCAAGCTCAACCTTATTGGTGCGGTACACCAATGATCCGGCAGGCGTGCGATTACGAATTCGGGCATAGAATTACGCATGAAGTGTTCACACTGAGTATGAAAGTTTCAGCTTGAGTCTGAACCGCTCACCCCTTATCGCTAGCATCCGCTATTCATTTTCCCAATCCAACTGGTTTAAGAAGTGTTCGACGTCGGAAAAAACTTGTTGCTGCTCCGGTCCCAGCGTCAGAATATGGCCGGAGTTCGGATACACTTTGTAGCTTTTGTGCGGGTTGGACACTTTTTCGTAAATAACGTTGGCGCTGTTGAGATAAAGCGGTTGGTCCAGACCTCCTTGCATGACCGCTACGGGCGCTTCGATGTCGTCAAGCTGGATTGCGGTATTCGAAATCAGATCTTGTAAGCCGGATAGTTGGTCACGTGGAAGACTCGCAATCGCTTCAACTTCGGCCTGCACGATGTCGGGCGTTTTGCCTTCGAATGTTTTGTACTGCTTGGCATAGCCGAGAATTCGTTCGAACAGTTCTTCGGCGCTTTTGCCTTGGATCGGTGCGCACATGGAGACGATGCCTTTTACCGGATATTCCGCGCCAAGCCGTAAAGCAAAAACACCGCCCAACGACACGCCTGCCACTGCGATCTCCCGGTAGCCTTTCGCGGTCAGCAGACGGTATCCTTCCTCCGCATCGCGCCACCAGTTTTCCGGAGATAGCTGTAGCAACTCTTCGGCTGCACCGCCGTGTCCCGTGTATAGCGGAGCATGGCAGGTGTAGCCTTTTGCATGTAAATAACGGCCCAGCTTGCGCACGTCCGCCGTGTTTCCGGTAAAGCCGTGCAGGAGCAATACAGCGCGTTTTCCTGCTTCATACGTAAAAGGCTGCGGCGGGATCATTTTCATAGGGTTCACTCCTGTTTTAGATAGGTAGATGATCGATGTTTTCTTCTTATATCTAACCATACATATGCGTTGCTTTAAAGTTGAGAAGGGAATGAAACATCCTTTAGAATGGGGAAGATACGACTATTTAAGGACGCTTGCGCAAGCGAATCGGTGCGTGTACCGCCGTTTACGCAAACGCCTTCAAATTCGAGGAGGGTGTCATGTTAGGAACCGTATTGGGGAGATTTAAAGTGATCGGGGTGCTGGAAGGGATCTCGTTCTTGCTGCTGCTTCTGGTGGCGATGCCGCTGAAGTACGCCGCAGGGGTTGACCAGGCTGTCACGATCGTCGGGGGAGCGCACGGGGCGCTGTTTATGTTGTATATTTTGGCGGCGATACATGCGTTTTATGAGTTGAAATGGGGATTGAAAAAGCTGTTTTGGGCGTTGATGGCGGCTGTCCTTCCGGCAGGGACGTTTGTGTTTGAAGCGCATTTGAATAAAGAGATCGCGGCGGGACGGATGTATGGAACGGGGGAGGAAGCGGGGCGGGCTAGACGGGCCGGATAAGGCGTATTCTAGTAAAGCTGCCGTTAATTCTGGACAAAAGATTGAGAATCGTTTTATCATCATCCATATAAGCAGAATCGGCACCGAAAGAATCGGGCCTCGGGATGGGCTTCCATCTTGAGGTCCTTTTTTGCGCAAAAACAAGATTTCCAAAAATTCCAGATGATGATAAACTTTGAGGAGGCAAGCGAGTTGAAGATTGAGTTGGTTTATCGGGATGAGCGGGCTATTGGAGTGAAGCTGGGACGTTATGGGTCTGAGGAGTTGAAAGGGATTCGTTCCGTGTCTGGCAGAATGTATATTGCGGACGAAAAGATTTGGACGATTCCGTATACGGTGTCGAGCATGAGCGCTTTGTTGGATGCGTATCCGAAAGATTTTTTCGAGTGTGATGGAGTATTAGGGAATGCGGATTCGTATTTGCGCGAGCGAGTGGGAAATCATAATAAGCTGCGACAGCAGAGCGTAATGCCCGTTCCCGTCGAAGACACGCAGGTATGGAGTTCAGATCGGAAAAATGAACTACAAGATGCGCTTCGGGCGAGAGGGTACAGCGGAAAAACGATCAAAGCGTATACGCTTCAGGTAGAGCGGTTTTTCGATGAGGTGCTGCTTGTGGAGAAGGAAATTAACGATGCTGCGGTGCAAAAATACTCGTTAACGCTGCTGGAAAAAGATTTATCGCATGCTTACGTGAATCAGGCTATTAGTGCTTTGAAGTTTTATTTCCGTCATGTGTTGAAACGTCCTAACTCTAACGGCTATGTGCGTCCCAAGAAAGAAAGCAAACTGCCGGATGTCTTGTCGCTTGGAGAAGTGGCACGTTTGTTAAAAAGCGTAAAAAACTTGAAGCATCGAGCGATGTTGGTTGTCACGTATACATCCGGGTTGCGAGTCGGCGAAGTGGTAAGGTTGCGGCCGGAGGACTGTGATCGGGAGCGCAACGTCGTGAAGGTTCGCCAAGGCAAAGGCCGGAAAGATCGTCAGACGCTATTGTCCGAAACAGCGAATGCCGTACTGGAGAAGTATATCGAACAGGAAAAACCGGAAGGATGGTTGTTTCCGGGGCAGCGGGAAGGACGGCATTTGACAGAACGCTCCGCACAAAAGGTGTTTGAAAAAGCAGTACTTCAAGCGGGGATTCGGAAAGACGTGAGTATCCATTCGTTGAGGCATTCGTTTGCAACGCATCTGTTGGAGAACGGGATTGATCTTCGTTATATTCAGGAGCTGCTCGGGCATCAGAGTGTTCGGACCACGGAGCGGTATACGCATGTGAGCAGAAGAGACATTGGGCGGATTCAAAGCCCTTTGGATCGGTTGGGTGGGATGGAAGAAGAGGAGTAAGTTCGTGAATAACACGGGGTTGAGGTGTACTGGGAAGTTCGTGAATAAACGGGATGGGGAGTTTAGGTGAAGTTCGTGAATAAGACGTTAGCTGAAATTCACATAGGAAGGATAGGCTTATGAGAAGCATAGCAAGCTTTGATGGAAAAAATTTAAAAGGACTTAAAAGCATTTCTGAGGCTGAATTCGAAGGTTTATTAGAACATGTGAAGAATATAAATATCTTCGTGAATAATTATCAAAGAATATCCATGGTGCAAAAAGATAAAGAAGCGCTCGAAAATTTTATAAGTGATTACTTGGATGACTCCCAGCATATCAGCACAGCTCATTTTTTAAATGAGCTACCTTCGTTCCTTCTTAAGTATCTAGCTTCTTTTAAAGCATTTTTAGATCATTGGGAAACTTATTTAAATAGGCTTTATGGTAAGGATTCAGATCAATTTAAAAGATTCAAAGTGGCAACATCAGCAGAATTTGATGAATATTTTTCTTACAGATTTGTATATGAGTTAAGGAATTTCACACTACACTGTAAATTCCCAATAGCCAAAGTGAAAACTAAAATGGACGAAAACAAAAATAACTTACTCAGTGTAATAGTAAATAAAGAGCGTCTTATGTCTGATTATAATTGGCCAAAGAAAGTAAGGCTTGGGGAAATGGAAGCCGAATTTGATCTACTGCCTCACTTAGAAGAAGCATTCAATTGTTTAATTCGTATACATGAAATAGCTATAAATTTATGTGATACAAGAAGTTTAATGGATTCTTCTTTAAAAATATATAAATTCGCTGTCGACTATAGGGGCGTGGTAGGAGACATTGTCTTAGCAACAATAGAAGAAAGTGGTCTTGATGAGAGCATGGATAATCTTCATATCGAATACAATAGGCTTCCTATAATAGAATCTAAAAATATTTTAGAGATGTTTGTTGAAAATTCAGAGGAGTAGTGAACATCAGCTAACATAATATTCACGCTGCGGGCATACGCCCTTGATCCGACATTCGTCGGACACTCAGCATACGCTGAGTCGTGAATACAGGAACGTTATACGTAATTACTAAGAACTAATCTTGAACATGACTTATAAACTCTTAGTCATTCAAAAGCAAATACTGACATGAAAAAGCTAAAAGAAGAATTTATAAGGGAAATATAGATTGAATAGAAGGTATTTATGACTCATTAAATCGGAGGTTAAAAAATGATTACAAAAATAGCTCTTGACAAAGTTGCGTGTTATAAAAGCTTAACAACGTTAGAAACAGACAAAAAGATTAATTTAATTTATGGGCTTAATGGAGTCGGAAAAAGCACTTTTTCTAACTATTTGTTGAGACAGAAAGACGAGAGATATAAGAATTGTTATATTGAAGGCTTAGATGATAACCATGAAATACTTGTTTACAACCAAAGCTTTATTCAAGAGAGTTTTTTTGAACCGGATAACTTGAAAGGGATTTTTACTCTTTCGAAAGAAAATAAAGAAGCTGAGTTGAAAATTGAAAATGCCAAAAAAGAAATTGAAAAATTTGAAGAGAGCAAAGAGAAAGAGTTACAAAAACTTAGACAAGAAGAAGCTTCTTTGAGTGAGAAAAAGGAGTTAGCGAAGAATAGAATTTGGAAAATCAAAACTGATTATACTGGAGGAGATAGAGTTTTTGAGATTTGTTTAGAAGGTTATAAAGGATCAAAAAACACTTTATTTGATCACATTTTAAACTTAAAAAAGCCCATTTCAAAACCAGATAAAACTTTAGAAAGTATTAAAAATGATTTGCAAGTTGCCCTAAATGTCAATGTACATAAATATTCTGAATTGTCTAAAATAAAATTTAATTCACATAGTATAGAAATGGCAGAGTTGTTCAAAAAGCATATTGTAGGTAATGAGAATAGTACAATTTCGCAGTTGATTAAAGATTTAGGCAATTCGGATTGGATCAAAAAAGGACTAGAATATTTACCTGAAAGCTTGGGACAAGGGAACGAGACTTGTCCGTTTTGTCAAGAAAAAACAATTTCGAGCTCTTTGATGGAAAATATTAAAAATTATTTCGATGCTTCTTACGAGGCTGATATTCAGAGTTTGAATTTAGCATTAGACCAATACTCAGAATCGATCCATTTGATCCCCAAGAAAAACAATTTCGAACTAAATCCTAAATTTGAAGTTTTCCGCGATGAGTTTGAGATTAAGTATAGTAATCTTTTTACTGTGCTCGAGAACAATAAAAGATTTATAGAAGAAAAAATAAAAACTCCAAGTGTTTCGGTTAATCTTGAGACAT
>NZ_JBBKAR010000023.1:0-54676 GCF_037722395.1 Saccharibacillus sacchari | reverse complement strand
ACCATGCACGTTTCAGGAAAGCGCAAACCCCGGATTAAAACAAGACAAGCTACTAGGTCGCGAGCTTACGGAGCGCCCCGGAATTTTGGTTACTTCAGCGTATCGTATTGACCGAACTTAGATGACGACAGTCAGCAGACCGTCCTGGTATCCGATGTCTTTCTTTTCCGTTTCGATTACGTCCAGATAGCTGCCGGTGTTCGAAATGATGATCGGAGTCGTCAGGATATAGCCTTCTTGACGGATCGCGTTCATATCGAATTCCATCAGCAGATCGCCTTTTTTCACCGTATCGCCTTGTTTGACTTGCGGTGTGAAGTATTTGCCTTTGAGTTTAACCGTGTCTTGTCCGACGTGGATCAGGATTTCAACGCCGGTGTCGCTGGTGATACCGATTGCGTGACCGGAAGAGAAGAGGGAAGTCAATACGCCGTCAACCGGCGAGTAAACTTTCCCTTCGATCGGTTCGATCGCGACGCCTTTGCCCATTGCGCCGGTGGAGAACGCTTCGTCTTTGATGGTGGACAGTGCGATCACATTGCCTTTCATCGGGCTGCCGACAGTTTCTTGTTGAATAACGGAGTCGTCTTTTTTTGTTGGCGTGCTGTCTGTCGCTACGACTTCGTCTTTGAACATAACCAAAGTGATGACGAGACCGAGCACGAAGCTGACTACGATACCGACGATTGCGCCGTAGAAGCCCATATCCAGTCCGTTCGGACCGATGTAGGAAGGAATCGCGAAGATGCCGAGACCGCCGATCATGTACCCTTGCGTACCCATGCCGCCCAGGAAAGCACCGCCGACAGCCGCCGATACGCAACTGATGATGAACGGTTTTTTACGCGGAAGCGTGATGCCGTAAATCGCGGGTTCGGTAACGCCGAAGATCCCGGAAATGAAAGCTGGAATGGACAAGGATTTCAATTTGACGTTTTTCGTTTTAAGCAGGATAGCCAATACAACACCGGTTTGAGCGAAAGAAGCGCCGAGCATGCCCACCAGGATCGGGTCTCTGCCCAGAACGGTCAGGTTGTTGATCGCGATCGGAACGAAGCCCCAATGGAGACCGAAAATAACGAATACTTGCCAGAAAGCACCGATAACCACGCCTGCCGCAATCGGGCTGAAGTTGTAAACCGCGAGCGTGCCGTTACCGATCAGCGTACCTGCCCAAGTCGCGATCGGACCGATGAAGATGAAGGTCAGCGGTACGATAACGAGCAGGGTGCAGAAAGGAACCAGGAAGGTACGAACGACGCTAGGAATAACCCGTTTAAAAAAGGCTTCGATCTTGGAAGCGACGAACGTCGCGATAATGATCGGGATAACGCTGGACGAATAGGTCATCAGGATGACCGGGATACCCAGGAACGTGATGTAGACCGGTGACTCGAATATCGTACCGCCGAATAACGTATACAGAGGTTCGACGCCCGACGAAGTGATGCCGGCAATGTTCGGATAAACAAGCGCCGCGCCTATCGCCATACCGATAAAGTGGTTGGCCCCGAATTTTTTCGCTGCCGTGAAGCCCAGGAAGATCGGGAAGAAGTAGAAAAGACAGTCGCCGATCGCGTTGAGAATCTGGTACGTGCCTGATTCTGCTGTCAACCAGCCCAACGTCAGGAACAGCGCATTGAAGCCCTTGATCATACCGGTTGCGGCCAATACGCCGAGCGTTGGCGCGAAAACGCCGGAGATCATGTCGACGAAGCGGTTGAACAGGTTTCCTTTTTCGCCGCCCGCGTCGGAAGAACCGGACTCTGCCGCAAAACCGCCCGCAGCGTTCACTTCGGCGTACACGTCAGGCACGTGGTTGCCGATTACGACTTGATATTGGCCGCCGCTTTTCACGACCGTAACGACGCCGTCCATATTTTTGAGCACGTCGGTGTTGGCTTTGTTTTCGTCTTTCAACCGGAACCGAAGTCTTGTGACGCAATGCTCCAGGCTGTTGACGTTTTCTTTGCCGCCCACGTTTTGAATGATGTCTTTAGCTAATTTTTCGTATTTTCCCATTGTTCTCGCTCCTTTTAGGAGAATGATGATTCAGGAATGGCTATAAAAAAAGACGAGACCAAGCAAGCGCGCGTCCCCGGCATTCCGAAGGAACATGCTTGCTGTTGGTCTCGCCTGCATTACCAGTCACGATCCGTGATTTTATGGAATTGTTAACGCTTACTGAATACGCTTGCTTTCGATCGGGGAGAAGCGCCCGTCAGGGGGCCGATTCCCGGGTGACGCGATGGATATGGAGCGTCAGGTACAACTTTTCTTCGTCGGGCAGTTCGATCTGAAGATACGTCTCGACTTTGAGCATGCAGGCATACGCTTTTTTGTACTTCGACTTGACCTGCTTGAGCAAAAAGTCGTCTTCGAGTTCTCCGCGCCGGGGCTTGCCGATCCGCTGAAAGAAAAACCGCAGATGCGTCACGAACCGCTCGTAGCTGATCGAACTCTCGTCCGGCGATTTGCCGTAACTGTACTTGATGATGTTCAGAATATCGCTGATCTTTTCCGTTTGCGCCGCTACGTTTTCCGTTCGGCGGGAAGACTGGTCGATCTGCGCGTTGATCAGGTGCAAAGCGACGTTGGCCGCTTCGTCCTCCGGGAGCTTTTTGCCGACCGAATCTTCGATAAACTCCAGCGCCTTTTTTCCGATCGCGAATTCTTTCGGATAGATGCGCCTGATTTCCCAGATTAGCGGATTGGTCGTCGTGATGCCTTCTTCCAGCAGCTTAAGCGCATTGTTCATGTGGTCGGTCAGCGTCACGTAGATATAATCGCTCAGCGGCACGTCCAGCATGTTTTTGCCGTATTCGATGATGTCGTAACATAAGGAGATATACTCGGGCGGCACATCTTCCAGCAGGAGCTTGAATTTCTCCGAAGCGTCTTTTTGCTGCAAAACGAAAATTTTTTCGACCAGGTCTTGATCTACGGCTTCGCCGACCTTTTTTTTGAACGCGATGCCGCGTCCCATAACCACGAATTCACTTTTACCCGCGTCACTGGCTATTATGGCGTTGTTGTTAAAAATTTTCCCGATAATCACCTGCCGCCCTCCTTATCCTGCGAAATCATGAAACGGGCGATATAAGCGCTTACACCCAACGTTTGGAAAAAGGATCGTTACGAAAAGAAGGCAAAACCCAACACATATACAGCTAGCATATGCGGTGGGTTTTGCCTTCTTCAGTAACAATCCCAAGGCAATCATAGCAAGAACCAGTTGGTTTGACAAGAGAAAAGAATACGCTTTCTTTATGTTTTTTTCGAGACCGTTTTCGACCAAATTGCATTCTAATAGAAGAAAGACGGTCTTTTTACGCAAAATTTTCTTCGTCCATTAGGCGGCGTAATTTGCTTTCGGTAGGGGTATCCGGTGCGGGCGTGTAAATGCTGAGCCGAAGGTCGTCCTGTCCGGATACGCTCAGCGATGTCAGCTCATAAACCATTTTACCGGCCTTGGCATGACGGAACTCAAGATGGACTTCCGGCGCGTAACTGACCTGACCGTGTTCCCACATGGACCGGAATTCGGGGTGGGCTTCAGTCATCTCTTGTAAAAAGCGTTCGTACCATTCATCGCTGACATAGCGGCCATAGTAGGAACGGAACATGGAAAGAAAGCCGCTGGCGAATTGTTCCCAATTGACCGCCAACCGACGAAATTCACGACGCGCAAAAAGCAGACGGATCATATTGCGTTCTTCGGGCGGGATGTGGTCAAAGTCCAAAAAAACATGGCAAGCCGCCTGATTCCATCCGACAATATTGCACATGCGATCGGAGACGATGACGGGGCAATGCTGAAGTCCGGTGATGATCTTTTGCAAAGAGGGGCTGATTCGAAGGAGGTCGCTTTCCGGCACGTACACGGTGGAACCGTCTTCGATTGCGAGCGAGTATAGGTATTTGCGTTCGTCGGTATTCATGTTGAGCGCATTGGCGACGCAATCGAGCACGGAAGGCGACGCTTGAATGTCTCGACCCTGTTCCAGCCAGGTATACCAGGTCGTGCTTACGCCAGCCAGTTGAGCGACTTCTTCGCGGCGCAGTCCGGGTGTCCGACGTCTTGTTCCTATAGGGAAACCTGCGGATTCGGGGGAGATTTTGGCGCGTTGGCTTTTTAAAAAGACAGAAAGGGCTTGGAGCCTGGCAGTGGAATTCATCGTTGATCAAACCTCCTATTAAAATGAATCGAGCAGTTTTTATACCCGTATAAACGGTAACTTGTACTAGGATATTCTACATGACATGATAACGGTATACCAAGCCTGACGGCAGTCGCCAAGGCTGAAATCCGAGGAGGAAGATGCAAGATGGAAAGAGTGGTTATCACGGGAACGGGCGTCGTGTCGCCTTTGGGGATAGGAACTGAACCGTTCTGGACGCGTCTGGTTCGGGGAGAATCGGGTATTTCGTTTATCGAAGCTTTCGAGGCCGGCGGTTATAAAGTGAATATTGCGGGAGCGGTCAAAGATTTCGATGCCTCGGGATTGCTCGGAGCGAAAGAAGCACGGAAACTGGACCGTTTTTGTCAATTCGCGCTGGTCGCGGCCGAGCAGGCGATTCAACAATCGAGGCTTGATCTGGAAAAAACGGATCGAGAGCGGATAGGCGTCTACGTGGGTTCCGGAATCGGAGGGATCGGAACACTGATGGATCAGGCGGGAACGCTCGCAAGCCGCGGGCCCGGACGGGTCAGTCCGATGCTCGTTCCGGCGATGATTCCCAATATGGCGGCGGCGTTGATCAGTATCCGTTATGGAGCTTTGGGAACTTCGATGTCACCGGTCACGGCCTGCTCGATCGGCAACACGGCGATCGGCGAAGCTTTTTTCCATATCCAAGCCGGACGTTCGGATGTGATGATCGCAGGCGGAACCGAAGCGGCACTGCACGGAATCGCGCTGGCAAGCTTCTCGAACGCCACGGCGTTGTCCACGCGTAACGACGATCCGACGCGCGCAAGCCGTCCGTTCGATCGGGATCGGGACGGATTCGTCATGGCGGAAGGAGCGGGTATCCTGGTGCTGGAATCGTTGACCCATGCGCGGGAACGCGGAGCGACGATTCTGGGCGAAGTGATCGGATACGGGGCAAGTTCGGACGCGTACCATATGGTGGCGACGCCGGAAGACGGGCACGGAGCGGCGCGGGCGATGCGATTGGCGTTAAAAGAAGCGAAGACGGAGCCGCAACGCGTGGATGTGATCAGCGCCCACGCGACGAGTACGGTTATCGGCGACCGTTCGGAAACGGCCGCGATCAAAGCCGTGTTCGGCGCGGAAGCGTACCGGATACCGGTTACGGCGAATAAGTCCATGACCGGACATATGTTAGGCGCATCGGGCGCCGTGGAGGCGGTGGCGCTGCTCCAATCGTTGCGAACCGGAATCGTGCCGCCGACCGTTAATCTGCAACAGGCGGACGAAAGCTGCGATCTGGACTACACGGCGGGAACGGCGAGAACAGCAGAGCTGACCGTCGGAATCTCGAACTCGTTCGGCTTCGGCGGCCATAACTCGGCGATCGTGCTGCGAAAATACGAACAAAGCTGATTGAACATAAGCGGCGTGTAGCCGTTTCGGTTCCCAAACACCACATCGGACAGCATTCGCAATAGGCTTCGGACAATCATCCCCTGCGTAGCAAGTTTTCATTTACAAACCGACGGTCTGTTTTTATAATAAATATCAAGCAGACCGAAAGTGATGTTCGATGAAGCGGAGGGATGGTTTTGAAGCAGGAAGAACGCAGGCAGCACACGATGACTCTGTTATTGGATACAGTCAAGCAGCTCGTGCAGGGAAAAGGCTGTACCGTCGTGACGATGAAAGACATTATGGAGCAATCGGGTTTGTCGAAAGGCGCGATTTTTCATTATGTCAAAAGCAAAGACGAATTGTTTGTTCAGGTGTTGCAAAAGCGCTTGGAAGACACGAACGTCCGGTTTCGAAACGAAGTACAGCAAAGCGGGGCGTCTTTTGCCGAACCGATGCGGCGGATCTCGGACAGTATCGCTTCGTATGCCGATGCGCAAGACGTGACCAACCGCATTTTGCTGTATTTGCTAGGCAGGGAAGAGCAACCGATCGTGGCTCAAGCGTTAAAAGAATACTATGAGCGCACGTTGGAGTTATCGGAGGAATGGATACGGATCGGCCAACGGCACGGCGTTATCGCCGAGACCGTCGACGCGGCGCGAACGGCGGATATGTTCGTGCTATTGACGATGGGGCTTCGCGTACGATCTTCCATTCCAGGTACGACTGAATGTTTCTCGGCTTCGCATTTTTCCGAATGGATTACGCAGATGCTTCAGCCGCAGGAACGGAACAACTCAGTGAAGGAGTGAACGCAATGGTTCCTTTTTACGCGTTGATCACTTCGTTCGTACTGTTTATCGGTCTCGGTTTTATCGGTATCGACTGTTTTCAAAACTGGCAGACTTCGCTTCAAGCTGCGGTTGCGATCATGCTGCTGTTGGGAGCGTCCGCGCATTGGGGGAGCAAAAAAGAGGATCTGATCCGCATGGTGCCGCCTGCTTTTCCGAGACCGGCCGCGATCGTGACTGTCACGGGAGTGCTCGAACTTCTCGGCGCGATCGGAATTCTGGTTCCGGCCACGTCCCAAACGGCTTCGATCGGTCTGGCGTTGCTGCTGTCGGCGATGTTTCCGGCGAACGTGTTCGCGGCGCGGAACCGATTGGCGATCGGAGGCAAAGCCGTACCGGGTCTGTTTGCGCGAACCGCGATCCAGCTTGTTTTTATCGCGGCGGTGTTGCTGGCAGGCTGGGGATAAGCATCAGCGTGTTTGGCGTAGCGGCGACAAGCCAAGCGGCAACAAACCAAAAAGAAGGAGATCGACAGGTGTCGATCTCCTTCTGCGTATGGATTTGCCGAACAATCAGGATACTTTGAAATATTGAACGGAAGCTTGCAGCTCGTCCGCCATTTGCGACAGGTTGCGGATCGCGCCCGCGATTTCCTGTATCGTGGCGCTTTGTTCTTCGATCGCGGCGCCCACTTCTTGATATCCGGCCGATTGTTCTTCGGTGATGCCGGATATTTTTTGCATGGAGTCCGTAATCAGTTCGAACGAACGGTCCGTTTTATCGAGCGAGCTTTTCAGATGGCCGATTTGCGAAGAGAAAGAAGAAACGCCGTCGAAAATGATTTTGAAATTGTCGGACATTTTGTTGATCCATTCTTGCCCTTGCTCGACGGCTTGGCTGCCTTGCTCGATACTGGTCAGTACCGACTGGCTGTCCTGCTGCGTGCTGTTGATCAATTCGGTAATGGATTTGGCCGCGTTGGACGATTGCTCGGCGAGCTTTTTCACTTCGCCGGCGACGACCGCGAAGCCTTTGCCGTGTTCGCCTACATGCGCGGCTTCGATCGAAGCGTTCAGCGCGAGCAGATTCGTTTGCGTCGCGATATGCGTGATGACCGTAATAAAATCGCTGATTTCTTTGGAGCGCGTATCAAGCTGGACAGCCGCTTCTTGCGATTGCTTCATTTCCTGTTGGATCACGTTCATTTGATTGAGCGTTTTTTCGACCAGTACCTGGCCGTCCTGCGAATAAGAGCTGACTTCAAGCGCCATTTGCTGCATGCCGGTCACTTCGTTGGTGACATTGGCCAGCTCTTCGTTCACTTCGACGATCGAAGAGGTGCTGTCGTTGATCGAGACGACCACTTCCGACACGCCTTCGTTGACGCTGTTCATAGACAAGGCAACCTGATGCGAGCTGGCTCCCATTTCGCCGGACGCCTGATGGATATTGCCCGCCGTCGTCGAGAAAACGGTCGAAGAATTCGAGATTTGATGGATCAGGCTTTCCAGGTTGCCGCGCATCGCGTTGAACGAGTCGGCCAGCGTGCCAAGCTCGTCTTCGCGCTTCAGCACGAATTCTTCGGTCAGATCGCCTTCGGCTACTTTTTTCGTCGCGCGTACAAGCTTGTTGATCGGACGGGTCAAGCTGCGGCTGAGCAGGAAAGCGACGGTAACGCCGATCACGATGACCGCGCCCACGATGATGACCGTGAACCAGAAGATAAACGTCTGCGTGGCCGGAATGACGCTGGCGTCGATATCGATACCGGCGATGCCGAACGGGTTGCCGTTGCTATCTTTCAAAGGCAAAAAGACCGATTTGTGGATGCCGTATTCGTCTTTGTAGATCGAGCTGTACGTCATCTTCTGAGAAGAGATCGCTTCTTTCATTTCATCTGAAAACGCATATTCCGTGCCGTAATCGTCATCCACGCCGGTCAGGATCACGAGTTGTTCCTTGCCGGTGCTGTTACTGAGGATATAGACATTTTCCAGCGTATCGGTGACGAGCACATCTTCGAGTTCCGCTTTGATTTTTTTGTACGCTTCATTGTTCAGACTGTCGATATCCGACGGGTTCTCCGGAATGGATTCCAGATACGTATTGATCGATTGAATGCTGCTGGCCAGTCTGAGATCGAATTGACCTTCCAGTTCGCTCGTCAACCGATTGCTGATTTGGGACTCCGTGATCGAAAAAGCGGTACAGGTGAAAACGATCAACAACACGATCGAAGAGATCATTTTGGCGGAGATATGGTTTTTGTACCAACCCCATAGTGGTTTTTTGGTTTGCTCAGGCGTATTCTTTGACACGTGTTACCCTCCGATTGGCTGCAAAGCATCTGCATAGGAATGAAATACGCTATCGATGTTTTGCTTGAGATAGGCGACGATTTCCGGGATGTGCGAGACTTGGGTATACGGCGAAATCACAAACAGTTTTGCGGCGTACAGCGTTGTATCCTGGTTGTCGGTTGTCGGTACGACCAGGTGTTTTTTCGTATCGCCGAAGAACATGCGGTCGCGATTTTGACCCAGCACTTCGAATAACTGCGCGTTCAGATCGTTGGCACGTTCGATCTCGGCGTGCGAGCATAGACCCGACAATTCGGCTTCGAAGTTGTTTTGCTTATCCGGGTAGAGGCGGAACAGGGTCATGATCGCCGGATTTAGGTCGTTGACGATGACCGCTTCAGGCACTTCGCGGCGCAGCGTCTCGCGGAATTCCAGATTGACTTCCACGAATTGCGCCAGCAGGCGTTGGTAACCGGTGACGCCGAAAGCGAGCAGCGCGCTGTAGATGCTGATGGAGCTTGCCATGCGCGAGCATTCGAGCGTGTAGCCGGTATGGTAGTCGCCGTAGCCGCGGTGTCCGACATAAGGCGTTTCTTCTTCCGCCAGATCGACAAGCTGAAGATCGGCCGCGTTTTTCACCAGGAACAGGCTGGTCGAATACGGCGTTTGCCCCAGCTTTTGAAAATCGAAGCAAAGCGTGTCGGCCAACGACAGATGCTGCATCCGGTTGTTGATTTGCCGCAAAGCGTTCAGCACCGGAGCTTGGAATTCAAGCGGGTTGCCGGCGAAATCATACTGACGGAAAAAGGCAAAGAATCCGCCGAGTGCGGAGTCGGCATGGATATGCGGCCGCTGCATGCCGTGTCCCGCCGAGACTTCCTCAGCCGTCTGTTTGATCAGTTGAACATTGTCGATGCCCATTGCATCCGTGGTTCCCGTAGTCGCAACGATATATACCGGGATGCCGCCGTCCGAAATGACCTGCTCCATTTTAAGGCGCAAATCTTCGGTATCCATAGAACTATCGGCAAGCGTGCGCACTTTGATGAGATGGTCGCTGCCTAAGCCTGTCGCTTCCATCGACTTGAACAGGCTGTAGTGAGCCGATTCCGAGCAGAACGTGTACAGATTCCGCGGAACGCCTTTGCGGGGAGCGTTGGGTGCGAATTTGGCGATCGCCAATCGCAGTCCCGTGAAAATCGCGCCCTGGCCGCCCCAGGTCGTGTAACCGCCGCTCAACTGCGGATCGTATCCCACCAGCTTGGACATCATGCTGATGACTCTAACTTCCGCTTCGGCGCCCGCGGGACCATACACATCCCAAAGGTTGTTGCCGTTCACCAGAAACGCCGTGATCATGCCCAAAATGCCCGGCGTGCTTGCCATCGGCAAAATATTGGTCAAAAAATATTTGGAATGGTAAGGGTGGTTGTGCAGCAATTTCAGCAGATGCTCGTTGACTTCTTTTTGATCGGTGCTGTTGCTGGGAATGACGCTATTTTGGATCAGATCCGTATAAAAGGATTTGGAACGTTCTTTTTCGCCAAGCAGATTGACGCCGTCGGGATTTTTCAAATCGTCGACGCCGGTGATCAATTGCTCGATCAACTGCATGAATTGCTGACGTTCTTCTGCGTTGCCGTCTTCGCTTGGAAAAAAGTTTTGTACGGAATTTTCTTTGTAAGTAGACACGGATGTGTTCTCCCCAATCCTGTAATATAAAAAAGGCGATAATAGGTACAAATGCCCATATTTCGCCGATTGTCGAATGCAACTGGCTGACCTACCCGAACGGATTTAGTCCCTATAGCTTTGCGTCCTTATTTTTCAATAAGTTTGCTAAAATATGAAATTTTTATTGCAATATTCATTTGATTAAAGTGGACAAACTCTATTCGTATAGCCAAATAGAATTATAGTACACGGATATGAAAGTGGCAATGAAAATTTACATGCTATGTCAATTTATTATCGGTAAGTCCTGGTTCGAGGGGGTGATTTAGGTCTTTTTGTCCAGTTTAATATTCATGACAACAAGAAAAATAAAATCGTTTTCGACATATGTTGTCGAATGCGACAAAAGCATACTCTTTTTTGTCGTAATTTTCGGCTTGTTTGTTTAGCTTTTTTACCAAAAAATAATATTGACTTGATAAATTTTAGATGGTATACTCTGTATTACGAGTTATTCGATCGGGGCCTTAGCTCAGCTGGGAGAGCGCATCGCTGGCAGCGATGAGGTCAGGGGTTCGATCCCCCTAGGCTCCACCATATCATGGATTCTTAGCTCAGTTGGTAGAGCATTCGACTCTTAATCGACAGGTCCAGGGTTCGAGCCCCTGAGAATCCATCTCGAAAAAAACGGCAGAGATGCCGTTTTTTTGTTGTTTTGCCGGTTTTTTTCTGCCAAAATAAAACGTGAAAGCGGATTATTCTTTTTTGCATACATAAAGAAAAAGTCGCTAAATTACGAAAACGAGGCGATAGAAATGGCACAATTCGATCATTTATCCGCGCTGCTCAAGTCTTTTACCGAGCAAGGGCCTTCCGGCTGCGCCTGCATGATCGCGAAAGACGGGGAAGTCGTATACGAAGGGTATTTCGGACAAGCGAATCGGGAGCAAGGAAGCGCGGTGAACGCCGACACGGTATTTCGTTTGTATTCGATGACCAAAGTGGTTGTCTGCACCGCCGCGATGATCTTGTTCGAACGCGGCAAGTTTTTGCTCAACGAACCGCTGCATCTATATCTGCCCGAGTATAAGGATGTGCGCAAGACGGTGACGCAAGACAACGGGCAAGTCCATACCGAGCCGGTACAAAATCCGATTCTGGTGCGGCACGCTTTTGGCATGATGACCGGACATCCGTATCCGTACGGCGAATCGCTGACCGCACGCGAAATTACGCGGTTGCGCACCGAACTGAGCGAGAGCACGAACGGGCGCTACACGTTGCAAGACGAGATCCGGGCAACCGCTCAAGCTCCGGTTATGTTCGAGCCGGGCACACGCTGGATGTACGGCTACGGCCACGATTTGGTCGCCGGGCTGATCGAAGCGGTCTCCGGCAAAACATTGGGCGAGTTTTTGCAGGAGGAAATCTTCGGCCCGCTCGGCATGACCGACACCGGTTACCGTTACCGCGACGATATCCAAGAACGCATGGCGGTCATGTACGAGCGGGCCGAAGACGGCACGCTCACTCCGGCACCGGAAGAAATGGATGCTTTGCATCGGCCGGATGCCCTGCTGGAGCTGGGCGGGCAGGGCTTATATGCGACGACGCGCGATTATATCAAATTCGCCAGCATGCTCGCCGCAGGCGGCACATTGAACGGCGTTCGCATCTTGAGCCGCAGCACCATCGACCTGATGCGGACCAATCAACTGAATGACGTGCAACTCGCCGATTTCACGAATTCGTATTCGGCAGGCTACGGCTACGGCCTCGGCGTCCGCACCTTGATCGACCGCGCCGCAGGCGGCAGCAACAGCCCGCTGGGCGAGTTCGGCTGGACAGGCATGGCCGGCACCTGGACGTCGATCTCGCCGGAAACGAACACCGCGATCGTCTATATGCACCAAATGCTGCCGAACAGGGAAGAGCACCATCACCTGCGCGTCCGGGCAGCCGCATACGGCGCGCTTTAAACCGTTTTGCTGCATCAAACCAAAACGAACGATTCCGGAACTTCCGTACGCGACCCGAAGCCGCTCGCTGTCTTTTATTTAAACTTCATCGACGTTTCAGGTTGTTTTCAGGTTCCGGCGTTATTCTATATTCAATCCCCTCTAATCATAGAGCTTGACCCCGACGAAGCCACCTCGTCGGGGTCCTTTTTTTGATTCTCGATCTAGGGCGTGTACGCAAACTCAGGCGACGTGCATCTTGAGCTGCCTTTTCGCCCTTCGGAGTTTGCGTACACGCCCTAATGCACCGAATTTTAAGCAAATCTTTAAGTTACAGTCAGCTTCTTTTCAGCTTGGGAGCTTATTATACAAACAACCCCTCTTTGAGAGATATATTTATCCCCGTCGGAGCCACCCCGACGGGGATCTTTTTTTTGCCCGCACATCGCCACCGTCTTTGAAACCCATCAAAAAAACCGAACCGCAAACCCCGGTTCGGTCTTCTAATCTTAAAAAGAAAGGTTTCGCAAACGAGCGCAGAAGCGGAGGGAGAAATTCAGTGCAGGAGCGATAGCGTTCGCCTTTGTCCTTGGGAAGCTACATCATAAATTTCAATCAGGCTTCCCAAGGGCAACACGCGACCGAAACGAATTTCTCCCGCAGCGTCTATCAAGCACCGAAGTCACTGAACTTTCGGCGGCATCACAGGAGGCTCCCCTTTCTTCGTCTTCGAACCCTTGCCCCCCGGCTCAAGCGGAACCTCCAAAATATCGAGCAGGAAAATAAAGATCGGCACCCCGACAATCAAGCCCCATGCGCCGAGGAAATGCTCGCCCAGCAGCAAAATAAGGAACGTGAAAAAGATCGGCAGATGCGTTTTATTCGACATAAACTTCGGATTGAGCACATAAGCTTCGATCGCATGCAGCACCACGATCATGATCAGAATGTACAGAATCATGTTGAATCCGCCAATATTGAACGCAATCGCGCACAGCGGAATCAGCGAGATCACAACGCCCATCACCGGGACTAGGCCGAGCAGGAAGATCATCAGCCATAGCGCGAACAGGTTCGGAAACCCGAGTCCCCACAGAACAATCAGCGAGAGCAACGAATTGGTCAGCGAGATCATGAACTGCACTTCGAGCACTTTGCCGAACGAAGCGACGAATTTACGGCCGAAGTATTCCAACTCCGTGAAGAAGTACGCCGCTTTGCTGTAACGGAACTTGGACATCAGCGAAGAGACTTTGTCTTTTTCCAAGTTAAAGAACAAGCTCAGAATGAACGCGATAAACAGATTAAGGCTCCATTTGCCAATATCGGTGATCGTATGCACGATAAAGTCCAGACCGCCTTCCACGTAGCTCGCAATATCAAATTCCTTGACGGAGTTCATGATATAGCGGGTGAACGCATTGTCGGGCAAAGCCAGATTGGACAGATTGTTATAGAAAGATATGACTTGATTGATTAACTGCTGAATTTCATAGATAAAGACGGGCAGATAACGGTAAATCCCGAATCCGAGCGCAAACACCAGTAAGGCATACGTCAGAACGAGTACGAGTTTACTGTTCAGCTTGATGCGATCCGTTCCTTTTCGAATAAAACGGTGCAGTCGGTTCATCAGGTAGGTAAGGATGAACGTGATCAGCAGCATGCTGAGCATACTCCGGAGTGAAATGAGCAGAACGAGGGCCAGAATCAGCGCCAGCGCTCTACGAATTCCCGGAATGTAGAAAAAATCTCTGAGGGCCTTCATGAAATCGCGGTTCTCTCCTTCGGAATCAGACTTTATGGAAAAGCTTTCTATGTCATAGTTTAGAGTCTCAAGGGTGACAAAAGCAAGCACGTAAACAGGCATTTCCCTTCAAGCGCAAAGAATTTATCCAACTGTTGACGGAGCGACTCATTTCGGCCTTGTTATGGTAAGATAAACCTTAATCATTCATAGAAAAGCGAAAAGATCGGAGTGAAAAGGATGCAAAGCGCCAATCGAACTTGCCGAGGCTGTAGTGAGGAATTTGCCGTCAACGAAAAGCAAATGGAGCGCCTGCTGGCCTCGGCAGCTTTCGCGCCCGAATTGAGAGTGGCGGAAGAAGAGTATGAAGCCAGGCTGGAAGCCTGCCATACATGCCCCAAATTTCACGGAGGGACGACCTGCATGTTATGTGGCTGCCTGGTTCCGGTAATTGCCCATTTGAAAAGCAAAAACTGCCCATATCCCGGCGGTGGCCGATGGGCAGTTCAGCATCAGGCATAGGTTTTCGCATAGAGGTACCCGTCTGCTCCAAGCTGGAGACAAGCGGCTCTTGTTGTTAAGGCAAGTAATCATGGCCCGTCTGCGGCCTAGCTTTTTCGTTAACGGACTTCTTTGTGGTAACGAGTCAAACTAGAAGCGAGATCTTGCATAGATTCTCCGGTTTGTTGCAGGCGCTCGATCACGTCCGTAAAGTTCGTCACGAGATGGGCTTGCTCTTGCGAAGAAGACACGATTTGGGAAATTTCGTTTTCCATGACACGGATCGAATCCTGCACGTCTTTTAGCGCCGTCTCGATATCGGTGGTGGCTGATTTGGAATGGACGGCTAGTTTGCGCACTTCGGAAGCCACCACGCCGAATCCGGCTCCCAGCTCTCCGACACGCGCAGCTTCGATGGCGGCGTTCAGGCCGAGCATGTTCGTCTGATCGGAGATTTCTTTGATCAACGTCGCGACGTGGGTGATCTTGCCTGAGTTCTGTACGGCCGTTTTGGTGTTGACGAGGATCTGTTCGCTGGTGGCTTGAAGTTCCTCGGCATGAGCCGCGATGTGTTGAACCATATCGGCCAGATTCTCGGCGATCGAGCGGTTATCGTTGGCGAGCGTCTGGAGTTTCTCCTGATTGGTCTGATCATAGCTGATCGCCAACACGGCAGCGACTTCTCCGTTTTCAAGCAAAGGAATCGTTACGGAATGCAGCGGATAGCCAAACGTGAACATTTCTGCCGGATATTCGTCCAGACGCGCTTCTTTCGAACCTTTCAAAGCCGAGAAATTTTCAAAACCGGGATGCAAAGGGTCGCCCGTTTTGTAACCCATATCAAAGTCTCCGTGTTGGGCGTAATAAAGCATATGCGTGCGATCATAAATAATAACGGCTGTGTTTTCACGCATCATTTTTCCCAGGTAAGGGGCTACGGCAAGCATTGAATCGACGATACTCATTGTGTAATTCACTTTCCTCTCCGTATAAAAGCAATAGTGGATCAAGTAGAAATAATCGGCGAAAAGTATAATCGGCCATCCGATGAAACGTGTGGAGTAAGTAAAAGTATAAGCCTTAAGTACGAATCGAATATAAGCGTAATTTGTATTAAATTCAATATTAAACGCGATTTTTATTGAAAATACAGGGATAAAGAACTAGAATCTTTAAACGAAAAACGTTTTCGACGATACATCATTTGTCCGATGAAGCAAAAAGGAAAAAGCCTTTGCTTGGAGCAAGGGCTTTTTTGGGAAAATGGCGCAGAAAACGGGCTTTAAGACGCCGGACGAGTTTCTTGCCGAACTTCCTGAGTCCCGGTTTGAGTCGGTTTGCGAACCGGAGAGATCGTCCAGTATGCGCAAGCGACGAAAAATGCACCGCCGACGATGTTGCCCAGCGTGACCGGAATCATATTGTGCAGCCAACCCATCACCGTTATCGTCTCCGGATGACCTGGCAATAAGAGAGCCGTGCTCAGCAAGGTCATATTCGCTACGCTGTGCTCGTAACCGCTGGCGATAAAGGCGAACAGACACCACCAGATCAGCATGATTTTGGCGATATCGTTTGTGGTGCGGCTTGCCATCCAGATCGCCAGACAGACAAGCCAGTTACAGAGAATGCCGCGGAAGAACAGCTCCGTCACAGGCAGGCTCATCTTTTTGGCGGCAGCGGCAAAGATCAGATGCTCGGGGGCAATGCCTTTGAAAAGTCCGGTTCCCAGTACAAGCAGACTGAGCACGACCGCACCGGCCAGATTGCCGAAGAAGACTAGCGTCCAGTTTTTGCCGAGATCTTTAACCGACGTGCGACGGGCCAGCGTAGAAGCGGTGAAGAACATATTATTTCCGGTGAAAAGCTCCGACCCTGCAAAAATGACGAGGGTAAGGGCAATCCCGAACGAGGCTCCCATCACCAGCGATTGTGCCGGAGACTTGATCGCAGCGAGGGGAGCGCCAAGCGAGAAGATCAAAATGATACCAAGCCCGACATAGGCTCCCGCCAGCATGGCGCTGATGAAATAACGGAGGGGGTGTTCGTTCATGAAATCTCTTTTTTTGGCAGCAGCTTCAACAATGGACCGTACACTTTCGGTGAACATGATCTTCAGCCTCCTGGGCGCGCGAATAGGCAAATCAGGTAAAGCAAACGAAGTCGAAAAGCCAAATCCGGTTTTTGCGTTACTTCGTGAATAGAATCACTTGATTATCCGCGATTTCCACACGGAATGTACGAACCTGTCCGCTGTCCGGTTTTTGAACAAGACCGCTTTTCAGATCAATCTTCCAATCATAGAGAGGGTCGTAGATATAGTGTTCGGATACGATGGCTTCGGCCAATGGACCGCCTTTGGGATGGGGATTAAGATTTTCAACTGCGTAGATTTCATCGTCGGACGTGCGGAAAACGGCAATTTCAGTATCGCCAACGATGAAGACACGGCCGATGCGGCTTGGGAAGCGATCGAGGGTATCCAATACAACCGAACTTACGGCGTTTAATTGTGGAGTCATGGTCAAGCTCCTCTCGGGATGATAAGTATAGTGAAGCAAGAACGAAACGGGGAGAAGAGAGGACGGCTTGATTACGTGGGCAGCTCTCTTCTTTAACGTTTCATTGTATGGGATGTTAGCAGGCAGTATAGCTTAAACTTGTATAACTGTCGGTTTCCCGGCTTCGAACAGCTCGCTGCGAAGTTTCTTGTCGTTCAATACTTGCTTCCAAGGATCTTCGACAAACGTCAGTGCATGTTCGATGCTGTCGATCAAAGTACGGCGGTACTCGACATCTTCAACGGTCTTCTTATAGATGTCTTCCAGGCCGATCCGCTCTACCCATTCCGATGTCCGTTCCAGGTAATTGCCGGTCTCGCGATAGTACTGCATCACGGCTGCAACCGTATCCGTCAGCTCCTGATCGGTTTTCACTTTGCACAGCGAGTCGGCCAGACGAGCTTTGATCCCGCCGTTACCGCCGACGAAGATTTCCCAACCGCCGTCGTTACCGACGATGCCGATGTCTTTGGTGCACGACTCGGCGCAGTTGCGCGGGCAACCGTTCACGGCGAGCTTGAACTTGGCCGGGAAGTCGAGGCGTTCGAACTTGCGTTCCAGCATGGCGCCGACGCCCATCGAATCCTGGGTGCCGAAGCGGCAGTATTGCGAACCGACGCAAGTTTTGACCGTGCGCAGCGATTTGGCATAGGCGTAACCCGAAGGCATATCGAGTTCTTCCCAGACTTTCGGCAGATCTTCTTTTTGCACGCCGATCAAGTCGAGACGTTGTCCGCCGGTGACTTTGACCGCTTTGACGTTGTATTTGACCGAGACATCGGCGATCTTCTTTAGGTCTTCCGGTGTTGTGACGCCGCCGTACATTCTTGGGACGACCGTGTACGTGCCGTCTTTTTGGATATTCGCGTTCATGCGTTCGTTGACGAAGCGCGATTCTTTCTCGTCTTTGTGTTCGCCCGGATAGATGACGCCCAGGTAGTAGTTGACGGCCGGACGGCATTTCGAGCAACCTTCCGGGTTATGCCACTCCAACACGTGCATGACTTCTTTTGTTGTACGCAGTCCTTTTTCCTTGATGCTGGCTACGATTTCTTGGCGACTCAGCGGCGTACACGCGCAGATGCCGGCTTTGGCCGTTTTCTTGAATCCGTCGCCGAGGACGAAACTCAGGATTTGTTCCACGACCGGTTTACAGCCGCCGCATGATCCGGTAGCGCCGGTGCAGGCTTTGATCTCGTCGACGGTGGTCAGTCCTTTTTCATTGATGGCATCGACGATGACTTTCTTAGTCACGCCTTTGCAGCCGCAGACGATTTCGTCGTCCGCCATCTTTTCGACCGCCGCCGTTTTGGACTTGCCGCCGCAGTGACCGCCCGTACCCATCAGATCGCCGTAGATTTCGTCGGTCATTTCTGTGGCTTCGCGAACGTACTTTTGCAGCGAAGCCGATTCGGTCACGTCGCCGAACAGTACCGCGCCGACGATCTTGCCTTGATCCAGCAGAATTTTTTTGTACGTGCGTTTCCATTCGTCTTTGGCTGCGATTACGGTATGTCCGGGGCCTTCGATGAATTCGCCGGCCGAGAACACGTCCACACCGGAAATTTTCAGCTTGGTCGACGTGATCGAACCCGCATAGCCCGCAGTTTCGACGCCGCAGATCTGTTTCGCCAAAATATTGCCTTGTTCGAACAGCGGGGCGACAAGGCCGTAGCAGATCCCGCGGTGTTCCGCGCATTCGCCGACCGCATACACGTCCGGTGCCGAGGTGCGCATGAAATCGTCGACCAGGATGCCTCGATTCGTGTCGATGCCGCTGACTTCGCCGATTTGTTTGTTGGGACGGATACCGACCGCCATAACCACGAATTCCGCATCCAGTTCTTCGCCGTCGGTGAAAACCAGTCTGCGTACGCGATGGTCGCCTTGCATTTCCGCGGTCGATTTGCCCATCGCGAACTTGATGCCTTGACGCTCCAGTTCGGTCTTGAGCATGGCCGAAGCTACCGTGTCGAGTTGGCGTTCCATCAGATCGTTCATCAGATGGACGACGGTCACATCCATGCCGAGACCGATCAGACCTTTGGCTGCTTCAAGACCAAGCAAGCCGCCGCCGATAACCGCTGCCGTCTTATATTGTTTGGCCGCTTCAAGCATTTGGTCGCAGTCCGCGATATCGCGGAAGCCGACGACGCCTTCACGGTCGCTGCCCGGAATAGGAAGCATAAGCGAATTCGAACCGGTCGCGATCAGCAGTTTGTCGTAAGACGCCGTCATGCCGCCGTCTGTAACGACCGTTTTGTTGTCCGTATCGATATTTGTTACTGTTTGTCCCGTATGAAGAGCAATTCCGTTTTCCTTATACCAGTTCCAGTCGTTGATGACGATATCGTCAATGGTTTTGCTTCCTTCAAGCACATACGAGAGCATGATCCGGTTATAGTTAGGGTGAGGTTCACTACCGAATACGGTAATGTCAAAACGATCGGTCAGCTTCAGAATTTGTTCCAGCGTATTGATGCCAGCCATGCCGTTGCCGATCACGACGAGTTTTTCTTTTGCGTTCGTCATCCTAATGCGCCTCCTTGGCGGTTGAATTCAATGTAGGGAAGGATCGCGATCTGCGGCTTCCGAAGCGCAGAGGCGATGTTTGCAATCATGTGACAATCTTCACAAGTTAACATTCGGGAAAGGGCGGAGCCGGAAATCCCGGTAAGCCACCGCTATTTCAAATTTAATCTAACTTACATTCTCATTATATTTAATTAAAATTCAAAGGGTTGGTGACTGTAATCACATCAATTGTGAAATTATTCACTTTAAATTGTCACAATTATTTTTGACGATTGCCTACGTAGCCTCGATCGCAATCAAGATGTGTTAAAATTAATAAAAAATAAAAGGATTTATCAACGATAAAGATGCTGTTGGAAAGGTGGATTCCGATGAAATGGACGTATGCGGAGTCGGGGGATACGAATGCTCCTTTATTGATATTCGTACACGGCGGCGGGGTAGGCGGCTGGATGTGGGATCGTCAGATCGCTTCTTTTCAACATTATCATTGTTTGGTGCCGGAAATTGCGGAATCGGAAGGTCCGAATGCAAAGCCGGTTTTCACGATCCAACAGAGTGCGCGGCAGTTGATCGATCTGGCCAGGCAAAAAGGCGCAGGCCGGCCGATTTACGCTGTCGGTTTCTCGCTGGGGGCGCAGATCGTGATTCAAATGATGAGCGATAGTCCGCGCCTGCTGCACGGAGCCATGATCAATAGCGCTTCGGCTATTCCGATGCCTTTTGCCGACCGAATGATCGGTCCCATGGTTCGTTGCAGTTTTCCGCTGATTCGCAATCGTCGCTTCTCGGCTTTTCAAGCCAAAGCGCTATATATTCCTTCCGAGCAATTCGAGACGTATTATGCGCAGAGCCTAAAAAGCAGTCCCCACGTTCTGATCCAGGTGCTGCGGCAAAGCCTGACCTATCGGTTGCCAGCGGGATTCTCGCGTTCGAACGCCCGTGTTCTCGTCACGGTGGGCGAAAAGGAAAAAAGAATGATGCACAAGTCGGCGGATCAGATCGTGGCGGCACACCCAAAAGCGCAGAAAAAAAATTTACCCGGCGTGGGACATGGCATTCCTTTGGTGCAGCCGGAATCATTCAACACGATCCTCAAAGAATGGCTGGAGGAAGGAGAAAGGAACGAATGAAAACAAACAGCAGAACGGTTACGGTCGGAGATCAAGCTTTCGTGTATTGGCATACGAGCGGAGCCCGATTCACGCTGTACCTCTCGCCCAAAGAACAAAAAAATACCAAACTCGTGCTGCTTTTTCCGGCTTTTCCGCCAGACGAAGATCCTCATACCTCTTGGACGTTCTACGAAATTTTAGCGCAAAAGGGTGGAGAAGAAGTGCCTGTTCATTTGGGACGGCCTCGATCTATTGCAGAAATCATATCCCATTTGCGGCAGCGACGACCGGGACTGTGGCAGATCGGCCGGATCACTCTGATCGAAAATGCTTGGGAATTGCTTGGTGAGATGGGCTACTCCGGGTGCAAACCCGTGTGGAAAGGGGAATTTTAGCTTGCATTTTGACTTGGCCGTAATTCAGACTTTTTGTACGTACCGGAGTTGATTGAACGAAGTTCTGCGATACAACTGAAGTGAAGAGCGTTAGATGAGCGAATAGCGAATGTTTTTTTGCCAAAAGGACTTGCATCCTGCTTGCTCACCGTGTTATATTATTTGGGCAGGACATTTTGTCCAGCCAATGATATGCGGTCGTGGCGGAATTGGCAGACGCGCACGGTTCAGGTCCGTGTGGGCTTACCCCCGTGGAGGTTCGAGTCCTCTCGACCGCATCATTTTTGATCGGAAGCTCTTTATTCCTTTTTTAAGGAATAGAGAGCTTTTTAATGTACATTTTTCTAATTTTTGCTAAAAAAGTTCGAGCCGGAATCTTTTTTGGGTAGTTTACGGTATAAGGCAAGCGAAGAAGCGGATCGGCGCTTCAACGTGTGCGACGCCCGAACTTTCCGAGGAGGTTGAACGCATGGACAAACTGAAATACGCTTTGATCGGAGCGGGCGGCAACGCCGAATACAAACATATTCAAGGGTATAAACAACTGCACGATATCGAAGTGGTCGCCATATGCGATATCGACGGAAGCAAAGCGGCGGCGATGGCGGCCCGGCACAACGTTCCGAACGCGTACGACGACTATAGGGACATGATCGAGACCGAGCGACCGGATATCGTCAGCGTGGTTACGCCCAATTTTTTGCATGCGGAGATCACGGAATACGCGTTGCTGCACGGCGTAAACGTCCACTGCGAAAAGCCGCTCAGTATTCACGCGGAAGAGGCGAAGCGCGTCGTCGCAGCGAAAAACCGTTCCGGCAAGCAGGTCATGATCGGGCTAAACAACCGGTTCACGAACGAAGCGGTCTACTTGAAAAAATGGATCGACGACGGCAAGCTCGGCGATATTTACAGCGCGAAAGCGGGATGGGTACGGCGCAGCGGCATACCGGGAAGCGGAACATGGTTTACCGACCGTGCGCGTTCCGGCGGAGGCGTGCTGATCGATCTCGGTTCGCATTATATCGACCTGGCGCTGTATCTGATGGGCATGCCTCAAGTGGCTTACGCGGCGGGCCGGATTCATCGGAACTTTATGCAAAACGGGACGCGGAACCGGCATGGCTATATCGGCAACGAGAACGGAGTATTCAATGTGGAAGACGCCGCGCACGGGTATCTGGGGTTGGAAAACGGAGCAAGCCTGGCTTTGGATTTCAGTTGGGCGGCGAATATCGAAGAAGAACGGTTTTATGTGGAATTGATGGGTACGGAAGGCGGCGCAAGCCTCGTCAACGGCACGCTGAAACTGTTCGGAGAGCATAACGGCGTTTGCCTGGATCTGACGCCCAAATTGAACCTCAATCCGTATCTGCAACTGACCGGAGAATTCCGACATTTCGTCGATTGCGTTCGGGACGCGGATCAGCGGCTTATCGCTCCCGCAGAGCACGGGCTGTATTTCGCGGAGATCGTCGACGCTTTTTACGAAAGCGCCCGTACGGGGTTTCCGGCGGCGTTGGCGGAGCGCAATCTGTTTTCGCGTTAAAAAAGGACTGTTCTCAAGCTTTTTCGGGCTTGAGGCAGTCCTTTTTTAGCGTGAATAAAGGTCGAGACGCCGATCTTACCGAGAAACTCGCACCGGGAAACTTTTCAACGATTGGCCCGTGATCGAGACCGTCAAATGATCCGAGACGTTAAAGTCTTCGACCGGAGCGATCGCGGAAAAGCGTTTGACGAACGCGCTTAATGCCATATTCGCTTCCAGGCGAGCCAGAGGAGCACCCAGGCAAAAATGGGGACCGGCGCCGAACGTCAGATGTTGGTTTTTGCCCGGCCGGTGAATATCGAACGTATCGGCATGCTCAAAATGCGCTTCGTCCCGGTTGCCCGCGCCGATCCAGGCCACGACGACCTGACCGGCTTTCATTTGCGGGCCGAAAATATCGGTATCCTGCGCCACTTTGCGGTCGATGGTCGCGCCGAAACGGAAACGCAGCACTTCTTCGACCAGTTTCGGTATCAGCGATTCGTTGGCTCGAAGCTCTTCGTACACGCCCGGGCGATCGAACAGCATGCAGTAAAACAAGTTCGCAAGCAGCGTAGTCGTTGTTTCGTTGCCCGCGCCGAGCAAGCCGATCGCCGACATCACGATCTCCTGATCGCTTAACTTCTCGCCTTCGAGTTCCGCGCGGATCAGATCGGAGATGATATCGTCCGCAGGATCGGCGCGTTTGCTTACTACGATCGGATACAGGTATTGGGCAAACTCCTGCATCGCCTGTCCTTTTTGTTGCTCGATATCCGTGAAAGCGTCCAGATTGTAAGGCAGGAACAAAATATCCGACCAAGCTTTGATCTTTTCGCGGTCGCTTGACGGTACGCCCAGCAGGTCGGCGATTACCGTTACGGGCAGCGGCACGGCGAGTTTGTCGACCAGATCGACCACCGTGTCGCCTTCCATGTCCGCGATCAGCTCGTCGATAATCTCCTGAATGCGCGGTTCCCAGTCTTTGAGACTGCGGGGAGTGAACGCCTGGGCCAGCAGAGCGCGGCGTTTGCGGTGTTCGGGCGGATCGACCAGATTCACGTTGCTGCGATTATCGACTTCGTGCGGAATAGGGATCAGGCTGCGCTGTTTTTTGTTGGAAAAAAGCTCGTGATCGAACAGCACTTTTTTGACGGCATCGTACGAAAAAACGCTCCAAACGTCTTGCTCCGCATCGTACTGAATCGGCTCGTTTTCCCTCATGTGCGTGAACCAGGCATAAGGCTCCCATTGTTCTTCCGGCGTACTGAGCTTCGAGATTTCCTGCAAAATGACCTGATTGCTGTTTTTCATACGTGATCCCTCCCGTGTGGAATGGCCATAACGAAACGTCGGATCTCCATTGCGATTTTCTTTTCGTCGATGATAAGATAAAAACACTTAGGTTAATTTAACCTATAAAACACTTGTCTATTTTAGCATACCCGATAACAAAAACGGAAATGCGCAAAAAAGGAGGAGCTGCTATCATGTATGCGGATATTTTGATTTTGGGGCAACTGCTCAGCGGTCCCAAACACGGCTACGAAATCAAAAAAAGCGTGCAGGAAGCGCTAGGGGATTCGTTCGGTCTCAACAATAACGCGCTGTACCCGGCACTGCGGCGATTTGCCGAAGCTGGCGCGATCACGAAAGAAACGGAAAAAGGAGACGGCAAGCCGGATCGGCATGTGTACGTGCTGACGCAAAGCGGGGAAACAACGTTTACACAGCTGGTTTGCGACTTTTCGGAAAAAGCGGCGGTGCACCAAATGGAATTTTTGGTTCGCGTCGCGCTGTTCGGCCGGCTTAGGCCGGAGAACAGGCTCGCCATATTGGAAAAGCGGCTAGCCGCGATCGAGGAACAAAGCGGGCGCAACCGAAAATTCGACCGGCAAGGCGACAACGATCTTTTTATTGCCGAAGTGATCGAATTTCAAAAGCAGCAGACGGAGCATGAACGGGTTTGGATCGAGCGCTTGATCCGCGAAACGCGCGACGGAAAGTAGGGAACGCGGATCGCTAAACTGGTTTGAAGGCTTCGCAATGCGGTAAACGTATCAGGACAGGATCGGCTGCCGATCCTGTCCGCGAACGAAAAGCCGCAAAGGAGGATCTTGACCATGAATTCCGATTTTTTACCGACACCTTCTCCACGCCTGCACGAATCCGATGGCATGATCCGCGTACGCGGGGCGAATGAAAATAACTTGAAACACGCGGATCTCGATATTCCGCGCGATTCGCTGGTGGTCTTCACCGGCGTGTCCGGTTCCGGCAAATCGTCGCTTGCTTTCGGTACGCTGTATGCCGAAGCGCAGCGGCGATATTTGGAATCGGTCGCGCCTTACGCGCGAAGACTGATTCAGCAAGCGGGTACCCCGCAAGTGGAAAGCATCGAAGGCTTGCCGCCGGCGGTCGGCCTTCAGCAGCAGCGCAGCGTGCCGCAGGAACGCTCGACCGTAGGTAGCTTGACCGCCGTATCCAACGTGCTGCGCATGCTGTATTCGCGCGCCGGCGATTACCCGGAACATCAATCCATGCTGTACGCCGAAGACTTTTCTCCCAATACGCCGCAAGGCGCTTGCCCGGAATGCCAGGGACTCGGTCGGATTTACGACGCGACCGAAGAAAGCATGGTGCCCGACCCTTCCTTGAGTATCCGGCAGCGCGCGATCGCGGCTTGGCCGGGAGCCTGGCACGGTCAGAATCTGCGCGATATCTTGATTTCGCTCGGGTACGACGTGGACAAGCCGTGGAAAGACCTGCCGCAAAAAGACCGCGAATGGATCTTGTTCACCGAAGAAAAGCCTTCCGCGCCGGTCTATCCCGACCTGAATCATGAAGAAATCCAGGAAGCGATCCGGGTCGGTCGGCGTCCCGATTATATGGGCAACTACACCGGCGCGCGGCGCCAACTACTCAATATGTACGCGTCGGCCGATACGCCGGGCCGCAGGCAGCGGTTGGAGCCTTATTTGACGGTCGGCCCTTGTCCGGCGTGCGAAGGCAAACGATTGAAGCGCGAAGCGTTGTCCGTCACGTTCGCCGGACTGGATATTGCGGAATTGTTCCGTTTGCCGGTCGCGGAGCTGCAACAAAAGTTGGAATCAAGCGTGCATGCGCACACAACGGAATCGGCAGACCGTAATGCCGAGCAACAGCGGGCCAGCGAAAAATCGCTTGTCGCCGAACGTCTGGTCGCCGACGTTTCGAGCCGCCTGGAACGGCTGATCGCGATCGGCGTCGGCCATTTGTCGCTCGATCGTCCCGCGCCTACGTTGTCGTCGGGCGAGCTTCAGCGACTGCGTTTGGCGACGCAGCTGATTTCCAAACTGTTCGGCGTCGCTTACGTGCTGGACGAGCCGTCGGCCGGTTTGCACCCCGCCGACGGCGAAGCGCTGTTGGAATCGCTGGCGGCACTGCGCGACGCGGGCAATTCGGTGCTGGTCGTCGAGCATAATCTCGACGTAATCAAGCATGCCGAATGGCTGGTCGATATCGGACCGGAAGCGGGCGAACGCGGGGGGCGGGTGTTGTACAGCGGTCCGCCGGAAGGATTGAACAAGGTGGAAGAATCGATTACCCGCCGATATTTGTTCGCGGAAGCGCCTGCCGCGCTGCGGGAGCCGCGACAGCCGGAAGGCTGGTTGAACGTCCGGCAGCTTTCTTTCAATAATCTGAACGAATTGGACGTCGATCTTCCGCTCGGTTGCCTGACGGCCGTAACGGGAGTATCGGGTTCGGGCAAATCGAGTCTGGTATCGACGGCGATTCCTGCGCTGCTCGCTTCGCGTCTCGGCGATCTTCCGGCCGATCCGGAAGAAGAAAACGAAGATCGGGAGGTCCGACGGTTATCCGGGCATGTATCGGGCGATCTGGATACGCTGCGCCGCCTGGTCCGGATCGACCAGAAACCGATCGGCCGAACGCCGCGCTCCAATCTGGCGACCTACACGGGACTTTTCGATCAGGTGCGCAAGCTGTTCGCGGATACGCCGTTGTCGCGGGAACGCGGATACAAAGCCGGACGTTTTTCGTTCAATGTGGCGGCGGGACGCTGCCCGAACTGCGAAGGACAAGGCTTCGTCCAGATCGAGCTGATGTTTTTGTCGAGCCTGTACGTGCCTTGCCCGGAATGCGGAGGCGCGCGTTACAACGCCGAGACGCTGGACGTCACGTGGAACGGTATGACGGTCGCCGACGTGTTGGGGCTTACGGTGGAAAAAGCGGCGCGCGTATTCGCGGAGCAAAGCGCGATTTCCCGTGCGCTGTCGGTGCTGTTGGATCTGGGGCTCGGTTATTTGAAGCTTGGCCAACCGGCGACCGAATTGTCGGGCGGGGAATCGCAGCGGATCAAGCTGGCTTCCGAGCTTCAGCGCACGCAGCGCGGCCGAACGGTGTATTTGCTGGACGAGCCGACCAACGGCCTGCATCCGGTCGACGCGGATCGTCTGCTGCGTCATTTGGACGCGCTGGCCGCGGCCGGGCACGCGGTCATCATGGTGGAACATAACATGCGGATAGCCGCGCAAGCCGACTGGATTATCGACTTGGGCCCGGGAGCGGCGGCTCAAGGCGGGCGGATCGTGACCGCCGGAACGCCGAAGGAAGTGGCGAACGACGAAAATAGCCGCACCGCTCCTTATTTGTCTCCGCATCTCGTAGCGGGTGCGGGTGGGAGCCGGGAATGAGCGATACTTTTTGACGGCTTGTCGTCCGATGATTTCAAGCAAGTGATACAAGTTAGCTTCTTCGGGGTAATAGAATAACGTGAAGGCGACGGAAAGCCCGGCCAGGCCGGTAACGAATGACTTTCCGAATCGTTGAGTTGTCCAATTCCGAGGAGGTCGAGTAATCATGAGTAAAGCACTTGAAGCTGAAAAAAGAAGCGGTTTTAAACGTTCCGATATCAGAGTTCTGCGCGAGAGCGGACGAGTTCCGGCTGTCGTATACGGCAAGAAAGCGGACGGCATTCCGGTTCACGTCGATGCCAAAGACCTGCTTCGCCACGTTCAACGCGGCGGCGCGGATATCTTCTCTTTGAAAATCAAAGACGGTTCTTCTTCGCAGGTCATGATTAAAGACGTGCAACGGATCAACGGACGCATTATCCACGCGGACTTTATCCAGATCGACAAAAACACGCCGGTTCGCGCATCGATCGCGATCGATTACCAAGGCGAAGCCAAAGGATCGAAAGAAGGCGGCATTTTCCAAACGCAGGCCACCGAACTCGAGATCGAAGCGTTGCCGGACGATCTGCCGAGCACGCTGGAAATCGATATCTCCAACCTGGAGATCGGCGACAAGCTGATCGCATCGGATATTAAGCTGTCCGACAAAGTACGTCTGCTGTCTTCGGAAGAAGAAGTTATCGCTTCCGTAGTGGTACCGCAGGTTCTGGAAGAACCGGAAACCGAAGCGGGCGAAGAAGCTGAAGTAGCACCGGAGCTTGTAGGCGAAGAAAAAGAAGACGAAGAAGAAAAATCCGAGTAATCGTCGTTCGAAAAACGTCATCAAACCGCATGAGCGAAAGCCGTTTTCCTTCGGGGAAGCGGCTTTTTTTTGCGTCCAAAAAAATTAAACGCCGCAATCCTTGTTGCTAGTAAATTTTCAATTTTTCATATATGGGATCTTTTTACTTTTTAATCAAAAAAGCGTTTCGTTTTAAAAGCTGCATGGTAAAAAAGGATTAGACACAGTTTAGTCACTTTTCCATAAAAAATCTAAATTGGGTCTAAAGAAGGATATATCGTCAAACGGAAAGGAGGTGAAATCATGAAACGAAAAATGTTGGCTATCGCCGTAGCGGCTTCGTGCTTATTCGCTGTTCAAACCCAAAACGCCGAAGCCAAATCTTACCCCGCGCTTCTGGACAATGTGCTTAAAGGAGCGGTTGATGCCGTCGATCAAACGGTCGTCGGCGTATCCGATTCAGTCAATCACACCGTAAACGGCGCGACTGGCGCGCTGGAGCAAACCGTAAGCGGAACCTTAAATCAGACGCAGCAAGTTGTACAGGATACGTTGAACGCGACGGGACAAGCGGCCGGAGGGCTGCTCGAACCGGTAACCGCGCCAACGGCAAACAGTGTAGACAATGTGGTCAATACCGTGGACCAAGTGGTCAAGGACGCCAACGTTATCGTCAACGAAAGCGTTGACATTCCGTTGAACACCCTGCCGCAAGTCACGGGAGCAGTAAATGGCAAGGCTGCCGATCCTGTAGGCACATTGCTGGAAGAAACGGGGCAAACGATCAAAGCGGTCGAGCAGACCGTAAAAAACACAACCGGAAACGCAAGCGGCATCGTGGAAAGCGTCGAATCGGTAACGGAAGGAACAGGAACCGTAATAGGCGGAGTCGTCGAGACGGTCACCGAGCCGGTAAAAGAAGCGGTCAAACCGGTTACGCCGAAACCAAGCGTTCCACCGATCGTTCCGGTCAAGCCAAAGCCTACGTTACCGGAGAAAGAACCGGGCAAAAGCGAAAGCGGGACTCCGGTCGGCGAACCGACGACTTCCTCGCCTAACGATTCGACGGCAGCCGCGCAAACGCCGGTTCCGGAAAAATCGTCCGGCGTGTCATCCGACGCTTCCGCTTCGCAAGGCGGCGCGCAAGCAGCGTTAATCGGACAAGTCGTGAATGTCGAATCTTCCGCGACAGCGGACAGCGAACCGGCTTCTTTCCCGGAGAATCCCGAAAAGACCGCACAGGCTTCGGCCGAACCGACAGCGGAGCCGGAACCAATCGTATCTGCTGCCGGTTACGCGTTGAAAGACGTCGAAGAGTCGGTTACGGAATCTCAAGACACGGCTTCCGCGTCCAACGTATCGGCGGACATCGCGGAGGATGGAACCGACGGCTTGCCGGCGAACGCGGCAACTTCGGAAGCCGATTCCGACCGTCGGCAAACAAGCGGCAACGGCAACAGTGCTTTGTCCGCTTCGGACTCTCCCGGGCTTGAGCCGACGGAAAAAGCAGCGCAAAAATCGCCTCTCGCGCCGCGAGAAGGCAGACAGCCTCAAGCACCTATCGTACCTGGTCTTTTGAGTGAAAATGCACCTGCACGAGGCTCGTCCGGTTCGTCACAGAGCGGTTCGGGTTCTGCCGGACCTCAGCCGCCGATCGCGCAATTGTACACCGGCTTCGTGCCCGCGATCTTCGATTCCTCGTCCAGGTTGAAAAGTACTTCCGACACCGAAGGCAGCCAATGGATCAACGCCCCGCCTTTTTCACCACCGAAGCAAGCTCCCTTTTTGACGTAAAAATCAAAAAAATAAAAGGGAGCGATAACTAATGAAAAAGACGGTAAAAGCACTGATGACAACAGGATTTGCGGCAGCGGCACTCGTATTGGCTCAAGGCGCGGCATCGGCGGCGGAAGTCACGTCGACCGATCAGGCAGTTCCTCAGACGGAAAGTCGTTCACTGCTCAATATCAACGCGGACGGGCTAGTCGGCGATACGCTGCATGTCGGCGTACTCGAAAGCCAGGCAAGCAACAACGCGAACAGCGAACCGACAACTTCCGAATACAATGCGCTGGTCAACGTAAATCTCGACGAAGTGCTGGGCGATCAAGTACACGTCGGCGTATTGGAAAACGAAACAACCGGCAATGCCTCCAATACGACGAACGAAACAAACAATAACGCATCGACAAGTGAGTCCAGCTCGCTGGTAAACGCAACGCTTGACGAAGTCGTAGGCGACAGCGTGCATGTAGGCGTACTGGAAAACGAAGAAACCAACGCAGCATCCGGTACAACGACCAACACGCCAGCCAACGCATCGACAAGCGAATCCAGTTCTCTGGTCAACGCAACGCTTGACGAAGTCTTAGGCGATAGCGTGCATGTAGGCGTACTGGAAAACGAAGAAACCAACGCAGCATCCGGTACAACGGCTAACGTGCCAACCAACACATTGACAAACCAATCCAGTTCTCTGGTAAACGCAACGCTTGACGAAGTGGTCGGCGACAGCGTGCATGTAGGTGTATTGGAAAACGAAGAAACCAACGCAGCTTCCGGTACAACGACCAACACGCCAGCCAACACGTCGACAAGCGAGTCCAGTTCTCTGGTAAACGCAACGCTTGACGAAGTGGTCGGAGACAACGTGCATGTAGGCGTACTGGAAAACGAAACAACAAACGCAGCATCCGGTACAACGACTAACACACCAGCCAACACATCGACAAGTGAGTCCAGTTCTCTGGTAAACGCAACGCTTGACGAAGTGGTCGGCGATAGCGTGCATGTAGGCGTACTGGAAAACGAAGAAACCAACGCAACTTCCGGTACAACGGCTAACGCGCCAGCCAACACATCGACAAACCAATCCAGCTCTCTGGTGAACGTGAACCTCGACGAAGTGTTGGGTGATACAATCCATGTCGGCGTACTGGAAAACGAAGCAGCCAATACGAACTCCGGTACGACCAACGAAAACGCGACAAACAATTCTTCAAACTCCCTGCTGGATCTGAACCTTGACGATCTGCTCGGAAACGACGTCGGATTGACTGTTCTGGACAATACGGATTCTGTCAACTCGAACGGCACTTCCAACAATTCGTCGCTGATTGATCTGAATCTGGACGGTATTCTGCCGGGCGTACAAGTTACGGTACTGGAAAATTCGTCGTTCACTCCGGCGGTACCGGGCGGTAACGAAGGCGGAACAACGCCGAACCCAGGAACAGGCGGCAACGAAGGCGGAACAACGCCGAACCCGGGAACGGGCGGTAACGAAGGCGGAACAACGCCGAACCCGGGAACGGGCGGTAACGAAGGCGGAACAACGCCGAACCCGGGAACGGGCGGTAACGAAGGCGGAACCACACCGAACCCGGGAACGGGCGGTAACGAAGGCGGAACAACGCCGAATCCGGGAACAGGCGGTAACGAAGGCGGAACAACGCCGAATCCGGGAACAGGCGGTAACGAAGGCGGAACAACGCCGAGCCCGAGCACAGGCGGTAACGACGGTTTTGCGGTTGAAGGCACGATCGTCGCGACTGTACCCGGTACGGTAATTGCTGCTGTCGGCAACACGCCGATTGTCGCACCTAATGAAGAAGAACAAGAAATGACCGGAAACGACGTGACGACCGCTACAGCTTCCGATGGCGAAGAGTTTGACGCTCTTACGCCGCAAGATGCGGGAACACGCGGAATAACCGACGGTTCAATCGTTATGGCAAACGCTCCGACAGCGGATATCGGCGGACGTCCGGTTACGGCCGCAACTACGGTTGCCGCGGCTGCTTCCGTAGCGGCCGATCAAACAGAACGCGTATCGGCTGACAACATGGGCGCGATGGCAAACGCTTCGGCTGCCGAATCGACGCAAGCCATGAGTGGAAACTGGGCATCCGAGCTTCCGCAAACCGGAGAAAACGGCATGAACAACATGTTCGTGTACGCCGGGCTGCTTTTGATGGCATTCGGCACAGCTATTCGTTTTCGCCGTTCGCGTTAAGCTTTTCGCCTGAACGGTTACATCTTTGAAAGACCGCTTGCCGGAATCCCGGCGGCGGTCTTTTTTTGCATCGCCGCCGCTGTTTTTCGCCAAATCGCCGTGTTCCGTTTTGGCTGTAACCGCTCTCCTTATGATATAGTTTCTTTATGAGCTTTTTTGAAGGTCAATTCAATGATGCAGGGAGATGGAAACTATGATTAAGCATATCGTCTTTTTTAAATTGAAAAACCGTTCGGCAGAAAGCGTAGCGGAAGCCGCGGGAGTTTTGCGCAGCATGGAAGGCAAGATCGAGCAGCTCAAATCGCTAGAGATCGGAACCGATATCCTGCGTACCGAGCGTTCGTATGATATCGCACTCACTTCGACTTTCGATACACTGGACGATCTGCAAGCCTACAATACGCATCCGGAACACCAGAAGATCATCGAATACATCAACGGTGTCAAAGAAGTCTCGTACGCTGTCGACTACGAGATTTGATACCGGCTTTCGCGATCGTTATGTATGGTAGGTCGCCGAAACGCGAAAATCCAGGAACCGAGCGGCTTGCATAGAAGCGGCCGCAGCGGATACACAGGAGGAACCGGCATTGTATTACGTTAATCGGGAACAGATCGAGAAGCGTCTGCTGTCGCTGCCGCAGACGATCGAAGCCATGCGCTTGGTCGCCGCGCAGTGGGAAGGCACGCTGTTGCAAGGACTGGCGCAAGAGCGTGCTTTGCATCTGGCTTTGGAAGCCGTAACGGATATCGGAAGCTATCTGATCGACGGCTTTATCATGCGGGATGCGGGCAGCTACGAAGATATTGTGGACATTATTCACGGGGAGAACGTGATCGACGATCCGCTGCACGGGGTGCTGTTGCGGCTGGTCCGATTGCGTCGTCCGTTGGTGCAGGATTATTACGAATGGGATCGTAAAACCTTGCACCCGCTGACGATGGAATTGCCTGCCGCTTTGGAGCACTTTGCGGATCGGGTGAACCGGTATTTGCTTAGCGAACTTGGCGAGAGCAGCAGGCCGCATTAAGCAGGCGCACCGGATAGACACGGAGGGGGAAGCAGACACATGGCCGATTCGGCAGGGCAACAACCAAAAGAAGGCAAGAAAATGAAACCGGGATTCCTTCCGGTATACGCAGTCGAATTATTATTCAGGGAAGAACCTAAGCTTGAGCCTTCGCATATCCTTGAGCGGATTCATCAGCGGATTCGCAAAACGGCTATTAACACGGGACCTTTTCGCGAGACGGAACAAGTAGAGAACGAGGCACTGCGCCGCAAAGAGACAACCGGCAGCGATCGCTTCGAGCTGGCCGCCGTTTTTTATCATACCGAGTACACGGTGAATTTTACGGATTCGGAAGTGCCCGCGCAGACGAGAGTGTTTGAGCCCCGAGAGATTCGCGAGGATCTGAATTGGGAAGGCGTGCTGCAACAAAGCTGGAAATGGGAAGGCGGAGCCGAGCGGCTTGAAAAGTATCGGTACGCGGTAACGTTATGCGACTGGTATGCCGCGATGCTGCCGTTCGAACGGCGGATCGAGATGTTCCAGTCCGTGCTGGCCAGCGTGATCGAGACGACCGGCTGCGACGCGATTTATTGGCAGCCGAGCGGGCAATTGATCGACGCCGGGGCGTTTCTGGACGCTTATCCGCACGAGCCGTTGTACGGAGCGTTGAACGTGAGAGTGTATCAGATGCAGCGGGAAAACGAAGTGCTGGTAGACACGCTCGGCTTGACTTCGCTTGGCGTGCCGGACATTCAGTGTCGCGTTGTAGACATGACACCGGACCGGGTTATTCCGATGATCTACGGCGCGTCTTACTATGTCTATGGCAACGGCGGCGAAGCGGCGGACGGACAATTGCTCGGCGGAGCCGGACTCAGATGGCGCTGCGAGCGTCAGCGTTCCGTGCTCGCTCCCGAACGTGCGGTGATCGACCTTAATCCGGGCCATCCTTATTATGCGGGGACTCAGACGGATGATCCGGTCGGATACGAGAAGGACGAAGCGAACGCTTGGCAAAATGACGGCGAAGACGCAAGCTCGGGCTACCGATTGCGCGAAGAAGACGGAACCGAGTTCCGCTCCGAGCGCGAGTACCGGATCCAAGAGAGTCGCCAGACTCCGCCGGCACGCGATTCCCATCCTTCGACTTCCGAAGAGGAATAACCTATTATTTCATGCAAAAGTTGCTTGCGGCGAGGGTAGAGCTTCGCTATGATAGAGTTTAGGCTTAATTTTAACCCCGGTCCATGTCTTAGGGTAGTTTGTCCATAAGAGGTGGATGTTCGGGAAAACGATATGAAGGAAGCGTGTACTCGTGCAGCAAGCTATTGCGATAATGGATTCGGGAGTCGGCGGCCTAACCGTGGCCAGAGAGGTCATGCGTCAATTGCCGAGAGAGCAGATCATCTATTTCGGAGACACGGCGCGTACCCCTTACGGACCGCGTGATCTCATGGAAGTCCGCGCATTTACGGAGCAGATCGTCGATTATCTCATGACGTTCAATCCCAAAATGATCGTCATCGCCTGCAATACGGCCACCGCCGCGGCACTCGATACGATTGCGGAAAAGGTGGATATTCCGGTTGTCGGCGTCATTCATCCAGGTGCCCGTGCGGCGATCAGCAAAGCCAATAACGGCATCATCGGAGTCATTGGGACAAAAGGAACAGTCGATAGCGGGGCGTATGCCCAGGCGCTCAAGCAGATCTCTCCTTTTGTCAATGTCGTCAGCCGAGCCTGTCCGTCGTTTGTTCCTTTGGTTGAGCAGGGGCATTTCAGTGGCCGGGCTACGTATGAGATTGTCAAAAACGAGCTGCTCCCACTGCGTGCGCTGCCGCTCGACTGTCTGATTTTGGGCTGTACCCACTATCCGTTCCTTGCGGACACGATTCAGCGGGTCATGGGACCGTCGGTGAATCTGATCAGTTCGGCGGAAGAGACAGCCCGCGAGGTCAGTACGATCTTGTACGAAAAAGGACAGCTGGAGACCGGCGATTCCATCCCCGAGCATCGGTTTCTGCATAGCGGTGAATCGGATATGTTCGAGAAAATCGCGCAAAAGTGGCTGGCCGAGTATATCGCAAGAACGAAAGCAATTTGGCAGGTCGCATCAATGTAACTGGATAACATTGAAGCCGCCTTTTTGCTGCATCATCATTTTATGAAGAGCCGCGGCTGAACGCCGTAGGCGGGAGGAGTCTGTCATGAAGGTCAAAATTACGCGTAACGCTGCCAAAAAACTGCTGGAAGAATTGAACAAGGAAGAAAACAAAGACATGAACGTCCGCGTATTCATTACGCATTCGCACGGCGATCACGCCCACTACGGCATGGATCTGGACAAGCAAAAAGACGGCGACGAGCTGGTAGCAACCGACAAGGACATCAGCGTTCTGGTCGATGCAAGCGAACCGCTGCTCGACGGAATCAAGATCGACTATCTGTACAGCACCCAGGAAGAAGGATTTGTGATTACGAACCCTTCGAAGGGTAACCACGGCGACCACTAAGAACCGCCGAAGAAGAAGGGAAGAATCATGGCTAACGATATTCGCGTTTGCGATAAATGTCAGCACGTACGCATGAAGACCATCGTGCCGAAGCTGCAAAAAATGGCTCCCGATGCCGAGATCAAAGTCGGCTGCAAGTCGTACTGCGGTCCTTGCGGCAAACGGGCATTTGTCTTCATTAACGGCCGTTACGTCAGCGCTCCGACAGAAGCCGAAGTGTTGGAGAAGGTCGCGCCTTTTATAAAAAAATCATAATCGGTACATCGCGGCTATGATGTCGGCACTGAGCCATTCGGCTTGGCTGCCCCGCTGCGCGTACGACCGGTTTTTCAAAAAAGCCCCGAGTTCCGCATTGACGGAATTCGGGGCTTTTTCGAATGTAAGACGGCGTATGCAAGCTTGCCGTGCCAGGAACGGCAGCGATAAAATCCAAATTTCTCAAACGCCAGCGAGACTGCGGGCTGCGCAACAAAATGTTGTCGTTTCGTCAGCATTTCAGCCTAAAAATAAGCACAAAAGCAAAAGTGTTGAGATTTGGTCAACATTTTTCAAGAAAAAAAGCGTTTGAGGTTTATTTCGGGCGAAAATGTGAGCATTTCATCAATATTCTGCGAAATATAATAATTTATTCGATAGAATCTTGATATTTGGTCAACTTTTCAAGAAAGAGTTCATTTCGAATCTACACACACACCGGTTGCCGCTGTCGAAGTCGGCCCCAAATCTACTTGCGATCCGATTCTTCCCTTGCGCGATCCCGCTTCATATTTCTCTTTACCGCCTTCTGCTCCGTTATCCATGAAGATCAAGGCTTTAACTCCAACGTCGGAATCAAATCCTTCGCCAATACGTCATCCGAAATCGCCAGCCTCTTCACCGCTTCGTCGTACCCCGTACGTGCTTGCTCCACATCGGTCGGTTGCCCGGTCGCGAGATCGTAGCAGATCCCGTTCTCGAACACGCCGTCGGCCGAAGGCTCGTAATAAATGTTGCCGTCGGTAAAAGCACCGGTGCGCAAAACGACTAATCGATCCTGCGCCGCGTCGTTCAGCAGATTGCTGCCCATCAACGCGTAATCCCCAGCATCTACGCCAAGCAGCGAGAGCAGCGTCGGCATGATATCGAGCTGGCCGCCGGGCTGTTCGTACGTTCCCGCAAGCTGACCGTCCGGCAAGTGCATGAGCAGCGGAACCTGGCCCATCATTTGCGTATACTCAAACTCTGACACCTCGCGTCCCAGCAGCTTGCCTACCGCTTCGCGTTCGTCGAGCGAAAAGTCATGGTCCCCGTAGAACACGAAGATCGTATTGTCCCATAACCCGTCGCTTTTCAACCGTTCGACCATATCGCCCAATGCCGAATCGACGTAATGCACGGATTGCAGATAATCGCCGAACGTCGTGCCTTCGAACTCGCCTACCGGAAGTTTGTCCTGTTCGCTCAGCGTCAGATTGTACGGATGGTGGCTGCTGAGCGTAATCAGGAACGAGTAGAACGGCTCAGGCGTATTTTCCATAAAAGCGACCGACTGATTCAGGAACGAGCGATCCCCGAGCGACCAGCCGAGCGGTTCGTCGATCTCGTAATCTTTTTCCGTATAAAAACGGTCGTAACCCATTTCCTGATACATGCGATTCCGATTCCAAAAGCTGCCGTCGTACGCGTGGAACACATTAGCCGTATAGCCTTGCTCCTTCAGGATAGAAGGCAAAGTCTCGAATTCATTGTCGGCGTAGCGGATAAAAACAGAACCCGAAGGCAGCGGATGCAGCGAAAAGTTGGCGGCAAGATCGGCATCCGAAGTACGTCCTTGCCCGGTCTGATGGTAAAAATGATCGAAATACAGACTGTCCGCCATCAACGCGTCGAGGTTTGGGGTGATCGGCTGTCCGTTGATTTCTTTGCCGACAAAAAAGTTCATAAACGCTTCACCTTGTACCATGACGACATTGCTGCCTTCGTACTTGCCCAGCAGTTCTGCCGGACCCGTGCGCGCTGCGCGATGTTGCTCAAACCAATCCCGAATCTCGGCCAAGCGTTCCTCCGGCAACGATTGGCCTTTGCCGATTGCGATCTGCGCGTAACGGTAAGCGTCGATCGCATGAAAACCGAGCAAGCCCGTCACATTGTACATCGACATATTCCACCAGTTGTTTTCCAACAGGTTTTTGGCCCAAGTCTGGGAAGCATGGCGGATCGGGAAAAAGGCGGCGGAGAACCCGATGACCAGCACCAGAAGTCCGGCCGCGAAACGCTTAAGGAAACGAACGCTTCGGCGCGAAGACGACGGCGTACCCGTTCCAAACGAGTAGGTCGAGGTACCGGACAAGACTTGGGCGTTTTTGCGCCGTCTCGACCAGCCCCACAGCGCGGCGGTTAGCATCAGCGGCCAATCGGCGAATAGCCAAAGGTCGCGCCAGCGCAGCAATTCCGCAATGCTGCCGCCGAGCGATTCGACCTGTCCCGCTTGCAGCAGCACCGGCACGGTGAGAAAATCTCCGAAATAGCGGAAATAGACGAGATCTGCGAAGATCAGCGCGGTCAGCAGCAGATCCAGCAGCGCCAAAGCCCAGAGACGAGCACGAAAAGGCAGCCAGAATACCCAAAACGACAGAGCCAGCACACACCCCGCAGCGATCAGGAAGTCCATGGCGCCCATATCAATGTACGGAAGCTGTAGGTTGCCGTGCAGCAATCGCAGCTTACCCAATATCAGCAGCACGAACAGCACATAGACGACCGAGGTAAAGAGAAGACCCGGCTTGGGGCCGGGTCGGGTTGATGAAGTCCACATTTGCAAGATATTCACTCCTTAACGGCGAGGAGGCAGCGGTCCCAGGAACTGAAGGAACTGACACTCGATCCGTCCGTTGAACAGTTTGCGGCGCTTGTCGGCTTTTTTGCCGAAGTTTTGCTCGAAGTTCTCGGTCGGGGTGATGGCGAAAAACGACCAGTCTTGCAGATCGAGCGCGGCGCGTCCGAGCTGACGGATCATTTTCTCGACTTCTTCTTCTTCGCTGAGCCGTTCGCCGTAAGGCGGGTTGGTGATCATGCAGCCGAACTTGCCTTCCGCTTTGAAGCGGGCGACAGGCTGGACGCTGAACGAAATTTCGGTGCCGAGCCCGGCGCGTTTGGCCGAAGCTTTGGCGATCTCGACGGCTTCCGGGTCGATATCGCTGCCGCCGATATTCAACGGAATCTCGTCGCGTACGGCGTCGAACGCTTCGTCGCGAGCCTGGTTCCACAATTCTTCCGGCACGAAGTCCCAACGTTCGGACGGGAAACTGCGGCGCAGGCCCGGCGCGATATTCCAGCCGATCAGCGCGGCTTCGATCGGCAACGTGCCGGAACCGCAGAACGGATCGTAAAACGGACGGTGCGGGCCCCAGCGGCTGAGCAGGATCAGCGCGGCGGCCATCGTTTCTTTCAAAGGCGCTTCGACGGTCGTTTTGCGGTAGCCGCGTTTGTGCAGCGAAGGACCGGTCGTGTCCAGCGTGATCGTGGCGATATCGTTCAGCATCGTGACTTCAAGCGTGAACAGCGGGCCGTCTTCGTTGAACCATTCGGTGCCGTACGATTCCCGCATTTTCTCGACAACGGCTTTTTTCGTGATAGATTGGCAGGCCGGCACGCTGGACAACTGCGATTTGTGCGAGCGTCCGTTGACCGGGAATTCGCCGTACTCCGGGATAAAGGCGGCCCAATCGACGGCTTTGACGCCCTGGAACAGTTCTTCGAACGTCACGGCGGGGAATTCGGCCATTTTGATCAAGACGCGGTCGGCGGTGCGCAGCCACAGATTGGCGCGGCAAATATCGGCAGGCGTGCCGGTGAAGGTGACGCGGCCGTTCTCCGTACGGGCATCGGCGTAGCCGAGGTCTTTCAGTTCGCGTGCGACGACCGCTTCGATGCCCATGGCACAGGTGGCGATCAGAGTTAATTGTTCAGGAATTCTCATAAGTTCAGCTCCGTTTGTTAAAGGTGAAAAGCAGGCATTACAAATCCGCGATTTCGCTTGTGAAGCCTGCGATAAAATCGTACAATGATCAGATGAAGGCTTGACGTGTCCGGGCGCAACTTTGCGCTTCCGGGGATATTTGTGCGTCCAATGCTCAGCTCAATCTAGTATAGGGGAACACTGCTAGGGTTACAATATATTCAGAAGATTCGGAAACAACGGATAAGCGAAAACGGAGAGTGAAGAAAATGAACGACCTGCATATGAGCGCTTCGGCGGCCGAAGCTTATATGGACGATCTCGCGCGCGAGGACGACCTTTTAATCAGAATCAAGGAAAAAATACACGACGCGAAAATGCCGGATGTATCGGTAGCGCCGGGGTACGGGAAGATGTTGACGCTGCTGGTGACGTTGACCGGCGCGAAGCGCATTTTGGAAATCGGAGCGCTCGGGGGTTACAGTGCGATCTGCATGGCCCGCGGCATGGCGGAAGGCGGCACGGTTACGTCGTTGGAGCTGAGACCCGATTATGCGGAAGTGGCGAAAAAGCATTTGGAAGAAGCGGGTTTCGGCGAACAGACGCGCTATATGATCGGACCTGCGGTCGACAGCCTGGAACAGTTGAAGGCGGCCGGCGAGAAATTCGATTTCTTTTTTATCGACGCGGACAAACTGAACTACCTGAACTATCTGGAGTTGGCGATCGACATGGCGAATCCGGGTGCGGTGATCGTGGCCGACAATCTGCTGCTGCGCGGACGCACGCTTAATTTCGAGCGCAACGGTCCGGCGATTCAAATCGTGCGCGAATTCAACCGCCGGATGGCGGACGATCCGAGGTTGCTTGGGACGCTGCTGCCTGCTTACGACGGACTGGCTATCGCAATGGTGAAGAATACGTGAACGTTGAATGAGAAAGCGTCCCGAGTGGTTTCCAAACGGCCGCTTGGGGTGGATAATATATAGATACGAAAACGTCAAACAATCGTCGTAATCGCAGCTTGTGACAAACGTTTCAAAAGCGCATAATTAAAATTGAATGTATTTCGTTAGACCGTTATCAACCGGTATTGGAGGCTCTTATCGACATGACTTATAATGATCGTTTTATCCGGGCCTGTTATGGTCAGGAGGTCGATCGTCTGCCTGTCTGGTATATGAGGCAGGCCGGCCGATACGACCCGGAGTACCGCAAAATCAAAGAAAACTATTCGCTGCTCGAAATTTGCCGCCGTCCAGAGCTTGCAGCCGAAGTCACGCTGATGCCGGTGCGTAAGCTGGGTGTGGACGCGGCCATTTTGTATTCGGACATTATGAATCCGGTTGCCTCGCTGGGGATCGATTTTGATATCGTAAAGGATATTGGTCCGGTCATCGACAACCCGATTCGCAGTCTTGCCGACGTGGAGCGTTTGCGGCCGATCGATGTCGAAGGCGATCTCGGCCATGTGTTGGAAACGATTCGGATCTTGGACCGCGAGCTGGACGTGCCGTTGATTACGTTTGCCGGGGCTCCTTTTACGATTGCCAGCTACCTGATCGAAGGCCGTCCGTCGAAAAATTACATCCGCACCAAAACGATGATGTACAGCGAGCCGAAAACGTGGTTCGCGCTCATGGACAAGCTGGGCGACATGGTCATTGCTTATCTGCGCGCGCATGTACAAAACGGCGGCAAAGCGTTCCAGGTGTTCGACAGTTGGGTCGGCGCATTGTCTCCGGCAGACTTTTCCTATTATGTGCTGCCGACGATTACGCGAATCTTCGACGAGCTGTCTGCGCTGCCGGACATGCAAAACGTCCCGAAGATTTATTTCCCGGGTGTCGCGTCGGGCGAGCTGCTGCCGACCTTGCGCGGGTTGAAAGCCAACGTCATCGGACTGGACTGGCGCGTATCGATTGCGGAAGGCCGCAGACGTCTCGGCGAAGGCTACGCGGTACAGGGGAATCTCGATCCGTTCGTTTTGACCGGACCGCAGGAACTTATTCATGAGCGTGCCGCGAAAATCATCGACGAAGGCGTGCAGCAACCCGGATACATTTTCAATCTGGGGCATGGTCTGTTCCCGGAAGCTTCGTTGGATAAATTGCGCGAGCTGACCGGATACGTGCATGAATATTCGGCTCAGGCGCTATCGCGCGTCGGAACCCGGGGTTAAATAAAAGGTAAGCATGCCACAACCACGCAAAAACAAAACCGAAAAGTCGCGAATTTCCGCAATCAAGCGGCTTTTCGCGGCCATAATTAAGTTAACGCTTCAAAGATCCGACATGCGACAAGCACGGACACGGAGCGGCGAAAGCCGGCTCCCATCATGGCAGGAGAGGGGAAATCAAGTTGAAGAAAAAAATCGGAGTGCTCGTCATGTCTTACGGAACGCCGAAAAGCCTGGATGACGTCGAGGCGTATTACACCCATATTCGCAGAGGCAACCCGCCCGCGCCGGAACAGCTCAAAGAACTGAAAGACCGTTACGAAGCGATCGTGGGCGGCGTGTTTCCGCTGCGCGAAAATACCGATCGCCAGGTCGAAAAGATTCAGGCCGAGCTGGACCGCATGGAACTGCCGGACGCGGAATTCGTGTGTTACCAAGGGTTGAAGCACGCGGAGCCGTTTATCGAAGACGGCGTGCGGAATATGGCGAACGACGGCATCGCGGAAGCGGTCGGCATCGTGCTGGCTCCGCACTTTTCGACGATGAGCGTGGGCAGCTATATCAAGCGCGCGAAGCAAACGGCCGAAGAAACCGGCGTGCGCATGAGCTTTATCGAAAGCTACCATCTGCATCCGAAACTGATCGAAGCGTTCGCGAAGCGGGTAACGGCCAAGCTGGACGCGTTCGTCGACAGCGGCGCGCCGCGCGACGAAGTCAAAGTGCTGTTCAGCGCGCACAGTTTGCCGGAACGCATCTTGTCGATCGGCGATCCGTACCGCGACCAACTGCTGGAAACGTCCGAAGCGGTCGCGGCTGCGGCAGGCGTGACCAACTGGCAGTTCACATGGCAAAGCGCCGGCCGCACGGCAGAGCCGTGGCTTGGTCCGGACGTGCTCGATACGATGAAGGATCTGTCCGAGAAGGACGTTCGTTATATGCTCGTTTCGCCGCTCGGTTTCGTTTCCGACCATCTGGAAGTATTGTACGATCTGGATATCGAAGCGCAGGACGTGGCTGCGGAGCTGGATGTTCGCCTGATGCGCATCGACTCGCTGAACACAGATCCGCTATACATGGAGACGTTGGCGGATTGCGTCGTAACCGAATGCCGCAAAGGGGCGCTGGTTCATGGCTGAACAGCGTAACGTCGTCATTATCGGCGGGGGCCTGACCGGCCTCAGCGCCGCCTTTTACACCCGGAACTTCCTGCGCGAAGCCGGCTTCGAGCCGATCATCACCGTGCTGGAAAAAGGGAATACATGGGGCGGAAAGATCGAGACGCTGCACAAGGAAGGCTTCGTGATCGAAAAAGGCCCGGATTCGTTCCTGGCCCGCAAAACGGCGATGGTCGACCTGGCAAAAGATCTCGAGATCGACCACGATCTGGTGACGACCAACCCGGATGCCAAAAAAACGTACTTGCTGCATAAAGGCAAGCTGCACGAGATGCCTTCGGGGCTTGTGCTGGGCATTCCGACGCAACTCAAGCCTTTTCTCGCCAGCAAACTGGTTTCGCCTGCGGGTAAACTGCGCGCGCTGATGGATTACGTGTTGCCGCCGCGTCGGAGCAAAGAAGACGAATCGCTGGGCGATTTTATCGAGCGGAGATTGGGACACGAAGTGTTGGAAAACGTGACCGAACCGCTGCTTGCGGGCATCTACGCGGGCGATACGCGCCATCTCAGCCTTCAGTCGACGTTCCCGCAATTCGGCGCCGTCGAACGCGAGCACGGTAGCCTGATCCGCGGCATGATGACGGGTCGCAAACCGGTCGAGACGCATACGGGCACGAAAAAAAGCATGTTCCTGACGTTCCGTCAAGGATTGCAAAGCCTGATCCATGCGCTGATTACCGAGCTGTCCGGCACGGTCGATCTGCGTCCGAACACGGGAGCGGTCTCGATCGTCAAGCAGCCGCAAAACGGCTATACGGTAGAACTGGAAAACGGCAGCGCGGTCGCGGCGGATTTCGTCGTGGTCACCACGCCGACGTTCGCCACGTCGAATCTGCTGTCGCCGCACGTGAACACGGCGGCGCTGGACGATATCGACTATGTGTCGGTGGCGAATGTGGTATTGGCTTTCGATAAAAAAGACATCAAAACCACGTTCGACGGATCGGGCTTCCTCGTTCCGCGCAAAGAAGGGCGCACGATTACCGCTTGTACCTGGACGTCGGCCAAATGGCTGCATACCAGCGCGGACGACAAAGTGCTGATGCGCTGTTACGTCGGACGGGCCGGGGAGCAGGAAGCATTGAAGCGCGATGACGCCGGACTGGTGGAACTGGTTCGCCAAGACATCCTCGACCTGATGGGGATCGACGCGGAGCCGCTGTTCACGGAAGTGACGCGTCTTAACAACTCGATGCCGCAGTATCCGGTAGGGCACAAGCAGCAAATTGCCGATTTGCGCGAGCAGATGGCGAAGGAGCTGCCGGGCGTCTTTATCGCCGGAGCGGGTTACGACGGCGTCGGCTTGCCGGACTGTATCCGCCAGGCGAAAGAGATTTCGACGCAAATGGCGGCGATCGCGGCGGCGACAAAAGCTTCGGTAGCGGATGAGGCTTCGGCTCCTGCTATGTCGGCAGGGTGAGCAGGGCGAATCGTAGCCTAACAAGTTGCGATTTGCCGGGAAATCGGTCTGTGGCTTGGAAATGTTGACGTTTTGCACGCAATTTCCGGGAAAAAAGGTTCCTTTTTTGAGAATGCTGACGAAGCGTCAACATTTTGGAAAGCAATCGCGAGATTCGGAGTGATTTTAGCTAAAATGTTGACCAAACGTCATAATCCAAAGGGAAAAGAGTGTCGGATGCTCGAAAATGTTGACGTTTTGCACGCATTCGAATGAAGTTCGCAACGGATTACAGTTGAACGGTATGTGTCGCAGACAAACGCAAACATGACCGTGTGAGCAAACAAGCCGCTCCAATCAGTCGTTTTCGTTATCCGGGGATCGGGGATAATGAAGCGGCTTTTTTTGTTTTGACGAGCTTGCCTTCTCCTTCTGCCGGATAACCTGCTATAATGAAGATTAGCTTTGCGGATCAGACTGCGAGTACGTTGACCGTTTAAGATGGTAGGTTACGCCTCTTGAAAACCTTAGATTTAATACAGAGTACTAGGGCGTGTACGCAAACTCAGGCGACGTGCATCTTGAGCTGCCTTTTCGCCCTCCTCTACGTCACGTTCCCTTGACGTGCCCCGGCACGCCTTCGGAAAAGTTCCTGGATGAGAACGAAAATTCAGCTCAATCTGCGCCCTTCGGAGTTTGCGTACACGCCCTAGTTAAATTTAAATGTCTTCGGTTATTGATGTTGTCCCGATAGATTGAAGGAGATTTTGCGCTTTGAATGATTTGGATTCCCCGCGTTCGAGAAGCACTCGAACCAAGAAAGCCCGGAAGCGTAAGCGCCGGGTGTTGTTGACGGTTAATTTGATCTTGGCGCTGTTGGTTGTCGCAGGCGCGGCGTTGGTTTATGCGCGCGAGCACGCGGCTAGAGAAGCCAGTACGGCTGCGGCTTTGCGTGCAGCCGCCGCGCAGAATGAATCTGCGCTCGCTTCCGCGGCAGGGATCGCGGAAGCGCCGGGCTTGTCGGACGGGGAAGAATCGTCCGACGCGCAAGAGCCAGCCGCCTCCGAAGCGGCGGCTGGGGCGGAGCCGATCGGCAGCGATGCAGCCGATCTTGAAGAGCCGTCCGGCGCAGATGCGCAGCCGGACGGGGGTGCCCCGGCCGAAGATCAGGCCGGGGACGCGCCGCTCAGCGGCGGCGAGGCGGATTCCTCGGAAGCGAATCCGCCTCTGGCCGCCGGCTCCGCCGTAGGCGCGGCCCCACCGGCGGCCGGAGGACTTGCCGCCGAGCCGCCTGCTGCCGAGGCAGGCGGTTCCCAGCCGGAGGACGAAGACTCCTCCGGCCAGGCTGGCGAACAAGCTCCAGCCGAAACAGCAGCCATCCCTACGCCTTCGGCCGACAACGGCGCCGTTGTCAATCTGACCTTCGCCGGAGACGTCATTTTTTCCGGCAAAGTGCAGTCTCTTTTGGAGAAAGAAGGCTACGATTATCCGTACGCTTATGTACAGGATCGGTTTAAAAACGATGATTTGACGGTTATTAATCTTGAAACGCCAGTTACGGCGCTAAGCACGACCGGAGCGGATAAATCATTCGTGTTCAAGTCGTCGCCGAAAGCGCTGGGTCCTTTGAAGAATGCAGGCGTGGATGTCGTGAATCTGGCGAACAATCACACGCTGGATCAGGGGATCAACGGGTTATTGGATACGATCACCAATTTGGATCAGGCGGGCCTTGCCCATGTCGGCGCGGGCAAAGACGCTTCTGCCGCCTACGCTCCGGTCTACGTGGAACGTAAAGGCGTCAAGGTCGCGATCGTCGGTGTCAGCCGGGTGTTGCCGGAAACGGATTGGGCGGCGGGACCGGATCATCCGGGCGCGGCCAGCGCCTACGATCCGGAAACCGCCGCGCGTGCCGTCGAAGCCGCGAAAAAGAATGCCGATGTCGTGGTTGCTATCGTGCATTGGGGCAAAGAACGTGTCGATCTGCCGGATGATAACCAGACGACGCTGGCTCACCGGATGATCGACGCCGGAGCCGATCTGATCATTGGCGGTCACGCTCACGTGCTGCAAGGCTTTGAACAATACAAAGGCAAATGGATCGCATACGGAACCGGCAACTTTATTTTCACGAAATCCGCCACGGCAAAGACTTGGGAGACAGGCGTGTTCCAGGCGGAGTGCAGCAAAAACGGCGATTGCTCACTGAAACTGGTTCCGTACTGGGCTGAAGTGGGCCGTCCGGTTCCGATGGAACAGGATGATGCGCAGAAGCTGCTAAAGCGTATTGAGAGTCTGTCGCCCGGTGTGCGTATCGATGCCAACGGACGGATTACGGCGAATTGATTCGTTTGCTTTGAGCTTCCGCAACAATCGACCATTTTCTCGCGTAACCATCAGGAGATGACGAAAAGGATGTTGAACAATCGCTGCGTCGCGCACCGGGGGTTCTCGGGCGTGGCGCCTGAAAATACGCTGGCTGCGATCCGGCTGGCGATGAAGATACCGGAAGTGGAATGGATCGAGATCGACGTCCAGCTGTCGAGCGACGGCGTACCGATGGTTATTCATGACTTTACGCTCGGCCGTACGGCTAACGGTAGCGGGATTGTCCGTAACCATACATTGGCGGAGCTGAAAAAACTGGACGCCGGACGCTGGAAATCGCGCTGGCATGCTGGGGAACGGATTCCGACGCTGGGCGAGCTGCTGGACGAAGTTCGCGGACGCTTGAAGGTCAATATCGAGCTGAAAGCGAAAGCGGACAGTTATCAAGGGCTTGCCGCTGCCGTTTTAAAAGAAGTGGCTCTGCGCAATATGGGGCAAGATGTGGTCCTGACTTCTTTTATCCCCGAAGCGTTGCTTGAAGCCCGTGCTCTCGCACCGGATGTTCGCCGCGGACTGATTACCGATGCCCGTCCTCCGGATTTGGAGCAGCGATTGCAGAAGTGCGGCTGCACCCTGCTGTCGATTGCACACGCAAAAGTCGAACCGGCATTCGTCCGATCCACGATCGAACGCGGCATCGACATCATGGTGTGGACGGTAGACAATATTCGCCGGATGCGCGAGTTAGGCTCCATGCATCCGGATCTGATGATCTGTACGAATCGCCCGGACCGCTGGTTGCTGGCACGCAAGCTGCCGGAGATCCGCGAACGTGCGGCATGGCGTCGCTGGATGCCTTTTTAACCTAAAACGACGAAGGTGGGGATTTACGATGATCGCTGTCAACAATGTGTACTGCGTAGGACGCAACTATAAAAAGCACGCCGAAGAATTGGGCAATGACGTTCCTTCCGAACCGATGATCTTCCTGAAGCCGTCCCATGCGATTTGTGCGTTGGACGACGGAACGATCGCTTTGCCGCAAAACGTAGGCGAAGTGCATTTCGAGACGGAGCTTGTGCTGCGCATCGGCCGGGCTTACGAGCCGGGCATCAAAGTCGAAGATCTTGTCGCATCGGTCGCGCTCGGCATCGACTTCACGCTGCGCGACGTCCAATCGAAGATCAAAGCCAAAGGACATCCGTGGACCGCGGCCAAAGGCTTCCGCAATTCTGCCCCGTTGACCCAAGAGATTGCTTTCCCCGGGTTGGACGCATTGAACGAAGCCTGGTTCTCGCTGCGCAAAAACGGCGAAGTCGTGCAGCGAGGCAGCATCACCAACATGATCTTCGACCTGCAAACGTTGATTGACTACATCGGGGAGCATTACGGTCTCGGCGAAGGCGATCTGATCTATACGGGCACGCCGGAAGGCGTCGGTCCGACCGTGGCCGGCGACGTGCTGGAGCTGTACTGGAACGAAGAAAAATGGGGCGGCTGCACCGTCGGCTAGCAGCTTTGTCAAGCGACTAGGCTAGACGGATGCGGCTTCCGCGCGGGAGGCGTATCATCAAGTGGATTGGATCATCGGAGCTGTAGGCGCCTGCCTCGTCGCGGGTGCGGCCTACGCAAAACGTTCATTGTCGGCGTCCGGCGCGATCGCGGCTGTGATCATGGGCACGATTTATTACGGCGCGGGCGATCTGTTCTGGTTCGGCTTATTGCTGCTCTTTTTTATCACATCGAGCGTATTGTCCAAGGTCAAGCAGGCGGAGAAGCGCCAAGCCGAGCAAATGTACGAAAAAAGCGGTCGGCGCGACGCCGTGCAGGTGCTTGCCAACGGCGGCATCGGCATGGTGTTGTGTCTGGCTAACTATATCTGGCCTTCGCCGCTCTGGTTCGGTGCTTTCGTCGGCGTAATGGCTACCGTAACCGCCGATACTTGGGCAACGGAGTGGGGCAGCTTGAGCAAAAGTCCGCCGCGCTCGATCGTCACGTGGAAGCCGCTGCCTGCGGGGACGTCCGGAGGCGTGTCGCTTCGCGGCAGCACGGCTGCGGTCGTCGGCGCGGGCATGATCGGCACTGCGGCGCTCGTATTGCTGCTATGGACGAAAAGCGGGCCGGACTGGCCGTGGTGGGCCTGGATTCCCGCGGGAGCGCTAGGCGGAACCGTCGGCGCTTTCGTCGATTCGTATCTGGGTGCGACGGTTCAGGTCATGTATCGCTGCCAAGTATGCGGAAAAAGCGTCGAAAGCCGCACGCATTGCGGTCAAGCTACCGTGCGTTATCGCGGCTGGCCTTTTATGAATAACGATGCGGTCAATCTGCTGTCCTCGATCGCGGGCGGCGGGTTGGCTTTGGCAATTATGGTGTTGGCAGGGAGGTGGTTCGGATGAGCGGAGCGCAGCGCGAGAAGCATGAAGCGATTCTGGATTCGGCCTTTGAGATTTTCGGTCAAAAAGGGTTCTATGAAACCAAAATTTCGGATATTACCGAGCATGCCGGAATCGCTAAAGGGACGATGTATTTATATTTCAAAAGCAAGGAAGAGCTGTTTATGGCGGTAACGCGGCGGGATTGGGATACCTTTTTGCGTAACCTGAATTATCGCGTCAAGCATGTGGACGGGCTGCTGCCCAAGCTGCGACAGGTCGCCGAGCACCATCTGGAGTATTATTACGAGCGAAAGTCGCACGGCAAAATCTTTTTCCACGCGCCCAACAATGATTCCGAGCTGATGAAGATGATGCACGGATTCTTAACCCGCTATATGGCGACGGTGAAGGACGTGCTGGAAGAAGCGGGGATGCCCGACCCGGACTTTTACGCCAAAGCGTTTATCGGGATGCTGGATCGCTTGAAAATGGACATTTTGTTCGAAGGCGAGTTCACGCGCGAACAGTTGGAACTGCGTGTGGATCAGACCGTCCGATTGTTCCTGCGCGGCAGCGAAGGGGAATTGAACTGAGGTTTTGGAGGACGAACGGGCTTCCGCAGGCAGCGGGAGTTCGTTTTTTTATAGAAGAAAAGTGTGAGCAGAAAAGGGGAGTGAACGGCGATGAATATCATGACCGTTGAACGGGTATCCAAAAGTTACGGGGAAAAGGTGCTGTTCGACGACGCTTCGTTCGGCATGGAAGATCAGGACAAGATCGGCGTCGTCGGCGTGAACGGCACAGGCAAATCGACGTTCCTGAAAGTAATCGCGGGCATCGAACAGCCGGATTCGGGCCAGGTAGTAAAAGGTGGGGGCGTGCGTATTCGTTACCTGGCGCAGAACCCGGATTTCGATCCGGAATTGACGGTACTCCAGCAATTGTTGCACGGCGAAGGGGAAGAGTTGGCGGCGGCGCGTGCATATAGCGAAACAGCGTTGAAGCTGGAACAGGAGCCGGATTCGCACGAACTTCAGCAGCGTCTGCTCAAAGCCGGACAGGAGCTGGATCGGCTGAACGCGTGGAGTATCGAGAGCGAAGCGAAAAGCGTGCTGTCGAAGCTCGGTTTGGATATTTTTGACGCGAAAATGGGTACGTTGTCCGGCGGTCAGCGCAAGCGTGTCGCATTGGCGGCGGCGCTCGTGCAACCGTCCGAGCTGCTGATCCTCGACGAGCCAACCAACCATATCGACTCGGAATCGGTAGCGTGGCTGGAAACGTATTTGAAAAAGCGCCGCGGTGGGCTGCTTATGGTGACGCACGATCGCTACTTCCTGGATCGGGTCGCGGACGTCATGCTGGAGCTGGATTACGGCAAAATGCACCGCTATACCGCGAACTATTCGCGTTTCCTCGAACTCAAAGCAGAACGCGAAGAACGCGAAGCGGCGACCGAGGATAAGCGTCAAAACCTGCTGCGCAAAGAGCTGGCTTGGATACGTCGCGGCGCCAAAGCCCGTTCGACCAAGCAGAAAGCGCGGATCGACCGGTTCGAACAGCTTCAGGACGACAAGCCGCAGCAAAAATCGGGCGATCTCGAAATGGCGACGTTATCCGCGAGATTGGGCCGCAAAGTGCTCGAACTCGATCACGTCGGCAAAACGCTGGCCGGACGCCTGCTGATCGACGATCTCACCTACATGACCGTCCCAGGCGACCGAATCGGCATCGTCGGCCCGAACGGACGCGGCAAATCGACGCTGCTCAACCTGATCGCGGGCGATCTGGAACCGGACAGCGGCACCGTGGACAAAGGCTCCACCGTCCGCGTCGGCTACTTCCGCCAGGAAGCCGCCGAGATGGACCCGAGTATGCGAGCGATTGATTATATCAAAGAAGCGGCCGAGACGGTCAAAACGGACGAAGGCACCGTGACGGCGTCGCAGATGCTGGAACGCTTCCTGTTCACGCCGACTGCCCAATGGACGCCGATCGGGAAGCTATCCGGCGGCGAACGCCGCCGTCTGTACCTGCTACGCATCCTGATCGCCGCCCCGAACGTCCTGCTGCTCGACGAGCCGACGAACGATCTGGATATTCAGACGTTGACGGTGCTGGAAGATTATCTGGACGATTTCCCCGGCGTCATGATTACCGTATCCCACGATCGCTACTTCCTGGATCGGGTGTGCGATAAGCTGTTTGCTTTTGAGGGCGGCGGGAAAGTGGCGATTCATGCGGGGAATTATAGCGAGTATATGGAGCGGACGGGTGGAGGTTCGTTAAAAGATGGGTTCTCGGAAGGCGGGAAAGGAGCGGGTGGATCAGGTGCGGCGAACGGTTCTTCCGGTGCCGGGAAAAGCAGCGGCGCAGCGAATACGGCTGCTGCCGATAACGTAGCTCCCGCTCCTGCCGCGAAAAAAGCGAAGTTCACGTATAACGAGCAGCGCGAATACGACTCGATCGACGCGACGATCGAAGCGGCGGAGAAAAAGATCGAGGATATATCGGCCGAGATGGAACGCTCAGCCAGCGATTCCGCGAAGCTTCAGGAGCTGATGCAGCAGCAGGCAGCAGCGGAAGCGAAGTTGGAGGAACTGATGGAGCGTTGGACCTATTTGAATGAACTGGCGGAGCAGATTGAGGCGGGAAGAAGCTGAGATTGGCTGGAGTAATAGGCCAATTGGAGTGTAATATAGAGTTGGAAAGATTGAGGTCTTTAGACGATGATGCGTCTAAAGACCTTTTTTTATTGGGAATTTTGTGTACGGATAATGCTTATGATGCTAAAATGGAAAAAAGTAAGCGAATGAGCATTTTGAGATGTATTAGGGAAGGAAGAGGTTCGGGAATAAGCTGAGTGAAGTAGGATATGCGAAGTTCAGGAATACTGCTTAAACGAGGTATAGATGAAGTTCATGAATAAGACGTTATACGAACATGAAATACGACGGAAGAACAAGGATAGGTAAAGAATGAAGAGAACGGGAAGTGGATTCACGCGAATCTTGGATTAGAAGTGTAGAAGCGCCAAAGAGTGTACGTTTCCATACGGAAACTGATCCATGAATAAGGAATGCGGATTGACTGAATGAGAAGGTGCGCTTCCGTCCGGAAGCAGACTGGATGTGAGTTTGCGGGAGAAAGCAGAGAAGCCCGTCGATTTCACGACATCTAACAAAATATTCACGCTGCGGACATTCGTCCTGGGTCCGACAGTCGTCGGACACCCGGTATGCGCCGGGTCGTGAATACGGGAACGTTATCGGAAATCAATCAAGAGCAATATTTTAAATTCTAAATTATGGAGAGTGTAACGATAATGAATATGATTGAAGAATTTAATGAAGAACTAAACGATGGCCAACATCTTGTTGTAATGCCGTTATCAAGAGTTTTAATTGAGGACGAGTTTAAAATTGGTAAATATAGATTTTATCCAATTGGAGAGTTTGAAATACGTTCTTTAAGACCAGTTCCAAATAAATTTCATTCGGTTATGAATGGTAGTGAAATGAATGAAGATGAATTTATGGCAATCGGTCTTGAGGGCCAGGCATTACGAGAAGCTGCAACAGCTTTAACTGGCGCTTGCTCCGAAGTATTTGATTCTAGCCCTTTATTAGTATTTCCAGTGGATGGCTTTGACTGGGATCGGTTTCTTGAAGCGGATTCTCATGATTATGATTTAAAAATTTTAAGAAGCCTTACGAACGAAGCAGAAAAAGTAATGGATATATTGAAATTCTTTTTATGTAGAGCAGATTTAATTGATACTTTACCAAGTGTCGCAGGAATTTGGGATCAACCGGATGGATTCTCAAGTGCGCTAATTTTTAATATTGATGATTACGAAAGCTATATCATCGCAGGTTCAATTATCACTCATAAAGCAGTAAAGGGTAGTGGTTTAGACTTGAATAATTGCGAAGAAATCTCTGAAAAATATGAAAAGTTAACCACTACAAATGGAGAAGTGGGAAAGATTGCGAAAATGGCTCTTTCAATGCACACGTCTTTTTTAGAGTCTAACAGTCCGACTACTCAGTTTGTAAGAGCTATGACACTACTTGAATTTTTAGCATATCCAGATGACTATCAACAGTTTAAGTATGTAAGAAAAAAAATCACTCCGCATTTAGCGAAAGATTATAATGATTATTTGAGATTAAAAGATAGATTTAATAAATTGACAAGCAAAAAAGATGAAACTGGTAATCATATAGGTTATCGAACAAGAATTGTTCATATAGGTGATAGCATTGAAGATATTCTTGAAGATGAGATGCAAGTAAAGAAGGTAATGCTAGAGCTTCAAGGATATATAGGAAAAGTCATTGAGGATATGATTAATAATCATGAAATGTCGTGGTCAGAATTTGAAGAGTTTAGAGAACAAAAGAAACGATCTTTAGGAATAGTATGACAGACTTATTGAAAATTTAACTTAGTAACTCGAAGAAGTAATTGACATCCGATAACATAATATTCACGCTGCAGACATTCGTCCTTGGTCCGGCATTCGCCGGCCACTCGACATACGTCGAGTCGTGAATACGGGAACGTTATATGACAGAGCCAGAGTGAATTTAAAACTACTATCAAAGGAGAATAATTAATGACCAATTTTCAAAGAGTAGGAGCCTTAAGTAATGCTCATGTAGGAAGTTCATTTGAAGAATTAGCGGAACAATATTTTATCAGTATGAAATTTAACGTAACTGCAAAATACCCTTTTGCTCTGGGATTTCAAACTAAAAAGGTTCATAAATTCGATTTTGGAGGCAAAGACGATAAAGGAAATGATGTGCTCATTGAATGCAAAAGCCACAAATGGACATTAGGCAATAATGTACCAAGTGCTAAACTGACAGTTTGGAATGAAGTGATGTTGTACTTTTCACTTGCGCCCGAAAATACAAGAAAAATATTATTTGTTCTTAAAGATTATTCAATAAAAAGAAATGAGACATTAGCAGAATATTATAAAAGAACATACGGACATTTGATACCTCAATATGTAGAAATTTTAGAATGTGATGTAATCAATAATACGGTTAAGTTGATATAAAACTTAATATCCTATTTGTTTATTCGAAGAAGTGGCTCCGTCATATAACATAATATTCACGCTGCGGGCATACGCCTTTGGTCCGACAGTCGTCGGGTCGTGAATACAGAAACGTTAGTTGAAAGTTCTAAGGAGAGATAAAACAAATGAAGAAGATTAAAAGAGAAAATGGGGTAAATAGGGCTATTTCAGTTCCTGCATTTGTTTTTTGCACCTTACTTGCCGTAATGTTTTTAATTGCGGCTTTAAATTCAACGTTCTTTCCAATGAAAGTATTAGTAAGTATTCTTTGCGTTCTATCTACTATTTCTTCAGTGCTATTTCTTGCAATAACATACTATAAAAATAATATTTTTTTTAATGTGATATTGATAGCTCTCATTCATCCAATGATATGGTTATTTTCTCTTCTTATCAATTTCTTCTACATGGTTCTTGTGCCCCTTTCAATACTTGTTTTAATGATAATTGTTGCATTCTTATTATACCTAGCTATTGGAGTATCTCTTTTACAAGTAGGGATTGATGGTCAT
>NZ_JBBKAR010000022.1:0-81787 GCF_037722395.1 Saccharibacillus sacchari | reverse complement strand
GCATTTTAAGAAAGTAGAAAGCTCCGATATTTGGTTGATTTATGAATTTGCTAATGATGCTAAAACTCGAGCCATGTCTTTTGAAACGTCTGAAATTTCTCGTCAACAACATCAAAAATGGTTTGAAAAAATATTAATTTCGACTGATGAATATATTTTTCTTGCAGCTTTAGAGGAATGTTCTCCTTATATTGGTTTTGTTAAGGTAAATCGTAACGGGATGATAGGTATTTCTGTAGCAAAAGAGTTTCGAGGTTACGGTTTAGGAAGTAATTTGATTACAAGTTTTTTGAGATTTTTGCGCGAAGAACTTTCTAATATAGATTTTAGAATTATTATTGCTCTTATAAAAAATGAAAATGATGCGTCGATTCGAACATTTGAAAAAGCAGGCTTTAAATTTAAATCGCTTGATATTTATAAGGGAGAAACCTGTTTGAGGTATGAGATCGAATTGTAAAACAAAATTTTATAGAAGGAGTGGCTTTTAGTGGAATTTCAGATAGGTCAACGATGGATAGGTAAGAACCATAAACCTTTTATTATTGCTGAAATGTCAGGTAATCATAATCATTCGTTAGAGCGTGCACTTGAAATAGTAGATGCAGCAGCAAAAGCGGGTGTACATGCACTTAAGATTCAAACTTACACGGCAGATACTATGACATTAGATATTCATGAGAGAGAATTTTTCATTGAAGACTCAAATAGTATTTGGAAAGGCAATTCTCTTTATAATCTCTATCAACAAGCTTACACACCTTGGGAGTGGCATAAACCAATTTTTGATCGAGCAGCTAGCCTAGGCTTACTTGCATTTAGTACGCCGTTCGATGAGACTTCTGTAGATTTTTTGGAAACGCTGAATGTTCCTGCTTACAAAATTGCTTCTTTTGAGAACACAGATATACAGCTCATTCGAAAAGTAGCTTCTACAGGCAAACCATTGATAGTGTCAACAGGCATGGCTTCAATAGCTGAGCTGGACGAATCTGTTAGAGCTGCTAGAGAATTTGGATGTAAAGATCTTGTTTTGCTTAAATGTACAAGCACATATCCTGCTACTCCACAAAACACGAATATAAATACCATCCCTCATTTAAAAGAACTTTTTGAGTGTGAAGTAGGGATTTCCGACCACACTATGGGGATTGGTGTAGCGGTTGCCGCAGTTGCTCTAGGAGCTACTGTTGTTGAAAAACACTTTACACTGAAACGTGCTGATGGAGGAGTGGACTCGACATTTTCGCTTGAACCTAATGAAATGACTTCTCTTGTGGTAGAAACAAAAAGAGCGTGGCAATCACTTGGTCGAGTTACTTATGGAGCTACAGAATCAGAAAAAGAATCCTTGAAGCTTAGACGTTCTTTATATATTTCAGAGAATTTAAAAGTAGGAGATATCTTGACAACAGAAAATGTTAGAGCAGTCAGACCTGGTTTGGGATTGCCAACCAAATATTTAGATGAATTACTTGGACGTGCTGTGAAAAAAGATGTATCTAAAGGAACGCCTTTGTCCTGGGAGGTCATTTAATATGCCGAAAAATATCTTACTCACCGGCGGAGCCGGCTTTATCGGGCGCTGGGTCGCCAAAAAATTGCTTGATGAAGGTCATCATCTCTGGATTCTGGATGATTTGTCCAACGGGCGTGAACAAAATCTGTCCGAATTCCGCGATCATTCAGGCTTGAAAGATTTTGTGCGCGGAAGCATCCTTGACGAAAAATTGCTAGACCGGCTATTCGACGAGCATCGCTTCGATATCTGTTATCATCTCGGTGCTTCGATCAACGTGCAAGATTCGATTGACGATCCGCGTACGACGTTCAACAATGATACGATCGGTACCTTTTACATTTTGGAACAGTGCAAAAAGCACAAAACGAAAGTCGTATTCATGAGCACCTGCATGGTTTACGATCGCTGTGCCGAAGAAACCGGCATCGACGAAGCGCATCCGACCAAGCCGGCTTCTCCTTATGCGGGAGCCAAGATTGGCGCGGAGAACATGGTGCTGTCTTATTATCATGCTTACGGACTGCCTACGGTCGTTATCCGGCCTTTCAATACGTACGGACCATTCCAGAAAACGGGCGGAGAAGGCGGCGTTGTAGCGATTTTCCTGAAAAACGAGTTGGAAGGCAAAATGCTGAATATCTACGGTGAAGGTACGCAAACGCGTGATCTGCTGTACGTGGAAGATTGCGCGCGTTTCGTGGTGGAAGCGGGATTCAGCAATACAGTCGACGGAGAAATCGTCAACGCGGGACTGGGCCGGGACATTTCCGTGAACGACCTGGCTTTGTTGATCGCAGGCGATGCTTCGAAGATCAAGCATGTGGAACATATTCATCCGCAAAGCGAAATTCAAAAATTGTTGTGCAACTCGGCCAAAGCAGGAGAGCTCCTGGGCTGGAAGCCGAATGTATCGCTGGAAGAAGGTATCTCGCGGACGAAAGCATGGATTGCGCAAGGAGGATTGGCCTAAGCCGATCTTTTTGCCGCAGAAGGAGGAGCGCAGGATGAGCAAATACGCAAAAAGAGACACGCTGTTGCCGTACGGCAAACAGCTCTTGGACGAAGCGGATATTGAGGCGGTCGTGCAGGTATTGAAAGGCGACTTCATTACGCAAGGACCGGCTATTCAGGCATTTGAACGGAAAGTGGCCGACCATGTCGGAGCGCGTTACGGCGTGGCTTTTTCGAACGGTACGGCAGCGCTGCACGGAGCCTGCTTTGCAGCCGGGATTACAGACGGAGACGAAGTCGTCACGACGCCTTTGACCTTCTTGGCAAGCAGCAATTGCGTGTTGTATCAAGGGGGGACGCCCGTATTCGCGGATATCGATCCCTTGACTTACAATATCGATCCCCGGCAGGTAGAAAAGAAGTTGACGCCGAGAACCAAAGCGATTATTCCCGTCGATTTCAGCGGGCAACCGGCAGAGATGGATCGGATTCAGGAGATCGCTCGCCTGCACAACCTGATCGTGATCGAAGATGCGGCACATTCGCTCGGAGCGGAGTATCAAGGTCGCAAAGTCGGGACGTGGGCGGATATGACAATGTTCAGTTTCCACCCGGTCAAGCATATCACGACGGGCGAAGGCGGCATGATCGTGACCGACGACGAAGCCTTTTATCGCAAATTGCTGCTTTTCCGCAGTCATGGCATGACGCGCGAGCCGCAGGAATTGACGCGAAACGACGGTCCCTGGTATTACGAGATGCAAGAGCTGGGCTACAATTACCGAATGACCGATATTCAGGCGGCGCTTGGCGTTTCGCAGATGGACAAGCTGGACGGATTCGTTGCGCGGCGTCGCGAATTGGCGGGAATTTATAATCGGGGATTGGCGGAGATCGAAGGTCTGATATTGCCGGAGCAGCACGTCGATGCAAATTCCAGTTGGCATCTTTATGTCGTTCGTTTTTTGCCGGAGCATTTCCAATATTCGCGCAAAGAAATTTTCGAACAGTTGCGCGGTTTGAATATCGGCGTCAACGTGCATTATATTCCTGTTCATTTACAACCGTATTACCAAAGGTTGGGTTACCTTAAAGGGTCATGTCCGAATGCAGAGCAGTATTACGAGACTTGCATCACGCTTCCTTTATTCCCGGGGATGACCGACGAAGATTGCGAATACGTGATTCAGGCGGTTCGAAATTTGGGTTCGCTTGATTGAAAAGCTCCGAGGGAATCGGATTATCTAAGGGTTAACGCATATATCGAAATAATAATCGATGTTTAATCATCGCAAGGAGATTGACAGAATGGCCGAACATCATACGTTTAACGTGCTTGCTCATCCGAATATTTACACGGGGACGGCGGGCAGGGAACTCCGGATCGAATTTGCGATTCCTTCGTCCGGAGTTCTAGCGGATACAGGGTTTATTATTCTCGTTCCGGGCTTTGGAGCGCATATCGATTCGAATGTGTACCGCAAAATGCGAGATACTTTTGCGGATAAGTACAACACCGTGACGATTCAGTGTGAATACTTCGGAAGCTCTTTTATGCAATCCGACCATCAAGTAAATATCACGAACTTGGAAGAACTTCGTTCGATTCTGAGCGGAGCCGAATGGACAAGCATTCAGAAAAATCCTTCGGCATTTGCTGAATTGATTGCTTCCAAAAGTGTTCATTTTCCTGTTCTTGCAGACTTGAACGAGACGCTCGAAAATTTTAACGATATGGGGTATATGCAAGCTATCGATATCTTAACAGCGTTTGAGACGGTTAAGTTGCTTCTGGACGATAACGGGTTTGAATACGATTCTAATCGCGTGATCGGTTACGGACATTCGCATGGGGCTTACTTAATTCATTTGTGCAATGCGATCTCTCCGGATACGTTTTCGTTCATCGTTGACAATTCGGCTTGGCTGGAACCGGTATACATCGATCGTTATCGATTGGTATATAAAGAAATCGGCAAATCGCTTTTGGTTATTCATTATGATTACTTGGCAAAAACGGCGACGAAAAACAAACGTCCTTCGAATCTGGCAGATCTGTATCGCACGTTCCGGAATAAGGCCAAAGTGGTTTGCTTCATAGGAGTCGACGACAACCTCGTAAACGTGGAAGCAAAAAAACAGTTTATACATAAGATCGAGAAATCTAATTTTATTACGGTTACCGCAAAAGACGTGGATAAGATCAAATACAAGTCCACCGCGCACGGTCTTGATGCCGACTTCATCGAACTCTTCTCTTATGCGTTGACTTTTGAAGAAGGAAAAACAATCGTCGGCGATACAAAATCCAAATATGAACTTCAACATGCCCATGTCAAGATCCAGGCGGACTTCATGCAAGGCTTGCCTATTTTTTCGTTCGAGTTTGGGAGTTTGGTGAGCAGCCCGATCTGATCCGGAAAAAAGTGTTTCAGATATTGTATTCAAGTGTAAATAAAATTCAGGTTTATTATTCTATCTTCTCTGCTATGTTATTCTTTTTTATTGGAATATAATTGCATGTAATCATTTTAAATTCCAATTGACATGGAAGAAAAACGGCGGTATATTCGAGTAGTGGACCACACATTTTTATCTGATAATGAAGGGAATGTTCGTGCATGCAAGGTAAAGTAAAATGGTTTAATGCAGAAAAAGGTTACGGTTTCATTGAAACGGAAGAAGGCGGCGACGTTTTCGTTCACTTCTCGGCGATCCAAATCGAAGGATTTAAGACGCTGGAAGAAGGACAATCCGTTGAGTTCGATATCGTTGAAGGCGCTCGCGGACCGCAAGCATCCAACGTTACTCCTCTGTAAGTCGTCGCAGCCGTATACCTGACCTACATAGATAATTAGGGTTAATGATTTATGATGGTTGGAGATTACACAAGGCTCAGCCGGAAGACCTCACGATAGTGGGGTCTTTTTTTATGCCGTTTTCTATAAAAATGGATAAATAAGGTTCTTGTAACAAAAATTTATGAGTTTATCCTGCTCGGTACGTGTTTAACAAACATAAGGGCCTAATTAGTTCTTTGGTTAGACTAAAAATGGGTCCAACGATTTATCTGTCCATCGCCATAAGCCAAAGTAAAAGTAAAAACAGTGCATATGCGAAGCGATAACTGATTCGTTCTTGCGCTTACAGTCAACAGGAGGGATCATCAGAGTGAACAAAAGAATAGGCGCAGCTTTGATCGCTGTTTTGCTAGTCTTACATAGCCTGCTTGGATTCGGAGCGGGAACCGCAAACGCCGAGACAGCAGCAGAGGCGCAACCTGCGCAAACAGCCCAGGCTACAGACAACAACGAGACTCCATCGGCAGCAACGGTAAATAGTCCTTCAAGCGATACAGATTCAACGCAAGACACCCCTTCTCTCGAAAACGACCAAGAAGCGGAAGCTACCGTACAGCAAGCCGTTTACGGCACTCCGCAGCCTTCCAACATTCTGACGTCGGTTTCGCTGACGGACGACGAAGGCAATCCGGTCGGCGGAGACGATTCGTCGGATCGGATCGATCCGGGTGAGGCGCTCAACTTGAATTATCGTTGGGAACTGCCGAACGACCACACGTATACCGACGGGTCGACGTTCGAATTCGATCTGCCGTCCGAGTTTCGTATTTACACCGATATTCGCGACGTTCCGCTGACAACAGGCGGAGACAACGGCGAATCGGTCGGCGCGTTCAGCGTTTCGACTGACGGCCATGTCGTGGTGACGTTTAACCGCTTTGTGGAAGAATACTCCAACATCTCGGGGAACCTGACCGTGCGTTCGGAACTCAAAGAAGAAATCGTGAAAGAAACCAACCAGGTTCGGATCACGTTCCCGATCGGCGACGCCGGTCAAGTCATCGTGCTGTATTTGATGCCAAAAAACGGCGTATTGCTTGATAAAACGGGCAAAGCCGATGACGCAGGCGGTAAAATCGATTGGACCGTCGATGTGAACACTTCTTTGCAAAAGCTGAGCAGCGTTTCATTGAGCGATACGATTCCGGAAGGATTAACCCTTGATTCCGCTTCGGTTCGCGTGTACAAATTGAATGTTTCGTCAGCAGGCGACCGTACGCAGGGTGAAGCGGTGGCGGCCGACCAATATGTGCTGGAAGGCGGTCAAGAAGCATCCGAGTTGAAGCTTGCTTTTGCTGCCGAATCGATCAATGAAGCTTATCGGATCACCTATTCGACCGCGATCGGAGCAGGGAGCCAAGCCAAATTCACGAATACCGCTACATTGAAAGCTTCCGATCGCGAAGACGTATCCGCTTCTTCCACGGTGACCGTGAAGCGCGGAGAACTGATCAGCAAGTCGGTCGGCGCATACGATCAGTCAACGCAGTCGATCGACTGGATTATCGGTTACAATGCCGGCGCGCTGACGATTCCGAAAAGCCAAGCTTTGCTTAAAGACCGTTTCAACAGCGGACAGCGTTTGGTGGATGAATCGTTCAAAGTGACGGAAAATGCGACCGGACGAGTCCTCGTAGCAGGAACCGACTACACCGTGACAAATGTTGCGATCGCGAACGGCAAAGCCGGTTTCGATCTTCAATTCGCCAACGACGTCACGACGGCTTACACCATTACGTACCGCACGACGGCTACCGGAACGGTGTATAACAACGATAAGATCACCAATACCGTGACAACCGGTACGGTGAGCAAAAGCGCTTCGAAAAACCTGGAACGCAATTTGCTGACCAAAACGAATACGGGTGTCAACTACGCGGCGAAGACGTCTTCGTGGAGAACGATCGTGAACCGCGACTCGTTTACGATGGACAACGCCGTGATGACCGATACGTTCCCGAACGGCGGTCTGGAGCTGGTGCCGGGTTCGGTAAAAGTGACCGATAGCAAAGGTACCGTACTGAAAGAAAAGGTCGATTACGAGCTGACCGTGCCCGAAGGCAACCGTTCCGGCTTTACGATTAGTTTCAAAGGCACGCTGAACGGCGAAAGAACCATCACGTACACGACGAATTTTAATCAAAATTGGAAAATCGACCGCCAACAGACCAACTTCGTCAACAAAGCCAAAGTAACTTGGTCGGAAAATGGAGCGCCGCGTGAACGTGAAGTATCCGCAAGCTTTGCTCCGGGTACCTTGACGCTGCAAAACGGCTCTAAATCCGGCAGTTACGATCCGCGTACGAAACAGTTGACATGGGACGTTAAACTGAACTACAACAAATTGGCGCTGGATCAAGCGGTTCTTTCCGACGTTATTCAACCCGGACAGCGTTTCGTCGAAGGTTCGCTGACCGTGAATCAAATGACGCTGGTTAACGGGAAAGATAGCGTGAGCAAAGGAAAAACGTTGGACCCGTCCAGCTATACCGTCGTTTATCCTAGCGATGCGAATGGAAACCAACTGCAAATCGTTTTTAAAGGAACAACGAGCGATTCGTTCTGGGTGACGTTCAAAACGACCGTCGACGGACAAATCGTCGGCAAGTCGGCTTCCAACGAAGCGACGCTGACCAGTGCGAATACTGAGTTGGGCAGCTGGACAGCCAGCGTGCCGATTCCGGGCGGCGGCGAATACGTGGCTAAAACGGCTGCGCAGCAAGGCGGCAAGATCGCTTGGAGCGTAACCGTGAATAAAGGTCAATCATATGTGGAAAACGCGAAAATTATCGATACGCCGACCTCCAATCAACAACTGGACGAATCTTCGTTCCGTTTGTACCGGGCAGTTGTTGCGGCAAACGGAACCCCAAGCAAAGGCGAGCTACTGGTCAAAGACCGCGATTACAGCTTGACGATTACTTCGGGCAAAGAAGAACGTTTTGAATTGGCTTTCGCTCAACCGATCCGCGAAGCGTTTATTTTGGAGTATACTTCCACGATCTATGCGGCCGACCGCGAAAACGTGAGCAATAAGGTCAGCTTCGAAGGAACAGGCGTAACGACCGGACAAACCGATACGTCGCGCTCCATCATCGTGCGCACGTCTTCGGGTTCCGGCACGGGGAGCGGCGTAAGAGGGGCTTTGGAAGTGACCAAAGTCGACTCGGCGGATGAAACCAAACTTCTTCCGGGCGCGACTTTCGTTCTTCAGGACGTCAATAAACGCCGTCCTGCCATTACGCGCACGACCGACGATGCAGGACGCATCATGTTCAATCAGTTGCTTTACGGCAGTTATACGCTGACCGAAACTCAAGCGCCTGAAGGGTACAAATTGCCTGAAGAGGCTTCGCAAACCGTTATGATCGACTCTTCTGTGGTGCAGACCGCAGGAGTGAAGTCCGTACAAGTGAAAAACGAAGCGCTGCCGGTTACCCCCGAGCAGCCGACTACGCCGCCGGAACCGGAAAATCCGACCGATCCGGGCGGTCCGACGCAACCGCCAGTAGATCCGGGCACGCCTGCCGTTCCTGAAACGCCTACAGATCCTCAAACTCCGGTAACGCCGACCAATCCGGAACAGCCGACTACGCCGCCGGATAACGGCAATACGCCGGAACAACCGACTGTTCCGGGTACGACGCAGCCGGAATTCCCGGTTCCGGACGATAATACGCCGGTCGGCACGCCGGAGATTCCTTCGACGCCTGGCATTCCTGTCGATAACGGAACGCCTTCGACTCCTGAGAACCCGGAAGTGGACGTTCCGGAGGACGATACGCCGCAAGGTACGCCGGACGTTCCGTCCGAGCCGGATACGAATGTGCCCGATGAAGGAACGCCAGTCGGCACGCCGGATGTTCCAACGGAAGATCCGGGAGTCCCTGTGCCGGAAGAACCGATTCCGTCCGGCGTTCCTCCGGTCACTCCGGATGCGCCGCAGGTAGATGTGCCTGATAACAGCGTGCCGCAAGGTACACCGCCTGTTGTTCCGGGAACTGTGGTTCCAGGGGTTGTCGTGCCGGAAGGCGAGCAGCCTCCGACCCTGCCCCAGACAGGCGAAGAAAGCAAACTGCCCTATGTTCTTGCCGGAGCCGGATTGATCGCGTTCGGATTCTGGTTAAGACGCAGAGCCACATTGAAAAATCATTAAAATATTGATGGTTGCCAACCTTGTGTTCGATCCCTTAGCGGGATCGAACACAAGGTTTTTTCTTTATTGTCCAATATCAAAACTGGTATACTGAAGTCAGAATATAAGGCTCCGCATCACGAATACACATCTTTGTTCGATCGAAGATTTTCAGATGGGGGAGAAGGCATGAACAAGCGATTAAAACCTACAAATGATTTTATTTTTCAAAAGTTGTTTGGGGAAAAAGAAAGCAAGAACAGTTTGATTTCGTTGCTCAACGCCATTTTGAAACTGGATAAGGAAGAAGAACTTGTTGACCTGAATGTTATTGAGAATAAGCAATTATCCAAAGAAGAACTCACGCAAAAAACGGGTAGACTGGATATTCGGGCCGAGACGCGCAAAGGTGTTCTGATCAATATCGAAATGCAGGTTGCGGAGCAAAAATATATGGCGCAAAGAACCTTGTTTTATTTCAGTAAATTGTATGCGGATACGATAAAGGCTGGCGAAGAATATCAAAAGTTGAAAAAAACAATCATGATCAATATTTTAGACTTCGAGCTATTGGACGCCGGACGTTATCATACGACATTCCATTTGTATGAAGATCAGGACCGCAACCTGAAATTGACAGACGATCTGGAAATTCATTTTATCGAACTTCCCGTATTCGGTAGAATGCAAAGAAATTTTTCGGACCCTCTTCATCGTTGGCTTACTTTTATGGACGACAATATCCAAGAACCTGAATTAAAGGAGCTGATCAACATGGATAAATCGATTCGCGAAGCGGAAGATCGTCTTGAATATTTTAGCGGAAATCCGGAAGTCCGGCGACTTTATGAGGCTCGCGAGTATGCTAAGTACGAATGGAACAGTATGCGCAGAGAGAGTCTGGAGCAAGGTTTGGAGGAAGGGCGTAAGGAAGGGCGTAAGGAAGGGCATAAGGAAGGGCGTGAAGAGGGACGTGAAGAAGGCCGTGAAGAAGGACGTGAAGAAGGCCGAAAAACAGCTCTAGCAGCGAGCGTACAGCATATGCTGGATAAAAGTTATGCAATCCCCGAAATTGCCGAGCTGCTTGGCCTTACGGAAAAAGAAGTCCGCGAATTGATTGTATTTTTATCGGATTCCGATAAAAACGCAGAAATCTGAAACTTGCCCCACTCTTATTCCGCAGTTATCCAAGAAAGCAAGTTATTTAACCGGATACGTTTTCCGTGCTGCTTTTTCGGTTAATTGAACCTAACAACGATTTTCGGCCAGGCGATCCGCGCCCGGAAAAACCGTTGTTCACACAAAACGTTAACACTGTTTTTACTCGGCGTTAACGCTGTGTTATAATGGTGACATAAGGAGGAGTGCCCTATGGATTTTGCGATTCGAGGACAACAAATTGAGGTTACTGACGCTCTGAGAGATTATATCGATAAGAGACTCAGCCGACTTGAAAAGTACTTCGATATTCCCCCGGCTACGGAGGGTGCCGTTACGCTTAGCGTAACAAGAGGCATTCACAAGGTCGAGGTGACGATTCCTCTTCCCGGCGGCGTGTTCCTTCGTGCAGAAGACCGGAGCGACGATATGTACACGTCGATCGATTCGGTGCTGTCGAAGCTGGAACGTCAGATTCGTAAGCACAAGACCAAAATGAACCGCAGATTCCGTCAAGACGAAAGTCTCAAAGGACTTTTCGTAGACGAAGGTGCAAATGCATCCGTTTCTCCATCTACGGATGAAGAAGAGGATGAACTCCAGGTTGTCCGCAACAAGCGTTTCCTGCTGAAACCGATGGATGTTGAAGAAGCGATCCTGCAAATGAACATGATCGGCCACAACTTCTTCGTATTTTCCAACATCGAATCCGAGACGGTTAACGTTGTATATCGCCGCAACGACGGCAAATACGGCCTGATCGAGCAGGAATAACGACTCACTTTCACAAAAAAATCACGAATTTTGAAGAAAAAGAGTCTTATCCGCACCGGATAAGGCTCTTTCTGCGTATATAATATGTTGAGAAGTTTTACGGATCCGGGCTGGGTGGGCGCTTACGCGGTTGCCCGTGTCCGCTCAAGCTGGTACAATTTAGGCAAACCATCCGTTTTGCACGAAAGGGGCACAACATGTTAGGACTTGTCAAAAAAATCTTCGGGGATATGAACGAACGTGACGTCAAAAAGTTCATGCGCACCGTTGACATCATCAATAAAATGGAACCCGATTTTGAAAAACTCACAGACGAGCAGCTTAAGAACAAAACTGTTGAGTTTCGTGAGCGTTTAGCCAAAGGGGAATCGATTGACAGCCTGCTACCGGAAGCTTTTGCCACGACGCGCGAAGCGTCCAAGCGTACGCTTGGCAAACGCCATTATGACGTTCAATTAGTCGGCGGTATCGCTCTGCACAACGGTCGGATCGCGGAAATGAAAACCGGGGAAGGTAAAACATTGGTTGGTACTCTTCCGGTTTATTTAAATGCACTTATGGGTCAAGGCGTTCACGTCGTTACCGTCAATGATTATTTGGCTCAACGCGACAGTGAAGAGATGGCTCAAGTCTATAACTTCCTGGGTATGACCGTAGGTCTTAACCTGAGCGGTATGGAACATGCACAAAAGCAGGAAGCTTACGGCTGCGACATCACTTACGGTACGAACAACGAGTACGGGTTCGACTATCTGCGCGACAACATGGTGTTGTACAAAGAGCAGATGGTTCAACGTCCGCTCTATTTCTGTATCATTGACGAAGTGGACTCCATTCTCGTCGACGAAGCGCGCACGCCGCTGATTATCTCCGGCCAAGCCCAAAAATCGACGGAGCTGTATTTCCTCGCGGATCGCTTCGTAAAGCGTCTGCAAGCGGAAGAGGATTACACGGTCGATATCAAGATCAAATCCGTATCGATCTCCGATAAGGGTGCCGCAAAAGCGGAACGCGATTTCGGAATCGACAACTTGTATGACCAGAAGCATGTCCTGCTTAACCATCATATCGTTCAAGCGCTCAAAGCCAACGTGATCATGCGCCGCGACGTGGACTACGTTGTGGTTGAAGACGAAGTCGTTATTGTCGATGAATTCACGGGCCGCCTGATGGCGGGACGCCGTTATAGCGACGGTCTCCACCAAGCGATCGAAGCGAAAGAAGGCATCACCGTTCAAAACGAAAGCATGACGCTTGCCACGATTACGTTCCAAAACTACTTCCGTATGTACCGCAAACTGGCCGGCATGACCGGTACAGCCAAAACAGAGGAAGAAGAGTTCAAAAAGATTTACGGACTGGAAGTTCTTCAAGTCCCAACCAACCGTCCGAACCAACGTACGGATGCACCGGACGTCGTGTATAAAAGCGTAGCCAGCAAATTCCGTGCCGTAGTGGCCGAGATCGAAGAGCGCCACGCCAAAAACCAACCGATTCTGGTGGGTACGGTTTCGATCGAAAACTCCGAATTGCTGTCGGAAATGCTGAAGAAAAAAGGCATCCGCCACCAGGTATTGAACGCGAAGTATCATGCCGAAGAAGCCGAGATCATTTCGAGCGCCGGACAAGCAGGTTCGGTTACGATCGCGACCAATATGGCGGGACGCGGTACCGATATCGTATTGGGCGAAGGCGTCCACAACGTCGGCGGCCTGCATATCATCGGTACGGAACGTCACGAGTCGCGCCGGATCGATAACCAGCTGCGTGGCCGTGCCGGACGTCAGGGCGACCCGGGTTCGACGCAGTTCTATCTGTCGCTCGGGGACGAATTGATGAAGCGTTTCGGTGCGGATAACGTGCTGAACATGATGGAGCGTTTGGGCTTCGAAGAAGACCAGCCGATCGAAAGCCGGATGATCACGCGTGCGGTAGAGTCTGCGCAGAAGCGCGTAGAAGGCAACAACTTCGATACGCGTAAAGTCGTTCTTCAATACGATGATGTCATGAACCAACAGCGCGGTGTCATCTATAAGCAACGTATGGAACTGCTTGAAGCCGACAATGTCAAACAAATCATTCTCGATATGATTCGCGCGACCGTTGAACGGATCGTTGAAGCCCATACAGGCGACGACATTCCGGAAAACTGGGAACTTCAAGAAGTGGCAGACTATATCAATGCCAAGCTGCTTGAAGAAGGCGAAATCACCCGTGATGAGCTGTGGGGCAAAGAAGCTTCCGAAATTACGGAATATCTGTACGATAAAGTGCAACAGCGTTACGACGAGCGTGAAGCTTCCCTCGGCGAAGCGATGGTTCGTGAATTTGAAAAAGTTATCGCGCTGCGTGCGGTTGACCGTAAATGGATGGACCACATCGACGCGATGGATCAACTGCGTCAAGGCATCCACTTGCGTGCTTACGGCGGTACAGACCCTCTGCGCGAGTACCAATTCGAAGGCTATGAAATGTTCAATCAGATGATCGCCAGCATTCAGGAAGAGGTTGCGACGTATATCATGAAAGCACGCGTCGAATCGAACCAGCAGCGCGAAGCCGTTATCGATGAGAAGAAAATCAGCACGAACAGCCCGACGCCGGAGAAAAAAGCTTCCCGCAAAGAGCGCCGCGCTCAACGTTAAGATTGCGGTAAACGGATTTCAAAGATCGTCAAGCAACGGCCCGGTTCCAGGAGGCGACTTCCGGGATCGGGCCGCAGGGCTGTCTAAGGTGATAAAAGGAAGACGAACAATAGGTTCCCATAATTATAGAAGAGGTGACGACAAATGATCGATCCGTCAGTCAAGCAGGATCTGCGCGAAATGGCACAGAAATTAACCAACCTTAGGGGGTCTCTTTGACTTAGATCTGAAGCAAGAACTGATCTCCAACTTCGAAGAGAAAATGTCTGCACCCGACTTTTGGGACGATAACGATAAAGCTCAAGCCGTTATCGCAGAGATGAACGCCGTAAAAGGCTCGGTCGACCAGTATGCGAAGCTGCAACAGGATTACGATGATGCCGCTTTGATGGCTGAGCTGGCCGATGAAGAAAACGACTACGAGATGGCTGCCGAAGTGACCGGAAGCATTGAAGACCTGGTGAGCCGGATCAACGAATTCGAACTTCAACTACTTCTCAGCGAACCCTACGATAAGCTTAATGCGATCCTTGAATTGCACCCAGGCGCGGGCGGTACCGAGTCGCAGGACTGGGGAGAAATGCTGCTGCGTATGTACAAACGCTGGGCCGAAAAACGCGGATTCAAAGTCGAGACGCTGGATTACCTTCCTGGCGACGAAGCGGGTATCAAAAGCGTTACGCTGCTGATCAAAGGCTATAACGCTTATGGCTATTTGAAAGCGGAAAAAGGCGTGCACCGCCTCGTTCGCATCTCGCCGTTCGACTCGTCGGGCAGACGCCATACGTCGTTCGTGTCTTGTGACGTCGTACCGGAAATCGACGATACGATCGAGATCGATATTCGTACCGAAGATCTGAAGATCGATACGTACCGTGCAAGCGGCGCCGGCGGCCAGCATATCAATACGACCGACTCGGCGATCCGGATTACCCACCTTCCGACCGGAATCGTGGTGACTTGCCAGAACGAACGCTCGCAGATCAAAAACCGTGCACAAGCGATGACGATGCTGCGTTCCAAGTTGTATGAGCGCAAGATCGAAGAGCAGAAGCAGGAACTGGCCGAAATTCGCGGCGAGCAGTCCGAGATCGGCTGGGGCAGTCAGATCCGTTCTTATGTATTCCATCCGTACAGCATGGTCAAAGACCACCGCACAACGCACGAGACGGGTAATATCGGCGCGGTTATGGACGGCGACTTGGACGGATTCGTCGATGCTTATCTGCGCAGCCAATTGAAGATCGAAACGGAGTAAACGCGAACCATGAAAACAAGTAAAGGCGGCAGAAAGCCGCTGGTCCCGATTGACGGTACCAAACGCAACGTGCTGGATACCGTGCTTATTATCGTAGGGGCTTTTATTACGGCAATCGCGTTTAACCTGTTCCTATTGCCTAACCAGATCGCATCCGGCGGCGTATCGGGTTTGTCGATCATTATTAAAGAATGGTTCGGGTTTGAGCCTGCGTTTACCCAATGGATATTCAATATTCCGTTGTTTGTGGCAGGCGTCGTTTTTCTCGGCAAAAAGTATGGTGCGCGTACATTAATTGGTACTGTCTGCTTGCCTTTGTTTATCTACCTGACGCGCGACTGGCCGATTTCGACCACCAATCCGCTACTCGGAGCGCTGTACGGCGGTATCGGAGTCGGGTTGGGTCTGGGACTGGTGTTCCGCGGCCGCGGATCGACCGGCGGATTGTCGATCGTGGCGCAATTGTTGCAAAAGTTCAGTGGTCTGAGCTTGTCGTTATGCGTCATGCTGGTCGATGGCTCAGTCATTATGTTAGCGGGCTTTACCTTGTCGCTGGAGAACGCCCTGTATGCGCTGATCGGCCTGTATGTCACGGGGAAAGTAATCGATGCCGTAGAAATGGGTCTGGGTTACACGAAAGTGGCCTATATCATTACGGATCGACGTGAAGAGCTTACCCAGGTCATTCTGAAGGATCTGGACCGTGGCCTGACTGAGTTGACGGGAAAAGGCGGATATACGGGCGAGTCCCGTCCCGTCTTGATGGTCGTCATCGGGCAAAGCGAAACCAGCCGACTGAAAACGCTCGTACGTTCCGTCGATCCCGAAGCGTTCGTCGTAATCAGCAACGCGCAGGAAGTCTTGGGTAAAGGGTTTAAGATTCAGATGTAAATGAGTACGTTGTTTGTGAGGAGAAAAGAAAGAGCTGCTTCCCAAGTCTCGTGACCTGGAAGCAGCTCTTTTATGATTTAAAGTGAAAGGCATTCAAAGGATAACGATCATTTCTCGGTTAATTGTTCGACTTCGCTAATATTCAGACCTGCCAAGCGCGCCGTTTGCTCGATACTCATGCCTTCCTTTAAAAGGTTACGCGCAATGTCCATCCGTGCGGCTGTTTCTCCTTCGACTCGGCCTTCTTCTTTTCCTTTTGCTTGTCCTGCTGCCAGTCCTTGTCTTCGCATTTCGTAATACTCGTCACGCAGCGCTTTGGTCAGATTGGAAATCATGGTATCCACTCCTTTCGGATCTTCGAACTTATCCAGTACATGGCCGATCTTCTCGGTTTCTTTGGGATTCGTCATTTTGAACCAGGACTTGAACAACTGAAACAGTTCGGGATCGAGCTTCTTCAAAATCTGGCTGGACTTCCTTAATCGATTGGTGAAAGGCACGGCTCCGGGATTTTGTTCCACAAGAAAGATCAGTCCGATTAAGTTTTCCATTTGCTCCAACTGTTTTTTGTCCAGTCGTTTTACGTCCAAGAGGACGTAACGGAAGTTTAGCAGTTCTGCACCAAAGTGCTGTTCACCCTCAAGCATTTCGCGAAAAGAGCGAACAGCTGTCCAAGTTGCGTTGCCGTTGTAGAGAACGATCGGGACAACAGCGGGTAGTTTGTGGGTTTTCCGGCGTTTCTCGGATTGCGGCGTATTGCTTTGAACGTCCCGCCAAATCTCCGTCATGTACGTCAATAACCGATGTGGCATTTGGAAATCGACTCTTGATTGAAATTCCAATAACACGTAGAAATAAAACTCTTGTCCGCTTAATTGCGCTTTATAAACGAGTACGTTGACCATCTTGATTCTACGAGTGAGTCCGGCGAACCCTTCTTAAAACGTGAAGGGTTCGGTTCGAACACAACTATACTTTTGAGCGTGGTCAACGTACGAGGTCAGCTTCTTTTTCCTTATAATCGCTCAAAACATACGACTTGTCGACCCTGATCAGGCTTTCGGCATCTAGGGCGTGTACGCAAACTCCGCCGGAAGCAGATTTTGCTGAATTTTCGTTCTCAGCAAGGAAATTTTCCGAAGGCGTGCCGGGGCACGTCGAGGGAAATTGACGCAGCCATTGGTGGATGGCGACACGCTTCAAGTCGATATCCGCGGAGGGCGAAAAGGCAGCAAAAGATGCACGTCGTTGAGTTTGCGTACACGCCCTAGTTTTTTGACCATTTTCCTGGAACAAAATGATGGAGTAGCGTAGCGAACATGGTGCGATTGGAGAGTAGCGTTTTATACGCCTTATCATACGGATGGCGTAGTTTGTTTTTGCGGTTCGGTGGCATGTCCGATCTTCCTTTCTCTGGTTGGGGATTTGATAGAAGATCGCGCCTGGGGCGAGTGTGCGCATTTTCTTTTCTTATATAAAGAGTATAACTTCAATGAATCGAAAAGGGAACGTGTGATCCCGTCTTAAAAACAAAAAGCTTTCGCTTAGCGCGGGTTCAATTGATCTTCTTGCCCGGAGGGGTTGAAGATCAATTGGACCTATCACACAGAATGTGAACTTTTTCTAGAAAGGTTGTATTTATATGATGCCGAACGTATAATAATACATATTATTTTGAAAACATGCACGGAATTATACAGAAAAACGGTGCGGATGGAGGTTAGGAAGCATGGACAACGGTACAATCAAAGCAGCAATCGTCGGCGCGACCGGCTATGGAGGAGCGGAACTGATTCGTTTGTTGCAGGCGCATCCTCAGGTGGAGGTCAGTTGCGTATTATCTTCATCGAATAGCGGTACGCCATTGAGCGCAAGTTTTCCTCATTTGACGAACATTATTGAACTGGAACTTGAAGCCATCGAACCTGCGGTGATCAAGGAGAAGGCCGATGTCGTCTTCCTCGCCACCCCGGCCGGAGTAAGTTCCGAATTGACGCCGAAGCTGGTAGAGCAGGGCTTGAAAATCATTGACCTTTCCGGCGATCTTCGTCTGAAAGACGGAGCCGTTTACGAGAAATGGTACAAGCGCACTCCGGCGTCGCCCGATATTTTGGAAAAGGCGGTTTACGGACTGAGCGAGGTATACGGAGAGGCTGTAGCCGGACAATCGGTTATCTCCAATCCGGGCTGTTTTCCGACGGCGACACTATTGGGTTTGGTTCCGGCGGTCAAAAAAGGCTTGATCGACCCGTCCACCCTGATTATCGACGCGAAAACGGGCGTGTCCGGCGCGGGACGCGGAGTCGGGCTTGGCACGCATTACAGCGAAATCAACGAGAGCGTGAAAGCTTATAAAGTGAACGCGCATCAGCATATTCCGGAAATCGAGCAAGTGCTGAGCGATGCGGCAAACCGCGAGGTCGTCGTCACGTTTACCACCCACTTGATTCCGATGACGCGCGGCATTCTCAGCACGATGTACGCATCGGTAAACGGATCGAAAACGACGCAGGACTTTATCGATTTGTATCGAAGCTTCTATACAGACAGACCGTTCGTGCGTATCCGGGAAAACGGCGTTCTGCCGGCAACCAAAGAGGTCTCCGGTTCGAACTACTGCGATATCGGCTTTGCCGTGGATGAGCGGACCGGGCGCGTGACCATCGTATCGGCGATCGATAATATGGTCAAAGGCGCAGCCGGACAAGCGATTCAAAACCTCAATCTGGCGATGGGCTGGGACGAGACGACCGGTTTGAACTTTATTCCGATGTATCCTTAAGATCCGAACATACACTCAGCGATTATATAGCGAAAGGCGGAAGCGTCTCATGGCAGTTCCTTCTTACACCGTCGTCGAAGGCGGTTCGATCATTACCCCGCGCGGATTCCAAGCGGCCGGTCTGCATTGCGGACTGAAAAAAACGGAAAGAAACGATATCGGCGCGATTGTGTGCGAGGTGCCTGCGGCGGCAGCGGCGGTATACACAACGAATATTTTCCAAGCAGCTCCGCTGCAAACGACGCGCGAAAGCCTGGCCAACGGCGTGCTGCGTGCGGTAATCGTCAACAGCGGCAACGCGAACGCGTGCACAGGCAAGCAAGGCGACGCCGACGCTTACGAAATGCGCGCGCTTGCGGCTGAGAGCTTCGGTGTCAGCGCGGACGACGTAGCCGTAGCTTCCACAGGCGTGATCGGCGAAAACCTGAAAATGGATCGGGTCCGCGACGGTATTGCCAGATTGTCCGGAGCTTTGAGCAGCGACGCTAACGGCGGCGAGCAGTTCAGCCAATCGATCCTCACGACAGACTTGGTGAAAAAGGAGCTGTGCGTCACCGTACAGATCGACGGCAAGCCGGTCGTGATTGCGGGCGCAGCCAAAGGATCGGGCATGATTCATCCGAACATGGCGACCATGCTGGCTTTTGTGACGACAGATGCGCAGATCGGCAGCGAGGCGTTACATAAGCTGCTTCGACGGACAACCGACGACACATTCAATATGATTACCGTCGATGGTGACACGAGCACGAACGATATGCTGGTTGCGATGGCAAGCGGGTTGTCGGATCAGAAAAAAGAGCTGAACGAGCAGCATGCGGACTGGACGGCGTTTGCGGAGGCTTTTGCCGCGGTATGCGAACATCTGGCCAAAGCGATCTCCCGCGACGGCGAAGGCGCAACGAAGCTTGTCGAAGTCACCGTTACGGGTGCGGAAAGCACAGATTCGGCTCGGGCCATCGCAAAGACCGTTATCGGTTCGAGTTTGGTCAAAACGGCCGTTTACGGCGCGGACGCCAACTGGGGTCGGATTATCGCGGCGGTCGGCCGTGCAGGCGTTCCTGTCAATCCATACACCGTCGATATCAAGCTTGGCGATATCGTCGTGTTGACGGCTTCCCAGCCGGTCAAATTCGACGAAGATATCGCTTTGGAATATTTGAAAGGCGATGACGTGCTTATTACGGTCGAGCTGAATATGGGTTCGGAAAAAGCGACCGCTTGGGGCTGCGACCTGACGTACGACTATGTGCGGATCAACGCGGCATACCGGACATAACGAAGGAGGAAGAAACGATATGGCTCAAAACGCAAACGAAGTCGGCGGATCTTCCGCTTCACAAACAGGCGACGCCAAAGCATCGTTCGTGATGAAATGCGGCGGCAGCACGTTGGCTGCGCTGCCGGAAGCCTTTTTCACTGACCTGGCTGAGCTGCAAAAAAGCGGCATCAAGCCCGTTATCGTACACGGCGGCGGCCCGGCGATTTCCGAAAACCTGGAGAAGCTCGGCATTCCGACAGAGTTCGTTAACGGACTGCGCCGCACCACCGAAGATGTGCTGGACGTCGTGGAAATGGTACTGGCGGGCACGATCAACAAACTGATCGTTCGCCGTATCCAATCCGCAGGCGGCAAAGCGCTCGGCCTATCCGGTTCGGACGGTTCGCTGATCCAGGCCGAGCCTGTGCCGAACGCATCCGAAGTCGGCCTTGTCGGCGACGTCACTTACGTTGAAGCGGGTATCGTCGACGGCATTCTCGATCTGGGCTACATGCCCGTTATCGCGCCGCTCGGCGTCGACGAGAACGGACAACGCTACAATATCAACGCCGACACCGCAGCCGGAGCCGTGGCATCCTTTATCGGTGCTTCCCGCATGATCGTCGTCACCGACGTTCCCGGCATTCTCAAAACCATCGACGGCGTCAAAACGCCTTTGCCTACCGTTTCTTTCGCGGAGATCGAAGACATGATCGCAAGCGGAGAAATCTACGGCGGCATGATCCCGAAAGTCCGCGCCGCCATGAAATGTATCCACGGCGAGGTCCGGGAAGTCGTCATCGTAGACGGCAGCGAACCCCGCGTCCTCCCTCGCCTCTTATCCGGCGAACCGATCGGAACGGTCATTCGACGATGAGTCTCGGGAAACGGGCTGTTGAGACTGGGTTTTGAAAGGAAAAGTTTAAAGACCTTTTGTCTCTGCCACAAAACGTAGTCCGACTTATCGTTTTCCTGAGTCTATGATCGTCGTCTTTTTTGTAATCCGGATACAGACTCGACGACGGTACACTCCCGAATACCGTTCGACGTAATAGGCTTCTCCCGCTTGATCCCGACATCCATGAATTTACTTCGAGCTTTACCCAAAAGAGAATCGATATCCAAAATCGATTCTGTGTCCCTGCCCTAAAATCCCGTGAACGACCAAGCGTGCCAAGCGGAGGGGAAAGTTCAGTGAAGGAGCGTTAGCGTTCGCCTTTGTCCTCGGAAAATTTCCTTATTACAATTAATCCATTTTCCGAGGACAACAAGCGACCGTAACGAACTTTCCCCGCAGCCCCCGCCACCCCAGGAAGGAGCATACCCACCCATGCCACAAGAAGAGAGTTCACTTTTCCAAACGTACGCCAGAAATCCCCTCGCCCTCGTCAAAGGCGAAGGCAGCTGGCTCTGGGACGACCAGGGCAACAAATACCTCGATTTCATGAGCGGTCTCGCCGTCACCAACCTCGGCCACGCGCCGAAAAAAGTGTCCGAGAAGCTCAAAGAACAGATCGATACCCTGTGGCATACGTCCAATCTGTTCGTCGTGCCGAAACAGGAAGAAGCCGCCAAAAAAGTCGCTGAAGTCGCGCAAGCCGACGCCGTATTTTTCTGCAACAGCGGCGCGGAGTCGAACGAAGCGGCGATCAAGCTGGCTCGTCGTTACTTCCAGAAAGTGAAAGGCGAAGAACGCTACGAGATCATCACGCTCGGCAAATCGTTCCATGGCCGTACGCTGGCGACGCTCACCGCGACCGGACAGGATAAAGTCAAAGAAGGTTTCCTGCCGCTTCCGGCCGGATTCGTAACTGTGCCTCCGCACGATATCAAAGCCATCGAAAACGCGATCAACGAGCACACTGCGGCCGTCATGATCGAGATGGTGCAGGCCGAAGGCGGCGTGTATCCGTTGGAACAGGAATACGCGCAGCAGATCGAGCAGCTTTGCCGCGACAAAGGGATCTTGCTGATCGTCGACGAAGTGCAGACCGGCATGGGCCGCACGGGCGCCTGGTTCGCGCATCATCGCTACGGCATCAAACCGGATATTTTCACCGTGGCCAAAGGCATCGCGTCCGGCTTCCCGGCAGGCGCCATGATCGGACGGGAGTATCTGAAAGAAGCGTTCACCGCAGGCAGCCACGCGACGACGTTCGGCGGCACGCCGCTGGCTTCGTCCGCGATCATCGCGACGATCGAGACGATGCAGGAAGACAATCTTCCGGCCAGAGCCGCCGAGATCGGCGACAAGCTGATGGGCCAACTGCGCGAGCGTCTGAACGGTAATCCGTTCGTGAAGGAAGTGCGCGGACTCGGCTTGCTGATCGGTATCGAGTGCGCGGAACCGGTAGCCGATCTGGTCGCAGCCGGGCAAAAACGCGGTCTGCTGTTCGTTTCGGCCGGCCCGAACGTGATCCGTTTGCTGCCGAACCTGTACGTGACCGAGGAAGAAGTGAAGCAGGCCGTCGAGATCGTCGCTTCGGTGATTGAAGAAAAGGTACCGACGCCGAGCGCCTGACCTAAAATAAAAGGAATGCGTCCGTCTGAACATTCAAGCTTTTATCATGAAGCAAAAGTCTTCTCAGGCGGCGATCGAGCGTTCGGCAAACCGGACAGTGACTTCCGGCTCGCGAACGCTCTTTTTTTGAAAACAACCGAACCCAAGGAGGTAACCTCATGGACCTGACTCAACAAGCACACGGAATCGCTCTTAAAGGACGCGACCTCGTCGAACTGACCGATTACACGACGGAAGAAATTCAATACCTGCTGGACTTGGCAATCGAACTCAAACGCAAACAAAAGTCGGGAGAAACGTTCCGTCCGCTGGAAGGCAAAACGCTCGGCATGATTTTCGAAAAATCGTCCACGCGCACCCGCGTATCGTTCGAAGTCGGCATGTTCCAACTCGGCGGCCATGCTCTTTTCCTCAGCAAAAACGATATTCAGCTCGGACGCGGCGAAGCGATCCCGGATACGGCAGGCGTGTTGTCGCGTTACCTCGACGGCATCATGATCCGCACGTTCGGCCACGAAAACGTGACGGAGCTGGCGAAATACGCGGATATTCCGGTCATCAACGCGCTGAGCGATCTCGGCCATCCGTGTCAGGTGCTCGCCGATCTGCAAACGATCCAGGAGCATAAAGGCGCACTGCGAGGCAAAAAGCTGGCGTATATCGGCGACGGTAACAACATGGCGCACTCGCTGCTGCTCGGCGGCGCGAAGATGGGCATGGACGTGAGCATCGCAAGCCCGGAAGGCTACGAGTCGGATACGGATATCGTGCGTCAAGCGCAGGAAATCGCGAATCAGACCGGTTCGAAAATCGCGATCGTGCGCGACGCGCGCGAAGCGGTCGAGAACGCCGATGCCGTGTATACGGACGTGTGGGCGAGCATGGGCTTTGAAGAAGAACAGAAAGTGCGCGAGCTGGCTTTCAAAGACTATCAAGTCAACGAAGAACTGGTTCAGCACGCGAAAAGCGATTATCTGTTCCTGCATTGTCTCCCGGCGCACCGCGGCGAAGAAGTGAGCGCGGGCGTGATCGACGGCAAAAACAGCGTAATCTTCGACGAAGCGGAAAATCGCCTGCATGCGCAAAAAGCGGTCATGGCGACGTTGATGGCGTAAGTTTTTTTAGCGGACAAAAAAAGAGCGGCGCTTCTGCATAGGCAGGAGAACGCCGCTCTTGCGACGAAAAAGGAAAGACTATCATACAAGATATTGAACGGCAACGTTCAGAGCGGAGGAATGAAGAATTATGGCAAAAGAAAAAATCGTACTCGCGTATTCCGGTGGACTGGATACCTCGATCATTTTGAAATGGCTGAAAGAAACGTATGACGCGGAGATCATCGCTTTTACCGCGGATATCGGACAAAAAGAAGAATTGGACGGCCTAGAAGAGAAAGCTCTGGCAACCGGCGCTTCGAAAGTATACATCGACGATCTGCAAGCCGAATTCGCTGCGGATTTCATTTACCCGATGTTCCAATCCGGTGCGCTCTATGAAGGCCAATACCTGCTCGGTACCAGCATCGCGCGTCCGCTGATCGCGAAGCGCATGGTCGAAATCGCCCGCGCCGAAGGCGCCACGATGATCGCCCACGGCGCGACAGGCAAAGGCAACGACCAGGTTCGTTTCGAACTCGGCGTCGCGGCTCTCGCTCCCGATATCAAAGTCGTCGCTCCTTGGAGACTCGACACGTTCCGCGACACCTTCCCGGGCCGCGCCGAAATGATCGCTTACGCTGAAAAACACGGCATTCCGGTTACCGCATCCGCTGCCAAGCCTTACTCCACCGACCGCAACCTGCTGCATATCAGCTACGAAAGCGGCGTGCTGGAAGATCCGTGGTTCGATGCAAGCGCGCCTGAAAACAAAGAAATGTTCCTGCTCAGCGTAGATCCGGAAGACGCGCCGAACGAGCCGGAAATGCTGGAAATACAATTCGAAAAAGGCAACGTGGTCGCGCTGAACGGCGAAAAGCTGAGCCCGCTGCAAGTCATGGATAAACTGAACGAACTCGGCGGCAAACACGGCATCGGCCGCGTGGACATGGTCGAGAACCGTTTTGTCGGCATGAAAAGCCGCGGCGTGTACGAGACTCCGGGCGGCACGATCCTGTTCACCGCTCACCGCAAAATGGAATCCCTGACCATGGACCGCGAAGTCATGAACCTGCGCGATTCGCTGCTGACCCGTTACAGCACGCTCGTCTACAACGGTTTCTGGTTCGCGCCGGAGCGTCTGGCGCTGCAAGCGCTGGTGACGGAAAGCCAGAAAAACGTGAGCGGCACGGTGCGCGTGAAACTGTACAAAGGCAACGTCATCGGCGCCGGCGTCAAAAGCCCGGTCAGCCTGTACAACCCGGACATCGCCACGATGGAAGCCGACCCGAGCCAGGCTTACGACCAGAACGATGCGACAGGGTTTATCAGCCTCAACGCTTTGAGATTGAAGGTGGGAAAAGGCGTAGAGCAAAGTAAGTAGTTTTTTCGGTGGAAAAAGAGTGGGTTCCGGGGGAGTTTCGTTCCGATCGCGTGTTGCAATTGGGAAGCTGGATTAGACTAGAAGGAGGCTTCCCAATTGCAAAGGCGAACGCTGACGCTTCTTCACTGAAACTCCCCCTCCACCCACGCTATTCGCCTTTTTTTATAGGGGAAGTTAAAGGCGTCCGGCTTGTAGCAGAAGCCGGACAAGCTCTTGATCTTGACCTTGCGCAGCCAGAAGAAAAGGTTCCCCGAACGGGAACCTGGCTGGACAGGAGCCGCGCAGCGCTCCGCCTCCAGCCCCGGGTCTTAGCCGGACAGGAACAACGAAGTGTTCCGCCTCCGGCTCCGGGTCTTGGCTGGACAAGGCTGGCGTAGCCGCCTGCATCCAGCCCCGGGTCTTCCGGTCGAACAGGGCCACGCGAAGCGGCCCGCCTTCGACCCTGCCCTTGGCCGGACAGGAGCCGCGCAGCGCTCCGCTTCCGGCCCTGGTCTAAGTCTCACCCATGCGTCGCACAAGGCAGCAAACCGCTGCCCGCAACACGCTCCCGCGCCGCAGTCAGCCGCGGCCCGCCGAAGGCAGGGCAAGCGCGGCGGCACGTACCGCCAGCACCGCCACTAAAATAAAGCCAAACCTCCCGCCCAAAGCCGACCGCAATCTCTGCCCTTTACAGGTGTCCAGAGGGCAGTCGCCCTTTGGGGCCCTCCCTCGGGGAGGGTTTGGGAGGGGGAAGGAACTTTGATGAATAAACTGTGGGGAGGCCGCTTCACCAAGCCGACGGATCGTCTGGTCGAGGAGTACACGGCTTCCATTAACTTCGATAAAACACTGGCCGAGGAAGACATTCAAGGCAGCTTGGCGCATGTCGCCATGCTGGGCAAATGCGGCATCATCCCGCAAAAAGACGCCGACACGATCGCGGAAGGCCTGATCAAGGTCCTGCACAAGATCGAAGCCGGCGAAGTGGAATTCTCCGTTTCCGACGAAGACATTCATATGAATATCGAAAAGCATCTGATCCAGGAAGTCGGCCCGGTCGGCGGCAAGCTGCATACCGGACGCAGCCGGAACGACCAGGTCGCGACCGACATGCACTTGTACCTGCGCAGCCGCGTTGTCGAGCTGACGGGTCTGGTGCAAGCGGTGCAGCAAGCTTTAATCGACCAAGCCAAGCAGCACACCGACACGATCATCCCAGGCTACACGCATTTGCAACGGGCGCAGCCGATCCTGTTCGCCCACCATCTGCTCGCTTACGTCTCCATGTTCCAACGCGACGCGGAGCGCCTGATGGACAGCTATAAACGCATCAACGTGCTGCCGCTGGGCGCGGGCGCGCTCGCGGGCACGACGTTCCCGATCGACCGCCATTTCGTGGCCGAGCAGCTTGGCTTCGACGGCGTGTACGAGAACAGCCTGGACGCGGTCAGCGACCGCGACTTCATTCTGGAGTTCCTGTCCGGCGCGTCGATCCTGATGATGCACATGTCCCGCCTTTGCGAAGAATTGGTGCTGTGGAGCAGTACGGAGTTCGGCTTCGTCGAGCTGGATGACGCTTTCTGCACGGGCAGCAGCATCATGCCGCAGAAAAAGAATCCGGACGTTGCCGAGCTGGTGCGCGGCAAAACCGGACGCGTCTACGGCAACCTCATGGGCTTGCTGACCGTGCTGAAATCACTGCCGCTCGCGTACAACAAAGACATGCAGGAAGACAAAGAAGGCATGTTCGATACGGTAGCGACGCTCGACGGCGCGCTGCGTTTGTTCGCTCCCATGATCGCGACGATGCAGGTGCGTACGGGCCGTATGCGCGAAGCGGTCAACAAAGACTTTTCGAACGCGACCGATATTGCGGACTTCCTGGTCGGCAAAGGCCTTCCGTTCCGCGACGCGCACGAAGTCATCGGCAAAACGGTGCTGTATTGTATCGAGAACGGCAAGTATTTGCTGGATCTGACGCTCGAAGAATTCAAGACCTTCTCCGATCTGTTCGACGACAAGATCTACGACGTGCTCCAGCCGGAGAACGTGGTTAACGCCCGCAACGTCTACGGCGGTACCGCCAAGCCTCAGGTCGAAGCGGCGATCGAACGTGCGGCCACAACACTTGAGCGCACGACGGAGTGGTTGAGTACCCGACTGTAAGCATTAAATGGTTTACCGAAAAACCGTCTTTTCGCTACGTTGATCGAAAAATTCCTTGGCTACCGGAAAAGGAATTTCGAACACAGCAAACGTAGCGATGAAGACGGTTTTTCTTTTTCCTTTATTTTGAAACTAATAAAGCTTCTTTGCAGAAACTCTGGAATCGGGTAAAATGTAGAAAAAGCGGCTAACTGATTTGTGGCTGCTTAATTCGCATTGTTGCAGACTGCGAGGCGTAATTTTAATCATGTTCAAAGAATTATTTATCAACTTTACGATCTTGGCGACCTTGTTGTTTTTCGGTAACGTTTTTTTTAACCGCTTTCGCAAATCCTCGCTGGCTGTAAATTCAAAAAGATGGCTTCCCTGGGTTACAGGGATTGCTTTGGGTGTCGTAGGCATCGTGATGATGGAGTTTTCGTTCCCGATCGGAGACAATTCAGTGATCGACCTTCGTCAAACGGCGATCATTATCGGGGTTTATGTGGCAGGAATTCCGGGCGGTCTGGGGGCAAGTCTGATGATCGCGGCATTCCGCTTTTTTTTCTTCGGACACTTCGGGTTATCTTCGTACGTTGGTGCCGCGAACGCGATCGTTACGTTTTTGCTCGTTATTTTGGTGCTGAAAAAAGGACAGTTGCAGCCTCCCCAATGGGCCGCCGCTTTTGCTGTCCAGTTTTCGGTGTTGCTTGTCAGTTTGTTTATCATGATCGGACCGGACTTCGTGAATATCGTACCTGTCTATTCCGTGATTATAGCCGGAACAGGCGTATTTACTTTTCTAATGCTGCGCCACCTCAAAAATTCAAATGAGTTGTTTGCGTTTATGGAAGATGCCGCGCATCGCGATTTTTTGACAGGTCTGCATAATCCGAGAGCTTTTTATCTCGCTTATGATCGACACGTGAAACGTGCTCAGCAACATGGAGAGGAATTCGGGCTGATCCTGCTCGATATTGATCATTTCAAACGGGTCAACGACACCTATGGGCATCCTGCCGGAGATCTTGTGCTCAGGCAACTGGGCAATATTTTGGCTGCTTGTGCTCCTGTCGACGGATATGCGGCTCGCAATGGCGGCGAAGAGTTTGCGATCGTGATCGAACCGTGCGAGGAGCAAGAGGTCGTAAGTATTGCGGAGCGTATTCGGTCGTCTGTGGAAAAACATGCTTTTTTACTGGAAGATGACACTCGTTTGAAATTGACGGTCTCGTTAGGCTATGGCCTGTCGCATGCAGGTTCGCCCAAAACGCTTTTCCGACGCGTCGACGATGCTTTATACCGCGCGAAGGAAAATGGACGCAATCAGATTTGTCAGGCCGAAAACGAACTGTACTCTGTACCCGATAAACGTAAACCTACTATTTGAGAGGATACAGAGTACTGGTACCATGACCGCTTAAGAGGTTAGGTTACGCTCCTCGAAAATCCGCTTGAACCGTGCGTGTTTCCGATGAATGTAAACCTTAGATTTGATGCGGTCAAAGTACTGGGTCGCTCGGATGAGACGTCTCTGCCAGCCAGCCGAACGAATTCATCGAATTCCAGGTAGTGAGCATATATGGATACAGGTTAAAGAAGCCAGGTCTCGTTTGATAGAGGCGTGGCTTTTGGCGTTGGGAGACAGGATTTCAATAGGCGCTTCGGGTTGTTTTCCTACGGAACGCCAAAAGTCGCTTCTATCGAAATCCTCTCGCCTGGCGGTGTAGGTGGGGGAAGATCGTATAACTTTAATACCGTCGTTCGATCAGAAGTACAATTTAAGGATGACGTTTTTCTTTTTTACTTTTTGGTGTCGTCGAGAGGGAGCCATTGTAGCACGTTTTGGATCATTTGGTCCCAATAGCCCCATTCGTGTTCGCCAGGGCCTTCTTCGTAGGTAAAATCGAGGGTGCTGGCTTCGGCGGCTTTTTTGAAGGTTTGGTTGTCTTCGTACAGAAAGTCTTCAGTGCCGCAGCATTGGTAGAGCTTCGGTTTTGGGCTGCCGGATTGGGATACGCGGTCAAGCAGGAACAACAGATCGTTTTCGCTGCCGCGTACCTGCCCGTCGCCGAAAACGGTTTGCAGGAGACCCGAGCGAGGGTTATCGGGATTTTCGGTCATCGAAGCGATGTCCAGTGCTCCAGATAGGCTGGCGCCTGCCGCGAACAGATCCGGTCTGCGCAAAGCCAACTTGAACGCTCCGTATCCGCCCATCGACAGTCCTGCGGCGAAGTTATCTTCGCGTTTGGCGGACAATGGGAAAAAGGAACGTGCCAACTCCGGCAACTCTTCGCTAATAAACTCCCAATATTTTTCCCCGTAAGCCATATCCGTGTAAAAGCTCCGGTGCACCTGCGGCATAACGATCGCGATTCCGTAAGCGGCGGCGTAACGTTCGATCGACGTGCGGCGCACCCAGATCGTGTCGTCGTCCGACAAACCGTGCAGCAGGTACAGCGTTTTGTGCGGCCCCGGACGTTTGACGTTTTCCAGGCCGATCTGCGAACGGGTCTGTTGCGGCAAAATGACGTTCATCGACGTGCTGAGACCCAGCGATTCGGAATAAAAGTTGCAGGACAGTAAAGCCATGATGAATTGCCTCCTTCGGTTAAGTATGCGGCTCGGGCGGCGCGGCAAAAACATTGCGCCAAAGTCGCGATTTAAAGTAAACGCTTTAATGTACTTGTCTATCATACCATCTTTATTTCGATTCATGCGATTCCCGCGAGTCATTAAAATCAGGGCCGAAAGACCTAAATAATCGTTGCCTCTCCCTCTTGCGAAATCTATAATGAAAGGAGGAAAAAAGACCGATATATAAGCGAATGCCGCCTTTTGGAATACGAGTTCGTCCAGTTTCCCAGGCGCGCCGGAAGGAGGAGATCTTTTTGCTGAACCGGCTGAAAAAAGAAGAAGGATTTACTTTGATTGAAGTATTGGCGGCGATGTTGATCGTTTCCATTGTCGCTTTGGCTTTTACGGCTTATTTCGGCAACGCGCTCACATTCGCCAAAACGAACCAGAACAAGACGATCATGTCCAATCTGGCCCGCAATGCGTTGGTGTATATGCAGAAGCAAGATTTCAAGCGGCTTGAAGCTTACTTTGATTCGGGCAGCGCCACGGTCGTCAAAACTGGAAACGCACTTAGCGCGCAGCGCGTTGGCATTACGCCGGAGACGTTCGGAAGCTGCACCAACGCGACTACGGGAGCCTGCGCGTTCCGAGATATTTTCGTGAACGGAAATTTGCAGCCAACGATGGCGGTGCTTCAACCCACCGTGAACGGCATCCAGTATAGGGTCGTGATCGAATATCAAAAAGACCTTAACCGTTCGGTCGCGGACGGCGGGACGCTTTTGCTGCCGATCAGCGCTACCGTGACTCCCGCATCAGCAGGAAACGCGGGACCGGGAGCCGACGCCGTAACCGTGGAGGGATATGTCAATGCGAATTCGATTCGTTAAAGCACTGAAACGCGAAGAAGGCGTGACGCTGATCGAGCTGCTCGCCGTGCTGTCGCTGATGGGCATCATTCTCGGCGTCATTTCGACCACGATCTTTTTCGGCTTCCGCAGTTATAATCAGGTCTCGATCGAGAACCGCCTGCGCGAAGAAAGCGACGTGCTGATGTCCTCGATTATCACGGAGCTGTACGCGTTCGCGCCGGATCGGGTCTATGCGTCGGCGGACGGCAAAGGGTTCGAGATGTTCCATGTGGACGAGTTAGGCAATCAATCCACCGCCGATAGCGTGAGAGTCGTGATTAATTCCGCCGGACAATTGGAAATTCAAAAAGCCGAAATCCTGAATTCGACTACCCCGCCGGCCGATCCTTACCAGGCGACACGCATTACCAACGGCAGCATTGTGCCCGCTTTGTCTTCGATCACCCTTGAAGGCGAGAAAGCCGGAGGATTCGATTATTACACGACCGGGCTGATCAATATCAATCTGGTGCTGACGCTTGGCTCGGGTACCGGGCAATCGCAGCTTCAGTTGGAAAGCCGCTTTGGCTTTTAACCGAAAAACCAACGGAAAGGGGAACAGGCTCGAATGAGACGTTTCCGCGAAGAAAAAGGCTCCGCCCTCGTCATGGTCATGTTCATGATGCTGATTCTGACGCTGCTCGGCGTGGCCGTGTTGAGCGCCGCCGTAGGCGGAGCAAGACGTACGCTGACCAGAGAAAACGATGTTCAAAGCTTGCAGCTCACGCAAAAAACGCTGGACGAATCGGTCGCGTACATTGCAAACAAGTTGGATGGAAAAACGCTGAAAGCCGATGCGCTGGATTCGACATTGCAAGGCGTGTTGAGCGCTATCCCTGCTTTGCAAGTCGCCGGTTCGACCACGAACCAGGCGGTGAAAACGGAACTGGATTTGGCGTCGACACGTCTGATCTCGGCAAAATCCACCGCCGATTTCGCGGACAGCGCGAGCATCTTGAAAAAGAACGCTTCGTACACCGTGACGTTGATCGCGCAAAGCGAAATCAACGGCGTGAAGCGCACGCTGAAGCAGGATGTGAAAGTCAGCCTATACCCGGACTTCCTGAATTACGCGTTCGGTTCCGAAAACGATCTGATCCTGAATGGTTCCCCGACGATCAAAGGCAATATTTATGCGGGAGGTAAGCTTCAAGTCAGTAATATGGCTGAATATACTTATAAGGGTAAAAAGTATAATAGGGAAGAAAAAACGGCTCAAAAAACGCTATTCCCTACCATGCTTAAACGCGGTGACGGTTCACAGCCGTTAGCTTTCGTGCAATCGTTGAATGATTTTGAAATCTCAGAAAATGTATATGAATCGCACCCCGTCAATCAGGGAACTAACAACGAAGCATTAAGCGGAGAACTGACGATCGCAAATGTAAAAAAAGCACTTGGTATTGATCTGAGTCAAGTAAGAATCCGCAAAAATGAACAGTTCGTGAAAGTGAACGTCGACCAGTCGTTCCTCGATAAAATTCTTGAGGCACGCGATTCAGTCAATCAACCAATACTGAGCTTGAGCGATTTGAATACTTCTGGCAGTATTGGCTCTTATAACTATAGTGAAACATTAAGCAAATATACGAAGGCGCTTAAAATGCCGGAAAAGCCGATCGAACCGACCAAACCGATCGATCCGGCGTCCGCGGATAAAGTGATCCAGGATCAATATAAGCTGGAACTGGATGCTTATGAAAAAGCCTATACGAAATATATCACAATCGATCTACCGAACTATCAAACAGCGTTAAACGATCTGACTAAAGCACTTACGAATATGGAAGGAACCGTCGTGTTTAATGGCGATCTGAACGTGGACGGCGATTGGCTCAAAGGATTGATTCAAACAACCAAAAGCGCTTCTTCTTGGCTCATCATCAACGGTAATCTGACCGTGAACAATACGCTCGATAACACGCCGCTCAATATAGACAGTAGCGTTCTTGTCACCGGAGCCGTCAATCTGGCCGGCAAAATCAACGTCGATTCGACGTTGTTGACGCTCGGCAATACCAAAATTCAAGACGCTACCATCACCGGAGCCGTGAAGTCCGGCGTCGTCAAAGAAATCGTGTTGATCTCCAAAGGCCCGATCTTGTTGAACCGGGTCGACGCGTTCAGCCAAGCTAGCGTCGCTCAGACGCTACGCGGATTTTTCTATACCGATTCAACCGCTGAATTATACGGCGTCGGTTCCAACTTCGATTTGCAAGGTGGTTTTTTCGCCAAAGGCAATCTGACCGTCAATGCGGTTGTCGGCAACTCTACGGAAGACGCCAGCCGGACCCAGATCGTGTTCGACGATCAGACGACGTCCAAAACAAGTCGCTTCAAAGTCGATTACAACGATCAGGTGTTCAACAATCAAGGCTTGGCACTGCCGCGAGTCGATCAAATCAGCGTCAAAGCGGAAAAGATCGAATTGATTCAAGAATCCGAAATCCCGAAAAGTTGATGCAGGATTAAGCTTCCGATCGCCGTCAGAGCGGTCGGAAGCTTTTTTATGCGAATTTTTCACGGCATTTGGAGTTGACGACGAAGGATAGACGCAGCGTCCAGAATCGCGGGCTTGGTGGAAGCTTGAAGCCCAACGCGATCGTCAGCGGGTTTCTTCCGCTAGATGCTCGTTTCTCTCCACATGGATATTGAAGTCTTCGTCGATCGGTCAGAGGCATGAACGAATGCTCCGCTGCGTGCACGACTCAAAAAAAGCCACTGTCCCGGAAAAGGGCAGTGGCTTTTTGAAGCAGATATTTTTGTTTTCTTTCGAATCAATACCGGTCGCCGTCGGTCGGAGCATTCGGATCGGCCGCTTTGGCGACGATGATTTTCGTCGTGGCCGTGATCGCCGGAGAAGTCGGCGTCCGTTGATACGTGACGGTAACGACGACTTCGCTGCCTTCTTTCAATCCGGTAACGACACCGTTCGGATTGACGCTGACGCCGCTAGGATCGGCGCTGGTCCAGACCAGTTGGCTTTGGATATCCGATACCGGAATCGAGATCGGATTGACTCTCAGCGGCGCGCCCGCGATCAAGTCGAATGGTACGCCGTTTTGAACTTTGACCGTCGGCGGCAGCAGAAGCGCCGTAACGACAGGCTTGATCGTGACGATCCGATCGACCGTGAAGTCGCCGGCCGGGGTCGTGATCGTTGCGGTCACTTTGACTTGTCCCGGAGTTGAACCGGTCAAGGACACGCTGCCCGTATTGCCGTTAACGCTCGGCGTTCCGAGCGTCGCGTAATTCGCTGTGCCCGTTCCCGTGCCGCTCACGTTAGATACGGTCCAATTTACCGCGCCTTTGGTGCCGGAATAATTGGCTGGCAGTAACGAAGAAGTGAAGTTGATCGAATCGCCGACGTACAGCGTGTCCGGTCCCGTCATATTGAAGTCGAGTACCCAGATCGTTTTGGTGACGGTGCGCTCGATCGGATTGTCGCCGGCCGTTCTGACCGTTACGCTGACCGTGACCGGTCCAGGCGCGACACCTTGTAGGGTAGCCGTTTTCGCCGGAGCCGGGCTGCCCGGCGTAACGACGGCGTTACCTTGCCCGTCGGTGACCGTCCAAGAGATACTGCCGATATTGGCCGCTTCCGGTAAAATGACGGTACTTAGATTGATGCTACCGCCTTTTTTGACGGTATCCGGACCGTTCACGACGACACTGCTCAAGCTGTCGACGATTTTGATGTCTTTGGTCGCGGTCAACGTGCGAACCGTGTTGGTTCGCGTATTGGTGATCGTGGCGGTCGCTTTGACCGTCACGGTTCCGCTTTTGGAGCCGGTCACGAACAAAGAGGTCGGATCGGTTTGCGGGTTCAGCTTCACGTTGTCCGTGCTTGTGCTGACGATCGTCCAGACCACGTTGTCGATCCGCAGGTTGGACGCGTTGACCACCGCTTTGATGTCTTTGATCGTTTGTCCGACATTGACGGACGAGCTGCCGTCGATCGACAGTGCCGGAGCTTCGACAGTGACGGTCGCGGTGCCTTTGACCCCGCTGCCGTCCGAAGCGACGGCGGTAATGACGGCCGTGCCGGCTTTTAAGCCGCTCACGCTGACGCTGGCCGATTTTCCGTTGGTCGTTCCCAGCGGATAAGCGATGCTCGCGACCGAAGGATCGCTGCTGGTCCAGGTGAGCAGCGGGGTCAGGTCGGTCGTGCCGTCCGTCATCAGGACGTTCGGCACGATTACCGTGGAATCGCCGACCCACAGCGCTTGATCGGCCAGAGCGATGCTTTTGGTTTTGACAATCGCGTTGAAGTATACGTCCGGGAATTGAATGGTGCGTGTTTCGCCTGGCGTGACCGTTGCGCTGCTCGGGGAAGAACCGCCGAACGCGCCGTTGCCGATCGAAGTCCAGCCCGTCGTTTTGTACATGCCCGCCACGATCGTGCCGTAGATATCGCCGCCGTTAAAGTTCACGGTGGCTTGCGGCGCGAGCAGCGTTCCTTTCAATCCTATCGAAGTGAGCGTGACCGAACCCGTGCCGATATAGTTGACGATCACTTTGTCGGCCGTTACGCCTGTCAGATCGAACCCGCCGGAGAACGTGACGTTTCCGCCGACCACGTTCAGCACAGCCGTCGATCCGGCAGGAGCCTGGATCTTGAGATTCGTCAGATTGGACAGTTGCGTGCCGTCCACTTTGAACACGTTCATTTTGGCGTCGGTTCCTTTGAATACGATGCCGCTAGTATCGGCGGTATCCCGCGCGCCGTTTGCGGTCAAAGCCGCGTAAGAGTTGGACAGGCTCACCAGTTGCTGCTTGGCAGCCGCGAAGTCGGAGACGCCTTTGGCATTGGTCGTGCTTTTTTGCGTATCGTATTGAGACTTGATGCTGGCCGGCGTCGCCGATTTCACGTACTGGCTGGTATAACTGGACGTGCCGCCGTATGTGACGCTGCCGCCGTTCATTCCGCTGTTACCCGTCAACGCGAAATTGCCTACGGTATAGAAGTTCAGGCCGCTATTGACGTAATAATTGTCCATCGTCAGGTTTCCGCCGGCCCAGACGGAAGAGTTGCTCAAGCCGTTGTTGCCGTTCAGCTTGATATTGCCTGTGGCCATGATGGTCGTATCCGAGATGCCGAAGTTGCTCGACGTGAATGCGTCGCCCGACAAGATCGGCCCTTTGTTGATCGAACCGCCGCTGATCGTGAGATCGCCGTTCGTCGACACCGTAGGGAAAGACGCGTCGTAAGCGGACAAGCCGCCGCCGATACTGAAGTTGCTCAGCGATACGGGACCGTTGAACAGCGCGCGTCCGTTGATCGAACCGCCGGTAATCGTCGTGGCGTCCGATCCGAGCGTAATCAGGCTGTAGCCGTTCATCAGCGTGATCGCGCTTGAACCAGCGGTCGAACTGTCGGCCGTGGCATGCACGTCCTCATAGGCCAGACGCGCCTGATTCAGGTTGTACGTACCTTTCGACGTCGGCACCGTGTCCAGATGGAACGAGAAGGCGCTGCCCGTGTTCGGCACGTAAGACGAACCGCTGAGCGTGTACGTGATTTTATCGAATGTTTTGCTGAGCGTGTAGCCTGCGCTGAGCGTGCCCGTTTTGGTCATGCCGGTCGGAAGCACTCCGGAAATTTCCAGGCCGGCCGGTAGTTTTTCCGTATAGACCACATTCGAGATTTCCAACGTTTTCAGGCCGTTTTCGCCCGAGCGAATATCCGCGGCCGGGATCGATTGCGGCGTGACTTTGTACGTCATGCCTACGGTGCTGCCCGTCAGGAATTCGTAGTTGGCCGGAATGGTATCCAGCGTACGCTCCGTCAGCAAGTTGGCCGATACTTTTTGCATCGTCAGATCGATCGTTTTCACTGCCGTCGCCCCCTGTTTGTCGCGCGCCGTGATTTCGATCTGAATCGTGCCTTCTTTGAGCAGAAGAGGGTTGGTGAATTTTTCGGTGATGACCGTGCCTTTCGGTACGTTCTTCTCCGCGATTGCCATGCTGCTTACATATTCTCCGTTGACTTTGAATTTAACCGACGAATAGACGTTCAGATCGTTGAGATCGAGATCGTCCACCTGGTAGCTGAATACGAGATCCTTCAAGTAAGAAGGTTTTGTCGTTTCGGTGGAAGTCGGAGAAATCACGGTCACGCTCGGCGCGTGGTTAGAGCCGATAAACGCGCGGAACATCGTATTGACGAAAAGTTTTTGCTCCCATTCCGGGAATTTGGTATTGGTGTGACCGGTACCGGAGTACGTCACGTTGCCTTTGGAATAGGTGTAGTAATGATCGTAACTGTCGTCGCTGTCCCGTTTATAAGATGTATTGTCAGTGGTCTCGCTGATGATGTTGTACCAAGGAACGATCGTAGGGTCTTCGAGATCGAGCATATAGTATTGGTCGTGCGTCAACGCGATCTGGCCCACGTACCCGTTCGTATTTCCCGGTTTGACAGACAGATCGAACGGGAATTGCGTCAGCATGCCGGTATTCACGACTTTGGTACGGGTCGAAGGATTTGGCGCGCCATAGCCCATATTGGTGTACAAGCCCGTTTGCCCGGTCGTGGTCTGGAAGTTTTTGATCCACGGGTTCGTTTTATCGCCGATCATCGTGTCATGCGTGAACATGACGGCTTGCCCGGTTTTGATAAAAGCATTCACGCCCGCCGCAGCAGCGTCCGTAAGGCTGCCGGACGTCTGGGAATTGTAGTTGTCGACGAAACCGAAAATGATCATGTCGTACTTGCCGTTCAGGTTCGCGTACGAATTGACGTTGCTTGCCGTGTTGAACGCGCTGAACAGGATCGGCGTGATCTGAATATCGTAGTCGCTCGTTTTCAGATAGGATTGCGTCATGTTGGCCGCGTTGAGCAGGCTGCTCGCATCGTTGCTCGGCATGACTTGAAGCACGCGGATCACGGTCTGTTTGTCTCGCACGCGGAACGCACCTTCGGCATAATCGCTTTGCCCGTTGGCGGTTAGCTCCAGTTTCCAATAGACCGGCCCGGAAAAGGTCTGCGGCAATTTGTAAGTCAACGTTCCGGCGCGAGAAGACAGCGTCGAGCTGGCAACCACGTTTTCGTCCGACAGCGCAAGCACTTTATCGACGCTGGCATACAATTTGGCGTTGACCGGCGTGCTGAAGTCTTTGACGTTGTTCGCATTGAACGTGAACGTCAGCGTATCGCCGGTCGTATAGATTTTGGAAGTGGTCAGGAAATCCTGCGGCTTGGCCGTGATTTCGACGCGCGGGCGTTGTTTGTACAACGCGTCTGCGTTTTTGATAGTATCGACAACGGTGCTCAATTGGCTGTCGCTCACGAATATCGTGTTGCTGGCACGCGTAGCCGCGGAAGCGTATTTGTTGTACAGCGTGTAGAGATTGCTTTTGGGACTTTGGTTGGCGATCGATGTATTGAAAATAACCGGTAGTCCTTTTAAGATGTAGTAATTTTCCACTTCGCTCGATTTGAGCTTGGTAATGTCGTTCATGATGTCGGTCGTATCGTGCGCTTTGCGTTGCTCATTCGAAGGACCGGAAGAGAATGTGGACGGCTGCTTGCTGCTATACGTGCCGTTTCCGAAGTAGATGGCGTCGTACTTCCCGTTCAGCTCTTCCCGCATCGCTACGAACGTTTTCATCCGCATCGTGTCCACCGTGACGTTGGTCGTGTTTTTAAGCGCCGTTTGCAGGGCAAAAGTTCCGTTGTCCACGACTTCCAGGATCTTAATCTGGTACGCGGGTTCGGTATCGGCCATCGCTTTCCAGACACCGAACGGTACGCTCACCAATACAAGTGCCAGAATGATGCTCCAAATGCCGATGTATTTCTTTCTCACTAAGACTCCTCCTTGATTCGTCGGTTGTTGTACGTAAAAACTGAGCGCTGCGCAAGTGTTGAAGAGAATTCCATTTATCTAATAAAGAACCAAAAAAAGAAAGGTTTTTCCGAATTCATTGTCAAAAATAAAGCCTTATGGTATATAATCATTTTAGGTCATAAGCCTTAGGTTCTCAATACTAATTACACAGTTTCATTAAACAGATTGCGTAAAATTATAATCATGCACATTTTTATTGTTTTTTTCGCAAAACCTATAAAAAAGCCCTCCCGATTATTCGATATATAAAAAGACGTTTCGGTCGGAAGTCATACTTTGGCTAGACCGTCCGGCTCATGAATGTTTCAACCTTATTCTTTTGTCGGCTAAATGAAGCGAAGTTTGAATCTTAATTTCAATAAAAAATGGCGGAGATGAAGCGGGAATGGCAATCGTGAAAAAAAGACTCGGCGACCTGCTCGTCGAGAACGGCATTATTTCCGAAGAACAATTGCAGCAGGCGCTCGTCGAACAGCGGGAGACCAAGCGGAAGCTCGGAGACCACCTGATCGCGCAAGGTACGATTACCGAGCAGCAATTGATCGAAGTGTTGGAGTTCCAATTGGGAATTCCGCACGTCAGCCTTTTCAAATACCAGATCGATCCGGCGATCACGCAGATCATTCCGGAAAGCATGGCCAAACGTTATCAGGTGCTTCCTTTTATGAAAGAAGGCGGGAAGCTCATGGTTGCGATGGCCGATCCGCTCGACTACTTCGCGATCGAGGATTTGCGTATGAGCACGGGCTTCCGCATCGAACCGGCTATCTGTACGCGGGATGAGCTGCAACGCGCCATTGCCCGTCACTACGGCATGCGCGATTCGATGAACCTGATGATGGGCGAGTTGCCGAGCGCGGAAGAGATCGAAGAAACCGAGATCACTGACGAGGACTCGCCGATCGTAAAGCTGGTCAATCAGATGATCCAGCAGGCCGCCCAGCTTAGAGCTTCGGATATTCACGTCGATCCGGGCGAGAACAATCTGGCGATCCGTTACCGGATCGACGGCTCGCTCCGCACCGAACGGATGATTCCCAAGCAGATGCAAGGCTTTATCACGGCGCGTTTGAAAATCATGGCTAAATTGAATATCGCCGAACGGCGTTTGCCGCAGGATGGCCGGATCAAGATACAGGTGGATTACCGCATGATCGATATCCGCGTATCGTCGTTGCCGACCGTGCACGGGGAGAAAATCGTACTCCGGCTGCTCGACTTGACGACTGGCGTACAGACGATGGACAAGCTTGGATTCGATGATCGGAATACGACCGTTTTTAAGGAAATGATCGAACGCCCTTACGGCATTATGCTGCTGACCGGGCCGACGGGTAGCGGCAAAACGACGACATTGTACTCGGCGCTCAACCACTTGAATACCGAAGAAGCCAATATCATCACGGTCGAAGATCCGGTCGAGTACCAGATCGAAGGCATCAATCAGGTTCACGTGAATCCGGCAGTCGGTCTGACGTTCGCGGCCGGTCTGCGCTCCATTCTCCGGCAAGACCCGAATATCGTCATGGTAGGGGAAATCCGGGATACGGAGACGGCCGAGATCGCGATCCGCGCGTCGCTTACGGGTCACTTGGTTCTCTCGACGCTGCATACGAACGATGCGGTCAGCAGCGTGACGCGTCTGCGCGATATGGGCATTGAACCGTATCTGATCGCGTCCTCGCTGATTGGCGTAGTTGCCCAGCGTCTGGTCAGGAAGATATGCCCAGAATGCAGAACCGAGTACACGCCGTCGGAACAGGAAAAAATTCTTATGCAAAACAATGGAGCCTTCGCCGATAAATTGTACAAGGGCAGAGGATGCGGCAATTGCAGCAGTACCGGCTATCGCGGTCGGGTCGCTATTCACGAAGTGCTGCCGATGACGGACGACATGCGCCGTCTGGTCAACGAATCGGGCAGTATCGAAGACATGCGTCGCGTCGCGAGAAACGAAGGCATGAAGTCGCTGCTGGAAGACGGCTTCCGCAAAGTCGCAATGGGAATCACCACGTTGCAGGAAGTCATGAAAGAAACCGTCGCCCATTAACGGAAGGGCCTCGAACAATGGCGAGGAGCTGCTTAAGATGAACGAACAAACGCGGACAATCGAAGAGCTGCTGCGCGAAATGCACGCCAAAGGCGCGTCGGACCTGCACATCGCGGTCGGCGCTCCGCCCAGCGTGCGGATTCACGGTTCGCTGATGGCGCTGGGCGGCGAACCGGTCGGTCCGGCCGAAGCGGAAGCAATGGCGGACGAGTTGCTCGGCGAAGAACGAGCCGCCCGGTTCCGCACCGAAGGCGAGTTGGATTTCGCTTATTCGCTGCCGGGCGCGGATCGGTTCCGGATCAATGTGTACAGGCAAAAAGGCTACGCCGCGATCTCGGCCCGTTCGATCCCCGAACGGATTCCGACAATGGAGCAGTTAGGCTTGCCCGGTTCGCTGGCCGCGCTGGCGCATCGGCCGCAGGGACTGATTTTGGTCACGGGGCCGACCGGCAGCGGCAAGTCTTCGACGCTGGCGGCCATGATTCAAGATATCAACAGCAAAGTCAGCAAGCATATCGTAACGTTGGAAGACCCCATCGAGTTTATGCACGAGCATCGCAAATCGCTGGTGCATCAACGCGAAGTCGGATTGGATACGGCAAGCTTCGCGGACGGTCTGAGAGCCGCGCTCCGGCAAGACCCGGACGTGATCCTGGTCGGGGAAATGCGTGACCTGGAAACGATCTCGGCGGCGATTACCGCGGCGGAGACGGGTCACTTAGTTCTCGCCACACTGCATACGACGGACGCGCCGAAAACGATCGACCGGATCATCGACGCTTTTCCGGGGCATCAGCAACCTCAGGTCCGTACGCAGCTCGCGTCGGTATTGACCGCCGTGATCTCGCAGAGACTGCTTCCTAATCGTGGCGGACAAGGCCGAACTTGCGTGACCGAAGTGCTGATTAACACGCCGGCCGTCGCCAACCTGATCCGCTCGGAAAAGATTCACCAGATCCGCAGCGTGATGCAGACCGGCAAAGCACATGGCATGCACACGCTGGAAATGAATATCCGCGAGCAGTTACAGCGCGGACAGGTTGACCCGGCGTCGGCCAAAGAATACATGACGGAGGTGACCGCCTGATGGCGCAATTCGAATATCAGGTGCGAACCGGCAGCGGCAAGCAGCTCAAAGGCAAGCTGAACGCGAGCGACAAAGCCGCCGCGATGGAAGAACTCCGCAAACGCGGTTTGAAAGTCTTCTCGTTGGTCGAGAAAAACAACACGGCGTTGTCGAAAGAAATCTATATCGGCAATCCCGTTAAATCGATACATTTCATTATTTACTGCCGACAGTTCGCCACGTTGATCCGCGCGGGCATCACCATCGTGGACGCGACGACGATCCTGGCGGGACAGACCGAAAGCAAAGCGCTCAAAAGCGCACTGCTCCAGGTCGCTTCCAACCTGTTGAAAGGGATTCCCTTTTCGCAAGCCGTACAGGAGCATAAACGCATCTTCCCTTCGTTGTTCGTGAGCATGGTGCGGGCGGGGGAAGAAACGGGCGATTTGGAAGGCACGCTGGACCGTCTGGCCGTCTTTTTCGAAAAGCAACATTCGACGCGCGAGAAAGTGAAATCGGCGCTGACTTATCCGGCGACGGTGGCGGTGCTGGCGATCGTGTCGACGGTGTACCTGCTCTGGGCGATCGTGCCGCAGTTTATTACGATGTTCGATTCGTTCGATGCGGAATTGCCGGCCATTACGAAAGTGGTACTGGCGCTGAGTAACAGCATTCAGCACGGTTGGTATTTCTGGGGATTGGGCCTTTTGATTCTGGTTGTCGGATTTTTCGTCGCTCAAAGAACCGAGAAGGGCGCTTATTGGATCGACTACGCCAAGCTGAAAATTCCGGTTTTTGGCAAGCTGAACCAGAAAAGTTCAATCGCGCAGTTCACCCGTACTTTTTCTTCATTATATGCAAGTGCGGTGCCCGTTCTCCAGTCTTTGACCATTGTCGAAGACGTAGCAGGCAACAAAGTTATCGGTCAGGTTATCCGCAATGCGGGTGATTCGCTTCGTCAAGGACGTTCGTTGTCGGAGCCTTTAGCAAAGTCTTGGGTATTCCCGCCGCTGGTCACGCAGATGGTCGCGATTGGTGAAGAAACGGGCGCGCTGGGCGATATGCTCGGAAAAGTCGCCGATTTCTATGAAATGGACGTGGATAACACCGTTGATCGTTTGAAATCGTTGCTCGAACCGATTCTGATTACGTTCCTTGCCGCGGTAGTCGGGGTCATTATGGCCGCGATTATGCTTCCAATGTTCTCGCTTTACAGCAGTTTGTCTTAAAAAGCACGCGGCGTCATATGAAGGGTCTGTGAATACAACAGAATATGTATGACGCCGCGATCCGGTCTCTGTTCGGAGGCCGATAGCAGTACCGGAGCAATCCGGAAAATAACTCACGGGAGTGAAACCCACATGAATCAAGCAGCAGAAGTAATCAACGAAGTAGAAGTGAAAGAATCCCGCAAATCGACGTTCATGCAGCGCGTATGGTCCAAAATGGGCAAAGACGAAAAAGGCTTTACCCTGATCGAGCTTTTGGCGGTACTGGTTATCATCGCGATCATCGCGGTTATCGCGATTCCGTTGATTGGTAATATCATCAGTAACTCCCGTACTAATGCCGACTTGGCTACAGCAAGACAGGTATATGATGCTTCCAGATTGTATATTACTGGTGAACAAAACGGACAATTTACTACCGGCAGTGGTACTTCTGCTGTAGGCGCATCAGTAAGCATTTCAGACATGCAAAATAAAGGATACTTGGATTCTCCTCTCGTACTACCTAGCACAAAAGCTACTATCACATCGGGAACTGTAACCTACACCAATACAGGTTCACTTTCGCAAGTGGTACTGAATACTGGCGGAACTGCTGCTAGTGGTAGTACTCCTGCGACTACAGGTACGGCTAATACGTTTACTGCTGAAAAAGTCTTAAGCCAGAAATAATTTTATTTTACAATAGAGAAACCGGAAAAACCCACGTTTTTCCGGTTTCTCTTTATCCCTTAATCTTCACATTTTATCTTTTTCTTTTCCCAAACCTCAGATCGTAATCTCAGCAGAAGGCTAAAAGAATTGTGGAAAAGCGAAGCGGTCGCCTTTACTATCCAACTTCCCCTTTAGCCTAATCTAATCAAGAAATTGGAGGGTAACAGCGATTGGAACGACCTTTCAGTATGAAGCGGTCTATTCCGATCCTCCACATTCTATGACTATTTTTATCGCCATTTACATCACCATGATCGGCCTTCTTTTCGGTTCCTTTTTCAACGTCGTCGGACTCCGGGTCCCTGTAGGCGAATCGGTCGTGCACCCGCCGTCGCGCTGCGGAAGCTGTAACACGAGACTGGGCGCGAAAGATATGGTTCCCGTACTCAGCTATCTCTTTTCAAAAGGCAAATGCCAGCATTGCGGTGTCAAATTTTCACCGGTCTATCCGTTGTTCGAAGCGGCAACCGGGCTACTCTTCTTATGGATGTATCTCCGCTTCGGCCTGACGGGAGGAGCTGCGATCGGCATCGTACTGTCCAGCTTGTGCATTATCGTCACGGTCGCGGATTTGAAATATATGGTCATTCCCAACAAAGTGCTGCTCTTTTTTACACCCATTTTGCTCGTGCTTCGATTCGTTTTTATGGAAGCGCCGTGGTGGCATTATGTGCTGGGCGGCGTGTTCGGGGGCGGGGTGATCCTGCTTATCGTGCTGCTCACCAAAGGCGGCATGGGCATGGGGGACGTCAAGCTGTTCGCTTTGTGCGGACTGGTGCTCGGGATCGGGCCTGCGGTACTTGCCTTCATGTTGGCTTGCGCGTTCGGCACGGTTTTCGGCATCGTACTTATCGCTTTGAAAGTGGTCCAGCGCAAACAGCCGATTCCGTTCGGTCCGTGGCTTGCGCTCGGTACTTGTATCGCTTATCTATACGGCACACAAATTATCAGTGGATATCTCTCGCTGATCGGTTAGGAGGCACGACCAGGCATGCTGGGACTCGGAAGCAAAAAAGCGGGATTGACGATCGAACAGACCGGCGTCCGCTTCATCCAACTCAAAAACAACAAAACCTGGGAGATCGAAAAGCAGGCCTTTTTGCCGCTTGAACCCGGAACGATTATCGAAAACCAGATCGCCAACGAAGAAAAATTGCGTACGCAGGTGCGTCAATGGGTCGAGCAGGAAGGATTGAAAGGCAGTCGCGTCGCGCTGTCGGTTCCGCCTTCGCAGGTTATTATCCGCAAAATGAACATTTCGACGATCCAGCCGAAGCAGGTGCAGCAGTTGGTCGCGCTCGAAGTCGAGACCGGGCTTCATTTGCCGTTCGAAGAACCGGTATACGACTTTATTCCGATCGGCCGCGATACCGTGTACCAGGAAGACGGTCTCGAAGAAGAAGTGACGAAGGTGCTGGTTTTTGCCGCGCCGCGTAAACTGATCAACGAGTATATCGAAATCCTGGACGAAGCGGGCGTAAAAACGGATAGCGTGGAAGTTTCCGCGACCGCGCTCGGACGTATCGCGGAAATCGCGCAAGGCAAGCCGTTTGCCGATACGATGCTTGTTCATCTGGAACATTCGCAGCTTGACGTGTATATGTTCCGCGAAGGACATCCGGTATTCATGCGCACGATCAACCTGCTGGATTTGGCCGAGGAAACGCCTTTGTTCCAATCGGAATCGTACTTGGCGCAAAAAGCGTCGTTGGGCGAAGACAGCCTGTCGTCGGAGCAAATGCTGGAGATCACGGCTGAAATTTCGCGGATGCTCAACTTTTATCAATACAGTCTGCATGACGGAGTCGCGCGCATTACGGAACTTGTCGTAACCGGCCCGGAAAGCAGCCGTCGTCAGTTGGTCGGCGAATTGCGGCAAGCGCTGGCGGAGATCGAGATCGAGGAATTGCAGTTGGAGTCCGTTCCGGGCAAAACCGAAGATTCTTCTGTCAATCTGTATCGCGTAGCGATCGGAGCGGCGCTTCGCGATGACAAAAACAGCCTGATCGACCTTCTGCCGCGTACGGATCGTGAAGCGAAAGTGCTGCCCTATGTGCTTGTCTCGCTGATTGTAGTCTGGGTTCTGGCTGCTGCGGGCGTGACCACGTTGTACATCGCGCAAAAAAGCGAACTCGACAGCTTGACGCAGCAAACGCAAAGCCTTCAGGCTGACAGCGACGTCAAACAGCTCGAACTCGCCGGGTTGCAAGGAAGCGGAGGTTCGCCGGCCGTGCTGATCGCCCAATTGGAAGCCGGCCGTACGGACGCTACGGCGATCGTCGAAGAGTTGGACAAAGGGCTGACGCAGCGCGCGGTGATCCGCGATATTTCGTATTCGCGCAACAGCACGATCGACCTGACCGTGGATGTGGCGAAAATCGACGACGCGGCTTCTTATTTGGCCCGTCTCAAACGCATGTCGTTCGTGACGGACGCTTCGATTGCGAGCCTGGCCGAAGAAACGGATACAGGCAACGGTTCTCAAGGAGCAACGGGATTATACGCCGTCGTTTACAGCGTTTCGATGCAAGGAACGGGGGCGGCATCGACGGACGCGGCGGCTCAATCGGTACAGTCCGTAGGCGAAGCGATCGCGCCGGGCGCGGCGTCTTCGGATCTTTCGACACAGGAGGAGAGCGTCAATGATGGAACGAATCCATAATAATCGTCAGGCGCTCATTCTGGGCGTGGCCGTGCTGTTTTTGTTGCTGCTGGTTCCGTACATGCTGATGATTCGTCCGCAAACGGAAGACATCGAGACCCAAAAAAGCGAAGTGGCGCGTTTGCAGCAGGAAAACGAAATTTTTCAGCGCAAAATCGACGAGCTTAAAGGCGAAGGAGTAGGAGAACTGAGCGACGAAGAAATCGCGCAAAAGCTTCCGGCCACTCCGAATCAGGAGCAAATCGTGACGGATTTGTACAAAGTGGGTCTGGCGACCAACGTTATCCTTTCCGATGCCACATTCGCCAGCGAAAATCCGACCTCCGGTTCGGCTACCGCGCAAACGACCGAGACGACGACCGGACAGGTTAATTCGGTCTATGTGACGGCGAATATTCAAGGCGATTATGCCAGTATCAAAAATTGGATGACGGCGATGCAAAATTTGCCGCGCTTTACTTCGATCGAGCAGTTCACGTTGAACAAACCGTACGTGTTCGGAAGTTCGCTGCTCGACGCGACCGTGACGTTCACGGCAAGCTATCTACCTCGTGACGCTTCGGATGCCGTGACCGCGGACACGACGGCAGGCGGCGATGCCGCAACGCCTTCGGACAACGGGGCGACAAGCGAAGCGACCGATCCGGCAAGCGATACGACGCCTTAAACAAGCGGGAATCGTTCACGCGCATTCGGCGGCAAGGTCCGCTGGACGCACTTGCCGGACATCGGTTATACTGGGAAGACGTATTATTCGTATCGGATATTCATGTTTCTAACGGTTATGAACCGAATAGAGTATAGGCCGGGGTAGCACCCCGTAAGCTTCGGAGCCGCTTGCTAGCGTGCCCGGAGCTTTTTTGCAAGAGGGCGGAATGAGAAAAACCTCCCCCTTGGCCCTACGCATGATGAGAAATCCGGGTCTCTACTCACGGAGTAACAAATTTGTTACAATGAATACATAGAGAAGAGCTTAGGCGTCCGGTACCTTGTCAACGCTAAAGGTAAGGTTATGCCCACCTGAAACGTACCTAAAGCGTGTACGTTTCAGGCGAACATAATCCTCTGATTAAGAATTGACAAGGTATTAGGCCGATTGACCAACGAAGGCCGGACGTGAATATAGATAACCGCGACATGCAGGCGGTACTGGAGAACGACAGGTGTGCGGGGGACGCAAAAACACCTGGCTGCAAAATCAAAAACCGGGAAGTGATACTGTGATCGATATGCAGGATGTGTGGAAGACATATCCGAACGGAACCCATGCACTCAAAGGGGTTACGGTCCAGATCGACCGTAGCGAGTTCGTATACGTCGTTGGCCCGTCGGGTGCGGGCAAGTCGACGTTTATGAAGCTGATGTATAGAGAAGAGGTTCCGACGAAGGGGCAGATTTCCGTTAACGGATTTAACCTTGGCAAGCTCAAGCAGCGCAACATTCCGCTGCTTCGCCGCAATATCGGGGTCATTTTCCAGGATTACCGGCTGTTGCCGAAACTCACCGCTTACGAGAACGTGGCTTTCGCCATGGAAGTTATCGAAGCGCCGAGAAAGCTGATGAAGAAGCGCGTCATGGAAGTGCTCGACCTGGTCGGGTTGAAGAATAAAGCGAACCGCGAGCCGCAGCATCTGTCGGGCGGCGAGCAGCAGCGGGTCGCGATCGCGCGGGCGATCGTGAACAATCCATCGGTAATCGTGGCGGACGAGCCGACCGGGAATCTTGATCCGGAGACGTCCTGGGGCATCATGCAGTTGCTGGACGAGATTAACTTCCGGGGAACGACCATCGTCATGGCTACGCACAACAAAGAGATCGTGAACACGATGCGCAAGCGCGTGCTCGCGATCGAAGACGGACAAGTCGTTCGCGACCAGCTGAGGGGAGAATACGGTTATGAATTTTAACACCCTTCTGCGGCACTTTCGCGAAGGCACGAAAAACGTATTCCGCAACGGCTGGATGTCGATCGCTTCGATCATGTCCATTGTCGTGTCGCTCTCGCTGCTCGGAGTCGCTTTGCTGCTGGTGCTGAACCTGGATCGCGCGGCGGACGAGGTCGACAAGCAAATCGAGATCAGCGTATACCTGAATCTGGAGATCGACCAGGCAGGTCGCGACACGGTTGAGCAAGAAATTCGCAGCATGCCGGAAGTCGAGGAGGTCAGCTTCGTTTCAAAAGAAGAAGGTCTTGAAACGATGCGCGAGACACTGGGCGATGCCATGGTCAAAGGATACGAGGAGACCGGTACGAATCCTCTGCCCGATATGTTCAAAGTGCAGGTGATCGAAGCGACAACCGTGCCGTTCGTAGCGGACAAGATATCGGCGCTGAACGGCGCTGATCCCAATGGTCCCATTTATGAAGTCGATTACGGAAAAGGCACGGCTGAACGGCTGTTCCAGTGGACGCAGACCATTCGCGTAGTGGGCGTGGTGCTGGTACTGGCTTTGGGTGTCATGGCCATGTTCCTGATTGCCAATACGATCAAGATTACGATTATCGCCCGCCGCAGAGAGATTGCGATCATGAAGCTGGTGGGTGCAACGAACCGCTTTATCCGCTGGCCTTTCTTCATTGAAGGGGTACTGATCGGCATGACGGGCTCTGCGATCACGCTGGGCATTCTGCTCTACGGTTACTTTAGAATTGAACTGGCCGCATCCGGTTGGACTTCGGCGCTGTTTACACTGATTCCGCTAAGCGAGGTTTCGCTCTGGTTTAGCATTTTGATTCTTGGACTCGGGTTCCTGATCGGAGCTTGGGGAAGTACCATTTCGATCCGTAAATTCTTGAAGGTCTGACGTCGGAATAGAGGCTCAACAACAATCCGAAATAAAGGATGGGGAATCCGCTTTGAAAAAAACAGCTTCGGTATTGGCCGGTGTTTTGTTGGCCGCATTGATCGTCCAGCCTGCCAATCTCTACGCTTCGGGCGCAACTGAAAAAATCGATCGCCAGCTTGAAGAGTTGCAGCAAAAAGAGCAGGACGCGCAGGCCCAGAAGGACGCGGCGGATGCCGATAAGCAAAAAGCCGAGCACGGCAAAAACAAAACGACAGAATATCTGGAGCAGGTTCTCGCGAATATCGAAGCCGTCGGCAACAAGCTGACCCAGGTGACCGTAGAGCTGGCAGATACGGAAGCTGCGCTGGAGAAAACGGAGCAAGAACTCGAACAAGCCAAAAAGCGCATCGCCGAACGCGAAGGGTTTCTCGATACGCGGGTTCGCCTGATGTATACCGACGGTGCGGTTTCTTATCTGGATGTATTGATGGCTTCGGCCGATTTTAGCGACTTCCTGAGCCGCGCAGATTCGATCAAGCGTATTATCGGGCAGGACAACAACGTGCTGGAAGAGCAAAAGCGCGATCAGGAGATCGTCATCGAAAAGCAGGCCGATCTGGAAACGCAGCATGCCAAGCAGAAGACGCTGCTAGCCCAAGTCGAAGCCCACAAAAAAGATCTCGACGCCAAAGAGCAGGAAAAGCGCGAGCTGATCGCCCAATACGAAGTGGATATCGAAGAAGCGGGCGAGATTAGCGAAGAACAAGATGCCATGCTGATCGAATTCGCGACGAAACGTTCCGATCTGGAGCGCGAGAAGCGCGAAATCGAAGAAGCTCAGCGCCGGGCAGCGGCCGAAGAAGCTTTGCGCGTCGCGCAAGAGAAAGCCCGTCAAGCGGCCGCCGCGAAAAAAGCCGAGGAACAACGGATCGCGGAAGAAGAAGCGGCCCGTGCCGCAGCGGCGATTCAAGCTCCCGCGACCAGCGACTACTCGTACAGCAGCGGCGATTCGTCTTCGCCGGATTCGTCTTCCGACTCCGGTTCAACGTCTTCCAACAGCGGTTCGATGCTGACGCCGGTGGATAGTTTCCGTATGTCGTCGGGCTTCGGCACTCGCGTGCATCCTATCACCGGTAAAGTCAAAAAGCATACCGGCGTCGATATGGCAGCGCCGCAAGGCACGGACATTCATGCCGCGGAAGGCGGCGTTGTAACGGTTGCCCAATGGTGGAACGGTTACGGAAACACGGTAGTCATCGACCACGGCAACGGAGTGTGGACGCTGTACGGTCATATCCGCGACGGAGGCATTGCGGTGTCGTCCGGACAAACGGTATCGCGCGGACAAAAAATCGCCGAAGTCGGCTCAACAGGGAACTCGACCGGACCTCACTTGCACTTCGAAGTGCGCATCAATGGCGAGCCAGTCAACCCGGTTCCTTATCTGGGCTGGTAAACCCGGTCATACAAGGCCAGGATCGACCTCATTTGCTTCCCGCCCGGTACGTTTACGGGCGGGTCTTGCGTTTGACGGAAGCTTCGGCCACAATAGGGAAAACGATATTACCATTTGAAGATAGTTTGAGGAGACTTCCAAGGAGGCTTGCACCATGGTAAAAAAACGGACAGCGATTCTGTTGGTCATCTTGGCCATGATCATCGGAGGGGGAGCGGTGCTGGCCTTGACGAATTATCCGATCTTCGCGAGCAGCGGGGCCAGTGCCAGTACAGGGCTGAGCCAGGATGATATGAATAAGCTGAATACGGCGGTCAAGCTGATCGAAGACGGTTATTATAAGGAAGTCGATCACGAGACGTTGGTGACGGGCGCCATCAACGGCATCGTAGGTTCGTTGGATGACCCTTACTCCTCGTATATGGCAGCTGAGCAGGCGAGCGAGTTCAATGAATCGATCGAAGGCTCGTTTACGGGAATCGGCGCGGAAGTCGAGCTAAAGAACGAACAGGTAACCGTCGTTTCTCCGATCAAGGGTTCGCCAGCGGAGAAAGCAGGCATTCAAGCGAAAGACGTTCTGCTTTCCGTAGACGACGAATCGCTGGCGGGTCTTGACCTGCAAACAGCCGTATCCAAGATTCGCGGGCCGAAAGGCAGCAAAGTCACCATCATGGTCAAACGCGAAGGCACGACCGATCCGATCAAATTCGAGCTGACACGTGACGACATCAAGCTGGAGACCGTCAACGCCCATATGGAAGAAGGCGGAATCGGTGTCATCGAAGTGACTCAATTCTCGGCGAATACAGGTGACCGTTTCAAGGAAGAATTGACCAAACTGGAGAAACAGAAGATGAAGGGTCTGGTTATCGACCTGCGCAGCAATCCGGGCGGCCTGCTTAACGTCGTCGTGGATATGGCGGAAGAGTTTGTGCCGAAAGGCAGTATCATCGTGCAGGAAGAACAGCGCGGCGGGGCCCGTCAGACCGTCCGTTCGTCAGGCGTGGCTTCGGAGAAAGCTTATCCCGTAACGGTGTTAATCAACGGCGGCAGCGCCAGCGCTTCCGAGATCATGGCGGGGGCACTGAAAGAATCGGCAGGAGCGAAGCTTCTTGGCGAAAATTCCTTCGGTAAAGGCACCGTGCAAACGAGTATTCCGGATCGTCTTGGCGACGGTACGCTGCTCAAGATCACGATCGCCAAATGGCTAACGCCGGATGCCGAATGGATTCACGAAAAAGGCATCAAGCCAGACGAAAAAGTTAGCCAGCCGGATTACTTCACGGTAGCGCCGATCGACAAAGACCAGACCTTGAAGTACAACATGAATAATGACAGCGTGAAAAGCGCGCAGATCATGTTGAGCGGACTGGGCTATGACACGAAGCGCAAAGACGGTTACTTCGATGCGGAGACCAAGAAACAGGTTCAAGCTTTCCAAACAGCGAAAAAGCTGACGGTGAGCGGATTTGTAGATGAAAAGACCGCTCTTGCGCTGGAAACGGCCATTCTTGAAAAAATTGCCGATCCGGCCAACGATACTCAGTTGAATAAAGCGATTCAGGAACTCAAGCAGGAAACGCTCGCTCCGGCGTCGAACTCCTGACATAGCGTTTTGAACGGGAGAAGGCGCAAGCCTTCTCTTTTTATTTAGCGGGACGAAAAGGAGACACCGATGAACGAATATGTGGAAATCATCCTGTCGGCACTGCTGGAACTTGTCATTCAGCCTTTTTATTGGGCGGGACTGTTGATCCTGCTGTTGTATTATCGTCGTCAGGGCATTTTGGAGCGGAAGCTTTTTCATATCCGGCTGCATGGGTACGGTGTTCCTGCCATGCGGGCGCTGCTTGGTGGATTATGTGCAGGTGTAGCCGTTTCGTTAGTGATGGCAGGCATCGGCTTTACGCTGACTCCTGTTGGAGCCGCCGTAGTATGGGTGACTGCGCTGGTTCTACTGATCTTCCGTATTCGCTTTGCCAACTTCATTTATGCGGTAGGCGTACTTGGCGTCTTGCAATTTGTGCTGAGCTTCATTCCCGGGCTGCCCGATGAAGGCGTTGCCGGTACGATATTCGGAGCGATTGCGGATTTGAATATCGCGGCGTTATTGGTTCTCGCGGCATTGCTGCATTTGGCGGAAAGCGGTCTGATCGCCTGGCAGGGGAAAGACTTTGCTTTGCCAACGTACATACCGGGGAAAAGGGGACGTCCGGTCGGAGCCTACGTTTTGCGTATGCTCTGGTTGGTTCCGACCTTACTGCTTGTGCCCGCCGAAAACGGTCCGATCTCCCTGCCATGGGCGCCTCCTTTACTTGCAGGTCTGGGACTACCGGAAGCCACGGGATATATGCTGTTGGCGCTGCCGGTCATGATCGGAATGCCGGAAGTGACATGGACGTTGCTGCCGGAGCGTAAGGCTGCGCGTGCTGCACGCCGTGGGCTGATGTTCGGAGCGGCACTGTTGGTATTGGCGCTGGGGGCCGTATTCTGGTCGCCGATGACCGTGCTGGTGGGGATTGCGGGTATCGCTTTGCGTGAAGCCTTGATTCGCGACAGCCTGCGTGAAGAGGACGGACAATCCGCGATGTATGCCCATTCCGGCCGCGGACTTCGCATTCTGGCTGTTCAACCGGGAAGTCCTGCCGAGGATATGGGGATTTTGCCAGGTGAGACGTTACTGAAAGTAAATGGCAGTCTGGTTGCCACCGCTCAACAGATGCACGAGTCGCTAAGAGTGAACTCGGCATTCTGTAAGCTGGAAGTACAGAATCGCAGCGGGGAAAGCAAATTTTTACAACGCCCGATCTATGATGGCGACCATCATCAGCTTGGATTCATTTTTGCGCCGGATGATGTTTCGGTATCGGAAAAGCCTGCCCATCCGTTGTCTTTGCCCGGCTTATGGAATACTCGGATTGAACCAGGACGTTTTTTGCCCGAACCCGAGTCCGAGCCGCCGTTGATCGAGGTATCGAAAGCCGTTGAATCGCAAGAAACAGTCGGCCATGCCCAAGCATCCGATATAGCCAAAACCGAGTAGATCTGTTTTATCGCAAGGTAGCCTGGGAAAAGGAAAGGGTTGTCGTTTTGCCGAGAGTTCGGCACTGCGACAACCCTTTTTGATACGCTGAAAAAAGAGGAATCTGACATCATCCTTTCGGCCTATGTTCGACTTCCCGTTATGAAGGCGCTTACGTCAAAAATGTTTGAAAAATAGGTGCTTTCTTCATAAAATTCTTGCACAGATTTTACGGGAAGCTGATAAAATAAAGAAACCCTAGCGGGATAAGGACTTTCAGACTAGCCGAGGAGGCGATGGACCACATGAGGAATCTCAAAGTCAAAACCAAGATTTTATTGCTGACTCTGCTGTCGGGAGTGATGCTGCTGGTGATCGGTTACGCCGGATTTTCAACGATGAAGCAGATGGCCGAAGCGTCGGAAAATATGTACCAGAACAACTTGAGGTCGCTCAATGCGATCGGGCAGGTCAGTTCGAACAACAGTGCGATCGAAGCTTATGTGATGGAGATGATGCTGAACTCCGATTACACGGCGAACCAAAATCTGTCGTTGAGTATCAGCGACCGAACGGCACGCAACGCGATGGCTTATTCCGAACTGGAAAAAATTTCGCTCAGCAGCGCTTCGAGAGCGTTGTACGAGGAATACAATACATTAATGCCGGACTATTTCAACGTGCGTTCGCGTATTGTGGATCTGGCGACGAGAAGCCAAAGCCAGGAAGCGTACGCGATGTTCCAATCCGAGCTTCAACCGATTCGCGAGCAGGTCAATCTGGTCGTGAACAAACTCAATTCGCAGTTGCTGCGCGAAGCGCAAAGCAATAACGCTTCCTCTCTCGACTTGGCGCAAAGCTCCACGATCCTGATCATCATCTGCATCGGAATAGGCATTCTTCTGATTGCCGGGTTCGGGCTGCTTATTTCGCGCCTCGTATCCAAGCCGTTGAGCGATATGCAGCGTATGATGCAGCGCGCGGAAAGCGGCGATCTCAGCGTGCAAGGAACGTATCTGTCGCGCGACGAGATCGGGCAGGTGACTCAATCCTTCAACCGTATGATCGACGGGCTGCGCGACATGATTCGTCGCGTGGACGAGAGTGCCGTGACGTTGTCGGCTTCTTCGCAGCAGCTTGCGGCAAGCGCGGAACAAACGACAGGCGCGGCGGGACATATCGCGACGTCCTCTTCGGAATTGTCCGCCGGATTCGAGACACAGGCCAAAACGGTAAGCAGCGTCAGCGGATTCGTGGACGAGATGGAGATCAATATGCAGCGTCTGGGCCGGAGCGGGGAAGAGATCGCAGGCTCGGTGCAGGCCGCCAATACGGCCGCCGAGTTGGGTAGCGAAGAAGTGCAAAAAACGCTCAGCCGCATAAACGAGATCGACACCAGTGTCGCGCATGCGCTCGACGTCGTGACCGGTTTGCGCCAGCGCTCCGAAGAGATCGGAGCCGCGGCGGTGTTGATCGATCAGGTTGCGCGTCAAACGAACCTGCTGTCGCTTAACGCTTCGATCGAAGCGGCGCGTGCCGGAGAAGCCGGACGCGGGTTCGCGGTCGTGGCGCAGGAAATCCGCAATCTGGCCGAAAGCTCGGCGAATTCCACGCGCACGATCAGCGATATTATCGCAGCGATCCGGGAAGAGTCGGAAGCGGCCGTCGTCTCGCTGAACGAAGGCGCGGACCGCGCGAAACTCGGCGTGGAAAGCGGCCGGGAAATCTCGGAAGTGTTCGGCCGGATTCGCAGGTCGGTCGCCGGAGTGCGTCAGGAGACGGGGGAAGCAGGCGAACTGATCGCCGTGCTGACAAGCCAAACGGCGAGAATCGCCGACGCGATGCGCGAAGTCAGTTCCATCGCCCAGCAAGGGGCGGCGGGGATCGAGGAAGTCAGCGCGGCAGGCGAAGAGCAGTTGTCGACGATGGAAGAAGTGCAAAGTTCCGCGCAATTTTTGTCGCAGTTGGCGGAAGAACTTCAACAAACATTGTCGCGTTTCACGTTGGAGAATCGTGATCAAGCGATTTCCGATGCCGGTGACGATTCCGTCGTTTCGGAAAATACGGAAGCTTCCGCCCAGGTCGAGCATGCGGAACAGAAGCCTGAACTTGACGGAAAAGACCTGAATCCAGTCGCTTAGATGTGAGTGGGAGGAGCGGATCGATCTAACGGATCGCAAAAGCGGTTTGAACGATTCGATCGCCTATACAACTTTCGTTGCCGGGTCGCATATCGAAAAGGACTGTTTTCTCGCCGGGAATCGGCTTGAAAACAGTCCTTTTTGATGCAGGTTGAGTGCGTTTGGCGTTCGGCGACGAATGTTCCGTTCATCTTAAGGCGTGGCCGCTTCATCCGACTGCAATTGTCGCAGCACGGTGATTTCAACGCGGCGATTTTGCTGGCGGCCTTGAGCGGTGGCGTTGTTGCCTACGGGCCGCGTATCCGCGTATCCGGCGTACTGGAATTGCGACGGCTTCAAGCCTCGCGCGTCAATGAAGTAACGAAGCACGGACAAAGCCCGGTCGCCGGACAGTTCCCAGTTATCGACATACCGTCCGCCCGTGATCGGTTGATTGTCCGTATGGCCTTCGATGCTGATCGTCGCGTCGACCGTGCCGAACAGACTGGACAACCGATCCAAGACGCCCGATGCGCCGCTTTTCAGATTGGCCCGGCCTACGTCGAACAAGAAGCGGTCACTGAGCGTGATCGAGATCCCCTGAGGTTTGTCGGCGACGAAAATCTGATCCTCCAGGCCGTTTTCCGCAATATACGAGTTGATCGTCTGAAGAAAGCCTGCGAGTTGCCGTTCCTGTTCCCGGAATTGCAGCTCGCGCTCGGTGGGTTGTTCCTCATCAGGTTCATCCGGTACAATCTCCGCTCCTTGATCGTCTCCGGCTTGCCCTTCATCGTCTCCCTCGCTACCGGGAAGCTGTTGACCGCTCTCGCCTGTAATCTTCGGACCTCCATCCAGAATGTTGGTTCCGGCTTGGAATGTCGTTTGCAAAGAGGAAGAGACGGCGGCGTATTTCTCCGCATCCACGGAACTCACCCCATACATGATGACAAAAAAGATCAGCAGCAGCGTCAGCAAGTCGGCGTACGTAATCAGCCAACGTTCCTGCTGGTGGGAAGGTCCTTCCTTTTTCGCGCGGCGGCGTCTGCTCATCGCTGATCCGCCCCGACCGGTTTTTCATCCTTATAATCGTCCAGATACGTCGCCAACTTTTTGCGGACCAAATTCGGATTTTCGGCGTTCTGAACAGCAAGCAGGCCTTCCAGCATCATCTCCATCACTTGGACCTCCTCTTCTCCGCGTGCGCGGATCTTGGATGCGATCGGCAGGAAAATCAGGTTGGCGCTGGCTACTCCATACAGGGTTGCGATAAAAGCGACCGCGATGGAAGAACCGAGATTAGCGGGTTCCGCCAGGCTGCCGAGTACGCGGATCAGACCCATTACGGTTCCGATGATCCCCATCGTAGGAGCGTAACCGCCTGCGGATTCGAAAATTTTGGCGTACCCGTCGAACCGTTCCTGCCTTTTGTCGATCTCCAGTTCGAGAATGCGCCGGATAAGCGGTTGATCGCCTCCGTCCACGATCAGACCGAGACCTTCGCGCATAAACGGATTCTCATGGCTTTCCGCCGTTTTCTCCAACGCAAGCATGCCCGTACGGCGCGCGGTATAGGCCATATCCGCCAGATCGTCGATCAATTGCTCGGCGTTCATGGATTGCGGGAAAAAGGCCAACTTCAGCGCTTCGGGCAAGGTGCGGAGTCTTTTCCACGGAAAGCTGATCGCGACAGCCGCTGCCGTTCCGCCGAACACGATCAATGCGGCAGCGCCTTGCAGCAGGCCGCCGGCTTGTCCGCCTTCCAATAAAAAACCTCCGATCAGCGCGGCAAAACCGACAATGATTCCGATAATCGTAGTGATATCCATGCGTTCGTTCCTCTCTGCGGCAAAAGCTTGAAATAAGTGTTGCAAGGGTCTAGTTCATTTTCATAAATAATTGCATCGGTTAGAGAAAAAGAGTATACTTAACGGGAACACGCATTCTTATTGCGGAAGGTTTGAACGGGCGAAGAGCGAATCCTTTTCGTCGATTTAAGGCGTCTTTTTCCTTAAAGTTCAGAGTACTTTGTCAACGATAACCCGCCTCGGTTTTGCGTGTCGGCAGGCTTTCTTCCCGGGTGCGATCCACCTCGTAAAAGCATTGCCGTTTTTTTTGCGAATCCCGAAAAAGGGTGCAAAAAGCCCGTGGAATAGGCATTTTCGCGACTTTGGAGTACGGTGAAGGCTTTGATGCTTCGTTCTCCGCGCGAAAAAGTGGTTATGTACAATATAAAGCATCCCGACGGCGTGTCAAACGAAAGCGATACGTCGGTTTTTTTCGTATTCTCTGCTACAAATACTATCACTTCAAATGATGAGGGTGAAATAGGGCCAATGAGCGATATTGTAATCAGTAATAAGGCGTTCGAGATTGTCTCGGAATTTTCGCCTCAGGGTGACCAGCCAAAAGCGATCGAGCAGTTGGTTGAAGGCGTACAAGCAGGCAAAAAGCATCAGACGCTGCTTGGCGCGACCGGTACCGGCAAGACGTTTACGATTGCGCAAACCATTTCCAAGCTCAATCGTCCGACGCTCGTCATTGCCCATAACAAAACACTGGCAGCGCAGCTTGCGAGCGAGTTCAAAGAATTCCTGCCGAACAACTCTGTCGACTACTTTGTCAGCTACTATGATTATTTCCAACCGGAAGCGTACGTCCCTTCTTCGGACACGTACATCGAAAAGGATTCCAGTATCAACGAAGAAATCGACCGGCTGCGCCACTCCGCGACGAGTTCGTTATTTGAACGTCGCGACGTGGTGATCGTGGCGAGCGTATCCTGCATTTACGGTCTCGGTTCCCCGGAAGAATACGGCAACCTGCTGCTTTCGTTGCGCGTAGGGATGGAAAAGTCGCGTCAGGATATTTTATCGCGTCTGGTCGATATTCAATACCAACGCAACGATATCAACTTCGTTCGGGGTACGTTCCGCGTGCGCGGCGATGTGGTCGAGATTTTCCCGGCTTCGCGCGAAGAGCATGCGGTACGCATTGAGTTGTTCGGCGACGAGATCGAGCGGATCAGCGAGATCAATGTGCTGACCGGCGAGATTACGGGCGAGCGCGACCATATCGCGATCTTCCCGGCTTCTCACTTTGTCACCCGCGAGGAAAAAATGCGCGTGGCCATTACGAACATCGAGCGGGAGTTGGAAGAACGTCTCGCAGTGTTCAAGGAACAAGGCAAGTTGCTGGAAGCGCAGCGCTTGGAGCAGCGTACGCGCTACGATATCGAGATGATGAAGGAAGTCGGCTTCTGCTCCGGTATCGAGAACTATTCGGGACCGTTGACCTTCCGCGAGCGCGGAGCCACGCCGTACACGCTCATGGATTACTTCCCGGACGATCTGCTGATCGTGATCGACGAGTCGCACGTGACGCTTCCGCAAATCCGGGCGATGTACAACGGCGACCAGGCGCGTAAAAACGTGCTCGTCGATTACGGCTTCCGTCTCCCTTCGGCTTTGGACAACCGTCCGCTGAAGTTCGAGGAGTTCGAAGACAAAGCGAACCAGCTCATCTATGTCTCCGCAACGCCGGGGCCTTACGAGATGGAGCATTGCAACACGATGGTCGAACAGATCATCCGGCCGACAGGTCTGCTTGATCCGATCATCGATGTCCGCAAGACGGAAGGACAGATCGACGACCTGATCGGCGAGATCCGAGACCGGATCGAGAAGGACGAGCGCGTACTGGTGACCACGCTGACCAAGAAGATGTCCGAAGACCTGACCGATTATCTCAAGGAAGTCGGCATCAAGGTTCGCTATCTGCACTCGGATATCAAAACGCTGGAACGTATCGCCATTTTGCGTGACCTGCGTCTTGGCGTCTTCCATGTTCTCGTCGGCATCAACTTGCTGCGGGAAGGTCTCGACTTGCCGGAAGTGTCGCTCGTGACCATTCTGGATGCGGACAAAGAAGGCTTCCTGCGCTCCGAGCGCTCGCTGATCCAGACCATCGGCCGCGCCGCGCGGAACTCTGACGGTCGCGTCATCCTATATGCTGACAAGATCACCGATTCGATGGACAAGGCGATGAAAGAAACCGAGCGCCGCCGCGAGATTCAGATCGCGTACAACGAGCAGCACGGCATCACGCCGCAAACGATCAAGAAAAAGGTCCGCGACGTGATCGAAGCCACGAAGGCCGCCGACGCAAGTTCCGACTTCCTGACAGGCGCGGAAGGCAAGATGACGAAGAAAGAACGCGAGAAGATGGCGATGCGGATCGAGAAAGAAATGAAAGAAGCGGCCAAAAATCTCAACTTCGAGCGGGCGGCCGAACTACGCGACGCGCTACTCGAGCTTCGCGCAGAGTAGCGGTCCGGAGCGCCGGTTGAGGGCGAAGTTTTTGGAAGGGGCAGGCTGCGGGAGGAATTGGTTCAAGCCGCTGTCTCACCCGGAAAGCCTGATTGGAACTTTAGAGGAAGCTTTCCGAGTTCAAAGGCGTCTTTCACTCAATCCCTCCCTCCGCCCGCCGCTCCGCGACGAAAAGGATCTTCTGAAACAGCTGGACCAACGCTGACGCTAGTAGCTTGACCAAGTTAAATATAAGGTTACGCCCACCTGAAACGCACCTAAAGCGTGTGCGTTTCAGCCGAACGTAAACCTATGATTAAGGTTGGTCAAACTACTCTATCAAGTGCTTTTAAATAAAAAACGAAATCCCTACAAAAAGAAAGACCCAAAACGACTTCCTACAAAAAAAGACCTGCGGCGACCTTGGGCGTACGGCGGGTAGGAGCGGAGGGGGAGGTGGGTTCCTGAAGAAGCGAAGCGCTCGCCTTTGAATTCGGATTTTCACCTTATAAAGTCAAATGAAAAAATCCGAATTCGACACGCGATCGTAAGGAACCCACCGGACCCGTAGCGTCTCCAACGCACGAACCCCACCGATCCCCGTCGCAGAAGTCTTTTCCTAATAGAAAGTCATGCCAATAAAACAGATGATTAAGAGTTGACAAGTTAATAGATGTGGAGGTTGAGGCCGGTGGCAAGCGAAAATATCGTAATCAAAGGTGCCAGAGCACACAACTTGAAAAACATCGACGTCACGATCCCGCGAGATCGTTTCGTCGTCCTGACGGGCCTTAGCGGCTCGGGTAAGTCCTCGCTTGCGTTTGATACCATCTACGCCGAGGGGCAGCGCCGTTATGTCGAGTCTTTATCGGCGTACGCGCGTCAGTTCCTGGGTCAGATGGAAAAGCCGGATGTCGATTCGATCGACGGGTTATCGCCGGCAATCTCGATTGACCAGAAAACAACAAGCCGCAACCCGCGTTCGACGGTAGGTACGGTTACGGAGATTTACGACTATCTGCGTTTGCTGTTTGCCCGGATCGGCAAGCCGCATTGCCCGGATCATGGCGTAGAGATCACGTCGCAAACGGTCGAGCAGATGGTGGACCGGATTATGCAGTTCCCGGAGAAGACGCGGCTGCAAATTCTGGCTCCGGTCATTTCCGGCAAAAAAGGCGAGCATAAAAGCTTGTTTACCGAAGTATCCAAGCAGGGCTTCGTCCGCGTCCGCGTCGACGGCGAGTTGCGCGATCTGGCGGAAAGCATCGAGCTGGAAAAAAACAAAAAGCATACGATCGAGGTCGTCGTCGACCGGATCGTGATCAAGGACGACGTGCAGACCCGGTTGGCGGACTCGATCGAAACGGCATTGAAGCTGTCGGGCGGCCAGCTTCTGGTCGATATTATCGGTCAGGAAGAACTTCGCTTCAGTTCCAACTTCGCTTGCCCAATCTGCGGATTCAGCATGGAAGAGCTTGCGCCGCGCATGTTCTCGTTCAACAGCCCGTTCGGCGCTTGCCCGGACTGCGACGGCCTCGGCGTCAAAATGGTCGTCGATCCCGAACTGCTGGTGCCGGACGAACGCAAGTCGATCGAAGAAGGCGCATTTACGGCATGGAGCGGCGGTTTGTCCAATTACTATCCGCAGTTCTTGGCCTCGATGTGCGAGCATTACGGAATTCCGACGAACGTTCCGGTATCGGAGCTGACGAATGATCAGAAAAACAAAATCCTGTACGGAACCGACGGTCAGAAGATCAAATTCCGTTACGAAGGCGATTTCGGTCGCAGCAAGGAAGTTACGGTTGCGTTCGAGGGCATCATTCCGAACCTGGAGCGCCGCTACCGCGACACTTCTTCGGACAGTATGCGCGAATATATCGAAGGCTTTATGGGCACCAAGCCTTGCGGTACTTGCAAAGGTCAGCGTCTGAAGCGCGAGATTCTGGCCGTTACCGTAGGTGGAGTCAATATCTCGCACGTTACGGATCTGTCGATCTCGAAAGCAACCGAATTCTTCAACGCGCTGGAACTGACGGAAAAAGAACGTTCGATCGCGAACCTGATTCTGAAAGAAGTATGCAGCCGCCTCGGATTCCTAGAAAACGTCGGCCTGACGTATCTGACGCTTAGCCGTGCGGCCGGAACGCTCTCGGGCGGCGAAGCGCAGCGCATTCGTCTGGCGACGCAAATCGGCTCCAGCCTGATGGGGGTCTTGTATATCCTGGACGAGCCGAGTATCGGTCTGCACCAGCGCGACAACGACCGATTGATCAAGACGCTGCTGCATATGCGCGATCTGGGCAACACGCTGATCGTGGTCGAGCATGACGAAGATACAATGATGGCTTGCGACTATATCATCGATATCGGTCCGGGCGCTGGCGTACACGGCGGTCAGGTTATCGCCGAAGGTACGCCGCAGGAAGTCATGGACAATCCGGACTCGTTGACCGGACAATACTTGAGCGGGCGCCGATTTATCGAGGTTCCGCTTGAGCGCCGCCAGCCGGGCGAGCGTTGGTTGGAGATTCGCGGCGCGAAAGAAAACAACCTGAACAATGTCAATGTCAAAATTCCGATCGGATTGTTCTCCGCGGTCACGGGCGTTTCCGGTTCCGGCAAATCGTCGCTCGTCAACGGCGTCCTGCACAAAGCGCTGGCGCGCGATCTCAATCGTGCTCGCGTGAAACCGGGCAAGCACAAAGAAATCCGCGGCCTGGAGCATATCGATAAAGTCGTCGACGTCGACCAATCGCCGATCGGCCGGACTCCGCGTTCGAATCCGGCGACGTATACCGGCGTATTCGATAATATTCGCGATCTGTTCGCTACGACGAACGAAGCGAAAGTACGCGGATACCAGAAGGGCCGCTTCAGCTTCAATACGAAAGGCGGCCGCTGCGAAGCGTGCAAAGGCGACGGCATTATCAAAATCGAGATGCACTTCCTGCCGGACATCTACGTCCCGTGCGAAGTCTGCAAAGGCAAACGGTACAACCGCGAAACGCTGGAAGTGAAATATAAAAACAAAAACATCGCGGACGTGCTGGAAATGACGATCGAAGACGCGGTCGAATTTTTCCAAAACGTACCGAAGATCAGCCGCAAGCTGCAAACGCTGCTGGACGTGGGTCTCGGCTATGTGAAAATGGGGCAACCGGCTACGACGCTTTCGGGCGGCGAAGCGCAGCGCGTGAAGCTGGCTTCCGAGCTGCACCGTCGCAGCACGGGCAAAACGATCTACATTCTCGACGAACCGACAACCGGCCTGCACGTCGACGATATCGACCGCCTGCTAAGCGTGCTGCATCGTCTGGTCGAGTCCGGCGATACGGTACTCGTAATCGAGCATAATCTGGACGTGATCAAGACGGCCGATTATTTGATCGATATGGGACCGGAAGGCGGAAGCGGCGGCGGCGACGTCGTGGCAACAGGTACGCCGGAAGAAGTAGCCAAGGTAAAAGGATCGTATACCGGTCATTATCTGGCTCCGGTTCTGGAACGGGATACGGAACGCACCCGCCGGGAGCTGCAATCCAACCCTCTGCCTTCGGGCGATTAATAGCAATACGAAGTCATTCAAACAAAAAAGCGGCTGCTTGGCCTAGTACAGAGTACTGGCGGCCGCTTTCTACATATAAGACGATAGGTTCGACATTTTTTCGGAAGTTATACATAGAACGTTTATCGGGCTTAGTGAACGGTGTAAAAGGTTAATAAGGAAATTTTTAAAAAATGAACGTACCCCCAAATCCACTTTCGTCGAGATTTGAATATATGCTCCAGCGGGATTAGAAGCGCCTCTTACATGAAGGATTAAGAAGGCCTTCTTTTTTTGATTGGAATGGAATAAAATGGATTGCATATAGGCCAAGCGACTGCAAGCCGTTGTTCCCTGGCGGCTAGCTGACTAAATGTGTTAAGGTTGGATGGATTGTGCCGGATTTCCGGACATGCGAAGAAAGAGGGTTGTCGACGGGATGAGAAAAAGGAGAACGAAAGTGGCTTGTCTGCTGCTGTCAGGAGCAATCGGAATCGGCGGTGTTGGCTTTTTGCCGCAAGCAGAAGCGAGCGCGGCGGCAAAATCGTCGGGAACGACCTCCTCGAAGACTGTACCTCAAATTATTGCACAGGTATCTCCTTCGGTCGTCGGGATCATCGGCGAAGTCTCTTCGGAGTACGTGGACGAATGGAGTGATTACGGGGGCAGCGAAGACGGATACGAATTGGCGCACGGTTCGGGCGTTATCATCCGCTCGAACGGCTGGATCGTGACGAATGCCCATGTGGTGGACGAGATGGAGAATATTCAGGTCGTTACATCGGAAGGGAAATCGTATAAGGTACGTGAAGTTTACAGCGATCCGGTGAGCGATATTGCTTTGATCCGTATCAATGTAACAGGCTTCAAACCCGTAAAATTCGTTTCCTCCAACGAAAAAACATTGGTGGGCGAGCAGGTGATCGCGATCGGAACGCCTGTATCGTTGTCGCTGCGAAATTCGGCCACGCTGGGCATCATCAGCGGTCTCAATCGCGCGGCTGGTGCGGAGTATCGACTGATTCAGACCGATGCGACCATCAATCCAGGCAATAGCGGCGGTCCTCTGGTCAATATGCGCGGCGAAATCGTCGGCATCAACTCCATGAAATTCGCAGCCGTAGATATTGATAATACAGGCTTCACCATTCCTGCTGGCACGGTACAATACATCGTCGACCAACTGTTCAAACAAGGAGAAGTGATTCGTGCAAGTCTGGGGCTTGGGCTCGAAGAAAGCTTCTCCGCCACGGTTGGCCTGCCTTCGGACGATCCGTTAACCGTAACTGAAGTGTTATCCGACGAAGCGGCTGCGGCCGGAGTCAAGGAAGGCGACGTTTTGTACAGCGTGGCCGGGCATCGCATTACGGCGCTTGTGGATCTGAACGAGCTGATGAAAACATACTCTCCAGGGCAGACGGTACGTGTGCTCATGCAATCCGGGGGAGACATCGTAGAGCGCAAAGTCGTTTTGACCAGCGAATAGACTCAAGCGAAGCAAGCCGGCAAGGCAGAGCGAAAAAGGAGGAGAACGATTGAAATTGGCGAAAAAAGGCATGGTGCTTCTGTTCGCGCTGCTGCTTGCGATCGGAATGGCTGTACCTGCACTCGCAGCCGAACAAACGACGCTGGCGCTGCAAGTACGGATCGGAAGCACGTCGGCACTTATCAACGGCGAGAAGCAGACGATCGAAAAGCCTTATGTGCAAAATGGAATGACTATGGTGCCGCTTGGCGTATTCCAACGGGCATTTGGTACAACAAGCCGCCTGGAAGGGGACGACACCGTTCGTTTATCGCAAGGCGCGCACACGGTTACTTTTAAAATCGGAAGCAAAACGGCCTGGGTGAACGGCAAGAAGACAACCCTTGCGGCTGCGCCTGTAATGAAGAACGGAACGTTGATGGTACCTATGCGTCCGGTCACCGATATGCTGAAAGCCACCGTGAAGTTTTCTTCGGGAACCCTGACCGTAACGCTGATATCGGATACCGGCGTTCCTGGACAGAACTCTTCGGAAAACGAAGCTGAAGCGCCGGCAACGGCTCGGGTCGGCAGCAGCTATGCGAACTGGTCGATCGACTATCCGGCAGACACGGTCGCACAGCCGGGAGACGACGAGTTTTCCGCCATGATCGGCGATCTGGATGGTTCCTATGTGCTGCAAATTTATGTGTGGGAAGAAGATCAGAACGTGTCCGTAACCGACATGCTGGAGCAATTGGAACAGGAATCGCTCAGCTCGGGAGAAACGCTTATCGACCGGCAAACCTTCCCGAATGCGGTGATGCCTTATGCACAAGTGATCGCACGCGACGCGGACGGCATCTATTGGGAGTCCCGCCGTTATTACGACAAAGGGAAAGTCTTTTCGTTGTATATGGGCGATTCCTTGATCGAAGACTATCGCGAGTTTGACCAATGGACAGATTTACTGAATTCGTTCCGTCCGTCGTTCGACACGCAGGGGATCAAAACAGAAGATTTGTCGAAAGCCAAAAACGGATTTGCTGACGCGGCTTCGTACGATTACGGCGTGAACCTTAAGGTGCCCGCAACATGGACGCCTACGGGCAGCGGACAATTGGAGTATTCGGCCAAAGACGGTTCGTTTTTATCCTTGCATGCCGTTAGTGTAGAAGGATCGGGAGCGGACAGCCTGGCGAACTGGCATGACTTCATGCAAAAGCAAACGAACGAAGTCTTTTTGCCGGAAGCGGCAAAGCCGATGACGACCGAACCGGTGAAAGCCTCGGGACAGGATGCTCTGATCGAGAGTTTGGTTTACGATCTGGGCGGCGGGAATTACTACTGGAACTGGCTTGTGCTTGAAAACGAAGGCTACTTCTACGTGCTGCGCTATTCGGCTCCGGAAGGCGCTTATAACAAGCAGACGTTCCTTAAGATCGTCCAATCGCTGGAGATTGATTTCGACGTTGTCCCTTCGGGCTTCGGAAAGCTCGGACAAATCTCGTATCTCAAAAACAAAAAGCTGGACGTCACGCAAAGCACGCCGGATTTCCTGTTTACCGTTCCCGCGTATTGGAGCACGCAGGCTTCCGACAGCGCGCAGCTGGACATGCGTTACTTCATTCCGGGCGGGTCTCTGCGCGTGAGCAATGTCGAGACGGGATTGGAGGCTTCGGCGGCTCAAGCCGTACGCAATTATGCCGAGCTGAAGCTGGATGATCCGACGCTGACCTACGAAGCGCCGAAACGCACGACAATCGCAGGTGTTCCGGCTATTCGTATCACGTACACAGGCACAGGAACGAACGGCAATCCGTATCAGGCCGAGGATATCTACTTCCGCCATCAAGACAAGACCTATTGGATTCATCATCAGTTGGATCGGGGAACCGCAACGCCGGAGCAATTGAACGGCATCGAGCGTACGCTTCAATCGTTCAAGTTCCTCCCTGTCAAATAAACAATGAAATAGGCAAGCTTCGGCACGTGTCGGCGTTTATTTGCAAGCAAGCCGGCCCGCTGACGGGCAAGTACGTGCTCTCCATCGAATCCCGATGACGTATGCCGGATCTATCAAAGGTTTCGGGATAGGAGAGAATCCGTATAAGTTGAACGACTGGCCCGGAATTTCCGCGGTCAGTCGTTTTTTTGTATGTGAAATTCGACTTTCGTATCCTTGGTCTCCACGCGATGGGAACAGTGAACGCGTCCGGTTCGGATGCAGCCTCATGCCGTTAACGGTTAACATAGCGGCGAAACGGTTCGTATTTACTTGTCGTAATAAACAAGGTAACGAAAACCCGCAATACGGAAAGGAGATTTTTCGGCATGGCCCCTTCATTTTGGGAAAAGATTTTTCTGGCGTTCCGGTACAACGATTCGATCTGGCATAATGTGTTTCTTACGATTATCTATATACTCATTGCCCTTTCGCTTCTTGCCCTGATTCGAGGGATTATGCGTACGATTGCGCAGCCGCGGGATATTCGGGATGAAGCGCCACGTCCCAAGTTTTCGAAAAAGTTGTCCGGATGGTTTTTGGGAAGCTTGGCGGGTCTTGCTTTTCCGGTCATTCTGTTCCTGGTCTTGACGTTGGCGCTCGGCAGTTCGGACAGCGCGACCATCTCCTCTAGTACGCTGTCTTATGAATACGAAGGCATGCAGACCTCGGTAGTGCTGATCGACAAGTTTATCGCCAATTCGTCCGAGAGGGGGATCACGACAGGTTCCAGCAAATCGTATGTCTATGCCCTGAACGAGGAAACGGGCGAACCGATCTGGAAAAAAGGTATCGGTCGCGCTTACGCCCCTTATCTTATGGGACAAACGGAAGAACGTATCGTGGTGTTCGACGGCTCGGGTCCGCTTATATTGAACAAGTCGGACGGAAGCGAAGCGGCCGACATCGGTAAGATGGAGTCGTCCAACGCGGAGCTGCAAGGGCAGTTCCCGGAAGAGTCGAACAGCTACGCATGGGACGAAAAGCATCAAATGGTCGTATTCCGGGGACTGGACGGCGGGTTGTACTTCATCCGTCCCGATACGCTTGAGGGCGGTGCCTCCAGTGCCAAGCTTTCCGATTATTTTAAAAGCGACGAGTCGGACAACGTATACGCCTCGGATCGTTTATCGATCGTTCCGTCGGGACAAAAAGACGGCAAGTATCGATTTTTCGCGAATGAAGAAACGGCGCAACAGCTTGACGAAGGGACGTTCGCGCAAGAAGAATCGCCCAATGCGTCGTCCGACACTCAGGATATGCGCAGACGCATCTACACCGGCTCGCTGCTGGCAGGAGGAGAAGTCGCGGTGAAGGATTTGGAGCCGCTTATCGATCAAGTCTTTCTGCGAGGGGCGTTCCTCAGCGATTTGCGACGAGACGCCGCAGACTCGAACGATCCGTATACGCTGACCGGCTTTCCGGACTATTCATCGATAAAAAAAGAACCTGCCATGCCCGACTCGCCGGAGAGCATCGATTGGCCTTCGCGGATGACGATCGAGCAGTACGAGAGCTACAAGGCGGAAGAAAATCGACGGATCGACGAGTATTATGCCAAGCGTGACGCCTATGACGCCGCCCGCGAGAGCTATCGGGAAAAGGAAACGGTGTACGACAATGTCGCCCGCTCCCTGTTGATTCAAAACGGAGGGACGCCGGTGCCGCCTTTTCATTACACGGAGACGTCAGGCGGACACGAAGTGTTCCTGGTCGCTCACTATTCCAGTCTCGCAGTCGACGCTAACCTTCTGATTAGTGCCGTAGACCTTGAAGGTGCCACAGTGCTTTGGACAGCCGATACACATCTGAAGGACATCGAAAGCTATACTCCTTCCGACGATCGCATGATGTTCGCGGGTAGAGGAAACGACGGTAATTCGTACATGTTCAGCCTGTCGTTAAAAGACGGAAGCGGCTGGGGTTACGATTTCCGGTATGATCGGGAATTGGCGTTTTGAATCCGGCATGAATCATGCTCGGCGAATAAACGCTTTCACGCAAGGACGCGCGGTTACACCCGTTTGCGTCTCTTTTTTTGTTCACTCGTTCCCCTTAAACCCTGTCAATACCCCCGCGACTCTGCTACAATAGATAAGTTAAAAATTAAAATGTAGTGTAGGTCGTGACGATAATAAATAAGATTCAGTACATGCGGCCCGCTGGAGAAAGATTTTCTCGAAGCGGTGCGCGGGAGGATAACGATAAATGAGTACACAACAAATCACAAGACGAGACGTCGAGCTTCTGGCACCGGCCGGGGACTGGGATTGCATGCGCGCCGCCGTAGCCAACGGTGCGGACGCGGTCTTTTTTGGCGTTGAAAAGTTCAATGCGCGTGCGCGTGCGAACAATTTCCGGATGGACGAGCTGCCGGAGATCATGGGCTTTTTGCATAGTTATGGGGTAAAAGGATTTCTGACGTTCAACATTCTCGTATTCGAAAACGAATTGGAAGACGCGCATGAACTGATCGATGCTTGCGTCGTGGCGGGCGTGGATGCGGTCATCGTGCAAGATTTGGGTCTGGTCAAAATGATCCGCGAAATCTCGCCAGATTTCCCGATTCACGGTTCGACGCAGATGACGATCACGTCGCCGGAAGCGGTCGAGTTTACGAAGCCTTTTAACATGGAACGGGTCGTACTGGGGCGGGAAAACAACCTTAAGCAAATTCAAAAGATCGGCGAGCAAGCCAAGCTGCCGATGGAAGTCTTCGTGCATGGCGCGCTGTGCGTATCGTACTCGGGCCAATGCCTGACGTCGGAAATGTGGGGCGGACGTTCGGCCAACCGAGGCGAATGCGCGCAGGCGTGCCGTCTTCCGTACGACCTGATGGTGGATGGCGAGCATAAGCCGATGGGCGATATCGCCTACCTCTTGTCCCCGAAAGACTTGGCCGCGATCGACATCATGCCGGAGCTGATCCAAGCGGGCGTGACTTCTTTTAAAATCGAAGGTCGTCTGAAAACGCCGGAGTACGTCGCGAACGTGGTCAGCAAGTATAACGCGGCGATCAACCGTTATTTCGACGGCGATGATTCGAAGCCTTCGGAAGAAGAAATCCGCGAGCTGCAACAAAGCTTTTCGCGCGGCCTGACGCACGGCTTCCTGGACGGCACGAATAACAAACAGCTGGTCGAAGGCACATTCCCGAAAAGCCGCGGCGTGTATCTGGGACGGGTCGAGCAGATTCTGCGCGACGGCGTCGTGTGCCGGATCGAAGCTCCGCTCAAGCGCGGCGACGGCATCGTGTTCGACGCGGGAGATCCGACGAAAAAAGAAGAAGGCGGTCGCGTCTACGACGTGCGCCGTAAAGGCGTAAAGCTCGAAGGCGAAGCCGGTCAAGGCTGGGTCATCGATATCGTGCCGGGACGTAACGACGTCGATCTGCGCCGTCTGCACGTCGGAGATCGCATTTGGAAAACGAACGATCCGGCACTGGACCGCAGACTGCGCCAGACGTTCGAGACGGAGAAGCCGTACCGCGTGTTCCCGCTCGGCGTCAAAGTAATGGGGAATCCGAGTCAACCGCTGGTGTCGATCTGGACGGACATGGATAAAGGCACTACGGTTCGCGTCGAGTCGGAGATGGAGTTGGAAATCGCCAAAAAGCGTCCGCTCGGCTATGAGATTCTGGAAGAACAGTTTGGCCGTCTGGGCGGCACCGTGTATCAGCTGGAAGAACTGGACGTGCAATTGCATGGAGACGTCATCGTACCGATGCGCGAGCTGAACGCTATGCGTCGCCGCGCAGTGGACGAGTTGGCCGGCGAGCGTCCGAAGCCTCCGGTGTACGTGCATCGCGATATCGAAGTGTATGGCGACTCGTCGCATACAGCAAAACCGATCGAACGTTCGGAAGCCCGCATTACGGCGCTGTGCCGTAGCCTGCCGCAGGTTGAAGCCGCGCTTCAGGCCGGCGTCGAGATGATCTACGCGGACTTTGAGTTTATCAAGCAATTCCCGGCGGCTGTCGCCGCTGTACGGGCTGCGGGTAAAAAGATCGCATTGGCGACGCCGCGTATCCATATGCCGAACGAAAACGGCTACCATGCGAACATTCTACGTTTGGAGCCGGATGCGGTGCTGGTGCGCAATACAGGCGCCCTGTACTACTATTTGCGCCATCGGATGGAGAATCCGGACAAGAAGCATCCCGAGCTGATCGGCGACTTCTCGCTCAACGTGGCGAACCACAAAGCCGTCGACCTGTTCCTGGAAGCCGGCCTCGACCGTGTCACGCCGTCGTACGATCTGAACATCCAACAGATGGTCGATCTGCTCGGACGTTCGCAGACGGATAAGATGGAGATCGTCATCCATCAGCATCTGCCAATGTTCCATACGGAGCACTGCGTGTACTGCACATTCATGAGCGAAGGTACAGACTTCACGAACTGCGGCCGTCCGTGCGAAGAGCAGCGTGCGTCGCTGCGCGACCGCATCGGCATGTCCCACCCGGTCCGCGTCGACGAAGGCTGCCGGAATACGGTGTATAACGCCATCGAGCAATCCGGCGCGGAATACCTGAACGAGTTTCTGGACTCGGGCGTACCGAGCTACCGCGTCGAGTTCCTGGAAGAGTCGCCGGAGCAGGTGCTTGAAGTTATTGATCTGTATACGCGCGCTTTGAGCGGCAAAATCAGCGGTTCGGAAGTTTGGCGCAAGCTGAAAGCGACGAATCAGTTGGGCGTTACTCGAGGGCAGTTGGTGAAGTAAGACGTTTGGATATGGGAAAGGCGCTTCGCAGAAAATGCGAAGCGCCTTTTTTGGACTTGTTTTTAGAAGGTACTGGAACCCAACTCGTCGATCTGCTTTTTGACGGAAGAGTTGACGTCCATAAGTTTGTTATAAACGGCCGGGTCTTCTTGACCCAGCTTTTTGAGCGCGATCAAATACCAAAGAGCGGTGTCCGCATTTTCGGTATTCGCAAAGTCGTCGGTCAGTATGTTTTTTAGCGTAGCAGCCGCTTCTTCGGTTTGACCGTTCAAGAACATAGCTTTACCGGCATTCAGCGTAGTCATGGAAGTCACCGTGAAGTCCCGGCCTTGAAGTTGTCCTTCGGGCAAAGTCTTTAAGTGTTCGACGCCGGCAAGCATGCGGTTGTACGTATGGATGCCTATTTGAGCGGCGGCTTTTTGAGCTTCCGTATCGCCCGCATTCAGCGAAAGATAACTTGCCGTCACGGCTTGTCCGATTACCTGTTCGTACCAACTCATATCCCAATTGAACTTGTCCAGATTATCGGCAAGCAACCGGAAGCTTTTTTCGGGTTCGTTTTTCGATACGTAGATAGCGCCGAGTTGATTAAGTATCGCTTTGCTATGCGATTCGCGCTCGTAAGCTTTCAAAAGCAACGCTTCCGCTTCGTTCAAGTAATTCGCGTCCTGCGTACTGCTGTAGACGCTTTGGAGCACCGCTGCCAGTTGCGACACCGTAGTCGGGTCGGTCGGGCGTATCTTGAGTGCGCGATCCAGAGGCTCCCTGACTTCTTCGTAACTTCGTTGCTCCGTGCCTTGCAGCAAAGCGTAAGCCTCTTGGGCATCGCCCGCCGCCGCAACGTATCTTCCGGAAAAGATCAAAAGAACGACGGCGACGACGCCCGCGCATGTCGCGTACAGCGTCGGTATGCCGGTACGCTTCGCGAGATCCGTATCGGTATTTGCAGATTCAGGCGTTTTTTTGACGCGAGACAACGGCACGGCTTCGATCGCGGCGGCCATTCCTCCGAGCGAGAAGAAAACAAGGATGCTCACGTATACGTAACTCATGTTGAAATCCAGCAAACTATGCGCCAGAATCGAGAACGCGATCAGGAAATAGAAGAAATAACCGTGCTTTTTTTCTTCGTCCTGCTCTCTGTAATAACTGCGAAGATACTGATAAAATACGTAGACCAGAAAAGCGAGCAGCACCAAGATGCCTACGATTCCGGTTTCGTCCAAATACTGCAAGAAATAATTGTGCGTTTGGTTACTGATATACGGGTTGTTTTGATACTTTTCGTACATGACGGCCCAAGCGCCTCCGCCGCCGCCCAAGATCGGATAATCGGCTACCATCTTCATGGAGTCTTTGTAAAAAGTGATCCGTTCGAGCACGCTATGTTGTTGGAAGTTGATATTCTCGACGCGTGTGCGAACGTTGTCCGGCAATACGTTTTTCAGTCCCGTTCCAATCAACAGGAAAGCCAATACGGCTATGACGACGAGACCGCCCAACGGCAGCCAGAGGCTTGCCGTGCGACGCGCGGACCACTTTTCGAATTTGCGTTCGAACAAAGGCTGTAAGTATCGGCCGCTGAGCCAGATAAGCGCCGCATTGACAGCCGAGGCTCCGATTAACAGTGCCCAACCTTTGAACGCTTCGGCCCCGTTGTACACCTGGTTGAGGCTAAGCCCCATATCGGTAATCGGCTGAAGCACGATAAACGAGATCGCGGCGGAAACCGCCAAATTGACGATCCAGACCAATTGTTGCGTCGGTTTGAGCAGAAGCAGCAAGACGATGAAGACGATCGGCAGCATCACGAGACCGCCGCGAGACAACGTCAATGCGATCGAGAGTATGATCGGAACCAGCATGAAACCGTGGATCAGCCGATCGTAAAGTTTCAGCGAACGGCTGGCCGTGAACAGTACCGCGAACAGCATCGCCATCAAGAAAGCTGCGTATGTATTCGCGTACTGGAAGACCGAAGTCAGACGCAAACCGTTGGAGTCGGTCATCACGGCATCCGTATAGACGCCGTTACTGACCACATGCGAGAACCAGCCGACAAGACTGCCCGCAAACATACGCTGGCCGAACCAGTTGATAAAGCCGTAAATCACGATCAGGTACGTCGTCCAGAGCAGTGCCGCCCGCATGACGCGGTTGGCGCTACGATGTTGCAGCAGGAATACGCCGATGGTGAAAAAGATAGCGCTGATGCCCATCACCAAAATCATATCCATAGCCAGATAATGCGAAACTGCCACGAACGAAGAGAGTATATACGTAAGAGGTAGCAGCCATACTCCTACAGCCGTGATTTCGCGTTTGTTCGCGATCCGCATATGTTTGAAAAACGCGACTACCGCAAGCAGCAACAGCGCCGCCGCCCAAACGCCCGCCCAATAGATCGGCTTTTCAAAATCAATGCTTTGCCCGTTAAACAATCCCTGCTGGAAAGGCGCCCAGATTAAGAATATAATGAGGGCTGATACCAGCGTCCAGATCAAGGCGCTCCCGCTATTCATTTGCTCAATGGATATTCGTTCCTTTTTGCTCGACTCGTTGTACATATTGCCGTATACTTGGTTAGTCAAAGTCTTAGCTCCTTTACTTGAGGGTACGAAAGTATTTTATCATAGAATTTGAAAAAATAGATATTTAGCAGAGTACAAGAAACGTTGGAATATTATAAGCCCCTTTTCAGATTCGAAAATGTAAATACGGAGGTTACTAGATGCGAATTAATAGTCTGGACTATTGGAATGAGCGATTTGAAAAAGATTGGGATAGTAAGGGGGGGAGAAATCAAACGAGTTATTTTACAAACTTAGCTTTGGAAAATTTACCTCATGAGTTTCTGGATTTTCTTAGAAAGCAGAAAGATTTTTCTGTACTTGATTGGGGTTGCGCTGAGGGAGACGGAGTAAACATTTTGTCCCATCTTTTACCAGAAGTAACTTTAAAAGGATTGGATTATTCCGCAACCGCTATCGAGAAAGCTAAATCCAATTATCCGCAATATGACTTTTATAAAGGTTCTTTGCTTGATTATAATTTAAAATACAATATCATATTTACCTCTAATACCTTGGAGCACTTTGAGAATCCTTACAAATGGATTGATCAAATCATCGAACATACAAAAGACTTTTTAATTATTATGGTTCCTTTTATGGAACAAGATAGAATAGAAGAACATTTTTTCACTTTTGACTATGAAAGTTTCCCTGTTGAGAATAATGGTTTTGTAGTAGTTTATTTCAAAATAATTGAGTCTGATCCAACCTATTGGCCAGGAAAACAAATTTTAATAGTGTATGGAAACTCAAAATCTAAGCTGTTAAAAGAAGTTAATCTAAAGCAAATAGACAGCAGTGGCATTGATTCTTCTGAATCTGCAACACATTTGATTCGGAAATTGAAAGATGAAATCAAACATAGAGATGAAATAATTGGGGCGTTTTCTAAAGAAAAAGAAACGTACCTTGCTTGGCTTGAAGCATCCAAACAAGAAGTATCTAAAAGAGACGAGTCGGTAATCGCTTTAAAATCGCAAATACAAAACTATAAAGCGGAAAACTCTACTTTATTAGATTGGGTCAACAAAAGTAAAGAAGAAATTTCGAAAAGAGACGAGTCGGTAATCGCTTTAAAATCACAAATACAAAACTATAAAGCGGAAAACTCTACTTTATTAGATTGGGTCAACAAAAGTAAAGAAGAAATTTCGAAAAGAGACGAAACAGTATACTACTACAAAAGTAAGTTTGAAAGTTTACAGCAAGAATCATCAAACAAAGAAGATTTTTTTAAAGGAGACTCATAATTGGATCAGTTCAAATTAGTATTAAAATACAAGTTTTTGCTTAATGAATTAGTGATGCGGGATATTAAAATTAAATACCGTCGTTCGGTATTAGGTCTTTTATGGACATTGCTTAATCCATTACTCATGATGATTGTACTAACCTTGGTATTTTCGAACATCTTTAGATTTTCTATTGATAACTTTCCTGTTTATTTACTCTGTGGACAATTAATTTTCAATTTTTTCAGCGAGGCTTCTAATATGGCATTACCCTCAATTTTGAGTAACGGAAGTTTAATCAAAAAAGTGTATGTACCCAAATATCTGTTTCCGCTATCCAAAGTGTTTTCTAGTCTTGTGAATTTACTTGCATCTTTCGTTGCTTTACTCTTGGTAATGATTTTTACACAAAGTCAAATCACTTGGACAATTTTGTTTGTTCCATTACCTCTATTATATATTTTTTTATTTACACTGGGTGTCTCGTTACTCCTGTCGGCATTGAGTGTTTTCTTCCGTGATATTATGCACTTGTACGGGGTTCTTCTTACTGCTTGGATGTATTTCACTCCTGTATTCTATCCTCTGGATATACTTCCTGCAGGAATAAGAAATATCGTTGAATTCAATCCGCTAACTTCTTTTATCAATTTATTTAGAGAAGTAGTTATGTACAATCAGGTTCCTACATTAAGTCTCAATCTAGTTTGCTTAGCTTATAGCTTGGTTATGCTGGCAGTTGGAGCTTACGTCTTTTACAAAAATCAAGATAAATTCATATTACACATATAGAAAGGAACGTCATTGTGGTCGAAGTGATTGTGGAAGTTGATCATGTGTCCATGCAGTTTAATCTCTATAAAGAGAGAGTAGACAGTATCAAAGAGTACATGATTAAAATGTTCAAAAAACAGATGGTTGTCGAACCTTTTGTCGCATTGAAAGATGTTTCGTTCAAAGTCGAAAAAGGCGATTCTCTGGCATTATTGGGCATGAACGGGTCCGGGAAAAGCACGTTGCTCAAACTGATTGCCGGGGTTCTGAAACCAACTACCGGTTCTATCAAAACAGTAGGAGCGATTGCTCCCATGATCGAACTTGGAGCTGGATTTGATGTTGATTTGACAGCACGTGAAAACATCTTTCTGAATGGAGCCGTGTTAGGATATTCCAGAGCGGATATGGAGAGTCATTTTGATAGCATTATTGATTTCTCGGAACTTCATGATTTTGTTGATGTGCCTATAAAAAATTTTTCATCTGGAATGTTGGCTCGACTTGGCTTTTCTATTGCTACAGTCACACAGCCGGATATCTTGATTATTGATGAGATCTTATCGGTAGGCGATTATAAATTTCAAGAAAAATGTGAGATTCGAATACATGAGATGATGCAAGCGGGCACTACCGTTCTATTTGTCTCACATAGCATAGAGCAAATTAAAGAAATTTGTAATAAAGCGGTATATATTGAAAAAGGCCGTATGTTAGGATATGGTGATGTTCATGAGATATGTGACCGTTATATGGTTTGATTGAGTATTCTCAAAAGCGAAGGTTGCTAGAGAAAACGAGGAGTCATAATGAAATCTATATTGTATCTTTCCTTAATTGATTGGAACTATATCATGCAGCGTCCTCAACATATCGCAAATGAGCTGAGTAAAAGCTATGAAGTAGATTATATCTATGAGAAAAGTGTATTGAAATGGTTGCTTGAACAAAAAAATAAAAATAAAGCTGAAAATCATAAGCATGATCACTTACATTTAAAAAGGGTGTTGGTACAACCATTTGGCCGTTTTAAAAAGATTGACCACCTTAATATTCGTATTGTTAAAAGTCTTGTTACTGACTTGCTTGCTCGAAAAGAATACGAAATGATATGGGCCACACATCCTAAATATATAGACACAATTCCTGCAGCATACAAAGGAAAGATTGTGTATGACTGTATGGACTATCATGCAGGATTTTACGAAGAACCAAAAAAAAGATCAGAGATTGAATCCCAAGAAAAACGTTTGACGCAAGCAGCTGACGTTGTTTTTACAAGCAGCCCGTTGTTATATCAACGAATCCTATCATATTCAGCAAAAGAAAATGTATACTTCGTTCCAAACGCTGCAGATAGTGCACATTTTATGCAAGCTAGATCGCAAAAGTCAGGCTCTAGAACTACTGTAGGTTATTTTGGTGCTATTTCATATTGGTTCGATTTTGATCTCTTAGAAAAACTTGCTGAGCAGTTTCCTGATTTGGAATTTCAAATGATTGGTCCGATAGAAGTGGCCGGCATAGTTAAGCGATTCAGCCGTTTTCCAAACGTGAAATTTTTAGGGGAAGTTAGTTTTAAAGTGTTACCTATATATTTAAAAGAATTCGACGTATGTATTATGCCTTTCAAAAAAAATGATTTAATCGAAGCTGTAGATCCAGTCAAAATTTATGAGTATTTGGCCGGAGGTAAGCCTGTTGTAAGTGTGTATTACGAAGGACTGGAGCGATTCTCTGACTATATTTATACAGCGAGCAACTTTGCGGAATTTTCCGCACAGCTTATCAAAGCTTTGGAAGAGGACTGTTCGCGACTAACCGAAAAACGGATTTCGTTCGTGTCGGAAAACACTTGGGCAGAAAGAGCGCTCGTTATGCAAAAACAAATAAGTAAGACTTTCTCGTAATCGTTTTATTTTATGCTCGACAAAAATAAGGTTTAAGTCTCGCTCATTTGAGTAAGACTTGAACCTTATTTTTATAAAAACATAAAGGATTGAGTGATCTGTACGTTACTTTACCAAATCTTTACGATAGTTGTGAGGCATCCATACCGTATCCCATTTCTTTTCAAAGTACATTTTATTTCTTTCGAAAATTTCTCTGTATTTTTTATCTTGCAGTTTCTTAAAAGAAACACTGCCAAAATGATGGATAAAGACGTCTTCCGCACATGCAACGGTATATCCCGCTTTTTTGAGTGCCATCGAGTAATCATCGTCTTCAAACATGCCGACTTCGTAGTCTTCGTCTAAATATCCGACTTCTTTGATAATTTCTGCTTTAAAGGCTACACAGAACATAGCAAGTACCGGGATTTGGCTATAGGTTTGGTTCTGATATTGGGTTGTGTAATCAATCGCAAAACGATCCATGTGGTCGATCGAAGTGTAGTCTACATAGATTTGGGCTTCATTCCCGATCGAATTCGTTACAGGGCCGACCATGCCTACATGATCTTTGTTCAAATGTTTGATCAAACCGCTAATCCATCCGCGAGTAACAATCGTGTCGTTATTGAGTAAGATGATGTAATCGCCTTCCGAAGCACGAATCCCTACGTTGTTACCTGCAGCAAAACCGAGATTCTGGTCATTCAAGATTACTTTGACATTAGGCATATTTTTCTGAAGATCCAACAGGTAAGCGGGCGTGTCGTCTTGTGAATCATTATCCACAATGACGAGTTCATAATTAGGATAGGCCGTTTTTTGGAAAATGCTATCTATGCACTTTTTGGTGTAATCCAAATTGTTATAGGTAATCAGCACAACGCTTACTTTTAGTGCTATATTTTGCAAATGCTGATCCAGTTCGATACAACGTTGATTCCAATCGTTCTTTTCGGCCAATTGCATCAGTTCGTCGGAATCTTTCAGAATATCCGTTTGATCTAGGCATGCTGCCACGTACTCATAAAATTGTTCATTAGAGTTGGCTAAGTACACGTATTCATCTCGATATATTTCAAGTTCAGGGATTTCAGTTGCCACGATTTTTTTGCCGGCACTGAGGTATTCATAAAATTTGACAGGGTTAGTTGCTTTGATCAATTCAATGTCTGATTTGAACGGGATCAAACAAACATCATAGTCTTCTAAATACTTCGGCAAGTCGGTGTATTTCTTTTCGCCTAAAAATTTCACGTTTTTATACCTGTTTAATTCCATACATTCTTCATGACTAACGTGACCGATCAATTCAATGGCTACATCCGGTAATTTCTCTGCCAAAATCGAAATTTTTTCTGTATCAAACCATTCTGCGATAGCGCCGTAATATCCGATCTTTTTCTCTTTTTTGTTGGAGGGTTTTGAAGCTTGGTTGAAAAAGGCGAATTCAGTTCCGTTTCGAATGATTTCGATTTTGTTGGCAAAAGGTTTGGCTTTTTCATACAGGTCTTGAGAAGTGGCAATAACCAGATCGCTGAGCGCGAATAATTCTTTCGTATAACTAATAAGACTAGCGCTGGCTGTATCTTTGAAATCGTTATAATCGTCGATATAATCAAAGACGACTTTGAATCCGAAATGTTCTTTTAAATAATAGGCAGCGGGAACCCAATTTGGATATTCTACGATTACCGTACAATCTCGGATATGGTAAGGATTTAAAATAGCATTTAAGTCTTCAGCCATTTTTTTGATGTTTGTATTGTAGTCAATATCATAAATGCGCGTACCAAAATGATTGGATAGTGTAACTTCTTCCAAATTGGCCTGACGATGTTTGACATGCACATTGGAAGAGTGAAAATTTGCATTGAAGTAAAATACGCGATGCCCTAGCTTGGCTAAGTTTTGAGAAAGATGTTGAGGTCTTTGAAATCTGAAATCCCAATCAATAACTGATAAGAAAATAATATCTTGTTTTCTATAGTCAAAAGAATTGATTTTCAAATCCACTTTAGGTTTTTTCTCTACGAGCGGAGCAGCTTTCGTAACCGCGTTTGTCGCTGCCTGAATCGGATGATTTGCAGCGGGCGCAGCAGTTTGAGCGGAAACGGACTTTTTAATCAAAAAGCGTTTTGGCACGACTTTATCGCGAACTCTATAATAACGAAGCGCAAATTTCCATAGATTGGAGTTTTTGATATTGGAAACTTCCTGATATGCCCTGTTTTTCTCTTCTTCCGCTTTAGCGAATTTGATATGTAGTTCATCTAACTGTTTTTGCAGAGAATTCACCTGTTCGCTATTAAAATCCGGTTTTTGATTTAATTTCGATGTTAAACTAACGCTAGCTTGCTTTGATTCGTCTAAAGCTTCATGGAGTTGTTTTTTTTCTTTTTCGAACGCTTCCTGTAAGGCATGATAAGATTTTTGCGAAGCCTCTAATGACGCGGCATGCTCATGTTGCAAATGATCCAGCTTCATCGCAAGATCCTGAATGGCTAAGTGCAAATGTTCTCTTTCTGCGTAAAGATCAAAGATTCTTGTTTTATATTCGACAGAACGATGCGAGAATGTATCATCAGGGGCGGCTTGATTTAACGCAGGAACAACCGAACTGTTTTCTTTTGTAAGCACATACGCGATTAAGTAGCTGTCTTTGACAGAAATCATTTCGAAAGTTGAGAGATGGTCAAACGGAAACTCGAAAGCCATATCCTTTAGCACGTCTGAAACTTGGAAACTGCTCACATTCATTCCTAAATAGTGCGTGGAATGAATCGCATACCCGCATGCTTTAAAGAACTTATCATAATCATCTCTCAAGTATTCGTTACCCCAGATCCATTCTTTTTTGCTCATTCTATTGTAGCGGAATAACAGGTAGGGAAGAGAGTACGCGTTAGGCACAATGAATACATAGTATCTTGAATTGAACATTAACAGATCTTGGAGAATGCTGAGAAGTTCTTCGTCGTTAAAATGCTCCATCACGTTGCTATTCCAAACAATATCGTATTCTTGCGAATCAGGTTTTAAGCTGAATAGATCGCCTTCTATAAAAGTTCCGTTTAAATTCAGATTAGCATAGCAAGCCTTAGCTTTCTCAAGAGCTACAGAACTAAAATCGAAAAGCGACGTTTCAAAGTTATGTTGAGCTAGGTAAGCAGAAAGATGACCGCTCCCGCAACCCAGTTCAATACTTTTTGCATGGTTGCCTAATTTGAGAGTTCTGAAAATATTTAAAACTTCACTACCTAGTTGTTTTTCTCCATCGTCTATTTCAATCTCATATTTTTCGGAAAAGAAATCCCAGGCTTTCGCATTGTCATTCATTCAAATGATTCTCCCTTAATTGAAATAAAATCGCTATTTACATACTAGCATTGTAGAGGAAGGAAAGACCAGCGGCTTATTTTGTATAACGTATACTGTACGATATTGAATTAATTTTGTCAT
>NZ_JBBKAR010000021.1:0-1561 GCF_037722395.1 Saccharibacillus sacchari | reverse complement strand
ATAGGGATTACATATAACGTTCCTATATTCACGACTCGACGTATGTCGAGTATCCGGCGAATGCCGGATCAAGGACGAATGTCCACAGCGTGAATATTATGTTATCGGATGTTGCTGTCTTCTTAAGTTATTCAAAGCTTCCTTTCATTACTTCAAATTCTTTTCTGCTTTTTAGTAATTCATCAAAATCCAAATTCTCAAGCAAATGTTTTGAGTGATGTTTTAATCCAACAGGAACTGGCACTATACATATTGTTCCGTATGAATAATCTATATTCAATGCTTCTCTTGTTTTTTGTGTCATTTTAAGAATTGCAGGCATATACTCGTGCAAATCAATTTTCTTTAATACTTGAAGAATATATTTAAAAACTTCTCGTCCATAATCAGTAACTTCTTCAGTGGTCGGTATGTAGCCTTTGTGAATCACCTTGTTTCTAAATTCTGTATTTCTTTTATGCAAAGGCATTGGGGATTCTTTAAAATGAAGTAAATACGCTGTATAAAATGCACCAAGTTGCCTTTCAGATTGGGTACTCATTAATTTCCAAGTATCGGTGAATTGGTGCGAGTCAATCTCGTTTCGAATTGCAATAACTTCAATGATATATTCGTAAAACCTTTCTAGCGAAGCCGCAAAACTAGAAACAGCTTCTCTGGTGTATCCATCTTTCAAAGCCATTAATGCCATTTCAAATAGTATTTCAAATTTCCATTCTTGTAGAATAATATTATTCTTATGACCATTCTCACATTCAAACCTATAGTAAATCCCATCAGTTAAATCAATTGATTTAAATCGTTCTTCTTGGCATCCACGACAAGCTAACTTTATCTTCAAGCAGTTCTCTCCAATCTATTTAGGCTCTTAGCAATTTCCGATAACGTTCCCGTATTCACGACTCAGCGTATGCTGAGTGTCCGGCGAATGCCGGGCCAAGGACGAACGTCCGTAGCGTGAATATTATGTTAGGTGAAGGGCGGACAGTATAGCTTAAGCAAATCATTTAATTTTCATCTTTTCTCTTGTAATATAAAAGTTCCATTGAATATCCCTTTGCTACTAAACCAAATTCATTCTTATCTTTATTTGATAATTTCATAAAGTACTGAGGTGTACACGTTTCATTAGGTAAAAAATCAAGACTTTCAAAATCAGTTCCTAGATATGTGCGCTTCCCAATGGTTAAGATATTTCTTATAAGACTTTGTACGATTGATATACATGCACCTCTATAATCAAGCGGAGTAAATACAACTCTTTTCTCCCAAACCCAACGATCTTCTTTTTTATTTTTACTTAAGAATTTTAAACTATCATTACTCACTTTGATTTGACCCTCAATTTCGTTACCTAAAGAGAAACCACGTGTGTCAGAATGAATTGCTAATCCATGTTTATAAGCATTATAATCGTACATTGTTATAGTTTCTTTCGCAGCCCACTTTATCCATTCCTTCCAAGCATTAAGTACTCCCTCACTATTATCAACCTCCTCTGTTAATTGCTTATGTCCGCAGAATACATATGTAATAAGCTCATCACTACTTAGTCCCTGAT
>NZ_JBBKAR010000020.1:0-1167 GCF_037722395.1 Saccharibacillus sacchari | reverse complement strand
CTATAGTTAATTTCAAAATATGTCCCTTTATACTTTATACTTTCAATTTCAAGTATCTCCAGAGAAAGAGTGAGTCCAGTTTTCAAAACTTTTGATAACGACTCTTTAGCTGTCCAAAGCATCATGACATAAAAGGGGTAATCAGCGCCAAACTTCATAACTTTCGACAACTCTGAGTGAGTCATTTGGCTTTCCAATAAACCTGTTTTGTTTGGATCCATCAATTCAATGTCTATGCCCATTGGAAAAGCTTCTGGAAACACTATAGCTGCTCCCTGCTTCCCGCTGTGCGATATACCCACCTGTAAATTATGCAATTCAGGATGTTTGAGGATAGGTTGTCCAAAAACCCCATGATCTATCCATATGTCCCGCTCATTAAAGTACGGATAAAGTTCCTTAGCTGCAAACTTACCGCTTATTCTTCCCAACACATAACTGTAAAAACGATCCTTAAATTTTAACTGATTCAAATACTCGACTTCTTTGCAATGCAATAAACTCAGTTCTCTCTCTATATGTATGGGCTCTTCAACGAAAGAGAAGTTACCAAATCCAATCTTTATACAAGTGTCGTTCTTTTTCAAAAATAGCGTATCACTATATCTAAAATGCACCAAATTCACCAACCACCAAAATAAGGAGATGTTTTAAAATAATCAAACAATAATATTAAGTAAAATAACGATTGTAGAAAGCTTTTAAAATTGAATCGATCAGATCATTAGTTAAATCCGAAAGTTCTTTTTTTCTAAAAATTTTTGCCTTGAACTCTTCCTCGTGTAACTCATATATTGAGATGTCGATAAACGATTTTAGAAGGGAATCCACTTCACCTTTGTTCTGTGCAGTATACATGTGATCGAACACTTCGATTTCTTTAATGACACCCATTTGGGTTTTGACATAGAAAGTAATATTCTGGTTCCCTGAGTATCCCTCTAACCCATCAATTTTCAGATCGTAGCCTTCTCCATCAAGGTTTGAATCAAACATAAGTCATCCTCCTTTTAAAAACAAAAACATCGATCTTGGGATATTCCTGAGATCGACATTTTTAAATGAAAGCGTTATCATTTATTCTCGACAAACTTTTCCTTTTACAATCCTATGTACAAGAAATACTTTCAACATGCCGAAACAATGATTGAAATCACCCTTCTTGAT
>NZ_JBBKAR010000001.1:0-375692 GCF_037722395.1 Saccharibacillus sacchari | reverse complement strand
ACTTGCATGTATTAGGCATGCCGCCAGCGTTCGTCCTGAGCCAGGATCAAACTCTCCATTAAGGTGGCGACCGAAGTCACCGTTTAAAAGAAAGCACCATGTGCTCGTTTAAAACGTGGCGAGAATTTTCATTCTCTTTTTTCTCAACACGAACCACTCAAAGATTTAAACCTTTTTCGCTTATCGCGGGAACTCCAATTCTTATTACCCGGTTGGGGTCTAAGAATTTCGTTTCTGACTCACTTACTGTTCAGTTTTCAAGGAGCAAACTGTGTTTCATGTTTCTACCGCTCAGTGTTTCGCTCACAGCAGCAACTCTTATATACTAGCATGTTCGTTTTCGTTTTGCAAGTCTTTTTTGAAATCTTTTTTCAGCTTCTTGCGAAGCTTCTTTTCCGATCTCGACTTGGACTCGCTCACTTATTCGAACCGAACGGGCGCTCTTTCAAGGCCGTTCCTAGAATATATCACGCCCACAGCTACATAGCAAGCATTTTATGATTACAAAATTCAACTCGCTATATTAGAATATTTGCAGATCTGTACCTAAATCGTTTCTTGCTACTTAGGTTATAATAAGAAGTAGATCCAATCATACAACACAAGAGCGGCCTAATATAGTAATAATCCAATTCCAACCATTTTGAAACGCTTTCATTTCAATTGAATTTATTCCTTCATATTCTGTTCAAAGGAGGCTCTCATGTTTAAATCCGATCGTTTTATGCGAACCAGCCTACATATTATTTTCATTTTGATCATTCTTTTTCTGCTCACTCAGATTCCAAGTATTATCGCACCGCTCAAAGCCGCTTTTAGCTTAATCTTCTTTCCTATCGTAATGTCGCTTTTTCTCTACTACTTATTCAGGCCTACGATTCGGAAGTTGAATGATTGGCATATTAAGCGTCCATGGTCGATATTGATGCTGTATGCCGCTGCGGTTGGAGTGTTTGCCGGGTTTGCTATTTGGGTGTGGCCTATTCTGCGCTCGCAATTTCTGAATTTTAGCGACAACCTCCCCCAACTTGCGCAAAATTTTTCCAATCAGCTACAATTATTGATGCTTCAGGTTCAGGAACAAGAAATTTGGGGCACTCGTATTAACGATATTGATGTAGGAATCGATATTCCGCAGCAATTATCGGGTTATCTCGAAAATGTGTTGAATTCAATCAGTAACTCGCTGACGAGCGCATTGTCTACGGTGGCTTGGATCTTCCTTGTCGTTTCTACGGTTCCTATGATTCTTTACTTTATGCTGAAGGATGATCGCAAAGGATATGCCTTCCTGCTTAAAGCCGCTCCGATGAAGATTCGCCCTACGTTCCGCGATATGGCGAAAGACATTGATGCTGCACTAAGCGGATTTATAGTCGGTCGTGTTTTATTGGCAGCTTGCGTAGGCGTCTTTGACTTAATCGGTTTCCTTATTATAGGGGTTCCTTATCCGCTCCTTCTGATATTGTTCATCATTTTGACCGACATGATCCCGTATATCGGGGTGTATCTTGGAGCAATTCCTGTTGTTATTGTAGGTTTTATCGATTCTCCGACTACCGTGATTTGGATCGTCGTTGTTATTGCGCTGGGGCAAATGCTGCGCAACAACTTATTATCGCCGATGATTTATGGCTCTGCGCTGGACATTCATCCTTTGACTACGGTATTCCTGCTTTTAAGCGGCGGTGCGATAGGTGGCTTCATTGCTATTCTGATCGTTATTCCTTCTTATATGGTTGTAAAAATTGTAGCGATTCATCTGTACCGATATTATCGGAGTTCAAAGTTAACGCGTCCGGATCTTCATTAAAAAAGCACGATTATCCTGATCCGCTATATCTGCACACAAAAAACTCCCGTTCGACCGCGAGGTTCGAACGGGAGTTTCTTTATTTCGCCTTTGATTCGAATATCAAGTTTTAGCTCTCGATCAACAAACTTTCCGGATCTTCCAGCAGTTCCTTCACCTTCACAAGGAATCTTACGGCTTCCGAGCCATCAATGATCCGGTGATCATAAGAGAGAGCGATATACATCATCGGACGATTCTCCATACGCTCGGCATCGATCGCTACCGGGCGCAATTGAATCTTGTGCATACCGAGAATACCCACTTGAGGCGCGTTTAGGATCGGCGTAGACAGTAACGACCCGAAGACGCCGCCGTTTGTGATGGTAAACGTGCCGCCTTGCAGATCAGACAACGCCAACTGGTTATCACGCGCTTTTGTAGCCAATCCAGCGATCGATTTCTCGATTTCGGCGAAGCCCAGGCGATCGGCGTCACGAACGACGGGAACAACCAGACCTTCTTTGGCCGATACGGCAATACCGATATCATAGAATTTCTTGTAAACGATCTCGTCGCCGTCGATCTCCGCATTAACCGCCGGGAACGCTTTGAGCGCGCCGACGACTGCTTTGGTGAAGAACGACATGAAGCCGAGGTTGACATCGAATTTCTGCTTGAAATTGTCTTTGCGACGTTTCCGTACATCCAGGATCGCCGTCATGTCGACTTCATTGAATGTAGTCAGCATGGCTGCGTTATGCTGAGCTTCGACGAGACGAGTCGCGATCGTCTGGCGGCGGCGGGACATGCGCTGGCGTTCGACCGGCTTCAGAGGGTCGATCGCCGACGGTGCTTTCGGCGCTTTCGGCGGAGCAGCCGGGGGCTGCGGCGCCGCTTGGGGTTGCGAGGTCGGGGCGCCTTCGGCGAACGATTTGACGTCGCCGGAGTAGACACGGCCGATAGGGTCCGCGCTCGGCACGCTGCCGAGCTCGACGCCGCGTTCACGTGCGAGCTTGCGCGCAGCTGGCGAAGCTTTGGTTCCGGCGTCGCCGCTTTCCGCAGGAGGCGGACTGACGGCCTCGGCGACTTTCGGGCTTTCCGGCAACGAAGCAGGCGGAGACGACGCTTCCGCTGCGGCAGCCGGGCTTTCTTCGCCTTTCGGAGCGGAAGCGGTGCCCGTCGTCGAAGACGCGGCGTCTCCGGTACGGATACGTCCGATCACTTCGCCGACTTGGACCGTATCGCCTTCTTGACGCATACGTGTCTCGATCAAACCGCTTGATTCCGCACTGACTTCCAGATTGACTTTATCCGTTTCCAGCTCCAGCAGCACGTCGCCTTGTTGCACGGCGTCGCCTTCCGCTACCGTCCAACGCAGAATCGTGCCTTCGGTAACGGACTCTCCCATTTCCGGTACTTTAATGTCGCTCACGGCGTTACCTCCCCAAACTCATTTGATTTTTTTTCGGCGTATTCTGATTTTGGCCAAGAGCCGTCTGAATGATTTTCTGCTGCTCAAAAGTATGGATGTGTTGGTAACCGCTCGCCGGACTGGAACGCTCCGGTCTGCCCGTGTAACTCACTTCAACGCCCTTTGGAGCGACGGATCTAATATTCGGATCAATATAACGCCAAGCGCCCATGTTATGCGGTTCCTCTTGAACCCAATAAATCTCTTCGAGATTGTTGAAGCGTTCGAGGAAGTTTGACACTTCACGTGCAGGGAACGGGTAAAGCTGTTCGATTCTCAAAATATGCAGCCAACTCCAGTCGGCTTCAGTATCTTTTTCAATGGTATCTTCCAGCTCGACTGCAATCTTGCCGCTGCACATCAACACACGTGTTACACGATCCGGAGCCTCGCCAAGTCCCGCCTGTTCGATGGTCGGCTTGAAATGTCCGTCCGTAAACTCGGCAGCCGATGAAGCTACGCGCGGATTGCGGATCAAGCTCTTCGGCGACATAACGACCAGAGGCTTCGCATCCTCGCGAGTCGTCATCGCCGCTTGCCTGCGCAGCAAGTGGAAATACTGCGCCGCACTGGTCAAGCTCACAACCGTACAGTTGTTTTCCCCGGCCAATTGCAGGTAACGCTCCAATCTCGCGCTGGAGTGTTCCGGTCCCTGACCTTCGTAACCGTGCGGAAGCAACATGATCAGACTGGACTTTTGCGCCCATTTCGAACGTCCTGGCATAACAAACTGATCAAGCAGAACCTGACCCGCATTGGCGAAGTCACCGTACTGCGCTTCCCAAATGACCATCGTCTGCGGCGAATAGACATTATATCCGTATTCGAAACCGATAACGGAAGCCTCGGACAACGGGCTGTTATGAATGGCAAACGAAGCTTTGGCTTCAGGCAACTCATGCAGCGGGCAATAGGTCTCTCCCGTTTGAGCGTCATGCAGAACCAGGTTACGGTGAGCGAATGTCGCACGTTCCGCATCCTGGCCGCTGATCCGAATCGGAGTGCCGTCCGACAGGATCGTAGCAAAAGCAAGCGTCTCTGCTTGTCCCCAGTCTACTTTTTCCCCGTCATCCAACGCATTGGAACGACGTTGCAAGATACGCTCCAGCTTTGGATATACGTTGAACGTCTCCGGGCGCTTGAGCAGATTCTCGTTGATCGAACGAAGCTTGTCCAGCTCGACCGACGTTTTTACGGATTCCAAAGGCGTCTCGTCAATGCTAGAAGCAAACGGGAACGGATGGCTTGCGCCCTGTTTGCCGTTTTTCATCTGTTCATACTCTTCCTTGAACACAGTAACGATCTTTTCGCGCAACTCTTCCAGACCGCTCTCGCCAATCAAACCGCTTTTATGCAATTTTTTTGAAAAAATAGTTGCAGCGGTATCGTGAGCTCTGACCTTTTTGTAGATCAGCGGTTGCGTTGTTTCCGGATCGTCCGTCTCGTTATGGCCGTAACGGCGATAACCGATCAGATCGATCACGAAGTCCTTTTTGAACGTCATGCGATACTCGCAGGCCAGCCGAACAGCTGCAATACAAGCCTCCGGATCGTCGGCATTCACGTGAACGATCGGAATTTCGTATCCTTTCGCCAAGTCGCTTGCGTAATGCGTGGAACGGGAATCGCCGCTTTCGGTGGTAAAACCAAGCCGGTTATTGGCAATGATATGTACCGTTCCTCCGTTTTGATAGCCCGGAAGCTGGTTGAAGTTGAGCGTCTCCGCTACAACGCCTTCACCCGGGAAAGCCGCGTCGCCGTGGACAAGAATCGATGCCGCGCTATTCGTGTTCTGCTTCGGATAGCCGGGCTGGCTCCGATCTTCTTGCGCCGCGCGCGCAAAGCCTTCGACAACCGGATCGACGTATTCCAAGTGACTCGGGTTGTTCGCAAGCGTCAGACGCGTTTTGCCTTCATCGCCGACTGCCCGTTTTTCGCCCAAGTGGTACTTTACGTCCCCGGTCCAGCCGAAGTTGATTCCCATCGAACCTTCTGAAGGCATGAGGTCTTTATTCGGCGCATGGTGGAACTCGGAGAAAATTCGGCCATACGGTTTGCCAAGCACGTGTGCCAGCACATTCAGACGTCCGCGGTGAGCCATGCCCATCAGCACGTGTTCCGCGCCCGCTTTCGAAAATCCGCGCACGAGTTCGTCCATCACCGGTACGAGCATATCGATGCCTTCGATCGAGAACCGTTTTTGCCCTACGAATGTACGGTGCAGGAATTCCTCGAATTGTTCGACCTGCACGAGGCGTTCCAGCAGTGCCTTGCGCTCTTCGGGCGTCAATCCCCCGTTAGCCTTTTGAAGCTCGGCACGTTGGTTCAGCCAATCGCGTTCTTTTTCGTCATGCACATGGGAAAATTCGTAGGCGGTCGTTCCGGTGTATACTTCCCGCAACCTGCGAATCGCATCCAATCCCGTTACGACGCCTTCCGGGGCTTCTTCCCAGATCAGCGATGCCGGAAGCGATGCCAGATCCTGTTCCGACAAACCGACTTCTTTGGGTTCCAGGAACGACACGTGAGGCTGTTCATCCAATCCAATCGGATCGATGTCGGCAGCCAAATGCCCGTAGGTACGAATGTTCCATACGAGCTTGCTTGCTGCAACCGCTTTCTTTAATGATTGCGAATCAGTCGAAGCGACTCCCGTTTCAAAAGAAGCCGAAGCGTTCGAAGATCGATGCTGCGGCGGTGCGCCGAAGCGTTCGAACAGCTCCCGATAGGAAGGCTCCACCGATGTCGGGTCCTCCTGGTAACGTTCGTACTGCTCTTGTACGTATCCGAGGTTCGGACCGTAATAGTTTTCCCATGGCTCATGCGTGTTCGAAATTTGTTTCGCCATCGCTGCCACCCTCCGTAATGTGTTTGCAAAAGCCGATTTTGGATGAATGTTTTTTACCATTTCACTTTTTTACAAATTGGTGAACAAAACGCTTACTTCTCGATTGTACCCCTTTTTGCTAGCGAGTTCAATTTATTCGGCATGTTACTTGCTAAATTTCTGAACGACCTGACAGCGCGATGTAAGCGTTCGCTTTTTCCAATTGGATCGACGCTAGGGTCATGCGAAAAACCGTCCGGTCAAACCTGTTTTTCCGACCGGACGACGCACATTTATTTGTCTTTGTTTTTTTTAGCCGCGTTTTTGCGATTTTCGTTTTTATCCGACTCTTTATCTCGTTCCGCGTACAATTCGGGCAGCAGATCCTGCAACTCGGGTACCGGAGGCGGAAATTCGAGATTCAGATCTTCCAACGTATCCACTGCGATTTGAAGAACGGCCAGATCGCGCATCGAGCGGTCGTCGGCGGGTACGATATGCCAAGGAAGCTTCGAACTTGCGCATTCCGTCAATACGTCTTCGTAGCACGCCTGATAATCGTCCCAATGTTTGCGTTCCGACAGGTCGCTTGGATCGAACTTCCAGTTTTTATGCGGATTTTCTATGCGAGCGATCAATTTTTCGAGTTGGAATCTTTTCGAAATGTGCAAAAAGATTTTGACGACGATAATGCCGTTTTCTTTCAGCATTTTTTCGAAATCGTTGATCTGCCCAAAACGTTTTTGCGCTTTTTTGTTTTCGATCGTACCGTGAACTCTCGTAATTAGCACATCTTCGTAGTAAGAACGGTTGAAAGCAGCAATATAGCCGCGTCCCGGTACTTGACGATGCGCGCGCCACAAATAATCATGCTCCGTTTCTTCGTCGGTCGGAGCTTTGAAGCTGTGCGTAAGTACGCCCTGCGGATTCACTTCGGAAAACACATGATTGATCGTGCCGTCTTTTCCGCTGCAATCCATGCCTTGAAACACGAATAAAACGCCATGGCTGCGCGAGGAAAATAATTTTTCTTGCAAATGCTCCAGCTTTCGGTTCAACTTTTTCTTTTTGGCGGCGATTTCCTTGTCTTCAGGTCGGTCTTCGTTGGCATAAACCGTAGGAATCTGATCCAGGCGAACCTTTTCTCCTGTGCATAGCTGCGTCTTCATCTTCATTCGTTGCCGTCACTCCTTCGCAAGGATCTTGTCTGCGATGCCGTTTCGTTTGATTCTTTTATCCATCAGACGAAAATTGCACTCTTGTTATCAATACCCGTTTTGGCACATTTTGTCGCTAGGACTTTTTGCAAGATCGTTTCAAGAAAAAGCCCCGTGGTAATTAAAGCTCAGGATATAGACAACAGACGAAACGTAAAACGGTTTGAATCCATAGTCGACGAAAGGAGATCCGGTCATGTTTTTAAAACGAAATTGCATCTGCGGCTCCTGCTTTCGGACGTTCGAATGCACAGGTTCTTTTAGTGCTGACGGTGATCGTTATATCAAAGGAGCCGTTGCCTGGATGAAAATCCTGGCCAAAGAACCGGGTCGCCTTCTTATGGAAGGAAACACATTATGCACGGCTTGCGCCAGTCCGCATTGCTTTCTGGTCGAGTACGACTGCGTGCAAGATCGCTACAACGAGCCGGGAGACATGAACTTCGGTAACGGTTACCCGCTTGCAGAGCCCGTATCGTCCAGAGATTACCGTACGGCGGCTTTTTGAACAGGTGATCGATAAACGAATCTTGGTGGCGAATCTCCGTTTTTTCGGGAAAAGTTGCCAAGTTCGTTTTTTCTTTTAAATGATTTGCATATTTATTCTTAAAGTTGTATATTTAATTAAACTTAAAAATCCAAAGCCTCAAAAGGCTGATCTATATAAACGTTCTTTTCGGGAGGGGAAGCACCATGAAAGCCAGATTATTATTGGAAGACGGCACATTGTTCACAGGAACTTCGTTCGGCAGTGATAAACAGATGACCGGCGAAGTTGTTTTTAATACAGGGATTACCGGTTACCAGGAAGTCTTGTCCGATCCTTCTTACTGCGGACAGATTGTTACAATGACCCAGCCGCTAATCGGAAACTATGGCATCAACCGTGAAGACTTTGAAGCGATTCGCCCTTGGATTCACGGGTTCGCGGTGCGCCGTTACGAGACAGCACCAAGCAACTGGCGTTCCGAATACGACCTCGGCACGTTATTGAAGGAATACGATATTCCGGGGATTTCCGATATCGATACGCGTATGTTGACTCGCCGTTTGCGTAATCAGGGAACGCTGCGCGGTTTGCTTACAACGGGATCGGCCAGCACGGAAGAACTGTTGGAGCAATTGAAGGCGACCGCAGCTCTACATGATCAAGTAAACCAGGTATCTACACCGCGCGCCTACCATGTGCCCGGCACTAAACAACGCGTCGTTGTCGTCGATTATGGCAGCAAAGCCGGCATCGTGCGCGAATTGGGCGATCGGGGCTGCGATGTGATCGTTGTCCCCCATACCTCGAGCGTTGCGGAAATTAACCGTTACAACCCGGACGGCGTGTTGCTGTCGAACGGCCCCGGAGATCCAAAAGACGTGCCGCAAGCGATCAATACCGTTCGCGAACTGATCGGTCAGCTTCCGCTATTCGGTATTTGCTTGGGTCATCAGTTATTCGCTCTGGCTTCAGGCGCGGATACGACGAAGCTCAAATTCGGACATCGGGGCTCCAACCATCCGGTCAAAGAAGTCTCTTCGGGACATTGTCTGATCACTTCGCAAAACCATAGCTATTCGGTATTGGAAGAGACGTTGGACAATACGAATCTTGAAATTACGCATATCAACAACAATGACGGAAGCGTGGAAGGACTTAAGCATAAAAGCGCTCCTGCTTTTTCCGTGCAGTTCCACCCTGAAGCCGCACCCGGACCTACCGACAGCAATCGCTTATTTGACGAGTTTTTACAAATGATTGATGAGTTCAAAGCAAGCCGTGCGCCATTCGTATCTTCGACCGCGAAGTCGCGGACAGCAGCTTCGGCGGAGGGAGAATCCGTGGCTTCCCAAAAGCATAGCGGCACCTTTGCTGCCCAGCAGCAAGCGAAACGCAACAAAGCGGACGTCGCGACTTCCCCTATGGAGAAAGTGTTGGCTCCGTCCGCCTTTTAACTCAAGATTCTGAATTATTCTTCATGTAACCAATTTTTAACGCGCCGTTCCTTACGCTGGTCCCGTTTGCCGTTCCCGGCACTGCGACCTGTAGTGGAACGGTTTTTTTCTTTGCGTTCCAGAAAAGCCAGCTCACGCTGCGTTTTGCGGTAGCTGCTCAGACGGCCGGAGTCCAGCTCGCCGTCGTCCACCGCCGTCCTGACCGCACATCCTTCTTCACGGTTATGCGTACAGTCGCGGAAACGGCAATTGCCGGCCAAGTTTTCAATATCGGAAAACGTACCTGACATGCCGTCCTCTTCGCCCTCCCAAAGCTGAAGCTCGCGCATCCCGGGGGTATCGATCAACACGCCCCCGCCCGGAATTTCGAACATTTGGCGATGCGTAGTCGTATGACGTCCGCGGCTATCATCCTCGCGGATGTCACGGGTCCGTTGTACATGTCCTCCGGCCAGATAATTGGTTAATGTAGACTTGCCGCAGCCCGACGTTCCGGCGAGTGCGCAGCTGCGTCCGCCTGCAAAATATCCCGCGACCTGCTCCATTCCTTCTCCCGTCTGCGCGCTCACCATATGAACCGGAACACCGGGAGCCGCAAGCGTCACTTCGTTCAAGGCCTGCAACCGAAAAACTTCGTCGCACAAATCCGCTTTGCTTAGCAGGATAACCGGCTGCGTTCCCGCATTCCAGGCCATGATCAGATAACGTTCGAGACGACGAATATTCAGATCGTAATTCAACGAAGTGACCAAAAACAACGTATCGATATTGGTGGCAATGATTTGTTCACGAACCGGATTGCCGGCTGCTTTGCGCGAAATTTTGCTGCGACGGGGCAAAACGCCATGAATACGCGCCCGATGCTCTCCCGGTAGCAGTTCCGCAGCCAGCCAATCTCCGACAGCAGGCAGATCCGAACCCTGTTCCGTCAGATGACGCATTTTCCCGCTGGTTTCCGCCATATATTCGCCATTTGCCGTCGCAACCTTGAACTGCTGTCCGAAATCGGCCGTCACCCGAACAGGTGTCAGATCCGCGGCTTCATATCCGGCTGCCGACCACTCTTTTTGCCAATATGAATCCCAGCCGTACGTTTCCGGGAAAAGGTTGTTCGTTATTTCTGTAATGCTTTTCTTTGTTTTATACATGGTTCCTCCGAATTTTTGGGATTTGGGTTGTATGCGAAAATGACTCTACGACTCTCTCCCCCATTCCAATCTGTCCGGCAAACCACGCAAAAAAGCCGGGGAGAGAACTCTCCCCGGCTGCCTGAGCCCGCGCCGAAATCCGCAACAGGCAGCATTCGTCAGCCTATACGCTGCGAAGCGCCCGTGTTCAATCTCTTGACAAACAAGATTAAGAACGCGTGCAATCCGTCCGTATCACTGATCTTGGAGAGAGCTTGCGACTTCTAATCACAATCGAATGTAAAGTTCCCATAGCTCATCTCTCCCTTCATCAGTATTTGCCACTCATTCTAGCGGAGCGTAAAATGGATTGTCAAGCGTTTTTTCGAAATCCAAACAAAGCGGCATAGCAAGATCGTTGGACGAAGCGGCAGCTTTGCGCGATAATGAGTAAGAGTGCCTTCCGCGTGACGCGGGCAGCGACAATTACAGTCAATATCTACAACCAAGGGGGAACAAGTACTTATCATGGAAAAAGAAGACGTTCTGATCATCGGAGCAGGACCGTGCGGATTATCCGCCGCTATTGAGTGCGGTCGCCGCGGTTTGTCTGTTCGGATCATCGAAAAACATAATGTAGTTCACTCGATTTACCTGTATCCGACAAATATGCAGTTCTTCAGCACAGCCGAACTGCTCGAAATCGGCGACGTGCCTTTTACTTCGCCGAATGAAAAGCCGTTTCGCCATGAAGCGCTGGCTTATTACCGCAAAGTAGCCGATCGCTACAATCTGCGTATTTCCTCTTACGAAGAAGCTTTGGCTATCAAGCCGCAGGAAGACGGAACGTTCAAGGTGGACACGCGCGACCGCGCAGGCAACAAACATGAGTATGCCGCCGGCAGCGTTGTCGTTTCCACGGGCTATTTCGACCATCCGAACGAGCTGGGCATTCCCGGCGAGGAGAAAGATAAAGTCACTCACTATTTCCGCGAAGCGCATCCGTATGCCGGCATGAACGTCGCGATCGTCGGAGGCAGCAATTCCGCTGTCGATGCCGCGCTGGAGCTGATCCGTGTCGGAGCCAAGATCGATATGATCTATCGGCGCAACGAGATTTCCCAGCATATCAAGCCCTGGGTACGCCCTCTGTTCGAAGGAATGATCGCCAAAGGCAAAATCACTCTGCATCTGGGCTCGAAGCTGACCGAAATCGGCGAAGATTATGTCGTTGTCCAAGGACCCGAGAATGAAACGCGCATTCACAACGACTTCGTGCTCGCAATGACGGGCTTCCGCCCGGATCGCAAGCTGCTGACGGAGGCCGGCGCTCAAATGTCCGATGACCTCGACAAGCCTGTATTCGATCCGGACACCATGGAAACGGGCGTACCGGGACTGTATGTCGCAGGCGTTATCGCTTCCGGTCGCAATGCCAACGAAGTGTTTATCGAGAGCGGACGCATGCATGGCGGAGTGATTGCCGAACATATCGCGAAGCGAGCAAATGCGGAGGAAAACTCTGTAAAAGGCTGATTTCAATGTCCGCTTGTGCTATACTTCCCACATACAGGATTTGGCCGGGTGGATTACAAGATGGTTGCCAGGCCGCTAGGAGGATCGTTGCTTATGTCTCAACGTTTTGTCATCGAAGCCGTTATGGTCGCCATCTACGGGCAATTGCTCTCGGCGAACCGTCCGGTCGAATATATCGTTCCCTATACAACCGTATTGGAACTTTACGAATTCGAAGAAGGTGCGGAGCCGCTAATGAATGAACCGGGCGACGACCGGCATGTCAAAGAAAAAGTAAAAGAACTGATCGCTTACTTCGAGGAGCCGCTGAACAAGAAAAAAATTCAGAAGGCCCTTACGGTTCCTTGGGCAAAAAGCGCACCTATCCTGCTGGGCGATCAAATCAAACTCAGCATAATCAACGCCGTCGATAACGCTCATTACGGCGAGCTGTTCGATCCGATCGAAACCGAAGTCCTGCTTTCTTCGCTCAAGGAAGAAGCGCCTATTTTGACCGACCAGCTTGAGATGATTCAGCGGATCATCTCGGCTGCGGTACCTATTCAGGTTTTCGATATCGACGATTTTGAATTCGCCCTAGAAGGAACAGCTCATTTGTAAATCATTTAGACTTTGCGCATGAAAAAAGACGAACGACCGAGGTTATCGGTTCGTTCGTCTTTTTTGTGCTTACTCTTGCTCGTAGGCGTACAAGATATCGTCATGCTCCGGCAAGTAGGTCACGTTCAGTCGGTAACCGTCGAGATACCAGAGATCCTTCTCCTCCATGTAAAACGTAATGCCTTCCGACGACTGCGTCAGACCCGGAGTGCTTGGCGTTTCGGTAGCAATCCCGAGCGAAAATCCCGGATGAATGTCGCTGGTGTTGCTGTATCTGGCATAAAAGCGAATATAATCACCCGGTTGCAGGCCCAGCTCTTTTTTATACCAGTCTGCGGCTTGTTGCGTGATATTGAGACTCATATTCGGTTCCCTCCTTCGCGCGATAACGGGACTGCTTTCCATGCGTCCCTTTTACCCCTCCATCATACCGCAGAATGTTTCTTCCGACAAATCGAAATACTTGCTGCGAAAACTTTTTCGTTGACTTTTTCTGAGAGACGATGCTAAAATCGGGAGCATACGAGATCATTTTGCGATCATCAAAAATTAGGAAGGAGTGAATTCGATGTCCGCGTTCAAAAAAAGATTGGCTGTTCGTCCGGAAGCTTACCGTCCGTTGCGCGCTCTTTTTGAACTTCATATCGATGAAGCCTCCTTCCGCCGTCTTCCGGCCTGCGCTCTCTGATCATTCGTGATCCGAGAGTTGCCCCGTTTGACTCAAAAACGCGACGATTGGCTTTGTCTACATCGTCCGCTATATGAATCGTTTTTAAGCATATCGCGCACTGCGATATGCTTTTTTTGCGGTTTTTCGCAAATTTGATTGGTAAATCTATCGTAACGAAGAAAGGAAGTGATGGAATGTTTTCCGTCCTTCGCAATCTCGGCTGGTTTTTCCGGCAGGAAAAAAGACGTTATCTGATCGGCATATTTTTCCTCGTCATCGTCGGCGTTATTGAATTGCTGCCTCCACGGTTGATCGGTATCGCTGTCGACGATATCGCCGGCGGCCTGATCACGACCGAGCGGTTGTTCGCGTACATCGGCGGCATCCTGGGCTTGCTTGTCATCATGTACGGAATCACGTACATATGGATGCGCCAGCTCTTCGGGGGCTCCAACCTGGTGGAACGCTTACTTCGCAGCCGTTTTATGGCTCATTTGCTGCGTATGACGCCGCCGTTTTTTGAACGCAATCGGACTGGCGACTTGATGGCACGCGCTACGAATGACTTGCGCGCCGTCGCTATGACGGCCGGATTCGGGATGCTGACGCTGACCGACTCCACGCTTTTCCTGCTGACCGTGCTGCTCGCCATGGGCTTTATCGTAAGCTGGAAACTCACCCTCGCCGCGCTGATCCCTCTTCCGTTCATCGCGATCGGCATGAGCATCTACGGCAAAATCATTCATCAGCGCTACACGGTGGCCCAAGATTCTTTTGGCGACATGAACGACCAGGTTCTGGAGTCGGTAGCCGGGATTCGCGTCATCCGTGCCTATGTGCAAGAACGCCATGACGAGAAAAGGTTCTCCGATATTACCAACGACGTGTATAAAAAGAACCTGGCCGTCGCGCGAGTCGATGCCGTATTCGAACCTTATATTCGGCTCTGCGTAGGGCTTAGCTATCTGATCGGTCTTGCCTATGGCATCTATCTGGTATTCCGCAGCGAACTGACGCTCGGCGACCTCGTCACGTTCAATATGTATCTGGGCATGATGATCTGGCCGATGTTCGCGATCGGCGAGCTGATCAATATCATGCAGCGTGGCGGAGCTTCTCTCGATCGCGTCAACGAAGTTTTGTTCACCAAAGCCGATATCGAAGATCCACCGCATCCGGCCGATATCGCCGCTCCGGATACAATCGAGTTCCGCGACGTGACGTTCCGCTATCCGACGTCGACCGTCGATAATCTGGAACAGGTCAGCCTGAAGCTTCGCGCCGGTCAGACGCTCGGCGTCGTCGGGCGTACAGGCAGCGGCAAGTCCACCCTGCTCAAGCAGCTTCTGCATGAGTATCCGACAGGTACGGGCGAGATTCTGCTCTCCGACACGCCGATCGAATCGCTTAGCAAAGATCGCCTGCATAGCTGGATCGGATATGTGCCGCAGGAACAAATCCTGTTTTCCAAAAGCGTTCGCGAAAATATCCGTTACGGCAAATCCGATGCGGACGAAGCCGAAATTATGGAAGCGATCCGTACCGCTGCTTTTGAAGGCGATCTGGAAACGCTCTCTGACGGTCTGGAAACCAAAGTCGGAGAACGCGGCGTTTCCCTCTCCGGCGGTCAAAAGCAACGCGTCTCGCTGGCACGTGCTTTTATCGCCGAGCCTCAGATTCTGATTCTCGACGATGCGCTGTCTGCCGTCGACGCACGCACAGAAGCTCGTATCATTCGCAATATCCGGGAGAAGCGTGCGGGTAAAACGACGCTGATCTCTACTCACCGCCTGTCTGCCGTCGAACATGCCGATCATATCGTCGTGCTTGAAAAAGGACGAATCGTCGAAGAAGGCACCCATGCGCAACTAGTCGCGATGGGCGGCTGGTACCGTGAGCAATTCGAACGACAGCAAGTTGAATCCAATCTCTCCTCCGAGGAGGTGCAAAATCATCATGGAGTATAATTCCGAACAACCCGAGAACACCTCTTCGACGCCTAAAAAACAAACCGCGCGAAGATTGTTCCAATACGCCCTGGCTGCAAAAGGAACCTTTATCGCAGCCATTATCGCTCTTGCGATCGGGGTCGGAGCCGAACTGGCCAGTCCGTTTATCGCCAAAATGATGATCGACGATCACATGATGGGTATCGAAAATCCGCATTATCAAACGAGCGAAGCAAGTGAAGACGCTATCGCCTACCAAGGAGCCTACTACAAGCGCGGCGACCGATTCGCAGCGGGCGAGACACGCGGCGAAGAGGTTCGCATTCTCCAAGTCGGTCGAAGTTTCGTATTTGTCGATGAACCGGTAACGACTCCCGAAGGCGATCGCAGCTTCGCGGACGGTACATTGTCTATTCGGACGAATAGCGGCACGGATACGTATCCGGCGCAGCAGCTGTCCAAGGAAGAACTATTCGACTTTTACACGCCGGAAATTCCGGGTATCGTCAATCTCGTCTTGCTCTATCTGTTGTTCCTGGCGATCTCGATCGTGATGGAGTTCGGTAAAACCTACTGGCTTCAATCGTCCGCCAACCGGGTCATCCAGAAGCTTCGCCTTGATCTGTATGCGCAGATTCAGCGGCTTCCGGTCAACTTTTTCGATAATCTGCCCGCCGGTAAAGTTGTCTCCCGCGTTACCAACGATACAGAAGCGGTAAAAGATCTGTTTATCGCGGTACTGTCCAACTTTACGACAGGTATCGTCTATATCACGGGGATCTACGTAGCGCTGTTCATTCTTGATCCGCGCCTGGCGGCAGTCTCGTTGTTCATCGTGCCGTTGATTATTCTGTGGATCTACCTGTACCGCAAAGTCGCGACTAAATACAACACGATCATTCGTTCACGTCTGAGCGAGTTGAACGCGATCATCAACGAATCGATCCAAGGGATGTCGATCATTCGCGTTTTCCGCCGGGAAAAGCAAACGGAAAACGAATTCGAAGAACTGAACGGCGATTATATGAAGCACCAGAACAAAATGCTGAATCTGAACTCGTTCACGTCTCACAACTTGGTTAACGTGCTGCGCAATATCTCGTTTACCGTAGTTATCTGGTACTTCGGCTCCTCGACCATCGACGGTGCCGCATCTATTATCTCGCTGGGTGCTTTGTATGCGTTCGTTGATATTCTCGGTCGCCTGTTCCAGCCGATCACCGGCATGGTCAACCAATTGGCCGCGCTCGATTCGGCTATGGTATCCGCAGGACGGGTGTTCGAACTATTGGATGAAAAAGGCGAAAACGTCACGGACGGCGGCATGCCGCGCTATAAAGGAAACGTCGCTTTTGACCATGTTTCTTTTGCCTATAACAAAGATTATGTATTGAAAAACATCTCGTTCGAAGCGAAACAAGGACAGACGGTCGCTCTGGTCGGCCACACGGGTTCCGGTAAAAGTTCGATCATCAACCTGCTGTTCCGCTTCTACGATCCGCAAAAAGGCACGATTACCATCGACGGTCAAAGCGTTCGCGATCTGCCGAAGCAGCATATCCGTCAACATATGGGCATCGTGCTGCAAGACCCGTATCTGTTCACCGGCACCATCGCGTCCAATGTCAGTCTGGGCGATGAACGGATCAGCCGCGAACGCGTTGAACAAGCACTCAGCGAAGTCGGCGCAGACAAGATTCTTGCCGACCTGCCAGGCGGCTTTGACGAACCGGTTGTCGAAAAAGGCAGCACCTTGTCCGCAGGCCAACGTCAATTGATCTCGTTCGCCCGCGCACTTGCTTTTGATCCTGCGATCCTAATCCTGGACGAAGCTACCGCCAATATCGATACCGAGACCGAAGCGTTGATCCAGTCCGCTCTGAATGTCTTGAAACAAGGCCGGACCACCTTCGTTATCGCTCACCGCTTATCCACGATTCGCAGCGCCGATCAAATCCTGGTCCTGCACCGCGGCGAAATCGTCGAACGCGGCAACCATGACGAACTGATGGCCGTAGGCGGCCGTTACTTCCAAATGTATCAGCTCCAACAAGGCGGCGGCGACTCCATCACACCCGTCACAGGCAAACCGGAGTCCGGCTTCGACGCCAGACCTGCTTTCGGTGGCGCGAATGGGGACTAAGCAGTGAAATCGACAGGTGGGTTATCTGATTCATTCAATGATTAATTCGTCTTGCTTCAATTAGAGTTTCCATACGAATTGATTTTAATCTTTGACTTGATCCCTTCTTCACCCTGCCCATCCGGCAAACAAAAGCGTTCCCGACGGGAGCGCTTTTGTTTTGGCAAGTCCTACGCTTTGAAGAGGCTGCCCAGGCAGAGGGAGAATTCCAGTGAAGGCGAAGCATTTCGAAGAAATGCACTTCGGAAGCATAAGCTATGTTCGCCTTTGAACTGGGGAAGCCTCCTTATAAATTTCAATCGAAGCTTCCCCAGTTCAACACGCGACCGAAACGGAATTCTCCTGGCGCCCCGCGCCTCCCCAACGCATAGGAACTTCTAAGCAACAAAAAGAGCGCCCCGCATCGGAGCGCTCTTTGCTTTGCCTAAACTCTTATTTTAACAGTTTCGCATCCGAAGACCCAGTCGCTCCACCCGTCTGCTCGGCTACAACCTCAGAAGGCGTGCCTGTCAGGTAAGTCGAGACTTCCGCATCGGTAATCACTTGCGGATACATCATACCCGATTCCGGCTTAGTGATGCTGTATTGAATCGTTGCTTTACTGCCTTCGTATTTCACGTCATTGATTTTCAAACCATAGCCCGGATTCGGTAGCGAAGCTTTCAACGTTGCTTTCACCCGTCCGTCGGCTTCTTTCGCCGTTGTTACGCTCACTTCCGTGACCTCCGTTCCTTCGCCGACATTGCCGTTGTCTCCGCCGACTTTATTAATGAACTCTATTGCATTATACACCAATTCCGCAGCTTCCATACGGGTGATCGGATCTTGCGGACGGAATTCGCCGCCAGCAGAGATAATACGCATGTTGCCGAGTGTTTGAATCGCGCCCAAGTGGTCGCCCGTGAATTCTTTTTCATCGTCGAAGAAAATGTACATTTTGGTCGTCGGATACTCGCCTGTCGTGTTGATACCTTCAAGCAGAAGACTTGCGAATTGTTCGCGGGTCATTTTTGCGCTGACCGAGTCCGATTTGGTTACAGACTTGATTCCGTTCTGCAAAGCAGCTTCATAAGCCGAAGCGTACCAAGCTTTATCATTGAACGATGCCGTCGGTGTATGAGTCATGTTCGAGCCGACTTTCAAACCGAACGCGTTGACGATCAATTGAATCGCCTGCGCATTGGTCAAATCGGACGAAGGAGCGAAACGATCTTCGCCGATGCCTTTCATGATGCCTTTTTGCTGAAGGGATTGAGCGATCTTCGCATCATCCGCATTGCTTACGTCGCTGAACGCGGATGCCGAAGCGGCAAATGCGAACGATCCTGCCATTACCAGAGCTGCACAAGCTTTTACTGTCTTTTTCATGGGTAGGTCACCTCTTGTATGATTTTCTTTTTCTCACTCTTCCAGACGTCACTGGTTTCGAAAAGGTTGCAGGGAGAAGGAAAAACTCCTGTGTGGGGGAACCGGTAACCGCAGCTGCGGGAGAAATTCGTTCAAGGCGCTGTCTCACCCGGAAAATGGAATTGGATTTAAATAAGGAAACTTTCCGGGTTCGAAGGCGTCAACATAGCGCTGAATTTTACCGCAGGTTTTCTTCGAAACCCTGTATTTCACTGAATTTCTCCCTCCGCTTAAGTTTCGGTTACGGACAGGGCATTTTCCAAAGGGATTAGATGAAAGAATGAAAAAGTAACGGGCGGAACTATAAAAAAAATAGGCTGATCCAAAGTCCGGGTGGACTTCGGGTCAGCTCTTTTTGTAAAAACGTATCAAGATCAAAATAGCTTATTACCGAGCTTTTGAAAATCACTTCTGAATCTGTTCCGGGTTCAACAGGCTGTGTTTGCGGCCGTACAGGAAGTAGACGACCAGGCCGATAGCGAGCCAGATGATGAAGGTGTACCAGGTTAGGGCTTTGAGTTGGAACATCAGGTAGACGCAGCCTAGCGCGCTCAGGATTGGGATCAGCGGGACTAGGGGGACGCGGAAGCCGCGTTTCAGATCCGGCTGTGTCCGGCGGAGCATGATGATACCCAGGCTGACGATGGTGAAAGCGAATAGCGTACCGATGTTCGTCAGTTCGGCCAAATGGTCGAGTGGGATCAAACCGGCGAAAAGAGCAATGATCACAGAAGAGATCCAAGTACCGATAGCGGGGGTTCCGCTTTTTCCGCTGACTTTGGAGAAGACCGGAGACAGCAGGCCGTCGCGGGACATGGAATACAGCAGACGGGTCTGGCCGTACATCATGACAAGCAGTACGGTCGTGATGCCTGTGATCGCGCCGAGCGAGATGATCCAGGCGATACCGTTCATGTTGACGAATTCCAACGCGAACGCCACCGGATCGCTGACGTTCAACATATGGTAAGGCACGATTCCGGTCAGGATCAGCGACACGATGACATAGAGCACGGTACAGACTGCCAAAGAAACGATGATACCGATCGGTAGATCGCGCTGCGGGCGCTTAACCTCTTCGGCGGCTGTCGATACGGCATCGAAGCCGATATAAGCGAAGAATACCGTAGCCGCACCAGCCGCGACGCCGTTAAATCCGAAAGGCAGAAACGGTTCCCAGTTATCCGGTTTGACATAGAAAATGCCGACGCCGATAAAAATGAACACCACAATCAATTTGATCGCGACCATAACGCCGTTGGCCCGTGTTGCTTCTTTTACGCCCCGGGTGAGCAGGGTTGCGATAATGAGCGTAATGACGACGGCCGTGATATCGATAACCGTGCCTTTTTCCGGATTAAACGCACCGGTTAAAGCTTGCGGGAGGTGAAGGCCCATTCCCGATAGCAGACTCTGAAAATATCCGGACCAGCCGCTGGCAACCGCCGCGCTGGCGAAGCCGTATTCCAAGATCAGATCCCAGCCCAGAATCCAGGCAATCAATTCTCCGAAAGTCGTATAGCTGTACGTATAAGCACTTCCCGAAGCGGGTACCGTGGACGCAAACTCCGAGTAACAAAGTGCAGCGAAAGCACAGATGATCCCGGCAAGCAGGAAAGATAATACCAGACCCGGTCCTGCGTATTTGGCTGCCGCGACGCCGGTCAGGACGAAGATTCCTGTTCCGATAATGGCTCCAACGCCCAATGTGGTCAGATCGAGTGGGCCGAGTACCCGTTTCAGATTGCTTTCATGCTGCTCGATTGCTTTTCGCCGGAATAAAGAGGACGATTTCCTGATCATGCCCATGTGTAAAATCCTTTCCGTTATCGCGTGCAGACGCACGTCCTAGTGAGGTTTAATGACATTGTAAAATTATCTTAAGCCTCGCCTACGGAAAACTACCCAATCCGACATTTTAACACGTTAAATGATTGAATAATTCATCCTTTAACGCGATAAATCGTCCACAAAATGATCATTAAATTTCTTTAGGCGAACGAACCCCTAGCAAATCAAGCGCCCAACGCAGCCGCTCAGCGGTCAGACGGGTAAGCTCCAACCGAACTTCCTTATCTCCTGCCGCCGCGCTAAGTACCTTGTTATGATGGTAAAAACGGTTGAACATTTTAGCCAAATCCAGCGCATAACGCGCAACGACCGAAGGCTCTTGCCGTTGTACGCCCCGTTGAAGCTCGGTTTGGTAATCGCATAGACGTTTGAGCAATTCCCAAGAGGCTTCGTCCCAATGATAGGCTGATGCCGATGCCTTGATCGACTCATACTCTGCGGCACCATTTTGCGCTTCTGCACTGCCTTCCTTTGCTTTGCGTAGCACGCTGCGTGCCCGGGCATGCGTATATTGCACATAAGGCCCGGTTTCCCCTTCGAATTGCACGGCTTCTTCGATAGAAAAATTGATTTCGCCGATCCGGTTGTTTTTCAGATCTCCAAATACGATGGCTCCGATCCCGATCGCTTCCGCAATAGCCTCCCGATTTTGCAACTGCGGATTTTTTTCTTCGATAATCGCGGTTGCCCGCGCTACGGCTTCATCCAACACTTCTTCCAGGAACACCACTTTGCCTTTGCGCGTCGACATCTTTTTACCTTCAAACTTCATCAAGCCAAACGGAATGTGCTGGCAGGCGGATGCCCACTTCCGTCCCATCTTCCGCAATACCGCGAAAACTTGCCGGAAATGCAGCGTTTGCTCCGCGCCGACCACATAAAGCAGCTTGTCCGCTTGAAGTACGTCATGCCGATAGATTGCGGTTGCCAGATCGCGCGTCGGATAGATCGTTGTGCCGTCGGATTTCAAAATGAGGCAAGGCGGCATCTCTTCATCATCCAGCCGAACCACCTGTGCGCCTTCGCTTTCTTCCAGCAGCCCTTTGGTACGCAGTTCTTCGACGACGGCTCCCATTTTATCGTTGTAAAAGCTCTCGCCCAGCACTTTGTCGAACGAGACGCCCAAGCGTCCATACATCCGATCGAATTCGCTCAGGCTTACGTCGACGAAGTAGCGCCATAGGCCCAATGCTTCTTCGTCTCCGCTCTCTAACCGACGGAACCAATCACGCGCTTCGGTCTCCAACGTCGGATCGTTTACAGCCTCATCGTGGAACCGAACATAAAGAGACAACGATTCGCGGATAGGCGCAGCCTTCAAACGCTCTTCGCTACCCCAACGTTTATAAGCCGTGATTTGTTTGCCGAATTGCGTTCCCCAATCGCCCAGATGGTTGACGCTGATTGTGCGATAACCGGCTTCCGTGTACATCCGGTACAAAGCTGCTCCGATCACGGTGGAACGCAGATGGCCTACGCCGAACGGTTTGGCGATATTGGGCGATGACATATCGATCACGACCGTTTGCCCGTTCGGAGCGGCGGCTTGTCCTTCAGCCTGCAACAGCAAAGACGCCGAATGAACGGAACGGTCGAATCGGAAATTCAAATAAGGTCCTGCCGCCGAGGCTTCCGTACCTTCCAGCTTAAAACGCTCCGCTAAATCGGACGCGATCTGCTGCGGCGCTTTGCGCAGACTTTTGGCTAACGTGAAGCATGGAAAAGCAGCATCGCCCAATTCCGGATTCGGCGGCAGCTCCAACATGGCCTCCGCCGTTCCTTTTTTCCATTCCAATAATATGTCCAGTTCTGCTCCGATCTGTGCTAAACTCATCATTTTCTCCTCCTTCGTTATCCTGCAAAAGCGCGCAAAAAAGCCCTCGCCTCATAAAGAGACGAGAGCTTGAATTCCCGCGGTACCACTCTTGTAGTCCATTGTTGTTTGATAATAAAACCGACAATGACCTCTCGATCGACGATAACGGCGCCGTAACCGGTCGACTCTACGCAGAAGCAGCTGCTTACGCAACTTGTTCGTTCAAATCGACGTCTCCCAGGTGCGCTTCTCCGATTGCCGCAGTGCCGGCTTCCACCTCCCCGGCTCGCTGTTCCCGCTATGGCAGATTCGGATACTCTCCCGTTCAAAGACATTGCCTGAATAAGATCGACTCCCGCCCGAAGCGGATCGATCTGTCTTTTTGCCATTATAGAGGGTTGGGGGGAGAGAAGCAAGCGATTTTAATCGCTATAAGTCGTTGTTGAAAGTTGCGTAGGCGGGGGAAGCGAGAAGACTGCGAGAAAAATTCGTTCAATTCGCTGTCTCACTTGGAAAACGGGATTGAAATTTAAGTGGTTATTTTCCAAGTTCAAAGGCGTCTTGAACTGAATTTTTCTCTCCGTCTTCTCGCTTCCAGCTACGTTTGGCTTTCTCGACACGCTTAAGTGACTGCAATCGCTTTATTATGTTGATTTATTCGAGAATGATTATTCTATTGAATCTGACCATTCTCTTAAATATATAAAAAGACCGCTTCTGACGAAGCGATCTTTTGGCGTAAATTTCTATTCACTTCGGAGCATCTAGGCGGAGGGAGAAATTCAGATCAGAACGCCTTTGAACCCGAAAAGCTACTTCCAGAAATTCCATCCAGCAGCTTTTCGGGTGAGACAGCGTTCTGATCGAATTTCTCCCGCAGCCGCCCCAAAGCTCCCTGTGAATCGAAATTTAAGCCGTCACCAGAACGCTGCGGCAGATGCTCGCGCATTCGCGGCAAACTTCTACGCACTCCTGGCAATGTTCATGCTTGTGCTTCATGCACTCGTCGGCGCACGCATCGCAGGCTTTCGCGACTAGCTCGCAGATTTCGGCCACGAACGGGCTGTTGCGCGTCATCGCTTGGATCGCTACCGCGCACAGATCCGCACATTCGCGATCCAGTCTCAGGCATTCGCGGAGTTCGAAGATATCAAGGCCTTTCAGGCTCGAAACGTAGCTGACGTTGCAAACGTTCATGCAGCGAATGCAGGCATCGATACACTCTTTATATGTAGTCACGGTTAGTTGGTTCATATTGTGTTCCTCCCGGATGTAGGTTGAGGCTGGTTAGCCTTCGATGATCCTTATTACCCGAAAGATTACAAAACTGAAACCCTCGCCGCCTACTTGCTTATCCGTTTACAGGATCTGCTTCCAGAGCCTCTAATTTTTCTCGCAGTTCGGCAGCCGAGAAATGTTCGCCGATAAATACCGCCATATCCTCCAGCGTTCCCTGAGGCGTGACTTTGATAAAATCAAGCTCCCGGAACGCGTATTGGAACAAAAAACGGCTTGCGGTATCGGAAAACGTCAACAGTCCTTTTGCCCGGTAAATTTCACGAGGCAGCGAAGAAATCAAGGTCTCGAATCGCTCGCTATCTACCGGATTTTTAAAACGGTGCGTATACGAAGTCACGTGCTCATGTCCGGAACCCAGCATACCGAAGCGTCCGCTCGGCGTCTTTTTTAAAGGACCATCCTCTATACGCTCTGCCGCAAATCCGATATCCAATAAAGCTTCAAAATCCACCTCGCAACGAACAGCACGAATCACGGGAGCGTACGCGTTCCAATCCGCAATAAGCCGTTGCAGCTCTTCGGCCTCCTGCTCGTTGACCCGGTCCATTTTATTCAATACGATCACGGATGCGCAGCGAATCTGGTCTTGCATCAAGGCATACGTACTTCCTCCGCGGCTCCGATACATTTCCAGCAAATGAGCGGCATCGGCTACGGTAATCAAACCTTTGATATCGATCCCTGCGTACATCGCCGTTTCGGTGGCAGAATCCAGCAAGTCGATCGGATTGGCAGCACCGGTGGCTTCGATCAATACGACATCGGGTTGGTCGCGCTCCACCAGCATCGCCAACTCTCCTGCCAAGTCCTCACGCACGGTACAGCAAATGCAACCGCCGAGCAGCTCGGCCGTCGGAACCTCGGAGTCGACCAGCATACCGTCCAGATTCACGTCACCTAATTCGTTAATGATCACGCCCGGCTTCATCCCCTGGTCTTGCCAATACCCCACCAGCCGTTGCAGCAAAGTCGTTTTGCCGCTACCGAGAAAGCCGGACAGCAAATATACGGGTACATCCTTATCCATCTATATCAGCCTCCTGTACATGCGAATTGAAATGGTTCATTTCCAAGCATTTGCCCGAGGATTGAGTCTACTACAAGGCAAAAGGAAGTGCAACGACCCCGCCATAGAATCCGCGTAAAACTGTCCAGAACGCGAAAAAAGCATACGAAAAGTAAACTGTACCCTACAAGATGACTTTTTTTCAAAGTTTCGATCTTATAGGGTACAGTTTGTGGATCGCATACTTTTTCGCCGAATAAAATCTGCGCTATTCCGCCGAAACGTTGACCAATTGCCGCCCTACCGCTTGTCCTTTTAAGATACGTTCAAACGCTTCGGGAAGCTGTTCAAGAGATACTTCCTGGACGGCCTGTTCAAACAAAAAGTCAGGCTTCCAATCGGTCGCCAGCTTATTCCATACGTCCAAACGCAAAGGCAGCGGGCATTGAACGGAGTCGATCCCCGCTAACGTCACGCCGCGCAGAATAAACGGGTGCACGCTTGTTCCGAAGTCGCCGCCGCCCGTAAGTCCGGACAACGCGAGTACGCCCCGGTAACGAATCGCTTTGAGACGCTCTCCCGTACCTGCCCCGCCTACCGGATCGACGATTGCCGACCAAAGTCCTTTTCCGAGCGGGCCTTTGGAAGAAGCCTGTGCTTCTTCGCGGGAGATCGTATGCGCTGCGCCCAGACGCTTCAACAACTCCCATTCGTGCTCTTTGCCACTGCTTGCGGTGACTTCAAAGCCCAGTTTCGCCAAGATCGACACGGCTACGCTGCCAACTCCGCCGGATGCGCCTGTAACCAGAACCGGACCGCTCTCCGGCGTAATCCCCGCGCTTAGAATGGCTTCTACCGACATCCCTGCCGTGAAGCCCGCCGTACCCAGAATCATCGCTTCGCGCAGGCTCAGTCCTTCCGGAAGCTTAACGAGCCAGTCTGCCGGTACGCGCGCCTGCTCACTGTAGCCGCCGAAGTGCGAGACACCGAGACCGTATCCCGTACACAATACTTGATCGCCGACCGCAAAACGCGAATCTTCGCTAGCTATAACCTTGCCAGCCAAGTCTATCCCCGGAATGAACGGATACTCGCGTACAATCCGACCTTCCTTGATACTGGCCAGGCCATCTTTATAATTGACGTCGGAATAACGAACGCGAACGAGCACTTCGCCCTGCGGCAGGTTTTCCGCTCCGATTTGCTTTACGGCTCCTATGACGCCTGCTTCTGTTTCCTCCAGCCAAAATGCACGAAATTTCTCTGTCATCCTAATCTCCTCCACAACTCAATCTTTCGTTAATCTCTATACGAGATCGGATCGCATCCGATCACTCCTCTTTCATCCTACTCCAACGATCCAAGCGATGCCACTAAGAAGCTCACACCCGGCGCAGGATCTGCAAGTCCCCGTATTTTTCCCTGCAAAAAAAAGGCAACCGATACGTGCTCGGCTGCCTGCATCTGTTGGGATAGGTTTGCGCCCTTTTACAAATCCGGATGCTCGTGTCTGGCTTTCAGCCGGTTCCAACGCCGTTCGACTTCTCGTTCGAACTCGTGGAGCGCTTCTTCATTTTCCGGTTTCAACAAATGGCGTGTTTTGCCCATTCGTTTGAGCCATTCCGAGACCGGAACCTTTTTGTTTTTGTCTTCGGGATTGTAGGTGATTGCCGTAATGCCTTGCTCCACTTCATATAGCGGGAAAAAGTTCGAGCTGACGGCGGCATCTACGATATTGGCCCCTTGATCGTCCGGCGACATCCAGTTCAACGGGCAGGCGATCAGAATCTTGCCGTATACCAGCCCGACATGCTGAGCGTACCACTGGGCTTTTGCCGCTTTTTTGACCAAATCCTGCGGGAATGCTTCACTGCCTGTGAAGACATACGGGATGCCGGTAGCTGCCATGATTTGAGCGGTATCTTTATGATGGAAAGACTTGCCTTGCTGCGTCTTGCCGACGCCGGAAGTCGAGGTACGGTGACCCAGTGGAGTCGAGTACGACATTTGAGCGCCGGTGTTCATGTAACCCTCGTTATCGTATTCGACGATGATCATGCGATGTCCGCGCAATGCGGCGCCGATCGCCGGACCCATGCCGATGTCCATGCCGCCGTCGCCCGTAACCATGACGAACGTGAAATCTTCTTGCAGGCCGAGTCCTTCGAATTCCCCGCGGCGCTTGCGCTCCCAGAACATTTCGACCAGACCGGACAGCGTGGCCGCACCGTTTTGGAACAGGTTATGGATGTAAGTCGCTTTGTGGGAAGAATGCGGGTAGCCTGTTGTCGTGACCATCGCGCAGCCTGTATGGAACAGCGTGACGATATCCCCTTCGATCCCTTTGAAAAACAATTCAAGCCCCGAGAAAATGCCGCAGCCCGGGCAAGCCCCGTGTCCTGGCGCAAGGCGTTTCGGCTTTTTCGTCAACGAACGAAGCGGCGGAATCTTGACGGCAAGCTTGCCCGTTTCTTCGTTCGGCGTAACCGTGATCAGTCCTGTTTTCAATTCGGCGAAGTTCAAAGGCTTGAGCAGACGCTTGGGTGCTTTCGTTGGATCGCCAAGCGTATGGCCGTAGAAATCGAACGGAATATTGACCGTTTGTTTCTCGGCAGCCTCGATCGCCAATTCGAAAAAGTGCCGTCCGTCTTCGGCCATGAATTCTTTGCCGCCAAGTCCGTACACGCGGCCTACAACCTGCGTATCGCGATTGCCGTGCGTGAACAATGCAGCCTTGATTTCGTTCAGCATATTGCCGCCATGTGCGCCGCACGCGTCGGCACGATCGCCTACCGTGATCGCACGAACCCGTTTGAGCGCTTCGGCAATCTGGCGTTGCGGGAATGGGCGAATCATATTCGGCGCAACTGCGCCGGCTTTGATCCCTTGCGAACGAAGCTCGTCCACAACGTCCTTGATGCTCTCCGAAGCGGAGTTCATCAGAAATACAGCCACTTCGGCATCGTCCATCCGGTATAGATCGAGCATCGGGTAGTCGCGTCCCGTCAATTCTTTGTACTCGGCGGAAATCCGTTCGAAAACGCCTTCCGCGCGATACATCGCTTCCGACATCTGATAGCGGTTATTGATATAATCCGGTTCATTCATGTAAGGTCCGACCGTAATCGGATTTTCACGGTCAAGCGTATTCACGAAGCCTTCCGGCGTGTATTCCCCAACGAAAGCCACGACGTCGGCACGATCTTCAAACGTCTGCACGCGGCGCTTTTGGTGGGAGGTGAAGTAGCCGTCATAGGCAACCATAACGGGAAGCCGGACTTCAGGATCTTCGGCCAGCTTAAGGGCGATCAGGTTCATATCGTATACCGCTTGCGGATCTCGGCACATCAGAATCGGCCAGCCCGTATTCAACGCGAAGTACAAGTCGGAATGATCCCCGTGAATATTCAGCGGCCCGGAGACGGAACGGCAGACCAGATTCAATACCATCGGGAAGCGGGTTCCCGATTGAACCGGCATCTGCTCCATCATGTACAGATAGCCTTGCGCGCTTGTTGCGTTGAACACACGTCCGCCGCCCGTCGAAGCGCCGTAACAGATTCCCGCGGAGCTGTGCTCGCCGTCCGACGGCACAAGGCGAATCCCGTGCTTGCCTTCCGTTTTCATCAAGTCCAGATGCTGCGCCACTTCCGTCGAAGGCGAGATCGGAAAATACCCCATAATATGATAGTCGATCTGGTGCGCGGCATAGGCAGCCATCTCGTTACCTGATTCATAAACCATCCGCTGCTTTACGCGGCCCGGAACAACTTCTTTTGAATAATCGATTGCCATAATACCCTTCCTTTCCCGTCAGCAGGGATCAAGCCTCGACGAAGTCGAAGCGGTGTTTGACCTGGTTGGCATCGGCGTAACCTTCTTGTTCGAGCATCCGCGACAACGAGTCGGTCGGACAAGCTTCCACGCATTTCAGGCAGCCTTTGCAATATTGATAATCGATACCTTGCAGCACCATCTGCATCCGGCCGCGCTTGTCGGGTTGTTCTTCCCAGACAAAGCACAGATCCGGACAAGCCGTATCGCACTGCGCACAGTTGATGCAGGTCGCTTGTTCAAAAGCCGGCAACATACCGGAACGCGAGATGCTAAGGTCTTTCAGCAAGCTGCTGCCCGGCGTGACCACCATACCGCCGAGCGGCTGATTCCGATAACCCAAAAGGCTTTCCGGGGCTTTTACGTCTGCTTCTTCGCTTTCTTTGGCAGGAACTTCAAGCATTTCAATCTCGCTGTATCCACGTTCAAACACGCGGATAGCCAATTCAACCGCTTGCGGATATTTTTTACCCAGCGATTTGGCAATGACGTCTTTCATAAATTCAGGGTCCAGAAAGCCGCATAGACGGAACAAACCGCCCAGCATCGCCATATTGACTTTATTTTTCTCTTCAAGCGCAATTCGTGTCGCGTCCAATACCGCAACGGTGCAACCTTGCAGCTTGGCATCCTCTGCAATACGCTGCGCGGAATATGCGGAATTGACCAGTACCAGGCCACCGGGACGAACACCGGAGGCGCCTCCCGTTTGGATCAACGCTTCATGAAAAATGCCAATGACATGAGGATGTTCGATCGGCGATGTATCGCGAATCGGCGTACCCAGCCCGCAGAAACGGATATGCGCCTTCACCGGCGATCCTTTTTTCTCCGATCCGTACGACGAGAAACTGACTCCGTCCATGCCCGCTCCGACGATCCCGGCTTCTGCAAGCATTTTGCCTGCCAGATTAGCACCGAGTCCTCCGATCGATTCCAGTCGGATTTCGAAAAAGCCAAGTTTATTTACTTCAGGCAGTACCGCCACACCTTTTCCCCCTCCGTATTTTGTTTTAAATTTAACAATTTACATGAGGTGTCACTGTAATAAATATCACATGCCGAATATGAAAACAGCCTGAAGAAGGCCTTATTTTGTCCCACTTTCGGCTTAACCGCGCAGGTCTATGTATCGGCATCGAATTTGTTGACACGCAAAAAAAGCGGGATCTCCCTAAGAAGATCCCGCTTTTCCCTATACGTATCGAGGCAAAATCACCATTTACCTGTCGATACTCCCTATGTGTTTTAGAACGGGTGCGATTTAACTTTCCGGCGTACCTTCTGTTTCTTCCATATAACGATCGATCAGGCTCTGCTTGAGCTGCCAAGCCTTCTCGCTGATATTGACGCGGTAAATTTCCGGATTCAGCTTGCGCAAATATTGCGGCCAGAACTGTTTTAACTGCGAAGCATGGTAGTCACGGATATCGTTCAACGAAGGCAATTCATAAACAAGCTTGCCTTCTTCGAAGATCGGGACCAACATCCGCTCGGCATCGTAGTTTTTCACATAGCGGCGAATATAGGTATGCAAAGGGTTGAACAGCTTCAGCTGCTTGCCTTCGCTCGGCTCGTCTTCTTCCGGGAAACAAATGTAGTCGGCAATCGCTTTGCCTGTCCCGCGGTCGATAATCCGGTATACGTCTTTTTTGCCCGGCGTCGTTACCTTTTCCGGATTAGCCGAAATCTTGATCGTCGGCTGCATCATTCCGTCCACTTCCCGCTCGACCAGCTTGTATACGCCACCCAGCGAAGGTTGGTCATGGGCCGTGATCAATTGCGTGCCGACGCCCCAGATATCGATGCGTGCATCCTGTGTTTTCAGCTCGGTAATCGTATGTTCGTCAAGATCATTCGACGCAACGATTTTCACATAGTCAAGCCCGGCTTCGTCCAGCATTTTGCGAGCCTCGATCGACAGATAGGCCAAGTCACCGCTATCCAGACGGATAGAGTTCAGACGCTTTCCGCGTTCCTCCAGCTTTTTCGCCGTACGGATCGCATTCGGCACGCCGCTTTTCAACGTATCAAAAGTGTCCACGAGCAGCGTAGAGCCGTCAGGCAGCACTTCCGCATACTTGTCGAACGCTTCCTGCTCGCTCGCAAAGCTCTGGACCCACGAGTGTGCATGCGTACCCTTGGTCGGTATCCCAAAGCGCTTGCCTGCCATCATATTCGACGTCGCATGGAATCCCGATACATAGGCAGCACGGGCTCCCCACACAGCCGCATCGGCTTCCTGGGCTCGGCGTGTACCGAATTCCAGCAGCGTGTCCCCATCGGCCGCCTGCTTGATTCGCGCAGCCTTGGTTGCGATCAGCGTCTGGAAATTCATGAAATTAAGCAGCGCCGTCTCTACGAGCTGTGCTTCGAAGATGGTGCCTTCCACGCGGATCAGCGGTTCGTTCGGAAAAACGACGGCGCCTTCGCGCATGGAATGAACGGTACCTCCGAAATGGAAGGTGCGAAGTTCCTCAAGGAAACGCGGATCGTAATTCTCTTCCTGCTCGGACAGATAGCGGATATCGTCCTCGTGAAAACGCAGATTCGATATATAATCCACGATCCGCTCAAGCCCCGCAAATACCCCGTATCCGTTCCCGAACGGAAGGGTACGGAAATAAGCCTCAAATACCGCGTGATGCTTGTGTGTACCGTGCATCCAGTGCGCGTACATCATATTGATCTGATACTTATCCGTATGTAAAGCCATTCCAGGCGTTTCCATACTGTTCCCTCCTCCGATACCGCCTAACACACAGCCGCGCCTCCGTCAAAGGAGCGCGGCGTGCCGTGCAGCAATAAGTGTTCGTCCGTCAAAGTTACCCATTTACCTGCCAGTCCGAAACAACTTTCGCTCCGAGACTGCCTGTAAAATGTCCCAGCGCCCAATCATGTCCCGCGGCATTGAAGCTGGCAACCGCGTCCTCGTGCACCACGATCGCAAATCCCAGATTGTAAGCATCCACCGCCGTATGCAGCACGCAAATATCCGTACATACGCCTATCAGATGCACCTCGGTGATCCCGCGGGCGCGCAAACGCAGTGCCAGATCCGTACCTGCAAAAGCACTATAGCGGGTCTTGTCCATCCAGTAAATACGCTCTTCGTTCTGCTCATAAGCCGCCTTCAGCCCACCGTACAGTTCGCGTCCTGCGGTTCCTCGGATATTATGCGGCGGGAAAAGGGGGCTTTCCGGATGGTACGGATCGTTCTCTTCATGCAGATCGACCGCCATCACCGTGTAATCTCCATTTGCAGCAAACTGCGTCGTCAGGTCGACCATTCGCTGCTGAATGTCGATCGCGGGCTGTCCGACCGGTAAGCTTCCGTCCACAAAATCGTTCGTGTAGTCAATTACAATCAAGGCTCTCATCGCTTCCGTTCACGCTCCTGTCGCTGGAATGCTTAATCAAGAGTAAATCGATAAGCGCGGTACATTGTCGAGGAAACGGTAAAGTTGAGCCGGCCGCTGCGAATACTGATTCGAGCTGATCGGCACTCCTTCGCTATCCCGAACTTCCTCAAGAATTCCTTTTCGACTGCGTGTGGACGTGATTTTCCGAATAAAGTTCGGCTCCTCGAAGTCCGGCACGACAGCCTTGATGACCTGGTAAAGTTCACTGAGCGTAAACTCCTGAGGCAAAAATTTGCGGGCAATCGTAGTCTGAAGCATCTTCTCCTGAATTCTCCGGTACGCATCCGCGATAATATCCCGGTGGTCGAAGCCCAGATCCAATTCATCCAACGCTTCCTCGATTGTGAACAATCCCACTTCTTCGGCATCGTCGGCGGCTTGGCGCTTCTCCAGCACTTCCTCCTCTACCAAAGCAAAGAAAGCATGCGAGATAATCCAGCCCCTCGGGTCACGTCCCGGATCGCTATAGACACTCAAGTATTCCAAATGACGTCCCACGACGCCGGTTTCTTCCTTCAATTCGCGCAGCGCCGTTTCGTACAGCGACTCGTCGTCACGGGAAAAGCCGCCCGGAAGCGCCCATTTCCCGGCAAAAGGCCAGGAGCGACGGCGAATCAGCATGACGCGCAGCTCGCGCAGCGGAAGAGTCTTGGTTACCGTCTTGCGCTCTTTTTTCGTCAACGTAAACATCACGATGTCAGCCGGCGCTCCGTCCGGAGTCCGATATTTCTTGGCATCGTATTTCTTTTGCTCCTCTTGTTCGTTCATCGGCATCACCATCGCAGCATTTGATAAGTTCTGGTTTAACAAGTTCCAAATATGATATTATCATTATGACACACTCGATTCATTTGTCAACCCTTCCCTGTTTAATCGTACGCAGATCGCAACCCATCTGGTACAGATCCACAGGCTCGCCCTCGATCATCAACGCGCCGCGCATCACGCCTTCCAGCCGGAAGCCAAGCGAACGGTATAATCGGTAGGCTCTTTGATTGGAGGCTTGTACGGTCAATTCCGCTCGCAACACTTGCCGCCGAGTCGCCCATTCGAATAGGTCTTCGAATAACCGACGACCGAGTCCTTTCCCGGTGCAGGCTTCCAAAATCCCTACAACGATATAGATCGTATGTTGATTCCGTCTGACCTTGCCGCCCGTAGCCTCCAGATAACCGACGACTTCGCCTTCCGATTCCGCAACCAGCATCAACGAATTGGAACTGCGAAGCAGCGAACGGATTTGCTCAAGCTGATCGCCATCGGTCAATCGTCGCTCCCCCGGTTCGTAAAGCATGGAGGTAGTCTCGCGATCCAATCGTTTTTTCATGGAAAGCAGACTTCGGCTATCCCGAAGCTCTGCCCGTCGAATCGTCGGTCTTGGCTCTTGCGACCCTTCCTTTGAAACGGTCTGTAGCGTCTCCTCTGACGGTTGTCGCCCTTGTGCCAGTAACTCCAGCATCAACCGATCCAGACGCCGTAATCCGTTACGGTTTACTTCTGCAAGCTGAAAATCCGCGTAATAATCATGTTCTGCCGCAACAATGCGAAATCCTGCGCGCTGGCAGGCATAAAGCAAATCCGTCTCCCATGCACCGAGATAAACCATGAGCCGCCGAACTCCACGCTGTCTCCATTCTTTATCGACCTGTTTAAGCAGACGGACCAGCCGTTCGAGTTCTTCGTCCGTTTGGTCTTTTACAGCTAGATTGACGATCTCCGCTTCTTCCGCGCCCATACGGAGGCAGCCGATAAGGGCAAACACTTCCGTCCCCATGCGAATCGACCACCACTCGGCTTCATGCAGATACGTCTCGATGCGCCAATCCAGAGGATCTCCCTGTTTTAACAGTTCGATTGGCAGCGTACCCGGTTCCGATTCACGCACCACTTTGTCTGTCTTGCCGATCCGCTCACCTTCCATACGTCCCGCCCTCTCTGCACTCTCGCGAATTCTGCCAAAAACAAAAGACGCGGAGACGATCGTCCGCGCCTTGGTTTGGCTCCCGCCGCCTTTTAGCCGCAGGAAGATGGCGGTGCGTCCGCCCCTTTTTCCACGGCAATCTTTTCCGAAACTGTAGTATGGATCGCGGAGATCACCATTTGCAGCAGATCGTTGATTTCAACCTGTCCCTCCTGATAATCGCTCACGATCGGAATGCCGTCCAACTCATCTTGAAGCTCGCTCAGTTCCGCTTCGATCATGGCCGCCATTTTGGCATTTTTCATCGCTTCGAACGCTACGATTTCTTTCTGCTTCTTTTTGATCGTCGTAATCAGGTACTGAATCCGTTCATGTCCCTGAATTTGACGTTCCGCCTGCTGAAAGACCCGAACTTCCTCACTGGAGGAGATGATTCCGGCCAATTCGCGCGTTTTGTTGAGAATATCGTTCCGATTCCAGACTCCTGCAGGAGCGCCAACCGATATTTTTTCCGAATCCGTATGTTGCTGATTATCCATGGGTGTGCCCTCCTTGATTTCGTCTGCTTGCTATATGCGCCGATCGCTTTGTCCATTCGAGAAAATGAAATGTTTTGCTTTGTTAAAAAATAGTCTTATACGGTACAAAATTATATCATACCGTTACCTTTCGTACCATTTGTTTTCCCGCTATCTCTTTTTTTCTGCAACTTCTTGCCGCTTTGTGCGGTATACTGTAGAGTACTCGGGTTAACAAGACATTAGGAGGATCACTGTTGAAAAAGAAACGCATCGCTTTATACCTTGCCGCAACATTGGTAGGCTCTTCGGCTGTCCTCTCTGCGGCACCGCACGTCGTAATGGCTGCTTCTTCGGACGCATCGGTCGTCTCTTCGATCACTTCCGCTTTCGAGCAGAAAAAAACGACGCTTACGGTCAAAATGACCAGTTCCCAGCTTTCCCGGATCAATGATCTGCTGGATAGCGCTTCGGCCAATGCCGATCCTTACGCCCGCTATACGCTGAACCGCGTCGACACGGAGTACAGCGTTCGAGGCTCGAATGCTACAGTACGTTTCACCATCTCTTATCTGGAAAACAAGCAGCAGGCCGATTACGTCACCGCTCAAGCCAAAGCCACGCTGAAAACAATCATCAAAGCCGGCATGAGCCAGGAAGAAAAAGTGAAGGTCATTCATGATTACATCGTCAAAAAGTTCGCGTATGACGATTCGATGACACGCTACTCCGCTTATGAAGGATTGACTACGGGAACGACGGTTTGTCAAGGCTATACGCTGCTCGGCTACCGTATGCTGACGCTGGCGGGAATCGAAAACCGGATGGTCGAAGGCGTGGCAGGCGGCCAAGCCCATATCTGGAACAAGGTTAAACTCGACGGCAACTGGTATAATCTCGATATGACCTGGGACGATCCGACGCCTGACCGTAAAAACGAAGTCTCGTACTCGTATTATCTGGTGACTGATAAACTGCTGGCGAGAGACCATACCTGGACGCGAAAAAATATTCCTGCCGCGACTGCCGATTACCGGACGCTGCTGGCCAAAAAAGCAACAACCAGCGCCAAACATCGCAATCTGCTGGCGGCAATCGGCGGAGAAATTACGGCAAGTACCGCTACGCTTAAGCAAAAAGTTCTTTCTTCGATCGCAAATGGCAAAACCGAGCTAACCGTGCAGCATGATTTCAATACGGCTTCGCCCAAAACCGTATTGGATCAGGTGATGAAAGCTTGCAAAGAAACGGGTATCCAAAACGTCCGTTACGGCTATCAGATCGCGGACAACGGCATGGCGATCATCAAGTTTGCTTTCGATTATTAACAGCTTTGTAGCGCGTGTGATATAAAAAAAGCGGGACCGTCCACTGTGGACGGTCCCGCTTTTGCTATATCCAACCCGACATCCAAACGACGATAAGCCGTAGATCGGGTGACGTTCAATGATTAGTCGATAATTTCAGCCGTGTCGCCGGTTTTTGCCAACACCGCGTTAGCTTCGTCCGTATCGATGTGCATATCGAGCGCGAACGAATCGGATACGCGCGCGATTACATTTTCAAACACAACGCCGCGGTCGCCGCCGAAGCGAACTTTCAGCAACTGCTGATCTTGAATCTCCCATTTTGCGGCATCCGAAGTATGGAAGTGAATATGACGGGCAGCCACGATTACGCCTTCTTCGATTTGAACTTCGCCAGCAGGTCCTTTGAGCAGGATGCCTGGTGTTCCGGATGTTTTACCCGATTCACGAACCGGAGCTTTTACGCCCAGTGCGAACGAGTCGGTTTGCGAAATTTCGAGTTGCGTAGCCGGACGTGCAGGTCCCAGAATACGAACTTTTGGGAACGAGCCTTTCGAACCGACAACTTCAACCGTTTCGTTGGCTGCAAATTGTCCCGGTTGCGAAAGAGCCTTCATTTCAGTCAGTTGATATCCTTGTCCAAACAATGTTTCTACATGCTCTTGGCTAAGATGGATATGACGTGCGGACACGCCGACAGGTACGATTTTACTCATTACAAGTCACTCCTATTCGTTTCTCTAGTATGGGTTTCGTTCAAGTCAAGTATTCGAAAATACTCGCGCGTCCTTTATTATACACCTTCCTTTTCAAAAGAAAAAGGATTGTCGCTTTCCAGTCACAGGTTTGACACGTAAAAAAGGGACATGTCCTCCGCCATTCAGCAAAGTACCTGTCCCTTTTGTGATAACCCGTATACGCGCCAGTCTAAGGTATTACTCCATTCCTTGCATCGATCTGTCCACTATCTCGGTTCCACAATCAATTTGATCGCCGTGCGTTCTTCTCCATCAATGATTACATCGGTGAAGGCCGGAATACAGATCAAATCTACCCCTCCCGGTGCAACGAATCCCCGGGCAATGGCTACTGCTTTAACCGCTTGGTTGAGTGCTCCCGCCCCAATCGCCTGAAGTTCGGCGGCTCCTTGCTCGCGCAGCACGCCTGCAAGCGCACCGGCAACGGAATTGGGATTGGACTTGGCAGAAACTTTTAATACATCCATGAGCAGGTACCTCCTCTGGGAAGAAGTGATAAACAGTAGTGCAATATAGGATTGGCAAAGCAGCACATACAGCCTTGACTAACGATTTGCTGTTTGATAATTATTCGCGGCACTTCCGTAAAATCCTTCTTTTTCGAGGGAGAACGACAAAATATTACGAATGTTTAGCAAAAAACCTGCAAAATGCTATTCCATTCTCCATTCGTCTTCCATGATGCGAATTTTTTCAATTTTTCGGGCACGTCCTGTATCTTCGTCAATATCCACGTACACCCCATGGAAATGCCATTTCCCGTCTTCGTCGACGTTAAATCTGGAAGGCAGTTGGGTTTTGAAACGATACAATACCCCTTCCTGCTGCATCCCCAAAATTCCGTCGCGAGGGCCTACCATGCCTGCATCCGTCAAATAAGCGGTTCCGCCCGGCAGGATTCGATCATCGTTGCTTTGCACATGGGTATGCGTGCCTACAACAAGGGAAGCACGTCCGTCCAAATGCCAGCCCATCGCAATCTTTTCCGAAGTCGCTTCCGCATGGAAATCGACCAGAATACATTTATGCTTGCGGCGTAGCTCATCCACAATCTCGTCGGCGGCTCGGAATGGGCAATCGATCGCGGGCAGGAAAGTACGTCCTTGCAGGTTAACAAGTGCCAGCTCTTTACCTCCTGCTTTGATCACCGTATAGCCGCGCCCCGGTGTTCCAGGCGGGAAATTGGCTGGACGAACCATACGGGGCTCATCGTCGATAAATTCGAAAATATCTTTGTTGTCCCAAGTATGATTACCCATCGTAATGCCATGTACACCTTGTTCGAAAAGCTGTCTGGCAATCGCATGGGTAATGCCTCTGCCTGCCGCTGCATTTTCCCCGTTCGCAATCACGATATGCGGGTTGTATTTCGATTTCAGATAAGGCAAGGTTTCTTTGACCGCGCGGCGTCCCGGGCTTCCGACGATATCGCCGATAAAAATCAATTTCATGAATATTCTCCCTCTCTATACAAGCAAGAAGAAACGGCTGCCCCGTCCTGTGAAGGAAAAGCAGCCGTTTCTCTCGTTTTTTAACTGCGGATTGCGAATGGCTGGGTAGCGCGGGCGTTCCCGCGTTACTTCGCGTATTCGACTGCTCGTGTTTCACGAATGACGGTGACTTTGATATGACCCGGATAATCCAGTTCATTCTCGATCTTTTTCGTGATATCGCGTGCCAGCTTGAAGCTTTCGGCATCGCCAATACGATCAGGCTGCACCATCACGCGCACTTCGCGTCCTGCCTGAATGGCAAAGGACTTTTCGACGCCTTCGAAAGACTCGGAAATCTCTTCCAGCTTTTCGAGTCTGCGAATATACGTCTCCAAAGTCTCGCGACGTGCTCCCGGTCTTGCCGCAGACAATGCGTCTGCCGCTCCGACCAGCATCGCGATAATCGAAGTTGCCTCGGTATCGCCGTGGTGCGATGCGATACTATTGATCACCACTGGATGCTCTTTGTATTTTTTGGCAAGCTCGACGCCGATTTCGACGTGCGATCCTTCCACTTCATGGTCAAGCGCTTTGCCGATGTCATGCAGCAGGCCGGCACGTCTTGCGAGCGTAACGTCCTGACCCAGTTCTCCGGCCATCAGGCCAGCCAGGTAAGCAACCTCCATCGAGTGCTTGAGCACGTTCTGTCCGTAGCTTGTACGGAAACGTAGGCGACCCAGAATCTTGATCAGATCCGGATGCAGGCCGTGTGCGCCGACTTCGAACGTCGCTTGTTCGCCATATTCGCGGATACGCTCGTCGACTTCTTTGCGCGATTTCTCGACCATTTCCTCGATCCGTGCCGGATGAATACGTCCATCGGCAACCAGTTTTTCGAGTGCCGTACGTGCGATTTCTCGACGGATCGGATCGAAACCGGACAGGATAACAGCTTCCGGCGTATCGTCGATGATGAGGTCAATCCCCGTCAACGTCTCCAGCGCACGGATGTTGCGACCTTCACGGCCAATAATGCGGCCCTTCATTTCCTCATTAGGCAGAGTAACGACAGACACCGTCGTCTCGGCTACATGGTCTGCGGCACAACGCTGAATCGAGAGCGAAATGATCTCTCTGGCTTTGCGATCCGCTTCCTCTTTGGCCTGCGTCTCGATGTCTTTCATCATCTGTGCGGCTTCGTGGCGCGTTTCTTGCTCCACGCTGCTCAAAATGATGGTTCTTGCGTCGTCGGTCGTCAGGTTGGAAATCCGCTCCAACTCGGCCAACTGCTGTGCAAGCGTTTTTTCGATCTGTTGTTTGGTTTCTTCAATGCGTTTCTCTTTGTTCGCCACCTGTTCTTCTTTACGTTCCAGCGATTCCAATTTTTTATCCAGCGACTCTTCTTTCTGCAACAATCGTCTCTCTAGTCGTTGATTTTCATTCCGACGTTCACGAATGTCTTTTTCAGCTTCGGTTCTGATCCGATGCACTTCGTCTTTGGCTTCCAGAACCGTTTCTTTTTTCAGTGCCTCCGCGTCTTTTTTCGCATTTTCTACGATCTTTTCCGCGGCTTGCTCGGCACTGGAAATCTTAGCTTCAGCAAGAGACTTGCGAATAAAATATCCGATCAGGAACCCTAAGAATAAGGCTACGACTCCAACGAGAATCGCGACCCAGAAACTATCCATTTCTGCTCACCTCCTCGTTGATTGCTCCAAGGTATTCCTCGGGATAAAACATTTGGTTTTCATACCCTCATTCGTCCATTCAAGGTACAGCCCAAGGCTGTTCCCATAAGGCAAGACGGCTTAACAAATACCGGCTGCCGAGCCCGACTTTTACAAGCGGGGGAGAGTCAATTAGGCAGAAGCGACGGCTGACGAAAGCGCATTTTTGGAAGGAAAAAGGCTTTCGCTCCGAACACGTTCCTCATTTATTGTAGTCTTCGTCAAAAGTTGTTGTCAAGCTATTGCCAAATTTGCTTGGTCTGCATTTTGTTATGTTCAATCGAATTCGGTTCCAAGCCCTTCCGAGTCTTCGCCTTCGCGGCTCAAGACGTTATCCAATGCTTTACGGACGATATCGCTGGAAAAGCCGCGCCGCATAACAAAAGCAGCCGTTTTGCGCTTACGCTCCCACGATTCTCCCTTGGTTGTACGCCACTTTTTCGCAGCTAGCTCTTCAGCGCTACGCAGCTCGTCTTCGTCTCCCATCGACTCTAACGCTTCGTCGATCAATTCCGGATCGACCCCTTTGCGCCGAAGTTCCTGCTTCACGACAACCTTGCCTTTTTTCTTTCCCGCGATACGCTGTTTTGTCCATTCCTGCGCATAGAAGGCGTCATCGATCAGCTTTTCTTCGACAAGTCTTTTTACGGTTTCCGCCACAGCTTCCGGGTCCAATTCCTTTTCGAGCAGCTTCTGCTCGATCTCGCCGGAAGTGCGGGCCTTGAAGCTCAAAAAGTTGATAGCCTGCGCATAAGCGACTTGGCGTTCATTATCGCGAACGATTTCTTCAACGGCGTGTTTATTAAAAAAGCTGCCTTTGGTCATTCCATAACGTATCATGGTTGATTCATGAACCGTCGCATAATTCGGTCCCCAATAGATCCGGTAACTGTTGACTGGACGCCGCACAAGCTCAACTAGCGTAATTTCTTGGGCTTCGTTTTCCGGAAAATCATCGATTTGGTGTAAATGTGCCTCGCGGCGTTCTTTTTTGTTTTCTTCATCGTTCGAATCGTGTCCTTCTTTGCGACTGCGGCGGCTTCCGTAACTTCCTTTTCCGAAACTCATACGTCGAATCCCCTCTTTTCCTTAATGCAAAATGATAAACGAAAATAATAAAGCGCCCCGAGCCGTGATCGGCCGGGGCGCTTCAGCATATTCGTTAGGCCTTCAAGAGCTATTATTCCAGTTCCAACAGCTCTTGCTCTTCTTGTTCTTCCGCTTTTTTGTCAGCTTCGCTTTGTGCTTCTACTTTAGTAGTCAGGTTGCTGGCTTCACGGATTTTCGTTTCGATCGTGACCGCAATATCCTTGTTTTCTTTGAGGAATTGCTTCGCGTTTTCGCGACCTTGACCCAGACGTTCACCTGAATAGGAATACCAGGCTCCGCTTTTCTCGACGATATCCATCTCTACGCCCATATCGATCAAGCTACCTTCTTTGGAAATGCCTTCGCCGTACATGATATCGACTTCCGCCTGTTTGAACGGAGGCGCTACCTTGTTTTTCACGATTTTGATACGGGTACGGTTACCCACGATATCGTTACCCATTTTGATCGACTCGATCCGACGCACGTCAAGACGTACCGTAGAATAGAATTTCAAAGCGCGTCCACCCGGAGTGGTTTCCGGGTTACCGAACATAACGCCGATTTTTTCGCGAAGCTGGTTGATAAAGATCGCGATCGTATTCGATTTGCTGATCGCGCCCGAGAGCTTACGCAATGCCTGCGACATCAAACGAGCCTGAAGGCCTACGTGGGAATCACCCATTTCCCCTTCGATTTCCGCTTTTGGCACAAGCGCCGCTACGGAGTCGATAACAATGATATCAACCGCGCCACTGCGAACGAGGGCTTCGGCGATTTCCAGGCCTTGTTCACCGGTATCCGGTTGGGAAAGCAGCAATTCGTCGACGTTAACGCCGAGATTGCGAGCATACTTAGGATCGAGCGCATGTTCAGCGTCGATGAAAGCAGCTTGTCCGCCAGCTTTTTGTACTTCGGCTACAGCATGCAGCGCTACCGTCGTTTTACCCGAAGATTCTGGTCCGTAAATTTCGATGATACGGCCGCGCGGCATTCCGCCCGTTCCGAGAGCAACGTCGAGAGCAATCGAACCGCTAGGTACGACTTCGACGTTCATGTGAGTGGATTCCCCAAGTTTCATAACGGAACCCTTACCGAATTGTTTCTCTATTTGGCGAAGCGCCATATCAAGCGCAGCACGACGATCTGACAATATATCCACACCCTTATCTTCATAGTATTTTTCGTGTTCGTTACATCTTTTCCATACATCTATCATACCGCTTTTTAACGGGTTTGCCAAGCGTTTTTCGAACATATATTCGTATTTTTTTGAGAACTGCAATTATGCACGTACGATCGAAAATCATTCGGAACAAGAACCAAAAAAGCCCCCCGTTCCACAAAAAAACCGCGGGCAATCTGTGGTATCGCCGCGGTTCTTCCGTACCCTTATTATACCAAAGCCAACATTCGTGGTCAAACACGGAAGCCGTTGTTCAGTCTTGCTTTTCGGCTTCTACCAATCTTCTCCATAAGCGATACAGCAGTGTTTTAGTCGAACGTTTGCGTATGGTTTCCCGATTGCCTTTGATCCGAAGTTCGAACACTTCGGTTTTACCGCCTTTTTCAGCTATGCCTATATACACAAGCCCTGCTGGTTTGCGTTCGGAATAACCTGGACCGGCCACGCCAGTAACGGAAAGCCCAAAATCCGAATCGGCAATCATCCGAACCTGTTCCGCCAACACTTCCGCCACTTCGTGGCTGACGGCTCCAGGTGCGTCAGCGCCTTCCAAATAATCATGGGGCACGTTCAGCAGCTTTTCCTTCATTTCATTAGAGTAGCAGACAATCCCGCCACGCAGCATCGCTGCGCTGCCCGGAATCGTCGTCAGGCTCTGCATCACCATCCCGCCTGTGCAGCTCTCCGCTGCGCTGACGCTCAGACCCATATCCGCCATCATTTTGACGATTGTCTCTTCAATAGGAACATCTTCGCTCGCATACATATGCTCGGATAATCGACTTTGAATCTGAACCTCCAACGCCGTAAGCCTTCCGTTGGCCTCCTCGATGTTCTCTGCCTTGGTAGATAGACGAATCGCAACCTCACCCTCCTTGGCGTAAGGAGCGATCGTGGGATCGGTCTGCGCGTCGATTAGATCAAGCAGCTTATCCTCCAACGCCGATTCGCCGATGCCCGCAAATTTCAGAATACGCGAGTAGATCGGCATTTCACCCGTTAAAACCTGATGAAGTAACCAGGGCTTAGCTTGCTCCGCGAACATCGGCTTCAATTCGCTCGGTGGGCCTGGCAGCACGATATAATGGTGAGAATTCTCACTGATGGCGACGCCTACCGCAAGCCCGGTAGCATTCGGCAGCGGCGTACAGCCGTCGATCACAAGCGCCTGCCGTTCATTGTTTTCAGTCATCGGAACGCCCCGATCGGCAAAAAATTCCGTAAGCTTATCCATAGCCGGACGATCCGTGCGCAATTCGCGTCCAAGCACCTCGGCAATCGCATCCTTCGTCAAATCATCCTGAGTCGGTCCGATCCCCCCGGAGAAAACAAGCACATCCGCGCGTCCTTGAGCCTGCCGAATCGCTTCCTTCAGACGCTCTTTGTTATCGCCGACGACCGTTTGAAAATAAACATCGATTCCGATTGCGGCCAATTCCTGAGACAGGTACTGCGCATTCGTATTTACAATTTGCCCAAGCAAGAGTTCAGTTCCTACTGCGATGATTTCTGCTTTCATAATAGGTCACACTCCAGTGCAAAGAATAGTTAAAAGTTTTTATGCGTAGACCCAAAAATAGTCCAAGTGCTTATTCGTGTTCAAGCGAAGCATATAGCGGAGCGGAAAATTCAGTGAAGTGAAGGCTTTCTGAGAAAGCTACTTCGAAAGCAGATGCTGAAATGTTCGCCTTTCCAAATGCAACACGCGACCTAAAGCCTTTCGAATGAAAAGCACATCGCAAGCATACGCTAACGAATTTTCCGCGCAGCTTATAGCTTCCCTTACCAATAGGAATTTCTCTATCCTTCACCTATTTCAGCAATCGACGGTTCGTCGAATCCTGAAAGTTGATGCGTACGCATCACCTATTTCAGCAATCGACGGTTCGTCGAATCCTGAAAGTTGATGCTTACGCATCGCCTATTTCAGCAATCGACGGTTACGCACGAAGTAATCTACGCCTGTATAGGCCGTAACAATAACCGCTGCCCAAGCAAAAATATCCGCCGCCGGAATGCCCCACATTTCAAACGGAAGATTATTCAACAGCAACAAAGAAATCGCAACGATTTGCAATACGGTTTTAATCTTCCCTCCTGCGCCGGCTGCCATAACCGAGCCGTCCAGCAAGGCGATTTGGCGAAGGCCGGTTACGGCGAACTCGCGGCTGATAATGACGATCGCCATCCATGCCGCAAGCTTATCCATTTGAACAAGCGAAATGAATGCCGCAGAGACAAGCAGCTTGTCCGCTAGCGGGTCCATCAGTTTGCCCAGATTGGTAACCAGGTTACGACTGCGCGCAATGTACCCATCGATCCCGTCGGTGCATGAGGCAATGATAAAGATGATGCAGGCAATCAATTGCCCCCAACTCAGTTCGACCCCGCCCCAAACAAGCGGTTCCGGCAAAAACGGTAGCTCTACCAGAAGAAATACCATCATGATCGGGATCATAAAAATTCGACTTAGCGTGATACGATTGGGAAGATTCATTGTTTATCCATTCCTTCCGATCGGGTCTATGCCCGATATTCTCATTCTAAAAAAACGAAGACATGCCGTTACAAGTATAATATCCGAAACTTTTGGTGTCAAAACGCTTGCAAGCTACATTAAAACACCCTCCGCTTTCCGAAAGGAAAACGAAGGGCAATCGATTCTGTCTCGTATTTACTTGAAGTTGGTGAATTGCAGTTCGATCGTGAGATCGGCTTCGCGCAGCAATTTCATGACGGCTTGCAGATCATCTCTGCTTTTCGAAGTTACCCGGATCTGGTCGCCCTGGATCTGACTCTTCACTTTCAGCTTCGAATCACGGATCAATGTATTGATTTTTTTGGAGTTATCCGACTCGATACCGGATTTCAGCCCCATTTTTTGACGAACCGTGTTCAAAGACGCAGATTCGACTTTACCGAAGTCCAGGTTTTTGAACGGTACGCCGCGTTTGATCATTTTGGATTGGAGAATGTCGATAACGGCTCCCAACTTATACTCGTCATCCGAAACGATCGTCAGCGAATCTTTTTCCAATTCAAAACTGGTCTTGGTATTTTTAAAGTCGAAGCGGCTCGTAATTTCGCGCTCTGCCTGATCGATTGCGTTTTTGAGTTCCTGCATATCCATTTTGGATACGATATCCATTGAGCTTTCTGAAGCCATTGGTCCTCTTCCTTCCCGATAGTCACATTATTTTGAAACAACCTGCGAAGGGCTCGCGCTAGCGCGAACCCTCCGGGTGCATTCCATGATTTAATACCATGACCGCTTAAAATGTTAGGTTACGCCCACCGAAAACCCACTTGAACCGTGCGTGTTTCCGATAGACGTAACCCTTAAATCGAATACAGTCAAGCCACTAATTAACCAGATTGACTTTGAAGCGCGAAGTCGTTTTGCCGTCGGTAATCGGCTGGCCGTCGATGCGGATATCCGTCACCGGCGAATAGCCCGATTTGATATACAGCCCTTGAGCGTCCAGATCGAACGTCAAAGCTTCGCCGCCTTCTGTGTTCTGGTAGTACAGTTTCTCGCCGCTTGTGCTGCCGCGGTAGACTTCCAACCAACTCATGCCGCTCGCGTTGATCGTGACTTTGACCGTTCCGCCTTGCGAAGGTTGCGCGTCGAAGACGGTAGTCTTGCCTTCTTGTCCGGCAGGTGTTACGACCGTCGATCCGCTGGTATTGGGAGCGGTGCCGGTTGCGTCGGTGCCTTCTTCGCCTGTTTGTCCGGTCTCGTCCGTTCCCGGCGTCGCAGGGTCTGTCCCTTCGGTCGTCCCGGTCTCGGTTCCTTCGGTCGGCGGAGTCGTGTTGTCCGCCGGAGGCGTCGCCGTATCGGTGCCGTCGGCCGGAGGCGTTGCTGCATCCGTACCTTCCGGCGTATCCGTACCCGTTTCGCCGGTGGTTGTGTCCGTGCCTGGCGTCTGAGCCCCGCCGCCGGTTGTTCCCGGATCGGCAGTCTCTTGGCCAGCAGGCTCAGTCGTCGAATTGTCGGCCGGTTGCTGCGAAGTCGTTTCTTCGCCTGTGCCGGCTGTTTCCGGCGTGTCTTTGGTGTTGTTGAAATAAACAATACCCACGATCAGCAAAATCAAGATCGGGAACGTCCACATCAACGCGGTCGAAAGGCCTTTACTGCCTTCTCCCCGACTTCCGCCGCTGCGTGCGCCTCCCCCTCCGCTTGCCGAAGTGCGAGCGGAACGTTTGGTCAATACCGGTTCCATCACATTTTCAGGCTCGGCTGCCGGTACGTCCTTGGGATGGTTTTGCAGCAGCAACTCAGGATCAAGATCTACAGCTTCCGCATACGTTTTGATAAAAGCCCGTACATAGAAACTCCCAGGCAGAACTTTGAAGTCCCCCTGCTCGATTGCCTCCAAATAGCGTTTACGGATCTTTGTCATTTCCTGTACGTCTTCAAGCGACAGCCCTTTTTGCATACGGGCGTCTTTTAACTGTTGTCCCAAATCGGACATTCCGTTCATCCCCCCTCGTTGTATTCAAAACCGTCCAGATATCCGGTGCGGCTCAGATTCCCTAGATGTCGTCGGTATAGCCCGTAGCAAACGTGTCGTAAACGATCTCTTCATCCGGCGTGCTGCGCAGTTCAATGATCATATCAAACTGGGCATAGTCATAATCCGACTCGCGCATGAAAATATCCGGGTGCTCGATCACTTTTGTGCAAGGCATCGCCATAATCTCATTCAGCAATTGGTAGTGCTTTTCATTCGAACGGATCGTGCTGACAATCCCGTCAATGATAAATACATTATTCGGGTTCATCTCGTCTTCGGACATCTGACTACGTACCGTTTGACGCAACAGCGTCGAGGATACGAACGTCCAATGCTTCATCGCGCATACGCTGCCCGCAATGATCGATTCGGTTTTTCCGACTCTTGGCATGCCGCGCAGACCGATGACCTGATTGCCTTCGCGTTTGAACAGCTCTCCCAGAAAGTCGACTAACAAGCCAAGTTCATCGCGTGTAAAACGGAACGTTTTACGGTCATCCGAGTCGCGATCAATGTACCGGCCGTGACGTACCGCCAAAATGTCGACCAGCTTCGGTGGACGCAAAGCCGTCACCGTAACGCTGTCGACCTTTTTTAACATATCGCCGAGCAGTTGAATTTTCTCATCGTCCGTTGTCTCCAGCAGCATCCCCCGTGTGCGACCTTCAACACCGTTGATCGTGATGATATTGACTTCCAGCATGCCCAGAATCGACGCAATGTCCCCAAGAAGGCCCGGACGATTCTTATGTATGCGATATTCCATATACCATTGTTTGGTTTCCATGATCCATCTCTCTTCCGTATCACGCGCAATTTTGAAGCCTGAATCCAGGTCAAGGCTATACCTTCAACCTTCGTCTAATGATATTAAAAATGCCGTTTAAACGCAAGAAACAGATTTTTAATCTTTAGAAGCACAACGGAATCGGGTAAAGGTTGGACATGCTGACTCAGGTAATCCAACCTCCGTTGGGACTTAAAATCTGCCCCGTCATGTACCCGCATTCCGGCGAAGCAAGGAAATGCACGGTCTCTGCGATATCGCGCGGTTCGGCCAAACGGCCAACCGGAATTTCTTCCGCCAACGCATTTAATTCTTCATCCGACAACGTTTTGAGCATCGCCGTACGCACGGCTCCCGGAGCCACCGCATTTACCGAAACGCCCGACAGGGCGAGTTCTTTGGCAAGCGCCTTGGTAAAGGCGTTGATTCCTCCTTTTGCCGCAGAGTACGCAACTTCGCAAGAAGCGCCGCTGAGGCCCCAGACGGATGACATATTGATAATCCGCCCATACTTGCTGTATACCATATCTTCCATAAAAGCCTGGCTGCATAAAAAAGTCCCTTTGAGATTCACGTTCATCACATGATCCCATTCTTCATCCGTTACATCCTGCAACATGCCGTAATGCGCGACGCCTGCGTTATTGACCAGCACATCAGGCACAAATCCAACTGCCTTCAATTCATCACGCATTCGCAATACTTCAGCACGTTTGCTGATATCCGCTTTGGCGGTCAGCACTTGAACTGCGCCAAGCGATCTACAGCGGTCAGCCACTAAACGAACCGCTTCCTCCGACGTCGAATAATGCAGCGCTACCCGGCAACCGTCCAGCGCAAATCGCTCGGCAATCGCCGAACCGATTCCGCCGGAAGCTCCGGTAACGAGTACGCAGGTATCGGACGGCTTTCGCCGCCCTTTTTTCTCCGCGCCTGTCATTATGCGCCACGTACGATAGATACGGCGTGGCGATCCCAACGAATATGTTCGCGCAGACGAGCATTAACCTCGTCCAGCGTCATCTTTTCGTAAAGTTCCAACACCGTAAACAGATCGCCGCCGGCAAACTTGTGACGGGTGAATTCGTGTGCAATGTTCTCTGGCGAGTTAAGCATCCGCAGATAGCCGCCGATTTTCTTTTTACGGGCGCGTTCGAATGCTTGCTCGTCAAAACCTGTCTCAGACAGCTTAGCCGCTTCCTCCCGAATACGTTCGATCAACAGATCCGGATCACGCGTATCGCCGCCGATCACGGAGAACGCATACTCTGGCGTTGCCCGGAAATCGCCGCCGAAGCCATCCGTGATCAAAGCCTCTTCGTACAGCTTCTGGTACAACGGCGTACTGTTGCCCAGCAGCAGGTCGAGCATGACTTCGGTTGTCAGATCCAGCTTGACCAGCTCCGTTCCGCTCACCTTCGGCGCCGGATCTTTGAATCCGAAAAGGCACTTGGGCAACGACACCGGAAGATTCAACTCTTTGCGCTCTTGCGCTACTTGTTCCGGTTCCGGATCGAAGAAACGCTCGATTTCCGCTTGCGGGCCGTATTTTTTGGCATCCTGGTTGCGTTTAACCTGCCCGATTACCTTTTCCGGATCGACGCCGCCTACAACGAACAGCAGCATATTGCTTGGATGGTAAAACGTGTTGTAGCAGGCGTATAGCGTTTCTTTCGAGATCTCGCTGATCGATTCGATCGTACCCGCGATATCGATATGCACGGGATGTACGCTATACAGCGCTTCGATCAGTCCGTAATACACGCGCCAATCCGGATTATCCTGGTACATCTGGATCTCCTGGCCGATGATGCCTTTTTCTTTTTCCACATTCTCGTCCGTAAAGTACGGATTCTGCACGAAATCGACCAAAGTTTCCAGGTTCTCTTCGATCCGTTCCGTTGCCGAGAACAAATAAACCGTTTGATCAAAACTTGTAAATGCGTTAGACGAAGCCCCCTGCGTCGAGAACTTCAGGAAAACGTCGCCGTCAGGTTCTTCAAATACTTTATGCTCCAAAAAGTGGGCGATGCCGTCCGGCACGCGATGTTCTTCTTGTCCGGCAACGCGGAAACGGTTATCGACCGATCCGTAGTTCGTCGAAAAGGTCGCGTATGTTTTCTGGAAACCTTCTTTCGGCAGCACGTATACGCCGAGCCCGTTATCCAGTTTTTCATAATATAAAGTCTCTTGCAGATGCTCGTAGACAATGCGCTCCATCGTTATTCCCCCTCTTTTCCCGTCAAAAAGTAAATGGTGTCGAGCCGGAAATTTTCTGCCGCTTCGGCTACCTGCTGCGCAGTCATGCTCTCGACTTGCTCGATCAGCTCGGATACTGCGCGCTCCCGCCCGGAAATGCGCCCGCCGAAGTCATGATGGATCATCTGGAAAGCGGAATCGCGCACTTCGCGCAGATCATTGCCCAGCATGGCTTTGGTCTGGCTCAGTTCTGTTTCCGTAATTTCGCCGGCTTTCATCGCATCAAGCTGCACACGGATAATTTCGAGCGCGCGGTCGTAGTTACCGATTTCGATGCCCGATTGAATCGTGCCGAACGCCTTGTGCGGCTCGTATTGCGACGACGCATAGTAGGCCAAGCTCGCTTTTTCGCGCACGTTTTGGAACAGTTTGGAGTGCGGATATCCGCCGAGCACGCCGTTATAGACAAGCGCCGCCGCGTAACGGTCGTCCGCGTAATCGATCGACGTCTTGAATCCGATGTTCAATTTGCCCTGCGAGACGTCCATCACTTCTTTGACGATATGCGGGTTGCCGACTCCTTCATTTTTTTCGCTTCTGGCATACGTATACGGAGAATGTCCGGGTCCCGCCACGTCGAAGTGCTTATGCACAATGCTGCGTACTTCGTCCAATGTCGTATCGCCTACCACATACAGATCCAATGATGCTTCGGACAGCCATTGACGATAGGACTCGTGCAAAGCTGCCGCGTCCATAGCTTCCAGCGCTTCGCGTTTGCCGAGAGCGCTCAAACGGTAGGCTTCGCCTGCGAACATCTCCTCTACGCAACGGACGCCTGCATAGCGGGCTTTGTTGTTGATGATCGCATCGAGCTTTTTACGTACGTTATCGCGCTCGGCATCGACGAATTTAGGCTTGAACACGCCATTTTCCAAAGCAGGCCGGGTCAGCGTCTCGCCAAGGAATGCTAGCGAACTCTCCAACAGCGGCTCATCCGTGCTGACGAAAGCGTCGTTGATCGTATCCATGCGGAACTGCACGATCTGACTGCCGTCGCGTTTGTATACATCAAATCCGAATCCGGCTCCATACAGCTCTTCCAGACGCTCGCGGAACAAGATCGTCTCGGGATAAGAAGCATTGCCTCGGCGCAGCACAAACGGTGTCAGCGCAATAGGCGTTACGGTCTCTTCCTGAAGCGGGGCTCCGGCATATAAGGAAACGGCGAACGTTTTGAAGCGCTTGGTCGGCAATACATGAATCCGAATTCGACCTTCTGCTGCCCGTTCAAATCCTGGGGTACTCATCGTTATCACTCCTTAGACTTTTGGCGAATTCCGCTTGAATGTTTGTTGCTCTATCACTCTTTAACCATTCTTGACTATTTTATACTACGGTGAAGAGCGGAATCAACTGACGAGGCTTAGAGGAAAAAAAAGACTCCGATGCCGCGAAGGAGGTCAGCCTCCTTTTGCAGACATCGAAGTCTTATGCTTGAAAAGCAAATTCTGATTGGATTCAGCGAAGCGTTCAGGAACTTGCAGCTGCACGGCTCGCCTGAAGCTGCTCGATCGAGATCAGCACCTCGCGCGGCTTGCTGCCCTCGTACGGGCCGACGATACCGCGGGCTTCCATGGAGTCAACCAGACGCGCCGCGCGCGTGTAGCCCACTCTCATGCGCCGCTGAAGCAGCGAGACAGAAGCCTGCTTGGCTTCCACGACGATTTGCACGGCTTGATCATACAATTCATCCACTATCTCTTCCGGCTCGGCGTTGCTGTCATCGATCTCCGGAACAAGATCCGTATCGTACTGCGCTTCCGCTTGTCCGCTGCAAAAAGCTACGATCTCTTCCACTTCGTTATCGCTTAAGAAAGCTCCTTGTACCCGGACGGGCTTCGAGGCTCCCATCGGCATAAACAACATATCGCCGCGACCGAGCAGCTTCTCCGCGCCGCCCATATCGAGGATCGTACGCGAATCGACCTGGGACGATACGCCGAAAGCGATCCGGGACGGAATATTCGCTTTGATCACCCCGGTGATAACGTCGACTGACGGGCGCTGGGTCGCGATGATCAAGTGGATTCCCGCCGCACGGGCCATTTGCGCAAGGCGGGCGATCGCATCTTCCACATCCCCCGCCGCAACCATCATCAAATCCGCCAACTCGTCGACAATAACCACGATATATGGCAAAACAGCAGACGGATTGTCTTTCATCAACGTGTTATATCCTTCGATATTGCGCGTTGACGACTTGGAGAACAGTTCGTAGCGTTTTTCCATCTCAACCACGATCTTTTTCAAAGCCAGCGATGCCCGTTTGGGATCGGTAACGACCGGTGCCAGCAAATGCGGAATTCCGTTATAGATATTCAACTCGACCATTTTCGGATCGACCATCAGGAATTTCACTTCGTCCGGCTTCGCTTTGTATAAAATACTGGCGATGATGCCGTTGATACAGACCGATTTGCCCGATCCTGTCGCTCCCGCTACAAGCAAATGGGGCATCCGGGCCAGATTGCCGACGATCGTCTGGCCGGAAATGTCGCGACCGAACGCTACGGTGAGCTTGGAAGGCGCGTCGGCGAACACGGAGGTGTCCATGACTTCGCGCATCGTGACCATCGACACTTCGTTGTTCGGCACTTCGATCCCGATCGCGGACTTGCCCGGAATCGGCGCTTCCATCCGGATATCTTTGGCAGCCAGCGCCAGCGCGATATCATCGGTAAGACCGACGACGCGACTGACTTTGACACCGACATCAGGTTGGATCTCATACCGGGTAACGGCTGGGCCCCGAACCACTTCCAACACACGCGCGCGAACGCCGAAACTTTCGAGCGTCGTCTCCAGTTTATGTGCAGTCTGCATATAATCCGCTTGATTGGCCGAAGCATTTTCGTCTTCCTTGGGCAATGCAAGCAATTTGAGCGGAGGTAGTTTGTACGGCTTTGGCGGCGGCTTGATCGGAGCTTCCGCAAGCTCGCCGGCTGTTGCCGGAATCGAAGGATCACCCTCCGGCAGCAAGGCTTCAACTGATATACCGGCCGCAGAGGCTACGCCCCGTGTGTTGGCAATATCCTCTGTAGACGGTGGATTTGCAACTGCTGTCGGTGCCGCTGGATTTCCCTCAAAATCATCGGCGTCATCGTCTATGGTTACAGCCGCTCCATGACCAGACCCCGCTGTACGCGATTTCTCGGATCGGATATGTTCGAAGAAGTCTCGAATAATAGGGGCTTGCCGATCTTGATTAGATAGAGAACCGCTTGAGGCCCTATTCATATCAAGCGCAGCTTCATTTGTTTCGGCCGCCCCTTCTGGAGCTTCATTGCCTTGCCGTTCTTTCAACTCACTCGGCACGCGGTAAATACCCGTAATTTTAAAGCCTTCCCGTTGCGGTAAGTCTTCCATTTCTTCCGGTTCTTCGGCAAGCTTTTTCTTACGCCCTTTTAACGCTCTGGTTAAGCCACCACTTGATTCTTCGGGATTCTCTTCTTCGGACTCCGGAAGCGCAGCGCGGCGTTTCTCTTCGGCCTCCGCTTTTTCTTTGGCCCGAATTTCAGCTTTCTTCTCCGCTTCGATCTTGCGCTGCTCCGCGGCTGCCCGTTCTTCTTTCAGACGCTCTCCGGCAGACCGGGCGGCTTCACCCGCTTTACGGCGAATCATATTCATCAAATCGACGTACGACATCTGTGTAATCAGCATAACGCCAATAATCAGCAAGACTCCGGAAGCCAATTTTGCTCCAGTCATCCCGACCATCAGATACAGAAGAGACAACAGCAAACCTCCGAAGTATCCTCCCCCGATCGGTCTTAAAAACGGAGTCGTCTGGCTCATTTCTGCGTTTGGCGCGATTAAGGAACGATGCAAGTCTCCTTGCACGGCATTCAAAATCCCACTCGCGCTCATCTGTCCTTCCAGTTCGATATGACTCTGTGCTTCGCCGATGGAGAGCATCAACACTCCGGCCAGTGAAATCAATAGAACCCCTGACTTGCGCGCACTCCAACCATAAGGCAAGCCTCGGCGAATCATTAGATACAATCCCGTATAAATACCGAGCAAAGGAATCACCGCGTAAGCTTTTCCCAGCACCAATCCAAAGCCTGCGGAAAGCAGTTGGCCGATAAAAGCTTGTCCCGATAATCCAATCACCGATAACGTAATCAGCACAATGCCGTAAATTTCGTATTTAAGGGCGCTTGCAAGCGAACCCGTTTTCTTCTTTTTGCTTTTTGTTGATGTGCGGCTGCCGCTAGAACGAGCTTTACTGCTGCCAGTCCTTGTTCCCGTGCTTTTTTTCTGAGCCACTTCTATCCCCCCTGGCATTGACACACTCTTCCTATAATAGCACATAAGTTCGCCAAAAGGCAGAGAAAAACCTTCTTACGTCCCCGATCTCCGCACAAAAAAACCGCACTTGAGCAACTGTGTTATCCCGTCGATCACATGCAGAGGTTTTCGCTTATTAAATAAAACGGCGGCGTTGCAAAATACTCCGCAACGCCGCCTAAGCCAAGCTTTTTTTAATTATACTTCCATGATGATCGGCAGGATCATAGGACGACGACGCGTTTGGTCGAAAAGGAAACGTCCCAGCGAATCTTTGACACCGGATTTCAGCGAAGCCCATTCGTTGACATTTTCGCTCATCAGACGTTGCAGCGTGCTGGTCACGACACGGTTCGCTTCGTCCAGCAAACCTTCCGATTCCCGTACGTATACGAAACCGCGCGAGATGATATCCGGGCCGGAAACGATACGGCCGTCCTGCTTGCTAAGCGTAACCACGACAACCAGAATGCCGTCTTGCGACAGCAGTTTGCGGTCGCGCAGAACGATATTCCCGACGTCACCCACACCCAATCCGTCGATCAATACGTTGCCGGAAGGTACTTTACCCGCTTTACGCGCTTCCCCGTTCTGGATTTCCACGACATCGCCGATATCCACCAAGAAGATGTTATCCGGCTCTACGCCAACGGATTCGCCCAGTTGTGCGTGCTTGCGCAGCATCCGGTATTCACCGTGAATCGGGATAAAGAATTTCGGACGCATCAGGTTCAGCATCAGCTTCAGTTCTTCTTGCGAACCGTGACCGGATACGTGAACGCCTTTGTTCGATCCGCTGTAGATGACTTCTGCTCCCAAACGGAACAGCGCGTCGATGGTACGGCCAACGTATTTTTCATTGCCCGGTACCGGTGTTGCCGCGATGATTACGGTATCGCCTGGCAAAATGTCCACTTTACGGTGCGTGGAACGCGCCATACGGCTGAGTGCCGACATCGGTTCGCCTTGGCTACCCGTGCAAAGAATCGCCACGCGGTCCGCTCCGATGCGGTTGATTTCTTCCGGCTCGATGATCATGCCTTCCGGAATTTCCAGATAGCCCAGTTCCGAAGCGATCGATACGACGTTGACCATGCTGCGGCCGATGACTACGATTTTACGGTCGGTCGCGATTGCCGCGTTGACGACCTGTTGAATCCGGTGCACGTTGGAAGCGAACGTAGCCACGACGACGCGTTGGCGCGCTTTGCGGAAAATATCTTCCAGTACGACGCCGACACTGCGCTCCGAAGGCGTGAAGCCCGGCTTTTCCGCGTTTGTGCTGTCTGACAGCAGTGCCAGTACGCCTTTTTGGCCGATTTCAGCCATACGTTGCAGATCGGCGAACTGATCGTTAACTGGGGTGTGGTCGAACTTGAAGTCACCTGTATGAACCACATTGCCTTCCGGCGTTTCGATGCATACGCCGACGGAGTCCGGAATACTGTGGTTGGTTTTGAAGAACGTAGCGGTCAGCGAGCTGCCCAGCTTCAGTTCCGAATCTGCGTTGATCAAAATGCGTTTGGTTTCGCCAAGCAGGTTTGCTTCGCGCAGTTTGTTTTCGATCAGACCAAGCGTAAGCTTTGTTGCATACAAAGGCACGTTGAGATGCTTCATGACGTAAGGCAGACCGCCGATATGGTCTTCGTGTCCGTGAGTAATGATGATTGCTTTTACTTTGTCGCGATTTTCCGTCAGATAGCTGATATCTGGAATAACCAAGTCAATCCCGAGCATGTCTTCTTCCGGGAACTTGAGACCCGCATCGATGACAACGATATCATCTTCATATTGCACAACATACATATTTTTACCAATTTCGCCGACGCCGCCAAGAGCGAAGATACTTAACTTCTCCGCATTATTATTTTTTTTTGCCAAGATAGGTAAACCTCCTAATAAAGTCATAGTCTATTTGTTTTATAAAAGTTGGACATTTGCTATTTTTCCGGTTTTTAGCATAGCTCGAACAAAGGCTTTCACCGTTAACGATTCGAGAGGGCTTTTTGTACGCAAAAGCCGCTCGATATCGTCCGATCAAGCCGATGCACGAACCTCCGTCAAATACGGTTCGTGTTGTTTTTCTATAACCCGCACCCAGTCACTTGCGTCCATTATACATGAATGAAAACCCAAAATACAAGTCGAAAGCCCTGTCATTCCCTCTTGGTAAGGAGGGAAGCGAGAAGACTGCGAGAGAAATTCAGTTCAATTCGTTGTCTCACTCGGAAAATGGATGGGATTTAAATAAGGAGTTTTCCGAGTTCAAAGGCGTCTTGAACTGAATTTCTCTTTCCGTCTTCTCGCTTCCAGTTACGTTGGGCGCTTTCGAAACGGTAAGACTAAAGGCTGTCTTTGCAACCCTTCATCTTTGTAAAACTTGACTCTCTACCGTTTGCTTTGCTCGGAGACAAATCTTCCCCGAATAAAAAAACGCCGCTTCCATAAGGAAACGGCGCTTTGGTTGCAGTCAAATCTTGCAAGTTAAATCTTTAAGCAAAATCGGTCATGAAACGTTGGATATATGCTTTTTCGTCTTCTGTCGCATCAACAAGTGGCAAGCGGACACTGCCGACTTGAAGGCCGCGCAGCGTTAGGGCATATTTGACCGCCACTGGATTGGGTACCGGGTGCGGGCAAGCAAATAAGCCTTTGAATACGGGCAGTAGCGAGTGATAGATGCGTGTTGCTTCGCTAGCGTTGCCGCTTGCGTGCGCGGTGAGCATCTCGCTCATTTTCGCGCCGACTACGTGGCTGGCTACGCTGACGATTCCGTAGGCACCGACAGACAGCGCGGGCAACGAAGCGGCGTCGTCTCCGGAATAGATACGGAAGCCTTCCGGTGCGTTAGACGCAATATAGGCAACCTGATCCATCGAAGCGCATTCCTTGACCGCTACGACATTCGGCAACTCCGCAAGACGCAATGTCGTGGCTCCTTCAAGGTTGGAAGCCGTACGGCTAGGCACATTGTACAGCATAACCGGAAGCGTCGTAGCTTGTGCGATAGCCGCAAAATGCGCATACAATCCCGCCTGATTAGGTCGGTTGTAATAAGGCACGACCAACAGCAAAGCGTCCGCGCCCGCGCGTTCCGCCGCTTGCGACAGCTCAATACTGTGATGCGTATCGTTGCTGCCCGTTCCGGCGATGATCTTACAACGTCCCGCCGCATGGCGCACCGAGACTTCAAGAAGCTGGATCTTTTCTTCATCCGTCAACGTAGGCGATTCGCCCGTCGTGCCAAACACGACGATAGACTCTGTACGCTGCTGTTCAATCAACATATCGATCAGCGCAGGAACTTGATCCCACGCGACTTCCCCTTGCTTGTCGAAAGGAGTGACCATGGCAGTTATCAAACGTCCGAACTCCATTTTCCATTCGCCCCTTTTTCCTGCTTCAAGATCTCTCTATCTGCTTTTAAAAATTAACGGTGCAGTTCAAAACGGGTATGCAGCGCTTTGAGCGCTTTAACCATATCGTCTTTTTTCACTAACACCCAAATGGTCGTATTCGAGTCTGCCGATTGCAAAATTTGTACGTTTTGCAGGGTCAATGCTTCTACGATATGCGACATGATGCCCGGCACGCCGTTGATCCCGCCGCCGATAACGGATACTTTGGCGCATCCGTTCAGCGCACGTGGATCATAACCGATTGCCCGCAGTGCGGCCAGTGCGCGTTCCGCTTCCGAATCGAATACCGTGTAGACGGCACCGACCGGCGTAACGTTGATAAAGTCGACGCTGATTGCATTCTCGGCCATCGCTTTGAACACGTTCAACGACAACTGACCGCTAGGGTCAGGCTGCTCTACCGTAATTTGCGTTACGCCGTTCACATAGGCGATCCCGGTTACAAAACGGTCGATGACTCCGGCAGATACGTCGGCAAAGTTCTCAGGATGTGTAACGAGCGTACCTTCTTCTTCCGAAAACGTCGAGCGAACCCGAACCGGAATTTGCGCTTGCATCGCAATTTCCACGGCGCGGGGATGAATGACTTTTGCTCCCTGGTAAGCCATATTGCAGATTTCGGTATAACTTACAACGTCGAGCGGTTTGGCATCTTCAACCAAGCGTGGATCAGCGGTCAAAATGCCGTTTACATCCGTATAGATATCGACGATCTCCGCATGCAGGGCAGCGCCAAGCGCTGTTGCCGAGGTATCGCTACCGCCGCGGCCCAATGTCGTCAGATCGCCGTATTCGTTTTGTCCCTGGAAACCCGTAACGATGACGACGCTATGATCCTGAAACTCGCGCAAGATCCGTTCCGGACGCATTTCCAAAATACGTGCGTTACCGAAGTGGCTGTCCGTCATAAATCCGGCTTGTGCTCCCGTCAAAACGGTTGCATCTATGCCTTCCTGGTGTAAAATACCGCAAAGCGTAGCCGCGGAAATGATCTCTCCGCAACCCATGAGCAAATCTTTTTCCTTCGCAGGAAGCGACTTCCCGCTTGTGGAAGCCGCCCATCCCAGCAAGGTGTCGGTCGCATAAGGATCGCCGCTGCGTCCCATCGCGGATACAACGACTACCAGCTGATAGCCGGCAGCCAACTCGCGCTGAACATGACGGACGACGTGCGCTCTTGCTTCTTCCGAAGAGAGCGACGTTCCGCCGAATTTCTGAACCCGAATAGCCATGTTCTCTTCCTTTCGTTAGGCCTGCTGTGAACGTGCCGCGATAATTTCTGCGATTTGCACGGCATTCCATGCTGCGCCTTTAAGCAGATTATCCGAAACGATCCACAAGTTCAGACCGGTCGGCGAATCGAGATCGCGACGCAAGCGACCGACAAACACGTCGTTTTTACCCGCTGCATCGGTTGCAAGCGGATAAGCCTGATTCGCCGGATCGTCGACAACCGTGATGCCCGGTGCGTTTTCAAGCAGCGAGCGTACTTCCTGCAAGTCATATTCCGAACCTAGCTCGACATAGACCGATTCCGAGTGTCCGTACACGACCGGGATACGCACGCAAGTCGCCGTGACTTGAATCGATTCGTCGCCCATAATTTTTTTCGTTTCGTTAACCATTTTCATTTCTTCGTAGGTAAAGCCGTTTTCTGTAAACTTGTCGATCTGCGGTACCGCATTGAATGCGATTTGATGCTTAACCGGCAAAGAAGCGACTGGCAGCACATCCGGGTTTACAGGTTCTCCGTTCACAATAGCCTTGGTTTGACGGTTCAGCTCGGCAATCGCCTTTGCACCCGAACCGGATACCGCCTGATACGTCGAAACGATGATGCGTTTAAGGCCGTAGCGATCCTGGAGCGGCTTCAGCGCAGCAACCATCTGAATCGTCGAGCAGTTCGGGTTCGCGATGACGCCGTTGTGCTCGAAAATTTTCTCCTCGTTCACTTCCGGAACAACGAGTGGCGCTGTCGGGTCCATCCGGAATGCGCTCGTGTTGTCGATGCAGACCGTACCGTGCTTGATTGCTTCCGGTATAAGCACCTTGCTGACGTCGCCGCCTGCGCTGAACAACGCAATTTGTACGCCTTCAAAGCTCTCCGGCTTCGCTTCTTCCACCGTCACTTCTTGTCCCTTGAACTTGAGCTTGCTGCCTGCGCTTCTCGCGGACGACAGCAGTTTCAGGGTCTTGACCGGGAAGTTGCGCTCTTCGAGCAACCTAAGGATTTGTTCGCCGACGGCACCGGTTGCACCGACTACAGCTACGTTAAACGTTTCATTCGACATCTGGCTTGTCTCTCCTTTATATGGGGCAAAATCGCTAAACATCAAGGTTTGCATTGTGAATATCATAGTTTGTATCCAAATAAAATGCAAGACGTTCACGCCGGAGGCCAGTACTTCAAAAGCGAAAAAAAGCCCGCGGCTTCTTTACTGGAAAGAGGCCGCGGCTTCCCGCAAAAAAGTTCTATTTGCCTGTATGGCCGAAGCCGCCGGTTCCCCGAACGGTCTCCGACAACTCTTCGACTTCAGTTAGCTGGGTATCAGGAACTTCCTGGAACACCATCTGCGCAATCCGCTCACCGCGGGCAATCGTGAACGGCTCCTGGCCCAGATTAATCAGCAGAACTTTGATCTCTCCCCGATAATCCGCATCGATCGTTCCCGGCGAATTCAGGCAGGTAATCCCGTGCTTGAATGCCAAACCGCTACGTGGACGGATTTGGGCTTCAAGCCCACCGGGCATCGCGATCGCGATGCCCGTAGGCACAAGCGCACGCTGCATCGGCGCGAGCACCATTGGCTCCAGAACAGCGGCTTGCAGATCGTAACCCGCAGCAAGTTCCGTCATTTTACGCGGCAAAGCCAGATCTTCATTGCCAGCGAATCGTTTAATTTGTACTAGATGGGACAAATTCATCTCTCCTCAAAGCATTGATCGCACGATCGGAATTTCCGACCATGGCTACAGCGAACGGCTGGGCAAACAAATGATCGAGCGCAAGGCGGACATCCTGTTCCGTAACGGCTTCGATCTTGGCAATGGTCTCATCGATACTTTCGTGGCGTCCGAGCATCAGCTCGTTTTTCCCTAAACGGTTCATGCGGCTTCCGCTGCCTTCGAGTCCCATGATCAAGCTGCCTTTAAGCTGCTGCTTGCCTTTGAAAATCTCGGATTCGCTCAGACCGTTAGTCTGCACGTCTTGCAGAACTTCACGTGTCAATTGCAGCACGTCGGCGGTTTGTTTCGGCGCGGTTCCCGCATAGATCGTGAAGTATCCGCTATCGATATGGGCGCTGTGATACGAGTAAACGGAATACGCAAGTCCCCGCTTTTCCCGAATTTCCTGGAACAGCTTCGAGCTCATGCCGCCGCCGATCGAGTTGTTGAGCAATGCCATCGCATATTGGCGCGGATCATCATAGCCGAACCCCTGAAAAGCCAGGCAAATATGGTTCTGCTCGGTCTTCTTCTTCCGGTAGACAAGTCCACCGTCGAAGGACGGAACCGTGATGGCTTGTTCCACTCCTTGACGCTCGAATGAGCCGAAATGCTGTTCAAGAAGCTCGCGAACATCGTCCCCAAGATTGCCTGCAATCGCTACAATCGTATGGTTAATCGTGTAACGATCACGCATAAACCCCATCAAATCTTCGGACGACATGGATTCCAAATGCTCCTGCGTACCCAAGATCGGCATCGCAAGCGGATGGCCTTCGTACGCAGCCTCCACGATCAAATCATGAACCAGGTCGTCGGGATCATCCAAATACATTGAAATTTCTTCGAAGATTACGTTCTTTTCCCGTGACAGTTCCTCCGGATCGAACTTGGAGTTAAAGAACATATCAGCCAATGTATCCATGGCAATCGGAAGATGCTCATCCAATACTTTAGCGTAATAGCTCGTGTATTCTTTTGATGTAAAGGCGTTGACATTGCCTCCGATCGCATCGAACTGCTCTGCAATCTCTCTTGCATTGTAGCGATCTGTGCCTTTGAACAACATATGCTCGATAAAGTGCGAGATACCGTTATCGGCTTGCGTCTCGTTTCGAGATCCGTTTTTGACCCAGATCCCGAACGATACCGAGCGCGAACCCGGGATATGCTCGGCTACCACTCGTAGACCGTTGCTCAACGTATATTTTTCCAAAGCGTTATTCCCTCCCGTACACTCGACCCATAGATATCAGTTCAAATAAGCGTGCAAACTCTATGGTAGCAAATTTTTGCGTCGCACTCAACACAGTCTGGACATCGGCATTTCCGTCAGTCAAAGTCATGTCCACAAGACGACGTATGCATAAAAAAAGAGCCAGAAGCGAATTCTGTCTCTTTTTCGTTCATTTATAAAGGAAGATCGATTTACGATTTAGCAGGAGCATTATTGCTCAGCAGAATCTTATGCGACAAATTGACGCGGCCTTGCGCATCGATCTCTGTAACTTTGACTTGAAGCTTGTCGCCAACGGCTACGACATCTTCAACTTTGGCTACGCGCTCCGCAGCAAGCTGCGAAATATGCACGAGTCCGTCTTTGCCCGGGATCAATTCGACGAATGCGCCGAACTTCTCAATCCGGCGAACGGTACCTTCGTACACTTCGCCGACAACCACTTCGCGCACGATGTTTTGAATGATCTCGGAAGCTTTGTTGATCATGTCTTCATCATTGGAAGCGATAAACACACGGCCGTCCTGCTCGATATCGATCTTGACGCCGGTCTCTTCAATGATTTTGTTGATGATCTTACCGCCTGCCCCGATCACATCGCGGATCTTATCCGGCTTGATGTTGATGATGGTGATTTTCGGTGCGTATTTCGACATTTTTTCTCTAGGCGCTTGAATCGCTTGAAGCATTTGCTCCAGGATGTGCATGCGGCCTTCACGGGCTTGCGTCAAAGCTTCGGCCAAGATTTCGCGGCTGATGCCATCGATCTTGATATCCATTTGGATTGCGGTTACGCCTGCTTTTGTACCTGCAACCTTGAAGTCCATATCGCCGAGGTGATCTTCCATGCCTTGGATATCAGACAGGATCGAGACATGGTCGCCATCCTTAATCAGACCCATAGCGACACCGGCAACCGGTGCTTTAAGCGGTACGCCTGCGTCCATCATCGCCAGCGTGCTGGCACAGATGCTGGCTTGCGACGTAGAGCCGTTCGATTCCAATACTTCGGAAACGAGACGGATCGTGTATGGGAATTCGGTTTCCGAAGGAATAACTTTCATCAGTGCACGCTCACCGAGCGCTCCGTGTCCGATTTCGCGACGCCCTGGTGCTCTAAGCGGACGAGCTTCGCCTACGCTGAATGGAGGGAAGTTGTAATGGTGCATGAAACGCTTGGTATCTTCCGGGGAAACGCCGTCAAGCGTTTGCGAATCGCCCAGTACGCCCAGCGTACAGATACTCAGCGCCTGTGTTTGTCCACGTGTGAACAGACCGGAACCGTGAACGCGTGGCAGCAGCGCAACATCGGAGCTGATCGGACGAATTTCGGCCAAGCCGCGTCCGTCCGGGCGCACTTTGTCATGCGTAATCAGACGGCGAACTTCTTCTTTGACGATATCATGCAAAATTTCTTTGACGTCGTCCAGTTTGTCCGGCGTTTCCAAGTATAGATCGGAGAAGTGGGTCACGGCTTCGTCGCTCACAGCGTCGATTGCATCTTGGCGCGCATGCTTTTCCGCAATGCGTACCGCTTCGACGAGACGGGATGCAGCAAAAGCACGTACCGCTTCATTGACTTCAGCGTCCACCGCATGCAGCTTCACTGCCATCTTCGGCTTGCCGGCTTTTTCAACGAGCTGTTCGATACTCGCGACGATTTCCTTAACTGCGTCGTGACCGAACATAATCGCTTCCAGCATCACTTCTTCCGGAACTTCGTTACCTTCGGCTTCAACCATCATAATCGCGTCTTTTGTGCCGGCAACAACCAGATACAGGTCGCTTGCGTCTTGTTGAGCGAGCGTCGGGTTCACGACAAATTGACCGTCTACGCGTCCGACGGCCACGCCGCCGATCGGTCCGTCAAACGGAACATCGGAGATGCTGAGCGCTGCGGAAGTCCCGATCATCGCCGCGATTTGCGGTTCGTTGTCGTGATCCACGCTCATTACGATATTTTGAATTTGCACGTCGTTACGGAACCCTTCCGGGAACAACGGGCGAATCGGACGGTCGGTCAAACGACTTGCCAAAATCGCTTTTTCGCTTGGACGTCCTTCACGTTTGATAAATCCGCCCGGAATTTTACCTACCGCGTACATTCTTTCTTCATAGTTCACGGTTAATGGGAAAAAGTCGAGGTCTTTAGGCTGGTTGGAGGCAGTCACGGTGCAGAGCACGACAGTCTCGCCGTAGTGAACCATTACCGCTGCATTTGCCTGTTTGGCCAAACGACCGGTTTTAAGCGTAAGGGTGCGTCCCCCAAGCTGCATTTCTACTTGCTGTTCCATGAAACTCCTCCTCGGCTATTCTTCGATCATTCGTTAAGTATAAAAAACAACCTGGCTGCTGCCGTCGGCTCCAAAAAAGACCATACGGTTCACAACCAGGCTGCTTGTGCAAAACTTTTTAATTTTAGCGACGCAGGCCGAGTTTTTCGATCAGTGCGCTATAACGTCTAACGTCATTGTTTTTCAGGTAAGCCAACAGTCTGCGACGTTGTCCGACCATTTTCAGAAGACCGCGACGCGAGTGGTGATCTTTCTTGTGCGTACGCAGGTGGTCCGTCAGGTTAACGATGTTTTCCGTCAGGATCGCAACTTGAACTTCAGGAGATCCTGTATCGGATTCGTGAGTTCTGTGCTCTTCGATCAGTTGGTTCTTGCGTTCTTGTGTCAATGCCATCCAATTCACCTCCAAATAATGTAGAAAATCTGATCCCCAAAAGCCTCGTATCGGCCGGTGAAAGCCAGAAACCAAGCCATGGTTAAGTCGCTTACGTAAACGCAAGCAACGTAAATCAGTATAACAAACGTTTAGTGAAAAGTAAACCACCATGCCATAAAAATCGAACGTCTACTTGTTCAGAATGCTGCGTGCTTCATCCGCATCTTTGGCAATCTGCGCCACAAGCTCGTCAATCCCCGAAAATTTACGCTCCGGACGAATATACTGCACCAGGTCAATCCAGACATCCTCGCCGTAAATACTGCGATCAAAGTCGAACAGATGGGTCTCAAACGTAGGCTTGACGCTTCCATCTGTAAACGTCGGCTTCACGCCTACATTCATGACGCCTCCGTACACTTCTTCACCGAGGCCGAAACGTACCGCGTATACGCCTTTTGCAGGCGTTACATAGTGACCTGACGGATTGACGTTGGCAGTAGGGAAACCAATCGTACGTCCCCGTTTATCTCCGTCTACGACGGTACCGCGAACCCGGTAAGAACGACCGAGCCAGCGCTCGGCTTTCTCCGCATCGCCGAGCTTCAGCGCAGCGCGAATCCCCGAACTTCCGACCTTCTCTTCATCCAATAAAAATGGAGAAACGGTCTTGACTTCGATCTTTCCGCCGCTTAACGGTTTGATCGCTTCCGCAGTCCCTTCCCCCATAAACCCAAACCGGAAATCAAAACCAACGACTGCCGTAGCCACTTCAAGCGGCATTAACACTTTGGTTACAAAATCGGATGGAGGAACCTTTGAAAATTCCGGTGTAAATTCGCCCACATACATATAGTCCACGCCGAGCTTTTCCAGAATGCTCTCCTTATCGCGCAGGGGCGTCAGGTAGCCTTCGTAATCTCCCTTGCCCATCACTTCCTTCGGATGGGGATGGAACGTCAGTACCGCAACCGGCAATTGTAGACTGCGTCCCAGTTCCAATGCACGTTGAATGACACTGACATGCCCTAGATGAAGACCGTCGAATTGTCCGATTGCCATGATCTGCCGCTGAACGGGAATATTTTCTCCGACCCCGATTAAAGGATAAGTTAGCGTTATCGTCTTCATTGTTCGATCACCTGCATTTTCCGTCGTTTGATCGTTCGATCATTGCTATTCCTCGCGGAGTGCCGGGCACTTAAGGCAGGAACACTTTGACCGGAACGACTTTGCCGACTTCTTCGTCCCATCTGTAAATCCCGATAAAGCGGTCATCCGGCGTATAGAGTCTGAACTCTTTTTGTACCCCTTCCACAGAAGGCAGTACAGCCCAAGACGACAGCTTTTGCCCGCGTAATGCGTTCTCCAGCCTACTTTCGTCCACCTTGTGCTCAGGCATATGAACGGCCGCCTTGTCTGCCCGAACGAGCGTATCCGCAAGCGTGCCTGCTTCCATCCGCTCCGCAATCTCTTCAAAGGTCAAGCAGCCATCCAGACCGATACCCGCGGACAGCGTGCGCTCCAGCTTCGCCATCGTCGACGGAACACCCAGCTTGGCGCCCAGATCGACGCAGAGCGTACGGATATAGGTTCCTTTTGAACATAATACACGCAAAGAAACCTCCGGCTGATCGCCTGCCTCAAAGCCTGTAACTTCGAGTTCATGGATCACCACTTCACGTGCTTTGCGCTCCACGGTCTTACCTTCGCGAGCCAGCTCATAAAGCCGTTTACCGTCAACTTTGATTGCCGAATACATAGGTGGGGTCTGCATGATCGGACCGATAAAATCGGTCAAAGCTTCCCGTACTTGGGCTTCGGTAATTCCTGTTTTGGGCATTTCCTCGATTACGGTCCCCGTCAGGTCTTCCGTGTCCGTCGCGATGCCGAATTTCAACACCGCACGATATTCCTTTGGCATTTCCTGCAAATATTCGACCATCCGGGTCGCGCGCCCCAAGCAAAGAGGCAACACGCCCGTAACGGACGGATCAAGCGTGCCCGTATGACCGATTCGTTTCATTTGAAGCAGTCGCCGACATTTCGCCACGACATCGTGAGACGTCATGCCTGCGGGCTTGAGTACCGGCAGTACGCCGTCGAAATCATTCATAGCGATTGTTTGATCCTCTCGATCACGAGTGCCGTCACTTGCTCAAGCGTGCCTTCCAACCGGCAGCCGGCTGCGCGCACATGCCCGCCTCCGCCGAATTCGGCAGCGATAGCCGCCACATCCACTTTGCCTGCGGAACGCATGCTGGCTTTGACCGCATTCTCGTTAATAACTTTAAACAGAACGCCGACTTCGACGCCCTGAATATTGCGTGGGTAATTCACGATGCCTTCCAGGTCTTCGTTGGACGCGCCCGCCTGAACCATATGCTCGGGCGTTACATGCACCCATGCGACTTTGCCGTTTTCGGACATTTGCAGAGTAGCCAGAGCCAAGGTCAGCACATCGAATTGCGGCTTGGTCAACTGCTCCAGCAGCAAATCCGCAAGATCCGGACCGTTCACGCCAAGCTCCAGCAGATGGGAAGCTATTTGCATGACTTTCGGCGATGTACTGGAATATCGGAAACCGCCGGTATCGGTCAAAATCCCCGTATACAACATTTCCGCGACATGGCGATCCCAGCCCAAATCGAATGAGGCCAATAGATCGTATAGGATCTCGGCTGTCGCAGCCGCATCCGCTTTGATCAACGTCTGCGTGCCGTACTCGTCATTCGTTGGATGATGGTCGATATTGAGCAGATTCGCTTCTTTTTCCATCCATTCCGAAACCAGACCGACCCGTTTGAAATCCGCACAATCGACACAAATGATATTGCTATAGGTTCGTGTACGTTCCGTCAAACTCATATCCAGAATCTGCTCGGAACCTTCCATGTACGTCATACGCTGCGGGATCGGTCCTTCATTAATCATCGTGAAGGTTTTCCCTAAACGCGAGAGAAGCCAGCCCACCGCAAGGGTGGAACTGACTGCATCTCCGTCGGGCTGTACGTGCGCCACGACCAGGAAGTCATCGTGCTGTTCGATAAATTGCCGCGCACCGATTAAATCCTGCTCATACGTCCGCATCGCCGTCTCCTTTATGATCTTGTTTGGCTTTCTCCGGCGCGTCCTCCGACTTGATCTGTCCCAGCAGGCTTTCAATCTTGCTGCCGTAGGCGATCGATTCGTCGAGATGGAAGATCAGTGCCGGCGTATGCCGCAAGCGAATTCGTTTGCCGATTTCGGTGCGAAGGAAGCCTGTCGCTTTTTTGATACCTGTCAGCGACTGCTGCTTCTGGTCTTCGTCGCCGAAAATGCTCAGATACACGTTAGCTTCGGACAGGTCGCCCGTCACCTCAACATCGGTGACGGTAACGAATCCGATACGCGGATCTTTCAATTCGCTTTGAATCATCTGGCTGAGTTCTTTTTTGATTTCTTCGCCAACTCGGCCTACTCTAATTTTTGCCATATTTTTTCACCCCGCTTTTAGCGCTCGACAGCTTCCATCACGAAGGCTTCGATAATGTCGCCTTCTTGGATATCGTTGTAATCGAGCGTGATTCCGCATTCGTAGCCTTGAGAGACTTCTTTCGCGTCGTCTTTGTAACGTTTGAGCGAGTCGATCTTACCTTCGTAGACAACGATGCCGCCACGGATCAAGCGAGCTTCCGCATTACGCGCAATCTTGCCTTGAATAACCATGGAGCCTGCGATTACGCCGACTTTGGTAACTTTGAACGTGCTGCGGACTTCGGCTTGGCCGATAACCGTTTCTTTGAAGATCGGGTCGAGCATGCCTTTCATCGCTTGCTCGATCTCTTCGATTACGCTGTAAATAACGCGGTGCAGACGAATGTCTACTTTTTCCTGCTCGGCAGTCAACGAAGCCTGGTTGTCCGGGCGAACGTTAAAGCCGATTACGATAGCATTGGAAGCCGCCGCCAAAATAATATCGGATTCGTTGATCGCGCCGGCACCGCTGTGGATGATCTTGACGCGAACGCCTTCGACTTCGATCTTCGCAAGCGATCCTTTGAGGGCTTCGACCGAACCTTGAACGTCACCTTTGATAATGACGTTGAGGTCTTTGATTTCGCCGTCTTTGATATGCTTGAACAGATCGTCGAGGGTAACGCGAGTGTTTGCGCCCATATCCGATTCGCGTTGGGTGATCGAGCGCTTGTCGGCGATGCTGCGAGCTTTACGCTCGTCTTCAAATACCATGAACGGATCGCCAGCTTGCGGCACTTCCGTCAGACCCGTGATTTCGACCGGAGTCGACGGGCCGGCTTCCTTCAGTCGACGGCCTTTGTCGTTGACCATTGCGCGCACGCGTCCGAAACAGTTACCTGCTACGAAAGCATCCCCGATTTTCAGCGTACCGTGCTGAACGAGGATACGGGCAACAGGGCCACGGCCTTTATCCAGCTCGGCTTCGATAACCGTACCACGGGCACGCTTGTCCGGATTTGCGCGGTAGTCGTTGACTTCAGCTACCAGCAGAATCATTTCAAGCAGGCCTTCAAGACCCATTCTTTGCTTCGCGGATACGTTAACGAAGATCGTATCGCCGCCCCACTCTTCCGGCACAAGTCCGTACTCCGTGAGTTCTTGCTTGACGCGGTCCGGATCGGCACCCGGCTTGTCGATTTTGTTCACCGCTACGATAATCGGCAGGTTTGCCGCTTTCGCGTGGTTAACCGCTTCAACAGTCTGCGGCATAACGCCGTCATCCGCTGCAACGACGATAATCGTCATGTCGGTTACCTGTGCGCCACGAGCACGCATCGCCGTGAAGGCTTCGTGACCCGGCGTATCCAGGAACGTGATTTTTTTGTTGTTGATCTCGACTTGGTAAGCACCAATATGCTGCGTGATACCGCCGGCTTCGCCGCCCGTTACGTTCGTCGAACGAATTGCGTCAAGCAGTGTCGTTTTACCATGGTCGACGTGACCCATGATGGTTACGACCGGAGGACGCTCTCTCAGATCGGCTTCTTCATCGGTTTCTTCCAATGTCTCGAAACGATCGTCTTCGACCGGGATTTTGATTTCGACTTCAACGCCGAAATCGCCTGCGAGCAGTTGGATCGTTTCCAGATCCAGCTCTTGGTTGATAGTCGCCATTACGCCGAGCATAATGAGCTTTTTGATCACTTCCGAAGCATCCTTATGCAGAAGCTTCGCTGTTTCGCCAACGGTCATCGTGCCGCGCACGATAATTTTCTTAGGCGTATTGTCGATTTTTTCTCTTGGCGGCTGGTTGTTGCGGTTGTTGCCGCCACGGCCGCCTTTACCACCACGACCGCCTTGGCCGCCACGGAATCCGCCTCTATTGTCGTCGGAACGGCGTTGTCCGCCTGGACGTCCACCGCCCTGCCCGCCTCCGCGATTTCCGCCTTGGCCTCCTTGTCCGCCTGTACGGTTACCGCCCTGTCCGCCTTGACCGCCGCTACGGTTACCACCGTAACTGCTGTTCGAGGAAGAAGGTCCGCGGCTTTGCGAACCCGTGCCCGTACCGCTAGGACGCGAGCCTTGACTGCTTTGACCGCCACCGCTGCGAGTTCCGCTTTGGCCGCCGCTGCTTGGGCGTGCGCCTTGACCACTGGATTGAGGACGGCTTGCGCCGCCGCTTTGCGGACGACTTTGACCGCCGCCTACGGAAGAAGAACTGCGGTTGCCCTGAGGACGGTTACCGCCTTGACTTTGCGACTGACTGCTACTTGGGGTTTGGGGTTTATTATTCATACCTACCTGCTTTTCTTGTGAATTTTTTATTTGGCTATCACCGTTCGATTGCGGCTTGCTGCTTGGAGATGCCGGCTTGGAGGCATTCGACTTGATTTTCCGAAAAAATTGTTCCACTTTGCCGATTGCCTCGGGTTCCATCACACTCATGTGATTATTCACCGGCATTTCGAGTTTTTTCAAAATGGTAATGATTTCTTTACTGCTCATGTCGAGCGATTTGGCGTATTCATAGACCCGAACTTTGTTTTCTGGTTTACTCAATATACTCCACCTCCGACGTTGTCCCCAGTTTCCTGCGGATCATGTCGGCAAATCCCTGTTCGGTCAACGCGAGTACAAGACGTTCTGGCTTACCAATACTGGCGCCTAGCCGCTCGCGGTCAAAACCGACGAGCAGGGGAATGCCGTATGAAGCGCATTTGTCGCGAAACTTTTTTTGGGTATTGGACGAGGCGTCGCCGGCCAAGACGACCAACTTGGCTTCACGCGACCGGATAGCTTTGATCACCATTTCGTCTCCGGTAACCATCTTTCCGGCGCGCATGGCCAGCCCCAGTCCCGAAAGCTCATTATTCATCGTCTGTTTCTCTCTCCTGTAATTCACGGAATTGGTGTTCAACCCGAATGAAGTCCCGGGCAAGTTGTTCGTAGATCTCGGCCGGCACCGGCTGCTTGAGCGCGCGGTCCAATGACTTATTCTTCTGGGCAAGCCGGAAGCAGTCAGCATCTGCGCGCAGATAAGCGCCTCTGCCGGATTTTTTGCCTGTAAGGTCGATCTCGATTTGGCCTTCCGGCGTGCGGACGACCCGAATCAATTCCTTTTTAGGCAGCATTTCCTGGCTGGCTACGCATTTACGCAACGGTACCTTTTTCGTTTTCATGGCTGGAACCCCCGCTTTCGCCTATAACGTTAAAAATGCTAGTCGATAGACACGGAGTCTTGAGGCATTTCGCCGTCGTACGTGCGCTCTCTGCCGAATTCTTCTTCAGCCTGTGTCTCGCTTTTGATATCAATCTTCCAGCCCGTCAGCTTCGCCGCAAGGCGCGCGTTTTGGCCTTTGATCCCGATCGCAAGCGACAACTGATAGTCCGGTACGATGACGCGGGCCATTTTTTCGGCTTCGAATACTTCGACTTCGATGACTTTGGAAGGACTTAGCGCATTCGCCACGTATTCTTCCACGCTCTCGGAGTAGTTCACAATGTCGATTTTTTCCCCGCGGAGTTCGTTCACGATCGTTTGTACGCGCACGCCTTTTGGACCTACGCAAGAACCGACCGGATCGACTTCCGCATTACGGGAATAAACGGCGATTTTCGAACGGAAACCGGCTTCGCGTGCTACCGATTTAATTTCGACGACGCCATCGAAAATCTCAGGCACTTCAAGTTCAAACAGGCGCTTCAACAGTCCGGGATGTGTCCGAGACAAGATGATTTGCGGCCCCTTTGTCGTATTCTCTACCTTTGTGATATAACCTTTGATCCGCTCGTTGTGCGCGAATTTCTCGCCTGGCATAAGTTCGGTAAGCGGCAAAGCCGCCTCGATCTTGCCCAGATCGACATACAGATTCCGGGCATCCATACGCTGTACGGTTCCCGTTACGATGTCTTCCGTTTTGTCAACGAACGCATTGTAGATCAGACCGCGCTCGGCTTCGCGAATCCGCTGTGTCACGACTTGTTTCGCCGTTTGTGCAGCGATGCGTCCGAAATCACGAGGCGTAACTTCCAGCTCCGCAATATCATCGATTTGCAGATGCGGATTGATTTCCCGCGCATTTTCGAGCGAGATTTCGGTTCTTTCATCCAATACTTCCTCTGCCACCAATTTGCGCGCGTATACTTTAATTACCCCGGTATTACGATTCATATCCACGCGTACGTTTTGAGCCGTGTTGAAATTGCGTTTGTAGCTGGAGATCAGCGCTGCTTCGATCGCTTCGAAAAGAATCTCTTTGCTAATCCCCCTATCACGCTCCAGCTCGTTTAATGCTTCAATGAAATCCGTACTCATTTGCCCAACGCTCCCCCTTTCAGGACTATCTATATTAGAAAATAATGGCCAGTCTGGCGCTGGCGACCTTGTCGTAAGGCACAGCTGCCTGTTTCTTCCCGAACGCGATAACAAGTTCCCCGTTTTCAAACGAAAGCAGTTTGCCTTCGAATTCCTTCGATCCGTTAATCGGTTCGTAAGTCGTAACGAAAACATCTTTTCCGACTGCCTTGAGCACGTCTTCCGCTTTTTTCAGCGGGCGTTCGGCTCCCGGCGACGATACTTCCAGGAAGTACGCTTCTTCGATCGGGTCGTTTTCGTCCAGTTTCTGGCTCATGTACTCACTGATCTGCCCGCAGTCATCGATATCGATGCCGCCTTCCTTATCCACGTAAATACGCAAGAAATAGCTGCCGCCTTCCTTCACGTACTCCACATCGACCAGTTCGAATCCCTGTTCAGTCAGGTACGGTTCGATCATCTCTTCTACGGTTGTTTTAATCTTCGGTGTGCTCAAGCATTCACCCTCCAAGCGTTGTCAAGTTCCGTCCGCAAGGGCGGTGCAGAAGATATCAGCCCAAAAGTAAAGAGTGGGTTGCCCCACTCTCTACACAAAGATCTATCTCCTACTGTGTCTAACTCCAAAATCCTACCTCGATTATACCATAAGCCCGTAATGGTGACAAGTATGAGGGCTTTACAAAGGCCGTCATTACGCCCTTCTTTAGAATAAGGAGAGCTGGTTGCTTTCAGGCAGACCGCGGAAGCAGCCCAGTTGCCCAAGCAGTTCGATAATAGTTTTCGAGGCTTTCGACTTCTGCTGGAAATCCTCGATTGAAAGGAATTCGCCATGTTCACGCGCGGCAGCTACACCTTTTGCCGCATTGTCGCCGAGACCGGCAAGCGACGAGAACGGGAAGATCAGGCTGGTTCCGTCAACGATGAATTTTTGGGCGTCGGAGCGATACAGATCTATCGTTTTGAAAGTGAAACCGCGGGCCGTCATCTCAAGCGCCATCTCCAGAATCGGCAGCATGGCTTTTTCTTTTGGCTGCGCTTGGAAGCCTTTTTGCTCGATCTCGACGATTTTCCGCCCGATCGCTTCATACCCTTGACAGAACAACTCGATTTCAAAGTCCGCCGCGCGGACAGAGAAATAGGTCGCATAGTATTCGATCGGGTGATACAGCTTGAAGTAAGCCGTACGCACAGCCGAAATGACATAGGCCGCGGCGTGGGCTTTCGGGAACATGTATTGGATTTTCAGACAGGAATCGATATACCAGTTCGGCACTTTGCAGCGCTTCATTTCGTCGATCCATTCCTGCGGAAGCCCTTTGCCTTTACGAACGCTTTCCGTAATTTTAAACGCCAGGCTCGCGTCCATGCCCGCTTTGTAAATCAGGAACAACATGATATCGTCCCGACAGCCGATTACGGTTTTGATATTGCAGGTGCCGTTTTTGATCAGTTGATCGGCATTGCCCAGCCAAACGCCGGTTCCATGCGACAGACCGGAAATTTGCAGCAAATCGGCAAAACTCGACGGCTTGGCTTCGATCAGCATCTGACGCACGAATTTGGTCCCCATCTCCGGTACGCCATACGTGGCCACGGGAGTACGGATCTGCTCCGGCGTGACGCCGAGCGAATCCGTGGAGTTAAACATGCTCATGACTTTCGGATCGTTCATCGGGATCGTCGTCGGATCGACGCCGGTCAAATCCTGAAGCATACGCATCATCGTCGGATCATCGTGTCCCAGAATATCGAGCTTGAGCAAGTTCTCATCGAATGCGTGATAGTCGAAATGGGTCGTTTTCCATTCCGCGTTCACGTCGTCGGCCGGGTACTGGACAGGCGTGATGTCTTCGATCTCCATATAGTCCGGCAAAACGACAATACCGCCCGGGTGCTGTCCGGTACTGCGTTTAACGCCGGTACAGCCGGAAGCCAAGCGATTCAATTCGGCCGAGCGCCAGCGCTTCTGGTGGTGTTCTTCGTACTTTTTCGCAAAACCGAACGCTGTCTTTTCGGCGACCGTACCGATCGTGCCGGCACGGAACACGTTATCAGGGCCAAACATGACTTTGGTAAAGTTATGCGCCTGAGGCTGGTATTCGCCCGAGAAGTTCAAGTCGATATCGGGAACTTTGTCGCCTTTGAAGCCCAGGAACGTCTCGAACGGAATATCATGTCCTTCGCCGAGCATCGTCGAATCGCAGTTCGGGCATTGTTTGTTAGGTAGGTCGAATCCGCTTCGCACGCTACCGTCCAGGAACCATTCGCTATGTTTGCATTCCGGGTTCCGGCATATATAGTGCGGCGGCAGCGGGTTAACTTCGGAGATTCCCAGGAACATCGCGACCACCGAAGAACCGACCGAACCCCGCGAACCGACCAGATAACCGTCGCTGTTCGACTTTTTAACCAAACGCTCGGAGATCAGATAGTTGGCAGAGAAACCAAACTTGATGATCGGGCCGAGTTCTTTTTCCAGCCGCGCAATGATCACTTCCGGAAGCTCTTCGCCGTACATTTCTTTCGCCGTGTTGTAGCAGGTATCGCGGATTTCCTGATCGGCTCCTTCGATAATCGGCGTGTACAGCTCCGACGGGAACAACTTGATTTCTTCGAAACGGTCGGCCAGTTCGGACGTGTTGGTCACGACGACTTCTTTGGCTTTTTCCTCGCCCAAAAACTTGAACTCTTCCAGCATTTCTTCGGTCGTGCGAAAATGGGCGTCCGGTTTGTTCTGGTCTTTGAGCGGGCTGAATCCCGTGATGCCGTGGATCGTGATGTCCCGGTACATTTTGTCCCGCGGGTCGAGGTAATGCACATTGCCTGTGGCGACGACCGGTTTATTCAGCTTGTTGCCGATCTTGCATACTTTTTCGACCGCGATTTTGAGTTCTTCGGCGCTGCCGACCAGACCTTTGTCCACCAAGTGCATGTACATGGTCAACGGTTGGATTTCCAAAACGTCATAGAATCCGGCTACGTCTTCTGCCTCTTCGACTGTTTTGTTCAACACAGCTTCGAAAAATTCGCCTTTTTCGCAGCCTGACAAAATCAGCAAGCCTTCACGCATGTTTTCGAGCTTGGACTTCGGAATGCAAGGCACCCGTTTGAAATGCTCGGTATGCGACATGGATATGAGTTTGTACAGGTTTTTTTTGCCGACATCGTTCAGGGCGTAAATGCCGCAGTGGAACGGACGCGCATTGGACAAGTCTTTACCGACAAAGTCGTTCAAACGGCTCAAATTGTTAAGATTGCGTTCTTTGACCGCGTCTTCGATCAGTCCCGTTAAAATGCCTGCCAACGCTATCGTATCGTCGATCGCGCGGTGATGGCTTTCGAGCGCCACTTTATATCGGTTTGCCAATGTGTTCAAACGGTGGTTTTTCATCGTTGGATGCAGCAAACGCGCCATTTCCAACGTATCGAGCACCGGATTCTCCATTAGCGGCAGATCGAAGTTTTTCAACGTCGCCTGGATAAACCCGATATCGAATCGTGCGTTGTGCGCGACAAGAATAGCGTCTCCGGCAAAGTCCACGAATTCCCGAATTACGCTGTCGATCTCCGGCGCTCCGCGTACCATGTCATCCGTGATATTGGTCAACTGCTGGATATGGTAAGGAATGCGTTCATGCGGATCGACAAATGTCGAATAACGTCCCGTTTCCTGACCGTCCCGCATTTTGACCGCCGCGATTTCGATGATTTTGTTTTGCGTGATCGACAAGCCGGTGGTCTCGATATCGAAGACGACGTATTCCGCCGTCTTCAATTCGCCGTCCCGGGGATTGAGCACGACCGCGACCGAATCGTTAACTACGTTGGCTTCGACGCCGTACATCATTTTGATCCCGTTCTTTTTGGCGGCTTTGGCCGCATCCGGGTAACATTGCACGCCGCCGTGATCGGTGACCGCGATCGCTTTATGTCCCCATTTCGCGGCGCGCTTCACGTATTCGTCGATCGAACATACCGCGTCCATCGTACTCATTTTGGTGTGCAAATGGAATTCGACGCGCTTTTCTTCCGCATTGTCCATCCGAATCGGAGGCGACTTGATCTCCATCAGGTCGGAAGGAATCATGACCAGTTCCGGAATCTGCATAAAACGGTCCATTTCGACGCGTCCGCGGGCTTTGACCCATTTCCCGTTCGCAAGCAGACTCATGACTTTCAGATCGTCTTTGTTTTTCGCGAACATCTTCATTTGCAGCGAGTCGCTGTAGTCGGTCAGGTAATAGGTGAACAAAGTGCTGCCGTTACGCAGTTCTTTGCTTTCCAGACCAAAAATCAGACCCTGGATCGTAACCTTCTTCTCTTCGTCTTGCAGCGTCTGAAGCGAGATGGCTTCGTCGCGAATATCGTAGCCGATTTGGAGTTTGACGACTTCGCCGTCTTCATTCTCCTCGCCCGCATTGATTTCCGCATCGATCTCCGCCATCATTTTCTCGATCGCGGCTAGTTCGTCACGTCTGCGCATCTCATCGAATTGGGCTTTGGCCTCTTTGGCTGCGTCTTCTCCCGTGTCGACGTTCAATTTGACCTGAAGCTGAAGACCGAAATATTTTTCGTAAAAGTCGGTCAGAGCTTTGTCGATGTTACGCTTCTTGCCAAGCTCCAGCGACATCGGATCGGCAAACGAAACCGTGGTCACGCTTCCTTCCGTTACCGCTTGCGCTCTGGCCATCCAACCGTTGACCGAAGGGATTTCGCGCTGCGCCCATTCGATAAACAGCTTCCAATACTCGTTTACGATCTCGCTTTGCCGATTTTCCCCCGTATATTGAAACAAAAAGCGAATCTTCGCAATATGCTTGAGTCGCTCCTGGATCTGCAAACAAAAAGTACGGTAAATCTGTGCCGGTACCAATGTATCTTTGACCAACACGATTTTCCAATCGCGATTCGACCGGCTGATTTCTACCCGGTCGATATATCCATCATTAAAATAAGGGTCCGCCGCGCTAGCGGGCATCTCGGCCTGCTTCATTAGCAATTCGAGGCGCTGCCTGCGCTCCGCCGTCTCACTCATCGTCTGTCCCCCCTTTGTTTCGTAAAAAGCGAAGAGCTTCCGCGGCGGGCCACTTTCTTCGCCCCGCCGCCGGAAGCTTCATTCCCGGTTGTGCTTTGTGTATAAAAGATTAATACGCTTTTGCAAATACAACGGTGTGCTTGGCTGCTTCTCCGCAAGCGACGCAAGTCGTCTTATGTTCCTGCGGATCGAACGGAATATTACGGCTTGTCGCGCCCGTCTCGGCACGGACCGTATCTTCGCAAGCTTCGCTTCCGCACCAGCCGGCCAGGAAGAATCCGCGCTTTTCTTCCATTTGAGCGCGCATTTCGTCCAGGTTATCCACCGAGTGGAAATGGTCGGCACGGAATTGAAGCGCACGCTCGTACATTCCTTTTTGAATATCGTCCAACAATTGCTTCACGTCAGCCACTACGTTATCGAGCTGAACGGTCAGCTTGTCGCCGCCCAGACGCGAAGCCAGCAGGCAGACGCCGTTTTCGATATCGCGCGGTCCGATTTCGATCCGTACCGGAACGCCGCGCATTTCGTATTCGTTAAATTTCCAGCCCGGACGCACATCCGCACGGTCGTCCATGTTCACGCGGATACCTGCCGCTTTAAGCTCGGCATACAGGGCGTCCGCTCGCTCGATAACCATATCACGCATTTTCGGAGGCCCGATCGGGATCAAGACAACCTGAGTCGGCGCTACTTTCGGAGGAATGACCAGACCACGGTCATCGCCGTGCGCCATGATCATCGAACCGATCAGACGTGTGCTTGTGCCCCATGAAGTCGTATGCGTGAACTCCAGCTCGTTATCGCGGTTGAGGTATTGGATCTCAAACGCTTTGGCGAAGTTGGTGCCCATATAGTGGGAAGTACCCGCTTGAACCGCTTTGCCGTCTTTCATCATCGCTTCGATCGAATACGTATCGACCGCGCCCGCGAATTTTTCGGACGGTGTTTTTTGACCCATCACGACTGGCATAGCCAGGAAGTCTTCGACGAAATCACGGTAGAGTTCGAGCATGCGCATCGTTTCTTCACGTGCATCCTTCTCGTCTTCGTGCGCCGTATGGCCTTCTTGCCACAGGAACTCGCTTGTACGCAGGAACGGCATGGTCCGTTTTTCCCAACGCATCACGTTTGCCCATTGGTTGATCAGAACAGGCAGATCGCGGTACGATTTGATCCATTTGGAGTACATATGGCCGAACATCGTTTCCGACGTCGGACGTACCGCAAGACGCTCTTCCAAAATATCGCCGCCGGCTTCGGTCACGAACGGAAGCTCCGGGTTGAAGCCTTCGATATGCTCTTTTTCTTTTTGGAAAAAGCTTTCGGGAATCAGCATCGGGAAGTAGGCGTTGCGGTGTCCCGTTTCTTTGAAGCGACGGTCCATCTCTTGCTGAATGTTTTCCCAGATCGCATAGCCTTCCGGACGGAACACGATACAACCGCGAACGGGCGCATAATCCATCAATTCCGCTTTTTTAATGACATCGATATACCAGCGTGAAAAGTCTTCACTCTGCGGGGTAATCTCTGTAACGAACTGCTTATCCTGTTTATCGCTTGCCATGTATGTCCCTCCGTTTATCGAACAAGCCGCCTTACCGCCAGATGACGGCAAAGTCGGTTTTTAACTTGTGAATGCCTAGCCTTTGATGATGCGCAAAATATCGTTATACGTCACGGCGATCATAAGCAGGAAGATCAGCGCGAAACCGATAAAGTGCACCATGCCTTCTTTATTCGGATCGATCGGCCGTCTGCGTACAGCTTCGATGCCGAGGAAAATCAAGCGGCTTCCGTCCAGCATTGGAATCGGCAGCAGATTGAAAATCCCCAGGTTGATGCTGACAAGCGCCGTCCAAAGAATCATCTGATCGATGCCCTGGCTGGCGATCTCCCCGGTAGCCTGCAACGTACCTACGGGCCCCGCTAATTGATTGATGTCAAAGCGTTCGAAAACGAGTTTGCGCAACGCATCCAAGATGGCCGTGCTGCCGCTCGCGAACGATTTACCCGCGAATTCGAACGTTTCCGTGAAGGACGCGCTCCGTTTGATTTTGCTTAATTGAATGCCGACTTGCAGCACTTGGCTTCCGTCTTGCGCATCAACCAGCTTCGGCGTCACCGGCACTTGAACGCTCTCGTTTCCGCGTTGCACGGTCATTTCGACTTCGCTTCCGCCTGATGCGTTAACCAATTCCGTAACCTTAGCCAAATCCCCGTTCACGGCTTGCCCGTCGATCGACTGAATGATATCGCCTTTGACCAGATCCGACGAATCGGCCGGCGTTCCCGCGACGATATCCGCTACTTCGACACCTGTCGCTTTTTCGTCAGGTACGCCTGAGACCTGTACGTAAATCAGGAACAACACGAACGCCAATACGAAGTTCATCAGAGGTCCGGCAAAAATCGCCAAAGCACGCTTGCCTACGCTTTTGCTGCGGAACTGACGGTCTTTTGGCGCAACCTGAAGCTCTTGGCCGCGCGTGACGATATCCGCTTTGCGGTCGACTTCGAGATGCTGTGTTTCGCCGTCCACGTTCAAGCGAATCTGCATTCTCTCCTCGATATCGATCCATTCGATTTCTCCGATCACGACATTGCGCCGATTATCCAATTGATCGAGGTAAATCTTTTTGACGACACCTTCATCCGATAAACGAACCGCGATGGTTTGTCCCGGCTGGATCGGGTCAAGCTCGGGATCTTCACCGGCCATTCTTGCGTAACCGCCAAGTGGCAAAAGTCGCAGGGTGAACATCGTTTCATCTCGTTTATAAGAAAATAGCTTGGGGCCGAAGCCGATTGCAAATTCCCGCACCAAAATGCCTGCGCGTTTCGCAAAGTAGTAATGTCCCCATTCGTGCACCGTAACGACGACGAAAAACATCAGTACGGTCAGCACGACGATCTGAAGTGTCATCATGTCTGGTCTGATCCTCCCTGTTGGTCAAGCACCGATTGTTGGCAAGGCAAAACAGCGGGGTATGGCCTATCTTACTTCGGAAGCAACGCGGCGCGCCCATTGATCGGCTTCGCGAATCACATCCAAATCGGGATCGGCAATAGCCGTATGCTGCTGCATCACCTTTTCCAACGTATCTTCAATCTGCAAAAACGAAATTTCCCGGCGCAAAAAGCGTGCAACCGCCACTTCGTTCGCTGCGTTAAAGACGGTCGGTGCGGTTCCTCCCATTCTACCACAGTCGTAGGCCATCCTTAAACAAGGGAAGCGGCCGAAATCCATTTCCCGGAAATGCAGTTTACCGATCTCGGCAAGCGACAAGCGTTTGGCCCGAAGCGGAAAACGATCCGGGTAAGTCAACGCATACTGGATCGGCACCCGCATATCCGGATTGCCGAGTTGGGCGATGATGCCGGTATCTTCGAATTCAACGAATGAATGGATAATACTCTCGGGATGAAGCAGCACGTTGATTTCATCGTAAGACAAACCAAATAGCCAATGCGCTTCGATCACTTCAAGCCCTTTGTTGACCATGGTGGCCGAGTCGATCGTAATTTTGGAGCCCATCGACCAGTTCGGGTGTTTGAGTGCGTCTTCAACAGTCACCTGCGCAAGTTCCGCACGACTCAAGTTCCGGAACGAACCTCCCGAAGCCGTCAATGTGATACTCGAAAGCCGCTTTCTCGGCTCACCGTTCAAGCACTGAAAGATCGCAGAATGCTCGCTGTCTACCGGCAGGATCGGTACGCCTTTATCCGCTGCGCGGCGCATAACCAGATGGCCTGCGGTGACCAGTGTTTCTTTATTGGCGAGTGCAATCTGTTTCCCTTCGTCGATAGCAGCCAGCGTGGCGGGAAGTCCCATACTGCCGGTTACAGCCGTAACCACCGTATCCGCATCTGTTCCCGCTGCAATCTCGATCAGGCCTTCATCACCGAAAAAAACCTGTATTCCGGCAGGAATTTGCGTCTTTAGCGACTCGGCCGCTTCTTTTGTCGCAACCGATACTTTAGAGGGCTTGAATTGCCGGATTTGTTCCAAAAGCAATTCGATATTGCCTCCGGCAGCCAAAGCCTCAACCTGAAAATGTTCAGGATGCTCGGCTGCCACTTGCAGAGTCTGCGTACCGATCGAACCTGTGGAGCCAAGCAATGCAATCTTTTTCATTCGATATTCGCGTCCCCTCTTTATCCCTGTGCGCTTCTCCTAACGCTTCATTCTCTTTAAAAAGGAAGCAAAAATAGGATATGTACGAAGGGGAATACGGCCAACCAACTATCGCAGCGATCCAAAATGCCTCCGTGTCCGGGTAAAATGCTGCCGGAATCCTTGATGCCGTATACGCGCTTATAGGCAGACTGAATCAGATCCCCCATTTGTCCGACAACCGAAGCCGCCAGTCCAATCAACATCGCTCGAAGCGGATTCAACAGATCAGGAGCTGCCAGGGAGAATCCAAGCGCGATCACAACTGCAATCAAGATTCCTCCAACGGCGCCTTCAATCGTTTTGTTCGGGCTAATGGCCGGCCAAAGCTTGTTTTTACCAAAAGCTTTACCTGTGAAGTAGGCACCTGCGTCACTCCCCCAAATGCTTAGCAGCAGCAGGAAGGTCCAAAACAAGCCGTGTCCGTCCGGAGTTTCTCGCGAGATGGCAATATAATAAAAACCCAAGCCGACATAAACTGCACCCAGGAAGAGCAGCGAAGCCTGCTTGATATTGATTTCGTTTTTGGTAAGCACCGTCGCACACAGCAGCAGCAGCAGCGCCAGCCAGATCGCATGTTGAGGAGGGATCGGGAAATGCAAGTCCCAAACTTGCCACGGAAAAGTTAAATACGCCACAGCGAGATAACCGATCCAGGCTTCCGTACGAAACGGAGCCCCTGTGCTCATTTTCGCAAACTCATAAAAGCCGACGAGAGCCATCAGCATAATCAGTGCCGGGTACCCAAAGCCGCCCAATACACACAGTCCCAAGAACAACACGCCGGCTACAACACCGGTTATAATTCGTTGTTTCACCGTTTCATCCTCCGTCCGGGCGACGCCGCTATTTCAAACCGCCATATCTGCGTGTGCGCCGCTGGTATTCGGCTACCGCTTCTCTCAGATGCTCCCTGCCGAATTCCGGCCAATAGGCGTCCGTAAACCACAATTCGCTATATGCGATCTGCCACAGCATGAAGTTACTGATCCGCAGCTCCCCGCTGGTGCGGATCAACAGATCGGGATCAGGCATATCTACGCTTTGAAGGTGGGCAGAGATCATCTCTTGATCAATATCTTCCGCCCGAATTTGACCCGCTTCAACGTGCCTGGCGATTTCTCGTATACCTTCGACCAGTTCGCGACGCGCTCCATAGTTCAGTGCAAAATTCAACACCAGACCGGTGTTATCTTTTGTACGAGCCGTTGCTTCACGCATAGCCTTGAGTGTGTGCTCCGGCAGATTTTCCATATTGCCCATCATCCGTACCTGCACATTTTTCTGTATGAGTTCTTCAAGCTCTAATGCCAGAAACTCCTGCGGCAGCCGCATCAGAAAATCGACTTCTTCTTTGGGCCTGCTCCAATTTTCCGTGGAAAAGGCATATAACGTCAGGTAGCGAACTCCCAGCTCGTCCGCAGCAATTGTAGCTCGCTTCACAGCCTTCATCCCGCTCTGGTGACCGACGATTCTTGGCATGCCAAGTCTCTTGGCCCATCGGCCGTTGCCGTCCATGATGATAGCGATATGCTGCGGTACGTTATCCGCCGACGGTTCGGCCGGTCCTGAAGCCTGCTCGCGCTCCTTCGGACCGATCCACGAGCGAAACCGATTGATCATGTCTTCTCCTCCATGCTTCAGCTCCCGCAGATGTCCCGAAAAAAGACACAACCCCACCTGGAACGGAGGGGTCGCGGGGTCTTAAACTTCCATAATCTCTTTTTCTTTTACAGCGATCACTTTGTCGACTTCCGCGATATATTTATCCGTAAGCTTCTGGATCTCTTCCTGATGCCCACGGGACTCGTCTTCGGAGATTTCGCCTTTTTCCATCTTCTTGATATCGTCATTGGCATCGCGGCGGATGTTGCGAACCGCTACTTTGCCTTCTTCGCCGAACTTCTTCGTCAGTTTGACAAGCTCGGTACGACGCTCTTCCGTCAGGGCTGGAATAACCAAGCGAATCGCATTTCCGTCATTGGATGGCGTAAGACCGAGGTCCGATTTTTGAATCGCGCGCTCAATATCGGCCAGTGACGACTTATCCCACGGTTGAATCATCAACGTCCGGGAATCCGGCGTGTTAATATTCGCGAGTTGGTTCAGCGGTGTCGGTGCTCCGTAATATTCGACTTGAATCCGGTCGAGCAGAGCCGGCACGGCGCGTCCGGCGCGCAGCGTGCTCAGGTCGCGCTGAAGCGCCTGGATGGCCTTACCCATGCGATCTTCCGCGTTTTTCTTCACGGTCTGAGGCATTAATCTACACTCCCTTTAACGATCGTTCCGATTTTTTCACCGAGAACGACTTTTTTGATATTGCCTTGTTCGGTAATAGCAAATACGATAAGCGGAATATTGTTGTCCATGCACAGGGAAGAAGCGGTGGAGTCCATTACGCCCAGATTACGGCTAATCACTTCCATGTAGGTAAGTTGTTCGAACTTCTCTGCGGTAGGATCGATGAACGGGTCGGCCGAGTACACGCCGTCTACTTTATTCTTCGCCATCAAAATGACTTCCGCTTCGATTTCCGCCGCACGCAGCGCGGCAGTCGTATCGGTCGAGAAGAACGGATTGCCTGTACCTGCTGCAAAGATGACGACGCGGCCTTTTTCCAGGTGGCGAATCGCTCTGCGGCGAATGTACGGCTCGGCAATCTGTTGCATAGCAATCGACGTCTGGACTCTAGTCGGTACATCGATCGATTCGAGCGCGTCTTGAAGGGCAAGCGAGTTCATCACCGTCGCAAGCATCCCCATGTAATCCGCGGTCGAACGATCGATCCCGCTGGCACTACCCGCGATTCCTCGCCAGATATTACCACCGCCGCAAACGACTGCTACCTCCACGCCCAATTTCACGACTTCCTTGATTTGTTCGGCAATATCCGAAATCATCAGTCCGTCGATTCCGTATCCGTTCTGTCCCGCAAGCGACTCGCCGCTGACTTTGAGTACCACTCGCTTAAATGCAGGCTGCATCAATTTTACCCTCCGCTTTTTTCCGCTATCTGAACATATGGGGAACCCTGGTTAAAAAAGAAGGAACACCAAGTGTTCCCCCCATGCACAGAAGCTGTGATTGATCTTTAGTTACGCGTTTTAAAAATTACTTAACTTGAGCCATAACTTCTTCTACGAAGTTATCGACTTTCTTTTCCAGACCTTCGCCCAGCTCGAAACGAGCGAAACGACGGATCGAGATGTTTTCGCCGATCGTGCTGATTTTTTCGTTCAGCAGTTGCGAAATTGTTTTGTCCGGATCTTTAACGAAGGATTGCTCAAGCAGGCAGTTTTCTTCGTAATATTTGTTTACGCGGCCTTCGACCATTTTTTCGACGATCTTTTCAGGCTTGCCTTCGTTCAGGGCTTGAGCCTTCAGGATTTCTTTTTCTTTTTCTACGACTTCAGCCGGAACTTCTTCGCGACGAACGTAAAGCGGGCTTGCCGCAGCGATGTGCATCGCGATGTCGCGTGCGAAGTTTTTGAATTGGTCGGTTTTACCAACGAAGTCGGTTTCGCAGTTGATTTCAACCAGAACGCCGATACGGCCGCCTGCGTGGATGTAAGATTCAACTGTACCTTCAGTCGCTGCACGTCCAGCTTTGTTCGCTGCTGCGGACAAGCCTTTTTCGCGCAGAACGTCTACCGCTTTGTCGATATCGCCGTTTGTTTCTTCCAGTGCTTTTTTGCAATCGAGCATACCTGCGCCCGTTCTTTCACGAAGTTCTTTTACTGCGCTCGCATTTACTGCCATTATTGATTCCCTCCAGATAAGTATTGGTATTTTACTCCTAAAAAGAGGGCGGTTAAGAGGTTATTCACCACCAACCACCCTCTTTTTTTAACTCTGCCGATCCGTTACGCTAAGCGCCAATGTTGACGCCGCCGGACTTATGCAGTTGTTTGTTCGCCTTGGTTTGCTTCGATAACGGCTTCCGCAATTTTACCCGTCAGCAATTTAACAGCGCGGATTGCGTCGTCGTTGCCTGGGATTACGTAGTCGATTTCGTCCGGATCGCAGTTTGTATCAACGATACCTACGATAGGAATGTTCAGCTTGCGTGCTTCCGCAACAGCGATACGCTCTTTGCGAGGATCGATGATGAACAGCGCGCTAGGCAGTTTTTTCATGTTTTTGATGCCGCCCAGGAATTTTTCGAGGCGATCCTTCTCTTTGCGGAGCAGGATAACTTCTTTCTTAGGCAGAACTTCGAATGTACCGTCTTCTTCCCAAGCTTCAAGCTTTTTCAGACGATCGATACGCTTTTGGATCGTTTGGAAGTTAGTCAGCGTGCCGCCGAGCCAACGTTGGTTGATGAAGTACATGCCGCAACGTTCCGCTTCTTCTTTCACGGAATCTTGAGCTTGTTTTTTCGTACCTACGAACAGGATCGTACCACCTTCGCCAGCCAGGTTTTTAACGAAGTTATACGCTTCGTCAACTTTCTTGACTGTTTTTTGCAGGTCGATAATGTAGATACCGTTTCTTTCTGTGAAAATGTAACGGTCCATCTTCGGGTTCCAACGACGAGTTTGGTGACCGAAGTGTACGCCAGCTTCGAGAAGCTGTTTCATGGAGATAACTGCCATTCTCCATACACCTCCTATGGGTTTGGTTTTTTTGATGTACCTCCGCCGAAATCATTTCCTGTGGAGACTCCGCCCCGGGCGAAGCACCTTCCGCAGAATTAATCGGCGTGTGTTTTAACACCGTTGTTTAGTTTACCATAATAGACCCTACTTCGCAATCCCTAAGACTTATTATTTTGAATGTTTCACTCGCTTGTTTTTTCTGCACCAAAAAACCGCCAATCTCTGCTCGACATTGGCGGTCCGGGTGCGTGCTATTCTTCTTTTGGCGTAGAAATCTCGCGAATTATATCTTCGTAAGAATCTCCGGACTTAAAAGAGTAGTTACCGATTTGCAGCTTGCCGGTCACTCCGGCTTCCGCCGCCTGACGTTGGAAAGCCACGGCATCGTCGACAACGCCTGCATTCGCAAGCGCCTGTGACACGGCTTTGAGATTCATGCCGCGTTCAATCTCGAACGAGACATTCGAAGACTCTATTGCGGCCGACTGCTGGGGCTGTACATCCGCAGAAACTTCCGGTTCGGTCGGCGCTGCGGGAGCCTGGGCCGGCTTCTCCGCTCCCGTCGCAGCCGTGTCTGCAGGTTCAGTCGGCGCGGTAGGCGCTTCTGTCGTCGAAGAAGTGGGTTCTGCTGGCTCCGACGATGTCGGTGCAGTCCCCGCATCCGGCGCTTCCGCTGCTTCAGAATCAGGCTCGTTAGGTGCGGTTGCTTCAGGTTCGGCTGGCTGCTCTGTCGAATCCTGGGGCTCTGACTCGTTCGTTGGCGTTTGTTCCACATCAGAATCGGACGAGCCGGCTGGTCGCTCTTCTTCAGCTGCCGGAGCATCAGTCTGAATTTCGCCCGTTGTCGACTCGACATCGCTGGGTACCGTCGGCCTTCCGCTTTGTGCCAGTAACATCAATTGGAGCAACAGCGCACCCGTAATGATCCCGATCCCCAAACCAAGCATAAACGAGCGGTTTTTGAACACTACGCTTCCTCCCTCTTTGCCAGACGTAAAATCAATTGAATTTCGCCGCGCTGAAGCCCTATGGCTTTGGCGATCGCATCAACGGATTTGCCCTGGTCATGCAATTCGAATAATTGAGGATAGCGATGGCGAACAGAATCTTCCGGCTCGGACTGAGGTTCGGGAGATGGTGTTACCGTTACAGTATTCTCCAACAGCTCGTTTCTCAACTGTACAGCAGTTTCCTGCGTAGAACGCGTGTCTACAGTCGATAACTGTTCTATGCGCGCTTCGTGCTTGCCTGCGGTACGTTCCATTTCGGCCAAACGCGAGCGCATATCGCCTAACTGCTCCTGGAGTGCCAGCTGCTTGGCCCCCGTTTCCTGTTTGATCTGAACGACCAGGTTAACGAGATCATCATTTTCTTTTTCCATTTCAACCATGTACTGTTCCAGCGTTTGCTCGACTTCCCGCACAACACGATCACTACGGGAAGCTTGATTGGCCGACTTTTCTTTTGGAATCAAGAAGGCATACACGACAGCCGCGGCACCGAGCAGCATTACGTAAAGCCAGGCATCGTTCATCTCAGGTTCCTTTCTTACAGCGACAAATCCAAATGTTTTCCTTTAAAAGGGTGAGGAGCCGCGACCGTACGTACTTCAACTTCCGGCTCGCCTTGCCCACGCTCTCCCTCTGCATGCGAATCGTGTTGATTGTTTCCTTCGGCGTCTTTACGGATTTTAGCATCAGCAGCCTCTGTTGTAGGCGCACTACGATGCCGGGATCGCTCGATTTCCGCAGTCGCCTGTCCAGCAAGCTGAGCCTGATCAATCAAGGGGCGTTGCAATTGTTCTTGCTGCATGCGACTCGTCTCGGGAGCGCGATGCACCGACAGTTGAACTTCGATCGCTTTCATAGTTAGCCCCCTTATTCGTAATAGATAGAATCAGAAACTCAGCGATTGGCAGACATCACGATATCGCCTTCAAGGTATTGGAAAGACACCCGTGACGACGTTTCTTTCATGAACTTCGTGTAGCGACCGATCACAATCTTCGCGCCGCCGTAGATGGTATCGTTGACGACAACGCGGGCCCGGTTTGTATCTTCAAGAATATGTTCGATTTCGAAAATACGTTCTTTGCAATGCGAGCGTTCTTGTTCTTGCTGTCGCTTGGTGACGCTGAGTTTGGCCCGTAACGCCAGCTTGTCGGCGCCTAAAGTCCCCGCCAAAGCCATTTGATCCAGAAGTCCCAAAGCCTGGGTCGTTTTTTGCATATTGTCAGCGGTCTCCCGCATTCTTTTATGTAGGTCTGCCAATTCGTTGCGAAGATTCGGCAGAACGCCTACTTCGATTGCGGTGGCTGTTGCCATACTGTTGCCGATTGTACGCGCGGTAACGCCTTCTCCGGCCTGGATATGGCCGCCGACAATCAGGCCTTTCGTACCGCTGCAAATCACGTTTTTGCCTGCCCGGACTTCGGAATGCATGATGCTCTGCGAAACAATAATATCTTCGCCGGCTTCAACGTTGCCGTCTTGGATAAACGAGCTTTTCACATTCATGCCCGCTTTGACGATCCCTTTATGGTAACCGATCACGCCTCCGGTAATTTCGATAGAACCGTCCGCATACAATTCGGCTCCTTCGACGCCGCCTTGCACGCGAATATCCCCAGCCGCTTTCACGCGAAATCCAGGAAGCACGCTGCCCCGAATCACGACAGTTCCCACGAAGTCCACGTTACCGCTGCTGTAGTCGACATCGCCATGAACTTCATAAACGGTGAATACATTGATTTTTCCGTTATCGGTACGACTGACCATACCTTCAATCGTGGCGTACAGCGATGTATGATTTTCGTCCGTCACGACGTTTTTTCCAATTTTGAAACGTGCTTCTTTGCCGGGTTTGAACGCAATCTCTTCCCCGGTCACGCCAGTTCCCGGCGTCCCCGGCCGGGATGGGTGGCGGCGAGCCAACAACTGCCCCTTACCCACGTTTTTCAAGCGAATCAATTCTTTGTAATCGACCCGACCGTCTTCGCGTTCCATAGGTCTGGCTTCATCCTCTTTATCAAACATAAACTCGATGTAACCATTTTGACCATCAACTGCCGGAATACCGCGAGCAACTTCAATTTCTTCAAAAAAGTAACTAGCCGGCGATGCGACAAACTTGCCAATTGCTTCGTCGATAAGCCCAAAGCGGACTTTCTGGTCGTTCAAAAACTGTCTCAAACTTTCTTCCGTGCATGCAAAGCCTTCTTCCGGCTTTACAAAACGCAAGTGCGCAGACATTTTGGACGCTTCGAACGAAACGGCAAGGTGCCGATCCAAAGCCAAATGCTCAACCACGGACAACCCCTCTTTTCAACATTTGCTTGTCGATGGCCAGATGCCCCCCGGCCGCTTCCCATCTGACATTAACGATCCTGCATAAGCAGGCTTTTTTGTTTATCCAGCGTTCCGCGCAGACGCAGGATCGCTTTGGAATGCAATTGCGAAATCCGTGAAGGAGAAAGCGACATGACCTCGGCAATTTCGCTGAGCGACAAATCTTCGAAGTAAAGCAGCGATATGACGATCCGCTCTTTTTCTGTCAGCTTTTCTATTCCTTTAGCCAATGCTTCCTTCAAGTAAAATTCATTCACCTTGTGATCCGGGTTTTTGGCTTTTTCGTCAACCAGCACAGACAGGCGGGTCTCCGACTCCTCTTCCCGAATCGGATCTTCCAATGAAACCAGCGACATGACGGAGACGTCCTGCAGCATCTGCTGGAATTCTTTTTCCGACACGCCCAAGAACTCGCTCATCTCATAATCTGAAGCTCCACGCATATTTTCCTGCTCCAGCTTTTGATACGCTTCCTCGATTTTTTTGGCCTTTTCCCGAACGGAACGCGGAACCCAGTCCCCTTGCCGCAGTCCATCGAGAATGGCACCGCGTACTCGCCAAGAGGCATAAGTTTCGAACTGCAAGCCACGCTTGTAGTCGAACTTTTCGATCGCATCAATCAAGCCCATGACTCCATTGCTGGCCAGATCGTCTTTGGAAACGTTCTTCGGGAGTCCCACCGCAAGCCGCGAAGAGACGTAATCGACAATGGATAAGTGATTCTCGATCAGTTTCTTCTTGGCTTCGACTTCATTGTGCTCTTTCCAGCGGATCCATAAATCCAGGTGGTTCAACTGACCGGATTTGCGTTCATCCATTGTTATCTCCCTCCTTCATCCTCTGTAAGATGACGTACGGCTTTCGCCAGTTCTTCGGGATCTTTTTCTTTTGTCGTAACTAACTTCGGCGGATTAAGCGGCTGGAAATCATCGACTTGACCCGTTCGCTCTTCGGTTACCCGAGTCTTATCCGCATTCGGCTTCAGCAAATCATTCAGTTGGTCGCTCTCATCTGGCGTAACCAGATCCAATCGGCTCCCTCGAACATCGTCATCCAAAGCAGCACCCGGCTCCGAAGAGCCGCTGCCTTCCTTATCTTTGGGCAGCGGTTCAAGCGCGCCAAGTACGATGCGAAAAAGAAACGCCAAAAGAAACCAAACCGCCGCTCCGATTCCTCCCCGAATTAAACTGGTTACGGGAAGGTTGGTTCGGATCGCAAATAAAAACGTAATAACAAATCCGATCAAAGCGAATATCAGATTGACTCGTATGGTTCCCTTCATCGCTACAATTCCTTTACCCCTTTTTGAACGCTGCGTATAGTCAAAATTCCGGTTTCCGAACTGATTTCAATCGTTCGGCCATAATTGGCCCCTGTATCTTCACTATACAAGGAAATACCCAGCTTTTTCAGCATTTCTTTGCAGGATTCAACGTTTCGGGGCCCGATACGCATTGTGTCTCCACTCCCTGCGAAAGCAAACATCTGTGCACCGCCTGCCATTTTGGCAATCAGTCTGCGTTTGGAGGCTCCAAGCTCGACCAATTTGTCTACTAATACAGGAAGTGCAGTATCTGCATATTTCGCAACATTGATTTGATTCTCGCGCGCAATATCTGATGAGGGAAGCATGACGTGAGCCATACCGGCTACTTTGATCTGCGGATCGTAAAGCGTCAAACCGACGCAAGAACCGAGTCCCGTGGTGCGAAGAATTCCGGAATTCCCGACTACGTTCAGATCCGCCATGCCAACTTTGACCAGATTTTGTCCGTCAGTCATCGTCAAGCGGCACTCCGAGCGCTGTAAAGATTTTATCAAACGATTCCGGATCCGGAATGAGGAAAAATTGCCCCTCAACCTCATCGTTGCCTTGTACAAACGTCGTGTCGATCAACAGCGCAGCGTCACCCATCTCGCCAAACTGAATCATACCGTAACTCAGGATTGCGCCTGCCATGTCCAATGCAAGCGCAGGCACAGTAGGAGACATCGCCAAGTTGGTAAAATCGGCTAATGAGGACAAGTAGGAACCGGCTAGAATGTTACCGATCTCGCCGAGCGCCGACTGCTCCATCTCGGTCAGTTCAAGACCTTCTGTCGGTTCGAAAGCTCCCAACCGCTGAAGCAGCGACTTGCCAGCCTCCGGCCCCATGATATAGAACAGATTGCCCGGCGCATCCCCTTCAACGCGGAAGAAAACCGTCAATACGATTTTTTCCGCGCCCCCCACCTTCTCTGCAATATCTTCGAAGGGAAGAATCTGTACTTTGGGAACAGCCATATCGATCGGTTTGTTCAGAAGTTGCGATAACGCCGTGGCAGCGTGACCCGCACCGATATTGCCGACCTCCTTCAGTACGTCAAGTTTGAATCCTTCCAGCTTCGAAAAGATTTCCATGGGTTAGTCCTCTAGCTGTTCAAGGTGAGCCACTTCACCCCGATTCAGCACTTCTGCCAGATTCAACATGATCAGCAAACGGTCTTCGCCAACTTTAGCCACACCGTCCAGGTACTTGGCTTTGACTCCTCCGACGACTTCCGGCGGCGAATCGATGTTGTCCCGATCCAAATCAACAACATCGTTTGCAGCATCGACGATAAAGCCCACTTCCATTTCGCCGACAGCAACGATGATGATTCGAGTCTGATCGGTATATTCCGACTCTTCAAGGTTAAAACGTCCTCTCAGGTCGATAACCGGAATGACAACGCCTCTCAGGTTGATAACGCCTTTGATAAACGAGTAGGTTTTCGGCACGCGGGTGATCGGCATCATGCGTTCAATCGTACGCACTTTATCAACGTCGATACCGTACTCTTCATTACCCAATGCAAACACAATTACCTTAATTTGTTCTGCCACAAAAAAATCCCCCTTTATTGAGCCTTGGCCCCTTGAGCGCATAGAATGCTCCGCTTGGTATCCACCCTACTTTTCCGTCCGAATACCAAGCGGTAAATCGTCTAAAACCGAAGCATTTCACTTCACTTATTTGATGAGCGCATTCGGATCGAGAATCAAAGCGACTTGACCATCCCCGAGTATTGTCGCACCGGAAATCCCCTGAACCTGAGGCAAATATTTACCCAGGTTCTTGATGACGATTTCGTTCTGCCCGATAAACGAGTCAATAGCCAATGCAGCCAGTCGATCTCCTTTGCGAATCACGACGATTTCGGTTTCCTCTTCGTCTTCTTCGCTATAGTCCGTAGCATCGAAGAATTTGCTTAGCGACATCAATGGAATATGCGCATCTCGATAAGGAATCAGCTTGCTTCCGTGTACATTGCGAACCTGTTCCTTGCGAATGATTCCCGTCTCCACGATCGAGGACAATGGAATCGCATATTTTTCGGAGCCAAGACGAATCAACATCGCAGAGATAATGGACAGAGTCAGCGGTAATTGAACCGAGAACAATGTGCCTTCGCCAAGCGTCGATGTTACAGCCACATGACCACCGAGCGTAGCGATCTTGGATTTTACAACATCAAGTCCAACGCCTCGACCTGAGATATCCGAGATCACTTCGGCTGTGCTGAATCCCGGAGCAAAGAGCAACTGGTACACCTGCTCGTCGGTCAAGGAACGGGATTCGTCTTCGGTTACGACACCTTTTTTAAGCGCTGACGCCAATACCTTATTACGGTCGATGCCTTTGCCGTCGTCTTGAATTTCGATAAAGACGTGGTTGCCGCTGTGGAAAGCGCGCAAGTTAACTGTACCTGTTTCTGGCTTACCTGCTGCAATACGCTCTGCGATCGACTCGATGCCGTGGTCAACAGAGTTACGCAATAAGTGGACAAGGGGATCGCCGATCTCGTCGATTACGGTACGGTCGAGTTCGGTCTCGGCACCTGTAATCACCAGATCCAGTTTTTTGCCGAGTGACTTCGCAAGATCCCGCACCATCCGCGGGAAACGGTTAAAGACGGTATCGATAGCGACCATCCGCAGTTTCATCACGATGTTTTGCAGGTCGCTGCTTACACGGCCCATATGCTCGACGGATTCCGTCAATTCCTGGCTTTTGATTTCTGTTGCCAACTGCTCCAGACGAACACGGTCAATCAACAGTTCGCTGAACAGATTCATCAGCACGTCCAAACGTTCGATATCAACGCGAATCGTACGGGAAGGCGCAGCCACGACTTTTTTAGCAGCGGCAGGTTGCTTGTCGTCAGCAGGTGCTTTTTCTGCTGCGACTTCTGCCGCGGGCGCAGCTTCGACAACAGGAGCAGACGCGGTTTCCTCTTCTTCCTTCTCAAGCTTTTCAGCCAGTTGAGCCAGCGTATCGGAATCAATAGAAACCAACTTCGCATCTTCGATCTCGGACAGGTTCAGAATCATGGTGCGCAATTCTTCCGGGTCTTTCTCGGTAATGAAGTAAAGAGAGAAACTGCGATCGAATTTTTCTTGCTCGATTTCTTGTACGGTCGGATGCGACTTGACGACTTCCCCGCTACGTTCCAAAAGGTCGAAGACCATATAGGCGCGGGCTGCTTTGAGTTGACAATCTTCCCGAATGGAAACTTCGATATAGAGCACGCGATGTCCTGCCGCCAGCGACTGTTCAAGAATCGAATGTTGGAATTCGTCAAGTTGAACCTGCTCTTTGGAAATGGCTGCTTCTGCGGATGCCGCTGGAGCGCTTGAATCGGAAGCACCGGATGCTCCTTCTTCGTTTGGAACTTCGCCACGCACAATGGCTTGCAGCGACGTTACAATTGCGGACACATCGGCTTTGCCTTCGCCGCCTTGCGTAATATCCTGTACCATGGCTTCAAGTGCATCCAAGCTCTTGAACAAGGTATCAAAAATGAAATTTTGCATTTTCAGCTTGTCATTGCGAACCAAATCGAGAACATTCTCCATTTGGTGAGTCAAAGCAGCCAGATCCTCGAAGCCCATTGTAGCCGCCATACCTTTCAGCGTGTGCGCCGATCGGAAAATAACCTGTACGATGCTGATGTCTTCCGGGCTTGCTTCCAATTCCAGCATTTTTTCATTCAACGATTGCAGATGATCATTCGACTCATCAATAAACATAGATAGATACTGGTTCATGTCCATTGCGAGACACCTCCTCCATTAAAGTGCAGTTAAGATTTGACGACCTGGTTTAATTTTGTTGCAATTTGCGGCAAAGGAAGCAGGTGCATAACACAGTTTAATTCGGCTGCCGAGCGGGGCATGCCGTAAACTACGCAGGTCTCTTCGCTTTCTGCGATCGTGGTGGAAACGCCCGAGTCGTAAAGCTTTTTCATTTCTTTTGCCCCGTCGCTTCCCATACCCGTCATAATCACGGCATGGCGACGGATTTCATTCATGGCTAACAGGGAGTCGAACATTGCACCAACAGATGGCTTATGGCCGTTTTGCGGCGGAGCATCAGACAACTCGATTGCATACTGGCCGCTGCCGGAGCGCTTGACGAGCAAGTGTTGACCGCCCGGTGCAATATAGGCTGTTCCTTTGCGAAGCGGCATTCCATGCTGGGCTTCAACCACCTCAAGCGGGCTTAGCGTGTTTAAACGTTGGGCCAGCGAATGCGTGAACTTTGGCGGCATATGCTGCACGATCACGATTGGAGCGGGGAAGGAAGACGGGATGTTTTCAAGTAGTTCTTTAAGTGCCCGCGGGCCGCCCGTTGAACATCCAACCGCTACAATCTGGTCGATATGATCACCACCGGAGGCCCGGGTTCCGGAAGCTGGCGGCACAGCTTGACGTTCAGGAACCTTACGCTCCGGCACTTGGCTTTTCGGCGTGGAGGCCGCTGGTTTCGGCGCAGGAGCTACAGCTTCGACACGCGTCTGCGGCTTATCTACTGGACTAGGTGTTCGTGTTGCTGCCGTTTTCTTGTCTTCCCGAACAATAGCCGGACGACTGGATGATGGCGGTGCGGCTGCCGGAGTAACCGAAGGCTTTGGCTTGGATGCAGGAATCGCATTCCGCTGCGCGGCGGCCGATGTTCCTCCGGAAGGACTATCTTTGCGCGGACGGCTTTCCGGGCCCGAAGGCTCGGTCTTCGGACGCGGAGCTTCGAAGCTCCGTTCTTCCTGCCGCCGGACAGGAACCTCGGGCGTCTCGTCAGGCTGGTGTTCAGGCGCTGACGGAGCCGGTGCTTCCGCGACCGCCTGGGCAGCCACGATAGGAGACGGCTTGTCTTTGCGCCATGCCGAATCGTGTACAGCGGCATGCAACTGGCGAAGCAATGCCTCGCCTACGGCTTCGATGTCTTGCGAGTTGGATACCGACGGTTTGCGGATAAAGTCAAAAGCTCCCGCTTCCAGCGCCATGATCGTTTCTCGCATTCCTTCTTCATTGATCCCCGATAACATGATAACGGGGAGCGGATATTCGTTCATAATATGCTTAAGCGATTCCAATCCGTTCATTTCGGGCATTTCTACGTCCATCGTTACGATGTCGGGCTTGATTTTTCTAACTTTCTCGACGGCTTCACGTCCATTTTTGGCCGTGTCTACGACCGAAAACGATACGTCCCTTTCAATCAGGTCAGATACGATCTTCCGCATGAAGCCGGAGTCGTCAACCACAAGCACGCGATAGGGTGTCATATCCTCAACTCCTGTCCTGCTCCAGAATCAGTTTCACCGTTTTAATAGTTTGCGTACAAAGCTTTTGAATCCTTTCGGCGAATCGGCTCGAACCTGCAAGGATTGTTGTGCGTAACGAGATGCCAGCTCTTGGATGTCTTTCGAAGCCTGACTGTTTGGAAACCGGATAGAAAAAGGCGTCTGTTTTTTTACCGCCTGACTCACATGCGGGTCATCGCTTACGTGGCCGAGTACAGAAATGTCCAAATGGAGAAACTTTTCCGCTACCAGCCGAATCTTGTCGGCGGTTTGCTGGGCCTCGCGCCGATCCATGGCACGATTCACAACCAGGCGAAACGATGCAGCATGTTCCAAATCATGAACGACCTTGACCAAGGCATAAGCGTCGGTAATCGCAGTCGGCTCCGGCGTCGTAACCACAATACATTCGTCGGCAGCCGTAATGAAACGAATCGTTTCCTTGGACAATCCCGCACCGGTATCAAACAGAATGTAATCCATATCATGTGCCACTTCTTCGATCTGTCGGGTAAAATAAAGCAAATCTTCTTCCGAAAGAGAAAACAATTCGGTCAAACCCGATCCCCCCGCCACGAAAGGCAGCGAATTGGGACCCGACTGGATGATCTCACTCATGCTTTTTTCCCGATTTAACACATGAAGCAGATTGTACTGGGAACGTACGCCCATCAACACGTCGATATTGGCCATTCCGATGTCGGCATCGAATACGAGTACTTTCCGCCCAAGTTTCTGCAATTCCAGGGCAAAATTCAAAGTGAAGTTCGACTTTCCAACACCTCCTTTACCGCTGGTGACAGCAATGATATGGGCTGTCTTTTCCTGCGTACCGGAGGAGTCGCGTTGCCTCGAAGGGTCGGTTCCGAGCGAAGAAATCAATTCTCTGAGCGCCGCGGCCTGATCACTCATATCGTTTGTTCTCCCAGCAGGACATCAACGAGCAGATTTCCACTGGGAAGCAGCAGATCATCCGGCACGTTTTGTCCATTCGTGATGTAAGAATACTTGAGCGGGTAGCGATAGAGCAAGCTAAAAATACTACCAAAACTGCCCGTCTCATCAGCTTTGGTAAAGATCACTTTGTCGAGTCTGTACTGATTGAAGTTATCTGTGATTTCTGCCATGTCCATATATTTGGATGTCAGGCTCAGCACAAGATAAGTCTCGCTGTACTCGGCGGGAGCGATTAGCGCCTGGAGCTCGGATACAAGCATTTCGTTTCGGTAATTGCGTCCGGCTGTATCCATAAGAATGAGATCGCAATGCTCAAGCTTCTGAAAGGCTCGCTGCAAATCTCCCGGCGATTGCACCACTTCAAGAGGAACATTGAGAATGGACGCATACGTCCGAAGCTGTTCAATGGCGGAAATTCGGTAGGTATCTGAGGTAATGAAGCCAACTTTCCGCTTTTTCTTGAACATCTGCTCTGCAGCCAACTTCGCGATGGTTGTCGTTTTCCCGACACCAGTAGGACCGGCAATATAGACAATGCGGATGTCGTCGCCAATCCCCCCTCCTTCACGATTCTCGATGAAGGTACGAATCTCCTGCTGAAATTGCTCAGCGGATGAATCTGAAAAGGCAGGACCTTCCTTAGCGCGCACTTGGTCCAGCCATTCCTGAATCAAAGCTTCTTCGACATGCTGCTCTCTGAGGCGCTCGAGCAACTTTTCCAAACTTTCCGGCACAGGGTTGGATTCGTCTTTATTGCGCGAAAGCTTGTCGATCATCAAACGCATCTGATGCAATTCTTCGTAAAGCCGGTCTTCGCGCGAAGGCACGCGCTCACCCTGGTATTCGCGGATACTTCGCTCCAACTGACGTTGCTGTTCGGCTTGCAGCGTCGAATCAGACTGTGCTTGAGCGACTTGAGCTTTAGCCGGAACCGCCGCCAAAACGCTCCCGCTAGACAAATTATCGGAAGATTGAGCCTCAGGTTTTATACGTAGGTCTTCAAGACCTTCATTTAAATCGGAAACTGCGACATTTTTCCTAATTTCAGGAGAAGATTCGACAGATTCAGATTCCGCTTTTTGTAGATTGGTTACATTGCTGGCTTTCCGATAAGCTCCGGCTCCTGCACTTCGAGGAATAGCCGCCGGAACGGGGAGCGGAGCCGCTGCGACTTTTGGCCGAGCAGGCTCCGTTTCTTTTTTATCATTTTCAAGCGCAGCGACGACTTCCAATCTCTTTTTACCGAACAGACCGAAAACTCCGCCAACTTTAGTTTCTTTCGTGCTCAAAATAACGGCATCCGATCCGAGGTCCGTGCGAATTTTTTGCATGGCTTCGATCATTGTCTCGACTACATAACGCTTTACGATCATAAGTTCACCACTCCGACACTTTGAATTTCGACACTCGGTTCAAGCTCGCTATAGGAAAGCACCGGAATGTCCTGCATCGTGCGCTCAATAATTTGACGCATATACATACGGATTGTCGGTGAAGCCAGCAGGATCGGCTGTTGACCGGACTGGACCGCACGATTGACCTGTTCGGTCAGTTTCTGGTATACCGTCTGGGTAGATACAGGATCAAGCGCCAGATAGCTCCCCTGTTCGCTCTGCTGCACGCTTTCCGCGATCTTCTTCTCCAAATTGGGTCCTACCGTAATAACCCGCATCGTCTCCCCTTGCTGCGTAAACTGCTGCGTAATTTGACGGGACAAGGCTTGACGCACATATTCCGTCAAAATGTCCGGGTCCTTGGTATACGTACCGTAGTCTGCCAGTGTCTCGAAGATTGTGACCATGTCGCGAATCGAAATTTTTTCTTTAAGCAACTTCATAAGCACCTTCTGAATATCGCCAATTCCGAGAATCGAAGGAATAAGCTCGTCTACCAGCACAGGATAGCTTTCTTTTAAGTTGTCGATCAACGCTCTTGTTTCTTGACGGCCAAGCAGTTCGTGCGCATGCCGCTTCACAAGCTCTGTCAAATGGGTCGCGACTACAGACGGTGGATCGACAACGGTATACCCGGATAATTCTGCCCGTTCTTTAGTGGCTTCGTCGATCCATAGAGCCGGAAGGCCGAAGGCAGGCTCCATCGTCTCGATCCCGCTGATACTCTCATCATCGAATCCAGGGCTCATCGCCAGATAATGATTGAGCAACAGCTCTCCCCGACCTACGATATTCCCTTTGATCTTAATGACATATTCGTTTGGCCTCAGTTGTATATTGTCGCGAATCCGGATAACCGGAACGACAAGCCCCAGCTCAAGAGCACATTGACGCCGAATCATAATGATCCGATCGAGCAAGTCTCCGCCCTGCTGCATATCCGCCAATGGAATCAGGCCGTAACCGAATTCGAATTCGATTGGATCGATCTGCAGAAGGCTGACTACGCTCTCCGGGCTTCGAACTTCTTCGATCTGCTGCTCTTCTTCCTGCAATTCTTCCGCAACTTGCTGTTTGTTGAGATTTGCCTGCATTCGCCTTGCGGCAAAGAACAACAATCCCGAGAGAGGCAGTGTGGAGAACCAGTGAATCGGAGTCAAAATTCCGAGCAATGCAATTGCTCCGGCTACGATATAAAGCAGTTTCGGATAAGAGAAAAGCTGACCGACTACATCATCAGCCAGGTTACCTTCCGAAGTTGCGCGTGTTACGATCAGACCGGAAGCTGTGGAAATCAGCAGTGCCGGAATTTGGCTGACCAGACCGTCACCGATTGTCAGAATCGAGTAGGTCGATAATGCCGTTTGGAAGTCCATGCCGTGAATGGTCATCCCGATAATAAAACCACCGACCAAGTTGATAATCAACAAGATGATACTGGCAATCGCATCACCTTTAACGAATTTACTTGCACCGTCCATTGCGCCGTAGAAGTCCGCTTCGCGCTCGATTTTAGAACGTCTTTCCCGCGCCTGCTGCTCATTAATCAGGCCAGCGTTCAGATCGGCGTCAATGCTCATCTGCTTGCCGGGCATCGCGTCGAGCGTAAAGCGCGCTCCTACTTCGGCTACGCGTTCAGAACCTTTGACAATAACGATAAACTGGACAGCAACCAGAATCAGGAACACGATAAATCCGATTGCGATCTCGCCACCCGCGACAAATTCACCGAAGGTCGCGACAACCGAGCCTGCATCCGCCTGACCCAAGATCAATTTGGTCGTCGAAATATTAAGCGACAACCGGAAAAGCGTGGTGATCAGCAGCAAAGCCGGGAAAATCGAGAACTGCAAAGCTTCTTTGGTGCTCATGGCCAGCAGCATAATCAACATGGCAACGGCAATATTGATCACGATTAAAATATCGAGCAGCCAGGTAGGAATTGGCAGAATCATCATCAGAACGATTCCAAGCACGCCGGCAAGAATCACTATGTCCGTTTTCTTCATCATTTTCTCCCTCCGGGCTCGATTACTTCACTTTACCTTTTAGTTTATATACATAAGCCAGCACTTCAGCCACCGCTTGGAACAGATCTGCGGGAACCGTATCCCCGATCTCAGCCTGAGCGAACAACGCGCGTGCCAACGGCTTGTTTTCCATAATCATGACGCCATTGTCTTTTGCAATCTCCCGAATCCTTAGTGCCACGAAATCTTGTCCCTTTGCCACCACTTCCGGAGCCTGCATCTGATTGCCGTCGTATTTAAGAGCTACCGCATAATGCGTTGGATTTGTAATGATTACATCGGCGGTTGGAACGTCTTGCATCATCCGCTGCATCGCCATACGACGCTGCCGTTCGCGAATTTTGCCTTTGATCATGGGATCGCCTTCCGCTTTCTTGTATTCGTCCTTGATATCCTGCTTGGACATTCGGATGCTTTTCTCGAATTCGAATTTCTGGTACATAAAGTCGAATACCGCCAGAATGATCAATGCTGCGCCGATTTTTATGCCCAGAGACATTGTCGTAGAAGCGGCAAAACCAAGTATATCTTCGAGAGACATGGCGTGCAGTATAGAGATCACGCTCATCTGGCTTTGAAGAGTAGTGAAAACCAAAAATCCGATAACGGACATTTTTAGCAAAGATTTAAGCAGCTCCACGATCGAACGAAGCGAAAAGATGTTTTTTGCCCCTTTGATCGGATCCAGTTTGCTGAACTTTGGTTTCAATCCTTCCGTTACGAACAACAGTCCGTATTGAGCAAAGCTTGATAGAATCACAATGAGAATGACAGCGATAAAAATAGGAGCCAGAAGCTTTAAAATTTCCAGCATATACTGCATCATCATATTCATCACATTGTCGACCGTAATTTCCATCGTCATTCGGTTGTTAAAAACGTCTGTAAACATATGCGTGATCGATGTGCGAAAATTACCGCCGAAGATCATCAACATCACGATACAGGTTAACAGTAAGATTGAACCCGGAAGTTCCTGGCTTTTTGCAACCTGTCCCTTTTTACGGCTTTCGTCACGTTTTTTCGGTGTTGCTTTCTCTGTCTTTTCACCCGCAAACATCTGGAGGTCGAGTTTGTGCCTAAGCTCCAAGCTTCCCGCCTCCTCTCGCTATCCGTCATTATCCACCCGATCCGGGCCTTTCTCCGACTGTTCCCAAAAATCCTTGCATGGTCTCAGCCATCAATGAAAATAAATTATCGAAGATATAGGTCAAACTTGGCATTAGCAATAAAAGTAGAATAAGCCCTACTATAATCTTGATCGGAATGCCGATAACAAAGATATTGAACTGCGGAGCTGTTTTCGCCAGGAAACCCAGACCTACGTCCGTCAAAAACAAAGCGACGACGATCGGAGCAGCCATTTGAAAAGCAACAACCATAGCAGACGCAAAAGCTTTTAGAAAAAACTCGGTCAAGCTTCCGTTGTAAATCTCGACAAAAAGTTGATTATCGATCGGAACCCAATTGTAGCTGTAGACAATGGCGTCCAGCAATCGATGATGACCGTTCATGGATAAAAAAAGCAGCATCGCGATCATGTACTTGAACTGCCCTGTAAGAGGGGTAACCGCTCCGGTAGTCGGATCAAATACCGTCGCCATACCAAAACCCATCTGGATATCCAGAATCGCTCCCGCGATTTGAATCGAGACCAAAATCAGGTTGGCTACATATCCAAGCATTAAGCCTATTAAAATTTCTCTTACAATCAGAAGCACATAGCTACCGTCAAAGGCTGCCGTCTGGTTCACTCCGTAACTTAAATAGACCAAGAGCGCCACAATCGTTGCCAAGCCCACTTTAAACCGGGTCGGCACATTTCTTGAGGAAATCAGAGGCGCGACGATAAAGAATGATGTAATCCGACAAAACATAAGTAGAAAAACCGGAAAAGCCTGCATCAACGTTGTCATCATAAACCGGCCTTACCCTATATACAGATACAGGTTATTTAAAATGTTGTACGTAAAATCGACAAGCGTATTCAGAATCCATGGACCAAAGATCAGAACAGAGAACATGACCGCAACGATCTTAGGTACAAAAGCCAAGGTCTGCTCCTGAATTTGAGTCGTCGCCTGGAATACGCTGACGAGCAAGCCGACTACGAGTGCCAGAATCAACATCGGAGCACTGGCTTTCAATACAACGTAGATGGCTTGGCCTGCAAGGCCGATAATGAAATTTGAATCCATGTTACTCCTCCTCCCGAGTTTATCTGATCTCTACTGCCTCATCCCGAATCAAAACTGAGAAGCAGCGACTTGACGACCAGATACCACCCATCCACGAGCACGAACAATAAAATCTTGAACGGCAGCGAAATGACAGTCGGCGGAAGCATCATCATGCCCATTGCCATGAGCGTACTGGATACGACGATGTCAATAACGAGAAACGGAATGTAGATCATAAAGCCCATTTGGAATGCCGTTTTCATCTCGCTTATGGCATAAGCGGGTACCATGACAGTCAGCGGGATATCCTGGAAGCTTTCCGGTTTCTCCGCGCCCGTATAATCCATAAACAGGAGTAAGTCTTTCTCACGCGTATGTTTGAACATGAATTCCTTCATCGGAACTGCTGCTTGGTCCAGCGCTTCCATCTGCGTCAACTCGCCTCGTATGTAAGGCTGTAACGCCGTGTCATTGATGGAAGAGAGCGTAGGTGACATGATAAAAAGCGTTAAAAAAAGTGCCAGTCCCACGAGCACCTGATTCGGCGGCATTTGCTGCGTACCGAGCGACGTTCTGACGAAACTGAGCACAATGACAATACGTGTAAAGCTGGTCATCAGAACCAAAACCGCCGGGGCAACACTGATAACGGTAATCATGAGAAGAACCGACAAGGTACTCGTTGCCGGAGCTCCGTCCGAATCTCCGCCTATCTGAAGATCGATATTCGGAATCGGGTTTTCCGTGCCGGTCGCATGGGCGGTCGGCAACACTTGAATGAATAGAACAGCAATCAACAAGGCCAAAGTAATCGTTAATTTTTTTTTCATGGTTCCCTCGATCGGTCAACAGATTCTTCTTTTTCCAGCAAATCGTCGACCTTGCGTCGACGGTCCGAAGCTTCCCGCAAGCGGGTCTCGAACAATTGCTGGAACGAAGATGAATCGAGTTCCTCGCTTTCGGTAGGAGGATTCGATCCACTACGGAATCTGGATGTGAGTTTCTCCGCCCAGGCGGGCAGAGCGATGTTCGGGCCCGCGGCTTCCCGCTCCAATGCCCCGATCAACATCTCGACTTCCTCGGCGTCAGAGATTTTATCAATCAACGAAATGTTTTCACCCACGCCGATTAGATAAACACTGCCGCCAATCTCGACGATTTGCAACGATTTGTTTTGGCCGAGGCCGACTCCGCCGAGTGTACGGACAGAGCGGCCACCGAACCAGCCCCGATTTTTTTTGCCCAAGTAGCGGATCAAAAAAACGATAAGGGCGACGATCGCGATCAGGACGAAGATTACCCATACCAGATACGAATATACGCCGGTATCCGCCTTGAAGTCCGGCTGACCTTCGCTCAATAGCAGCATAGGCGATGGTCCTTACGCGCCAAGCGTTTTGTTGATCGCTTCGACGACACGGTCGGATTGGAACGGTTTAACGATGAAATCTTTTGCGCCTGCTTGAATCGCGTCGATAACCATCGCTTGCTGCCCCATCGCGGAACACATGATGACTTTGGCCGCAGCATCGATCTTTTTGATTTCTTTCAAAGCAGCGATTCCGTCCATTTCCGGCATCGTGATATCCATCGTGATGAGGTCCGGTTTAAGCTCCTTGAATTTTTCGATTGCTTGCGATCCGTCTTGAGCTTCTCCTACGACTTCGAATCCATTTTTTGTAAGGATATCTCTGATCATCATGCGCATGAAAGCTGCGTCGTCCACGATAAGAATACGGTTTGCCATTGATTAAAAATCCTCCCTGTCGATTACGTTATTGTAAGTTTTGAATTCGGTCCCACTGACTGACGATATCCGTTACACGAACGCCGAAGTTTTCGTCGATAACGACCACTTCCCCTTTGGCGATCAGCTTGTTGTTCACCAGGATGTCCACCGGTTCGCCGGCAAGCTTATCGAGCTCGACGATGGACCCTTGCGACAATTCGAGAATATCTTTAATCTGCTTTTGGGTCCTCCCTAATTCTACGGTGACTTTAAGGGGAATGTCCATCAGTAATCCTAAATTATTTTCATCCGTTTGTCCGTAACCGCCGTTCTGAAGGTTGCCGAACTGTACGGGTTGTACGTTGACGTTGCGTCCCGCATTCCCGTAATGGTTAGGCTGAGGCGGTTGCTGCTGCATCGGCATCTGTCCGTAAGCCGGATACTGCATGCCGTAGTCAGGCTGCATGCCCGGAGCGCCGTATCCCGGATAAGGCGGTTGCTGTTGTCCAGGAGCGCCGTAAGGCGGCATGCCTTGCGGTTGTTGTTGCCCGGCAGAAGCTGCATAAGGGTCCTGGTAAGGCGTGTTCTGAACAGGCGGTTGTTGCTGAACCTGCGGCTCTGGAGCGGGCGTTTGAACAGGCGGCTCCGATGCCGCAATCTGCGGTTCCGGTGCTGGCGGCTCTTCTTCGGTCATGCCTCCGCCCAAAAGCATATCCACCATGTTTTTAGCAAAATCAACGGTAATCAATTGCATAAGCGTCGAATCAATCAAGTCTCCAATCAGGAGGCGGAAAGAAACTTTGATAAGGGTCTCTTCGGCTGGAAGGTTGCTGACTCCGTCTCCGCTGCTGACATCCAGGATGTCGATAGCCGGAGGCGATATGTTAACAAAGCGATTAAAGATAGTAGACATTGACGTCGCAGAAGAACCCATCATTTGGTTCATGGCTTCCTGTACGGCGCTGATATGGATTTCGTTCAGCTCTTCGTCCTGCGGATCCCCTTCCCCGCCAAGCATGAGGTCAGCAATGATCTGGGCATCTCTTGTCTTGATGACAAGCGAGTTAATACCTTGGAAGCCATCGACATAGTTGACGTGAATCGCGACATGCGGCTTTGGAAACTCCGATTCAAATTGGCTTCTTGTAATAATCGAAACTTTCGGCGTCGTGATATCAACCTTGCGACCAAGCAACGTCGACAAAGCAGTAGCTGCGCTACCGAACGTAATGTTACCAATTTCACCCAGTGCGTCCTGCTCAAGAGGAGTCAGAAAGTCGTCAACGGTTTGACCGGCTCCAGCCGATACTCCTCCGTCGTCCGATTCGGACTGTTTCAGCAAGGCGTCGATCTCTTCCTGGGACAAATAATCTTTACTCGTCAAATTCCTCAACTCCTTCGTTGACGATCTCGTCGATTTGCACGGCGATCCGGTCTTTGATCATACCCGGACTTCCGATAAATTTCAGTCTTTCTCCGACACGGATGGCAAGGCCTTCTTCCGTAGCCTTATTCAGCGTAATCACGTCTCCCGGAGCCAAGCTGAGGAATTCGCGAATCGTCAGTTGGGACTGTCCCAGCTCCGCAATGACCGGAAGTGCCGCGCGGGTTACACGTTCGCGCAGCGCTTCGAGTTCTTCTGGAGCGCGCGCCTTTTTTTGAGAAACGAACCAATGGTGTACCGACAACTTGGACATGATCGGTTCAATCACAACGTGCGGAATACACAAATTGATCATGCCGCTCGTATCGCCGATTTTTGTGCTAAGCGAAATCAATGCAATGGTTTCGTTGGGCGACACAATTTGCATAAACTGCGGATTGGTTTCCAATGCTTCCATTCTTGGCGAAAGGTCGTAAACCGTCTTCCACGCCTCCTGCAGGTTCTCCAGTGCCCGGCTGAAGATACGTTCCATGATGATCGTTTCGATCTCAGTGAGCGCTCCTGGCTTAAGAGGGGCTGTTCCGCTACCTCCCAGCATCCGGTCCACCATCGCATACGCAATGTTCGGATGGACTTCCAGTACCATTCGTCCTTCCAGTGGCTCCGCTTCGAAAATGTTCAGAACGGTCATTTTCGGAATGGAGCGAATGAATTCGTCGTAAGGCAATTGTTCAACCTGTACAACGCTGATTTGAACAAAAGTACGGAGCTGAGCGGAAAAATAAGTGGTCAGATTTCGCGCGAAGTTCTCGTGAATTCGGGTCAAACTTCGAATATGGTCTTTTGAAAAACGTACGGCTCTTTTAAAGTCATAAGAGCGGATCTTGCGTTGCGTTTCTTCTTTTTTGAGTTCTTCCGCATCCATTTCGCCTGAAGAAAGTGCGGCTAATAATGCGTCGATCTCGTTCTGGGATAATACATCAACCAAACCTTTCACCCCCTCCCATAGACAGGGCCGTCCCAGCAGGCACGGCCCTGAACTCACTCGGTAAATCTAGAAGCAAAAGCCTGTTACATCGCCGCCAAGATAAAGTTTGTAATACTTACACTCACGACTTCGCCTTCCGGCATTGCTTTGTTGATGAGATTTTTAAGCTTTGTATTGAGCTGCGTTTTTCCTTTTGCGGTGCTCAAGGCTTCCGGCGTCGTGTCGGCGAGTGTCATCAAGATAATCGGCTTGATCGTAATTTCCTTGATTTCATCAAATTCGGCTTTGACTTTGGAATCGCTAAGCTGAACCGAGAAGTCCATTTGTACGACATAGGAAGGGTCCGACAAGTTTGTTTTGATGCCTGTGATGTCGGAGCTGACAGCTACGATTTCTTTGGCGCTAAGCTTTTTTTCCTGCTTGACTTCTTCTTTTTCCCCTGCTGCATTTGCTGTATCCTTGTTGTTGCCCAGTACCAGGAATACAGCCACTACGATTAACGTAATCGCCAGGAACATCGTAATGATCCATGGTAAAAGTTTTTTCATTATTCTTCTTCCCCCGTATTCTGCACTTTGATCGAAGCGCTGTGCAGGCCGATTGTGGCATAATATTCGGTCATCAGCTTGACGACGTCGGCGGCCTTTTCCAGCACGATCATACGCTTGCCGTTAACCAGTGTGACGTAAGTATCCGGCGTTTCCTCGACTAACTCGATCTGCAGCGCGTTAAGCCACAGAGGCGAACCGTTTAAACGAGTGACTGGAATCATGGTTTTCCTCCCGTAAAGCTGGCGGGAAAGCGACTTGTTTAAGCCGCTTTCCCGCCGCTAGTAATCCGGATTAACGTTTCAGGTTGACAACTTCTTGCAGCACTTCGTCAGATGTGGTGATGATTCTGGAGTTAGCTTGGAAGCCGCGTTGAGCGGTGATCATCTCGGTGAATTGATCGGTCAGATCGACGTTCGACATTTCGAGCTGGCCGGCTACGATGCTTCCTGCGGCTACGTTAAGTTCACCTTCTGCCGTTAAATCCAGTTCCTCTGCATCAGGTCCCATAGCATTTTGGCCCACACGATACAAGTTGCCTCCGGCTTTCTCCAAGCCTTCAGGGTTAGGTACGACAACTCGTGCAATCTGGTTATCTGTCGTGACTTCGCCTTCAGCATCTCTCATCGTTACCACTCCGTCGCTGCCGATCGAGAAGGAAGAACCTTGAGGTACAGTAATAGCTCCTCCGCCAGTATTGAGAACAAACATTCCGTCGGAATTCACCAGGTTCCCCGCACCGTCAACATGGAAGTCCCCGGCTCTTGTCAAAAATATATTTCCGCCCTCGGCGTCTGCCGTCAAGGCTACCGCGAAGAATCCGTTACCGTCGATCCGAAGGTCTGTAGGGTTATTCGTCGTCATTGCGCTACCTGCCAAATGAAGGGTGTCGATCGAGCCGATCGATACGCCCAAACCGATTTGCTTGGCATTCGCGCCGCCTCTCTCGTCTGTAGGAGCTGTTGCGCCTGCCGACGTTTGGCTGAGAATATCTTTGAACATCACGCGGGAAGACTTGAATCCGGTCGTGTTCACGTTGGCGATATTGTTACCGATAACGTCCAACTTCGTTTGGAAGCCTTTCATACCCGACACGCCCGAATACATGGATCTCAACATTAAATGATTCCTCCTATGGTTTCGCACATTTTTGAATTGATTTGCGTTGTTTGACTTAATTACATTTTACTTTCTTTGGTAGAAAAAGTCCCAGCTATAAAGTGCTATTTTTTACCGCGTCATGCGTTCGGCGGTAATCCGGCTTCCTATCGGTCCGGCCGGTGAAACTAGGAAACAATGACGGCACTGTCGATTTGGGTGAATACATTATCCTTCATCGAGCCTCCGTCGACCGCTGTAACAACCGTACGGTTACGGACGTTAACGATCAAAGCCATATCTTGCATCAGGACAAGCGATTCTTTGGAACCTTTTGCAGCAGCCTTGTCGATTGCACTACCCAGTTTGCGAAGTTGTTCGGAGTCGAACTGGATTCCTCTTTGTTCAAGTCTTTTCGAAGCATGCCCGCTAAACTTCAGTAGTTTTTCTTCAAGAACAGTTTGGAAACTTTCTTTTCCAGCTACTGATGCTGTTTGATTCCGCGAAGCAACCGGTGGGATTTTCGCCGGGTATAGCTGGCCTACGCGAATCGGGTCATTCATTTTACACCTCCGTCAGTACCGGATTCACTTGTACCGGCTGCCTCCTCTGTAGAGGATTCGGAAGTTTGTGTTCCGGATGTCTGTGCTTGTTGAGCAGCGGCATCTGTGTTTGTTTCACTCTTCGCTGTTTCTGTTGCCGTTTCAGCATTCGGTACTGTGCCCGTTGTTGGCGTTTCGGATGCTCCTGCCGGTTCAACCATGGTAATATCTGAAGTCGGAACCAGATATTCTCCTACTGCCGCATACATCTTGCCATCCTTTTGAAGAACCGAGGCTACATTGCCCGTCAGATAATTTTTGGTTTCCGAATCGTACCAAGTAATTTTCTGGCCGATCAATTGGGAAGCCGTTCCCATCGAAGAATTCATTTGCGTCAATTGAGTAGACATGTTCATCAATTGTTCCAAGGAAGAGAACTGTGCCATCTGTGCGGTAAATTGCGAGTTATCCATCGGTGCCAGCGGGTCCTGATTTTTAAGCTGTGCGATCAAGATGGTCAAGAACTGCTCTTTGCCCATCGTGGCGGAATCTGTCGATGTTTTTGCCGCAGCCTTCTGTACGTTTTGCGTCGAATAGTTCGGCCAAATGTTCGATGTCGAAACGTTGCTATCTGTCAAAAAGGTAACCTCCTGTCTGTGAATTAAGCTTCTGCGATAAACGAGCTTCCGGCTTGTGCAGCGGTCTTCTGTCTCAACCATTCGCCGAGTTCTTCGCCAAGCTCCGCCGTCAGCCTTGCATCGTCATTGCCTTCTTCTCTGGAACGCGAACGCCGTCCTTGTTGTTGCCCGTTGCCTTGCTGCCCGCCGTTCTGGTCCATTTGGGATTGCAACGAAGAGCTTTGCGTAACTTCAAGTCTTTCAACCGTTAAGCCTTGGCCTTGAAGCGATCCCCGAAGTTGTACCATCTGCTGTTCCAACATATCTTTTGCAGCGGCATGTTCCGTCACGAAGTGGGCGATAAGTTGTCCAGCGTGCATCGTGATCCGAATATCCACTTTACCCAGATGATCTGGCGTCAGCGAGATTTTCGCTTCGGTGAAGCCTTGCTTTTGCAAAATTTCCAAACGGTCTACAACCAATTTCTCAACTTCTTGAGCCATCCGATGTACAGGGACGGCTTCAACAGGCTTTGCAGGAGTTGTTCCATTACTTCTAAGCGCCAACTCGCCTGCTGTAATCGTTCCTTGCGTTTTGAATTCCTGCGGTGCTTCTTCGTTCTGCCTATCCTCTTGCTGTGTGCCTGCTCCGTTTTGCTGCTGGGTCTGCGCTTTTGAAGATACGATGGTTTGCTCCGAACTCTTGGCTTGAGCTTCCGTTGCCGGCTTCGCGTTCTGATCGCTTTTGACAACCTGCTGCGCGTCGTCTTGAATTTGGATCGCTTCGTTAGCTTGCACGGAAGTCTGCTTGGCGCTGTTCGTTTTCACGCTGTTTTCAACGGTCTGTTCAAGCGCCGCCAGAACCTGTTGGGCTTGTGCTTTTACTTCCGGTGCCGTTTGACTGGATTTCTGCATATCGATCAACTGTGTTACGGTATCCTGCAAAGCGAATTTGAGTGTTGCCGGATTGGAGGCCAATGTTTCCACTGCGTTCGCAGTAGCTTGTTGTCCTTCCCCCTGTGCATTTTCACCTTGCGATTGTGCATTCAGTACAACCTGAGCTTGCTGAATCCAACTTTGAAGCATAGGCATCAATTCCGGATTTTCCGTCAACTGTCCATCCAAAACGTCCAACTGATCCAGCAATTCTTCAACTTTCGCATCCAGCTTTTCGGCTTCCTCGCCACCTTGTGAACCTTCATCGCCGGACGCTTGTCCCGCTGCTGCAATCAATTGTTGCAACGCAGCCAATAAAGGATTCGTTGGGGTTTCGCTTGCCTCGCCGGCATTGCTGCCTGTTGTTGCACCGCCCATCAGCTGTTGAAGGGATTGACCGAATACAGCCGCTGCGCCGATTGTGCTTGCAACTGAAGCTTTACCGCCACCGCTTGTTGCAGGTGCTGCTGATCCTACTGTCATTCCTGGAATCGTCATTCCCATTTTCTAATTGTTCACCTCCTCTCAAGTTGGCGTTAACCGCCGATCAATTTGTTAGCCAGGGAAGCAGCGGTTTCGCTATCTGTACTTGCCATTTGCGACAAGATATTCGAGCGTGTCGAATCGTCTACGGATTTCAAAATGGTCAACACCTTTGCTTGATTGGTTTTGGCCATTTGGATCAACAATGTTGCTGCACTTGCGGCATCCATTGAAGAAAACGTTTGGCTGAGTTGATCTTGATTCAGCGAGCCTGTCGTGGAAGTCGCGGTTTGAGCGGGTTGTTCCGCGCTGTCTGCGGCGGCGCGCGCTTTGTTGGCTGCCGTTTCAAGTGCTTCGGCAGATGTCGCGGACTTCAACATGATCGATACTTTCGCTGCTTTATCGGCCGTCATTTTTTGCATGATTGCCGAACGTTGTTCCGTGCTCATTGCACCGAGGATCATCGCAATCTCTTCATCGGTCAACGTTTCCAGAATCGGAGCTGCTTTACTCGCGCTCATCGAGCCATACGTTTGCGCAAGCTGCTTTACTTGTTGACTCGGTCCGGGATCTTTAGCCGGTTCGGCAGCAGCTGCGGCCGCCGTCTGCTCCTGCTGCGCTTTCGCGTCGTCCAACTGCTTTTGCAAAGCGTCGGCTTTGGTTTGCGTATCGACCTGAGCCTTTTGCGCAGTTTTCAACTCGGTATTTTTCTGCTCCAGCTGAGTCTTCAACTGATTGATTGTCGCTTCGGCACTGGCGGCTTGTTTCTCTTCTTGTCTCTGGGCCTGTTGTTCCGGCGTATAGGTCGGCTTTGGCAGCATCGGACCAACGACAGGAATTTGATTGGCAGTCTCCAACACGGAGTTGCGCACTGTCGGATTCATTAGAGTCAAAAGCACCCCGACCAGCACGACTGCGAACAGTACAGGGGCGGCGAACAACAAGATTCTGCCTGCTTTACTCCCTGACGATTCTTCTTCCAGATTGACTTCGGCCTCCGCTCCGGTTTTTGCCATGCGTTGAACCTCCTTTTACGCGTTCTGCCGCACTTTTGTATTTAGTGGGCACGGGAGGCGAAACGAACAGTTGCCATCTCATCAAGTTCGTTTTGCTCACGAAGCATTTCTTCCTTTTCAAAAGATTCGAATGCTTTGCCACGCGCCTGCAGCCATACTTTTTCATCCAGCATTTTTGTCGTAAGCTTCTCTTTCTTTTCTTCGACTTTTACTTGCGCAGTTTGAATATCTTGACGTTTTTGCAAGATACATTGATCAATATAATTCACATAATCCTGCATTTGTTGAAGCTGGAGGGCCGAGACGGCGCCTGCAGTCTGTTCTTGAATAGAGTCTGCCAACGAACTCTTATCCGAAAATAGTCTGCCCAGCGTCTGTTCTTCGGCATTGAGTTGACCTATCGCCGAGGAGAGGTGCATTTCTGCATGATTTTTTTCACTGGTTTTCAGATCCACGACTTTTTGAAATGAGTAATTGAATTTTAACATCTCTCAGGTCAACTCCTTGAAAATTCTTGGATTAAACGTTCAATCGTTTCATCCAGCGTTGTTTTTTCGTCCACCTTTTGCTTCGTAAAATCCCAAATGCGTTGGATGTTCTCAATGGCCTCGTCAATCTCTGCGCTCGATCCTCGTTGATAGGCGCCGATGTTGATCAGGTCTTCAGACTCTTTGTACACCGACAGCAGTCGCTTCAAGTTGTTGGCAGCATCGGTTTGAATCTCTGGCGAAATGTCTTTCATGACCCGGCTGATGCTTGCGAGAACGTCGATTGCCGGAAAATGTCCCCGGTTCGCGATTCCGCGATTCAACACGATGTGTCCGTCCAGAATTCCCCGAACCGCATCCGCGATGGGTTCATTCATGTCATCGCCGTCCACCAGCACTGTGTAAAACGCGGTGATGGAACCTGTAGGTCCTGTTCCGGCCCGTTCAAGCAATTTGGGAAGAGTAGCGAATACAGAAGGCGTATACCCTCTCATTGCCGGGGGTTCTCCTACCGCCAACCCGACTTCGCGCTGAGCCATCGCAAAGCGCGTTACCGAGTCCATCATCATCATCACGTTCATTCCACGGTCCCGGTAATATTCGGCAATGCTTGTCGCTATCAAGGCGGCCTTGATCCGAACCAATGCCGGCTGATCGGATGTAGCCACAATGACGACTGATCTTGCCAAGCCTTCCGGGCCCAGATCCCGTTCAATAAAGTCGAGCACCTCGCGGCCCCGTTCGCCGACAAGAGCGATCACGTTGATGTCTGCCGAAGTGTTTCTGGCAATCATCCCCATTAATGTACTTTTACCCACACCGGAGCCGGCGAAAATACCAACCCGTTGTCCTTTGCCGATTGTCAGCAGTCCGTCGATCGCCCGAACACCGACGTTGATGGGTTCGTGTACTCTCGGACGTTGCAGCGGATTACTCGGAATATTGAAGGTAGAAGCATGGGCCATCCTCGCAGGAAGCATGGAACCGTCAAGCGGTCGTCCAAGACCGTCCAGCACTTTTCCCAAAAGCTCCGAACCGACTTGTACGGTAAGAGGTTTGCCTGTGCCGACAACGTCGCATCCCGGGCCGATCGACTGCAATTCGCCTAACGGCATCAGCAGTACTTTATTTTCCCGAAATCCGACGACTTCAGCCTGTAGCGGAGGAGCTGTTTTGGTCGGGTAAATGTAGCAAACCTCGCCGATGCTTGCATCCGGACCTTCCGATTCAACCATCAGCCCAATGACCTGGGTCACTTTGCCATTGACTCGAATCGGATCGATCTGCCTGAGTTGGTCCAAGTATTTGTCGACCAAAATTTCTCTCATTCCGCCACCTCCATGCCGTCGTTCGCTTTACAATTGCTATTCTACACGGTTATAAAACCCCCGCTAAGGCTAAAAAGTGCTATTTCCTGAATGATAAAAAACCCGGCAACCTACCTCAATTCCTATAGGCTAAAATTCCGACTAGGAAGTCGTCTTAACCTCATCTACGAGATCTCAGTCAGATTGGATCACAATCGGCTTGCAAAACGTAAAAATGGATAGATTTTCTTCCTTTTAACTACCTGTCGTTTCTTCATGCAAAGCAAGTCTGAGCAACTCGCGCTTGATCTCTGCCAATTGAGTATCGATTCTCGCATCCACGCTGCCAAAGTTCGAGCGAATAACGCAGCCGCGATCCCGCACAGTAGCGTCGGGAAGGATTTGCAGCTCGGCTTGCGAATCGATCGACATAGCAAGCTCTTCGCGCGCTGAGTTTATCAATGAAAATTGCGAAGGTGCTACGCAGAGCGTAATCGTTCCTTGCTCTCTTTTGCGCGATAGCGTTTGGCGAATCAAGCTGAGTGTCAGTTCCTCGTCATCGGCCAGCTTTCGATCAATGACTTTTTCCGCAATTGCCGAACTAAGCTCAACCAGGAAAGGTTCAGACTCCTGAATGATATCGCCTTTGCTTTGAATAGCCTCCTGGATCAAGGCTTGGGCCTCTTCCGCAGCTTCCTGCATTCGAACAGCGAGTTCTGCTTCAGCCTGTGCCTTGCCTTCCTCATAACCTTCGCGGAACGCCTGCGTCTTCACCGCTTCTACAAGGTTTTCATCCTGCTCGCGTCTTTCCTGCCACCACATTTCGATCTGCTGCTGCGCTTCAGCAAGCATCTGCTCAGCCTGCTGCGCCGCATCCCGAATCTGAAGCTCCGCGAATTCTTTCGCATCGCGAATCATTTCATCCTTCAGGATAACCGTATGTTGATCGGCAACCGGCAAAAGGGAAGCTTCTTCACCCTCGCTATGCGGCTGTTGCGAAGCATAGTGCCGATGCAAATCCAGTTTGACAAAGTCTTCTTTGGGCACATATTGCGAAGATTTAATGAGGTTAGACAATGATATCATCTCCTCCACCACGTGCGATGATGATCTCACCCGCTTCTTCAAGCTTACGGATAATGGTCACGATGCGAGTTTGTGCTTCTTCGACGTCACGCAGCCGAACCGGTCCCATAAATTCCATTTCCTCGCGGAAGGTATCAGCCATACGTTTGGACATGTTTTTGAATACCACTTCGCGAACCTCTTCGCTTGCAACTTTGAGTGCGAGCTGAAGATCGGCATTTTCGACATCGCGGATAATCCGTTGAATCGAACGGTCGTCGATATTGACGATATCTTCGAATACGAACATTCTTTTTTTGATTTCTTCCGCCAATTCAGGGTCCTGGATTTCAAGCGAATCGAGAATGGTGCGTTCCGTTCCTCGGTCTACGCCGTTCAGTATAGATACGATAGACTCGATACCGCCTGCGGTTGCAAAGTCTTGAGTGACCGTAGAAGAAAGCTTCTGTTCCAGCACACGCTCGACTTGAGCAATGACTTCTGGTGAAGTGCTATCCATCATGGCAATCCGCCTAGCCACTTCGGCTTGTTTCTCCTGAGGAAGCGAAGAAAGAATGATTGAGGCCTGTTCGAACTGTAAGTATGAAAGTACGAGTGCGATCGTTTGCGCGTTCTCGTTCTGAATAAAGTTCAGAATTTGGCTTGGGTCAGCTTTACGTGCGAAGTCGAACGGACGTACTTGAAGCGTTGCGGTCAAGCGATTGATAACTTCCAATGCCTTTTGCTCACCAAGCGCTTTTTGAAGGATATCTTTAGCGTAGTTGATACCGCCTTGTGAGATGTATTCTTGTGCCAAACAAATCTGATGGAATTCGGCAAGGACCGAATCCTTTTCCGAACTATCCACTTTTCTTACATTTGCGATTTCAAGCGTGAGTTGCTCAATTTCTTCATCCCGCAAATGTTTGAAAATTTGAGCCGAAACTTCCGGACCGAGCGAGATCAGCAGGATCGCCGCTTTCTGTCTTCCGCTCAGTGTTTGCGCGCTTGCTTTAGCCACACTTCTTCACTCCTATTCATCGGCTAACCATGTGCGCAGCAGATTGACGAACTCATCCGGTTTCTTTTTGGCGAGCGATTCAAGCTGTTTTCGCATTTGGCTTTCTCCGCTGACCGTATCGAGGTTGATGGACGGCATCTCCGCCGGTGTCGGCAGCTCCATTTCTTCGAGCAATTCTTCTTCGCGATTTTTTCTTCTGCGGCGTACAACCAGGAAGATCGCGACCGCAAGCAAGGCAGCCAGGCCGCCGATGATGCTCCATAGCAACACGCGGGAGATTCCGGTGTCGGTTGCAGCGGTTTCGGTGGAAGGAGTTGACGACATAACCAGAACTTTTTGACCCAGTTGCGCGTCAGTATAAGTAACACCCGAATCGGCAAGAGAAGCGGAAACGATGTTTCTTAAAATACTGGTAATATTCCCTTCGATATCCTGATTAAGAGTCGTTTCACCATCAGGTGGTTCAATTGCCACGTTTATGGTTAAGTCTTTTACAATATAAGGGCTTTGTACAATTTGCTTGGTAATTTGGTTGACTTGATAGTTAACAATCTTATTCGAGTTTTCCGAAGTGGTCTGACCCGTCGTGGTGTCTCCTGGATAAGTAGGTACGGCTTCCGTACCTGTTCCAGCTACTCCGCTAGTGGGATCACCCGCACCCGTATAGCTTTCTTGAATATCCTGCACGCTGATTTCAATCCCGCGCATATTGTCGACGTCGACCGGTGAGTAGGTAGTTTCATTGGCGTTAACCTGGTCAAAGTTGAGCTTGGAAGCGACGAGAACGTTGACTTTATCCGCCCCTACGATCGTGCCGAGGAACATCTTCACGCTTTTTTCGATATCGCTCTCGTATTTGCGTTGAATCGCCAAGTTATCTTGAATGGAACCTGCCGCTCCCGCGCCAAAACCGCTACCCGCATTGGAAGCATACAATATCGTGTTATCGCTGGTAATCGTAATGTTATCAATCGGAAGATTGGGCACCGAACTTTTCACGATATTGAAATAACCGTCAATAACGTCTTGTGTCGGCCGGAAGCCCGGTTGGAAGTTCATCACGACCGAAGCGGAAGCCTGATCTTGATCTTCGCTATTAGCGAACAAGCTTTCTTCAGGAAGATTGACGAGGACTCTTGCGCTTTCTACGCCGTTCATCAATTTTAATAAAGATTCGATTTCGCCGTTCAACGCGCTTTTGTACTTGACATTGAATTCGTTCTCGGTCATCCCGAGCGCCGATGTCGTCGTGCCAAACATTTTATTGAACCCGATCGATCCACTTTGGATAATACCCTGTGCCGCTACATCCACGCGAGCCCGCGCAGCATTCGTACTTGGCACGGAGATGCTTTTGCCATCTTCGCTCAACTTATACGGAATACTGGCACCATCCAGGTATGCCATGGTAGCCGCCGCATCTTCCCCGTTCAAATCCTGAAAAGCCACTTCATATTCCGTCTTGGAAAACTGCATGGTCAGAATTACAATCGTCAGCAGCGTAATTGCAACGGTCGATACCAGCAGGGCCTTTTGAGTTTTGCTAAGCCGATTCCAGTAACCCAAGAGCGAATCCCTTATTCGGGTTAGTCTTTCATTCACAGTTTCACCCCACTACGCAGCATTATACTTAAAGGTTGTACGATTACAGTTGTGTACGCATGATCTCTTGATAAGCTTCGATGACTTTGTTTCTGACTTGCGAAGTCAATTGAAGACCCAACAACGCTTGTTCGGAAGTAATCATGACCTGGTCAACACTCGCTTGTCCAAGCATGAATTGTTTCCCGGTTTGATCGGCTGTTTTTTCCATGTCCGAAACGCCTTGAATCGCATCTTGCAAGTATTGACCAAAACCCTGTATAGCCTCGTTCGGAGTGGTAGAAGGTGATTCCTGCGTAGAAGAAACGGCACGGTTAGCGATTTGAACCGGGTTAAACATATGGTTTTGAATCATTGCGATCTTCCTTTCCGATAGGGACGCCAAAACGCCCGCATGATGTTGATTTTTCCCGTTCGGCTTTTAACTGACGGTCATTTGTGGTTATTTACCGATTTGCAGCGCTTTTGTGATCATCGCCTTGGTCGCATTCAACGCCGTAACGTTGGCTTCGTAGGAACGCGTAGCCGAAATCATGTCTACCATTTCTTTGGCGATATCCACGTTTGGCATTTGCACGTAACCGTCCGCGTTCGCGTCAGGATGAGTCGGATTGTACACCAGCTTGAAAGGCTCCTGATCTTCTTTGATCCCGGTCACTTTCACTCCGCTGGCCGAGCTTTTTCCGTTCATCGCCGCGTTAAGCGTTTGAGAAAACGGCGTTTGATTATTTTCGGACAAAACGGCAACCTTGCGGCGGTAAGGCTGTACTTCGCCGTTCACGACCTGCGCTCTTGTCGTATCGGCGTTCGCGATGTTCGACGAGATGATGTCCATCCGCAACCGTTGCGCTGTAAGAGCGGAAGCACTGACGTCAAATCCGTTGCTGATTCTCATGGTTATGCATTGCCTCCCAGCGCTGTGCGCATCATTTTGATTTGGTGAGTGACTTCTTCGAGATACGTGTTGTAACGCAGTTGATTTTCGGCCAAGCTACTCATTTCGCTATCGATGTCTACGTTGTTCTTGTTATTGTTCATTGCGGTGCTGTTGTCGCTGGTCACTTTGGCTGTAGGGATAGATCCTGCAGAACCGATGGCAATATGCCGGGAATTGGTAATTCGTCCCTTAATCGAACTTACACCGTTCATCTCCGACTGAAGCAGGCTTTCGAAGGATACTTCCGAACGCTTGAAGTAAGGCGTATCCGCATTGGCGATATTGTTGGAAATAACTTGTTGTCTGGTGTTGGATGCGTCGATCGCGCTGCGCAGACGATTAAAGCCGGTATCGTTCAAAATATTCATCGATTCCACTCCCTTAGTTAATAAGCCTTGTGCACTTTATAAATTATACAAAATTAAATTCGACTAAACTATTGTTTTTTTTAGTCATGCCTATAAATTGTTGAAAAGACTTTCCGCATCCCAACAATTGGAATAAAAATCAACCTATCCATCTCTATTACGTCTAACCTAAGTTTCTTAGAGTTGGACCTATAAAACAATGAGAAAAAAGCCCTATCTTTACCTAGTTGGAAGACAGGGCTTTTTCTTATTTCGATAGTCAGAGGAAAAGCGTTGATTTAATGTCAAAATTGAATAGGCTTTCATTCATTAACCCAAACTCCAGACTTTTTCTCCCTCTTTTTTTCCAGTTTAACAAAAAGTCGCCTCTACAAAATATATTGACTCAAATCACGATCTTTTGCGATATCGCCCAACTTTTCGCGAACGTATTCCGGCGTAATCGTCATCTGATCCAAATTCAGTTCTGGCGCTTCAAAAGAAAGATCTTCCAAAAGTTTTTCCAAAATGGTATGCAGGCGACGCGCACCGATATTTTCCGTGTTCTGGTTCACCGACGCCGCAATGCTTGCAATCTCGTGAATGGCTTCTTCGGAAAATCCGATTTCGATATTTTCTGTTTTGAGCAGGTCCACGTATTGTTTGGTCAACGCATTCTGAGGCTCGGTCAGAATAGCGATGAAGTCTTCCAGCGTCAAACTCTCCAACTCCACCCGAATCGGGAAGCGTCCCTGAAGTTCGGGAATCAAATCGGAAGGCTTGGAAACATGGAAAGCTCCCGCAGCCATAAACAGGATATAATCGGTCTTCACCGGTCCGTATTTGGTTACGATCGTGGAACCTTCAACAATAGGAAGGATATCCCGTTGCACGCCTTCTCTGGATACGTCAGGACCGTGTCCGCGGCCGCTGCCCGCCACCTTGTCGATTTCGTCGATGAAAATGATTCCGGCTTGCTCAGCTCGGCGTACAGCCTCCTGATTGACATCATCCATGTCAATCAGCTTCGAAGCCTCTTCCTGAGTCAGTGCTTTGCGCGCTTCGCGAATCGGCAATTTGCGGCGCTTCGTGCGCTTTGGCATGAAGTTGCCCAGCATTTCCTGAATGTTCATTCCCATCTGATCATTGCCTTGTCCGGCCAGCATATCGAACATGTTAGGCATAGCATCTTCAACGTCGATCTCGATGATATCATCTTCCAGCTTGCCGGACAACAAATTGAAGCGGACCTGGCGCCGGCGTTCGCTGAGCGAACCTTCTTCGTATCGGGTCTTTTCCGGCTCGGGCTCCGGCGTAGCTTTCGACTGGCCGCCGAACAGCATTTCAAAAGGATTCCGTTGCGCGGAAGAAGATTTTGCGGCCGGTACTAAAATTTCAACGATACGTTCGTTTGCCATTTCTTCCGCGCGGTCCTTCACCTTCTCCGTACGCTCCGCTTTCACCATACGGATCGAAGTTTCGACCAAGTCACGCACCATGGATTCGACGTCGCGACCCACATAGCCGACTTCGGTAAACTTGGTAGCCTCGACTTTGATAAAAGGCGCTCCGACAAGCTTCGCCAAGCGACGTGCGATTTCTGTTTTACCGACGCCCGTAGGCCCGATCATCAAAATATTCTTCGGTGCCACTTCATCCCTTGTTTCTTCGGGCAGCAAGCTACGACGATAACGATTGCGCAGAGCAACGGCAACCGAACGCTTTGCCTTTTTCTGTCCGACGATGTACTTGTCCAGTTCCGCTACGATTTCCCGCGGTGTCAGGGCTTCGTTTTTCATGCATGTACCCTCCACTTCTAGGGCGCGCACCCAAACGCATCAAGTCCGCTCGTTTAAGTACCGCCGTAATTGGCATTAAAGTTCTTCGACGATAATGTTGTCGTTCGTGTACACACAAATCTCGGCCGCAATCTTCAGTGACGCCTCGGCGATCTCTTTCGCATCGAGTTCCGCATGACGCTTCAGCGCGCGTGCAGCCGACAAAGCAAAGTTACCGCCTGAACCAATCGCGATAATATCATCGTCCGGTTCGATGATTTCCCCGTTACCGGAGATCAGCAGCATACCGTCTTTGTCCATTACAATCATCAAAGCTTCGAGTTTACGCAGCATTTGATCCGTGCGCCATTCTTTGACCAGTTCGACGGCGGCACGTTGCAAATTGCCTTGGTGCTCTTCCAGCTTGGCCTCGAATTTCTCGAACAACGTAATCGCATCGCCTACGGAACCTGCAAATCCGGCAAGAATCTGCCCACGGTACAATCTGCGTACCTTTTTGGCATGTTGTTTCATGATGACATTTTGTCCCATCGTAACCTGGCCGTCGCCAGCTATAGCCGCCTTGCCGTTTTTGCGCACCGCGCAAATGGTCGTCGCGTGAAACGAAATTTCCATCGTGATCCTCCTATTCGGGTTGTGCAATTAATTGCGAACAGCGTTCAACGAATGTTCTTCCGTGAAAGCCGCCAGCTTATCGAGCGCTCGCATCGCCAAAGCTTCGTTCTTTTCTTTTTTATTGCGAATCTTTTTCTCCGGTTTCGGCAGCAGGCCGAAGTTCGCGTTCATCGGTTGGAAATGATCCGGGTCGGCTTCCGTAATATAACGAGCCATGCCTCCGAGAGTCGTTTCTTCCGGGAATATGATCTGCTCGCGTCCCAATGCTTGATGCGCTGCATTGATTCCGGCAATCAGGCCGGAAGCAGCCGATTCCACATATCCTTCAACGCCGGTCATCTGACCCGCAAAGAACAGGTTAGGACGGGCTTTGCATTGGTAGGTCGGCTCAAGCAATCTCGGCGAATTGATGAACGTGTTGCGGTGCATGACTCCGTAGCGAACGATGTCCACATTCTCAAGGCCTGGGATCATCTGGAACACGCGCTTTTGCTCGCCCCACTTCAAGTGCGTCTGGAATCCGACCAAGTTGTAGAGCGTTCCCGCCGCATTGTCCTGACGAAGTTGCACGACAGCGAAAGGAATTTTGCCCGTGCGCGGATCAGGCAAACCGACAGGCTTCATCGGTCCGAACAAGGCGGTTTGGCGTCCGCGCTGCATCATGACTTCGATCGGCATACAGCCTTCAAAATAGATTTCTTTTTCAAATTCTTTAAGTTCCGCTTTTTCCGCCGCGATCAACGCCTCATAGAAGCGATCAAATTCCTCTTCGGTCATTGGGCAGTTCAGGTATGCCGCTTCTCCTTTGTCGTAACGGGAAGCCAGATATACTTTATCCATATCGATCGAATCTTTCTCGATGATCGGAGCCGCCGCATCATAAAAGTAGAAATACTCTTCGCCCATGAAGCTTTTGATTTGCGCGGAAAGTGCCGGAGAAGTCAAAGGTCCTGTCGCGATGACCGTAATGCCGTCTTCAGGAATCTCCGTTACTTCTTCTTCGCGAACGTCCACAAGCGGATGCTCTTTGAGCGCCTGCGTAATACCACCGGAGAACAGATCGCGGTCAACCGCCAAAGCACCGCCTGCGGGAACCGCGCTAGCGTCCGCTTTGCCGATCACCAGCGAATCCAGTCTGCGCATTTCTTCTTTCAATACGCCTACAGCACCTGTAAATCCGTTAGCCCGCAGCGAGTTGCTGCATACCAATTCCGCGAAATAAGACGTATGGTGAGCCGGTGTTTTTACTTTGGGACGCATCTCGTAAAGGGTGACCGGAACGCCGCGGCTTGCAATCTGCCAAGCCGCCTCGCTTCCCGCCAATCCCGCACCGATTACGGTTACTCGCTGTGTGTTCGAACTTTCATTGTTACCCACTTCATGTTCCCCCTATTGCTTTATGCTTCCGCTGTATCTTCGTTGTCTTCAAGCACTTCCGTATGATCGCATGATGTACATTGCAGCTTCGTTCCCTGCTTGCTGCGCTTCTCGACCATCAACGAAGAGCATACCGGACAAGGCTTTGCGGACGGACGGTCCCACGATACAAAGTCGCATTCCGGATACTGGTCGCAGCCGTAGAAGACGCGTCCTTTTTTGCTGCGGCGTTCGACAACATGCCCTTCTTTGCATTTCGGACAGGTCACGCCGATATTTTTGACGATCGGGCGAGTATTCCGGCAGTCCGGGAAGCCCGAACATGCCAGGAACTTGCCGAAGCGTCCCATTTTGTAAACCATAGGCTTGCCGCATTTGTCGCAAACCTCATCCGAGACTTCGTCCTGGATTTCGATCTCCTTCATTTCCTCTTCCGCGAACTCAAGCCGTTTTTCGAACGTTCCGTAGAACTCCTGAAGCACGCGTACCCACTGTTCGTCGCCTTCTTCCACATGGTCAAGGTTTGCTTCCATCTGGGCGGTAAACTCGGCATTGAGAATCTCCGGGAAAAATTCTTCCATTTGCTCGTTGATCAGCTCGCCAAGCTCCGTCGGAACGAATTTTTTCTCTTCAATCGCGACGTAGCCGCGTTTTTGAATCGTTTCCAGCGTCGGCGCATACGTACTCGGGCGTCCGATTCCGAGCTCTTCCAACGTTTTGACCAGCCGTGCTTCCGTATAACGGGGAGGCGGCTGCGTGAAATGCTGCTTCGGCTCGATCTCTTTGCGCTCCAGCTGATCCCCTTTGGCAAGTGCCGGGAGGAACTTGTCTTCTTCCACGCTACCGTCGTCGTTGCCTTCCACATAGACTTTCATAAAGCCCTGGAAACGCACTTTCGAGCCGACGGCGCGGAATGTCGCATCGCCTGCGGCAATATCGACCGACAGCGTATCCAGCACGGCAGAAGACATCTGGCTAGCGACAAAGCGTTCCCAGACCAGCTTGTACAAGCGGAACTGGTCACGGCTCATGAATGCTTTGACGGATTCAGGATCGCGGGAGATCGAAGTCGGACGAACCGCTTCGTGCGCGTCTTGGGCGCCGGCCGATTTTTTCGAATATTGACGCGGCGTTTCAGGAGCAAATTCCGCACCGTAACGTTCGCCGATAAAAGCTTTCGCTTCTTCCTGCGCGCTGCCTGCGATCCGCGTGGAGTCGGTACGCATATACGTGATCAGACCGACCGTACCTTCTTTGCCGAGGTCGATACCTTCATAAAGCTGCTGGGCGACCGACATCGTTTTGGCCGCTCTGAAGTTCAGCTTACGCGCGGCCTCCTGTTGCAGTGAGCTTGTCGTAAAGGGAGGGGACGGATGGCGCTGGCGTTCTTTCTCCTTAACTTCGCCTACAACAAAATCCTTTCCTTCGAAAGCGGCCAGCACTTCTTTGACATCCTGCTCGCTATGAAGTTCCTTTTTGGCACCGTTCAGCTGATGGAATTTGGCTTCGAAGTCGTTGCCTTTGACCGCCAGGCGAGCCGTGATACTCCAATACTCTTCCGGAACAAACTCGGAAATTTCGTTTTCCCGATCGATGATCAGCTTGACTGCAACGGATTGTACACGGCCCGCAGACAGTCCCTTTTTAACTTTTTTCCAAAGCAACGGGCTAATCTTGTATCCAACCAGACGGTCGAGAATGCGACGTGCCTGTTGCGCGTTAACCAGATCCATATTGATCGGACGCGGCGTCTTGAACGCATCTTTAACGGCCTGCTTCGTAATCTCGTTAAATACGACGCGACAATCCTGTACGTTATCAATGTCGAGCGCATGAGCCAAATGCCAAGCGATTGCTTCCCCTTCGCGATCGGGGTCGGCCGCGAGATAGACTTTTTTGACTTTCTTGCTGGCATCCTTAAGTTCTTTCAGGATAGAGCCTTTTCCGCGGATGGTAATGTATTTCGGATTAAATTCGTTTTCCACATCAACACCGATCTGGCTTTTCGGCAGATCCCGAATATGCCCCATTGATGCTTTGACGATAAATTTGCTGCCTAAGTATTTGCCGATCGTTTTAGCCTTTGCAGGCGATTCCACGATGACGAGCGAATCCGCCATAGGTTCGTCCTCCTCTCGAGTTGTGCAAGCGCGGCTTTCCGGGCCCCTTGCCCTGCACCGTGCCGATTCTTCAGTTGCTTCAATAAAGGATGAGGTCAGCGGACCGGCTCCCCGATCCACGCATATACAGCGCCGGAGAGCGATTTCACCTGACTTTTTATGACTAACGATAGCAGAACGGAATGTAAAAGTCCAAAATCCCAGGATGTCTTCCGCTGAAGCTCATCGATACTCGCATCCCCTTGCTCCAATATAACGTATATCTTCCGCTCCTCTTTTGTCAATTTTTCATGGTTCTCTTTTTTTTCGGCGCTTGGCGCAGACGGAACGAACAGATGCGTATACTCTTCCAAAATGTCATTTGCATCCGCGCAGGGTTTTGCTCCGTTTTTGATCAATTGCAAAGTTCCCAAACTTTTGGGCGAAGTTACGGGTCCCGGCACAGCAAAAACGTCTCGGCCACAATCAAGCGCATAATCGGCTGTAATCAACGAACCGCTTTTCTCTGCCGCTTCGACAATCAGCACGCCTCTGGACAACCCGGCAATGATTCGGTTACGCAGCGGGAATAGTCCGGGGGAAGGACGTGTGCCTGGAGGAAATTCGGAAACGATCAGCCCTTGCTCCGCGATCTCCCGGTGTAAATGATTATGTTCGGGCGGGTATGCAACATCAACGCCTGCGCCAAGCACCGCAATGGTTGCGCCGCCCCGACGCAGTGCTTCACGGTGCGTATAGCCATCGATGCCCCGTGCCATACCGCTGACGAGGCAAACTCCGTTTTCCGCCAGAGTACCGGCTACCCGTTCGCAAATCACGCGTCCATAAGCGGTAGGCGCTCTCGTTCCCACGATCGCAATACTGAAATCATGCAGCAATTCCCGGCGTCCGATCGTATAAAGCATCCAGGGCGGTTTGGCGGATTCCTTCATTAAAGTAGGATATTCTTCATCAAAGTAAGATATCGGTTCAATCCCCCGTTGCCGAAGTCGTCCAAGACGCTCACGCGCTTCCTCAATTCGAATATTGCCTGCTACTTTTGCCTGCTTGGCTTGTGCACCGAGTGCCAGCCAGGTCTGCTCGGGAATCCGGAAAAGTTCATCAAAAGGAATCCCTTTATGCCAAACGATTCTCATCAATGCGTATATACTCTGCCAACCGATTCCCGCCGTCTCATGCAAAGCCATAACCCATAGCTCTTCCGGCGAACATTCTTGCTTCATTGCCGCTTCACCTCTCCCAACTTTCCTTAACTGTTCGAAAAACACAAAAAGCAGCCCTTCTTCCCTGTTGGGGAAAGAAAGGCTGCTTGCCTTGGTTCCGTTCAGCTATAGATTAAACTTCTCTCATTGTGCCAGAAAACCGTCTACGAATCAACCTGCCGTAAACGTTTCGAGCACACCGCGCTCTTCAAGTACAGCCACGAGGGTCGCACCCATTTCAGCCGGAGTCGGAGCAACGCGAATGCCGCATTCCTCCAGCTTGGCGATTTTCTCCGCAGCTGTGCCTTTACCGCCCGAAATGATAGCGCCGGCGTGGCCCATCCGTTTGCCCGGAGGAGCTGTAGCACCGCCAATGAAGCCAACAACAGGTTTGGTCATATTGGCTTTGATCCACTCGGCTGCTTCTTCCTCTGCCGTACCGCCGATCTCACCAATCATCACTACCGCCTGCGTACCTTCGTCTTCATTGAACAATTTCAGAATATCGATAAACTCCGAACCTTTGACCGGGTCACCACCGATACCGACTGCTGTCGATTGACCGATGCCGCGCGTTGTCAACTGGTGTACGGCTTCATAAGTAAGCGTTCCGCTGCGGGAAACAACACCCACTTTGCCCGCTTTATGGATGTACCCCGGCATAATGCCGATCTTGCATGCTTCCGGCGTAATCACGCCCGGGCAGTTCGGTCCGATCAGAACCGTCTTTTTGCCCTCCAGATAACGCTTAACCTTGACCATGTCGAGTACCGGAATGCCTTCCGTGATACAGATCACCAGTTCAAGTTCGGCGTCGATCGCTTCCATGATGGAATCTGCGGCAAATGCCGGCGGTACGTAGATGACGCTCGCCGTTGCACCTGTCGCTTGAACCGCATCATTGACCGTGTTGAACACCGGAAGCTTGACCGAATTGCCGTTCTCCAGCGTGATTTCAACGTCAGTGCCGCCTTTACCGGGAGTTACGCCGCCTACCATCTGCGTACCGTACTCCAAGGCACCTTTCGTATGGAAAAGCCCCGTCTCGCCTGTAATCCCCTGCGTAATGACTTTTGTATTTTTATCCACCAGAATACTCATGCCCGTCCACATCCTCCGTTTAAAGTCAGTTTGTGAAACTTACGCCGCGGTTATACCAGCTCTACGATTCGTTTTGCGCCATCGGCCATCGAGTCTGCCGACACGATATTGAGTCCCGACTCGTTCAGAATCTTTTTGCCGAGATCGACGTTCGTGCCTTCGAGACGTACAACGAGCGGTTTTTCCAACTTGATCTGCTTGGCCGCTTCGACTACACCGTCCGCGATAACGTCACAACGCATGATTCCACCGAAGATGTTGATAAAGATCCCTTTAACTTCCGGGTCGGACAAGATGATCTTGAAGGCTTCTGTAACCTTCTCCTTCGTCGCACCGCCCCCTACGTCCAGGAAGTTAGCGGGTTCGCCGCCATAGTATTTGATGATATCCATCGTTGCCATCGCCAGACCCGCACCATTGACCATACAGCCAATATTGCCATCGAGGGCAATATAGCTCAGATCGAATTTTGACGCGGCAATTTCCTTCTCGTCCTCTTCGTCGAGGTCGCGAAGCGCCAAAATATCCTTGTGACGGAACAACGAATTCGAGTCAAAATTCAGCTTGGCGTCAAGTGCAATAACATCCCCGCTACCGGTTACGACAAGCGGATTGATCTCGGCAATCGAGCAGTCCTTGTCCACGAACGCTTCATACAAAGCCAACATGAACTTCGCCGCTTTATTGACCAGTTCCTTCGGAATATTGATCGCGTAAGCCAGACGGCGAGCCTGGAACGGCTGGAGTCCTACGGCTGGATCGACCACTTCGCGGAAAATCTTTTCGGGTGTTGCGGCCGCGACTTCCTCGATCTCCGTTCCGCCTTCTTCCGAGGCCATCAGCACGACGCTACCGGTTCCCCGATCCACGACGACACCCACATAATATTCTTTCTTGATATCGCAGCCTTCTTCGATCAGAAGCCGCTTGATTTCCTTGCCTTCCGGGCCGGTCTGATGGGTAACGAGCACCTTGCCAATCAACTCTTCGGCATAGGTACGTACTTCATCCAGGCTTTTGGCCACTTTGACCCCTCCGGCCTTGCCGCGTCCGCCCGCATGGATCTGCGCCTTTACGACGACGATCGGAGTTCCGAGTTCGCGGGCCGCGTCTACGGCTTCCGCCGCGCTAAACGCTACCTTGCCGCGAGGCACGGTTACTCCGTACTGCTGCAAAACTTCTTTGCCTTGATATTCATGGATATTCATTCGTGAATCCTCCTATCAAATTGGCTCGCACCAGGCGGGTTGCCAGGCAGAAAAGTACAACCTCAACCATTATAGCACGACTAGTAAACAAAATTGAAACGCTTTCTTAAAATTCGAACTATTCCGCTTTTTTCGACAAATTTCCGTATGCAAAAAACGATCGCGGCAGTATCCGAATTAAGTTCCGACAAAAAAACCGGCAGCGCTCCGGCTGCCGGTTTTTTTGTAAAGGTCATCACGCTATGCGATTTATTTGCCCGAAGAATTTACGTTGACGTCATGCGCGCGCGCCAACAAGTTTTGGAATCTGCCCAGCAGTTCCACAAACTCCGGCACATCCATACGCAGATCACGCGCCATGCATTCCGGAATATGCGCCGCCTGATCTTGCAGCTCGCGCCCTTTGTCCGTCAACGAAATGAAGACTTTACGCTCGTCCTCGGTAGAACGGTTGCGCTCGACCAGCCCTGCGTTTTCCAATCTTTTGAGCAGGGGCGTCAGGGTTCCCGAATCCAGGAACAACTCTTCGCCCAACTCTTTCACTGTCCGTTCGTCCTGCTCCCATAAAACAATCAATACGAGATACTGCGAGTAGGTTACGCCCAATTGTTCCAAATAGGGCTGGTACATCTTCGTGATCTCGCGCGAGCTGGCATAAATCGAGAAGCACAGCATATTGTCCAACTGAAGCTGCGGATATTCATTGACTTTGCCCATTCTGCGCACTCCTCCCGTTAACTACTGGTTTTTTCCGAAAATCGCTTACAAACATAATCGCATTAAATTTGATTGTTGTAAATACGTTTGGGTCGAATTTTATGAAAAACCTTGCATGGGGCGTATCTTGACTTTCGAAATGTTACGTTTAGAATAAAAGTACATGTAGTTAAATGGTTCGGAAAAAGAGGAAGCACCCTTTTTCGGTCTTGCGGATTCTCCGCTATTTAAGAAAAAGAGGTGTGTTTAATTATGTATGGAAAAAGTTATAGCGCCTGCTTATACGGCGTAAATGGTGTCATCGTGGAAGTCGAAGTCGATATTACCAACGGACTCCCTCAAACCACGATCATCGGTTTGCCCGACTCCGCGATTCGCGAATCGACCGATCGCGTCAAGGCCGCACTCAAAAATTGCGGGTTTCGTTTTCCCAGCCGACGCGTCACGATCAATCTGGCTCCTGCTGACTTGCGCAAAGAAGGTTCCTCGCTGGATTTGGCTATCGCGCTTGGCATTTTACTGACGGACGGACAGCTCGCATTGCCGGAAGGCAGCCGATTGGTCGCGGTCGGCGAACTTTCGCTGGATGGCTCTTTGCGTCCGGTTCCGGGTGTACTGGCTATGGCCGATTGCGCGCGCAGGCAAGGATTTAATGCGATTCTAATCTCTTCCGCCAATGCAGACGAAGCTTCGTTGCTAGAGGGATTGACCGTCTACTCGCTGCCTCATCTGCGCATGTTGGTGCCAGAGGCACAGCGCGAAGAATTGTCTGCCGGAAAAGAAAAACGTTACGCATTCGATGCTGATGGCCTCCGATATACGCAAGACAAGTCCGAAAAACCAACCCTTTTTTCCGAAGCCGATGGCGATTATGCGGATGTATTGGGTCAAGAGCACGCCAAGCGAGCGCTAATGATTGCAGCGGCCGGTATGCATAACATTCTGCTCTCCGGACCTCCCGGTACGGGAAAAACGATGCTGATCAAGCGTCTCCCCGGCATCATGACCAACCTTTCCGAAAACGAAGCGCTAGAAGCCACCAAAATCCTTAGCGCTGCCGGGCGACTGAATAATGTCAGACACGGACTTGTACGGCGCCGCCCGTTTCGTGCCCCGCATCATACGATCTCCCCTTCGGGACTGGCAGGCGGAGGTTCGATCCCAAGACCCGGCGAGGTAAGCCTGGCTCACAGAGGCGTACTGTTCCTGGATGAACTGCCGGAATTTTCGCGCGGTGCGCTGGAAGTCTTACGGCAACCTCTTGAAGACCGAACGGTGACGATCAGTCGCGCACGGGCAGCTTTCACTTTTCCCGCCCATTTCATGCTGGCTTGCTCCATGAACCCTTGTCCCTGCGGTGGGGGACACGACGAGAACGGCCAATCCACCTGTTCCTGCTCACCCTCAGCCATTTTACGCTATCGCAGCCGGATTTCCGGCCCACTGCTTGATCGGATCGACATGCAAGTTGAAGTTCCGCAACCTCCTCCGGGCGATCTTATCCGTCCGGGATCTTCGTCTGCCGACCTTCGCGAACGAGTCCTTTTTGCGTCTAAACGTCAAAAAGCACGTTATGGGGCATTGAAGAACGTGGAGTGCAACAGTCAATTAAGCGGGGCACTGCTGCGTAAACATGCCAATCCCGGGCGCGAAGCACAACTATTACTGGACACGGCCATCGGCGCTTTGGGACTGAGCATGCGCTCGCGGGATCGCATTTTGAAACTGGCTTTGACCATTGCCGACCTGGAAGATTCGAATGAGATTCGCACCGAACATATTGCGGAGGCCCTGCAATACCGACAGATGGATCGCAGAATGCGGGAATAGACGAATATACATAAACAGGAGCTGTCCATCTGAAGGACAGCTCCTCAACGTGTCGAGAAAGTCTAACGTAACTTTATCCGACTAAAACGCATCTTCGATATGTTCCAACGACCGAATCTCCAAATTGCGCCCCAGCATAACGGCAACAGCATCAAAGCGAATCTGCCGATCCGAGATGCCAAAGCGGTGCAGATAAACTTCGGCGGTTCGCCTTACCTGTTGAATCTTGCGTCCGTCGATCGACTCGGCAGGCATTCCGTATCCGATTCCGCTCCGACTCCGTACCTCTACGAACAATAGGGTTTCTCCCTTTTCAGCAACGATATCCAGTTCCCCGGAACGACAGCTCCAGTTGCGTTCGACAATAAGCCAACCTGCTTGTTCCAAATAAGAAGCTGCCGCTTCTTCGGCGGCTCTACCTTTATCTTTACGATGGGGAGCCGCTGTATTCTTATGTATAGCGGAGCCGCCCCGCGTTGTGGACGGCTTTGCTTTTGACGGTTCATTCATAGCCCTTTACGCCTCCCGGCTTCGCGATCGCTGCGATACACGAAGGAAAGCAGCTCGGCGACAAGTCCATACAGCTCCGCCGGGATTTGTTGATCCAGATCCAACTTTGACAACACTTCGACCAAAGCGGCATCTTCCTGAATAGGAACACCGGCGTCTTGAGCCCGCGCCAGAATGGCTTCGGCGATACTGCCGCTGCCTTTTGCTACCACGACTGGAGCGGACATCTGTTCCGGCGTATATTTGAGCGCGACTGCACGTTTACGTGCGGTTTCTTCTGCTTTGGGTTCTTTCATATTTTCACGTCCACTCCCCGGTACGAAGGCGGAGCATACGACAGCGACGTTCCGGACTCTCCATTGCTTTCCATATTGCGTTCAGGCAAAGCGTCTGTACGCAAAGCCAACAATTGGTAACCTGCCGCTTCAAATGCCGAAGCAATTTGAGGTTGTCCTGCTTCTAGCAAAGGTCGTACCCATTCTTCGTCGTTGCGGAAATTCAGGCTGACTTTACGATCCACCACCTGCACATCGATCAAGGTACGTCCCATCGACTTCATATCCAGGTCGAACCATAGACGGCAGTTGGACGCATCCAGTTCTCCTTTGGCTCCTCGACGGGATTCGATCTGTACAGAGGCCGTCTGGTTGCCATCCGGGCCGACAAACGGAAGGAACATGGTGACTTGGGCAAAAGGTGCTGTACGGTCAGTGTTCAGCAGCAGTTGTTGTCCGGTCATTTGCTGAACCGCCTGCTGCGCCGCTTCCTTCAGACCGGCGGGCAGCGAATCGGAAGCGGATAACTGCAACAACAAGGACTTCAGCGTCTCGCGTACTTCGGCGACGGACTGATGGGCCGCAGGTGCTTGGGCAGCGGCTCGGCTATCCGCTGTTGCTGCTCCATCCGGACGCCCGGTTTCGCCCTGAACCGCACGGAGCGCTTGCTCGGCGGCATTTCGAACAGCAGCAGACACTTCAGGACGGGCATCTGCGTTTGTTGCAGCGGCGGCTGCGGAGGCCGTATTAGCCGAATTTCCTTGCTGCGCCTGTGTCGCCGCCGAAGTCTGTTGAGCTTGCGCTGCCGTCTGTCCGGCAGGCGGAGACTGAGTCGCAGGTTGTGCAGACTGCGGCAATGGGGCATTCGCCGCTTGCGTCGGTGCGGAAGACGGCGCATTAAGCAATGTAGAGCGGGCAGTCTGTTGTTCATGTTCGGCACCAAGCATTTTGAGCAACCGACCTACCCAAGGCCCAGCATCTGCTCCATCTGCCTGCGAAGCCGCTTGACCATTCTGAGCCGCAATATTGGCTGTCTCCGTGCTGCCCGCAGCAGCCGTTCGCAGTTCGCCGAGCAGTGTTTGCACCTTGCGAAGCAGAGCGACATCCGTTTGTGGCAACCCCGTAGCGCCAGCTGTTCCTGCATTCCGGCCAGCTGTTTCTGCTTGCACAGCAGTCGGCGTTTGTCCTTGCGAAGCCTGCTGTGCCGCGTTTCCTGTCGGCGCTTGATTAGCCCCTGTCGTGCCTGTAGCAGAATTTGTACGCTCCGCCGCTTTGGCGGCATTTGCCGTTTGCGCAGCATCGGGTACCGCTGACTCTCCAACAGCCGAATTCGCGCTCGCGGCTGTCTGCGCAGCGGTACGCATCTGTGCCGGATTTCCATCTTCTGCGGAGTTTGTAGTCACTGCCGCTCCCGCATTCGGAGCAGAAGTATTGATCGTTCCGGCTGTCGTATTCCCGGCCGGGTTTTGTCCGTTGGCTGCCACGCCCCCGGCATTCCCAGCAGTGTTTTGTGCTGAAGCAACTCCTGGCTGCGCAGCATTTAATCCGCGACCAGGTACAGCAGCTTCTTCACCTGCTCCTTCGCCCAGCTGCGCAAGCGCCGCCGCAACCTGCTGCCCCAAATTTTGCAGCACGGTAGAAGCAGGAGCACCGAACACAGCTTGCTGCATGCCCGATACGCTCTGCGATGTGATCGGCAACCCTCTTTGCTGCAAAATGCCAATCGAGCGCACCCATTGCTGGGCATCAACCGAAGCGGGCTTTTGTGCGAGCATATTGCGCACTTCGGCCGCATTCTCCTTGGTCATCGGAATCTCTGCCTGCTGCATCATCCGAACCATCTCGCGGTTTTGTTTATTATCCGGCATTCCCAGCTGCTTCATTGTATCTTCCATTGACTGGGCACCCGCAGCGGCACCCGGAGGAGCCGCGACAGGCTTCATCACGATCGAACCGTCTTCGGCGGCAGGCTGGACTTCCATAAAAGCCGTCTGTCCGGCCTGCAACGGCGTCTCAAGCTTCGCATTGACTTTCACGCCCTGGATCTGAACAACCGCTTCCTTGCCATCTTCCGATACCGACTGGACGACGCCTCTGACTACTTGCCCGGCACGCAGATCGACTTGTTTGGCTTCGCCCGGCTTGGCGTCTCCCATGATGCTTTTAAACAACGAACCGATGTTCATCTCGCTCACCTCTCTACGTACTGCTATTCGAAACAAGTCACGACTACTATGACTGATATATCGGAAAAAACGCCTCTTCTAATAAGAAGCGTTTGCGTACATGTCCAATCTTTCGATTAACGCAAATCTTCGTACTCCGCCTTCATTTTAACCAAAAAGCTATGCCGATGCAGGTCGCTGATCCCAAGCTCCAAAATTTTCTCGCGGTGAACAGCGGTACCATAGCCTTTATGTACCGCAATGCCATAGCCCGGATAATCCTGTTCCCACTCGCCCGCGCATAGCCGATCCCGCGTAACCTTGGCGACGATCGAAGCGGCTCCGATACTCTGGCTGAGCGAGTCGCCTTTGATAATAGCCCGCTGCGGCAGATCAACCTGAATGGTTTCCGCATCCACCAGCAGTGCGTCCGGTTGCTCCGTCAAAGCTTCTACCGCCATTGTCATCGCCAAACGGGACGCCTGCTTGATATTGATCCGATCAATGGTCTTCGGATCAACGCGGCCTACAGCTACGGCAACCGCTTCACGCAGAATGATGTCGTATAACTCATCGCGTTTTTTCTCGGATAATTTTTTCGAATCGTCGATTCCTTCGATTTTGAGCCCTGTGGGTAAAATGACCGCCGCGGCCACGACATCTCCGAACATACAGCCACGACCTACCTCGTCCACGCCCGCAATATGTTCAAACCCTTCCGCCCACAATTCTTTTTCCAAAAGAAGACGATCCACTTCGATCTTGATCTTTTTTGGCTTACTGGCCGCCTTTGTCGTTTCTTCACTCTTTTTGGCTCTTGGCATCTCGTTCTCCTCCGTTCTATTATGCAAAAAGGATCGCCGAACTGCTCGGCGATCCTTTCCCGCGCTGCCTGCACGGCTGATGTTTCCTCTATTCGATGCTTAGAAAGGCTCTTCCAAAGAGAAGCGGCCCATTTTACCTGCACGAAGATCACGCAAGAACAATACGGATGCCTTCGTCAAATCGACCCGACCGCCGCTCATGATGCAGCCGCGTTTGCGTCCGATTTCTTCCATAATGCGTACGATCTCATCCGGATCATCAAAAACGGTTGGACGTTCGCCCAGTCCGTAACGCTCGGACAAACGATCCCAGTAATGCTCCGCACAATACTTAATCGCAAAGAAAGTCACTTCCTCCACGTTCAGTACATCTTCTTTGATGGCTCCGGTCACCGCAAGCTTCATACCCACGTTTTGGTCATCGAACTTCGGCCATAAAATACCCGGCGTATCGAGAAGTTCCATTTCCTTGCCGATTTTGATCCACTGTTGGCCTTTCGTTACACCCGGACGGTCTCCCGTCTCCGCGATGCTTTTGCCAGCCAGCTTATTGATCAATGTCGATTTCCCTACGTTAGGGATACCGACGATCAGTCCGCGAATAGCGCGAGGGTTCATGCCTTTTGCTATCTGACGGTCAATCTTTTCCTTGAGCAGTTGTTTGGCATAAACCGAGATGTCCTTTACGCCGCGACCTCCGGGCGTATCGGTCTCAATAGCCAAATGTCCTTCCTCACGGAAGTATTCGATCCATCTTTTTGTAGATTCAGGATCGGCCAGATCAGACTTGTTCAACAAAATAAGTCTGGGCTTGTCCTTGAGAATGTCTCCGATCATCGGGTTACGGCTGGACAGCGGCAAGCGAGCGTCAAGCAATTCGATCGCAAGATCGATTAACCCCAACTTCGCTTCGATCTGTCTCCGCGCCCGAGTCATGTGACCGGGGAACCATTGAATGGTCATAACGGTATTTCACCTCTCCTAAAGGCCGGAAAACCTATCGGATTCCGGCACGGTCATGCTAATGATTGACAATATGCATGTCGCTGAACGGCCAGAAGACCAAGTCGGCCCGGCCGGTAATGTCGCTAAAAGGGACGTAACCGATCATTCGGCTGTCCTTGCTGTTCGGACGGTTGTCGCCCATAACGAATACATGTCCTTCCGGCACCGTGCCATCAGGGAATGTTGCATTCGGGAAGTTCGTGTTGTTGTTGTAAGTCTCGCCATTGGCGTGTGCCTGGTCGAGTACATCCTGGATGTACGGCTCTTCGATCACTTCACCGTTGACCTTCACTTCGTCGGCTTTAACCTCAACGGTATCGCCCGGCAATGCGATAACGCGTTTGATGAATTCTTTGTTATCTTCGGAAGGAACTTTAAACACAATCACTTCATCCTTCTTCGGAGCCCGGATATCGTACAAAATCTTGTTGACGATAACGCGTTCGCCATCATGGAAATTCGGTTGCATGGAAGAACCATCAACCATATAAGGCGCGAACAGCAGCCAACGGATGACAAACACCAACACTAATGCAATGGCAATGGCTTTTACCCATTCAAGCGTCTCGCTTTTCACTTTGTTTTTCGGATTATTTGGCGCTTCTTCCGCTGCAGGGCGGTTTACGTTTTCTTCCATGGCTAGCCCTCTCCTTACGCTTGATATCCAAACATCAGCATTTTGCAAAACCGTATGTTTGTACGGTTTTGAGAAATGCTCATATTTATGGGGCTGCTACGTCCCTTTTCACCTATGAATCGCTTTTGAGAATAAAACGAAAGGAGCTTGTTTCCAAGCTCCCCATTTTTCGTTCGTTCCGTCTCCCGCAAGGGAAGATTAACGACGAATTTCTTTAATTCTTGCTGCTTTACCGCGCAGTTCACGCAGGTAGTACAGTTTCGCACGACGCACTTTACCGTGGCGTACGACTTCGATTTTGTCGAGTTTTGGCGAGTTGATCGGGAACGTTCTTTCAACGCCTACGCCGTAAGAGATCTTACGAACGGTGAAAGTTTCGGCGATACCGCCGCCTTTACGTTTGATGACTACGCCTTCGAACAACTGGATACGCTCGCGAGTTCCCTCGATAACCTTAACGTGCACTTTCAAAGTGTCGCCAGGACGGAAGCTCGGGATATCTTTGCGAAGTTGTTCTTGAGTCAGAGCTTGAATCAGATTCATAATTTGTTTCCTCCTTCCACTCATGCGTTCATACGTCTTCTTCGGAAAACAATTCCGCCTCATCATTCGCAGAGGACCGCAAGATTACACAACGGATTGATTTTAACATGAAGTCATATAAAAAGGCAATACGTTATCTAAAAATAACTCAAAAGAAAATCCGTTACCACTTCGAAGAACCCGAAGAGCGACCTCCGCCGCCTCCTTTGCCCCATGAAGAAGAGCCGCTGGAACGTCCACCGCCGTCCCAGCTTGAGCCGCCGGACGACCGTCCTCCTCCGGGACGGCTACCGCCGCCCGGCCCACCGAATCCGCCTCCGAATCCTCCGCCTCCGCGGTTATTATTGTTGGCCCGTTGAACGGCACGACGATAATCGCGTTCCATCTCTTCCAGCACCTGGCGTCCGAAAGCCGCTTGCGCAAGAGCATCCTCGAAGCATCCTGCTGCGATCAGACGGCGTGCTTCGTTTTCGAATCCGCCGTAACGGCCTGCATAGGAATTCGTACGCAAGTAACGGCGATACGTCTGCTCTCGACCTGAAAAATCGCCGCTCAATTGCTCCAGTTGCCGCATCGCCTGATCCCGGCGTTCCTGCAACTCGCGAATATGCTGGGCAAAATCGGAAGCGTTTCGTTCGTAAGCCGCCAAAAGCGGTTCTGCGCGCAGCAAGTCGATCGGTTCGCTTCTCAGAGCTGCCGCAGCAGTCTCTCCTTCGCTTTCCGCCGACTGAAGCGCGCGGTCGTACTCCGGCATACTTACGCCCATTGACCGATAAGTCGCTCCGGCTTGACGGAAAATGCTGCGCGCTCCTTCGAAGCGTTGCTGAGCAGCACGCTGCTGAGTATCCAGCTCGTCTGCATAGCCTAGCGCTTCGCGCATGAGTTCGCGCGACCGGGCGACAAGCTCGTCGACCCGGTCACTTTTTTCCCGGGCGGCTTTGTAATATTGCACCTGCGGATTAAGCGCCGAACGAATCTCCGGTAACAGCCGACGGACCTCTTCTTCCGCCCGATCGATCTCCTCGCGACGTCCTCGCTGCGTGCCAAGATGAGACTCCGCGTAACGGCCTCTCAATTCATTTAGCTCTTGCTCATAACGAGGCGCAAACCCTTCGATTTCACGCAGCAGCCCTTGCGCATCTCGAAGCGATTCGGCCGACGTGCTTCGGCTGTCCAGACGGCGCTTCACGATATCTTTTGCCTCTGCAATACGGGAAGCGATTTGTTCGGCCGATTGCTTCGCTGCCGGAACGTCACCTGCCTGAATCAGCTCATTCAAACGTTGCGTCTGCGCTCCTGCTTCACTCAATACACGGAATGGATCTTCTTCGGTCAACAGCAACCCTTCACGCTCCGTGACAGGACGCAGCTCGCGTTCCGTCTGAACGATGACTCCAGGCCACTGCGCAGCTTCCGAGGCCAGGCCGCTCAAGGACTCTACATAGCCCGCAACTTCTTTGAGCCGAGACAAGGATTGTTCAGCCGGCGCAGACGCCTGCATCACGTCAAATTCATCCAGACTGTCTGCTTTCGCCAGAAGCGCTGCCGCCTCATCCAATTCTTTTTGCAAAGTAGCCAGGGGATAGCCGGTATCGGTTTTCAACTTGTCCAGCGCTTGACGCGTTTCCTGTTCCACTTCTTTGCCTTCCTTGACTCTGCGGCGAACTTCGGCAAAGCTGGCGGATACTTGCTCGAAGCGTTCATGCAAAGCCGTCACTACGCTTTCCCAAGCCTGAACCTCGCGAGTCAATGTATCCAATTCTTTTCTTTGCGCACGCGAGGCAAAAGTACCCGGGCGGAATGCGGCAAGACGCGTAGACAGCGACTCTGCTCTCTGATGCAACTCTACCGCTTCGCGGCTGATTCCTTCCGCTTCTTTTAACGTCTCGCCTTGAACAAAGCCCATCTCCACCTCGCGGAAAAGCTCGGACACCATGATGCCATCCACCACAGCGGCTGTCGTCTTTTGCCGGTTTCGAAGCTCTGTCGCGCGCTTTTTCACCTTGGAACCTGACTGGAACATACTGAATAGCACATAAGCAACAATCCCAAGCACGGCAAGCGCCAGGATCGCGTATAACCAAGTTCCTCCAGCCAACAAGCCACCCAAGCCGCCAGAGGCCGAGGAAGCCCCTCCTGCGCCGTTGACGTACTCTCCAAGGGCTAGAGCGCCCGCTGCCGGACCATCGTCTTGCGCCGCAGGCACGAATGCCCGGTCAATGATACGTTGAGCACTGCCCAAAGCCGGGTTTTTCAACTCCAAATAAACCAAGTTCGGGTCCGTCACGATAAAAAGCAACAGTTCGTTCGAACCCAATCCCCAGGCGTCGTAGGTTTGTGCAGACAATCGGGCGGCTTCGCTTTCACTCAGCCCGCTCTCCGTCAGCACATAAACCGTATATTTTCCGCCGGACAGTTCATTTTCCAATTGCCTGATCTGACTGTCTGTGAACAAACCGGCTTCATCCGTGACGATCCCGCTTCGCTGCGGACTTGAAGCGGATACGGACAGTATAGGCGTCAATATCAACAGCACGAATATCAACGCAGGCAGTACCTTTCTCCAATTCATTTTTCGCATCGCTCAATCCTCCCGTTTCCCTATCACAATGTCATTTAATTACGCCGGATCAACCTACCTTCCAGTTTACCATCTTCGGCCAAAAAACGATAAAAAACTCTATCCGCTCAACTGTAACTCGATCTGCGGGCGATATTGCGATTCCCTCTCAATAGCCAAACACCCTCTGCGATAATTCGTCAGCTTCGACGATTCCGCAGAGGGTGTTCGACATATTTCCAAACTCATCAAACCGCCTGTCAGCCGTTCAGAGCGGCCTCTTCCCGTTTTAATTCCTCTAACCACTTCATATCTTGCTTGGTCAGGGTCAGTCGCTCCAGCAGCTCCGGACGGCGCTGTAACGTACGACGAAGCGACTCCCGTCTGCGCCAAGCCTCGATATTCGCATGATGCCCGGACAGCAAGATGTCCGGCACCTTCATTCCCCGGAACTCGGTTGGACGCGTATAGTGCGGATATTCCAGCAGTCCTGTACTGAACGAATCCGTTACGGCGCTATTTTCATTGCCCAATACACCCGGAAGCAGCCGAACGGTACTGTCGATCATCACCATCGCAGGCAGCTCGCCGCCGGTTAGCACATAGTCGCCGATCGAGATCTCATCGGTCACCAGACCGTCGCGAATCCGCTCATCATAACCTTCATAATGACCGCAGATAAAAATCAGATGGTCCTCCCTGGCAAACTCCTCCGCTTTTTTCTGCGTAAAAGTTTCTCCTTGCGGACACAGCAGCACAATACGCGGACGCGAACCCGATAGGGTCGGCTCAGTTACAGCTACGCCTTCGTTCTCCCGCTTAAGCAGCAGATCCTCCACCGCGGCAAAAATAGGCTCCGGCTTAAGCACCATGCCTCCGCCTCCGCCATACGGCGTATCGTCCACCTGCCCATGCTTGCTTGTCGAGTATAGACGAAAGTTCACGGCGGATAGATCTACGATTCCCTTGTCTCTGGCCTTCCCCAAAATGCTCGCGCCAAATACGCCATCGAACATTTCCGGAAATAAAGTGAGCACATCAATCCGCATTAACGCACTCATTAGTCCAGCAGTCCTTCCATAACCTCAATACGCACTGTTTTCTCGGCGATATTGACTTCCTTGACTACCGATTCGATAAATGGAATCAGCAGCTCTTTGCCGCCTTTGCGTTTGACGACCCAGACATCGTTAGCGCCGGGAGTCAGAATATCCGTAACCGTGCCCAGCTCTTCGCCTTCCTCGCTCAATACCGCGCAGCCGATAATCTCATGGAAATAATAAGCGTTATCTTCTGCTTCTACAGCTTCTTCTTTGGGCACTTTGACTTCCCAGCCTTTGTATTTCTCGACTTCGTTGATATTTTCGTAGCCTTCCAGCTTCACGATATACACGGTCTTCTGCTCGCGCGCGGAAACGATTTTGACTTTCAATGCTTTTCCGTTCTCAGGCGAGATGAGCAGTAGCTCTTTGCCTTTGGCAAAGCGAACTTCAGGGAAATCGGTAAAAGGGAATATTTTCAATTCGCCGCGGACTCCGTGTGTGTTCGCTACCTTGCCTACGCTTAAAAACTCCAGTTCATTGTTCGAATTTGTCATTTGCCTTCGATCCTTTCGATCCTAGTATCTTGTCAACGCTAGTTGATAAGATACTAGTTCTTCATCTATGAGTGTATGAAAACAGTCTTGATAATGTACGAAAAGGGGCTAGGAAGAAAACCTCCTAACCCCTTTTCGTATATCTTTAAGACCGGAAAGTTTAAGCTTTCCCTTTTAAGACTGGATATCCACGGTAACCCGCTTGTCCAGTTTGACTGCTGCCGACGTCACGACCGTACGCAGCGCCTTGGCGATTCGTCCCTGCTTCCCGATGATCTTACCGATATCATCGGGGTGAACAGAAAGCTCATAGACCACCAAGGAATCTTTCTCTACCGTACGGACCTTGACGTCTTCCGGGTGATCGACCAGAGCTTTTGCGATAACCGCTACTAACTGTTCCACGTCAATCCCTCCGAGTCACTGTCTTATTTTTGCAGTTTGGATTCATGGAATTTCTTCATGATTCCGGCTTTGCTCAGCAGGTTGCGAACAGTATCGGACGCTTGCGCGCCTGTTTGCAGCCAAGCCAAAGCTTTTTCTTCGTTAATGCTCACTACTTGCGGTTCAGCGACCGGATTGTAGTAACCAATTTCTTCGATGAAGCGTCCATCACGCGGGGAACGGGAGTCCGATACCACGATACGATAGAAAGGTGCTTTATGCGCACCCATGCGCTTAAGACGAATACGAGTTGCCAAGAAAATCACCTCCTTCAAGAAATAAACGGCTTCGAAAAACCGCGGCGGCTGTTCAGCCTGTATATAATGCTCCTTCTCCGCTTAACGGAACGGGAACCTCATGCCTTTGCTCATTTTTTGCATTTGTTTCATCGCTTTGTTTTTGCCGCCTTTCGGGTCCATCATGCCCGAAAGCTGCTTCATCATCTTTTTCATCTCGTCGAACTGCTTGATCAGACGATTGACTTCGGCCAATGAAGTGCCGCTACCTGTCGCGATCCGCTTGCGGCGACTGTAATTGATGATGTCCGGCGACTGCTTCTCCGCGCTCGTCATGGAATGCACGATTGCTTCGATTCGACCGACCTGCTTGTCATCGACCTTCAGGTCGCTCTTTTGCTTCATTTTGTTCATGCCCGGGATCATATCCATGATTTGATCGAGCGGTCCAAGTTGCTTGACCTGCTCCATCTGCTCCAGGAAATCATCGAAGGTGAATTCCGCGTTGCGCATTTTGCGCTCCATTTCCTTCGCCTTTTTCTCGTCGATGCCGGACTGCGCTTTCTCGATCAGCGACAACATGTCGCCCATGCCGAGAATCCGCGAAGCCATGCGTTCCGGGTGGAACGGCTCCAATGCGTCCAGCTTCTCGCCGAGCGAGATGAACTTGATCGGACAGCCTGTTACGGCTTTGACGGATAACGCAGCACCGCCGCGGGTATCGCCGTCAAGCTTGGTCAGTACCACACCGGTCAGCGACAGCTGCTCGTTGAAGCTCGCCGCAACGTTTACCGCGTCCTGACCGGTCATCGCATCGACGACCAACAACACTTCATCCGGCTTGGTTTCCGTATGAATCTGCTTCAATTCCTCCATCAACTGTTCGTCGATGTGCAGTCGGCCAGCGGTATCGATAATCACGTAATCGTGACCTTTATCCTTGGCTTCCTGCAAGCCCTGGCGGGCAATCTCTACCGGGCTCACTTGATCGCCAAGCGAAAAGACCGGTACGTTCAGTTGCTCGCCAAGAACTTGAAGCTGCTTGATTGCCGCAGGCCGGTAAATGTCGCCTGCGATAAGCAACGGACGGCTGCCCTGCTTTTGAAGCATCTTCGCCAACTTGCCGGTTGTCGTCGTTTTACCTGCACCCTGCAAGCCTGCCATCATAATGACGGTTGGCGGCCGATTGTTTTTGTTCAGCTTGGACTGCGTACCGCCCATCAGCTCTGTCAATTCTTTATTTACGATGTCGATGATCACCATGCCTGGCGTAAAGCTCTCAGTCACTTCTTTGCCAAGTGCCTTTTCTTTTACCTTGGCGATGAAGTCTTTGACAACTTTAAAGTTAACGTCCGCTTCCAGCAGAGCCAGTCGCACTTCGCGCATCGCATCGTTGACGTCGTCCTCGGAGATCTTCCCTTTGCCGCGAAGCTTGCCGAAGACGTTCTGTAATCTCGTAGTTAATCCTTCGAATGCCATATGTTCACCCCGCTTCCGTATCTATTCTTTCTATTATATACCGAAAGCCGATCAATTATCGAATTCGTGAAATGACGTAACCGCTATTCGAGCGCCTGAAGTTTTTGTACAATGACTCCCAGTTCCCTTTGCGTCTGCTCCGGTAACTTTTCGTCGTTAGCCAGGGTCTCCAATTCGCGAATCTCCTGCATGCGACGATCATGTCGCTGCAACAGTTCAAGCTTCGCTTCGTAATTCTCCAGCGTCTGCTCGGCACGCTTGATATGTTCGTACACCGCCTGGCGGCTAATTTCGAATTCCGCGGCAATCTCGCCCAGCGAGAAGTCGTCGTGGAAGTAATACTTGAGAAAAGTCTGCTGCTTCTCTGTCAGCAATCGCTCGTAAAAGGCGAACAGCAGGTTGATTCGATTCGTCTTCTCCAGACGATTTTCTTGACTCATCCGGAACACTCCTCTCGTCAAGGGAAAACACTTTACACACCAATCAACGTTCCCTATCATACCGAAAAGAAAAGAAGATGTCAAGCGCTTTTGCTTAACATCTTCTGGCAACAATTAAAATTTGTTTTTTGCTTTTTCCAGACTGCTATTTTACGGTAATGATGACCCGCTGATAGTGCTTCAAGTTATGCGCCCCATCGTCTTTGACCTCTGCGATCATATGAATGGTGTCGCCGGATTTGGCATCGGTCGGAACACGGAACTTGACGGTATCGGAATCCGCGCCGCGCATTCCGATCGTGTTGCGGTGTTCCCCTTCGGCCTTCTCGCGATGCAAGCCAAGCTGTAGGTCGCCGGCCATCTCTTTGACCGCGTCCAACGGCTCCACCGGAGAATCGTTATACGTATCGGCTTCATGGTAACGCCACCAGCGATACGTCAGGTTATCTCCGTCCGGATCGCTGCCGACGGCGTGCAGGGTCAGGTACTGGCCTGGAGACGCACTAATGTCCACTCCCTCTTGCACGCGCAACGCCGGGTTGTGATTGGCTTGCGAATAATCCGTTGCGATAGCCCAATCCGCTCTGGCCGCAAAATCGCTTTGGATATCGTCGAACCAGCGCATTAACGTATACTCGGCTTCATAACGCTGCGTGTACACGTCATAGTCCAGCACGTTATTGCGGTATAGGCGATCGCCCGCTTTGCCGAAGCGCCCGCCCCAGCCGCCATAGCTCGGATCTTCCATGCTGCGCAGTCCATTGTCGATAAGGTAGAAGAAAGACGGGGAATCGCCTTCGGAAATGAAATCATATCGATCATATTGCGGATTCGCTGCCAGATATTCCTCGCTTCCGCGTTGCTCTTCCGCCAGTTCGCCTTCGATCATTTTACCGTCACCCATCAGCGCGTATAGCTCAAGCAGCGGGCCGTGGTCTTTCTGAATATTCTCCAGGTTCCATATGCCATGCAGCTTATCGTTCACCGCTTCAGTATGGAACTTCCAGGCGTAAGCAAAATGCCAGAAGTTTGACTGATCGTTGACGATGCGAATATTCGGCCAGCTTTTGGCGATATACTCGTTATAACTGTCGTCCTGATCCAAAATGATGTACAGCACGAGTTTGTCGCTGACCTTCTTTTGGATGCTCGCCCATTGGGCCGTGCCTTTATATTGTTCTTCGATCGACTTCAGCGCGCGTGCCGTCGTATTCGTGCCGCCCCATGTCTGCACATAAAGATCACGCGAATCATTGTCCAGGAAAAGGTTTTTCAAAAACTCGGAACCTTCCGTCACCTGCTCCATCTCGCCCTTGTAACTAATGTTGCCGATCTTCGTTACGCTATGCAGATACTCCGGGGTCGGGTACCCGTTGGCCTGCTTGATCAAGTTCGGATACGCCTGCTCGTAAGCATCGATCATATCGGTCAACCATTTCGTACCTGTCCAGCGATAGGGCTCAATGTTTTTCGCGGCATCGCCCGCATAATGGTAAACCGAGCTGGTGAGTACAATACCCGCCAAATCCATTTCGTTCGAATATAAAAGGAAACGCAGCATGGAGTTCATATCATCCACTTCGCCATCGTTTGTAATGACTGTTCTGGCTTGGCTCTGCTTCAATTGAATTTGCTGCTGCGGCGTAAGCGTCTGCAACCCCGTCGAGATCGCTTCTTGACTCGCATCTGCTGCAAATGCCTGTGCGCCGCCACCGGCTACCAGCACTGCACTCAGATTCAACGCCAACAATGTTTTTACCCATTTTCCTCTATTCATCCCATTAGCACCCTCTCTGATTGGCCTTTCGACCGCTCGGCAGCATATTTTCTCGTAAGGGCCCTTTACGAAAAAAACCTGATTACCGCCGCATCCCCCAAAAGGGCACACGGTAGCAATCAGGTTTTGCCTGCACGACCAGTCACAATCCTAGTTCATAGCATAGCGCAGAGGCGGGGATTTGTAAACGGTAACAATTCAAAGGCATGTATGGGGGCGGTTTGCGCGAGTGCGCGGGGCTGCGGGGGAGTTCGTTTCGGTCGCGTGTTGTTTTTGAGAAATTTTATTCCTACACGGACTCCCCCTCCGCCCAGTCACCATTTGCAAATGGGAGGAAGGGTAAAAAAACAAGCCGGGGAATTGTCCCGACTTGTTGGCTTGTTAAGAAAGTCTAACGTAACTGGAAAACAGAAGGCGGAGAGAGAAATTCAGTGAAAGAGCTAAAGCATTTCGAAGAAATGCACTTCGGAAGCCTATGCTATAGTTCGCCTTTGAAATCGGGAAAACACCACTTAAAATTCAATCTTTTTTCCCGATTTCAACAAGCGACTGGAACGAATTTCTCTCGTAGCCTTCTGTTTTCCCCACACATACGTACCTTTTTCGACGATAGGAAGCTTTTGATTTTACGGCAGCAAATACATCAGGATGCAGAAGAAGTGCAGGATGCTGCCCGCCAGGACGAAAAGATGCCAGACGGCGTGGTGGTGAGGGAATCCTCGCCAGACGTAGAAGATGGTGCCTACCGTGTACATCAGGCCGCCTGCGACGAGCAGGTGGATGCCTTCGGCCGGGATGGCTTGAGTCAGTGCGCCCCAGGCGAGCACGATCAGCCAGCCCATCAATAAGTAGAACAGAGTCGACATAAACAGGAACTTTTTGACGAAAAAGGCTTTGAACGCGACGCCTCCGATTGCGATCGCCCAGACGATGCCGAACAAGGTCCAGCCGAGCGGGCCGCGGATAGCGGTCAGCATAAACGGCGTGTAGGTTCCCGCAATGAATAGATAGATCGAGGAATGGTCCATAAACTCGAAGAAATCTTTCACTTTGCCTGCCCTGAAGCTGTGCACCAATGTTGAACTCATGTACAGCAGAAGCATCGTTACGCCGTATACGGTGAAGCTGACGACATGCCAGGCATTTCCTTTTAAGCTGGCAAAAACGATCAGCAGCACAAGCGCGGCAACGCTAAGTGCGGCTCCGATCCCGTGCGTGACAGCATTGGCAACCTCTTCCCGACGGGAATACGTGTGCGTGTTAGCCATATGGCCTTTCCTCCTTTTCCGAATCAGACCTGTTTTCCGCTTTTTCTGCAAAACCTGTCCGTTTTCATAACAATTGATTTCATTATAAACGTTCGTATGACTCTTTACCAATTACAAACGTCATCCTTTTGGAAGGAAATTTCGGCTCGAAAATCTTTCCGTGCATAAAAAAGCAGGCGGGCCGCTCAAGCGGAATAATGTCCCGCGAGCGTACCGCCTGCCACGTTGCATAGAGCGCGTTATAAACAAGTACCATGAATCGATCCTAAGGTTAGGCTACGCCCTTCGAAAACCCGCTTGAAGCGTATGTGTTTCCGATAAACGTAAACCTTGGATTTGATTCGGTCAAGGTACCCGTAGCTTGTCTGCTTTTATTGCTCGGATGGGTTGGACTCATCGTCTTCGCCTTCAATCAGTTCTTCCTCGATCAGACCTGCGAATAGTGCGTGTACGAACTGCTCGGAATCGAATTCTTGCAGGTCTTCCATTTTCTCGCCCAAGCCAACCAGTTTAACCGGAATGTTCAGCTCTTGACGGATCGCGACCACGATACCGCCTTTGGCCGTACCGTCGAGCTTGGTTAGCACGAGGCCGGTTACGCCGCTTTTTTCGCCGAACAGTTTGGCTTGACTGAGCGCGTTTTGTCCGGTCGTCGCGTCGAGCACCATCAATACCTCGTGCGGTGCGCCCGGAATCTCGCGTTGGATGACCCGGAAGATTTTGTTCAGTTCGTCCATCAGATTGCTTTTGTTTTGCAGACGGCCTGCCGTATCGCAGATCAGCATATCCGCATTGCGCTGCTTGGCAGCCTGTACCGCATCATACATCACGGCCGCCGGATCGGAACCTGGGCTTTGCTTGATAACTTCGACGCCCGTGCGTGTTCCCCAGACTTCAAGCTGCTCGATCGCGCCTGCACGGAACGTATCGCCTGCGGCGAGCAGCACTTTTTTGCCTTCGCTTTTGAACTTATGGGCCAGCTTGCCGATCGTCGTTGTTTTGCCTACGCCGTTGACGCCAACGAACAAAATGACCGTCGGTCCCTCCTGGCTCATATTAAGCGAGTTGTCCTGTTCTCCGCGCAGCAATTCGATCAGCTTCTCGGACAGTACCGGACGAAGCTCACTCGCATCGCTCAGGCGACGCTTTTTCACTTCGGCGCGCAGGTCGTCGATCAGTCCCATCACGGTATTGACGCCCACGTCCGCCCCGATCAGGATTTCTTCCAATTCTTCGTAAAACTCTTCGTCGATCTTGCGTCTGCGAACCATCAGGTTGGATACGCGCTCCACGAAGCCTTTGCGCGTTTTTTCCAGGCCGTCTTTGAACTGCTTGGTCACCGCGTCTGTTTTGCCCGCGATGCTTTCTTTTAATTTACGAAAAAAACTCATGCTTCCCGTCCTCCGATCATATATAAAGCGTTACGCGATTCCGATTTCTTCATCTTCCAAACGTACCGATACCAACTTGGATACGCCGCCTTCTTCCATCGTAACCCCGTACAGCACATCCGCTTCTTCCATCGTTCCTTTGCGGTGCGTGACGACGATGAATTGCGTCTGTTCCGCGAATTCGCGCAGATACTGGGCAAACCGAACGACATTCGCCTCGTCCAGCGCCGCTTCCACTTCATCCAGCACGCAGAACGGAACAGGCTTCACATGCAAAATGGCAAACAGCAAAGCCATCGCGGTCAACGCGCGCTCGCCGCCGGAAAGCAGTTGCAGGTTTTGCAACTTTTTCCCCGGAGGCTGGGCGACGATATCGATTCCGGTCTCCAGCAGATTCTCCGGATCGATCAACACCAGATCTGCGCGACCGCCGCCGAACAGCTTGGAAAAGACCGTTCCGAACTGCCGTCGAATCGCATCGAACGTCGTTTTGAAGCGCTTGGACATCTCTTCATCCATCTCGCGAATGACCAGATACAGCTTGGCCTTGGCTTCCATCAGGTCGTTTTTCTGCTCGTCCAGGAAGGTATAACGTTCGCTGACGCGATCGTATTCTTCGATAGCGCCCAGATTCACTTCGCCGAGCAAAGTAATCTTGCGCTTTATTTCGCGAACATCAAGACGGGCTGCTTCCGGATCTTCCGGCAACTCGTAACGCTGCTGCGCCAATTCATAGCCGATTCCGTATTCCTCGGTAAGCTTTTGCAGCGTATTCTCCAACTCCACATCCAGACGGGTCGCCTGAATTTCGGTATGCCGGATATTGTCCTCGACCGTTTTCAACTCGCTGCGCTGCTTGTGGGTCTCGCCTTCGCGTTCTTCCAGCTTGCGCTGGCGTTCCGCACGTTCTCCGCGCTTTTCTTCGAGACGTTCCTGCGTCACGCTTTTCAGATCCTTGGCTTCCTGAAGTTCGCGTACGTGATTTTCCGCGTCTTTCCGATTCGCCGCGAGCTCCGCTTCCGCACCGCGCAGCATCTTCCGTCGATCAGCCAACTGGTTGGACACCGTTCCGGTTTCTTCGCCCAGACGGCTCAGCCGTTCTTCAAGCGAAGCGGTCTCCTGAACAAGGCGGCTTTCGCGCACGCGAAGTTCGGTCAGATGGTCCTGAAGCTCTTCTTTGGCCGATTCGCTTGCTTTGCGCGCAAACTCCGCCGCTCCGATCGCTTGTCTGGTCGCGGCTTCTTCGGCTTCCAGCTCTTTAAGCTTTTCTTCCGCCTTTTTCCGACTCTCTCCGGCACTTTCCAGCTCTTCGTTATACCCGGAGCGTTCTTCGCCGTGCAGCGCAAATTGCTCGTTAACGTGACGCAAACCATGCTCTGTCTGCTTCAACTCGCCGTCCAACTGCTGCTGCTCGGCACGCAAGGAGTCGCCGCGCTCGCGAAGCTCCGTCAACCGCTGCTCGCTCGCAACAGCCAATTCGCCGTTTTCGCGTTCTTCACGCGAAAGACGTGCAATCTCGCGTTCGCTTTCCTTGATTTCGTGCTCCAGCTGTTCCAAAGCACGCTTACGACCCAGCAAACTGCCGCCGCGCCGATTCTGACTGCCGCCGGTCATCGACCCGCCGGCATTGACCACGTCGCCTTCCAGCGTCACGACGCGGTAACGATAGTTCAAACGCGAAGCGATGCCGTTCGCATCCTCCAACGTTTCCGCGACGACCAAACCGCCAAGCAAACTGCCGACGATATCCGCATAGCGTTCGTCCGCTTGCACCAGTTCGGCACCGATGCCCACAAAACCTTGAGCGCTGGATGCGGCACGTTTATCGCTCTCGGACATATGACGGGGCCGAATGACGTCCAACGGCAGGAATGTCGCGCGACCCAACTGCCGCTGCTTCAAATATCCGATCGCTTTACGCGATACGGCTTCGTTTTCCATGACGACGTGTTGAAGCGAAGCCCCCAGCGCCGTTTCGATCGCCGTCTCTACCTTTTGCGGTACCGTAATCAATTCTGCAACCGCGCCATGCACGCCTTCAAGCTGACGGTTCCTTGATGCTTTCAGCACTTCTTTGACACCGACCATAAAGCCTTCGAAGTCTTCCTGCATCTCCTGCATCGTATCGCGTCTGGAAACGAGCGCTTCGCGCTTTTGTTCCCACTTCCGGGCCGAAGCCGAGCTGTCGGACGCCGTTTTTTGCAGCGTGTGCAGTTTCTCGCTTTCTTCGATATAGGAGCGGCGCAACGTCGCGATATCTTCGGAAGCCTGATCCAATGCGGCTTTACGCTCCGCATGCTCGTGTTCCAGACGTTTCTTCTCGGCTTCCCAACGTCCCGATTCTTCGTCTACGCGGTTCATTCGCCGCATAACGCCTTCCTTTTGCTGATCGGCATACCGGATTTCGTTGCGGGTCTGCGCCATTTTGTTCATCAGCTCAAGCAATTCGCCTTTTAGCGTTTCTTCCTGCTCATGGCTGATCCCTTCCGTCACACCCGTCAACTTGGCTTGCTCGGCCGACAGTTCGGTCTGCAAATGGCTAAGTTCCAGCCGTGCCGCATCCAGCTTATTTTGTACAAACAAGCTTTCCTGCTTACGCTGATCAAAACGTTCGCCTTCGTTCTCGATCGCTTCTTTCAGCTGCTCGCGCGATTGCTCCAGATTGCGGCGGCGCTCTTCCAACAGTTGAGCATAGCCCTCGGACTTTTCGGACAATTCGCTGTAGCGAAGAAGACGTCCCTGAAGTTCTTCGATTTCATGCTCTACCGCGCGAAGAGCCTGACGGTCGCTTTCAAGCGTCCGATCATGCTCATCCACGATAGCGGCCAGTCGCTCACGCTGCCGTTCAAGCTCCGCCAACTTTTCCGACGCGGCTGTCCAAGCCTCATGAATCTCGCCGATTTGGTATACGAACAACGAAATTTCTTTGTCTTTCAGTTCTTCCTTTAATTCTTTATAACGGCGTGCTTTCTCGGCTTGCGCTTTCAGCGGGCCGATCTGATCTTCCAGCTCCGTGACCAGGTCGTGAATCCGCAGCAGATTTTGCTCCGTATCGGCCAGTTTGCGGTTCGCTTCTTTTTTACGCGATTTATATTTAACGATCCCCGATGCTTCTTCAAAAATACCGCGGCGATCTTCCGAACGGGTACTCAGAATTTCTTCGATCCGACCTTGCCCAATGATCGAGTAGGCTTCCTTGCCGATCCCCGTGTCCATAAACAGCTCCGTGATATCTTTCAAACGACAAGGTTGACGGTTGATCAGATACTCGCTGTCTCCGCTGCGATGAACGCGTCTTGTCACGGTCACTTCGGAAAAATCCAGTGCCAACACATGGTCCGCATTATCGAGCGTCAGCGATACTTCACCGTAGTTGACGGCTTTACGTGCATCGCTTCCGGCAAAAATGATATCTTCCATCTTCCCGCCACGCAGACTTTTCGCACTCTGTTCGCCCAGTACCCAACGAATACCGTCAGAGATATTGCTTTTGCCGCTGCCGTTAGGACCAACGACCGCGGTAATGCCGCGGACGAATTCCATTTCGGTTTTGTCGGCGAACGATTTGAATCCGGCGAGTTCGATCCTTTTCAGATACATGACCTGCGCTCACCTCCCTTTCTAGTGTTGATGACAGGCTGGCTTTCTTAGCTGGCTTGCTTCGATTAGATGTGCCCTGATTCAAGCGAAGCAATGTTTTACAACGCAAAAGAGCAAAAAGCGGCATAGGCTGATTCGGACGATTCCGACATAACGCTTGCGGCCGCTCTTTGCTCTTCACTTGTATGATAGGCTCTACAGTTTAAGCGTCTCCAGCGCCGCGGCCGCAGCTTGCTGCTCGGCTTCCTTCTTGGAACGTCCATTTCCTCGGCCCAGGCTGCGTTCGCCCATATAGACTTCGGACACAAATTCCCGCTCGTGCGCCGGTCCGCGTTCTTCCACGATCCGATATTCAAGCACGCCGAGATTATGGTGTTGGGTCAATTCCTGAAGTTCGGTCTTGAAGTCGCTCATTTGCAGTTTGCCATCCCAGGCAACCTGCGGGAATACATTACGGTCCAGGAACCCCCGAACCGATTCAAGCCCCTGGTCGAGATACAACGCGCCTACAAACGATTCAAACACGTCTGCAAGCAGCGCAGGACGACTGCGCCCGCCTGTCAGCTCCTCCCCTTTGCCGAGCAGTACGTAGGCGCCGAAATTCAGCGCCTCCGCAAACTTGACCAGTGAAGGCTCACAAACGATAGCCGCGCGCAGCTTGGTCAACTCCCCTTCGGGACGGCCAGGGAAACGATTGTAGAGAAATTCCGATACCGTCAGCTCTAGGACCGCGTCGCCCAAAAATTCGAGCCGCTCATTATCATGATGCTGACTGAACCGGTGTTCATTGACATACGACGCATGCGTGAAAGCCTGTTTAAGCAGAGGCTTATCCGCAAACTGGACCCCTAGTTTGTGCTGCAGTTGTTTCAGATCTCCGCTCAACGTTCCGGCTCCTTACGCTTCGAATTTTTTAAGAATGACTGAAGCGTTGTGGCCACCGAACCCGAACGAGTTCGACATGACCACGTTCAAGTTTGCTTTGCGAGCTACGTTTGGCACGTAGTCAAGATCGCACGCTTCGTCCTGATTTTCAATATTGATTGTCGGTGCCATGATCTGGTTTTCCAGAGACAGGGCGCAGATTACGGCTTCCACGCCACCGGCCGCGCCGAGCAAATGCCCGGTCATCGACTTGGTAGAGCTGACCGCGATTTTACTTGCGTGCTCGCCCAGTGCCATCTTGACTGCTTTCGTTTCCGATAGATCGCCTGCTGGTGTGGATGTACCATGCGCATTGATATAATCCAGATCTTCCGGTTGAAGTCCGGCGCTCTTCAAGGCCATCTTCATGCAGCGGGCCGCGCCGTCCGGATCGGGATCGGTCATGTGATGCGCATCCGCGCTAAGACCGTAACCCACCACTTCCGCATAGATATGCGCGCCGCGAGCTTGAGCATGTTCCAACGATTCCAATACGAATACGCCTGCACCTTCGCCCATTACAAATCCGTCGCGGTCTTTGTCGAACGGACGGCTTGCTTGGGTTGGATCGTCATTGCGCGTGGACATCGCCCGCATTGCGCAGAATCCAGCCAACCCTGTCGGGCGAATGGTTGCTTCCGCGCCGCCGCAGATCATTGCATCGGCATCGCCGCGTGCAATAAGCTTGAATGAATCGCCAATCGAGTGCGTACCCGTGGCACAAGCGGTTACGACCGATGTGTTTGGACCTTTGGCACCCAGCTTGATCGATACGTCACCCGAGCCCATGTTCGCGATCATCATGGGAATAAAGAACGGGCTGACCCGCTTCGGTCCTTTTTGCATCAATATCGTGAATTGGTCTTCCCAAGTTCCCAGACCACCGATACCGGAACCGACAATGACGCCGATCCGTTCCGCTTCAACCGACTCGCCAATCTTCAATCCGCTGTCTTGAAGGGCTTGCGTGGAGGCTGCGTAAGCGAACTGCACATAGCGGTCCATCTTGCGCGCTTCCTTGCGTTCTACATAGTCTTCGGGATTGAAGTCGTGAATCTCCGCGGCAATCTGCGTCGGATACTCGCTGACGTCAAAGCTCTCGATTTTCGAGATCCCCGACTTGCCTGCGAGCAAACTGTTCCAAAACGTTTCCACGTCCTTGCCGAGGGAAGTCACGACTCCCATACCGGTAACGACTACTCTATGCTGCTGCTCCATATGGGCCACCTCTATATTTGCGAGTTCCCGCTTAACGGGAAGTCTTATTATTGTTCCATAATGAAGGAGAAGTCCCGAGCCGGCTTCGTAAAAAGCACGGTGCGGGACCCTTAAACGTCCTTAGGTATGCGATTGTATGTAGCTTACAACGTCACCTACGGTCGTGATTTTCTCTGCGTCTTCGTCAGAGATCTCCAAGTCGAACTCGTCTTCAAGCTCCATTACCAATTCGACCACGTCGAGCGAGTCCGCTCCGAGATCTTCTTTGAAAGAAGCTGTAGGCGTAACTTCCGCTTCGTCGGCACCCAGGCGGTCCACGACGATGCGAGTTACGCGCTCCATCACATCAGACATCCGATTCACCTCCTCTTCAAATGGTATTATACGAGAAGCTTCGCCAAAATGCCACTGTTTACGGACTGGGGTTGCAAACAAACGTTTGTAATCCCATTTCCATCTATGGTTTACATATACATGCCGCCGTCGACATGCAGGACTTGTCCTGTCATATACGAAGCGTCGGGCGAAACAAGGAAAGCAACGGCCGTCGCGACTTCCTCCGGACGGCCGAGACGATTCAGCGGAATTCCCGCGAGCAGTCCCGTTTTGATTTCTTCGGACAACACATCCGTCATATCGGTATCGATAAAGCCCGGAGCCACACAGTTCACGGTGATACCGCGGCTGCTGAATTCTCTTGCGCAAGACTTGGTCATGCCGATTACGCCTGCTTTTGCCGCTGTGTAATTGACTTGACCGGCATTGCCGATCGCACCGACAACCGAAGAAATATTGACGATTTTACCCGAGCGCTGCTTCATCATCGGGCGCGTTACCGCCTTGATGCAGTTGAATACGCCTTTGAGGTTCGTCTCGATCACGTCATCGAATTCTTCTTCTTTCATGCGCATCACCAGGTTATCGCGAGTGATTCCTGCATTATTGATCAGGATATCCACGCTTCCAAACTCGGCAGCTACCGCTTTGACCAGTTCTTCCGCTTCCGCGCTTTTGCCTACGTTTGCTTTGAATGCCGCGGCTTTTACACCAAGTGCTTCAAGCTCCCGCACCACTTCCAGCGCAGAAGCTTCGTTCCCCGCATAATTGATCGCTACATTCGCCCCGCGACGTCCCAGTTCAAGCGCAATCGCCCGACCGATTCCGCGCGAAGCTCCTGTAACCAGTGCATTTTGTCCTTTGATTGGCTGTTCCATATTCAATGTTAACCTCCTGTTTGGTCGTTGTCGCGCCGCTTAAGCCAGCGCCTCGGCCAAGCCATCCGCAGCTTCCAGACTGTTCACGCTGAACACCTGTACGGATTTGTCGATTTTCTTGATCAGTCCTGCCAATACGCTGCCCGGTCCAATCTCAACAAAAGTATCTACACCTTCGCCAATCAACCATTGCACGCTATCTTCCCATAGAACAGGAGAATAAACCTGGCTGATCAACGATTCCCGCACCGCTGCTGCTCCGCTGACCGGACGTGCGGTAACATTCGCGACAACCGGAAGAATCCCTTCGCCCAAGGTGACATCCGCAAGCTTTTCTCCGAGTTTTTCGGCCGCTTCTTTCATCAAGGAAGAATGGAACGGACCGCTAACTTCCAGCGCGATCGCACGCTTCGCACCAATTTCTTTGACGCGGGCGCTGAGCGCTTCCACGCCTTCAGCCGACCCCGATACGACAATCTGCCCCGGGCAGTTAAGGTTGGCGGGTTCAACGACCGTGCCTGCGGCCGAAATTTCGGCGCAAAGCTCGGCAAGCTTACTGCGATCCGCGCCGAGTACAGCCGCCATCGCGCCTTGTCCGCCCGGAACGGCCGCTTCCATGAATTGACCGCGAGCGCGCACAATCGCGACCGCATCCTCAAAAGAAAGCACGCCAGCCGCTGCCAGAGCACTGTATTCGCCCAGGCTATGCCCTGCCGCATAGTCGGCTTTGATTCCTTTGGCCTGAACAGCTTGCAGCAAAGCCAGACTTGCCGTCAACAACGCAGGCTGCGTATTCGCCGTTTGCTTCAGTTCTTCAACCGGTCCGTCGAAAACCAGTTTGGTCAGGTCAAAGCCAAGCGTACGGTCTGCCGTATCAAACAGCGCTTTGGCATCCGGCAGGGTATCGTAAGCATCGCGGGCCATGCCCACGCTTTGCGCGCCCTGTCCGGGGAAAACAAATGCTATTTTGCCCATCGTGAATATTCCTCGTTTCCGTTGGAGTCTCGTAAAGCCCCTTTATCCCATTACCAGATCAATGCCGCTCCGCCCCAAGTCAGGCCGCCGCCGAAGCCAACCATAACAACGCGGTCGCCTTCTTTGATCCGTCCTTCTTCGTAAGCTTCAACCAAAGCCAGCGGAATAGAAGCTGCCGACGTATTGGCATATTTATCAACGTTGATCATCACGCGGTCTTCGGACAGATTCAGACGCTGCATTGCCGATTGAATAATGCGAATATTGGCTTGGTGCGGAATGAACAAATCGATATCGTCTTTGGTCATTTCCGCTTTGCGCAGCACTTCTTCGGTGGCTGTTCCCATCACGCGGACAGCAAACTTGAATACGTCGCGGCCATTCATGTAAATGAAATGCTGCTTGGCATCAACCGTCCCCGCCGAAGCAGGCAAACGCGAACCTCCGGCAGGCAATTTGAGCTGGTCGCCTCCTGCACCTTCTGCTCCCAGGTCGAACGATTGGAAGCCTCGGCCTTGAGGAACTTCACCCAGTACGACTGCGCCGGCTCCGTCGCCGAACAGTACGCAAGTGTTGCGGTCGGTGTAATCGGTAATGCGCGACAAAGTATCCGCACCGATAACGAGCGCATTGTTGTACATCCCGTTTTGGATAAATCCGGTTGCCGCCGCCAAGCTGTACACGAAGCCCGAACATGCCGCGCTCAGATCGAATGCCGCTGCTTTTTTGGCGCCCAGTTTATCCTGCAAAATGCAGGCTGTCGACGGGAAAGAAGTATCCGGCGTAATCGTAGCTACAATGATCAGATCCAGTTCTTCGGGCTTGATGCCTGCCGAAGCCAGAGCTTTGATCGAAGCTTCATAAGCCAGATCGGATGTCGCCTGTTCCGGTGCCGCGATATGACGCTCGCGAATACCGGTACGGCTGACGATCCACTCGTCATTCGTTTCGACCATTTTTTCAAGCTCCGCGTTATCCAAAATGCGTTCCGGCACGTACTTGCCCGCCCCGATCACACCGACCGGCCGTAAGTTCTTCATTAATCCGTCACTCGCTTCCCGCTGATTTGCTCGTTTTCTTGTTCATAGGTGAGGTCTTGTCCATCCGTTTCGTCGGACTTCTGCACCATAATTTGCATGCTGCTGGAGATGCTTGAAACCAGCTGATTCTCCAAAGCCAGCTTCGCTTGCCGCACCGCGTTTTTAATAGCTTCGGCGTCGGACGAACCATGCGCCTTGATGACCAACCCGTTCAGACCGAGCAGCGGCGCGCCGCCGTGCTCTTTATAATCCATCTTCGATCTAAGGCCGCGAAGCTGAGGCATCACAAGAGCCGCGCCGATCTTGGCTTTGAACGAAGAAGTTAATTCCTGTTTCAACAATTTGAATACGGCTCCTGCCGTGCCTTCGAGCGCTTTGAGCAAGATGTTTCCTGCAAAGCCGTCGCACACGAGCACGTCGCACACCCCATCCAAAATATCACGGGCTTCGACATTACCTACAAAGTTTATAGGCAATTCGGAAATAAGCGGAAAAGCAGCTTTGGTCAGCTCATTTCCTTTTCCCGGCTCCGTGCCCACATTGAGCAAGCCTACGCGAGGGTTGCTGATGCCATGTACTTTTTCGCGGTACAGGCTTCCCATCAACGCATATTGCGCCAGATGTTCGGGCTTGGCATCCATATTGGCTCCAAGATCGAGTGCCAGCGTACCGTGACCGCTCTCGTCGAGCGTCGGAATCATCGGTGCCAGCGCCGGGCGCTCCACACCTTGCATCCGGCCGACGACCAGCAGTCCCGTTGTCATCAAAGCCCCGGTGTTGCCTGCCGAAATCATGGCGTCGGCTTCGCCTTCCTTGACCATTCGCCCCGCCACGACCATCGAAGCATCTTTTTTACGGCGAACCGCACGAACCGGCTCATCGTCGCCGGAGATGACTTCTCCGGCATGAACGATTTGCAAATTGGGTTTGCCTTCGCCGATTAACGGTGCCAGCTTCGCTTCATCGCCGACCAGCTTGATCGTGATATCGCTCCATTCGGCAGCCGCTTGCAATGCACCGGCGGCTGCGCTGTCCGGTGCATGGTCGCCGCCCATTGCGTCTATTGCAATAATCATTTCCGCGTCCTCCTTTTGACCGTATTACCGGTTCTTGTCGTCGGACCGGTAAATGATAAAGTTTCCTTGAAACACCATTTCTTCGCCAACGTAGGACAGCACTTCGACTTTGGCTCTTCCCGCCTTGCCCGGATTACTTCGGACGTAGGCTTTGGCGATGCACTTCTCGCCGAGATGGATCGGGCGTACGAAGCGCAGATCCGCCGAGGCTGTCAGCGCGATCTCGTCGTTAATCACCGCAACCGCAAGGGAGTTGGCCTGAGCAAAAATATGGTGTCCGCGCGCAATCTGCGTACGGCTGAATACATGCTCGTCACGAATTTCAAAGATCGAAATGCCGCTTCGATCAAGCTGAAGATCTATAATGTCGCCGATGACTTCTTCCGCAGCCAGCGACCGCACTTGATCGTAAGACCGTTCCGCCATCAGCTTCATTCGCTCGCGAAGCTCGGGAATTCCAAGCTCCATCCGGTCGAGGCGAATCGTTTGGATGCTGACTTTAAGACGGCGTGTCAGTTCACGGTCGGTCACGAACGGATTCTCGTCGATCAGCTCGACAAGTCTCTGCTGGCGCTGACGTTTTGGTAAACGTTCGATACCGGTCTCCTCCTTTGCCGGACGCCCGGGGCGTCTGCGGATCCGTAAAGCGCCTGATGAATAATGTGCGTATGTTGTCAACGTTAACCTGTGGTTGAGAGTTGACGAGGTACTTCTACCTTGTGGGCTTTAGAAGTAAGGTTAAGAGTTGACGTGATACTTATACCTTGTCAACGTTAGAGGTAAGGTTAGGTTTGGTCGAGATTTCTTACCTAAAGCGTGTGTGTTTCGACCAAACCTAATCCTTTGATTAAGAGTCGACAAGGTATTTAGTCCGATTATATGCGCCCGTTTCCGGGCCGCTTCCCCTTTGAATCAGAGCTTTGCGAAGGCCGCGCAATCGAGTGCGCTTATTATGTAGGTCCGCCGCAAAGACTTTTAGAACCTGGTACTAACCGCTAGTATAAATCATTCCGCCAAAAAAGGAAAGAGGGAACGAAGTCGGGAGCCTTCGTTCCCTTTTATATTCACCTTGAAAGAAATAAAAAAAGCCTCGCCGAATGGCGAGACTTTCTCAAGATCGACAAGCGATCATCGTTCGAGAATTATTGGGAAATAACTTCTCTGGACTTGTAAGTTCCGCAAACTTTGCATACGTGGTGAGCCAGTTTGAGCTCTCCGCATTGTTCGCACTTCACCATGCCCGGCACCGCCAGCTTGAAATGCGTACGACGTTTGTCGCGGCGCGTTTTGGACGTTCTCCGTTGAGGTACTGCCATGTTTAACACCTCCTTATTCAAGTCAACCGGCCCGAAGGCCGGATGTTGTTACCCGATCACTTACGAACTTACTTAAAGAAATCTTTGAGCCCGGCAAGCCGGGGGTCGATTACCGTATTGTCGCAGCTGCAGGTCGTCTCGTTCAGATTGGTCCCGCAAGTCTGGCAGAGTCCTTTGCAGTCCTCTTTGCACAGCGGCGCGCTTGGCACGCCCAGCGTCACGTACTCTTCCAGATAAGGCGACAGCTCGATCACGTCGTCGTCCGCGAGGATCATGTCCTCGTCGTCTTCAAGGTCCGCTTCATCTTCTTCACGCTGCTTGAACCGTTCCTCGAACGGAAGTTCCAATTCGATATGAGCCGTCTCCAGACAACGTGAGCAAACCATATCCAAATGTCCCGTAAGCGTTCCGCTCACGCCTACCGTTCCGTCAAGCGACGGCGAAGCCGTCAGTTCGGCCAAAACAGGAGAAGCGGAAATCACGTCCGTACGACCTTCGATCGTTCCTTCAATCGGCACATTGCCGCTCAACTGAACCGGTTCGCCGTTTTGAATCGTTCTGCGCAAGTGCAGACGCATATTCATCACTCCAAACAAACAAAGTTATTATATCGACTTAACTTCTGTTTTGTCAACAGTCAGTCAAGTATTTTTCATTTACGCCCTTTTCGGCGCGCGGCGCGGCTTGAAGAGTAATTTCACTCTTTCGCCGAAGCTTTCGCACGTGTAAGCTAATAGAAGCGCAGGCTGGTTACGGCTTTCCACTTAGCTCGTACCCGCGCACAAACCGTGTCGTCCGAAACCACAATAGTCAGCACTTTTGTTCGCAGCGTAAAAAAATATTCCGGGAAGTCCCGGACGAAGATTTATTCTACCACATAAATTCCATCTTGTTAAGAGAAAAGAGATGATCTTTCTATGAAAACGGTCGGATTGATCGTTGAATACAATCCGTTTCACAACGGACATCAATTGCATCTGGAACGATCGCTTCAAGCGGCGGGAGCCGAAGCTTCGATTGCCGTGATGAGCGGCCCTTTTACGCAACGGGGCGAGCCTGCGCTGCTCTCCAAGCGCGCTCGCGCAGAGATGGCTTTGGCGGCAGGCGTCGACCTGGTACTGGAGCTGCCGATCCTGTACGCGCTTCAGCCCGCGGAATGGTTCGCCTTCGGCGCGGTGTCGCTGCTGGACGCCACAGGCGTCGTAGACAGCATCTGCTTCGGCAGCGAGAGCGGCGAGGTCGCGCCGCTACAACGGCTGGCTGCTCGCATGCAGGGCGGCGAGTCGCCCGTCATGCAAGCAGCGCTGCGCCAGGCCCTGGCCGAGGGCCTGAGCTTTCCGGCCGCCTACGCGAAGGCGGCCTCCGGGCAGGGAGGCGGCAACGCGGAAGCCGCCTCCCTGCTGGGCAATCCGAACGATACGCTCGGATTGCATTATGTGCTGGCGCTGCGCCGCCTGGCCAGCACCGTGGCGCCGCTCGCCGTGCGGCGCGAGCAGGCCGGCTACCACGATGCCGGCCTGCCCGCTGGCGGCCAGATCGCCAGCGCTACCGCCGTGCGCGCCGCGCTCGCACGCGGAACCGGCGGCCTGGAGGAGGCCGCCCCGTACCTCCCTGCGGGATCGCTGCGCGTGCTGCGCCGCGAAGCGCAGGCCGGCCGCATGCTGACGGCCGGCTGGGAGGCGCTGGCGCAGCCTCTGTTCGCCGCGCTTATCACGCGCGCGCCGGAAGAGCTTGCCCTCGTCCCCGAAGCCGTCGAGGGCCTGGAACACCGCATCGCCGCCGCGCTGCCGCGCCTACCCGTGCCGGGCGTGGAGGCGCTGCTCGCCGCGATCAAAACCAAGCGCTACACGCGCACCCGTCTTCAGCGGCTGCTGGCGCACGCGCTGCTGAACCATAGCGGCCCCTTGTTCGGCCGCGACAGCCTCGCCCAGGGCCCGCGGTACATCCGCGTGCTCGGCTTCTCGCCGAAAGGCCGCACCCTGCTCAAAACCATGAAAAAAACGGCCAAGCTTCCGGTCGTCGTGCGAGCCGCGGATTTCGACCATCCGCAGCTTCGCCTCGATATCCGGGCTTCCGCCGTTCATGCCTCGGCTTTTCCTTCTCCGCAGATCAAGGAGATGTACGCCGACTATTACGCGCCGCCGATCATGTTTTCCGATTCGGACAGCGCCGGTCCGTTTACAGACGACCAAACGTGATCGACTGCTCGCGCCGATTCAATCATCGTTTAAGCGGCATTCTAACTCTCGTCGCCCCGGCGAGAATTCGTACGTAAATGTGGAAGCATAGTTCATGACGTCAAGCGTTTTGAATTCTCGATAGGAATATGCCATGTACAGACTATAAACAAATAACAAATACGAAAACCCGAGTACGAAAATCTCCGATCAGGATACCTTTCGATTAAAATTTCGAAAAATAAATGCGGATATCCACTTATTTGCGTAGGATTTTGCGGTTTGGAGAAATTAAGTGCGGATATGCCCTTAATTTCTTCACCTCATGCGTTTTTACGCGTATTTTCCTTAAATAAGCGTAGATTAGCATTTATTTAAAGATTCGGGAATAAATCTAACGAAATAAGTGTCTTAGAGCACTTATTTCCATATCACTATCTTAACCGATAACTATGTTGCGTTACGCCCGCCTGAAACGCAAACCTGTAATTGCTTCAAGACAAGTTACCGGAACCGTTAGCTACATGGGAATATAAACTAGAGATCGAAAGCCGCCAACACAAAGCATACAACGCCCCTCGGCCTATCCTCCAAGCGGACAATAAACGCATACCCGCTTTTATTGCTTATGTTCGATTTCTACCGTTTATCCGGCAGCGTCTGAATATAATCTAACGCATTTTCCAACGTTTTTACCGGGACGAGCTGCATCTGACCGCCAGTCTCGTCCAGCTTCTTTTTCGCGACTTCATAATTGCTTTCCGGCACGAAAAAGACTTCGGCCCCTTTTCGCTCAGCCGCCACGATCTTATGCTGCACGCCGCCGATCTCTCCTACGGTGCCGTCGGATTTGATCGTGCCCGTGCCTGCAATCCGGTAACCCCGCGTCAGATCGCCCGGCGTCAGCTGATTGTAGATTTCCAGCGTAAACATCAACCCCGCCGACGGTCCGCCCACCTGGGTTTGCGTGAATTCCACCTCATCCGCCGGATTGTCCGGGTCAATGCGCAATACTTCTCCCGTCGATACGCCAAACCCGGAACGGGTTGTTCCATCGCCGTTCGGAATATCCACCAGCTTCACGCTTTGCTCGATCGGCTTGCCTCCGCGTTCCAGCGATACGTCAACCGCATCGCCCGCAGAACGGCCTTCCAGCAGCTTGCGCAGATCCTCCAGCGTCGCGACATCCTTGCCGCCCACGCCGGTAATCTTGTCTCCTGCCACAAACTCCTTTTGCTGCGGGTCCTGGTCAGGCACAGTCGTAATAAACACATATTCCGTCTCCACGTCGAAAGCAACGTTCGCTTCCCGATACGCCGCCGCAATCGCCGAGGATTGGGAAGAATTCATATAGTATTGTTGCGTAATGCGATATTCGTCGTCGTCCTGATCCTTGTTCCGCTCGCCGATCTCCGCATTGTCGTCGAATAACGACATGCCGAGCAAAGCCAGATTCGCATAGGTCACGGATACTGTCGTCATCATGAACGTTCCCAGCTCGTCCGGGTCCGCACCCGCTACGCGAACCATCGGTTTAACATCGTCCGCGCTGCCCGGTCGTTCAATCGTATAGGACGTCGGCATATAGACCACGACATAGACCAGCAAGGCAAGACACAGCAAATAAGCCAGAGTCCGTATCCGCGGCAGTCTGGAACGCAGCATAATGGTCGGTCATCTCCTTTATCGCAATCATTGCCCGTGCAATTTGGCTTTCAGCGCCGCACGAACCTCAGGCGTAACCAATTCGCTCACGTCGCCGTCGAATTGAGCAATTTCTTTCACTACGCTGGAGCTGAGATAGGAATAAATCGGATTGGTCATCATAAAAATGGTCTCCACATTCTCGTTCAGCTTCCGGTTCGTAGTCGCAATCTGAAGCTCGTATTCGAAGTCCGTTACCGAACGCACGCCGCGTACGACGACCTGCGCTTTTTTCTGATCCACATAGTTGACGAGCAAATCGCGGAACACGTCCACTTCGACATTCGGCAGGTCCGCCGTCGCCTGACGCAGCAGTTCCGCGCGTTCTTCGACGCTGAACAACGGCTTTTTGCTCAAGTTGTTGAGTACGGCGACAATCAGTCGGTCGTACTGCTTGGCGGCCCGATGAATAATATCCATATGCCCAAGCGTCACCGGATCAAAGCTGCCTGGATAGACTGCGATGCGTTCGATTTTCGTCTTTTGTTCCATCAGACTTCCGAATCCTCCTCTGCGGCCGCTTCCTGCGCTTTCGCATCTTTTTGCGGTTCCCAATCATAGATGGAAACGGCCGTTTCTCCATATACCGCTTTGCGTCTCAAGTTAAACGAACCGAAAGCTTCCGGATATTCATACGAAGATTCGTATTCCAACACAATGACAGCCCCCGGCTGCAACAGATTGGACGCCTCCATCCGAAGCAGCAGCTCATCGCCGTTTTTCATCCGGTAAGGCGGATCGAGGAACACCAGATCGAACGCCGTGTCCCGCTTGGCCAGCACTTTGAGCGCACGCTCGGCATCGTTTCGGTATACTTCGGCCTGTTGTTCAAATCCGGTCGCTTTTACATTCGCACGTATCACTTCGATACTTTTTGCGTCCGCGTCAACGAAAATCGCACGCTCCGCTCCGCGACTCAGCGACTCGATCGCCAACCCTCCGGTTCCGGCGAACAGGTCAAGCGCAACCCCTCCATCGAAAAAGGGACCGATCATGCTGAAAATAGCTTCTTTGACTTTATCGGTCGTCGGACGCGTTCCATTGCCCGGTACGGCCTTAAGCGGTCTTCCTTTGGCTTCTCCCGCTACAACTCTCACTCGTTAAGTCCTCCCGTTTCTACTGATGCTGTGCCTTAGTACCTTGACCGCATCAAATCAAAGGCTTACGTTCATCGGAAACACGCACGCTTTAATCCGGTTTCGATGGGCGTAACCTAACCTTATGATCGGTCACGGTACGAGTAGCTTGTCTTATCGTATCATAACGAGGCGGCGAGGAAAATGATTGGAACCGTACGCCAGCCACACTAAAAAAGGTGTTTGCACTGATAAAAAAAGCTGCGCAGCTCCCGCGGGAGCTGCGCAGCTTTCTTTTCCACTTATTCGGAGATCGATTGCGGTTGGAACACATGCATCGGCTGCCCTTGCGCACCCGGACGGCAAACGAACAAAGCGCCTGTCAGCGGAAGCTTGGCCAGATCCTCGTCCGAGACTCCATCAGCCGCCGTCGTAATATAGAGATCCCGGTAATCCGCTCCGCCAAACGCGCAGCTGGTCACGTTCTGAGCCGGAAGCATGATCTCTTCGAGCTTCAAGCCGGATACCGGGTCCCATTTACTGACACGGCTACCTCCGTAGTGAGCGATCCACAGATTGCCGTCGGCGTCCACCGTCATGCCGTCCGGCCAGCCTTCTTCCTTTTCAAAAGATACGACCGTGCGCTCCGCTCCAAGCGTTCCTGTTTCCACGTCAAACTCGAACGCTTGTACTTTTTTGGTGCCTGTATCAATGTAATACATCACGGTTTCGTCCGGGCTCCAGCCCAAACCGTTGGACGTCGAGACGTCGCCGAAAATGGGTCTAACCGACAAATCTTTTTCCAAACAGTAGAAACCGCCTTGCTTATCTTTGCCGACCAGACTCATCGTACCTGCCCAGAAGCGTCCGGCCGCGTCGCATTTGCCGTCGTTGAAGCGGTTGTCCTCCCGATTTTCCGGATCATGAATCGGTGTCGTTTCACGGGTATTCAGATCGTAGTAGGCAAAACCGTTCTCCAGCGCCAATACGACCTTATGCTCCGTATAGCCGACCGCAGCTCCGGCACGTTCCGGCAGCTCGTAGACCTCTTCCCGTCCCCCGTCATGTGCATGGCCCGGATAATAAAAACGTAGCTGTTTGCCTTCGATATCCACCCACATCAAGGCCTGTTTGTCTTCCAGCCAGCATGGACCTTCCCCTAAAGTAGCGCGGTAATCGGATACCGGTTCGAGATAGATATTGTTCAATTCATGCATGAGATTGCTCCTTCCGTATCGGAATTTGGTTTGTGCGTGACGGTCTTATTGTCGTTCCCATTCAAAATCCAGCGCATGCAGCAGTCCGCGTGCCAGTACCATGCTGCCTGCCGTATTCGGATGCACATGATCCCAGCCGTTCGACAAGGAGGACTGAATCATATGATGTCCCATCCGGTCGAATGCGGCCTGCGTATCGACCAGCTCCGCTCCGTAGTCGCCCGCCAGACGCTTGATCACGGCACCGTACCGATCCATCAGCGAACGCATCGGATCTTCCTGTCCGCTCATGTAATAAGGGGTCATTAGAATAAGACCTTTGATCCCCGATTGCACGGCATCCAGCAGTTCCCGCAGCGTAGCCTCGTACTCCTCAAGCGTGATAAACGATCGCACCGCTTCCGGCGTATCGAATTGCCGCCAGACGTCGTTGATGCCGATCATGATTGCCAGCCAATCCGGCTTCAGATCAAGCACATCGGTTTGCCAGCGGCTTTTCAAGTCACGTACGGTATTACCCCCGACACCCGTGTTCAGCACAAGATTGTTCAATTCCGGGTAACCGGTACGCAGCAGCGCATCCACGAGCGCGGCATAACCGTTGCCGAGACCGCTGCCATAACCGACCGGATAGGCGCGACCCGCGTCAGTGACCGAATCTCCGATCAGCAGCAATTTGTCATTCGTATTCAATTTCATAAAAAAGTTCATCTCCCGATTCGCGAACTTCGCGTGTAATGAAACAGGAATTCGCGATTTGAGCCGTCTATTCCTGCTCGATCAATGCAGCAACCGAAATTGTTCCGGCGTGACGCCTTCTTGCTTGCGGAACGTCGCGACAAAGTGACTGGCATCGCGGAAACCAACCAAGCCGGATACTTCTTTGACCGTCATGCGCGGATGCAGTGTCATCATTTCCTTCGATTTGCGCAGACGCAGCAGAATGAGGTATGCGTAAGCCGTCATGCCGAATGCCTGTTTGAACAAGGTATTGAGATGGCGCGGCGTGATATCGGCCCGGTATGCCATATCCTCCAGCCCAATATCCGCGTCCGCGTAATAACGATCCAGAAACTCCAATACGGGCGTCAAGCGACGGACCGAGTTCGAGAGCGAAGGAAGACGATTGACCCGACCTTCTTTTTTAAGCAAAGTCAGAAAACGATACACCTCCACCGATACGCTAAGACCTGAAATATCGCGCTCGCTGCTCATGATATTCAGCAATTCAGGCACGAAAGCTCCAAGCTCTGCCGTTTCGTCCCAACCATAATAAGAAGAAACAGGCAAGCCCAATGTTCCAAGAATCCCTCCTGCCTGCGCTCCGCCAAATGTCATATAGTAAGTCTGCCATTTGCCCTCCAGCGGTCGATATTCATGCGCTTCGCCCGGCAACAGCAAAATTCCCGAGCCGCCTTCCATCACGTACTTCGCGCCGCCCATGGTAAACTCGCCTTTACCGCCGACCGTTTGCAGCCAATGGTAACAGTTATAGCCGTCCGGCCGAACAAAGGCTTCTTGATCCGGATTGTAGCCGACGCTCTCCATATACAAAGGCAATGGCTGGTCTTTGAACTCCGTAAAATATCGTCTGTGCGCGCTATGCATCGCTATGTCCCCTTCAGAACCGAATATTTCTTTTTTCTTATACCCTTATCCCTTTTTATTATATTTTATAATATTATAGGTTGGATTAATATAGACTTATTCTTATATGTTGAGGTGATTTTTAATGATTAGCAACAAACTTCCCAAAATTTTTTACGGCGGCGACTACAATCCGGAGCAATGGGATCAGGAGACACATCGCGAAGATCTTCGCATGTTCAAATTGGCGGGCATCGACATCGCAACGGTAAACGTATTTGCCTGGGCATTAAACCAACCGGACGAAACAACCTACAATTTCGAGTGGCTGGATGAACTGATCGACAGCTTGCACGCAAACGGTACTTACGTCTGCCTCGCAACCAGCACGGCAGCTCATCCGGCATGGATGGCCAAGCGTTATCCGGACGTGCTGCGCACCGATGCGGACGGACGCAAGCGCAAGTTCGGAGGTCGTCACAATTCTTGTCCCAACAGCCCTGCTTACCGCAAATTTTCGAAAGACATTGCAGCGAAATTGGCCGAGCGTTACAAGGACCATCCAGCCGTATTGGTGTGGCATGTATCCAACGAATACGGCGGCGACTGTTACTGCGAAAATTGCGAAAAGGCTTTCCGGGTCTGGCTGCGCGAACGTTACGGCACGATCGAGCAACTGAACCGGGCTTGGAACACCAACTTCTGGGGCCATACGTTCTATGATTGGGACGAGATCGTCGTGCCGAACAACCTGAGCGAACACTGGGGCGACAACAATTCAACTTTCCAGGGCATCTCGCTCGATTATGCACGCTTCAACTCCGACAGCATGCTGGAGTGTTACAAGCTGGAGCATGCAGAGATCAAAAAGCATGTCCCGAATTCCGTCGTCACGACCAATCTGATGGGCTTTTTCAAGCAATTGGATTACTTCAAATGGGCGAAAGAAATGGATATCGTCTCCTGGGACAACTACCCGGGGCTGCAAACGCCGGTCAGCTATACCGCCATGGCACACGATCTGATGCGCGGGCTTAAAGACGGCGATCCGTTTATGCTGATGGAGCAAACGCCGAGCCAACAGAACTGGCAGCCGTACAACTCGCTCAAGCGTCCGGGCGTGATGCGCTTGTGGAGCTATCAGGCGGTCGCGCACGGTGCGGATACGGTTATGTTTTTCCAGCTCCGCCGCTCCGTGGGTGCCTGCGAGAAGTATCACGGTGCCGTGATCGAACATGTGGGCCATGAAAATACCCGCGTTTTCCGTGAAGTGTCCGAATTGGGCCGCGAGCTGGGTGAGCTGGGCGACCGTCTGCTCGACTCCCGTCTGCCTTCGCGCGTCGGCATCCTGTTCGATTGGGAAAACTGGTGGGCTGTCGAAAAATCCAGCGGTCCGACCGTCGCGCTGAACTATGTAGACCAGATCCATAAGTATTATAAATCGTTTTATGACCGTAACGTTCAGGCCGATATCGTTAGCGTCGATTCCGACTTCTCGAACTACGATATCATCGTGGCGCCTGTCCTTTACATGGTGAAGCCGGGTCTTGCGGATAAGCTGGAAAGCTTCGTTGAAAAAGGCGGGACCTTCCTGACGACGTTCTTTAGCGGAATTGTGGACGAGTCCGATAGGGTCAAAACAGGCGGATATCCCGGCGAGCTGCGCAAGTTGCTGGGCATCTGGGTCGAAGAAATCGACGCCTTGTTCCCGGATATGCGCAACAAGATCGTCGTGAACGGCGAAATCGGCAATTTGAAAGGCGAATACGAATGCGGCATGCTGTGCGATCTGCTGCATACGGAAGGCGCCGAGACGCTGGCCGAATACGGCGAAGATTTCTACAAAGGCATGCCGGTATTGACCCGTCATTCGTTCGGCAAAGGCCAAGCGTATTATGTGGCTTCCGATCCGGAACAAACTTTCTTGAACGGTCTGCTTGAGCAACTGTGTGCGGATAAAGACATCCAGCCCCTTCTGAACACTCCCGAAGGCGTTGAAGTGACCCAACGCGTGAAAGACGGCGAAGAGTTCCTGTTCGTCATGAATCATAATGCTGAAGTCTCGACTTATGAGCTGGGCGGCAATTACGTCAACCTCCTGAACGGCGACTCGCTGAGCGGATCGACCCAAATCGCGGGACGTGACGTGCAGATCTTAAGCCCGGCAAAATAAGCCATGCAATAACATAAACATTCTTGGGCAAAATCGACACAGCCCGCGTGCCTAATGATAGGCATGCGGGCTGTGTTTTTTTACATTATCGATTCTCGTACAACCACCAAATCGGAGGTCCGGAGGCCGATAGAATGATCGCAACCACGATAATCACGGCAATGACCAAAAATAATCCCAAAACAAATTCCACGCCAAAAGCATGCCAAGCTGAAAACCTATGAGCTTCCCCGATTGAATGCAAAGAGACGATAAACAACCACAGTCCCCATGCAAACTCGATAGCCGTGATCGCCCAAAAGATAAACCCAAACAGCGGACTGGCATCCAAATTGGGGGTCTCCAGCGTGAATAACTCCGAGCGGGCAATCAACAACTTCGGAATCAACAAAGCTCCGATCATCAAGTTTGCCCGAGCGGAAATTTGACCGATTACGACTCGCATATCGTCTGCCGTTCCTTCTCCGCCAAACCAGCCGCCTACCCATTTCAACAAGTGCGCTCCCAGATAATAACTGAGCAGTCCGCCAAGTGCTCCAACTATAACCGCCCTAATGATTAAACCAGGCATCGACAGCTCGTCTCCCCAATTGGCCCCAGAGGCGGTACTGAAGCCACCTACCGCACCAGAAAGCACGATCAGCAATAACGCATTTTTCAACGGATCATCCGAGTCCAAAAACCATCTTGTGACCTGCCTCGGATGCAGCCATAGCTCCAGCCATGGAGAGCGTCCGTCTCGCGTACCGGAAAATTCCGGCTTATTTAATCTTTCATCCATCATTCGCTCACCCTTTCGTCGTCTAATCGGTGTATAGGCGAGTTTTTATTTTTCAGAGACCGAAAAATCCGAATGTCACGTCATAAACCAGCGCGATAGTCACGACAACATCGGTAATAATAACTCCTACGGTTGGCAACCCTTTATCCCGCTTTATATTCGGATATTGAACTCGCCCTTACCGCATAAACGATTCACTATAGGAAAAGGTTACGTTCAAGGTGACTTTCGATAAAGATCGAATATCAGTTTAGTCGATAAACCCTTGCTTCGTAAGGACGCCATTGCTGCTGGTCCGGATCTTCGTCGCCGTAATTCCCGATCACGAGCGTCGCTTGCCGTTCCGAAAGATTACCCGGCCATTCGAAAAGAGTCGGCTCTGTCGAGAAATTCAGCACAGTCAGCCAGGTCTCGTCTCCGAGCGTTCGCGTGTAGGCATAGATCGTCTCATGATCGGGCAGCAGCAGTTCGTAATCGCCGTAGGACAAGATCGGATGACTTTTGCGCAGCGCGATCAGTTCTTTGTAGTAGTTGAACACCGAGCCGGGATCGCCCAACTGCTGCTTGGCATTGATCGTTTTGTAGTTCGCGTTCACTCCGATCCACGGCGTGCCTGTCGTAAATCCGGCGTGATCGCTATCGTCCCACTGCACCGGAGTGCGGGCATTGTCGCGTCCTCTCGTCTGGATCGCCGCCATTACCGTGCCCGGATCGGCTCCGCCGTGCGTCACGCGCTCGTTGTACATATTCAGACTCTCGATATCTTTGTATTCGTCGATCATCGGGAATTTGACGTTGGTCATGCCGAGTTCTTCGCCCTGATACACGTACGGCGTGCCTTTGAGCGTGTGCAGCAGCGTAGCGAGCAGCTTGGCGGACGGAACGCGATGCTCGCCGTCGTTGCCGAATCTCGACACCATGCGCGGCTGATCGTGGTTATTGAGGTACAGACTGTTCCAGCCTTGCTCCGCCAGTCCGACCTGCCATTTGTCCATAACCTTTTTCAACTGCGGAAGCTTCCACGGCACGATATCCCATTTCCCGCCCGGTCCGCCGTCCAGACGCATATGCTCGAATTGGAAAATCATTTGAAGTTCTTTGCGCTCTTCGGCTGTGTACTTTTTCGCTTCTTCCACCGTCACGCCGGGCATCTCGCCGACCGTGATAATGTCGTATTTCGATAGTACTTCCGTATTCATTTCCTGCAAAAACTCATGAATGCGCGGTCCGTCGACGTAATACTTGCTGCCGTCCGCGATCGGAGCCGTTCCGTTCGAAGGCAAGCCTTCCACTTTGGAGATCAGGTTGATAACGTCCATACGGAAACCGTCCACGCCTTTATCGAGCCAGAACTTCATCATTTTATAAACAGCCTGGCGCACCTTTTCGTTTTCCCAATTCAGATCCGGCTGCTTTTTCGAAAACAGATGCAAATAATATTGGCCGCGTTCTTCGCTGTACTCCCAGACCGGACCGCTGAAAAACGACTCCCAGTTGTTCGGCAGGCCGCCGTCCGGAGCCGCGTCGCGCCACACGTAATAATCGCCGTACTCGCCGTCCGGGTTGTTTTTCGATTCGGCAAACCAAGGATGCTCGTCCGAAGTATGGTTGACGACCAGATCCATCATCAGTTTGATCCCGCGCTCATGCAGCCCTGCCAACAGCTCTTCCCAGTCCGACATCGTGCCGAACTCGTCCATGATGTCTTCGTAATCGCTGATATCGTAACCGTTGTCGTCATTTGGAGATTTGTACACGGGCGATAACCAGATGACGTCCACGCCGAGTTCTTTCAAATAATCGAGTTTTAAAATAATGCCTCGCAGATCGCCTACGCCGTCTCCGTTGCTGTCCATAAAGCTGCGCGGATAAATTTGGTACACGACGGCTTCTTTCCAAAACTCTTTTTGCTTATTGGCTTCCATGCCTGTTCCCATATTCGTAATTCCTCCCTACAAGTTATGGTTGTACGAGGGCTGACATATCGGCGAGCAAGCCCTTCCTTTCCCCATTTACCCAGAAAGCGACAGCTTGAGCGATGCAGCCCGGAAATTCGAATGATGAACTTCCGAGGAATGTTTGGACGAGCGCAACGCTATCATGACCTCGCGCGCCAAATCTCTTTTTTGAAACGTACTGCTTGCTGTGATTGTTTTGGGGTGGTTTATCCTAACGGCAAAAACTGATCCATGATTTCAAGGCCTGTATTGATCACGAAAAGGCTCGACTCTCGCAAGTTCGGGAATTGAGTCCTATTTTTTAACAAAAAGCCCTATACAGCAAGACTCATTTACCTTTAAACTGATAAAGTTCCATTATTAAAACAAAAAAGGGGATTGAAGCAATGAACAGGATATTTACGAAAGCATCGGGAATCCTGCTGATCGCGCTGGCTGTGGCGCTCGGCGGTCTGTATGCACCCAGTCAAGCGTCTGCCGCGAGTACATACGTCGTGACTTTCCAAAGTGCGCGTCTGGTCTCGAACAATCACGTCGGCAACGAATGGTATACGGAAGGCGAAGTAAACGGAAAAAGCATCGCCGAAGGTTCAAGTACCAAAGTCTCGTCCGGCAATATCAAGCTATATGCTTACGCCGAAGAACAAGACAAAATTCCGGATGTCGGCGAAACGACCAAAACCGTCAAAACTTCCTCGGTATCCGCCTCGGGCACAACCGTCAAGTTGAAAGTAACGGTTACCGAAAATCGCGGCCGCTATTCGGGCAACCAAGCCGTCTGGGAATTCACGTATACGATCAAACCGCAAAAATAAACATATTCAAGCACCGTTTCTTCCGGATTGAGCATTCCGTTCCGGGAAAACGGTGCTTTTTTATAGGAATCCGCTTCCGCGCAACGTTCAGCCGCTCTAGGCAAGTTCTACAAGAAAGCGTTATCGTGATACAATGAAGCGTTGGACTCACTCTGCATGGAATCGAGGTTGAACCTTTTTGAATATAGCTCCGACCATTCGAAATATCGGCGTCTTTGCCCATATAGATGCCGGAAAAACAACGACAACGGAATATATGCTATACCGCAGCGGAAGCATCCGATCCCTGGGCAGCGTCGATGCAGGCACCACCTCGACCGACTCCCTGGACGTGGAACGCGAACGAGGCATTTCGGTGAAAGCGGCTTCGGCTTCTTTAACTTGGAAAGGGCACAAAATCAATCTGATCGATACGCCCGGACACGCCGATTTTCTGGCTGAAGTAGAGCGTTCGCTAGGCGTTATGGACGGCGCGGTATTGATCGTTTCGGCCGCCGAAAGCGTTCAGGCACAGACCGAGGTGCTATGGCAGGCTTTACGCATGATGCGCATTCCGACTGTTATCTATATCAATAAGCTTGACCGGATCGGCGCTTCGTTCGAACGTACGCTGAACGATATCCGTCGTCTGCTCTCCCCCTCGGCACTGCCCGTACAGATGCCGATTTATGCTGCTGACGATTCGTTTGCTGCGATTGCGGAATTATGGCAAAACGATGCCGGATCGCAGGGGTTTCCGGCTACGGCGCAATCTGCAACTTCACCGGACATCGAAGTCGAGGCTTTTCGCAGCACAGCGACCGAAGTGATCGCCGAGTTCGACGAAAAGCTGATGCTGCGCTATATCGAAGGCGATCTTCCCAGCGAAAACGAACTGGCCGCGCTTATCGCCAAACACTCCGCCGCCGCTGAACTCTTCCCAGTCTGCTGCGGCTGTTCACAAAAAGGAATCGGCATCACGGAGCTGCTTGACGCGATGCTGACCTTTTTGCCTGCGCCGCCTCCCAAGCCCTCGCTGGCGGGTATCGTGTTCAAGATCGAACGCGAGCGCTCGATGGGCCGCGCAGCTTGGGTGCGCCTTTATGGCGGCCATTTGCGCAACCGTGATACTGTCCGCCTCGGCAACCGAGAAGAAGAACACAAAATCACGCAAATCCGGGTGCTGGACGGTCTCAAACGCACCGATGCGGGCGAGATCGGAGCGGGTGATATCGCTGCGATCTATGGTCTGCCGAATGCCGAGATCGGCGACATCGTCGGCGATCCTCAATTCGTACCCCAAGCTCCGGAAATGGCTGTACCTCTAATGACCGCACGCGTCCTGCCGGACCGTGAAGCCGATTATGTACGTACAGCCGAAGCCCTTCAGGAACTGACCGACGAAGATCCTCTACTCGGTCTTACCTGGCTGCCGGAACTGCGCGAATTGCATGTCCGCATGATGGGCGCGATCCAACTCGAAGTTCTAACCAGCATGCTGAAATCCCGCTTTGATCTGAACGTCGGCTTCGGACCTCCGGCCGTTATTTACAAAGAAACGCCGACGAAAATCTGCGAAGGGCGCGTCGCCTACCTCATGCCGAAGCCTTGTTGGGCGATTCTGCACTTTACGATCGAACCCGGCGAACGCGGCAGCGGCTTGGTCTACCGCTCCCAAGCCCGCGCCGACGATATTTTGCCTGCTTATCAAAACGAAGTGGAACGCCGCGTTCCCGAAGCTTTAAAACAAGGTTTATACGGCTGGGAAGTCACCGACCTTATCGTTACCCTGACCTACGGCCAGCACCACGTCTGGCATACCCATCCTCTCGATTTCGTAGTCGCGACGCCGATGGGCATCATGAACGGCCTGGCCGCAGGCGGCACGACACTGCTTGAACCGATCCTGCGCTTCCGCATCTCCGTACCGGAAGAACACGCAGGCCGCGTGATGAGCGATCTGTCCCGCATGAGAGCCGAATTCGCTTCTCCTTCTATAGAAGGAGAACGCTTTGTCGTCGAAGGCACCGTCCCGGCTTCGACTTCGATGGACTACTCGGCTGATTTGCGCTCGTTCAGCGCCGGAAAAGGCGTGATGACCGCTTCTTTCGACGGCTATCAGGAAGCGCCGGAAGGTACGGAAGCGTCAAGAACTCGAAACGGTATCAATCCGCTGGATGAAGCGAAGTACATTTTGAGTGCTCGAAGTGCACTTTGAGGTCTTGCGTCGTGCGAAGCACACGCCATCTCTTGATCTGGCGAACTTCGATTCGCCGGGAAGAGCGGGCGCTGCGGGAGAAATTCGTTCAAGACGCTGTCTCACCCGGAAATTTGATTGGATTTGAATAAGGAATCTTTCCGGGTTCAAAGGCGTCTTAAACTGAATTTCTCCCTCCGCTTGGCGCTTCACTCTGCACATTTTTTTATAATAAAAACATAAAGAAGAAGCGTTTCCCTATGTACAGGGAAACGCTTCTTCTTTTATATGTTCTCTTCCCTAGTCATTGAGGGAAGAGAATGTAACTTGTACACGCGCGCCCAGCGGAGGAGTTGTAGGAGCTAAGCATTTCGAAGAAATGCACTTCGGAAGCATATGCTATAAGCGCTCGCCTTTGAAATTGGATTCCCACAACGCTTTTATACCATCAGAGGGAATCCAATTGAAACAGCGATCGCAGGCCCTACAACTCCGCAGCGCCTCAGCACGGCCACAAGTTAAAGCCTACTCCTTACTGCCGCCCGCTCTTTCGCTATCCCTCAAGAACGGCCACCAGTTGGCTTTGCCGAAAGTTTTCACCATAACAGGAACGAAGAACGGAAGCATGAACAGCGCGTAAATCACAAGTCCCGCCAAAACGACGGTCGCGATTTGCATCATCGAGAGGACGCCTGAAGGAATCATCGAAGCGAAGGTTCCGCTCAGGATCAGGACGGCCGACAAGATAACGGTACCCATGCTGCGCATCGCTTGCACGATCGCTTCTCTCGGATGTAGATCGCGGTTTTCGTTGAAGCGATCCATCAGGAAGATGCTGTAGTCGACGCCGAGCGCGATCAGCATCACGAAGCCGAAGAACGGCGTCGTCCAGGTAATGCCGGAGTATCCGAGCAGATGCACGAAGATCGCTTCCGTTACCCCGATCGCCGCATAATACGTCACGAATAGAGAGAGCATCAGATAGAGCGGCATAATGATCGAACGAAGCAGCAAGATCAAGATGATCAGTATGCCGCCCATCATCAGATACACGGTTCGGTTATAGTCCGCATTGGATACCGTTTGAAGATCGGCGAAGGTGCTGGTTACGCCGCTGATCGCGACGTCGGCTTGCTCCAGCGCAGTCCCCTTCGTACCGCGATCCACGGCTGCGCGGATATCATCCATGTTCGCCAACGCTTCGGCGCTATACGGATTGTCCGACAACACAACGTCAAGCGTCATAATCTTGCGGTCTTTGGACATATAGGTGTCGAATACTTGTTGGAAGTCTTCATTTTCGAGCGCTTCCTGCGGCATGAACCAACCGCCAAGCTCCGAGTCTGAATTTTCCTGAAGCTGAGTCAAGTAATCTTGAGCCGATCCCAGACCGTCTCCGACTTGCTTCAGACCGTCCACGCTTTGATCAAGCCCGTCTGTCAATTGCGTTAACTGGCCGGACAGATCTTTGAAACCTTGACCGATCTGCTGTTGACCGTCTTGAAGCTGATCCAGACCTTCCGTCAGTTCGGGGACCTGACCGACGATTTGACCTTGACCGTCTGCCGCCTGATTCAGGCCGCTTTGCAGTTGCTCGATACCTGCGATCAATTGATCGAAGCCTCCGGTCAACTGATTTTGACCGTCGAGCGCCTGAGCATAGCCCTGATTGGCTTGACCGACTCCGGCGGCAACTTGCGAGACCTGTCCTTGAATCTGGCCGAACGCTTCAGCCAATGCAGCCGTACCTTGACCGGTCTGCGTCACTGTTCCGCGAATCGTCAGGTAATCCTGATCCTGAAGCAATTCCGGGAACTTTTGCTCCAGACTGCCGAAGTTGCTTTGAACGCTTGCAAGCGCGCCGGACACCGTATTCAACTGCTCTCCGATCTGGGATAGCCCGCCGTCAAGCGCTGTCAAGCCTGTGCCGACCTGTTGATACGCTGCCAACAGCTGCGCGTGTGCATCGGCAAGTTGTTGCGCGCTGGCTTTCATTTGAGCGAGGCCGGCTTGCAAATCTCCTGCACCGGTTGCGCCCGAACGAATGCCGGTTTCGATTTGCGACAACCCGTCGCCGAGCTGTACAACCCCGGCTTTTAAATCTTCGGTTCCGCTGACGAGTTGATCCGCGCCGGAAGCGGCTTCTTCGATCTGCGGAGCGTTATCGCTCATTTGCTTGCTGGCGTCAGCCAGACCGTCTTGAATTTTGGTTAGACCGTCATTGGCTTCGCCAAGACCGTCTTTCAGGGTGCCCGCCTGATCAGCCACGCTGAAGTCTTTTAGTTCTTCGCCTGTCGGACGGCTGGCACTGCGTACGCTGTCCACGCCGTCAACTTTCAAGACTTCGCGGCTGATCCGTTCGGCAATCGCCACGTATTCCGCATTGTCCATAGCCTGATCATTTTTAACTACGATCTTGGCTGGCATGGCTTGCCCTGCACCGAAGCTGTCCGAAATAATATTGAAGCCTTGCACCGACTCGTAATTACCCGGAATCTCTTCAAGGCTGTTAAACGACAGTTTTCCGCTCGACGTAAGCAGGAACGGAAGCGATACGGCCAGTACGATCAGCATAGCCGCCCACGGACGTTTGATCGAAAACTTGCCGGCCCAGCCCCATAGACGGTTTTCGCTATGTCCCATCGCTTTGCGGGAAGGCCAGAACATTTTTTGACCCAGTACGGCCATAAAGAACGGTACGATGGTCACCATTGCCAGCAGCATGATCGCGATACCGACCGCTACAGCCACCGCCGAGCGATACAGCATGAATTGCGACAATCCGATAGCCGCAAAGCCGACCAGCACGGCAATACCGGATACGATAACCGTGCGTCCCGCTGTTCGGTACGTTTCGACGATCGCATCCCATTTGTTTTCGGTGCGGCCCATCTCTTCCTTGAACCGACTGATCAACAGAATACAATAGTCCGTCCCGATCCCGAACATGACCGCAACCATGAAGATCTGCGTAAAGTTGGATAAAGGGAAGTCGAACCGATCAACCAAAAACGATACGATACTCTGCGAAACGATATAACTGAGCCCCACAGTCAATAAAGGTACGAACGGTGCTACGACCGAGCGGAATACCAGTACCAGAATCAACAGAATAAAGACGACCGTAATATATTCCGACTTTTTCAGCCCTTCTTCCGAGCTGCGAACCGTGTCTTCATTAATCAAAGACTGACCGGTCAGATAATGCTCGACCTCATACGGAGCAAGCGTCGTCTCCAAGCCGCTTTGTACTTCGGCCGCTTCGCCTTCCGCAACTTCGGCAGTAAGCGAAACAAGAATGGTTTGCCCGTTTTCCGAAATCATCTGATCTTCCAGCTCCGGCTGGTCGAACGGACTCAGGATCGCAGTGACGTGCAGATTTTCTTTGTCTTTTTCTATCGCGTCCACCGCTTGCTTGGCCTGTTCCTTCTCTTTGGCGGTCAACCCGTCGGGATTATGGAAAACGAGCGCAATCGTCGTCCCTTCCGCTCCCCCCTCCTGGGCCGCCAATTCCGACAGAATCGCCGAAGCTTCCGTGGACGTGTAGCCTTCCGGAACCGCGATTCCGCCTTTTTCCCGGACCAAATCCGACATGGACGGCGCTGTCAAAAATAACCCGACCGCCGCAACAAGCCAGACAACCAAAACGATCCATCTGGCTTTCAGTATGGTTCTCATTCTTTATCTCTGCCTCCATCTTCGATGACCAGTTCAGCCAGCTTTTCAAATGCCGCCATAACCATCGAAATTTCTTTTTCTTCAAAATGACTCAAATAACCACCGACGGCTTCCGAGATTCGCCGTTCCACCTGCTCGGCGATTTGTTGACCATTCTCGGTAAGCGACAAATAGACGGTCCGTCGATCTTCTTCGCTGCGTGTGCGTTCGATCAGTCCGCGATCCACCAATCGCGTGACGATCGCCGTAATCGAGCTTTTGACCACTTTGAACGTATCCGCCAGCTCGGATGACGTGCGCGGACCGTATTGCATGATATGTTGAAGCAGATAATATTGGTCGCTTGTCAAATCCATGCTCATTTGTCTGCGCACAACCGAACCCATCTCCCGTTCAATCGCCATCCACGAAGCGAGGAACTTATTGATGAGTTTTTTCGTATCTTCGGGCGGAAGCTCTTTGCTTTTACGGGTCCGTTCGTCCATTGCATTCCCTCCTTTTCCAGATTGATTCTCTAATCGAATTGTTCGACTATGAAACTATTCAATAGTGAAACTATAAAACTTTTGGGTTCGGCTGTCAAACGGATTGAAAAAAAGACCTTTCCCGAAATCGAGGAAAGGTCAGGCTGGCGAGAAAGTCACGTGGGCGCGGGGAAGCGAGAAGACTGCGAGAAAAAATTCAGTTCAATTCGCTGTCTCACTCGGAAAATGGATGGGATTTGAATAAGGAATTTTCCGAGTTCAAAGGCGTCTTGAACTGAATTTTCCTCTCCGTCTTCTCGCTTCCAGCTACGTTGGAGTTTCTCGATTGATCTTTATTAAATGCGTTTAACCAGCCGCGCAATGGAACGATCTGCTTCGCGCAGTACGATATCGCGGTCGAGGGTACGCATCAGCCGGTTTTCCATTACGACTTTACCGTCAATGATGACGGTATCGACATTGCCGCGCGTAGCCGAGTAGACAATGCGGGAGTAGATATCGACCTCATGCGAAGGGAAGGTATGGAAGTCGTACAGGTCCAGCAGGATCATATCCGCCTTTTTACCGACTTCCAGACTGCCGATCTCTTGTTCCATACCCAACACCTCTGCACCGCCCATCGTCGCCATGCGTAGAACGGTTCGGGCATCCATGGCAGTGGGTCCATGTATCGGTTTTTGAATCAAGGCTGCCAAGCGCATCTCCTGGAACATATCGAGATTATTGTTGCACGGCGCGCCGTCCGCTCCCAATCCTACCGGCACATGGCGACTCAGCATATCCGGAACTTCAGCGATACCGGAAGCCAACTTCAGGTTGGAGCCGGGGCAATGTGTCATTTTGACGCCCCGCTCGCGAATAATTTCTTTCTCCTGTTCATCCAGCCAGATACAATGCGCCAGAATCAAATTCGGCTTGGCCAGCCCCAGATGATCCAGGTAAACGATATTGCGCATTCCCCGTTCATTCTCTACCACTTCGATCTCGCCGCGATTCTCGGAAGCATGCGTATGTACCCGAACGTTGTAGCGCTCAGACAGATCCCGGACACCGATTAACAGCTCTTCCGTACAAGACACGACGAATCTCGGGCAAAAAGCATACTGAAGGCGATCTCCGTCGTAGCCGTTCCACTTTTCCAATAACCGAACGCTTTCCTCCAGAGATTGTGCCGTATTCTCCTGAAGCGCTTGCGGAACCTCGCTGCCGTGGTCCATCATCACCTTGCCGGACACGGCTCGAATCCCCGTCTCCGCCATGGCGCGAAATGCGGAATCGGTATGGTGCACCGTCTCCATATCGAGCAAAGTTGTCGTTCCGCTAGAGATCAATTCGCCTATACCCAGCATCGCCGAATAGTAGACGGATTCCTCGTCATGTGCGGCTTCAAGCGGCCATATCCGCTGTTGAAGCCAGTCCAGCAGCTCCAGATCGTCAGCCCTGCCGCGAAATAACGTCTGACATAGATGCACATGCGTCTGAATGAACCCGGGCAGCAATACCTTTCCGCCTGCATCGATCACCCGGTCCGCCTGAACATGGGACAAGTCGGGCCCGATTTGTGTGATCACATCGTTCTTTATCAGCAGATCGCCGAAAAAAACTTCCTGCATCCTGTTCATCGTCACGATTTGAGCTCTTTGAATCAAAAACGTTCCCATACGCGGACCCTCCCACGGCATTTTCGATTTTTTTGGGACGTGCCCGATTTTATTCTTCCTCGTCCGCTTCGTACACGCAGCGGAAACGTTCCAACCCGGACGGGCTTTCGCCCAGACCGATCACGGAAAAACCGACGCTGCGGTAAAAGTCGACCGCTTCTTCGTCTGTTTCGGCAATAACGCGCTCGGGACGCTCCCGAACCATCAGGTCGAGCAGCATTCCCCGCCCGTAGCCGAGTCCGCGGCTGCCCGGATCAACCGCGATATGCGTGATCGTGATTTCTTTGTCGCCGCTGGGCTTGAACCCCACGACGCCGAGCATCTCGCCTTGCTCGATATAAGCCAAAAGCTCAGCTTCTTCGTTTTGCTCGTAAAAAGCGAGCGCCTGTTCCACTTGTTCGGGATCAGGAAAAACAGCCAATTCAACCAGAGCGGCGACTCTGTCGTCGCGTACCTGTTCCGTAACGGATTGCAGCATAAAATCCTCCTAAAAAATTATGATTGTGGCGAACTTGCTCTCCGTCCTTGAAGACGAAACAACCGGTCCGCCCGCATTCAGGCAAACCGGTGCAATTCGGCGCAAGCCGCTTCGTAAGCTCCGTTCAATCCCGGCAGCATGTCTTTTACCTGCTCCGTCTGACCTTCTTTCAGCCTGTACTCGATCTGTTCCAGCAGTTCGGAAAAATAATGAACGCCCAGACTCAGACTGCCCGACTTTAGGCTGTGCGCGGTTCTCATCGCTTGTTCGAGATTCCCCTCGCACACCAGCTCTTCCAGCTTCGACAGCTTGGCCGGCGTTTCTTCCTCGTATACTTCCAGCAGCGAACGGAAAATCTCGGGATCGTCTCCTTCGTCCAGTTCGATCAATTCGCGGATGACATCGGGATCGAGCGCTTGCCCGGACCGTTTGGAAACCCATTTTTGAAGCACGGCTTTCAGCGTGTCCATATTGATCGGTTTGGACAAAAAATCGTTCATTCCGGCCGCGAAACAAGCTTCCCGCTCGCTTTCGGTCGCTTCGCCCGTCAGCGCGACGATCGGCACGGGTTTGCGCATCTCGTTTTGCTCAATCTCGCGGATAGCGCGCGCGGCTTCCGTCCCGTCCATCACCGGCATCTGTTTATCCATCAGTATCAACGCGTAAGAACCGCTGCGGAACGCATCGACCGCCGCTTGGCCGTTTTCCGCGACTTCGACCGAATTCACGCCCAGTTTTTTAAGCTGCATACGGATCACACGGCCGTTGACGGCATTGTCTTCCGCGACCAATACGCTTAGGTTCGACGCAATCGGCACATTGTCGGAAACGGCGTATAAAGCGGCTCCGGACTTCCGCGGCTCGTCAACCTCGGGAAGATCCAGTTCGAACCAAAACGTCGATCCCGCTTCTTCGCGGCTAAACACCCCGATCTCGCCTTTCATCGACTTAACCAGCGATTTGCAAATCATCAAGCCGAGGCCGGTGCCTTCATTGGCTTCGCCCGAATCGATCTGCGCATACGGCCGAAAAAGCGTATCGATATTTTTTTGCGAAATCCCGATACCGCTGTCTCGTATTTCGAAGCGAATTCTGCCACGGTAACCGGGAAGCGGGTATACGGCGACTTGAATCATACCGTTTTCGGTAAACGTGTTGGCATTGTTGATCAAATTGATCAGAATTTGACGAATGCGCGTAGGATCGCCTTTTAAGATTCCGGCGGTCGACGGTTCGAATTCGGCGCTGACGATATTTCGTTTGGCCTGGGCTTTCGGCTGAAGCAATTGCACGACATGCTCGACTACCAGACGAAGATCGAACGGTTTTTCCTCGATAGTCAGCGCGCCCGCATCGCTTTTGGACAAATCGAGCAGATCGTTGACCATCCCCAGCAGTTCGGAAGCGGATTCTTCGATCAATTCCGTCCATCCGCGCTGCTCGTATGCAAGCGGACTTTGACGCAGCAGTTCGGTCATGCCGAGGATGCCGTTCATGGGCGTTCGGAATTCATGGCTGATCATCGCGAGAAACCGACTTTTCGAATCGTTGGCCCGCTGCGCTTCGCGCATGGCTTTCTCAAGCTCGACGTTGCTTTTGGCCAGCTGACGCTGAAGAGTCACCAACTCGTTGTTTGTGGACGAAAATTCGTTTAGAATTTTCTCTTCCTTCATCTGACCGCGCACGATCCGATCGTTGAGGTTTTCGATGATCGCGTGCAAACGTTGAATTTTGTTCTTGTCCTCAGCTTCCAAGTTCATGCCCTCCTTCCGCGGCCGCTTCCTCCCGCTCGCGTGCTTTACGCTCCGCGCCTTGGACGCGTGCGGCCATGAGCCGGTCCGCTTCCTGCAACGCTTTTGCCGCATCAGGAGCGTAACCGTCCGCGCCGATTTTTCTCCATAGCGAAGGATCGACATTGAACGGAAGGCCCCCGACCAGAATGATCGCTTTGGCCGCCCGTTCATCGGTACGCAGAACGCTGATCAGTTTCTTCATGATATGCACGTGAAACGTCATCGTCGCCGACAACGCCACGATATCCGCGCCGCGCCGCAGCACTTCTTCCAGCAGCTGCTCTTCGTCGGTGTTGGCGCCGAGATAATGCGTATCCCAGCCCTCCATTTCAAACACGTCCGTCAGCATGCGCAGCCCGATCTCGTGCAGCTCCCCGCCGACGCAGGCCGAAAGTAGCACGCCTCCGCGAGACGGACGCTCGTCGCCGATCCAATGCTGATAAAGCCGGGACATGGCACTTTGCGTGATCGCCGTGCAGTAATGCTCGTCTGCGACGCTGATCCGCTGCGTTTGCCAAAGCAATCCTACCTCGTATTGCGAAGCTTGAAAAACATATTGATAAATATCCCGGATGCTCTCGCCGCGTTCGATCAATCCGTCGATCAACGCGTAAGCCTCCATCCGGTCGCTCCGCAGCAGCGCGTCGAGATATAAACGCGCATCCGGTCCGAGGCGATGTTCCCGAGCGATGAACGAAGGCGTCTCCGCAGGCTCCGACGTGCGCAAAATGCCCATTTCCAAAATGCGGACCATTCGGTCTGTCCATTCGTCGCGCCGTTCCGCACGGACACAGCGAAGCACGAGTTCAAGCTTGAGCCGAATATCCGCATCGGTGAGCCCGTAGCCGGACAACAGCTGTTTCAGCCATCCGATGTAATGAACGAACAGCGACGGACTGTCCATTTGGACGCTTTCGGCCAAATATTGCAGCGTATATACGGTATCGCGCCGCGATTTCTCGAAGCCCGGTTTCCCGTAGCGTTCGAACAAATCGGGCTGAATCCGATAGTGCTCTTCCGTGACCTGCGCCGCAAGCCGGTCAATATCTCCCAACAACGTTTGTTCGTTACGGACCGTCACACCGACCACCCGCTTCGAGAACGCAAAAATCGCGGTCGTTCGTTCCTGATCCACATACCCATACGCGTATCCCTCCCGATTATTTTATCGCCGATGACCCCTTACCGCCTTGGGTCCATCTTCCCACACCGGGCAGGGATACGCAACTTGACATCTGAAAATCAACCTTCTGAAGAGCCATGCAGCGCGTCCCATTCTTCGCGCAGAATCCCCATCCGAATCGAATCGTACAGCTCGCCGCGCACGATTCGGCATCGGCGCATCCGGCCTTCGATTTGCATCCCGATCCGAGCCGCCGCCCGCATCATCCGTTCGTTGCCCGACAAGGTGGTGATGCCCACTCTCGGCACGTCCAACTTTTGGAACAGGTAACCGACGTATAGCCGCAGCGCTTCCGTTCCGCAGCCTCGGCTCCATGTCCCCGAACGGTACAGCACAATGCCGGCTTCCAACCAATTGGACGGCTTATGCTCCCAATACGAAGTCACCACGCCGAGCATGACGCCCTTCTTGGTTTCGACCAATAAACGTGGCTCCCACGAAAGGTTCGCTTCTTTCATCTTATCGTACACTTGCGCGAATTCTTCGAACGTCTCCTGCTTTTCTTCGGCTTTGTAATACGGCGCGTCCCACTCCGTCCATGCCTGATCCTCGCTTCCGTACTCCAAATCGTACAGCTCGCGATAATCGGCCGGCGTCACGCTGCGAAGCGTGACCACATCGCCTTCCAGAATCGTGATCGTCTCGGGATTTCCTGTCGAAAGATCGGCAAAAGATGTTTTTCGGTTATTTTTCTCCATTAATAAAGTTCCCCATTCCTATGCAAATTGGTCGGTTCGTTAACATCCAATTTGGTCGGAATCAAGCTCGTACCGCGATCGCTCAAGTCAGCTTATTTGGTGATCATATCGATGCTCCCGTTCTCGCGACCTACGATGACCGTGTGCGCCATATCGACGAACAATCCGTTTTCCACGACGCCGGGAATAGCATTCAGACTCGCATGCAGCTTAGCCGGATCGGTAATCTGCACATCGTGACAGTCCGCTATGTAGTTTCCGTTATCGGTCACGTACAAGTCGCCGTTATCCAACCGCAACTTGGGATTCAGATGGAGCGCTTTCAGAGTATCCAACGTCCATTCATGGGCAAAAGGTACGATTTCGACCGGCAGCGGAAAAGCTCCGAGCGTTTCCACCAATTTGTCTTCGCCTACGATCACGAACATTTTGTCGCTGCGCGCGGCCACGATCTTTTCGCGCAGCAAAGCACCTCCGCCACCCTTGATCAGTTGCAGATTCCTATCCACTTCGTCCGCACCGTCAATCGTAATGTCGATTCTGCCCACTTCCGCAAAAGGAACAATCGGAATGCCCAATCCCAGCGCCTGTTCTTCCGAACGCTTGGAAGTGGCTACCGCGCGAATCGTCAATCCTTCCTGCACACGCTGCCCCAACTTTTCGATCGCAAAATAAGCTGTCGACCCCGTTCCGAGTCCGACCGTCATTCCTTCTTCTATTGACTCTACAGCCCGTTCAGCGGCCAGTTTTTTCGTGTTCATATCCACCACTCCGTTCTTTTCGACATTTTGAAAAAGTCTTCCCCATTCATTGTAGGCAATTGGTTTTGGTAAAACAATCTTTTTTCTTATGATCCAAATGTTTGTCGACTTCGTTAAAAAAAGTGCAACAAATTTTGTCGAAAATAATCGTTTATTGAACTATTTTTTATATTTTTTACAATTTATCTATTCACAACTTTTCTCTAACATCCGATAATAAAAATAGCGAATAAAGTCGAAAAATGTTAAAAAAGGTAGGGGATTTTAGATGAATCGACAAATTAAAGGTAAAAAGCTTTTGTTTTCCATAATTTCATCGGTTTTACTGTTTTCCACTTTGTCAGTTTCTGTTATAGTCGACCGTTCAGAAAATGTCGAATCTACGACTCAAAATCAAGCAATGTCGAAACAAGTTTTCGACATTTTCGTTAAATACTCCGATCAGGACGGCGAACGTCTGGCTTTGAACGTGACGCACGATCTCGACTACCATATTTACTGGAATCTGGACATGATGTCGCTTCGCACGAACGAAGCCGGCCTGGCCGAACTTCGCGCCAGCGATTCGATCCAGTCGATCGAGCTGAGCGAGAATTATAGCGGCATGGCTGCTCAAAACGTGACGACATCGGCTTCCGATACGACGGCTGCTCCGGCTGCCGCTTCCTCCGCCGCCAAAATCCAACAAGGCGCTTGGGGCTACAATGCGATCGACACGTCGAAAGCGCAAACGGCCGGATACACGGGCAAAGGCGTAAAAATCGCGATTCTCGATACCGGCATCTCCGACGCTTCGGGCCTCAAAGTGAGCGGCGGCACATCGACGGTGGAAGGCGTCACTTCGTACAACGACGATAACGGACACGGAACTTTCGTAGCCGGTATCATCGGGGCCAAAGGCAAAGCGTACAAAGGTATCGCACCGGACGCTTCGCTGTATGCGGTCAAAGTCATGGATAAAGACGGCAACGGCTCGACTCAATCGCTGGCCGAAGGCATCGACTGGGCGATTCGTCAGCATATGGACATCATCAACCTGTCGCTGTCGTTCCCTCAGCAATCCAGCGCCGTACAAGACCTGCTGCAAAAAGCGGCCGATCAAGGCATCACGGTCATCGTGGCGGCAGGCAACAACGGCACGGCGGACGGTAGCGGCGACACGCTCGCTTTCCCGGCCAAATCGCCGCAAACCATCGCCGTCGCAGCCGTCGATTCTTCCCTGCAACGCGCCGACTTTTCCGCTACAGGCTCCAATGTCGAATTGGCGGCTCCGGGCGTCAACATCGTTAGCTCCAGCGTATCCGGCAAATACAAAATCAGCGAAGGCACATCGGCAGCAGCGCCTTTCGTCAGCGGCATGGTTGCCGTATTGAAACAAGCGTATCCGAACCTGACGGCTGCCGAAATTCGCACCGCTTTGCAACAAAGCGCGACCGATCTGGGCGCTGCCGGACGCGATAACCTGTACGGTTACGGCCTGATCTCGTTTGATCATTTGCTCGGCAAAAATTCGGTGATCGCAAGCACTCCGGTTGCCGCAGCGTCAAACGTACGCGATGCTTCTTCGGATACGTTCTCCGCTTCCGACAATTCGGTGACGCCGAAAACTCAAGCGACTTCCGACAACTCGCCGTCTGCCGTGAACAGCACGTTCCGTTAATCGTTTCCGGCTTCAGCCCTCCCCCTACCGGGCTGAAGCGAAAATCGAAATAAGGCAGCCGATCAGCAAGAACGTTCCAAGCAAAAGGACTTCGCCTCTTTGTAAAAAGAGAACGAAGTCCTTTTTTTGCCGCTGCTTTCCTATTCAATTCCAGCCCGAACGCTGTCTCAAAGACGTGATTTGCGCAGTATGGTGCTGTCCGTGCCAGACATAATGCGAAGCCTGGGTATCCAGACGGGTCCATTGCCCGGATTCCGGATGGAAGAACGTTTTTTCCCATTGCTCGGGCGTCAACGATTCCAATACGAAGGTCCAGCGTGCATGCAGGCCGCGAAGAATCAGCAAGGAAGCGCCGACCGCCATACCCGAAGCATCCGGCTGTTTGGCCCAATCCGCTTCCTCGTAGGGCTTAATCGTGGGACCTGCCTCCGTCAATGCCAGCTTGAGCCGGACGTAGGCATTCATATGGCTGTCCGCCAAATGATGCACGACCTGCCTCACGGTCCAGCCTCCGTCGCGATAAGGCGTATCCAATTGTTCCTCGTTTAACCCTTCGATCGCTTCTTCCAGTCGATCGGGCAGGCGGCGAATATGCTCGATCCATTCTTCGCGTTGCCCGGCATTGGATTCCTTCGCATCTTTGGCGCGGCCGATCGGATAACGCAAAGGCTCCAGTTCGTCTTGGTTATGAACAGGTTCTGTCATGCGTCATCCTCCTTAGATCATTTTTTTCGGATCAACGTAACGGTCGAATTCTTCTTCGGTCAGCAATCCCGTAGCCAGAGCCGCTTCTTTCAACGACGTGCCTTCGGCATGCGCCTTTTTGGCGATCTTGGCCGCGTTCTCATAACCGATATGCGGATTCAGCGATGTGACGAGCATCAGCGAGTTGTTCAGGTTATGCTCGATCTTGTCCAGGTTCGCTTCGATGCCGACCGCGCATTTGTCATTGAACGCGAGGATCGAATCGGCCAACAGATTGACGGATTGCAGGAAGTTGTAGATCAGGACCGGCTTGAACACGTTCAGCTCGAAGTTGCCTTGGCTTGCCGCAAAGCCGATGGTCGTATCGTTGCCGAACACCTGCGCCACGACCATCGTGATCGCTTCCGGCTGGGTCGGATTGACCTTACCCGGCATGATCGAGCTGCCCGGTTCGTTTTCCGGAATGCGGATCTCGCCCAGGCCGCTGCGCGGACCGCTCGCTAACCACCGCACGTCGTTGGCGATCTTCATCAGATCCGCCGCCAGTCCTTTGATCGCTCCGTGCGTGTAGACCGTCTCGTCGTGACTGGTCAGCGCGTGGAATTTATTTTTGGCCGATGTAAATTTAGCTTGGGTGAACTGGGAGATATAAGCAGCCGCGCGATCGCCGAACTCCGGGTGCGCGTTGATCCCTGTACCGACGGCTGTGCCGCCGATTGCCAGTTCTTTCATATGCTGCACGCTTTCTTTGATCATGTTGCCGCTTTTCTCCAGCATGGCGGACCAACCGCTGATTTCTTGGCCCAACGTCAACGGAGTCGCGTCCATCAAGTGCGTACGGCCGATCTTGATCACGTCTTTGAAGTCTTCGACTTTTTCGTCGAGGGTGGCTTTCAATACAGCGATCGCCGGCAGAAGCTTATCCTCGACCGCGATCACGCCTGCTACATGCAGGGCTGTCGGGAACGTATCGTTCGAGCTTTGCGACATATTCACATCGTCATTCGGATGCAGACGCTCGTCGGTTCCTCCTTTGCCTTCGAGCAGTTGATTGCCGCGGTAAGCGATAACTTCGTTGACGTTCATATTGGACTGCGTGCCGCTGCCCGTTTGCCAGACCACCAGCGGGAAATGCTCGTCCAGCAATCCTTCGAGAATCTCGTCGGCCGCGCGCGCGATCGCGCCCGCTTTATGTTCCGACAGCTTGCCGAGATCGTGGTTCGCCAGCGCCGCCGATTTTTTCAAAATCGCGAAAGCGCGTATTACTTCGGAAGGCATCTTCTCCTGGCCGATCGGAAAGTTCTCTTTGCTGCGCTGCGTTTGGGCACCCCACATTTTGTCCGTAGGTACCTTCATTTCTCCAAGCGTGTCTTTTTCGATCCGATAATCCAAAATCCGTCTCCTCCTTCATCGCTATCCCAAAATAGTTACGTTGTCTGGGGTCAACTCCCTGTAACATTTGATACAGACAACGCTTCTTTCTCACTCTGATTGTAATTGTAGCGTTTTCAACAGTCAAAAAGAAAGCTTTCCCGGCAACATTTTTATCGCCTGAAATCAAGTCTTGCCGAAAACGCAGTCGAAACGTTATAATCCGTTGCATCATCTGATTGAAAAGGAGCACCGCCAATGATGCCATTTGAGCAAAAGACAGATCGCTTGGAGCGGGCGCGCCTGTTGGAGCAATTGACGATCGAAGCCTGGCCGCCGCAAGTTTTGGAAGCGCTGGATGGCTGGAAGCTTCGCGCTGCGAGCGGAGTCAGCCGTCGGGCGAACAGCGTGTGGGCAGTCGGGCCTTTCCCAGAATCCGGCGCCGGAAACGATTGGTTGGCACAAGCCGAAAGCTTTGCTGCACGTAACGGGATTGACGCCTGCTTTTACGTCAGCGAGACTTCACCCGCAGGACTGGACGAACACCTTCAGCTTGCAGGGTATGCGCTTAGCGAGCCGTGTTATTTGATGGCGGGTTCGGCAAAACTTTCGCTGGAGAGGATTGCTGCACGTCCGGCGGTTGCGCAATGCGGCGAAATCACTTTTAGCCTCCCGCGACCGAATCACAGGTCGGAGAACGAGGCTTGGTTGCAGCAATTTACCGAACTGAAAAAGGTTCCTGCCGAGCGAGAGCCGATTTATGCTTCGATATTCGAGGCAATCCGGGCGGACAAGTGTTTTGCCAGTCTGCGAATCGACGGAAAAGTCGCGGCATTGGGAACGGTCGTTTCGCAAGGAAATTTCGGCTATATCAGCAATCTGATGGTGTCACCGAATTATCGCCGCCGCGGACTGGCTGCTTGCATGATGGGCGAGTTGACGCGCTGGGCGATCGAACGCGGAGCCGCCGAACTGTATTTGCAGGTGCTGCAAGACAACGTTGCGGCGGTTCGGTTGTATCAAACATTGGGGTTCGATATTGTCGCCCGGCATCACTATCGGGTGCTTCAAGGTTGAATCGATTCCCTCTGTTATAAAAGCAAAAAGACGAAGCATCTGTGTATGCTTCGTCTCGGGATGCCGAGAAAGTTACGTGGGCGCGGGAAGCGAGAAAACTCCGAAATAAATTCGTTCCGATCGCGTGTTGAAACCGAGAAAAAGATTGAATTTTCAGTGGAATTTTCTCGGTTTCAAAGGCGAACATTTCATTTCTGCACTGAATTTCTTTCTCCGTCTTCTCTCTTCCAGCTACGTTAGGCTTTCTCGGCAAGTTGAAGACGAGGCATCTATAGATGCTTCGTCTTTTTACAGTTTTAAGCTTCGGTTGCTGCTTCCGTCGCGTTTCCCACTAATGCCAACAATTCGGTCAGCGACGTGATTTCGTAAGTCGGTACGATGCCGCTTGTGTTCTCCAATCCGCCCGGATTGTACCAGCAGGTGTCGATGCCGTAGTTATGTCCGCCCCGGATATCGGAAGACAGCGAATCGCCGACGATCAGCGCTTGCGATTTGTCGTCGCACCCGATCTTGCGCATCGCGTAATCGAAAATTTCCGGTGCCGGCTTGGCAGAACCGACATCATCGGAGACGATGATATGGTCGAAATGGTCTTTCAGCTCCGAGCCGGAAATCCGGGAGAATTGCACGTCGCTGATTCCGTTGGTGATAATCGACAGATTCAGCGTTGGCTTCAACGCATCGCAGACCGCAAGCGCATCTGGCGTAAGGAACGATCCTGCCGCAAAATGCCTTAAATAGGTCGCTCCGAACGTCTCCGGATCGCTTTCGATTCCCAATTGTGTGAATAATCGACGGAAACGCTCGCTGCGAAGCTGGGTTTGCGTCACTTTATTTTGTTCATAATCGAGCCAAAGTGCCCGGTTGATGGTTGTATAACTTTTGAAACACAGCTCAAAATCCAAGCCGAGGCCCGACTCTGTCAACGATGTCGTAAAAGCTTCCCGTTCGCAGCGCCGGAAATCAAGCAAAGTGTCGTCTGCGTCGAACAGGATATATGGATAACTTTTCATGTTGTCGTTTTCCCTTCTTCCTTTAACCCTTCCGGCGATTCCGGCAGGCACCAATCGATCTCGGACAAGCCTTTTTCTCGCAAAAAAGCATTGGTGCGCGAGAACGGACGGCTGCCGAAAAATCCGCGATCCGCCGAACGCGGACTCGGATGTGCCGATTTGATGATCAGATGCCGGCTCCCGTCGATAAACGAACCTTTTTCCTGCGCGCTGCGTCCCCACAAAATGAAGACCGCTGGCGTTTCCCGTTCGTTAATCGCTGCAATCGCCGCATCCGTGAACGTTTCCCAGCCTATTCCCTGATGCGAAGCCGCCGCTCCTCTGCGCACGGTCAACACGTTGTTGAGCAGCAATACGCCCTGTTTCGCCCAATGCTCCAGAAAACCATGACGAACCGGCGGGCAGCCCAAATCATCATGAAGCTCGCGGTAAATATTCTCCAATGAAGGCGGAACCTGAATACCCGGCTGTACGGAGAAGCTTAAGCCGTGGGCTTGATTCGGCCCATGATAGGGATCTTGACCCAAAATGACGACTTGCGTGTCCGCGAAAGAGGTCAGATGGAACGCGCTGAAAATTCGATACATATCCGGGTAGACGGTCCGCGAACGATACTCGTCAGCCAGCTTGCTTCGCAATTCCAAATAATAGGGCTTCTGCATTTCAGGATGCAAAATGTTCGCCCAGTCATTTTCAAAGATCGGTTTCATGGCTCAAAAATTCCTTTCGCAAAAAGATTCGGTCGACTATTTCTGCCTTAATCGGCCGTAATGGTCGAACCGCAATATTCACATTCGACCGATGTTCCCGCTCGCAGTGTTTTGCGTGCTCCGCACGAGCGGCAAGTCGCTTCGACGATCGGAGCCTGGTTAGGCCGCATCGGACGTCCGGAGCTACCGCTATCATAAGCGCTGCCGTCCGACGTATAGGAGCCTGGAGGATTGGGCGGCGCAAACTCGCTCTCGCGGCGCGGCTCGTTGCGGCTGCTCGGTCCTCGATAACCGGTCGCCTGGTCATAATCGGCACGCGCTTCGCTCAAACGACGATTGTAAGCCGCGTTCGAACGGAATTCTTCTTCTTTGGCCCGATTGAGATTGGCTGCGCGGATAATGAACGAACCGATCACGATCACAATGAGCGCAGGAACGTAGAAGAAAATACTCGAGCCGATAAAGTCTTCAAGCGGAGTGTAATCCTCGTCCGGAATCAGCATAACCAACAGACCTAACCCCGCCCAAAGCGTAGCCAACACATTCATGATGATGCCTATAACTTTCATCTCTTCCACCTCTACTCTGACTTCCCTTGCGATCGTACAAAAAATAAGCCGCTTTTCTGATCAAAACCGTCCGCTTGCTTCATCGCCGCTTTTTATTGCCCTATCCCTCGCCCGCATTCGGGACAGAACTTCTGTCCGGCTTCAAGCTCATGGCCGCAACCCGCACAAGCCGTAATTCCCTGGCTTTTTCCGCAACTCGGGCAGAACTTTGCCGAAGGAGCTACCGCCTCGCCGCAATGAACGCAAGGCTTGGGCAGCTCTCGACCGCAATTTCCGCATACGGAAGCATCTTCGGCATTGTCGGCTCCACAGCCTTCGCAAGCCTTGTATCGATCCCCGCAATTCGGGCAGAATTTGGCATCCCGGGGCAGCGGATGACCGCATGCGTTACATGGATGCTGTTGCTCTTCTACGGGCTGCGGTACATGAAGCACTTTGCCGCAACCTGAGCAGAATTTTGCGCTTGCCGGATTGCCTGTATGACAATCCGGGCACTGTTTGAGCGCAGGCGCTACGTTGGAAGGTGTAGGACCGGTATTCATAAGCCGTCCCAACTCCGAAGTCTGACCGCCGAATGCTCCGCCGATCCCGACTCCCATGCCAAGTCCCAGTCCCGCGCCCATCACGCCCGCTTGGGTCGATCCTTCATTGGTCGCTGCGCCCTCAAGCGTATCAAAGGTACGTTCCTGCTGATAGGTGTAGCCCACGATATCCATCTCGGCTTTTTTGGCCAGCGCTTCGCGCAGCCGCGTCACCGACGAATCGTCCTCGGGCACGCTGATCGAATCACAGGAGAAATGCTTCAAACGAATCCCGTATTCCTCGAATACAACCCCCGCCTTCGACTCGATCTCGGCCGCGATTTCCGTAATGTACGCATTGATTTCCAACACGCCGATTTTTTTATGAACCAGATAGCCCGATATCAATTCATTAATATTCATCATCAAAATGCCGCGGAAATACTTCACCAGCGACAATTGATCGAACTGCGGCAGCGTCCCTACGATCTTCGTCAACAGCGAACGCGCATCGACGACTTCTACTCCAAACTGCCCGAAAGCACGCACGGGAACGATAATATTGTACTGCGGATCTCTCAGTTGGATAGGCGAAGACGTTCCCCATTTGACATCAAGCACGGTTGCTTTATTGATGTACCAGACTTCGGCGGTAAATGGAGAATCTCCGCCGAACGGGAGGTTGACGATATTGTTGAGGATCGGAATATTCGCTGTGCTGAGCGTATGGCGTCCCGGACCGAATGTGTCCGTTGCACGGCCTCCCTTATACAGCACAGCTTCCTGCGATTCGTTTACGATTAATTGGGTCCATGTGCCAAGCTCTTCATTCGGATATTTCCAGACGAGCATGCCGGAAGGCCCGCTGTATTTTACGACTTCGATCAACGCCATCGTTCTTCCATCCTTTTTCACGTAATGATCTTGCTCACTGTAAAACCGTCTCATACCGTTCACTTGTTGTCAAAGGATTTTTGTCGGAAAAGATAAGAGATTCCGGTCAATCCGGAGCCAGAACCGAACCGCAATATTCGCATTCCGCTTGCGTACCGGACCGTATCGTTTTGCGGCGACCGCAAGAGCGGCAGACGGCCACGATCAGTTCCGACGCGTCCGTGCGCGGCCGAGGCGACGCCGTCCGGTAAATATCGCCGCTTGGCGACGTGGGTTTGTCCAAACGGATCGGCGGCGCCTCGCTTTGCGGAACGTCCGGTTTCGCAAGATCCAGACTCGGATATTCGGTTTCCATGCGGCGGCGTTTTCGGCGATTGGACCAACGGATCAGCCGCGAACCGATCCACGTCCCCAAAGCGCCCGGCAGGAAAAAAAACAAAGAAAAAGCGAGCGCGATCACGCCGGCCGGATATGCGATCCTTTCCGCAGACGGATTAATTACGAAAAACACTCCGGTCACTACCCAGAACAAACCCAGCGCGACAAACAATATGCCGATCACTCTCATAACCGTTCCCCTTTCGCAATGCGTCTCTATTCTTTTGTTGACCCTTCGCCTTTTCGTTCGAATCATTCTTTGCACGCAAAAAGAGCGATCCCAACCTCGTGGCTCAAGGTCGGAATCGCCCGCAAAACACTTAATTTTAAAGAGCCGCAACCAACACCGCACGGTTTCCGAAAGGATCAAGCGCCGACGGGCCTTCCGGCGTGTCGGTAACTTCGATTCCAGCTTCGCGAAGAGCCGTAACCGCTTGGTCGCGTTCGCCTTCGTTTGGGTAAACGATCGTAAAGTATTTCAAACCAACCGCGTTGGCCGGAGCCGCCGGTGCGCCTACGCCCGCCCAGGTATTCAAGCCCATGTGGTGGTGGTAACCGCCCGCCGACACGAACAAAGCCGCATTGCCGAAGTGCAACACCACGTCAAAACCAAGTCCTTCTACATAAAACTTGCGTGCATCCGGCAAGTTGCCGACATGCAGATGGACGTGACCGATGATTGTACCGGAAGGCATCCCGTTCCATGCGCCCGCCAATTGCAGCAGCGATTCTACGTCGACCGGATCGGTTGCCATCACATACTCGCCTTTGGCGTCTTTTTGCCATTCCGAACGCGGACGGTCCGCATAAATCTCGATGCCGTTGCCGTCCGGATCATTCATGTAAAAAGCTTCGCTCACCAGATGGTCTCCTTGCCCGATGCTTATTCCGGTTTCGGCCAGATGGCGCAGCGTTGTGCCCAATGCCGTGCGGTTTGGCAGCAGGATTGCAAAATGGTACAAGCCCGTTACGGATTGAGGACGCATGATTTGGGCTTGCGGTACTTCTTCGATCCCCAGCAGCACGCCACTGCCTTCCACGCCGAACTCAGCTGTTTTTTCCGTCTGAGCCAATAGCTTAAGCCCGATCACTTCACTGTAAAAACGTACCGAACGTTCGATCTGACTGACTTTCAATTGAACCCGTCCCATATGGGCTTCCGGATGAATCCGATAATTGCTCATGCTAGTTGCCTCCATTTTGTTTAGTTATATCGTTATTTGTTTCCCTTAAGTAATATTTGTTATACTCTCATCATAATACACAAGGTTACAAAAGTAAAGTATGTGACTTAAAGAAAATTAAATACTTTTACATAAAAAAAGAAGCTTCTGAAATCCGCGCCGATCACGCGATTTCAGAAGCTTCTCCATATCCGGTCACACCAATCCAGCATGCCGAGCCAAAAATTCCATCGCCAAGCGATTCTGTCCGTCCGATACCCAGTGACCGTCGAACGGATAGACCCGCATTTCTTTTTCCGACGCAATTCGGTTGTAAGCGGCATAGACCGTCTCCGGCATGCAGCAAGGATCTTTGAGGCCGCAAGATACCATAATCGGAATCCGGATACGCGGCGCCAAGTTCAAATTATCAAAATAACTGAGCGTTCTCAGCACGGTGTCAAAATGCTCGGGATGCCGACTGACAAATTCCGCCGCTTCGGATAAAGAACTGTTCGAATTCAAAATCCCGAAGTCCATATGGCACATATTCGGAATATGAGCTACCGCTGCTTTAGGGATGCCGCTCAACGCGGGCACGATCATGGCAAGACCGCCTCCCTGACTGCCACCGATAACGAAGATTCGCTCCGCGTCCGTTTCCGGTTGCGCGGCCGCCCACTCCGTCGCCCGTATCGCATCTATCGTGATCGCCCGATAATAGGCCGTCTCCCGCTGTAAAATGCCCGGCGTGACCCAGCCCCGGATCGCGCCGTAAGACTGCTCCTGCCGATTGCCCGTATCTCCGCCCTGCCCACGTACGTCTACGGACAGCACGGCAAAGCCCATCAGAATATAATGTGCAAAATGCTCGGGCATTCCTTTGCTGCCTGTGTAGCCGTGGTAATGAACCACACACGGGAATTTCGTTCCGCGTTCAGCTTTCGGCGTCAAATACCAGGCATGCAGCGGCGTATCGTCCGCACCCTCGTAGGTGGTCAGGTAGACGTCCATACCGCTCATAGGAGTCTGTACAAGTTCTCTGTTCCCGTTTAACGGTTTTTCAGCATACTCAGCCAGCGTACTCGACCAAAACTCTTGTAGATCATTTTCCGCGGTCTGAGATGGGTTATAGCGCTCCAAATCCTGTATTCGTGCTTTGATCGCATGAGTCATCGTGCTTCTGGTTCTCCTTTTGCCGATTTACCGACCTTCCTGGTCTAGCAACTGCCGGTAAAGTCGTTCGTTCTCTTCATCGTAGCAGACGAAGGCCACCTCTTCCAGAAACGTTTCGCCCGAATGTCCGGCATACGTTTGAATAGCCTCTTTTACTGCTGCGACAGCCACTTCGGCCGCTTCTTTTTTCGGATAGCCGTAGATGCCTGTCGATATATTCGGAAAAGAAATGCGCCGGGCCGAGACCTTTACCGCTGCTTGGATCGAGTTTAGATAACAGCGCTTAAGCAGCTCCGCCTCGCCTTTGCTCCCGTCCTGATACACAGGGCCTACCGTATGCACGACGAACTTTGCGGGCAGCCGCCCTGCTGTTGTCACGACCGCTTCTCCCGTGTCGCAGCCGCCTTGGCGATCGCGAATTTTCCGGCACTCTTCCAAAATCGCAGGCCCGCCCGCACGGTGGATCGCTCCGTCTACGCCTCCGCCGCCGAGCAGTGACGAATTGGCCGCGTTAACGATCGCATCGGTGGCGTACTTGGTAATGTCGCCGCGGATGATCGCGAGGGTGACGTTTTTGATACGTTTCTCCATGCCGCTTCCTCCTTCGATAAGGCTTATGACAGCATTACCCGTATCCGGACAGCCTGCGCGGTTTTCGCTTGATTCATGCTCTGGCGTTTCGGTCGAATCCTTTAAAACGCGTGCCCTGAAACGTCAGCACACCTTCGTCGCCTTCCATATTGAGCCCGTACTGTTCGCCGCTCACTTCCAATTCTTTTCGATCGCCGTTTTGCGCTTCGAACGTCAAGTAATAACTGGTTCGGGCTCGGCTGTCTCCGCTGCCTCCCCATACTTCGGTGCGTTTGCCGATCAGGCGCGCGGGCACTGCCACGATTTCGGAAGCATTGTTTTTGGCGTACCGCGCAGTGCCTCTGACGATCGCGAAAATGATGCTGCCGATCACGAGCACGAATACCGATACGAACGGAATGAAAAACCACAACGGCGCTCCGCCCAAAAGATCGCCGAACATATTCCATACGCCCGGTTCTTCGAACGAGATCGCGTCCTGTCCTTCAAAATCGCCCATATAATCGCCGATCTGTTGACTGTCCATCTATGTTCCTCCCTTTATACATACATCCTTACTAACGCTGGCGCAACCCGATTCGTTTCGGCTTCAACGATTTTGAACGATAAAAAACCGGCGGACAAGGAATCTATTTTGCCGATTCCTTATACGCCGGGCAGATAAGCTTTCTTAGCTTGCTTTTGCTGCTTCAATCGCCGCTTCCACGTTTTCGAGCGTCGGATTTTCTACCTTTGTTCCGTTTACGAAAATAGAAGGCGTGCCGGTGATTTTGCTGTCGTCGCCTGCTTTGACGTCGGCATCCACGGCTGCCTGGTACGTTTTGTTTTTCAGATCGTTCGTGAATTTCTCGATATCGGCATCGGGTACGTTTTCTTTGACCAGATTGACGATGTAGTCTTCGGTAATCCAGCTGTCACGAACTTTGCTTGTGTCCTGATTGGCGTAGACCGCTTTGTTGTAAGCCCAGAAGTATTCCGGATTTTGCTCGTACAACGCTTCTCCGCCCAGCGCGAGCAGCGTCGAATCGTCCGCGAGGAACGGGTAGTCCGCGAATTGGAACGAAGCTTCGTTCGTATCGAGGTATTTCGTTTTCAGTTCCGGCAGCACCGTTTCCGTCCAGATTTTGCAATCCGGGCACTTGTAATCGCCGAATTCAACAATTTGCACATTGGAATCCGGATTGCCCAGCGTCGGCTGGTTGGAAGCGTCGTAGTTTGTCAAAATGACCGGCTCCGCGGAAGAAGTCGTTTGATTTTGCCCAACCTTCGTCAGTACAAAGATCAGCACCGCCAACACGACGATCAGGCCGACAAAACCCAATGCGATAATTCCCAGGTTACTCTTTTTACGCTTCGAACCCGACGTCCACTGGGAAGCGGCTGTGTTTTGATTTTGCGGTCTCGGCGCGCCTTGCGGTCTTGCCGCTCCCCCTGTGTTTTTCTTCGCACCCTGCGGCTTGCCGTTTTTCGGCGCCGGCTTTTTGTTTTTACTCATCCCTGTTCCCCTTATCCTCAAGTTTGTCCGTTTCTTACGCAACGGCAAAGTACCGCCAACGTACAGAGTCGACTATCTATGATTATATCGAGTTTTAACCTTCCGATTCAAGCTTGCAAGCATAGTTCCGAGAAATATGTGTCAAAATCGCTTGAAAAGGTGAAAGTAATAGATGCGGGGTTTTTCGCGGAAAGAGCACGAAAACTTCCTAATTTTTTTCGAGGAGGAATCGACGTGAAATTTTTCTTGGATACCGGTAATCTGGATGAAATCAAGCGGATCGTACGCTTGGGCTTGGTGGACGGTGTAACGACGAACCCTTCGCTGATCGCGAAAGAAGGTCGCCAATTCAAGGACGTCATCAAGGAAATAACCGCTATTGTTCCCGGTCCTGTCAGCGCCGAGGTCGTCTCGCTCAAAGGCGACGACATGATCGCGGAAGCGTTGGAAATCGTGGAATGGGCACCGAACGTAGTTATTAAGCTTCCGATGACGGAAGAAGGACTGTACGCGTGCCACCAATTGACGCAAAAAGGCATCAAAACGAATGTTACTCTTATTTTCTCCGCCGCCCAGGGCCTGATGGCCGCGAAAGCCGGAGCGACTTATATCAGCCCGTTTATCGGGCGTCTGGACGATATCGGATTGGACGGCATGGAGCTGATCTCCGATCTGCGTACCATTTTGGACACCTACGGCCTGAAATCGGAAATCATCGCGGCCAGCATCCGCAATATCGGCCATGTGCAGCAAGCCGCTCTCGCGGGCGCGCATATCGCGACGATTCCGGGCTCGATCCTGCCGAAGCTGTGGGCGCACCCGCTTACGGACAAAGGCATCGACCAATTCCTGAAAGACTGGGAATCCGTGCCGAAAGCCGCGGATGCGGTCAAAGAAGAAGCAAACACGAAGTCTTAAGTCGGTTGAAATAAGTGCTCAAATACACTTATTTCGCTCGATTTGCTCTTGATTTTTCAAATAAGTGCGTATATACAACTATTTGAAGAAAAAAAGCGAAAAAGAGCAAAACTCGGAGGAATCAAGTGCATATCCGCACCTATTCTCTCCAAACGGAAATTTTCAAAGAAAAAAAGTGTATATTCGCACTTATTTTTATGATTCCGATCGTATCGTGTCTGAATTTTCGCTTTCAGTTACGTTAGGTTTTCTCGGCACGTTAAAAAGCCCGCTCGGAGTGAGCGGGCTTTTTAACGTCTCGATCCGGCGCAGACGTGCTACGCTTTGCGATAACCGATCATGAAACGCGGCTTTCGCCCTCCAACGGTTCCGCAACGCGCACCGGTTTTCTCGGACGTCCTTTCCAGGAAAGGTACGTCCAGATTCGCAGCACTTTTTCCACGGGCCCGTTACGGAATCTTTTCAAATACAAAAGACTGAGCCACAATTGCGCCGCATAGACCGTCAGCACGATCAACGTTCCGTCGAACACGCCCGCGCGGCCGAACAGTCCCAGTCCGTAACCGTAGAAAACGGTCGTGCAGATCAGGCTTTGCAGCAAGTAGTTGGTCAGCGACAGCCGTCCGACGGCTTCAAACCGTTCAAGCAGCGCGACCCGGCGGCTCCCGGCGTACAGCAGCATGAACGCGTAAATGTACCCGAGCGCCAGCAGCGAACCGCCCAGCGTCTCGCCGATTCCGATACCGGGCAGCGCGCCTCCGCCGAATTGCGGTCCGAGCACGGAGAAGCTTTTGGTCAGCAGCCCGATCGAAACGAAAATCGCGGCCCTGCGGGCATACGTGCGGCGCATCGCGACCGGATCGTCGAAGGTGCCGACTTTCGCCGCGCGCATCCCCAGCAAAAACATGGGCGCGATCATCAACGGCGCAAGCACGATAGCGATCGCCATGATCCAGCCTTCTTCTTCCCCGAAAGGATCGGCGTTGTTGCGGAAGTCTTTGATCTCGGCATACGTTCCGGTTCCGTACACGTCGCGGCTTTGCAAAATATAGCTTTCGGTATGCTCCGACTGCCCTAATCCTTTGACCGACGATTCCATCGGCGAAGCGCCCAGCGCCCCCGTAAGGGCCAAAAGCAGCACCGACCAGACCAGCAGCGTTTTCGGTTTGCGGTTCAGGAACAGCAGCAGGAAAAATCCGGTCGCGCCGTAAAAGGTCAAAATATCGCCTTCCCACAAAAACGTCGCATGCAGCATCCCGAATATAAACAACAGCAAAAAACGCCGCGCCAGATGGCTTTTGGGACGCAGCTCGCGCGCTTTCAGACTATCCGCCAGTTTGACCATGCCGAAACCGAACAAGAACGCGAAGATCGGCATAAAACTTCCGACCACTGCAATAAACAGGAACGAATGAAACGCAAGATCCGCTCCTTTGATCCCGAACAATTCCGGCACCGTTTCCCCGAACAGCCCGTATTGGAAAATCAGCATGTTCGCCACGATGATCCCCGACAAACTGAACCCTCTCAACCCGTCAATCGCATGATTCCTTTTTTTCATACCCCTTATCACCTCTGTCTCAAGCTTAACTCGCCGCGTTAAATAAACGCTAAAGCTGACCTTAACGTTCGCTTAACGCCGCGTCAAAAAGAAATCGCGTGCTTTAACAGCCGTTAAGCTTTGTCTGGTACACTGTAAAAAAGCCGAGCAAAACATGGCCCGGCCGCATCCAAATTTCCGCCAACGCCAAATGGTTTCAGCGATTGCTGGATAATCTGATCTCCAACGCCGTTAAACCTAACGGTCCCGGCACGCAGATTCGATTGCGCGTATCCGGCGAAGGCGCCGATGCGGTCATCGAGATCCAAGACGACGGAATCGGGATGGACGACGAAACGAAAGCCCATCTGTTCGACCGCTATTACCGGGGAACGAGCACCGATGAAGGCATCGACGGCATGGGGCTCGGTATGAGTATCGCTTACGCCGTCGTCACCGCCCACAAAGGCACGATCACGGTAGATTCCGCTCCCGGCAAAGGAACGCGGATCAGCTTGGCTTTTCCCGGCGAGTTTTCGCCGCGTATCTGATCCGTTGCGTCGGCTGGGCGCGAATCCGCCGGTTTTCTTTATTTGCGCATTTGACACCGCTTTCCGAACTTCGTATACTTGCGTGAGCAAGCAGCAAATCAGAACAAGCAGGCCGGGCCGCGGGGGCGGAATTCGGCCGCGCCAGAGGGGGATTAGCCTTGTATCAGCCGCAAGATTCGATCGGTTTTCAACTGGGCGTCATTTATCGAAAAGTCAGTAACCGTCTCGCCGCAAACCTCAAGGACTACGATCTGACGCCGGAACAATGGTCCGTCATGTGTTGCATTTGTTTCAAGGAAGGCATGAACCAAAAAGAAATCGCCGAGCGCACCGTCAAAGATCAGCCGACCGTTACGCGCATCCTCAATGTGCTGCACCGCAAAGGATTGATCATGCGCAGCAGCGACCGGGCGGATCGACGCGCGTACCTGATCTATCCGACCGAAAAAGGCCGTCAGGTCACCGAAGAGACGTCCGTGATCGAGCGGCACCATAACAGCGCCATGATCGAAGATTTCACGCCGGAGCAGCTTGAGCTGCTGGCGGAAGCTTTTCGCAAAATCGAACGCAATGCCGAGCGGTACGGCGACGGCCCTGCGATCGAAAGCTGAGCCGGGAATCGGGTAATATTCAAGCGCAGCCTGTTTAAGCAAAGCCGAAGCAATGGGCGGTAGGCTCGGCCAAACCGCTTAGACGTTGAAAAAACGGTGCCGCAAATCGCGTTCCGGTTCACCGTTACCGTTACCGTTACCGTTACCGTTACCGTTACCGTTACCGTCTTATTATCGCGTAGACGTCGAATAAGTGCATAGATGCAATTAATCCCGGTAGATCCGGCCGTTTCAAGCAAATAAGCGCTCAGATACGCTTATTTTTCGCTTTTTTTAGAAACTGGTCGGTTTTCCGGTCGAATAATTGCATCTGTGCACTTATTTTGGATTCAAGCGATCATAAGCAGAAAATAAGTGCATTTCTGCACTTAATCCTCATTATGAGTAGCGCAAAAGGACGGCTTGAGTTCACGCGGCCAAAGCTTGGACTCTGCCAAGCTTACTGCTGCGCCGTTTTGCTTACTCGCTTTATACGGTCCGGCTTTACGCTTTACTCCGCTTCGCTTTGGCTTTCGCTTCTTTACGTGCTTTCAGCTTGGCTTCCAGTTCGCGTGCCTGCCGGATCTCCGCTTCCAGGTCGTCCATTTTCCCCGCAGGCCGATATACGGTAGATCCATGGCAGACCTCGATTCGCTCCGGGTCAAGTTCCCTCACGATCCCGAAAGCGCTGCGCATCGCAAGTTCCGGGTCCGGCGTGAAGCGGGGCGGGATCAATTTGCCGCGCTTGCCGTTGAACAAATCGCCGGCCAGCAATGCGTTCTCGCCGCGATGGAAATACACGACATGCCCCGGAGAATGTCCGGGCGTCCAATACGGGATCAACGATCCGTGAACGTCCAGTTCTTTGTTTTTTCCCGAAGCAAGCGGAAGAGGCTGTAAAATCCCTTTTTCCACATGAACATGCGCTTTGTCTTTGTCCGGATAAGCCAATTGCCCTTCCGCGTACGGAATCTCCGCAGCGTGCATATAGACCGGAACGTCATAGACCCGCAAAATGTTTTGGAGTCCGCCTACATGATCGGCATGTCCATGCGTGAGCAGGATTCGCTTCAGCGGGCCTGCGTCCATGCGTTGGATCGCTTTTATAATTCCTTTGCTCATAAAAGACATTCCGGTATCCACTAACGTAATCCCGTCTTGTTCCGCCACGATCCATACATTAATCGGAAGTCCTACCCAAACGCCCACGCTTCGGATCGATTCCGTAATCAACTTAACCCCCATGCTCGATCGCTCCCGTTCTGCTGATTGTAAATAAATAAGCCGCCCCTTGACCATACGGGGCGGCTTCGAAGCTGTCAAGTTAACGTATCGTTTACGTTTAGGAACGAATCGGAATCAAGGTCAGTTCGCTTAGACGGATCGGCCCGTGCAGCGTAATATGCAGCAAAGCCGGAGTCTCGGATTGTGGAATCTCTTTCAGAAGCGGAGCTTCCAGCGTGTTCCAAGCCTTGATTCCGGAAACTTCCACCTCTTCGCTGCCGATCCGTTCGCCCTCTGAGCCATCAAGACGCAATTCAATACGCCCTGCGGACTCCCCGCTCCGAACCCGCAGCTTCCAACCGGAAACTCCCTGTGACACATCGACATTTCGGAAGATTAACTCACCCGGTATATCAGAGTGAACAGGAGCCGCCGCTGTCGCTTCGCGTTCCCCTTCATCCAAAAGAACCTGCTCGTAATCGTCAAAGTTCTCCGCACGGGTCGTCTGGTATAAATTGCGCGGCGGAACAAGTTCTCCGACGACGGTCACAGCCGTTTGCACGCGAATATCCGCCGAAGACGAACCGATTAGCAGCGTATACACGCCGGATTCGACGCAAAACCGATCTCTGGACACATCCCAGAAAGCCAACTCCCGCACAGGCAGCTCAAAGCTTACCGTTACGCTCTGGCCAGCCGGAACCCGGATACGTTCAAAACCTTTGAGCTGCTTCAATGGACGTTTGACCGAAGAAGCTTCTGCCCGAACATACAATTGCGCTACTTCTTCACTGTCGACATTGCCTGTATTCGCCAGTTCGAATGTCACGCGAAGCGTATCTTCCGCGGCGACTGTCTCCTGATCAAGCGTGGGTGCTCCGTATTCGAAACGGCTGTACGTCAATCCATGTCCGAACGGATATAAGACGTCTCCTTCGAAGTATTGATAGGTCTGCCCGCTTTTGATGATATCGTAGTCGAGCATAGGCGCCAGATCTTGTTCCGACTGATACCAGGTCATGCTCAGACGACCCGCCGGAGCGACATCCCCGAACAGAATATCCGCCAGCGCCGAACCCATTTCCTGTCCGCCATGCGCGTTATACAAAATGGCCGGAACCAAATCTGCGATTTCACCCAGAGCGAACGGATAACTGCCCACGATCACGACCACCGTTTTCGGATTAGCGGCATGCACGGCGCGAATCAGCGCTTCCTGACTAGGCGGCAACGATAACGACGGCCGATCGATCTCCTCTTTGCCGTTAATGTACGGACTGTTGCCTACGCAAACGATCGCGACGTCGCTCAGACGTGCCGCTTCCGCCGCTTGGGCGATTCCGTCCTGCACGATCTCGAGTCGCAATGGAGCAGCGGCGTCTTCACCCTCCGTGACCAAAGCCCGAAGTGTACGATCAGATTCTTCAGCTAAAAGATGTTCCGGTTCGGTATGTGTATCTGTATCGGAGACCTCCGCCGACGAATCCCATCCGATCGGAGCCCCGTTCCACTGGCGCAGCGTAATCTCGCCATCGAGCCCTTGTTCCAGATCGAACAGTTCTTTGACAAACCATCCTCCAATATGCTCGGCTGAAGCGGCAATCGCCTGGCCGTCCTGCGCACTGACGAATCGGCCATTGGCGTGAGCGCGCAGCGTATGCTGCCCCCAGCCCCAACGGGTCAATTCCAAAAGAGACGCGTCTGTTGCATCGGCCTGCACGCGGAGAATGCCTGTCCCGTCTTTCTGCACGCCAAGCGCTTTTCCTTCATTGGCATCGACTAAGCGTACCGTATCGCTGCCTTCCACATACCGAACGACACCTGTAAGATTGGCTAATCCGGCGGCCGACTGCTCACGCAGCGCTGTCCAACGAGCAGGCTCGTCCACAGTCTCCACCGCATCGTTCGCTTCCTGCACGGTCGCGGCTTCTCCGGAACGTCGGGCCAGTTCGCCAGCCGAGCCCCCATCCTGCGTCTCTGTATCCAGTTTGGCTGCAATCCCGTCAAAAATCGATACCCGATACGGCAATGTGCCGCTATACCAGTCTGCCCAGACCGCGTCTGCGGTAGGTCCTGCAACAGCCGCGCTTTTCACGTCCGACAGGCGAAGCGGCAGAATCCCCTCGTTTTTCAGCAGCACGACCGATTGTTCTGCCGCACGTCTGGCTAGCTGTGCATGCTCGGAAGCGCATAGTACCGATTCCGGAATTTGCGCATACGGATTGTTTTCTTGCGGATCAAATTGACCCAGCCGGAAGCGCACACGGAAGATGTTGACCAGCGCGCGGTCCACGTCTTCTTCGGTGATCAGACGACGCTCCAGCGCTTCGCGTGCCGCGGGAATCACCAACTCCACATCGTCAGTGAGACAATCGACGCCCGCCAGAAGCGCTCCGGCTACCGATTCGGCATGCGATTCATGATACTTGTGGAAATTGACCGTCTGCGACAAATCGCCGCCGTCACACACGATGAACCCTTCCATTTTCCATTCGTCTTTGACGAACTTTTGCACATAGGGACTTTCGATCGCAGGCGTTCCGTTGATCGAATTGTAGGCGGTCATCATCGACAGCGCGCCGCCTTCTTCGAACGGAATACGGAACGCTTCCAGATAATATTCGCGCATATTGCGCGGCGTTACGCTGGATGAACCGTCCAGACGTCCCACTTCGTTATTATTGGCGAAAAAGTGCTTAAGCGTCGCCACCATTTTCAAATAAAACTCGTGCTCGCCCTGCATCCCCTGTGCCAGGTTTGCGGTCAGCTTGCCTGTCAGGTGCGGATCTTCGCCGTAAGCTTCTTCCGTACGCCCCCAAAGCGGATTCTTTTCCATATCGACCGTAGGCGCCCAAAGCGTCAAACCATGCTGCTCCGGCGCGCTATGATGATAAGCCCGCGCTTCGTCGCCGATGACCGAACCGATCTCGCGCAAAAGTTCCTTGTTCCACGTCGACGATAAGCCCATAGGCTGCGGGAATACGGTAGCGACGCCTTTCCAAGCCACGCCGTGAGCGGCTTCGCCTCCGACCTTGTAAGCAGGGATGCCCAGACGCTTTACCGCGGCTTGACGCGTAGGAAGCAAGGAAAGTTTCTCTTCCCGTGTCAGTCGGGAAATCAAGTCGCGAACCCGGTCCTCCAGCGGCTGTTCGATATCCAAAAACAGTTCCGTCATTTGTTCTTCCTCCTTAGAATAAAGCGTTCTCATAACATCTTATCCATAGTCCTCTTCAGATCCCGATCTCTGGACTTTATATCCATACGCAAGCAGGGGTAAAGCTTCTCCTCCCAGGAAGAAGCTTTACCCCTCATATCCGTTCGATTACAGCTTAATCGTTGCGTTACCGCCTGTGAGCGTCAATACGAGCCCTTGCTCGCCCGCTTCTTGCGAAGCGCCTTCCACGCCTGCCGCAGCCGTGATCCCGCGCAGTACGACTTTGACGTTTTGGCCGCCGGAAACGTTGACTTTGATCTCGCCGCCGTTACGTACAGCGGAAGCTTCCACCAACTGCTTCGCATCCAGACCGATTACGTTCGCCGAAGCCGTTTGACCGTCTTCAAGCCCGAACAGGTGCAGCGTTACGCCGTCCGCGTAATCGTAATCCGGTTTGTCGTTTTGAGCGCCGACCGCAAGCAGCGTGCCTTCTCTCACGAATACGGGCAGACTCATGAAGTCGTAGTTTTCGCTGTACCAGCGTCCGCCTTCTTTCACTTGGCCGTCCAGCAGACCTGTCCATTTGCCGGCCGGCAGGTAGTAGGTCACGTCGCCTTGCTCGTTGAAGATCGGCGCGACGAGGATCGAATCGCCGAACATGTATTGCAGATCCAGAGGCGCGCATGTATGATCTTCCGGGAACTCCAGGAACATCGGGCGCATCATCGGAATGCCGCGTTCCGCCGATTCCGCAGCCTGGTTGAACAGGTACGGCATAAGCGAATTTTTGAGCTTCGTGAACTTGCGCAGCACGTCCACCGCTTCTTCGTCGAACAACCACGGCACGCGGTACGAATCGCTGCCGTGCAGACGGCTGTGCGAAGACAGCAAGCCGAATTGCACCCAACGCTTGTACACGTCCGCCGGAGCCGTCTGCTCGAAGCCGGAAATGTCGTGCGACCAGAAGCTGAAGCCGGATACGCCGAGCGACAGGCCGCCGCGCAGGCTTTCCGCCATCGACTCGTACGTCGACGAGCAGTCGCCGCCCCAGTGAACCGGGAATTGTTGGCCGCCGACCGTTGCCGAACGGGCGAACAGCGCCGCTTCGTTTTTGCCGAGTTTGTTTTCCAGCACTTCGAAGACCGCTTTATTGTATTGGAACGTGTAGTAGTTGTGCATTTTGACCGGATCGGAACCGTCGAAGTACACCACGTCTTCGACCGGAATCCGTTCGCCGAAGTCCGTCTTGAAGCAGTCTACGCCTTGATCGACCAGCTCTTCAAGCTTGCCTTGGTACCATTTCACGGCAGCCGGGTTCGTAAAGTCCACGATGCCCATGCCCGCTTGCCACATGTCCCACTGCCAGACGCTGCCGTCTTTGCGTTTGAGCAGGTAGCCGTTTTCCATGCCTTCTTCGAACAGCACGGATTTTTCCGCGATGTAAGGGTTGATCCAGACGCAGATTTTCAGACCTTTGTCTTTCAGGCGCTTAAGCAGGCCCGCAGGATCTGGGAAGACGTCTTTATCCCATTCGAAGTCCGTCCACTGGTATTCTTTCATCCAGAAGCAGTCGAAGTGGAATACGGACAGCGGCAGATCGCGTTCGCTCATGCCGTCGACGAAGTGGTTCACGGTTTCTTCGTCGTAGTTCGTGGTGAACGAAGTCGTCAGCCACAGGCCGAATGTCCATGCCGGCGGAAGCGCAGGTTTACCTGTGAGCTTGGTGAAGTTGTCGAGCACGTCTTTCGGCGTCTCGCCGCCGATGATGAAGTATTCCAGCGTTTCGCCTTCGACGCTGAATTGAACTTTCGACACGTTTTCCGAAGCCACTTCGAACGATACTTTTTCCGGGTGGTTAACGAACACGCCGTAGCCTTTGTTGGACAGGTAGAACGGAATGTTTTTGTACGATTGCTCGCTGCTTGTGCCGCCGTCTTCGTTCCAGATATCCACGGTTTGGCCGTTTTTCACGAACGGGGTAAAGCGCTCGCCCAGACCGTATACGTATTCGCCGATGCCCAGATCGAGCTGCTCGCGGAAATACGTTTTGCCTTGCGCTTTGTTTTCGATATGCGCCGCACGGCGGAACGCGCTGCCTGTCAGGCGGCGAGCGCCGTAGTGGAACTCGCTGGCGAAGCCGGTGTTGCGGTCGATGCTGACTTTCAGCTCGCCGCTTTGCAGCGCCAGCAGATCGTCGTTATTGGTAATCTGCACGTTCGTTTCCGAACCGTACAGTTCAAATTCGGGAGTTTGTTTCACGCCGCCGGCGTGACGGTTCAAGCGGACGCGAATGACATTTGGCATCGGCGAGCTATAGGTCGCTTTCAGCAGCGTCGCGTTCAGCGTATCGCCCCGTTTTTCTACTTTTTTCGTTGCCGCGTAGACCGTGAAGGAATCGTCCTTCTGTACCACGTCGCGAATATCAACCGGGTTTTGCAGATTGTATCCGTCGCGGACCATCCAATATCCATCTGTAAATTTCATGCGTAAAAGCCCCCTTGGCAATTGTCGAATGCCTTCGGCGATCTTGTCCGATCACCGTGACTACGTTTATAATGATATTGATCTTTAAAACAATTTTCTTCCGCTATTTTGATCTAAACTATCAATATTTTGACCTCATATTCAAAAACCGCTTATTTACCGACCACTATTTGGAAACGATTTCATATTTGACGTCCAAAAGAAGGAGAACCACTGTATGAACCGTGCTTTATTAAAAGAAGAACGTATCCACGGCAACCCGATGTATCCGGTCAGCTCTTATGTGATGGAAGACCTCGATTACACGACCATTATGGACTCGCACTGGCATGAAGAAATGGAATTCACGATGGTGACTCGCGGGACGATAAGCTTCCAGATCGGCACCGAATATCACGAAGTGCAGACCGGTCAGGCCATGTTCGTCCACGGCGGCGAGCTGCATGCGGGCAGACGCGTCGGCGACGAACCGTGCGCATTCTCGGCTGTCGTGTTCGATGGGGAGTTTTTAAGCAGCCGGGGGTACGATCATCTTCAGGAGCAGTTTATCGAACCTTTGCTGCAAAAAAAATTGCTCCCTCCTTCCCATCTCACCGGACAGGAACCGTGGGAGCGCGAGATTTTGAAGCTGATCGCCGCGATCATCGAAGACAACGAAAGTTCCGCGCCGGCTTATCAACTTACTACCAAAGCCAGACTGTATCAGATCTTCGCGCTGCTGCAAGGCCATATGCGGGAAAACGTTCCGACGGCAACCGGCGGCGATCTGGAAAAAATCGAGCGTTTGAAAAAGGTACTGGGCTATATGCACAAGCATTACTCGTCTCCGATCAAGCTGGGCGATCTTGCAGAGCTGCTGGACATGAGCGAAGGCTACTTCTGCCGCTTTTTCAAAAGCATGGTGCACAAAACGCCTGTCGATTACCTCAACCGGTACCGCACGCAGCAAGCCTGCCGACTGCTCGAAACCAGCGGACACAAAATCGTCGAGATCGCGATGGAGGTCGGATTCGACAGCTTGAGCTACTTTATCTCCGTTTTCAAGCAGCATCAAGGATGCACGCCTTCGCAGTATCGGAAAAGACTGGAAAACGAAGCGGCATCCGCGACAGGCTTGGTTCAGCATTTTTAAGCGAAAAAACCTGCTACTGCTGGGAGATATGCCGCTTCCGATACTGCAACGGTCCCGTTCCATAATACTGGACGAATTGCCGGGTAAAATAATCGGGCGAGTTGAAGCCAACGCTCAGCGCAATCTCCGTGATCGAATGCGGCGTGTAGCGCAGCAGCTTCTCCGCCTGTTTCAAGCGGTATCCGTTCAAAATAGCGATGATCGACTCTCCGACCTGCTCCTTGAACAGATGAGACAAGCGGGAAGGCGACAGATGCACCTGACGGGCCAAGTCTTCCACCGCGAAGTTTTCCGAAAACCGGTGCGCGATCGCGTCCAGCACTTCTTTGACCCGGGGATCGAGAATCCGCCGTTCGGCGCGCAGGCTGGCCAGCAGCAACACGATCTCCTCCAGCGCGTTCAGCATCAGCTCCTCGCGAAAATCAACCGCCGCGTCGAAACGATAAGCGAGGATGCGGCGGAACGCTTTTTCGACGGCCTCGCGGCTCCGCGAATCCTCTATCCGTACCTGCCCGATCGCTCCGTTGGCGGAATCCGGCGGCAGCCAATCCAACCAGGACGGCCTCGGCGTGTAATGTGCCCAAATTTTTTCCCACATCTCGCCTTCGTTCGTAAAATAATACTGCATCGTGCCCGGAGGAATGAGGGTCACGACGCCCGCCGAACATACCAAAGAATCGCCTTCTGCGGTTTTTGCCGTTCCTTTGCCGGAGAGCGTGTACATAATCAGCCAATCCTTTGTGCCTTCCGGGCGATAACAGACATACTCGTCGGATACCCGGTAATGGTCCGCGACCAGCACGCCCGGCAGATGGGTATACGCTCCGTCTGTCGGGACTGCCTGAAAATTTGCTTTTTTCACCTTTCACTCCCTCCTTAGCGGATACGATAATGACGAGCTGTACGCCTGTATAGCTTGATGCAAAAAGGAAGCAAACTGGCCCTCTTCGCCTCCAAACGTATCGAAGTAGGCTCGAAATCGGTTGTCGCTTCTATAGTTTTCCGCGATATGCACCAACAGCTGCGGCGTAATTTCCGTATAGGTTCCCAACGCTTCCGCCCATTCCGCAATCTTGTGCTGGACGTCAGGAGAGTCGGGAGAAGCCGGGATCAGGGAAAAAAGTTGGGTCAACACGCGGTTGATTCTTTGCTCGGCTTGATTCAGCTCAGCCTCATGCTCGTCTTGCGGGCGCTGCTCCGATTCCTGCTTGCGTTGCTTGTAGACCGCATACGCTGGCGTATCTCCGTAGATTAGCTCCGCTTCACGATCATACTGCTCACGCAAAGCGATACCCGGCATATCCGGCGACTGCGGTCCGAAGATCGTTCCGGCTTCCAAATATTGATCGAAGTCCTGCAAGGTACGCTCCAACCGGCGCTTTTTATCCATTAATCGTTCACGATGTTCATGCAGCGCTCGGCGGCGTTTCGGTTCGGGCAGCTTCAGCAATATCGCAATGTCTTCAAGACGTAGGCCGGTTTCTTTTAAAAAAAGAATGATCTGGAGCCGCTCCAAATTGCTACGGTCATACAAGCGATATCCGTTCTCCTTCACCTTCGCAGGCTTGAGCAGACCGATTCGGTCGTAATGATGCAGCGTTCGCGCAGTCGTGCCTGTGATGCTTACGACCTCATGTACCGTCAACAACGCTTTCGGCATGCCAATAATCCTCCGTGACCTTTAAAATTTCGGCGGCGCTTTTTAAAGTGGCTTGTTCGATCGTTACTCCGGTTTTGCGTAAATAATGCCGGATCAGATGATACCCGCAGGCATAACCCGCTCCGTAAGGAAGACCGGCCGGAGTCATTCCCTGCAAAGCGGCGATCTCGTCCCCGTATAGATACGGTGCGATATGAGCCCACCCCGTAACATTCAACTCAGGCTTTATCATCGGTTTGATTACATGATTCAACGTCTCCGCGTCCGTTTTGGATACCCAGGGTCCCAGCCATTCTTCCCCGCAGCGCGATACGGCAAAGTTCTCTGCGAGTCCTTCGCCGACGATCAGTTCGGCAAGCGTTACATGGGTATCCCACCGGATAAACTGATACCTCACATTATGATTGCATTCATGCGCGAGAGCGGCCCGGATGCGTGGCAGCGTATAAGCGTTCGGCGTCAGTACGGTCAGGATATAGCCCGGAACGCCACCGTCGCCCGAATAGCCTGCATTGATCCGAAGCATTTCGCTATCCGGATTGCCGAGCAGAACCGTAAACACAACTTTCTGCATAGGAAGCGGTATTCCCTGCTGCTCGAAGGAAGAAAAGCTGTCGATGACGACTTGTTCGCACGCTGCCCAAAAACGATCGGACGAGATCAGTTCTACAGCTTCAAGCGCCGATTCATCGATCCGATCCGCAGGCAGATACATCAGATCATTCAGCGTCAGCACGTCGAATCCGCCAGGCGAATCGGAACGAAACGGAATCTGCTGAATCTCCCATTTCCCCTTGAACGGAGCCAGCATTTGTTCCCGGTACGCTTCTCTTTTGGCCTCCTGCGGCAGTTGCATGATTCGGCTGTAAACGGCATCGGAACGCAATGTTGTAATGTTCATTTCAATCTCTCCTTTAACTTGGTCAAGCTACCGATTACGTTAAGCTATAACGTAGCGTCAAAGTCAACATCGAGCAGATCGAAAAAGGCTGCATACAAAAAAGACGGTTCAGGAATACTCCCGAACCCTCTTTTTCAATCCTGTTAATCTTTGAAGTCCGCTGTACGTTCTTAACGAACCCCATACAAATTCGAATCCACCCCAGTCACGAACGGACTCACGTCCCCCGCCGCATACAGATGCAGCACGTGCATCGCCCGCGTACACGCGGTATAGAACAGCTTGCGCTCGGATTCGCGACAATACCGTTCCGCCGAAGCGTTATGCAGCAGCACGGCGTCGAACTCGATGCCTTTGGCCAAGTACGCCGGAACGATAACCGTGCCTTTTTCGAACGCCGGCGTGTTTTTCGTAATCAAACGCGTGTTCAACCGATCTTTCAACCGCTGATGCAGCTCGTTGCATTCGGTTTGCGTTTTGCAGATGATCGCGGTGTAATCCAGCCCTTGCTTGCGTAAGTTTTCGATATCGGCAGCGATTGCCTCTTCCATCTCCGTAACGGAATCTTCGGCGAATCGCCGCAGCACCGGCTTTTCTCCGCTGCGTGTAAACGCAAGAATGTCTTCGCCTTCCGGCAGCATCGCTTTGGTGAACTCGGTAATTTCGCGCGTCGACCGGTAGCTCCGCGTCAAGCGCAGCACCATGCTTTCGTCTCGCCCGTACAGGTTCAATAGCGGATCGTAGTCGTCCAGCGCCGAATCGTGACCGTAGATCGCCTGATTCAGATCGCCGAGCGCCGTCATGCGGGCACGCGGGAATAACCGTTTAAGAAATTCAAGCTGGAATGGCGTGTAGTCCTGCACCTCGTCGACGATCACGTGACGAATCGCCGTATTGGTGATGAATCCTTGCAGCAATTCCCGAAGCAGCAGCAAAGGCGTAGCGTCTTCGAACATTAGCTCCGACTTGGCGATCCGATCCAGCGTCTGGCGGGAAAACTCGTGCCACAGCGCCGGAAGCGGACGTCCGCCGGACAACTTCATAAATAGGGCCTCATCCTTATACAGACGGCGATACATGCCCTTCACGTCAACGAAGCGCTGGCGCTTGATCCATTTGCGCACAGGCTTCAGCCAATCGTTCACGATCATGCGCGCCGCGGCTTCGCGTTGTTGATCGAAATCGTCGAACGTGTCGGCCGCTCCTTTTTGCTTGCGTCGCATCAGGTTGTATGCCCGGTGCAGGGCGCTGGAATCCAGCAGTTGAATCTGATCGTCTACCCATTCTTCGTCGCGCTGGCTTTTGCCGTATTCGCTGACTTCTTTGATCAGCCACTTGCTCATCTGCTCGATCCGGCTCGGAATTTTGACGGTGGGATCGAATTCGTAGAACCGGCGGCGCATATCTTCGGCAGATACAATCTCATGTCCTTGAAAACGGATCGGACGGAACATCATTTCGCGCTCCGACAAATACTGCCGATAAGCACGAATCACTTCAAGATAATCGAGCGAAGACTTATAGCGGATACCCGCCAATCGAGCTTCGTACTCCCCGTCTTCCGATACATCCCCGCGCAGCAAATATTCCAGTTGATCGAACGCATCCTCCAAATCGAACTCACGACCGATCCGACGCTCCAGATACGCTTGGAACGTCGTTTGCAGCATGTTTTCCTCGCCAAGCTCCGGCAGCACGGTGGAGACGTAGCTATTAAACAGCGAGTTCGGCGAAAAAAGGACCAGTTGATCGGCGCTCAGCGTGTCCCGGTAACGATACAGCAAGTAGGCTACCCGTTGAAGCGCCGCCGATGTTTTGCCGCTGCCTGCCGCACCCTGCACGACCAACAGCCGGCTTTGCTCATTGCGAATGATCGCATTTTGCTCGCGCTGGATCGTGGACACAATGCTTTTCATGCGGTCGTCCGCGCTTTGGCTCAGCACTTCTTGCAACAGTTCGTCGCCGATCGTCATTCCCGTATCGAACATCACGCGGATTTTGGCATCCCGAATCACGTACTGCCGCTTTAGATCCATCTCCCCCTCGACGCTGCCTCCCGGCGTGCGATAAGAGATCGCACCGGGCGATCCGTCATAATAAAGACTGGAGATCGGCGCGCGCCAGTCATAAATCAGGAAGTCCTGCTCATTGTCGTCCAACAGCGATGCGATGCCCAGATAGATCGGTTCCGTGACGCTCTCGTCCGCTTCGCGGAAATCGATCCGGCCGAAATAAGGCGAATGCTGCAATCGGCGCAGCTTACCCAGTTGGGAGAAAGCACGTTTATGCCCAAACTCCCGCTCCGCCAATACCTGAGATTGTTGACGCATACTGGTCGATGTCTCGCCCAAATCATCCGGTTCGGCAAAGTTCATCGTGACCTCGTCCCAGAATTCTTTACGCAAACCGACGACGTCGCCGCGCATCTCGCCCACTTGTGCTTCCAGGCCGCGAATACGGCGTCCGATCTTGGTTGTTACGTCATCGACGCGTTCTTGCTCCCGTTTCCACTCAAGATCTGTAATTTCCATGACTCCGTCCCCCTCTGCTTGATTGCTTTTTTCATTAATTATAATGAAATTTATGGATTTAATGGATTTTAAATATAGTTCTCGAACAAACAGAGTTTTATTGTACGCCTGCGTCCCGTTGAAATCAACCGGTACGAAGTACGAAGCATTTGCTTTTATGATTATTTCGTTAGACGACGCATGTTTCCTGCCTTATATCGAACACCGAAAATCCGGTCGCAGAAAAAGGGAAGGAGCCGCGTCTTCCGGCCGTTCCTTCCCTTTTTTTGCGTTCGAATCTGAACTTAGGCTGTTAGGCTGCTTGCGAAGCCATTTCCCGGCAGATTTCGGCACAGCGTTTGCACTGCTCCGCGCAGCGGCGGCAATGATCCATATCGTGCTTGGCGCATTCGTTGCCGCAATCCTGGCAAATTTGGGCACATAGTCCGCAAATTTGCGCCGCATACGCGCTATTTTGCGTTATTGCTTTTGCGGCGAATTCGCACATATCCGCACACATGCGATCCAGGCGGATACATTCTTTCATCATCGCCACGTCTTTTTCCTGCAAACAGGCGTCATAGCAATTATTGCATACTTCCATACATTTCAAGCATTCGTCGATACATCGGCGCATCTCTTCTTTCGTCATCCCGTTTTCCTCCTTTATGTCAATCCGAAGTAAAGTCTTCCTGTATCATTACCCCGGGGCTTTTTTACATAAACGAAGTTTAAAAGGTTCATGACTTGGGATTGCGCCAGTTTTTTGGATTAAGCCAATACGTCCAAGGCTTAGGCCGGTTGCGCTCGCTATCGCCGTAATGCTCAACGAGTCGGTTAAGCCGCTCTAGTTTATAACCATAAGCCTGAATCTCCGCAGCTACAATCGACAGTCGCATGGTGCTTCCCTCTTGCTGCTGCATATATTCTTTCATCGCCTGCGAAAACCGTTCGTTTTCTTCATCAAGATTTTGCCAAGGCAGGTCGTCCGGCTTAAGCTTGCCTTCGAATTTCAATAATACATGCTCGTGATATTTGATCATGTACTCCAATTGGTCGTCGAACAGCTTGTCAAGCAGCAACGTTCTCGCCGTTGGAAAATAGTGCTCTTCCACGGCTTGCACGACTTCGCTTCCTTTTCGCAGCGTATGCAGCATCTGCTTGTAGACCACAAGGTGACGGCTTTCCGTATAGGAAGGGCGTTTGCGCTTATGCTGATCTTCTTCCAGCAAGCTATACTTTTCCGTCAACGATTGGATCGAGCCTTCCAGACTCTTCTGTTCGTCGCGGAAAACACTTTCCTTGATCTCATCCGAGACCGCCGTGCGCATCAGCAGCGAAAGCTGGCTGAACGTCGATTGAATCTGGCCGATAAACTGCTCGCGCGGCTTAGGCGGAAGAACAACGATGTTAATGAAGAAAGCCGAAAAAATGCCGATAACGCTGATCATAAACCGGTTGAGCGCAAAGCCCCACTCTCCCGACGCCTCCATAACCGATATCACAGTGACCAGCGTCAGTCCGATGGTGTCGGCGCGCTTCATTTTCAGACAGATCATGATGACGACAATACAGGTCAAGCCGACCGCGATCGGTTCACTCGATAACAAGCGTCCCGCTGTAACCGCAATGACGGCTCCGAGTGTATTGGTCAACAATTGATCGAGAAAATACGTCCATGATTTGTATATGGTTGGCTGCATGGCAAAAATAGCTGCAATCGCAGCAATGACGGGCGGCGTTAGGTTGAGCAGCGTCGTCAGGTATAGAGCCAGGGTTACCGCAATCCCCGTTTTCAGCATACGCGCGCCGAAATTCACGCCGATTCCTCCTTTATTCCGTACGGGCCGATTCCCCATATTACCCGTTATCAGGGCGGTGCTACGCAATTGAGTCATAGCTTGATTTCTTAGTATAACCGCTGAAGGGCGATCGACGCAAAACTTCCGCACAAAAAAAGGGGACCGCAGCGCTCGTTAGCGCCTGCGGTCCTAAATATATATTTCTAAGGGGGTTGTAACTATAGAATAAACGCGAAAGCTTAAGACAAGCTGAAAAACAGATTTCAGTTGTGTTACAATAAGTTGCCACGTGTTGTAATGAACGAAACGACGAAGGAGAAATCAACGTTTTGGAACAAAAAACTTCCATTTACGAAACGATAGAGCTTTGCTTGCTGGCCGGAAAAATCATGCTGCAAAGCGGCGCGGAGACGTACCGTGTCGAGGATACGATGGTGCGGATTGCCACGGCTTTCGGATTGACCGAAAGCCACAGCTATGTAACGCCGACCGTAATCATGTTCTCGACCAGCGGCGAACAGCCAGCCAAGCTGATTCGAATCGAAGAACGTACGACAGATCTGAATAAAATCGCAGAGGTCAATGCCATTTCCCGCCAGATCGCATCCGGAGAATTGTCGGCCCGCGATGCCAAGGCCTTGTTGCTCAAAGCGGAATCAGCTTCGTTCGATTATAAGCTTCCTGTTCAGATTTTGGCTGCGGCGTTGACCAGCGCTTGCTTTCTGATTATGTTCGGAGGCAGCTGGCCGGACTTTCCCGCTGCTTTTATCGCAGGCGGAGCCGGCCTGGCCGCATCTGTCTGGCTGCACCGCATCGTGCAGGTCAAATTTTTTGCCGAGTTTTCGGCAGCTTTGCTGGTAGGGCTATTGGCGCTGCTGTTCATCTGGGCCGGGTTCGGACATGAATTCGACCGGATCGCGGTGGGTTCGGTCATGCCGCTCGTACCCGGTCTGCTGATTACGAATGCGATTCGCGACCTGATGGCGGGCCATCTCGTGTCCGGCATTTCCAAAGGGGCCGATGCCTGTTTGACCGCTTTCGCAATTGGCGCAGGCATTGCTGTTGCTTTGATCTTTTTCCATTAGGAGGGTAAACGTTAATGTGGGCTCATTTTCTAACCAGTTTTTTTGCTGCCGCCTCATTCGTGATCCTTTTCAATGCGCCGAAAAAGTCTCTTTTTCATTGCGGTCTTGTCGGGATGCTCGGTTGGGTGCTGTATGTGTTTATACGCGGGGAGATCGGAGAAGCGCCTGCCACGCTCGCCGCTTCGCTGCTCGTCGGCATTTTATGCCAGTTGTTTGCGAAAATGTACCGGACACCGGTGATCATCTTCAGCGTTGCGGGCATTATCCCGCTGGTTCCTGGCGGCATGGCGTATAACGCGATGCGCCGCTTTGTAGAAAACCGGTATGACGAAGCGCTTCAGATCGGCGCGCAGACGCTCATGATCGCAGGTGCGATCGCGGCAGGGCTTGTGCTGTCCGAAGTGTTGAATCAGATGCTGCGAAGACGGCCGAAAAGCATTTGATGCACGATACCCGCAACGAATAAGCAAAAAGCCAGAGCTGTCCTCGGGGGACACAACTCTGGCTCTTTTTTACTTTTAAACGAAAACGGTCTGGACGAACTCAGGCTTCCCCTCGCGCCAGCGTCCCTATCAATCCCGGCAACCAGTCGTCCAGATTGCGGAAAACAAATCCGGCCTGCTCCGCTTTCGACGTATCCATCGCCCAATCATCCGGAATGCCGAACGGCGAAGCTTCGCTGTCCGGGCCTTCCGGCAGCACGATGACCGATCCGCCGGTTTCCTTGTCGATCGCCCCCAACAGCTCACGCAGCTTCGGCTTGCCTGCCGATGCTGCGTTGAAAGGTCCGGTTACGCCGCTCTCACCCAGCCATTTCAGGAAATCGGCCGCTTCTTCTTCATGAATAAAGCAGATCCGAGCCTCGATATTCGGCATCACGAACGAGACGCCGTTTTTGATCCGGTCCACATGGAAATGCAGCCGCTTTGTGTAATCGTTCGGTCCCAGTACGATCGGGAACCGTGCCGCGGACGCCGGGAAAGAGGCTTCACGGAAAAATACCGCTTCCGCTTGGGCTTTGCCTTCGCCGTAAGGCACTTGGCCAACCGGGCTTGGCGGCACTTCCAGCGCAGCGGTGTCAACCAGACCTTCCTGCATCTCAGACGAGCCCGTTCCGTACACGGACAAACTGGAAGTCAGTATGTAATGACCCACTTTGCCTGCAAAAACGCGAATCGCAGCCCGTGCTTCATCGGCCGTGTAACAGATATTGTCGTATACGACGTCAAAACGTAGACCTTCCGTTACGGCGGCCAAAGCGGCCTCGTCCGTCCGATCCACCTTCATCCGCTTTACCCGATCTCCGAAAGGATCTTCCGTATTGCCCCGAGTCGCGATCGTTACCGTATGTCCGGCTTCAAGCAGCTTGTCTACCAGAACCTTGCCGAAAAAACGCGTGCCTCCCAGCACCAACACATTCTGCGTCACGATGTAACCCCTCCCCTTCGCCTGCCAAAAGTCATATTGCCGCGCAATCCATCTCTGCTACGACGGCTACGTTACTCAGCATAACGCAATCTTCACGCGAATAAAACTCTAACGCGTCACATTTTTCTCCCCGTCAAGGATTCCCCGCATTTCCGCAAGCGTCGGCAATCCTTCCCAGTCCCCTTTGAATTGAGTCGCCATCGAACCCAGCAGGTTTGCGCGGCGCAGCGCTTCGTGCAACGCTTCTTCGCCCAGACCGTCCGCGATTTCGTCCCGATGATCGAGCAGTACGGACAGCAGCCCCGAAGCAAAAGCGTCGCCTGCCCCAACGGTATCGATCAGACGATCTACCGCGAAAGGCTCTGCCCGCACTACCGCTTTTTGCGTAAAGCCGATCGAACCTTCCGCCCCCAGCTTCATCGCGACAAGCTTCGGCCCCATATTCAGAAAAGCTTCGCCATAGGCTTCGATCTCAAGCTTGCCGAGCAAAAATTCCGCTTCCTCGTCGCCCGGCATAAAAATATCGCATAACGGAATCAGCGACAGCAGTGTCTTTCTCGCGGTCTCTTCACTCCACAGCTTGCGCCGCAAATTCGGATCGAACGATACGGTCAATCCTTTTTCCCGTGCCAACTCCATCAGCTTCCGCGTCGCTGCCGCCGTCTGTTCGCCGAGCGCGGGCGTAATGCCGGTCACGTGCAGATGTCCCGCGCCTGCCAGCCAAGCTTCGTCGATCATCTCCGGCGACAGCCGACTTGCGGCCGAGCCTTTGCGGTAGTAATAAACGGCAGGATCGCCGTAACGTTTGAAGTCTTTGAAATAAACGGCGGTCGGCGCCTCGGCATCGCGGACGGCATGCGACACGTCCACGCCCTGCCCGGACAAAGTGGTCAGCACCAGATCGCCGAACGGATCGCTGCCGAGCCGGCCGACCCAACGCGTTTTTTTGCCCAGTCTCGCCAGACCGATCGCGACATTGGACTCTGCGCCTGCCAGCGACTTGGTGAATAGAGGTTCATATTGCAAAGCCCCCTGATTATACGATTGAAACAAAATCATGCTTTCCCCGAGCGTGACCACGTCTACCCGATTATCCTGCATTATGGTTTGTCTCCTCCCGATACCTGCCTTTTTTGAATACGCTATCATCAAGCTTCTTCCAGTTTACGCGCTAACTCTCCTGCGAACAAGCCTCATTGGTCACGCTGTGGCTCTCTTTGCCGGGCGGCTGTTATAATAGAAGCAGCTTTGAAGAAAAGAGGGTTACTATGGCATTCGGTATCAACAGAGAAGAACTTTCCCGCTGGAAAGCATCCGTCGAGCGCGGCGAGATCGCCTATCTGACACATTTCTGGCTCGATCCCCGTTTTCCCGGCATTAATTCGGTGACCAAAGTCGGCTGCTCCGATCTGGATCGCCTTGCCCGTTGGTGCCTGGATAATGGGCTCAGCCCTGCGTATATCCATCGCCGTGACCGCTATCCGCATTTTGATCTTATCGGTTCCAAGCAGGCGGAGATTTTGCGGCGCGAAGGTCTGCTCGATCAGCTTCACCGGTTCGTGGAACGAAAAAACCATCACCAATAAGCTTAATAGGCAGGAGGTATTGGACGCCGTCCCCTCCCTTCGATACAGTAAAAGACATCAATCGGCTTATTACTCTGTATCAACTCAAATTGTGCCGATACGTCAAGCAGGATAGGTGGGTGTCCAATATGTCGTCTTCTTTTGTGTCTATTCTGGTTCAAGTCTTCGTTCCGCTCGCCTTTCCTGTCATTGCGGGCGTTCTCCTCAAACGGATCAAAGGCCTCGATACGAAGCCTTTGTCCGTATTGGCTCTGTATCTGCTCAGTCCGTCGATCATCTTCACCACGCTGCTCGATGCGCAAGTATCGGCGGAAGATATCGGGATCACCGTATCGTTCAGCTTCATCAATCTGCTGACGATGTGGGGCGTTTCCGTTCTACTGGGCAGATTGCTTCGGCTTGGCGATTCGGAAAAGTCCGGCCTTACGCTGGTCGCTTCGTTCACCAACTGCGTGAACTACGGTCTTCCGCTTGTGCTGCTGGCTTTCGGGCAAGCAGGACTGGATAAAGCCGCAGTCTATATCGTGCTTCAGATTATCATCGTGAACACCATTGGCGTTTTTTTCGCGGCAAGATCCCATTTTTCCGTCAAAAAAGCAGGCTTAGCCGTGTTAAAGCTGCCTGCTTTATATGTGGCGGCGCTCGCCGGGCTGCTGCGTTTGAGCGGGACGACGCTGCCGGCTTCGTTCGACACGGGGGTCGATCTGCTGGCAGGGGCTTATTCTCCGGTCGTATTGGTCATTCTGGGTGCACAGATGGCCGGCAGCGCAGGCGGCGAGTGGGAACCCCGGTTGCGGCGTGCGTTTCAAGCGGGGCTTGCCCTTCGCCTGGCTATCGCTCCGTTGCTCAGTTGGCTGACCTTGACGCTGCTGGGGGCGGATCGACTGCTGCTTGGCGTACTGCTGGTGCTGGCTTCGATGCCGACAGCGGTGAACGCGGTTATTCTGGCCGAACAATTCAATGCGTCGCCGAAGTTTGTTTCGCGCTGCATTTTATGGACGACCATTGCTTCATTCGTCGTGCTACCCGTGCTTATTTTGTTAGCAGGCACAAATCTATGAAGACCGTTCAGTCACACTGCGCGATACCGGTCTCCAGCATCTCCATGGCCGCCAGCGTTTCTTCGTCCTTGATCGCTTTTTCCGCTCCCTGCTTGATTGCCGCATATAGATCGTCGTAGATCCGGGCATAGTCTCCTTTTTCCGACACGACCTTCTCTTCGCGATACGCGCCATCTTCGTCGATATAGGTCAACGTGCCGTAATGCCCGGGCGTATCCAGACCGAAGTCGGCGTGTCCCTTTGGCAGATAAAACAGCTTCAGATGCTCTTCCTGACGATCTTTGCTCGGCTTGACGAATACGCCTTTTTGCCCATACACGACAAAGCTCGGACGTTCTTTGAGACGGAAAAAGCTCGATTTAACCGATACTTTCAGCGCGCCGTAAAAAAGATCCAGATCAAAGTAATCATTCATTCGCCCGCTGCCCAACAGTTGGCGCACATCGTAATGCACTCGCTCCGGCTGACCGAATTGGGAAAGAATCTGGTCGAGCGTATGGATCGCGTGTCCGTACAGATAGCTGTTATACTTGGAAAATTGGTGCGCGGCCAGCGGAATTTCCGGACGGTAATAGTCATAATGCGCTTCTACCTCGATCAGTTCGCCCAGCTTACCGGATTCGATAACCTTTTGCGTCGTCAGGAAATCCGAGTCGTAGCGGCGGTTTTGGTAACACTGGGCGATCAGGCCGCGTTCCTTCGCATACTCGAAAATAGCTTTGGCTTCGGCGACGGTTTTCATGAACGGCTTTTCCACCAACACATGCTTGCCATGGTCAAGTGCCGCTTTGGCAAATTCGTAATGGGAATCCAGATGCGTACATACGACGATCAATTCAATCTCCGCGTCGTTCAACAGTTGCGCCAGATCGTCCGTATATTGCACGCCGGGCACCGTATCCCAATCCGATTTATCCAAATTACGGGCATAGATCGTTTTGACGTCGATCGTATCCCGATTGAGCGAAAAGGGCAGATGGTAGCGGTTTGTACTTTTTCCGTTGCCGACATAACCGATCGTGAGCATAACAATTCCTCCTTAACCCCTCTTCTTTAGCGTTGACAAGGGATTAGCGTATTTGCATTCATTATAAAACAAAGCAACAGAACTGTAGCCGATTGCAGGAAAAACGGGATAAAGGAACATCCAGGCAAGCTGATTCCTTGCTTTTTTGCACCAAATGTTCATTGCCCTATACGAAATATAAAGAGGTTGAGCCTATTGAAAATACTGCTGCAATTATCGGACATGAAAAATTTCACGCCTAACGAAGCAAGCATTGCCCGTTATGTTCTGCATCAGCGGGAGCGTATGTTGAACTTGAACATCCGTGAGCTGGCCCAGGAAACGTATACCTCCCACTCTACAGTCAATCGACTGACACGCAAGCTTGGGCTGAGCGGCTTTCGTGCTTTTATGTTGGGGCTGGCGGCAGAATTCCAACAGGAAAACGGAACGGGCGGACCTATCGATCCCAATTACCCTTTCGGCTTGGACGAATCGCCTGCACAGATTGCCCGGGAAATGTCGGAGCTGGTCAAAGGAACCGTAGATCGCTCCGCAGCGCTGCTCGATAACGCCGTATTGGCACAGACCGCCGAGATGCTGGAGCAGGCTGAGCGAATCTTCATCTATGCGCTCGGCGATTCCCAGATCAGGGCCAAAAGCTTTCAGAACAAGCTGATGAAGATCAATAAATATGCGATCATTGCGACGGAACTGTCGGAATGGGCGTACCACACGCTTAATTTGAGTCAGAATGATTGCGTGATCTTCTTGACCTACCACGGAAAATCATCGATCTATCCCAAAATCGCCCGCCATCTGATCGATCATCGCATACCGTTTCTGACGATCACCTCGTCTGTCTCAAGTCCGTTGGCACAGCTCAGTCCGATCCTGATCCGCGTTCCCGGCGATGAAGCAAAGCATGAAAAGATCGGGCCTTTTGCTTCACAAATCGCTTTCGAATATGTATTGAATGTGCTCTACTCTTGCATCTATAATCTGACACACGCAAAAACGTCCTTCATTTAAAAATCGGACTGCCGATCTTTAAATGAAGGACGTACTATGCCTAACAGACCGATACAGCCGCGGTTCAAGCCGGCAGATGATTCGGACTCTCCGGCGAAAAAGGAATATCCGCGCGAAATGTGCTGCCTTCCCCTTTTCGACTGTCGACAGCGATGGTACCGCCCATCAGATGCACAAGTTCCTCGCAGATTTTCAAGCCTAATCCGCTGCCGCCGTATAAGCGGGCATGCGAGGCTTCGGCCTGACTGAATGCTTTGAACAATTTGTACATATGTTCTTCCGGAATGCCGATCCCCGTATCGCGCACGGAAAATCGAATAGAAGTCCCTCCCCCGCTTCGTTCCCCATGAGATTCTTCCGCAATCAGCGTGATGCTGCCGGTCGGCGTGAATTTGAGCGCGTTACCGATCAGATTATCCAGGACTTGACGCAGTCGATGCGGATCGCCGTACAGGCGTTGGCTGTGCAGCCCTTGCGTGTCCAGAATCAAGTTCAGGTCTTTTTCCTCGGCGCGCAGACGGTGCGTTTTGACGATCGAATCCAATAGATGTTTCGGATTGAATTCGATACGTTCCAGCTTGATACGGCCATCGGCAGCTCCCGCAAGATCCAGGGCATCGTTGGCGATATTCAGCAGCGAATCACCGCTTCCTTTGGCAATCTCCAAATATTCGCGTACTTCCGCAGGCAGGTCTTCGTCCATCAATACGATATCGATCAGACCCAGCATGCCGTTCATATTGTTGCGCAATTCATGGTTGAGCTTGCCCATGAATTCCATCAGCGCCCGGCTTTGTGCATGTGCCGAACGTGCCGCGTGGGTCGCTTCTTCTTCCAGCAGCTTGCGGTCGGTTACGTCGTATTGCAAGCCGACGAACAGCACGCAACGTCCTTCCTTATCGAAGATCGGATCGATATTCAGCTCGTTCCAAAACGTGCTTCCGTCACGCCGATAATTTAAGATTTCCGTTCGGACCGGCATACACTTGGATAACGCTTCGCGAATCTCTCGGGCCGTCTCGCTACGCGTATCGGCTCCTTGCAAAAAACGGCAGTTGCGCCCGATGACTTCTTCGCGCGAATACCCCGTAAGCTGCAAAAAATACTCGTTGACGAAAATCAGCGGCTGCTTCGGGTCCGTCGCATCCGTTATCGTGACGGAAGAACGAAGCTCCCCGATGATATGCGGCCAATCCGGTTTCGAAGCTGGCAAATCATTCATGTTTCGGTCCCCCCTTTGCTCACTTCCTCAGTAAAGATCTTATTCGACCCCATCCCAACCAGCGTACCATACAGAGCTTTTTGGTGGCTAGTCTATTCATGCGGTTCCTTCTTTTTCCCGCGCACGAATATCCAGAAAAAAACGGTTTTTCCGCGTGACGGAAAAACCGTTGACTTATAAAACATGAATTTTTTAAATATAGTATGGACGTACGCAAACCGGCTTCGAGACCGAAACGGAGTTTCCGGTCGAAGTCAGGCGTCCTGTTGCTTTATCCACCTTGAACACCACGATGTTATTCGCATCGCGGTTGGCCACCAACGCATGGTCGCCGCTTGGCGTCAATGCGAAGTGGCGGGGGTGACCGCCTTCCGTCGATACATGCTCAACCAAAGTCAGCTTCTCGGAAGCTTCGTCGAATGCGTAGACTACGATGCTATCATGACCGCGGTTGCCGCCATATACAAAGCGTCCGTCCGCAGAAACCGCGATTTCGGAGCAGCCATTCTCGCCTGTATAGTCGGATGGCAACGTCGGCACAACTTCGATTTCGCTTAGCGAACCCGTTTCCGCATCATAGCGATACGAAGCAATAGTCGAATTCAATTCGTTGATCACGAAAGCAAACTTGCCGCTTGTGTGGAAAGCCAGATGGCGTGGGCCCGCACCCTTGGCGGCATGCGTATCGCCTTGAGGAATCAGCTTGCCTGCTTCACGATCCAGCGAGTACGTGCGAATCAAGTCCAGACCGAGATCCTGCACCAACAGGAATTTCTGATCGGGGCTAAAAAATACGGAGTGCACGCGAGGCGCTGCTCCATCCACGGGCTGATGAGTTTGAACATCGAGCAGTTCGCCAACATGACCGTCAGCTTTCAGCGAAACCAATCCAGCCATTCCGCCGTGGTAACTCGATACGATCAGGAAGCGGTTTTCCGAATCGCGCTGCACATGGCAAGTCGTGTTTGGCGTTGTGATTGTACGATTGAAGCGAGTCAACGTGCCATCTTCTCCGAATTGGATCATCATGACTTCGCCAGCTTTCCCGCTTTCCGTTTCGGTCTCGCCGATCGCATAGATGTGTCGGTTTTCGACATCCACATTCAAAAACGTCGGATTTTTCAGATCAGACGTCTGATCCAGCAGGCTGAGCTTTCCTTCTTTTTCGTCAAACTCGTACGTGTATACGCCGCTCGTATTTGCCTCGGCATAAGAACCGACAAAAACGAGCATTTTTTGAACTTGTGTCATGTCTATTCCTCCTGATTCTCATTGCCGTGATCCGCAGAAAAGAAACGCCGCAAGCCGCGCTTCCACGAATACGGCCTTGTCTCCCGGCGCCTGCCGATAGCTCGGCTAACCGAGCGATATGGGTTAATTATAACGTAATCTGACACAAATCCCAAGCAAAAGAGGCCGGATAGGCTGATTATGCCTATGATCCGGCCTGTTACGGCTCAAATTCGCTGTACCGCAACTATTTATCGCCGAGCTTTTCCGGCACCGGACGGTCTAAATGGATCGCTCGTTTCTTGGATAGACGCAGCATCCGCCGTGGCCGATTTCTCGGCCGGCATAAAGAATTTGAAAAAACGTAACGTCTGTTCATAATCCGTTTCATCTTTATAAATGCCGTTCAGACGTCCCAATTCCAAAGCAAAGTCCACATAGCCATGAGATTGAGCGGTCACCAGATCTCCATCCGTCACGACGGGTTGATCGATTCGTTCTGTCGCCGAATTTTCTATGGATTCGGATGACGCGAAACGTCGGCCGCTGGCTAGACCGGCGTCCAAGAGCAGCAATGTACCGGAAGAAATAGCGCCTACTTTACCTCCGCAGCTTTGGACAGCCTTCAGTAGATTTTCCAGTTCGCTTCGGCGAGTAATTTTCGACAGGTCGCCTCCCGGAATGACAAAAAGATCGACCGAGAAGGCTTCTACTCGTTCGATCGTCGTATGCGGCAAAATTCGAAACCCTTCATGTGCGACAATCGGCTCCGTGGACAGTCCGACCGTAACGATCTCTCCCGCCCTTTTCATCAAGTGCGCGGCTAATATGACCTCGAATTGCGAGAAACCCTCATACACCAGGATATACGTTTTCACAGGCTCCACCCCTTGTCCGTGAGATGTCGAGCATTGATCCATGAGACGATACTCCATTCCAATAAAAACCAAAATAAGAAGTTTCATTCTCAACATACCCGAAAGAACCTGCCCCGAACCGTTACTAACCAAATTGTCACATTCAAAGTGCAGCGAACCAGGAAGGACGAACGTTGGCAAAATCCTCGTGGTCTTCTGCCAGTCGATCCACTCTTTCGATTACAGTATTCAATTCGCTGCTTTTATTTCCTACGGTCTTCGCCACTAAAGAAACCGCACCTGATGCGGCGTAAAGTGCGTACAATTCCCAAAATTCGGAATCCGGCTCTTGCCCGCCATGATAGCCCAGAATTTGTCCCGTGCAAAACAGTGTGCTTACTCCGCGACTGTACAAGCCAAGCCTGGAAAATTCATATAGTGGATCTCCCCAGTCAAAACCGCCAAAGCCGACGACGCCTGCCAGCCTGCCTTGATGCACGATTAAATTTGCAGGTTCGAAGCTCCCATGCAAGAAGACCGAAGGACGCGCTTCGGTTAAGCTTGCGCTGGAGCGAACCTTGACTGTAACCGCTTCAATTCCGCGCGAGGTGATCCCTTTTGACTTCAGTACATCCAATTCCCGTTCCGTACGGCGCACGTAACGATCCGTCCATGACTCCATGCCTTCCGGCGCCGGATAGCAGCTGATTCGGCTTAATTCCTCGCCAGCTTGCATCCCCACGCGCAATTGCTGCGGCTTGGGCGAAATAGGCAATATATGCTGCGCATCTGTTCCGTCAATATAAGAGACCAGCAAGAAATACGTCCCTTCCGTTTCCCAGCGTCCCATCGCAATCGGCCTGGAACAATGTACGGTCATGGCCTGCATCCGATGTAACGCTTCAAATTCCGAACGCTTAAAAGCAAGCGCGGACTCCTCAAATAAACGCAGTAAATAGGCACCGTCATACCCATAGAAATGCACCTTATATTTTCGATCTGCGGACACGCCGGCCTGGATCGGATAAGCTTCAATAATTTCTCCCAGCGGAGCGATATCGCGACCCAGCAGCTCCGGCACGTGTCCGCTCACGCCATCCTGACTGCTAATGATCTTATTGGCTTTGTTTAAGTCGTTCAAATTCTCCCCGCTCCCCTCTGTTTGCTACTCAGCGATACACCGTCCATGCGAACAGCGCATACTCTTTGCATTCCGACTTTAACTTTAAAATCCCCATCTTCACAAGATCATGAATAAGCGGCACTCTCCTTCTCTGCAATAACAAAACTTTTTAGCCCATCTCCCCCTTGGAGCATTCGATTTAGAAAAGTTTCGGATGACTGTTCGGTATGCGGATACATAAACACATCAGACAACGTATCGGTGACGGCAGGATCGTTTACCCAGGAGCGAATCGATTTCAAATCATCCCGATGGTATTCGCGAAGCATGATGCGTTCTCCGATCAAACGCGGCATGGTACTTCTCCTTTCGTTCGGCACGGCCTCACCGTGCAAGCGTTATAGATTGTGCTTGATTATACGCCGAAAAGGAACGTTTTTGAAGGCAATTAGAGGAAAAGGACTCGACATTTGTACATAAAATGAGGGAAAGACATCATTTCAGGCAAAAAAAGTCGTCTTCCGGTGTGGAAGACGACTTTTATCGTTTTTAATCAAGCTTGATTCTCAGCTTTAATCAAACCTGATTCTCAGCGCTTCGCGGAAGCTTTACGGCTTTTAATTCGTAGGCAGCGTGGGAACGGGAAAGGATATGGTCGGGCGGTGTTTCGCCGCGGCTGTTGCGATGGCCTTGAACGTGGGCGTCGCTTTTCTCCCAATTTTTCCACGCTTCTTTGGATTCCCAGCGAATTTGCACAATGACTTCCTCTTCGCCTCTTCTTACCTCTTTGACCAAGACTTGAATGTCGACAAAGCCGGGTTGTTGTTCAACCACGCCTGGCCGGGAAAAATTCTCGACGACCAGATGCGATGTGCCTTCTTTGACCGTAACGGTTCTCATCACGACAAACATGAATGATGCCTCCTTCGGATTCAGTTACATATATTCAAATCCTAGTTGATAAACATTCTCATTGTCAAGTCAAGCAAAGTATGAATATGATCGTCAAATACACGTATGGCTTGAAAGCCACTGGGATGTATTTCGACTTTTAACGCGTTTCTTCGCAGTAAAAGCAATCGAAATACCTGTTAACAAAATAAAACGAGAGACAAGCCGTTATCGGCTCGTCTCTCGTTGTGTCCCATCATATACACTTTACACAGCAGCGTCAACCCTTATTCGCAATTTTATGCTTTTCCGGTTACGCCGACTTTCCGATACAATTCGTCAAGATGCGACAAAGCCCATTCGTCTTCCGGGGCGTCTTCCAGACGGAAATTAAGTTCGTCATGAAAATCCTGGATCATAAATTCTTCCGGCGCGCTGCCCAATACTTCGTCGAAATCATACACAGGCAGATCGATCCGGCCTTGCACCGCTCCGTGCAACCAAGCCATCCAATCTTCCAAACGCAGCACGCCGCGTGCCCAAAGATCGAATTGCAGGCTCAATACGTCCTGCATCCGGTCGTAGTCGGCCGCTTCGGCGTAACGGCGGGATAACGCTACGGCCAGATCGAACAATTGGCCGTAGGCTTCCGCTTCCGCCGCGGAAGGCTGGCGTTCCAGTCCCCGCATATAGTCTTCTACCGCAACCGTCTCTCCGCTGTCGTATAGAAGCGGCGTATTCGACAGCAACCACAAAGCCTGCTGCACATCGTCCTCCGTCACTTCGCCGCGCTGCGCGGCTTCCACCCACTCTTTGATATTCATCTCGCGTCCTCCATCTGCCCCGATTCAAAAGATCGGAGTTACTCTCTTAATATGTTTTTGGCTTTGACTTCCCGCAGCCAATCCGGAAATTCTTCGAACAGCCGGTCGTAAAGCTCTTCGTCGCCGACCGTATCGATATCGTCCAGCGCAAAAAATCCCGCATTGTCCACTATTCGTCCCGGTAGATCGTCCAGTTTGCGCAGCACCCCGTAATTGGCTTCGCCCAGTCCGACAAACTGCCAGAAGATCGGATGCAGCGAACTTTCGATCAACAACCGGGAGATTTTTTTCGTTTCGGCTACGCCTCCATCGCTGAAAAAGACGACGTACACCGGCATCGAAGGATCGGCATCCTCTACGGTGAACTTTTGAATAACGTCTTGCATCACGGCAGGCTCGTTATTGCGTCCACCCGCTCCTTTAAAAGGATAAACCCGATCGACGTATCCTTCATAATCGCTCACGTGAGCCGGCGTCGCACGCACGAATTCCAACGCGAACATCCATACATCCAGCGTGCCGTCATCGTCCATATTGGCTGCAATCGCCAGAATACGTTCGAAAGCCCGCTGCACGGTGCCGTTTTTGTACAGCTTATTCATCGAACCCGAAGCATCGAATACAACCGCTACCTTAGCCTTTTGACGAGCAATCTGCTTTTTCTCCAGCGAAATAGCAACCTTTTTCTTGAGCAAATCGATACGTCCAAGCGGCTGGTCCGTCGACTCTTGCACCCCCGATGACGCAGCTGGCGCTACAGGCGATGAAGGATTGGGGTCCGCCTCGACATCGACACCGAACGAACTCGCCAACGGACCCAGTCCTCCGTCAAATCCCCTTCCGACCGCGCGAAGCTTCACTGATTCTTTATACAGATAAATTTCCGCCAGCACAAGAGCCGCTTCCTTATCCGTTCCCGTAAAAGGACAAGCGATCGTGCGTCCCGCGTATTCCACCGTCACAGAAAATCCTTGCACGTCTCCAAAAGTTCCCGAGCCGTCCAGCACGGCAGCGAACACGAACTTTTCAATCTTTCCTGCTTGAAGACCTTCCAGATCTACGTCAAAAGCCGAAGCCCGCTCGCTGACGACCGTCCATTGCACATCTCCCAAAGGACTTCGAGGTTGATTGTAAAAAATGAAATGATCGTCCGAAGCCACTTTTCCGTCCGGTCCCAACATAAAGCAGCTTGCATCGACCGGTGACGGCGATGCCGCCCATTTCAACGTAATACGGGCTTGGCCCGATGTCCCCAGCGTTGTATTCGCACCTTGAATCAATGTTTCCGATTGCTGTCCCATTCCATCCGCCCCGTTCTTCGAAGTTGTGATCAACGCAGCAACAAGTACGCCCCTCCGCCCAATACAAGCAAAGACAACACGATTTGAATCACTCGAATCGGCACTCGAACGCCCAGCATCTTCACGGTTACCGTCGATTTGCCCCGGCTGATCGTTCCGTACAAAAACCGTAATCCGATTGCAATCATTGCGACTCCCAAGATGAAATCCCACATGTTCGAATCTCCTCCCGCTTATACTCGAGCATTCAGCCGGTCATCAATCTCCCGAACCCAATGCCCGTCCGGGTCGGCGAGAATCGTATCCCAGCCCAGACGCTGCGCGGCTTCCAGATTGGATAGCTTGTCGTCAACGAAACAGATATCCGAACCTTTCAATTTCGTGGCCGCCCATTCGAACAATCGGGGATCGGGCTTCTCGTAACCGACCTCGCTGGACACAACGATGCTGCTGATACTATCCTCAATCTCTGTAAAAAGGGGATAAATCCATTCCGCCACATGGTTGCTGAGAATATGAATATCCGCGTTCTCGCTCCAGCCTTTTACCCATCCAAGCGCCGGAAGCGGAATCAGCACCTTTTTCAACAACGCCCTGGCTTCCGAAGTCTTCACGGTAGGACAAGTCTCGCCCAGCCACAGCCAAAAATCTTCTTCCGCCAAAGAACCGCGCCATAGCGCAGCACCAACCTCAGCCTTGTAACGCGTACGCAGATCGGCCCTTTTTACCCCGGATGCCTGAGCCATACCGCTCCAGAACTCATCCAGATTCTCCGCCAAAACGCCGCCTACGTCGAATACAAGCTGCGGCTTCGCGCGTTCAAGCTTCATGCTCTTTTTCCCCTGGATTCATTTTCGTAAACAGATACAGAACCGCGTACATGCCCGCTTGCAAAGCCAGGATACCGCCTCCGAATAAGATCAGATGCCGCACCCACTCCGGATCGCCGAACAAGTCCCGCATATCTTTGACCAGCATGAGCGGATTGCCGATCACATCCCAACTGTTCCAGCGTACGAATCGACCCATATACACGCCGAAGCTCGATAATAACAGAACGACGCCCGCAAAAAGGATGCCGTTTACCCAGCCGAACGCGCGCTCCACCAGACGATGTACCGAATAAAGCGCCGCGCAGGCGAGCAGCAACCCGAGCATGGAAGCGAGCAGCATAGGAAGCAAATGACGCCAAAAACCGATATCTCCCCAGTACCGATCTTGCGGATCAAACGAGTAGATACGGAATACATGCAGCAGATCGGTCAATAAATACGTCGCGTTCGGAAGGAAAAACAGCCAGGCCAACCCGCCCAAGCCCAGCAGTATATGTCGCACAACCCCTTTTCGAAGCAACGACAGCAAATCCAATCCGGCAGCCGCTGCTACAGGAATCCAGGCCAGGAAAAAGTTCCATAGCATGAACCGGTACGGCCTTCCTCCTGCCCCGTTTTGAATATCGAGCAGCACGGCCAGGTCAATCATCGTGAGCAGTAACAGCACAAGCCACATATAAAGTTTCCATGGATATTGCAGTGATTTAAGTCGATTCACACCGTCCTCCTATCCTCGCGCCGTCATGTACAGTCGATACCAATCTTCCCGGCTCATTCGATCCGCTTCGCGCTCCGCATCCCGGCACGCTTTGATCCGTTCCGGGTTCATCGTGCCGATGACGGGCTGAATACATGCCGGATGCTTCATCAGCCATGCCAGCACGATCGCTTCGCGAGTGGTTCCGCGCTCTTCGGCCATCCGTGCAACCAGCTCGGCCGTTTGTTGCACAGACTCAGGCTCGCCGCTTACGTCGCGCCCTGTAAACTTCCCTTGAGCCAGCGGTCCCCAAGCCTGAAGCTGAACTTTTTCCGAGCGGCTGTATTCCATCAATCCGTCCGAGAAATGAACCTTCGTTCCCTGAGTTTGGTTGACTCGCACCGTCTCCTCCACGAAATCCAGCCGACCGAGTCCCATCTCCAATTGATTGACGATCAACCGATCGGTCAACTCGCTTTCGATAAACCGGATCTGGGCGACGCTCATATTGGATACGCCGAAATAACGCACTTTGCCGGAAGCTTTCAGTTTGGCGAATGCCTCCGCAATCTGTTCCGGCTCCATCAAAGGATCGGGGCGGTGCAGCAGCAAAATGTCGAGATAATCCGTACCCAGACGTTTGAGCGATCCGTCGACCGATTCCAGAATATGATCCCGCGAAAAATCGAACAAAGACGGCAGGCCGTCGCCTTCCAGACCGATGCCGCATTTGGATTGCAGTACAATCCCGTCACGCAGACCCGGCCTTGCTTTTAAAATGCGACCGAAAGCCTCCTCGGATTTGCCGCGCGTGTAGATATCCGCATGATCGAACATATTAATGCCGATCGACAAAGCTGCCTCCACGGCTTTTTCCGACAGTCTAACGCGTTCTTCCGTCAGCGGAGAATGATCCCACTCCCCGCCGAACGGCATACAACCCAGTACCAGTCGACTGGCGGGAATTCCTTTTGCGTTCAATGGCATACTCTTCATAATCGTTTCCTCCCAAATCGAGTAAGTTAGATGGAGTAAGTTAAATCGAGACGCGCGTTTGTTCCAACAATCGCTTGACGATACCGATCACCGTGCCGGGCTTATCCACCTGCACATGATGGCCGCTGCCGCCCGCTTCGATCAGACGTCCGGCCTCGGACAGATGTTGCATTTTGACCGCGGTATCGTATAAGGTGCGTTCGACTTGCTGACGCAAGGTCGCTTTTCGCGTTCTTCCGGGCAAATACACGCCTGCTTTGACGACAGCGAGCGGAAGACGGGCAAAACGCGAATGCGGGACGCTTCCCGTTTCGCCTACGAAGCAGTCGTATTCGCTTTCAGCAGCTTCCATGCTGTTTGCGCTGAATACCCGCTCCCACATCGCATCGCGGGACGCTTGCGGCAGCTTGGCGACAAACTTGCCAAAGCCGGGAATCCAGCGACGTCGTGCCAACCAAGGCAGCACGCCGATTCGGGCGACCCATTTGGCGAATCCATATAAGCGAACACTTAATTTTTGTCTTTTCAAATGCGGAATAGGGAAAATCCCCCGAATCTCGTCCTCGTGCGAAGCGTCGATCAGCACCAGCGCCGCTACATCTTCCGGATAACGCTCCGCGTACAATCTCGCATAAAATCCACCCAACGAATGGCCGACCAGAATGAAGGGACGCGTGATCTCCAAGCGCTCCACGAGTTTGCGCAAATCCTCCACACAGCGGTCGCTCGTACGCGGCAATATACCAGGCTCGCTGAATCCGTACCCCGCCCGGTCATACGCCAATGTCTGGGTTAGCTCCGCAAGCTCCGGACACACCAACGCCCAGACTTCGGAAGAAACGCCGCACCCGTGTTCGAAAACAACAGGCGGATACACCGCGTTCGGCGTTCCGGAAAGCTGCGCATGCAGGCCGTCCACCATCTGGCTTGAGGGAAGGAGCGAACGCGGCTTATTCGGATTATTCATTGGCTCTCCCCCAGTGAACGGAAGTATTTCGATGAATGACTTCCTCTTCGTTATGATTGTTTTATTATACTACGCCCCTGATGCAAAGGACGAATTCGCAGCTCCGGACACTTCCCCGCCTATTTTTTGAACCCATTAGTGAACTTTTTTGCCCGTTCCAGCGTCTAAAGCTACAAAATCGGTCTAATTAAGAGAGGAAGCACTATAAAACAAATAAAAGAAATTTCAAGTGCCTTCGAATCCCCATGCAATCAGGAGGTCATGATGACAGACTTACAACCCAAAAACTCGCCAAACGCGGCATTTAAAAATAAACAAAACTTGCGCAAGACGAAACTTCTCGCCTTGCCTGCAAAACGTTTTGCCATAGCGTTATGCGTGCCCTTTTTGCTGGTACCCGCGACCTTTACCCCCGCTTACGCGGCGGCAACCACGCAGCAGCAAAATGAAAACGGATCTGAGAATAAAACCACACTCTACCTTCCCGCTCCTTATTTCAAAACAGTGCCTAACGCTCAGGATCGCAGCTCTCTCGGCGTCAGTTACTACGGAGAGACAGGGTCGATCTTGAATGTCACGGACGTTTCGGGCGAGCTGCTACAGCTTCGGACGTCTTTCGGCGAGCAGGTGTATGTGCCGATCTGGTACACGGAAAATCAATCTGCTGACACCGAGAGCATCCAACCGGTCATTCTTCGTCTGAAGCCGGACGCCGCCTTGCATCTATTCCCCGGTAGCGAAAGCGTATGGTCTGCCGACTACGCCGCATCAGGTGCGATATCGGCTGTTCAATCCGGCGATTGGTACGGAATCTCGCTGCCCGCCGATCCGGGTTATGCCAATGGCTCGGTTGTTCGTCCCGCATTGCTTTGGGTAGAAAAAAGCCAAATCCAGAGTACGCAAAAGCCGGTATCCGGACTTTTGTCCGCTGACTCGACCGTACCGACGGCTATGGTTCGCAGCCTGACGGAAACCTCGCTTCAGATCGGCACGACGCAAGCACAGACGCTGGAGCTGCTTGGCGAACCTTATTCCCGTACGCCGTTGCCCTATTCGGAAACCCAGACAGAAAATAGCAAAGGCGAACGAGGCGAGAAATGGCGGTATGAACGCAGCGACGCCCAGTTGACCCTTTCCTTCGGCGTAGATGGCAAGCTGCTGGGCTGGAACTGGATTCTGCCGACCTCCGAAGCCGCTCAAGCAGGCGTCAATTCCAATCAGCCGCCTTATGCGTTCCGCTATGATTTTCGAACCCTGCCTCCTGTAGCCTCAGCTTCGCCGGAGCTACTGTGGCAGAGCGAATCCAAACTTGATGCCCAATATCTGCTGGCGGCTTCGGAAAAGGTGTTGGTGCTGCAAGAAGACGACGGTTACGTTAGCGGCAATCATCTGGAAGGCGGCATCTATGCGGTCGATCGTACAAGCGGAGAACGGCTATGGAGTCGCGATGCGGGCTACGGTTCGGTCCATACTCTGATTAGCCACGACGAACGATCCGCACTCGTTTTTACGGAATCCGATCCGCAAAAAGACGAAAAACCGATGTTGCGCAGTATTCGTCTGCGTGACGGTGCCGTACGCTGGAGTCGCGAAATCGAGCAAGCGGAAACGAATCTGACAGACTCCAATCCGTTGTTTGCAGCGGACACCTCGGTCGTGATAGCGGTTCAGCCAAACGAAACGGGAAAAGGCCTACTGACCGTCAGGTCCCAACAATCCGGTTCAGTCCGTTGGACGAAAGAATTTGCCGATCCTTACCAGGTCTTGAACCAAGGCTCCAATGATCCGTATGTGCTGATTCGGCAAGGTCGCTGGATTCAAGCTCTTGATCCAAACAGCGGACAAGCCGTATGGAGTCTTAAATCCGATGAAAACACCGTAGCCGACCCACAGTCTACGTCTGGTCTGTTCAACGGTCAGCTTGCAAGTCCGTTCGATACCGACCCAAGTCTACGCTGGGTTGCCTTGGGCAAAGACCACGTGCGCCTGAACGCTTCGACTGGCGAAATTACCGGACGTTATCCGATTTTGGAAAATGAACAAGTCGATGTGCTCGGTAACGATTATCTGCTGATTCGCCGTGCGCTCAACGCCTCCACCTACTCGTCCGGCTCGTTATTCGAAACGGTGCTATACGACGTGAAGCTGAAGCGCGAACTATGGAGTATTGCCGGTCAGGCAGATCGGCCATTGCTGAATCAAGATCGGGTATTCGTACTATGGAATGGCATTCCTGCGGCCCTGTCTATCGAAGACGGACAACCTCTCTGGAAAACAGAGACAGCCGAATTTGCACTGGGCAATCTTGGCGGCTCAGCGGCGTCCGGAAGCTTCCTCCGGTTCGAGGACACCCTTCTTTTGCCTTACGGACCCGACCTTTTAGCGATTGACGCCCAGACAGGCAAGCTGCTACGACGAATCGACGGCGTTTCAACGCTGTATAACGAGTCCAATACTCAACTCATGCGCAACCATTTTCTCAATAGCGATAACCATACGATCTATGTGGGGTCAGCTAACGGCAGCTTCTCCGCGATCTCGTTCGAAGCATTAAGCCGTGCGCTCCATGGTGAGGAATCTACTCCTTCGGCAGATTAAAAGAACATGAAAAAACGGACGGTAAAATTTAATCCGGGACTCATCTTTTTTTCCGCGGGAGGCGTATAATAAAGACAAGACCTAGTACCTCACCCCAAATTTCGAGGAGGGACCGTTATGACAGGCAGATCAAATCATTCTTTGTGGATGACCGAGTTTTTACTCAGTCCGGACCCCGTCAAAGAGCAACGCATCCGAGAAGTCGAACGGGAGGATAACCCGGAGTTAATGAATAGTATTCAATTCCATTTAGCGTTACGCGATCAGGTGTATCTGCTTCGCAGAAGAAGCCGCCGCCGAATCGGATAGCCGAAATATCTGTACGTTTCCGCGAAAAGTGCTGGTGATGAAGGAGGCGCTGCGGGGAAGATTCGTTCAAGTCGCTGTCTCGCGAAGAAAGCTTTCAGCTTTTCTCGCTCAAAGGCGACTTTCACTGAATCTTCCCCTCCGCTAGGCTCCACTCATAAAGCACGTTTTCAGAATCCGGCCCGTTATTTAAACGGGCTTTTTATGATGGAGAAAATAAATTCGTAAATCGAAGAAAAATTGTCACATTTTGATGTTCAGTGTGTTATGTTTTTCACTTTTTTTGCGGGGAGTTTATTTTTTAGCGTATACTGGATAGCGGAACGAATTTCCGGGAGGGAACGAAATCGATGAATTCGAAACGGAATCAAACGATCGCGATTGTAGGCGGGAGTGTAGCGGTAATTGCGATTTTGGCGCTGGTTATTTTCCTCGTGTACGCCCGCGCAACCCCGCAGGAGAATCCGTTTAACCTGCAAATGGGTCAAACGTTGAACGCAGACGAGACGGGTGTAACCGATAACGCGACATCTTTTAGCCGGACCAAGCCGATCTATGTCATTGCTGATTATCCCGATGCCGGCGTAACGCTGGACCATACGGCGATTTTGTCTGTCATTTCCGAAAGCAGCGGGCAGGTCATTCAGAAGATGCAGGTCGAAGAAGACGCAACGACCAAGCAGCTGCGCATGGATCTGGAAAATGCAGACTGGGAACCGGGTATCTATGAATTAACCTTCGCCCGTAGCGGAACCATGGTCGGCACGATCAACTTTTCGCTGCACGAATAAGTGTCCGGTCAGTGAATGTCCACTCTTGATGGAACCCTTTTCCGATACGCAAATGACGCATGCCTTTCCGGCATGTGTTTTTTTGTAGTACAATAAGCCCCGAGACGATTGTACAAGGAGGCCTATTTTTACCCGATGACTAATTACCAGACTTATTTCGAACAGAATCGCGACAAACACCTCGGCGAGCTAAAAGAATGGCTTTCCATTCCGAGCATCTCCGCTCTGTCTGCTCACAAAGAAGACGTCCTTCGTGCCGCAGAGTGGCTGAAGGACGCCCTGGTGCGTGCCGGACTTGAGAACGTAACGCTGCATGAAACGGCGGGACATCCTATCCTGACGGCCGATCATCTGCATGCGGAAGGCGCGCCTACGCTGCTGATCTACGGCCATTACGACGTTCAACCGGTTGATCCGCTCAATCTGTGGGATACCCCTCCTTTCGAGCCAAGCGAACGCGACGGCAAGCTTTACGCCCGCGGCGCAACGGACGACAAAGGCCAAGTCTTCCTGCATGTCAAGGCGCTTGAAGCGATTCTCGCGCAGGAAGGCAAACTTCCGGTTAACGTGAAGCTGTGCATCGAAGGCGAAGAAGAAGTATCCAGTCCGAACCTGGTCGAATTCCTGGACGCCAATGCGGCAGCCCTCGCGGCCAATGCGGTTCTGATCTCGGACACTTCCCTGCTCGAACGCGGCAAACCTGCGATCAGCACGGGCTTGCGCGGGTTGTGCTCGCTCGAAATCGCTTTGAACACCGCGAATACGGATCTGCACTCCGGTTCGTTCGGCGGCGGCGTTCCGAATGCGCTGCACGCTATCGTAAGCCTGCTGAACTCGCTGCATGACGAGAAAACAGGCCAAGTGCTTGTCGAAGGCTTCTACGACGACGTATTGCCGCTGACCGAAGAGCTTCGCGGCGAACTGGTCAAAATGCAATACGACGAAGAAAAGCTGCGCACCGACCTCGGCCTCGAAGCGCTGTTCGGCGAAGAAGGCTACTCTTTCCTCGAACGCACCGGTGTACGCCCGACGCTTGAACTGAACGGCGTCTACGGCGGCTTCCAGGGAGAAGGCACGAAGACCGTAATCCCGAAGGAAGCCCATGCAAAAATCACCTGCCGCCTGGTTGCCAACCAAGATCCGCAGGATATCCTGAACAAAATCGAACGTCATCTGCACGCCCACACACCAGTAGGCGCCAAGTTGACGCTCGTACCGGGAGAAAAAGCGTTCGCGTTCAACATCGACCCTACGCATCCGTTCCTGCAAAAAGCAGCCGATGCCTACGAAGCCGTTTACGGCACACGTGCCCTTTTCACCAAAGACGGCGGCTCGATCCCAATCATCGAAGCCTTCTCCCGCGTTCTGGAAGCTCCAGTCGTCCTGATGGGCTTCGGTCTTCCCGACGAAAACCTGCACGCCCCTAACGAACACTTCAACCTGGAGAACTTCGATAAAGGCCTGCTGACGCTTGTTCATTATTTGAAAAGCTTGTAAAAAGATTTGCTCATTGATTTTGCAAGATAGAAACCGAAGGTAAAATCAAGTTCCCGATTTCTCGAATTGTATCTATTCTTTCTAACACAAAAACCGTTCCCTTTTGAGGAACGGTTTTTGACTGTTAAGCGGGATACTTTTCGTTTTAAAAAGGGGTTGTGAAGCAGAGGAGGAATCCAGTATAGGTGAAGACTTTCGAAGAAAGTCACTTCGAGAGCCTATGCTTAAGCGTTCGCCTTTGAAATCGAGAAAAACCAATCAAAGTTTAATCCATTTTCTCGATTTCAACACGCGACCCAAACGGATTCCTCCGCCGCGCAGCCGGCCTTTCCCCTAAACGAACAGGATCTCCCGGCGAGGCAGCCAACCCGCCGTCCCCGCTACTCAAAATAATAGGTAAAGCCGATTGCCCCCGGTCCCGTATGCGTGCTAATCACCGGTGTCGTATAATCGATCTCGATCTGCGAATATCCCGTCAACTCCGCGATCTTCTCTTTCAAACTTTCGGCCAGCTTATGACCTTCCGCATGAGCCAGACCCACACCTTTAACCGTGCGCCCTTTTACGTCATCCGCAAACTGGCGCGCCAGATGCTTGACCACCTGGGCATGGCTGCGTACATTCATGACAGGCGTATACACCCCGTCGTTCAGCGTGCCAATGGGCTTGATATGCAGCAGCGATCCGATCAAGGCTTTGCCCCGGCCGATACGCCCTCCTTTGACGAGATTCTCCAGCGTATCCACGACGACATACAGCCGCGTTGCCGCACGAACTTCATCCAGACGGGCCAAAATTTCTTCCATGCTCCGCCCCTCTTCTGCCATATGCGCCGCTTCAAGCACCTGGAAGCCAAGACCTCTGGAAATATATTTGGAATCGACTACGGTTACGTTCGTGTCTGTCATATCCGCAGCCATTGCCGCAGAGCGCACAGTGCCACTCATACCGCCTGTCATATGAATCGAAAGAACATCATAACCTTCCGCTCCCAAACGATCGTACAGCTCAACAAATGTGCCGGCTGCCGGTTGCGAGCTTTTTGGAAGTTCGTTGGCTTGAACCATTTTCTGAATAAAGGTCTCAGGCGTAATGTCCACCCGATCGATATACGTTTGCCCGTCGATAGTGAAAGAGAGCGGCACCATCTCTACTCCGTTTTCTGCCAATACCGCTTCGCTCAAATCGACGGTCGAATCTGTAACCACTTTAATTTTGCGCATTCGTCACACTCCTGTATGCGATCAGCCAACATCTGCCGCCGCTCATCGCATCGGAAGGGATTCATCGTAGCTGTCTCAATCAGTATACAGCCAGATGAATGTTCACACAAACCCGACACAATTTTGTAAAATTTTATTTAAACTTTTACATATGATTTTATCTTTATTCTCAGGTTTCGTCTGCAAGTGCCGCTGTTTGTCTGCCCGCATAATGCGGATGCCCCGGATCGACGTCGAGCACAAGGCGATGCGGACCTGCCAACGCATACTGATGCTCGCAGCGCCAACGCACGTTTTCTGTCGGTCCAAACGTCTCGCCGTCCTGAATCACGTCGCCGCGATCAAACAAATAGTATCCCAAATTGGTCAAATGCTGGGCGACTTCGCCGGGTTCCAGCTCGAAATAATGACATTGCACATCCGGCACGCCCAGCGCGGCCAGTCCTACCGTGTCCATCAACATCTCTTCGCGTTCGCTGCCCGTGCCCTGCACATTGAAAAAGCGTACATTCATCGCCCCATACAAAATCGCGCCCGCTTCGATCGCCGTAAGGTAATCTCCGGGTTCCAGCAGTTTATCGCTTTCCCGGAAATAGACCGCATCGCACGGAGCCGTCTCCAACACCGCGCGCAACGTCCCGGTAATCAACCGAAGACGGTCCTTCGGCTCAAGACCGGATGCCATCATGTCCGTCAAAAATAACGAATGCCGGCACTCCTCCACTACGGCTCCCGCGTCCGGCCAATGCCACGCTTGCTGCACGGCCGTCTCGTATTCCGAGGCAGGACGGTGCTTGGTCGGCATCAGCGACGTTTGCGCGGGCATCTCTCCATCGGCGAAGCTAACCAGATAGTTCAGATGGAAAAAGTGCAGCAAATCCGTTTCCGATTTTTCCGAGGGCTCCCAGACCGCCAAGCCCGATTGCTGCTCCTCCGGCTGCTGAAGCTCCCCCGTGTACAGGGCCATTTTTTCATACAACCGTTTACGCGAAAAGCTTGGCTTCTCCTTGTACTTCAACTCAACGGTATACACGCGCGCGAACCCAAAATCCTGATCAGCGGCAAGCATTTCTTCCGTTTGCTGGTCCAGTTCATTTTCCTCATCATGTTCATCGAAGTCGTTTCGTTCATTCGTCATATCCGTATGCCTCCTAATGTCGATAGATATTTAGCTGGAATAAAAAGAACAGGTCGTCCGCTCAAAATGACCGTTCAACAAATCTTCTTTGCGAATAAAATAATGCAAAACGCCCGAGTCTCCCCATTGGAAGCCGATATCCTGATCCGAATCGATCTCCGCCAGCATCACGATATCCGCGACTTCGCGCTCCGCCCGTTCCTGGTCGCCGTCGAACGCTTGGGTCAATCGCTCGATCGCTTCGTTCGGATAATACGTCGATTCACACCCGAACAGCTCCAACGCTGCCATATATTCGTCGTCTCCGTGTTGCCCTTCGGCGTATCCGAACATCCGAACGGTCGCAAACGGCTTCTCGCCTTCTAGCGCAAAGCCCAATTCTTCGTACTCGTCCCATTCATGCTTTTCATCCTCAATCTCGTCGTTATCCACATAGGCATATCCTGGCAGATCAATCGCAGCACGCGCGTCCAAACGGTGCGAGCGATAAGCCCCGTCTTGTTGTTCATGCACAGTCGGTGCCGGAGCGCTTTGACGCGTTGCCCTTTCCATCTGTTCCGGTGAGGCATACAAGACTTTGTGCTCCACGACCGAATCGTAATCTCCCGCAAAAAAGAACAACATGCCTTCCGTAGGCAATCGCTTTTCCGGGTCCAACCCTACGAGTTCGCTCAGGTTCAGCTGTAAAACGAAAGTCATCGGAATGCCTGAAGAATCGAGCGGCCACTGGGCTTTCTCCGGCAAATCCGGTTCGCCGGCTGCTCTGGAATTTCCGATCGACTGATACGTTTCACGTCCCGCACAGGACAGTTTGATCGTTTGCTTGGCTGTGCGTTGCAGATAGTCGGCCGCATGGGCAAAATCGTTTTCTTCAATCACCTGCTTCAGGTACTTGCGGTTTTCTTCACTCAAAGCCATATTCATCTCATCCTTTCTATTCATAGGATTCGCGTTCTTTTTTTCTTTTCTCTTTCAAGTATAAACGATAAAAACCTCATATGCAGCAAAGCGGTTTTGTACTGACGCATTTCCTTTCGGACTTCTTTTCAAACTGGTAGAATAGAGACGTTATGTTTAAAAAGGAGGTCCGCAATTGCAATCGTTCAGGCGCATGACGGCTGGTATCGCAGAATGGCCGCGCAACGTCAAATTGTTTTTTATCGCTAACTTGTTGTATCAGATCGGCGGCGGCATGTTCTCGGTGCTTTACAATCTCTATATTCAAGGCATCGGGTATAACGACGCCATGAATGGCCGGGTGGTCAGTATTCAATCGCTCGCGACAGCCTGTATCTTTATTCCGATTGGACTGTTTGGAGATCGGCTCAGTCGGAAAATGCTGCTGGTCATCGGTGCATTGTTCAGCGGTATCGTGTTCGCCCTTCGCGCATTCGCCGAAGCCGAGCCTTTGCTGCTGATTTTGGCCGTTTGCTCTGGCGTTTTCGCTGCCTTTTTTCAGGTGCTCGCGATTCCGTTCTTGGCCGAGAGTGTAAAAAAGTCGCAACGCCTCGCGTTGTTCAGCGCCTACTCCTCATTGATGCTGGCTGCTCAGGTGCTTGGCAGTATGGGAGGCGGCGTGCTTGCGGACAGCTTGCAACATTATGGAATCGACCCTGTGCTCAGCCTGCGCTTTACGCTATTCGTCGGTGGAGCGGCGACGCTCGCGGCTTTTGTGCCTATGTTATTTATCCGTGAGTCAAAAAGACAGTCCGAGCCGCTAAACACTTCCCCGACGCCTGCGATGTCCCCTCAGCAGGAAGTCGCCGAACAGGTTCGGGTCCATACCGGGACTACCGGCAAAAAAGCTTCGGATGGCAGTTCCCGCGTGATCTTCTGGTTCGTTTTGGCGCAACTTCCGATCGGTCTCGGATCAGGACTCGTCGTTCCTTACCTGAACCTGTACTTCACGAACCGCTTCGGCGTCTCGATCTCCATGATGAGCCTGTTGATCTCATTGGGGCAAATCATGACCATCGTGTCTATGCTAATCGGTCCGTCCTTATCCAAAAAAGTCGGGCCGGTAAGGGCCGTCGTCATCTTCCAGCTTTTATCGCTACCGTTCCTGCTGACCACAGGCTTCACCAATATCGCGCTGGTTGCCTCGATTGCATTCCTGTTCCGTCAGGCGCTGATGAACGCAGCCAATCCGATCCAGTCCGCCGTCATGGTCGACCGGATTCCGGACAACAAACGCAGCATCGCCAATTCGCTGACTCAGACCGCTTTTATGCTGGGCTGGGCAAGCATGGGGCCCGTACAGTCGTTTTTGGTCACGACTTACGGCAACTACTGGGGCTACGCGATCACGTTCAGCATCACGGGGGCGTTATATGTGACCGCTTCGCTGCTTTACTACTTCAAGTTCCGCGAACGCCCGGCGCGCCGGGAACAAGCGGCGTTGCGTTGATCGACAGCGCAAAAACAAGCTTTTGCGCTAGAAGAAGCTTATACTTTCGAGTATAGGCTTTTTCGAAAACGGAGGGATTCAGATGAAAATCTATGTCGTGGATGCGTTCACCGATACCGTATTCCAAGGAAATCCGGCCGCGGTCTGCGTGACGGACGAGTGGCTTTCCGACCCATTGATGCAGAATGTCGCGAAAGAAAACAATTTGTCGGAAACGGCGTTTGCGGTTCCCGCAGGCGAACATTACGGTCTGCGCTGGTTTACGCCGGGTGGCGAGATCGATCTGTGCGGACACGCAACGCTGGCGGCGGCTTACGTATTGATGCGGTTTTTCGTGCCCGAACGCAGCCATATCGCTTTCGATACGCAAAGTGGCGTACTGGCTGTGCATAAACGCGGAGAACTGTACGAATTGGACATGCCCGCCTATGCGCTGCTTCCGGTGCCGGTAACAGACGAGATGGAGCAAGCGATCGGGGTTCGTCCGCTTGAAGCCTGGATAGGACGGGATCTCGTCTGCGTGCTGCCGACGGAACAAAATGTGATCGAAGCGGTTCCCGACGAGCGCAAAGTCAAGCAGTTGGACGGACTGCTGCTGCATGTGACCGCTGCCGGAAGCGCCTACGATTGCGTCACCCGAAGCTTCGCACCCAAACTTAACGTGACCGAAGATCCCGTATGCGGTTCGGGTCATTGCCATGTGTTTCCGTTATGGAGCGGGAAAAGCGGAAAAACGGAGTTGGTCGCTTTTCAAGCCTCGCAAAGAACCGGAATTTTATACGGACGGATCAACGGCGATCGTGTGCAGCTAGCCGGGAACGCAGCCTTATATTCGATTGCCGAATTGTTTGTACCAAAATGATCTGCACAAAAAAAGGGATGACGCCGAATTTAATTCGGTATCATCCCTTTTATTTATTCTTGTCCAGCCTTACCGGGCGCTTAAGCTTCTACCAGTACCGGAGTCTCATACGCGTTATCCAGCTTGCGCTGACGGCGCAGTACCGCTTCCGGCGGCGTAACCGAAGGCGCGTCCGGATGCAGCAGCCACGACTTCACGAAGTGTGTGTCGGAGACTTTGAACATCGGAGGTTCCTTCTCGAAGTCGATCTTCATGGCATAGTTACTGCGCAGAGCAAACGCATCGCCGACTGGCGGGTGCAGCAGATCCGGAGGTGTGCCCGGAATAGCCGTCAGCTTCTCTTCGCCGTTGCTATCGAGCGCAGGCATCGAAGACAGCAGGCCCCATGTGTAAGGGTGACGCGGATCATAGAAGATCTCGGCAGCCGTACCCATTTCGACGATTTGACCTGCATACATAACCGCAACGCGGTCAGCCATCTTCGCCACGACGCCAAGGTCATGGGTGATAAAGATGATAGCCGTTCCGATCTTCGCTTGAAGTTCTTTCATCAATTCAAGGATCTGAGCCTGAATCGTAACGTCAAGCGCCGTTGTCGGTTCGTCGGCAATCAGCAGCTTCGGATTGGCAGCCAGAGCCATCGCGATTACGACACGCTGACGCATACCCCCGGAGAATTCGTGCGGATATTGATTGAAACGCTTTTCATGGTTCGGAATACCGACCAATTTCAGCAATTCCAGACCGCGCGCACGGGCATCAGCCGAGGAAATCTTATCGTGCGTGAACAGAACTTCCGTGATTTGCTTGCCGACTTTCATCGTCGGATTCAGCGAGGTCATCGGGTCCTGGAAGATCATGCCGATCTCCTTGCCGCGCATTTTTTGCATTTGGTTTTGCGTTTTTTTAATCAGGTCCTGGCCTTCGAACAAGATTTGTCCGCGCTTGTACTGACCTTGTGGTTCCGGTACCAGCTTCATGATCGCTTGCGAAGTTACGCTCTTGCCGGAGCCTGACTCGCCTACGATCGCCAGTGTCTCACCCTTATCCAAATGGAAATTAACGCCACGGATTGCCTGAACTTCGCCGGCGCGGGTTCTGAATGAAATCGCCAAATCTTTGACTTCGAGAAGTCTCTCCATTATCTCCACTCCCTATAAAGCCCGTTCACAAAGGAACGGGCCGATTGTCGCTTTTCGCATATCGTTCTCGCGAGTCGTTCGCAGCCGCGAACCTCGCTTTTCCGAACGTTTTGGTATGATTCAGGAGAACATTGTTTTACGAAACCGTATGTAATATTGTAACTGCTTGCGTATCTGGCAGTCAAGCAGACATTAGATGTTAGGTGTTTATGAAAAAGCAAATGATGTATGATGAAAATACAGATCAGAACGATAAGGAGGCTGTGCCATGACCCATAAAGAAGCACGCTTGGAGGAAGTCCGACAATTCCTGCCCCAATGGCTTGAAGAAAGCCGAAAAGAAGCCGCCTCCGGAGAGGTGGCTTCCTATATCCCCGAACTATCCAAAGCCTCCCATACCGCTCTGGGCATTCATCTGCTCGATATTAACGGCGACTCCGCTTCTGCCGGAGACTGCGGCATGAGCTTTACGCTGCAAAGCATTTCGAAAGTATTCACCCTTATTCTTGCATTGATGGACAACGGTGAAGAAGCCGTATTTGAACGCGTAGGCATGGAACCGACCGGAGACAACTTCAATTCCATGCTGAAGCTGGAGCTGGTGCGTCCCGGCATTCCTTTCAACCCGCTGATCAATGCAGGCGCAATCACCATCTCATCCATGATCAAAGGCGCTACGCCGCAAGAAAAATCAGCGCGCATTCTTGACTTTTTCCGTCGTTTGTCCGGCGGCAGCCCGCTCGAAGTCAACGAAGCCGTTTATCGCTCCGAATTCGAGACGGGCAATCTCAACCGCTCTATCGCGTATTTCCTTGTGGAAAACGGCGTGCTGAACGGCAGTGTCGAAGAGGTGCTATCTATTTACTTCCGCCATTGCTCTATCGAAGTGACCTGCCGCGATCTTGCGCGCATGGCTCTGATTCTGGCTGGCGACGGCACCGACCCGCTTAGCGGAGAAAATCTGATCCCTCGCCGATATGTTCAGATCGCCAAAACGTTCATGATTACTTGCGGCATGTATAACGCTTCCGGCGAGTTCGCGATCAAAGCCGGACTTCCTGCCAAAAGCGGCGTCTCGGGCGGAATTTTGACTTTCGTACCCGGCGCTCTCGGTATCGGCGTAGTCGGTCCGGCCCTGAATGCAAAAGGCAACAGCAGCGCGGGCGTGCATCTGATCCAGCGGTTGTCTCAGCGCATGGACTGGAGCTTGTTCTAAGCAAGCCGATACCCGAGTTCGCTTGGAACCCGGCTTCAGAGTTCGCGTCTTTTTGGCCTCTGATCCGTTAAGAGACCGTCGCTCCATCTACGGTCTGCGCCCCGGCAGAACGCACTTCGCGTACCGCTCGGTTGCAGGCCGCCATATACGCTTCAGCCGCGGCTACCAGAATGTCGCGGTTTGTTGCCGTGCCGCGATGCAGCGCCTCGCCCAAACGAACCGTCACCGTTGCTTCTCCGGCAGACGTCTCCCCAGCGGATACCGAATACAACTCCAGGTCCGCAAACTCGATCGGCTCCGGAATCGCACGTCGGATCGCGTCAACCGCCGCTTCGACAGGTCCTTCTCCGCCGCCTGTGTACACCGCAGTGCTTCCGGCTTCGTTATTGCGGATTTTGCAAGAAGCCACACGGTGTGCTCCGTTGCCCGTAACGATCTGCACTTCCTCCAGCGTGTATGGCTCCAACGCCCGATCTACCGCTTGCCCCGCCAATTGCATCAGCTCATGGTCATGCACCGTTTTCTGACGGTCGGCTTTTTCCTTAAACGCCGTATACAGCTGCTCCAATTGCTCGTTGTCCAGCTCCACGCCGAACTCCGCGACTCGATGGCGCAGCGCATGCCGCCCCGAATGCTTGCCCAGCACGATCATGCTGCGCGGGATGCCCAGGCGTTCCGGGTCCATAATCTCATACGTATTGCGGTTTTTCAGCAAGCCGTCCTGGTGAATGCCCGCCTCGTGTTGAAAAGCATTGCGGCCGACAATCGGCTTATTGAACGCGATCGGCGAGCCCATCATGCGGCTGACCATCTGCGAGGTGGCGTAAATTTCTTCCGGGCGAATATTCGTCGTTACGCCGAAATGGTCACCCCGCGTCGCCAACGCCATTGCCAATTCTTCGAGCGAGCAGTTGCCTGCACGTTCGCCGATTCCGTTAACCGTTACTTCGACGTGCGTCACTCCCGCTTGAATCGCGGCCAGACTGTTGGCGACAGCCATGCCCAGATCGTTGTGACAATGGGCGCTGAACTCGACACGGTCGCTTCCGCGTACGCCTTTCATCACCCGGGTGAACATCGCACCGTATTCTTCCGGCAGCGCGAAGCCTACGGTATCCGGAATATTCAGAATCGTCGCCCCTTCTTCAATAACCGCTTCCAGCACTTCGAACAAAAATTCATCGCCCGTCCGCGTCGCGTCCATCGGCGAAAACTCGACCTCGTCCACGAACCGCTTCGCGTAAGACACCATCTCGCGAGCCAGGCTGACCACTTCCGCACGCGTCTTTTTCAACTGGAAGTCCAGGTGGATATTCGATGAGGACAGGAACATATGCAGACGTCTGCGCTGGGCATCCTGCGTCGCCCGTACCGCCGCGTCGATATCTTCTTTGACCGCACGGGCGAAACCACAGATTTCCACGCCCTGAATCTCCCGCGAGATGCGCTGCACGGCCTGAAAATCGCCGGGGCTGGAGATCGGGAAGCCCGGTTCGATCGTGTCTACGCCAAGCGCAGCCAAACGATGGGCCAATTGGATCTTTTGTTCCACGTCCAGGGAAGCGCCAGGCGCTTGTTCACCGTCTCTCAACGTCGTGTCGAAGATCTTGATTTGTCTCATTTCGTTTGCTTTCGCCATTGTAAATCGCCTCCAAATAGGTTGATGGTTAGTTCTGCAACTTCTGTTGATATACAGAAAAGACCCGTCGTCTCTAAATCAAGAGACGACGGGCCTGTGCCGCCGCGGTACCACTCTCGTTGATCTTTCATTCGCCCAAAGGCTGCTTGAAGACCCGCTTGAACCCGGATAACGGTCGGGTGACCGGTCGGCTTACGTCCGTGTACGCTTGGAATCAAGCTAGTACCTTGACCGCTTAAGGATGTTAGGTTACGCCCATAGAAAACCCGCTTGAACCGTGCGTGTTTCCGATGAACGCAAACCTTAGATCTGATGCGGTCAAGATACGCAGTTAACGGAGTTCGGCTTCCGCGCTTCCGGGCGAGTTCGGGGAAACGAACGCTGCGTCGCACCTTAGGGCGTGTACGCCCTAGCACCTGTTCAATTTGAAAGGCACTTTTCCGCAGCTCTCTGTGCATCGTTTCCGATCCTACTACTCCCGTTCATTGCGCATGTTCGTTTTGTTGACTGGTAACTTTTGAGGTAAAATAAAAAGCCTGTCGTCTCTTGGTTCAAGAGACGACAGGCTTTGCTGTCGCGGTACCACTCTCGTTGATTCCGCTTGTCCCAGGGACAAAGCGAAATCCGCTCGTCAGCCCTCTCACGTGGGCGAGTCCGTTCAAACTTGGGATTCCCTTGCAGCTTGCGCTGCGGAAACCATTGGGTTTGACCGCTTCCGGGTGAGTTTCACCTAACCTGTCGACTGCGTCGCACCAAATCCGCAGCTCTCTTAACGACTGTTCCGGTTACTGATCCCGTTCATAGCGTTTGTTCAGGATAATCAATGATACAACTTGCACAAACTGCATGTGTCAGTTTTGTGTCATTCTAATCCTCTTCGCTAACCCTTGTCAACCCCAAATTTCCAAATCGAAAATCAAGGGTAGACCGAAAAGAAATGCTCCACGATCGGAAAAGGATCGTAATAATCATGCAGCAGTCTTTTCCACTCCACATATTGTACCGAGCCGCGGAAGCCCTCCGTATGCGCTTCAAGCGTCTCCCATCGAACCAATAACAGATATTTCTGATCATCCTCCAGACAGCGCTGAAGCTCATGATTCAGATATCCCTCAATCTGGCTGATATAGGCCGAAGCCAAACGAAAATCACGTTCGAAATCTTCGGTACGACCCGGTTTTACCTGTAGCATAGCTGCTTCCAGAATCATGGCGGCTCACTCCTTTGCATTTGGGCAAGTATACCAGAATCCATATTGGCGTCAACCGTTCCGCTGTCTTGAATCCATTGCTTCAGTCCGCGATAGAGAGACACAATGACTCGGACAACAGAATCAGCATGGATAGGACAATACGGTTTTTCCAAGCAGATCGCAGTTCTTCATTCATATCCAACTCTTCACGCCCAATATCAAAAGGTCGCCCTGAAGCGCTCACGAGGTATACCCGACTTTCTCCGCTCCCGCAAATGTCTCCCCGTTAAAACGAACGCGATAGACGTCCGGCATAGAAAGCCTCTGCCAAAACGAATAATCATACCGCTGATCCCAACTGCCGAGCATCAACGTCAATACATCGCCGTGCGTGCCAATCGCGATCCTTTTGCCTGCATGCTCCCGCAACAATTGCCGAATGACAGGCAACGCTCGCTCGCGCGCCTGCCGGCTGCTTTCTCCACCTGGCGGACAATAATCCGGATCTTCGTAACAGCGACGTTTCGCTTCAGCGAATCCCTCCGGACCGAGATCCTGTTTCCCCGAAACCAACCGCTCATGCAAAGCAGGATAAATCTCAATCGTTTTCCCGGCATATTGGGCTAACGACGCAATCGTATCGATAGCACGTTGATAAGGACTGGAGACAAAGAACTCGATATTTTCCTGTTCCAATCGACGGCATACGGCCAAAGCTGCTGCTTTCCCGCTATCGGATAATCCGCGTTCCAGTTCTCGTCCATGCTCGTACTTCGAATGAGCATGACGGACAAAGTACAAGACGGTCTCGGTTTCAATATCGTCCAGGCTATAATCAGTGATGTTCAACAATATCGCCCGCCTCCCAAAATACATGATACTCACCCAGCAGTCTGCCTAGCGTCTCAAGCTTCGGATAGTCAGGCAAAATAGCTGGATTAACCGCATCCTGAATACGGGGCAATGTCAGATATAGCTTATTCAGGCGGTGCCGATAGGCTTCTGCCGGCCTGGCTTCGCCGTTACGAACGACATGCAGCTCCTGCGGACGATACAAAAGCCGATAAGTTTCTTCCGCCGTTGCCGGATGTCGCCTGAGTACAGCAAGCAGCTCCTCGTCGGCCAGATTGCCCATCTCTATTCCGCGCAGTCCGCCTGCGTCAATAAGACGTTGCGTCAGCGCCCGAAGGACGGCAACAGGGCCAATATTGTCGGCTGAAGCATGATAATACGCTTCATGCACGATCAGCTTCAAAATTTGCGCTGCCGTGTCGATATCCGCTTCGAGATGGGGACCCGACAGCTTGAAGCCGCTCAACAGCTCGGATGCGGGTATCGGTAAAATGCCAAAAGCCGCCGCACTGCGTACCCACGAATCCAAATGATCGGCATGAAGCACCCCTTCGCGATTTCGCAGCGGACTGGATACTCTTCCTTCGATCAGATCAAGCACGGTCTGCCTATTCAATCCGCCCAGTGCGCGATGAATCTCTTCCGAAGCCAATACCTTCTCGGAATGCCGATGATGATCGAAGCCCTCCAATCCTTCCAGTGCGTGACTGAACGGCCCATGCCCGACATCATGCAGCAATGCAGCCACTCTCAACTCCGGCCAGTCCGGTGCAAAGTGGGACACGCAGGCAAAGACGCCCAGCGTATGTTGCAATCTTGTTGACGTATGCTGAGTATGTAAAGACGCCGGACCGGCATGGCGGACATAATGCAATCGTCGCACCGCGGTCGTTCGCAGCAGCTCAACCTCGACCGCGCTCAGTGCGATCGAGGTTCCCCATAACGGATCGCGCAAAATGCCCGGACCGGACATTTGCCCATAAGCCCCTGCATGGTTCGAATCGACTTGTTTTTCTGCTTTGCACTCTTTTTTCAATTGCACGAATGAATTCTCCTTTTCCGTTTTTGTATGCGTCGGTGTCTCCGCTTGTTCATCGCCGAACTTTCCATGCAGGAACGCAAAAGCCAGCGCTTCGCAACTGCGCGGACAAATCGCGGCAAAAGATCCTTCCGAGAGTATATGTTCAGCTCCAATAAATCCTTCCCACACGGACACCGAAAATTCGTTTGGCGGATTGACAGCATGAGCGAACGGGAAGATGAAACGTTTTTCGCCGTAGCAAACAAATTCCCGCAACCGTCGCCCCTTTCTCGATCACCCGCTCGCCAAAAAATCCGTTTTCTTTCTCTTTTTATTCCGGTATAGACACCTCCTTCGATTCAAGGATATGATTTACCAAGTGTACGCTTTGCAAGCGGTTCAGGCAAAAAAAGAAAGATCTGCTTCGGCCAAAAGATTCGACCACATTCGACTTCGGGCGGCTTTGTGGCATACAATCGGAAAACAACGCGCAATCTGATTCGAGCTTGCAGATTGCGCCGCAAAGGAGTCTCGCATCTGATGAAAAAATGGATCACCCTTGCCGTTTATGCCGCTGCTTTGCTTTTGATTCTGATCTATAGGCATGAACTTCAGGCTCTGATGCAAAATGTGTCCCTGCCTGTTTCCACCGGTTTTGCGCTTGCCTTTCTGTTTGCTTTTTTCCCGGTGCTGCCATATAAGCTTGTGATCGGCTCGCTCGGATTTCTATACGGGCCTGCACTCGGCGCGTTGACGGCATGGCTCGCCGTCACTGCCGCCTCTTTGCTGCAATACACGCTGGTACGTCGATTTTTTCGTGAACAGGGCCGGGCCGCATTAGCCAGGTTTTCGGGTCTGGAGCGGGCGGGGCAACTGATGGAGCGGCGTCCATTTTTAGTCATTTTGGCAGCTAGGCTCGTTCCTTTGCTGCCGCAAGCGCTGGTTAATCTGTATCCGGCTTTTTTAAATATTCGCCCTATCGTGTATATCACCGCTTCGGCTCTGGGCAAAATTCCCGCTATGCTCGTTTTTGCTTTTGTCGGGCAGAATTTATTTACGGACTTGCCAAAAACCTTGACGGTACTTGGTTTATACGGAGGGTTCCTGCTAATCGTCTATACGGTGTATCGCTTCAGCCTTCGTCGATGAAGGCGGCGGGCAAGCCCGTTTGCCGGAATCGTATGCGGGGTAAAAGGAGAATACGCAGATGATGCACGAAGCATCGTCGGATGAAAGGGTGGTAACGATGGAAAAACAAATTCAAGCGCTGAATGAATGGCTAACAGGCAAAGTCGGACAAACGTTGAAGATTGAAAAACAGGAAAGCGGCGACACGGACGTCGTCCATTTCGAGCTGCGCGAGATCAGTGAACGCTCGCAAGACAATCCGGTCGACGACTATCTGGAACGCGCTCTCCTGCTGCATGGATCGGGCAGCATCGTGAACGGCGACGGCGAATCCGTTCCACTCCCCGGCAATACGTACGAGATCGTGTTGAACGAGCTTGAGATTGGGAAGCAAAACGAAAGTCAGCTTGCTTTAAAAAATGACCGTGCGGACTATACGCTGAGCACCTACTGACCGCATGGAACAGATACGCCATTCAAAAAGCCCGCCACTACTTGTTAACAAGTAGGGCGGGCTCTATGATGATCGCTTAAAAGCGGATTTTATAAAGGGTCTTACTTAGCTTCTGTGCTTTGGTACAGTTCGATCAGTTCTTCGATTGCTGCTTTGCTGACCATTTTGCCTTTGAAGTATACGAGGTCTTCGGCTTCGCCAGTGAAGATACAAGTTGGAGCGTATTTTCTCAGGATGATGCGCTCTCCGTCAACGAAAATTTCCAGTCCGTCTTTGATGTCGATACCCATTGTTCTACGAAGTTCAATCGGGATTACAACCCGTCCGAGTTCATCTACGCGTCTTACGATACCTGTTGCTTTCATTGCTATAATTCCCCATTTCGTTTAAAATGTTAGTTGTCGACAAAAGATCGTCGTTATTCGATATTATTCGACATTTTGTGCCTGTCTCTACTCTACTCCCCTTTATATATCTTGTCAATATGGAAATTTATACTACGGTAAAATTTTTTTCGAAGATGTGAAAAAATAAAGCAAAGCGTCTGATATAGGCGTTTCGCTTTATTTGGATCGTCGTTATATCGTTTCGCCGCTCTTTTTAGCCATCCAGTTTATATCAGGATTTGGAAAAGGGTTTCGACAGTCGGCTGTTGTCGAATTTATTCGACTTCTTACCGGTAACGCAAAAAAAGCCTCTCGCAGGAGTCTCTTTTGGACTCCTGCGAGAGGCTTTCTACGTAAGGGCTAAAAACGTTAGGCTCCGGTCTGTTCCATCAAGCTTGGACGGATCAGGTGAAGCGTCGATCCCGAACGTCCTGCTTCGATGAAGCCCAAACGCTGATAGTAATCGTAAACGTCCGGTGCTTGTTCCGTAACGTCTACCACCAATTCCCCGCGCTTTGCCACATGTTCGAGCAGCATGTCGGAAATCCCTTGTCCTTGATAGTGAGGATGAACGACAAGCAGCTCCACTTTGGGACCGTTCATTGCGATAAAACCGGTCAACTCTCCGCCAAAACGACTGCGTACTCCATGCAGTTCCATCCGGTCAACGATGTTTTCCTGGAACAAATGGACATAGCCTTCAATATCGCCTGGATCGAGATCGTACAACGTCCGATGCACCGAGATCAACCACATCTCTGTCAACCGATCCTTGTGTTCTTCCGTACACGTAATGATTTGCATGCGTACATCCTCCTTTATCCGATTAGTCTTGTCTTTTCCAGTGCCGAGTAAACAATTTCTTCTGCGAACACTTCGGGGATCGGCCCGAAAGTGCTCAAACAAAATGATATTTGAATAAATATAACACAAAAGCCGTTCGGCGTCTTGTGACGGTTTTGACATAAATTGCACGGCAACCGTTCAAAATTTTATATTATTCGTCTACAGCCACGCCCAACGCTTTATTTTTTTCTTTAAAACGATCATTGTGCGACGAGACATAGGCGACCTTGGGCGCTTCCGGGTCGATATACAGTTTTGCGCTGTTTACGGCAAGAGCCGCATCCGTGAAAGCCCCCGCGATCAAGCGCAGCTTGCTGTCATAACTTGCAAAATCTCCGGCTGCAAAAATGCCCGGAATATTGGTTTTGAGTTTGCCGTCGACTACCGCAACACTGTCTTCCATATGCAGTCCCCATTCTTTTAACGGACCGTAATCGCTGGTGAGACCATGATTGACGATGACCGCATCTACCTTCAGACGCTCCACATGCTCCGATTCCACATGTTTGACCGACACTTCGTCGATCGTCCGGCCATCGGAGCTGTGAAGCTCGCTGACCGCATGCAAAATTCGAACATCGACCGACGATTGCTGCATCTTGATCACGTTTTTCTCATGTCCCCAGAACTTGTCTCTGCGGTGTACGATGGTCACGTTAGCCGCAACGGGTTCAAGTTCGTTCGCCCAGTCTACCGCCGAGTTGCCGCCACCCGAAATCAACACGTTCCGTCCGCGGAAAACATCCAGCTCCTGAACCGTATAGTGCAGATTGGTCACCTCGTAGCGATCGGCGCCTTCAATCTCCAGCTTCGCCATTTTCAAGATTCCGTAACCGATAGCCAACACGATGGTCTTCGTCCAATGACGCTCGCCGGATGCTGTCGTCAGCACGAATGTCCCGTCTTCGCGCCGCTCCAGTCCCGTCACCTGCTGCCCCAGTACGACTGTCGGATCGAAAGTACGCGCCTGCTGCTTCAGACCGGATACCAGATTCTCGCACAGTACCGGCGTGACGCCGCCTACGTCCCAGATCATCTTTTCCGGGTAGATCAGCATACGACCGCCCAGTTCGTCCTTCGCTTCGATCACCTTCGTCTTCATATCGCGCATTCCACTATAGAAAGCGGCGTACATCCCTGCGGGACCTCCGCCGATAATGGTGATATCGTACAGTTCCAGCTCCTCCATCGTCGGTCTCCTTTGCTTTTTATGATATTGATTCTCATTTTCAAACAGTTTAAACGATAAGACCTTGGCTTCGCAAGCTGGTTTTTGTAAATTTGCTGCAAAAAAAGCCCGTTTTCGGATAAAGCCACGAAAACGGGAAAAGAAATGTTCAATGAAAAAATTTAGCCAGCCGGCTTAAATTGACTCATATAAAGATCGTAATAGAGGCCTTTTGCCGCTATCAGCTCTTCATGCGTTCCTTGCTCCTCGGCTCTCCCTGCGTTCATGAAAAGAATCCGGTCCGCATCGCGAATGGTACTGAGACGGTGAGCGATCACGAAACTGGTTCGTCCTTGCATCAGACTGCGCATCGCTTGCTGGATATGCATCTCGGTCCGCGTGTCGATGCTGCTGGTCGCTTCATCGAGAATCAAAATAGCCGGGTCTGCGAGCACGGCGCGGGCAATAGTCAGCAATTGGCGTTGACCGTGACTCAGATTGGAGCCTCCCATGGTGAGCGTTGTATCATAACCTTTCGGTAGCGCGCGAATGAACGCGTCCGCGTTAGCCAGTTCGGCGGCACGCTCAATCTCTTCATCCGAAGCATCCAGACGCCCATACCGGATATTGTCACGAATGCTCCCCGCAAAAACGTAGGCATCCTGAAGAACCATGCCTACATTGCGCCGCAGATCGTTTTTGTCCAGCTCGCGAATATTCTGCCCGTCAATAGCAATCTGCCCGGAAGAAATCTCGTAAAACCGAGTCAGCAGATTGACGATAGTCGTTTTGCCTGCACCGGTCGGTCCGACTAACGCAATTTTCTGCCCGGGCTTGGCGTGGAAGTTGACGTCCTGCAAAATAGGCTGTTCCGGCTTATAGGCGAACGATACCTGCTCAAACGTCACTTCGCCACGCATCGAGCGTCCATCGAGGGAACGGCCATGCTCTTCGTATTCCGTATCCAGATCCAAAATTTCGAAAACACGCTCCGCGCCGGCAACGCCGGATTGAATCAGATTATACTGATTGGCCAGATCGCTGATCGGACGACCGAACTGACGGGAGTAATTCAGGAAGCTGACAATGATCCCGACCGTGGTCCAATCTTTCCATACCATCCATCCGCCCACTGCCGCAATCAGCGCGAAGTTCACGTTATTCAGCATATTCATGACCGGACCGACAAGGCCCGATACGATTTGCGCTTTGATCGCCGCTTTGTTCAGTTTGCCGTTAATCGCTCCGAATTCCGCCTGCATGGCTTTTTCACGACGAAAAATCTGTACCGTGCGTTGACCGCCGACCGATTCCTCGATCAATCCGTTCAGAGCGCCGAGATGCTCCTGCTGCGCTTTGAAGTTCCGCCGGGTCACGCCGCCGATCATTCGGGTCGCCAGCATAACAAGCGGAATAGTCACCAGGCTGAGAAGGGTTAGCCACACATTCAGGCTTAGCATCAAGACCAGGGAGCCTACGACCACGATCAAGCTTGTAAGCATCTGGGTAACGGTCTGATTCAGCCCGTTCGACACATTTTCGATATCGTTCGTATTGCGGCTCATCAGCTCACCGTGCGTACGCGTATCGAAAAACGACACGGGAAGCTGCTGATACTTGCGGAACAGATCGCCGCGCAGCGATTGCAGCATCCGTTGGGCGACGCCGGTCATGACGTATGCCTGAAGCCATGAAGAGATCGCTCCGCCCGCATATAGACCCAGCAGCAGGATACAAAGCCCCAGCAACCCTTCAGCACGTCCCGGCGTAATAAACCGGTCAATCGCAACCCCCAGAAAATAAGGACTGACCATCGTCACCAGTGCTGCGATGGCGGTTAAGATATAGACCAGAATCAGACCCGCACGCTGCTGATTCAAATAAGCCCATAACCGACGGATTGTCGCTCCGGTATTACGGGCGCGTTCTTTGGGACCCGGAACGCCGCGTCCCGGCCCTCCCGGCCCGGGCATGGATAATCCGCCAGGCAGCTTATTGGGATCGCGATTTGCTTCACGACGTTCTCCCTGTTGTTCGTTAGGCATAAGCTTCGCTCCCTTCACTGACCTGGGAACGATAAATCTCCCGGTAGATCTCGCTATCCTGCATCAATTCGTCATGCGTACCGATTGCCGCCACAGCACCGCGATCCATCACGAGAATCAAGTCCGCGCCGCGAACGGCCGAGATCCGCTGCGCGATAATGAGCTTGGTCGTTCCGCCCATTTCCTGCTCCAATGCGCCGCGAATTTTCGATTCTGTCGTCAGATCGACCGCGCTCGTGCTGTCATCCAGAATCAGCACCGCAGGCCTCATCAACAACGCGCGGGCAATCGCGATGCGCTGTTTCTGTCCACCGGACAAATTGATGCCTTTTTGCCCCAATCGCGTAGCGTAGCCTTCCGGCATCCGCTCGATGAATTCGTGGGCTTGCGCAGAGCGGGCTGCACGCTGTACTTCTGCATCCGTTGCTTCAGGTCGGCCAAAACGAATATTATCCGCAATCGTTCCGCTAAACAGATTCGCTTCCTGAAGCACAACCCCGACCTTTTCCCGAAGCGAAGACAGTTCAAGTTCCGATACCGGCGTCCCGTCAATACGAACCTCGCCGGAACGGGGATCATATAGACGAGGAATCAGACTGACCAAAGACGTTTTACCCGAACCGGTCGCCCCCAAAATTCCCAGTGTCTGTCCCGGCTGCACAGTAAAGGAAATATCGTGTAAAGCCAGTTCGCCGTTTTCTTTTCCGTAACCGAAAGAAACATGGTCAAATTCAACTACCCCGCCCTTCACATTTCCTGGATGGGCATGGGTTGGATTTTCGATATCGGGACGTTCGTCGAAGACTTCGTTCACACGGTCAGCCGAAGCTTTGGCGCGTGAAATGAAGGTAAGGATCATGCCGATCGACAACATCGAAGACAACATCTGCGTCACGTAGTTGATATAGGCGACCAGTTCCCCGACTGCCAAATCTCCCGAACGGTTCAATGCCCCTCCGTACCAAAGAACCGCGATGATGCTGATATTCAGAATCAACGTCATGACCGGCATATTCAGCGCCATGATGCGCATGCCGCGAGTCATGACGGACGTATAATCGCGATTCACCTCGCCGAAACGCTCTTCTTCGTAATCCGAACGGACGAACGCCTTAACCACGCGTATTCCGTTCAAATTTTCCTGTAACCGACCGTTTACGCCGTCCAGCCGTTTCTGCACGGTCGCGAACATCGGCAACGAGAAGCGTACGAGGAAAAAAAGAAACACAAACAACAACGGAACCGACACGGCGAGAATCAACGTCAGCTTGGCATTGATCGTCACCGCCATAACCAAGCTACCCACGATTAGCATCGGCGAACGGACAAACATGCGCAGCAGCATCTGCACAAAGGTCTGAAGCTGCGTCACGTCGTTCGTAATACGGGTGATCAACGTCCCTGTCGGCAGATTATCCAGATTTCGAAACGACAAAGACTGTACTTTACCGAATAAAGACCCCCGAAGATCGCGGCCGAAATTTTGCGAAGCGATACTCGAATAAATCGTACAGCCAACGCCTCCGATTACGCCCAGCAAAGCAACCCCGAGCATCAACAGCCCGGTTCGCTGGATTTCTCCCGCATCCCCTGCCGCTATCCCGTCATCCACGATCCGTTGAAGCAGCTTCGGCTGCATCAAGTCCATACACACCTCCAGCACCATAAAAAGCGGCGCCAGCAATGCGGGAAGCCAATACGGTTTCAGATATTTTCCCAAACGCCACATTCAGTTCCCGGCCTCCCCATTATCGGAAGCCGCTGATCCCTTCAACTTCGACTCATCGGCTGTCCATTCGCCGTTCTCCGCTTGTTGCAGCGAATCGCCGTCAGGCTCCTGATTCGAATCTCGCCGTTCTTCATGCCGACGACCTCGACCGTGCCCACGATGGCCCCGATGCTCCCCTGGACCACGCTCACAGCCTTCCGGCTTCTCATGCAGCTCAAACACCTGAACGAACTCCCGAATAATCCCGTCCACCGCTTTCAACTCTCCCGCGATCACCGGACGAATACTTTCAAACGCATTCTGTTCAAGCTGCGCCGCCAACGTTTCTTTTTTCAACTCCAGCCGCTCCAAAAAATGCAGCGCCCTGCCTCTCCGAAACGTCTGCGCCCCTTCCGTTCTCCCGTCCGGCTTGCCTTTTCTGCCTGTACCTCGCTCTTTCTCTTCTTCCATAAGATCTCCTCGCCTTCTAACGTATGCTTATGTATACAAATGTATTCATGATCTGTATTTTTGTCAATATTGACATAGTAAAAATAGCCTTAAGACCGCTAGGGCGTGTCTTCAAACCTCGATGGAAGCAGATTTTGCCGAATTTTCGTTCTCAACAAGGAACTTTTCCGAAGGCGTGCCGGGGCACGTCAAGGGAAAGTGACGTAGGACAGGGCGAAAAGGCGGCAAAAGATGCACATTGGCAGGTTTGAAGACACGCCTTAGGGTTTCGAAAAAGTCAGGTGTGCGGAGGGAAGCGAGAAGACTGCAAGAAAAATTCAATTCAATTCGCTGTCTCACTTGGAAAAGTCGATTGAAATTATCAGTTGAAGTTTTCCAAGTTCAAAGGCGTCTTGAATTGAATTTTTCTCTCCGTCTTCTCGCTTCCAGTTACGTTGGACTTTCTCAGAAGGCTTGTTGATCTATCGTACATTAATTTTTCGTTTATTGAGAAAAAGGAAACCTCTATACAAAAGAAACCCAGCTCTCCATACGGAGACTGGGTTCTCGACACTCCGGATGGCCCGAAGGCCATCCCTATTTTACTTTACAATTCTATTCGCGGAAGCCTAGCGGAGTGGGAAATTCAGTGAAAGACGCCTTTGAACTCGGAAAAATTCAACTAAAAACTTTAATCGAATTTTCCGAGTGAGACAGCGTCTTGAACGAATTTCCCCCGCAGCGCCTCAGCTTCCCCTTATTACGACGCGTTCTCCCGATGCCGATGACAATCCCCATGCTTACAAGACGAGAATGTCCCGATAAAATCAAGCCGGTGATCCGACACGTTAAAGCCATATTCCCGCTTCACGCGCTGCTCCAGTTCGCTCAGCCAATCGTCTTGAATTTCTTCCACTTCTCCGCAGATCGAGCAAATCATATGGTGGTGCATATGCTCGTGGTCTTCGCTGCGCAAATCGAAGCGGGCTACGCCGTCGCCGAAGTTCATTTTTTCTACCAGATGAAGTTCGGTTAAAAGTTCTAGCGTCCGATAGACCGTTGCCAGGCCAATCTCCGGAAAACGTGTTTTTACCCGCATATATACATCTTCGGCGCTCATATGATCCCGTTCATGCTCCAACAGAACACGCATCGTCGCTTCGCGCTGAATAGTCGATTTATACCCTTTTGATATCATCTGCTGCTTCATTGATTTCAGTTGTTCTTCTACACTAACCACTAGATTACAACCTCCTTTGAGCTTCTATGCTGTCTGTTCACCGCTCAGTCGGCTTTCAGCTTTAACGTTTAATTAGAATGATTATAATTTAATAATAACGCAAATTACTGCAATGCGCAAAGATTTTTATCACATCTTCGGCAGTAACCGTTCATATTCCTTCTTATTTATATGGAGAAACGCGCAAAATAAGCGAAACGCAGGCATTGGAAGCTGTTCCAATGTCCCAGGTTTCGCTTTTGTTTTTGGCTGCCGGGCATTATAATCGCTGTCTTAAAACCGATATCTGGTCGCTGTGCATACAATTCGAATTCGATATCCACCTGGCACGCACATTCGTCTATAGCCCAATCAACCTTTTGCCTCCAATGAAGACGGCGTGCCGACTGAACCTCCCGCTTTTTTCGACGTGCTCGATTTGCCGAGGCTGCCTTGGCTTTCGAGATGTTTGCGGAACGCGTACATGACGACCAGATGCAGCTTCGCCTGGGTGTATTTGTACAGGAACCACGGCATCGAAGGCATGTAATCGTGGATCGCTACGACGCAATCGCTCGATCCCGGGATCATCAGAAACTCAAGGCGTCCGTGATGCGCGTCTTTCGCGTTGGCGAACATGCCTCCGGTAATCCGGTATACGGCGCGGTTCTCGTCGCTTCGCGAAGCGTCGTAACTCAGCTCCAGAATCGGTCGGCTGAAGAAACGGATAAAGATCCGACTGACGCCGTCCTCGCTCGTTTCCGTGCGGATAAACGGACGCAGCAGCATCGCTTTGCCCAGCCAGTGGATATAATATTCGCCTGCCCAACGCGCGTCTTTCCCTTCCGGAAGCGTCACGCGCTGCACCGAGCGTACATCGGCTTTCGTGACCGTTTCTTCTTGTTTGGTCGGCTTGGATTCTTCGTTGCGGGACGATTCGCGCTGTTTGCGCTCCTCGTCTTCTTTTTTCTTTTTTTCTTCTTCCAATGAATCTTTGGCCGCCTGCTTGAACGAGATATGACCGTCGCTGATCCCTTCCACTTTCATGTCGGGATGCGCCACCATCGGATGGATCAGGCTTTCAATAAGCGGATACGTCATTTCCCGGGGTTCGCGCGTGACGAGAGTCACCCACAGCCTGGACAGGTTCACGGTTAAAAAAGGCACGTCGATAAATCTTCGCTTCACGTCGAGCACGTCCGCCATCTGTTGCATCATTTCTTTGTAACTCATGACGTCCGGACCGCCGACATCGACCGCGCGCCCTTTGACGTCTTCGTTGCCCAAGCTGTTTTTCAGCGAGTTCAGCACATCGTCAAGCGCGATCGCATGCGTTTTGGTCCGTGTCCAGGTCGGCAAGGTCATCACCGGCAACCGCTGCACGAGCTTATACAGAATCGGGAATGACGAACCTTGCGGGCCGACGATCAAGCCTGCGCGGATCGTCGTCACCGGAACGCCCGAAGATTCCAGCACGCGCTGCACTTCCAACCGGCTGCGCAAATGGCGGGACAATTCTTCTTCCGGCACGCCGTCAGGCACGATGCCGCTTAGGTACACGATTTGTTTGATTCCGTTTTTTTTCGCGGCGCGCGCGAAATGGTCGGCCAAAATCGCGTCCATATCTTCGAAATCGCCCTGGGTCAGCTTGGCCGTCGGCATCATGGAGTGGATCAGGTAAAACGCGTAGTCCGCTCCTTGAAGAGATTCCAGCGCATCGTCCATCGAATAAAAGTCGCAGCTTCTCCATTCCACGTGTTCTTCGTTCTCATGCGAATCTCCGTGGCGAGACAGTGCGATCACATCGTAATCTTGGATAAGCTTCTGCATCAGGTTATGGCCGATATAGCCGCTGGCTCCGGTCAGAATCACTTTTGGGCGTCGTTGATTGGTTGTCTCTTTTTCCATGTGTGCACCTTCTTCGTATGAGATTTCCGCTGATCTTCATTACCCGCTTTTGCAAAAAAGAACCCGTTATGCCGACAGCCGCGTTTCTGCGCCAAGCCGGACAAACAGGTTCTTTTCGTTTTCGGGCTTCTCAGCCACGCTTAATCCTTCAGACCGCGGTAACGTCCCGTCGTAATCTCCCGCACGTAAGGCTCAAGATCGGGCATGTCGACTTCTTGGGCTTGACGCACGGCCAATTCAATATCATAAGGAACGCGGGCAAAGGTCAGATCCAGCCGCGTTTTGCGCGTTTCGCCGGGATCGCCCTCCAGTATCGCGTAAGAAGCCTGGGTCATATCGAGCGGATTGCCCACGCTACCGGTATTGAACAGCATGCGTCCTTCCATATGCTGCATGTAGGCGTTATGAATGTCCCCGTATCCCGCTACATCGGCTTTTACAGGTGCTACGCTCAAATCCGAAAATTCGAACAGGCTTACTTTGCGCGCGTAATCGTCCCAAGGCTGTACACGCTCATAGACGCTGCGCGGAGAAGCATGGAACAATCTCACATATCGTCCGCTTAACCTGAACTCGATCGAAAAAGGCAATGACTGCAAATACTTCATTCGTTCCTCGCCAAGCAGCTTCTGATGCCACAGCAGCGTCGGAAACTCTGTCGGCTGCGGCAAAAACTCGTCCCAATTGCCGCGAACGACATGCCGGCAATGGCGACGGATCAGATCGACCGCAACGTCCGAGCTAGGCCCTTTTCCCACTAAATCGCCCAAACAATAAATTTCGGTAATGCCTCGACTTCCGATATCATCAAGTACCGCTTCCAACGCCGGAAGATTGCCGTGAATGTCGGATATAATAGCAAATTTACTCATCGATAATCCTCCGCTTTCCAGCCTATTGATCACGCTTCGAATAAAAAGTCCAAACCTCTGACCTTTGAAAATACCATCTCGTTCACGAGCGTCCCGTCTTCCTCGCGGTTCCAATTGCGTAGCACGCCTTCGAGCGTGAACCCTGCACGTTTTGCCACCGCCGCGCTGCGTTCGTTGCGATCGTCGCAGCGAATCTCGACCCGGTTGGCATTCAACTCGCGGGCGGCAAATTCGGTCAAACCGTGTACCGCCTCCGTTACCAAACCCTGCCCGGCGTAAGAGGTCCGAATCCAATAGCCGATCTCGAACCTTCTGGCGTCCCAGTCAAATCGGTGCAGACCGCTTGAGCCCAAAATTTTTCCTGTTTCGCGCTCGGTGATCAACATCATCATATCCGTCCGCTCCAGAAAATTAAGCCTTTTGCGGCGTACCAGCGCTTCCGTCTCTTCCGGTTCCGGCAGAACTCGGGCAAACGGCATAAACGGAATCAGCTCGTCCCGGCTTTCGCGAATCGCCGCATTCAGCTCCGCTCCGTCGCCGGGACGCGTAGCCCGAATGATTAAGCGCTGCGTCTCGAACTGTTCGGGAAAATCCAGCATGATGGGATCAAAACGTTCTGTCATATTTTCTTCTCTCCTTCAGACGCACCGCCTTACGACAAAATGAAGATGCTCGGTCGCATCGCGATACTGCGGCGCTTCGCATGTCTCGGCCGCCGCGCGGAGCAAGTTACTGTATACGAGAGGATCTTCCCGATACAGGCGATGCACTTCCCGGGCCAGACCTGCCAGAAAGCTTTCCGCCCCGGCATAGGTGATCAACTCAAGTCCAGCCTCCTCGATCTCACGTATCGCTTTGGGCGGTGTCGTAAAATAACATTCCGTGAATCCGCGCTCCGCATCCAGACTTTGCTCATCGAAGTAAGCATACAAGTCGTCCGAATTGCGAAACGTCTCGCTAAACTCCAATACGCCAGCCTTCAAAGTTCCCCAGGAATTGATATAGGATAAAATGGCCGTGCCGCCCGGTTTCAGGATTCGCGCCGTCTGGCGAAGCACTTCCGATCGCTGCTCGCGGTCGATCAGATGATACAGCGGTCCCATCACCAAAGCGGCATCCAACGATTCGCTGCGAAGCTTGTTCAGGTTGATCGCATTTTCGCAAATATAACCGTCCGCCGCAAGTCCCGCTTCGGCAATCTTGACACGGGCGATCTCCAATTCCTTTTCCGACAATTCCAGCAACGTGACGCCGTAGCCTCGTTTCAGCAGCTCGATTGCGTAACGTCCAGGGCCCGAACCGATATCGCACACCGCTCCTTCACCCGGAAAATAACGGTCGATCAACCACAGCGTACTCGCCATTTCCACGGCATTATACGGGTTATTCAGCCGATCCCATTCTCGCTCTGCCTGCTCATTATAATAGGTTTTGACAAATTCGCTCATCTTACGCGCCTCCGTTCGTCTAATCGCCCGGTAAATATTTCTTCAGGGTAAACGAACGGGGCGATTCAAGCGGTAATCAAAGTCACAGACCGTCGATGCCGTTCCATTCACGGTCGAACCGTTCCAGAAACTCTTCCATGAAGGCATGGCGTTGCTTGGCAATACGGCGTCCGGAATCGGTATTCAGCAGGTCTTTGAGCTTGAGCAATTTTTCGTAAAAATGGTTGATCGCCGTATCTTTGCCGTTCCGGTATTCTTCGGGCGTCATCTCCTGGCGAACCGGGATATTCGGATCGTACATCGGACGGCCTTTTTTCCCGGAGTAAACGAAGGTGCGGGCAATCCCGATCGCTCCGATCGCATCCAGTCTGTCCGCATCCTGAACGACTGCGCCTTCGAGCGTCGTCATCGGTTTGCCTGCGCCGCCTTTGAACGACAGCGTGGAGATGATCTCCATGACATGCGCGGTTTCTTCCGCCGTCACTGCGTTTTCCAGCATCCAGCTCTCGGTCCGCTTCAGACCCGCTTCGGGGTCTTCCACCAGCTTCTCGTCCGCCAGATCGTGCAGCAGCGCGGCCAGTTCGCAGATAAACAGGTTTGCCTGTTCGGCAGCCGCGATCCTTTTGGCAAGTTCGGTCACGCGGTAAATATGCCACCAGTCGTGTCCGCTGCCTTCATGCTCCAGTTCGCTTTTGGCGAGGGCGGCTGCGGCTTGAAGGATATTGGCTTGCCGGGTATCGGTAGAATGGTTGTCTTGCATCGTCGTGTGCTCCTTTATTGCGTGATCTTTTTATAGAATCAATAAAAGTTTCGATTCAGGTCTCTTCGTTGGCCAGAACCGTTACGGTTAAGGTTCCGTCGGCCTCGTCTACCCGCAATTTATCGCCGTCTTGCGCTTCTCCGGCGATCAGTGCGCGGGCGACGCGGGTTTCTAAGGTGCGCTGGATAAAGCGTTTGAGCGGTCTGGCGCCGTAGATCGGATCGAAGCCTTCTTGGGCGATCAAGCCGGCGGCTCGGGCGGTCAGTTCCAGTTCGATCCGGCGTTCGGCCAAGCGGTTGCGCAGTTCGCCGGCGAGCTTGAAAACGATACGCTGGATTTCAGGCAGGCCGAGCGGTTGGAACAGCACCACGTCGTCGACGCGGTTCAGGAATTCCGGACGGAAATGGTTTCGCAGCTCGCGCATCACCTGCTCGCGTGCGGTTTCCGAAATTCCTGCGGAAGCTTTGGCGTTGGCCGTGGCGCCCGCGGACGCCACGGCTTCTGCGGTGAGAGATGCGGAGCCGATATTGGAAGTCATGATGACAATGGTATTTTTGAAATTCACGATACGTCCGCGCGAGTCGGTCAGGCGTCCGTCGTCGAGGAGTTGAAGCAAAATGTTGAATACGTCCGGGTGTGCTTTTTCCACTTCGTCGAGCAGAATGACCGAATAGGGCTGGCGTCTTACGGCTTCCGTCAACTGACCGCCTTCTTCATAGCCGATATAGCCGGGAGGAGCGCCGATCAGACGGGACACGCTGTGTTTTTCCATATACTCGGACATATCGATCCGAATCATATTTTCTTCGCGATCGAAAAGAGCCGCCGAAAGGGTTTTGGCCAGCTCCGTTTTGCCGACTCCCGTTGGACCAAGAAACAGAAACGATCCGATCGGGCGATTAGGGTCTTTGATTCCGGCACGCGCACGCAACACGGCATCCGTCACCAGACTTACCGCTTCATCTTGTCCGACTACCCGTTCGCGCAAAATGTCTTCGAGGCGAAGCAGCTTTTCCCGTTCTCCTTCGACCAGACGGCTGACCGGGATTCCTGTCCATTTCGAAACGATATCCGAAATTTTTTCCTCCGTCACCGCTTCGCGCAGCATCCGTTCCTCGCCGCTGCCCTGCGCTTCTTCTTCCGCCTGCTTCAGTTCTCGCTCAAGCCCCGGAATAATGCCATAGCTGAGTTCCGCCGACTTGTCGAGATCGTATTCCTCCTGCGCGTCCTCCAGATCCTTCCGCGCTTTCTCCAGACTTCGCTGAAGCTCGCGCACGCGTTCGATCGAAGCCTTTTCCCGATCCCAACGATCTTTCATGACCAGATGCTTTTCTTTGAGATCCGCCAGCTCGCGCTGCAAATGTTCAAGACGCCGCAGACTGGCAGGATCGGTTTCTTTGCGCAAAGCGGCTTCTTCGATCTCCATCTGCATCATGCGGCGCGTCACTTCGTCCATCTCTCCCGGCATGGAGTCGATCTCGGTCCGGATCATGGCGCAAGCTTCGTCAACCAGATCGATGGCTTTGTCCGGCAGGAAGCGGTCTGTGATATAACGATCCGACAACACGCCGGCCGCAACCAACGCGCTATCGTGAATTTTAACCCCATGATGGACTTCAAAACGTTCCCGCAGCCCCCGCAAAATCGAAACGGTATCTTCCACTCCCGGTTCGCCGACCAGCACCTGCTGGAATCTGCGCTCAAGCGCCGGGTCTTTCTCGATATGCTCGCGGTATTCGTCCAATGTCGTGGCGCCGATGCAGTGCAATTCGCCGCGTGCCAGCATCGGCTTCAGCATATTGCCTGCGTCCATGGCCCCTTCGGCCTTGCCCGCGCCGACAATCGTATGCACTTCGTCAATGAACAAAATGATTCGCCCGTCGGCTTCCTTGATCTCGCGCAGCACCGCTTGAAGCCGTTCTTCGAACTCGCCCCGGTACTTGGCACCTGCGACGAGCGAACTCATATCGAGCGAAAAGATTGTTTTGTCCTTCAGCCCTTCCGGCACGTCGCGACGTACGATACGGTGCGCCAGCCCTTCGACGATAGCCGTCTTGCCGACGCCGGGTTCGCCGATCAGCACCGGGTTGTTTTTGGTTTTGCGTGAAAGGATACGAATAACGCGCCGAATCTCGGCATCGCGCCCGATCACCGGATCGATGCGGCCCGCGCGAACGTCCGAGACGAGGTCGCGGCCGTATTTTTCCAAAGCTTCGTAGGTCGCTTCCGGCTCTCGTCCGGTTACCCGCTGGTTGCCCCGAATTTCTTTGAGCGCATCGAGCAGCTTGTTTGGCGTGACGCCTTCGCCGCGCAGCAGTTCGCGTACGCCTCCGCGCTTATCCTGATCGAAAGCCAGCAACACATGCTCCACGGCCGTAAATTCGTCGCGCATTTTTTCCGCTTCGCGCTGCGCCTGCGTAAACACGGTAAGCAGATTGGCGGAAAAGTAAGGCTGAACGCCACCGACCACGCGGGCTTTTCGACGCAGCAGCTCATCCGTTTTGCGAACCAGGTTTGCGTGCGAAATATTCGAACGGCTCAGCAATCTGGGCAGCAGGCCGTCGTTTTGATTCAGCAAGGCTTTAAGCAGATGCGGAGTATCGATCTCCTGATGACCGCTTGCCGCCGCAAGCGATTGCGCATCGGTGATCGCTTCCTCCAGCTTTTGCGTCAACCGATTAAAATCCATCTTTCTCTCCTCCAGACGATCGTCCTGACGGTATTCTTCATAGGTGTTCCGTAACGTGCTTTATTTTACAACGAACGCAAAATTAAGGTTTGCGTTTGCCCAATTGCGGTTTGAACGTTGATAAGGCTTCCAAGCGGCGGTATAATTCTTCTTCTTCTGTGGACGGATCGGGAATCGCAATCTCGATCTCGGCAAAAAAGTCGCCATACGTACCGTCGGCTTTTTTCAAGCCGCGGCGCGGAATACGCAGCCTTCGCCGCGCGGCGATTCCACGCGGAATATTCAGATTCACCGCCGCTCCGTCCGGCAGCAAAATTCTTGCCTGTCCTCCGAGTGCGGCCTGCCAGGGAGCGACGCGAAGCGCCGCGATCAGATTCTCTTCCTCCAGCGAGTAAACGGCATGCTCCGCGATCTTGAGCACGATCAATAGCTCTTCACCGGGCGCGAGGCCGTTGCTTCCGCTTCCGGTCATGCGAACGGTCTGTCCGTTTCTCGAACGCTCCGGCAAACGGAGTCCGATCTTTTTTCCGCCGAGTTCGATCCGAACCGTTTGGCCCGTGTAAGCCTGCTCGAGCGTGACTTCCAATGTAGATTGAGTAGGGCGGCGCGTACCGGCATCGGCCGTCGCCGAACCGAAGCCGCCGGGAATCCCGCCCATGCCGCCCATCCGCTCGTTGAAAAACATATCGAAAATGTCTTCGTGTTGAAGATCGTTGATCCAGTCGAAATTGCTTCCGCCGCTGCCGAATCCAGGTTCTTGCGAATCGCGCGCGGCTCCTCCGAATCCGGACGTAGAGCGGCGGCGCGAAGCGTCATAATCTTGGCGCTTTTCCTCGTTGCCCAAAATCTCGTAAGCCGCCGCGATTTCTTTGAAACGGGCTTCGGCTCCCTCCGCTTTATTTACATCGGGATGCCACTGCTTTGCCAATTTTTGATACGCTTTCTTGATTTCCGACTGGGAGGCTTTCGTGTCTACTCCGAGTACGTCATAATGGTTTTTGTCCGGCATGGCCATCCTCCCCCTTATGGGCCGGGCAAAGCCCGTATCTTCTTTTCTTTTTTTACCCCTATTTCTTTTCATTTTATATGAAGCCAGACAGACGTGCACCTTTACTTCATTACGCAACGATTCGATTTTTCGACGCAAAATCTCGCAATCATTTTTAAAACCGCACAAAAAGATGCCAGATGGACGCAAAAACATCCATATGGTCATACATTTTCCGTTTTTTTCTTCATAATGGCGTTTCGTTTTCAGTCATTGGTTTAATTACATGGGGAACAAAATTCACTTCTTAACTTTTTGACCGCGATAAGAATATCCGTCACCCAGACCTGCACCATGATCGACACAAGGAGGAGTTCTTTTGAAAACTTACCGATTACCCAGCATGAAAAAATGCGCGATGGCGACTTTGGCGTGTGGCATTCTGTTCAGCGGAACATTTTACGGCAACGTATTTAACTCTCCTACATATGCAGCTGCCAATCCTATAGACGTTCAAGCTTTGCAAACCCAAAGCATCGATTGGAACAAGCCCGAAAAAGTCGCGATGATCAAAAAGCTGGCGATGAGTGCTTGGGCAGCCGGCGATTTTTACAGCGATCCGGATAACGCCCGCTACCAGGCGGTAAAAGCCGCTTCCGATCAATGTTACATCCTGCTGCTCGATCCGGCCACTTCGACTTCCAAACTCAACAGCGCCTCCGCTACCCTCGACTCTGCTCTTACCGCTTATATCGAAGAATACATTCGCGACGCTTCCCTTCTTGAACGACAAACTTTCCAAATGGTCCGAATGCTGAATTCTTCGATCGGAACGACTCCCGGAACGTATCCGCAGTCGGCCGCCGATACGATGTTCGCGGTTATCGATCAGGCTCAGTCCGTCGCTTATGACGAAACGGCAACGCTGCAGCAGTTCAGGCAGGAATATCGCAATTATATCGACGGTGCGGCAGTGTTGCGCGATAGCATGAATTTCGACCGGACGGAAAAATTGAATGCGCTTGGCGTCAAACGTCAAGAAGCCGAGCAACTGGCAGCTGGACAAACGAATAACGCGGACGTTCAAAAGCTGTTGAGCGATTTCCGTGCCCAAGCGAACGGTCTCGAATCCCTTTTGGCGGGTACGTCCGGTTTGCTGGCCGTGGAAGCAGCCGAACGCAATGTGCAAACGACCTATGACAAACTTGCGGAAGGCGCCCAACTGTCCAATGAATTGACGCAGGCGCGCAAGCTGCTCGATTCGCCGAAAGGCATCCGTTCGGGACAATATCCGAGTTCGTCTTTCGGCGAGTTACGCAAAACGATCAACAAGTCCGCGCTGACGTTATCCAGAACGTCCACGACTGCCCAATTGAACCAGGCCCGGACCTCGCTGGCGGAAGCGGTCGTTCGATTCCAGTCCACATTACGGTGAGGGGAGATCCTGTTCGTTAAGGGAAGCTGGGGCGCTGAGGGAGAAATTCGTTCAAAACGCTGTCTCACGCAGAAAGCTTACAGCTTTCCGCGTTCAAAGGCGTTTTTCACTGAATTCCTCCCTCCGCTGTCGCTTCTTTATACCGAGACAGGATCTTTGGCTGTTTAGTTTTATAAACACAAAAAAAGAAAAAAGACACCGTCATGGTGTCTCAACGTGTCGAGAAATGCCAACGTAGCCGGAGTCTTCTCGCTTCCCCGCCTACGTAACTTTCGAGGACAACCCGAGACACCGTTACCGGTGTCTTTTTTCTTTCGCGAAAATCATTCTTCGCTTTCGATCAGGATACGTTTGCTGCTTGGGCTGTCTTTTTTCGGGATATCGAGTTTGAGCACGCCGTCTTTGAGCAGGGCGCGGATGCCTTCGCGGTCGGCGTCTTCCAGATAGAAGCGGCGAACGAATTCGCCGTAGCGGCGTTCGCTCAGGATGACCCGGCGCGTATCGTCTTGCGGCTTGCCGTCTCGACGGACCGCACGAATCGTGAGATAGGAAGCGGTGTAGTCGATATCGATATCGTCTTTGTCGAAACCGGGAAGCTCGGCTTCAAGATAGTACCTGCCGTCTTGTTCATAAATGTCGGTCCGGAACGTTAAAGCGCGTTCCCGGAACTTGTCCGCAAAATCCTCGCCGAACGTGCCGCCGAAAGCTTTTGCCATTTGATCGAAAATTTCTTCTGCTTGTCTGCCGAATGGTCCTTGTTGGAACATTTTCCATTCTCCTCTCGAAATCGGGTGTCGATAAAACAGGCGTCTGGGGTCTTCGGAACAATTCGCAAAACCGGCAGGGGGCTTTTAGGCTCCGATAACCGATCTTGTACGTATCTATACGACCGTGCGAAGGTTTTTATTCGGATTTGCTTGAATTATTTTTATTTGCACTCTGCTGTTCGTGATCCGTGAGCAGTTTTTTGGAAAAGCCGATCGAGCCCGAATTATAGTCGTGACTCATATAAAAAACATGGGCCTTGCTTCGTTCTTCTCTAATTCCGCTGTTCAGACGCATGTAAGAAGCATTTTGTTCCCTCGCCCATTCTTCCGCCTCGACCAGCAAACGGCTGCCGATCCCGCTTCCACGTTCTTGCTCCGCTACGACGAGCGCCATCACGCGGACTTCGCACGTCGGCTGAAGCAGCGCACGTTCGCGATGGAAAGCGATCATGCCGATCAATTTTCCGTCTTGCTCCGCGACGCGTACCGCATAATCTTCGCTGCCGCGCAAAGCGGTTAAGCGCGAAGACAACTCTTCTTGCGAAGCCGGGTAACCGAGCTGTACAAACAACTCGACCAATTGACCCGCATCCCCTTCCATTTCATCGCGAATTTGATACTCCGCACGATCGCCGATATTTTCGTTCATAGGATCAACCTCCTTTATTTTTCAACAAACCCGCAAACGCTTCATGTTGATCCATGACACGGTTCGCGTACCCGGCCGTTTTTTCGTTCAACCCGTTTTTATCTAAAATCGCGGCTGCTCCCCGTACGTTCCACAATCGAATCTGACGTGCCAAAGCGTCCGGTTCGAAGTCTTCCGCATGGATACGATACGCACGAATGCAGGCCGCCAGGCGATCTTCCGCCTTTCGGTCCGAAACATCCAGCGTCGAGGCCAATAATGCGGCCAGATCAAACAGCGGATGCCCGTACCTTAGCTCTCCGAAATCGATGATGCGAACGCCGTTCGAGCCGAACACCACATTCCAAACGCCCAAGTCGCCGTGGATCGGAACGGACGGCGTCGAACTGCCCGATTCGGTCAGGCAAGCCTCTATATCGCGAATCATTCGCCGGACCAAAGGCTTATATTCGATATCCGTGCGCACCTGCTTGGACAAAAAAGAAGACCATGTTCGCTCCAAATCGAACCGATCCGTCTGCGCGTCCAATCGTTTTCCTCTCAGTGCCGCGTGCATCAGGCCCACCTTTTCTCCGAGTTCCGCGTAATCCGGTATCATCGGCCTATTCGGCAAAGGTTCGATCCACCGCTGCACGTTGTAATATCCGTCCGGACCGCTTATCCAACCCGATCCAGCTGCGTCGGTCATAATTTCCGGACAAACGTTCAGTCCTTTCAAGACTTGAGAAACGCTTTGCTCATTTCGTGCTTGGACGATGCCCGATAATTTGCGCAGTACGTAACGACCGCTTTCCGTATCCAATCGTCTGGCATTTGAAGTCGTGCCGCCGTTGATCGGATTTTCTTTCATTAGCCTGCCGATTCCGTACGACTTTGCGGCAAGAATCGCTTCTTGGTTGAAAGCCGTTTCGAGCTTTTCCATCTTTTTCTCACCTTCCGAATACAGCTTAACCGAAAAAAAAGCGCGCGGCCATGACCGCGCACTTTCGATATTTCGACTTGCATGGTTTTTTCGCGTTACGACACGGAACTTCGTTTTTGCCCGCTTTCGACCGAAAGTCTAAGCTCCATCGGGACCGAGCAAGCCGTATACCCGTTTTTGGAATAAAAGTCTTCGCCGCGTCCGCTAGGCCAGACCACGATAAAATCGTGATCCAATTCGCGCGACCATTGTTCGATGACCTGTGTCAAGCGACTGCCTATACCAAGCCCGCGATGCTGAGGACGGGTGTAGACATTGGTCATGTAGATAAAAGGTTTGGTGGCTTTGCCCGGCCGGGGAACTTTGCGAATCATTTCCAGATAGGCATGGGCGACGATCTCACTGCCGTATTCGGCTACCCAGACGACCCAGTTTTCCGAACCGATCGCTTCTTCCAAAAACTCGTGCATCTCGTCGGTATAATCCCGCTTTTGCTCGTCCGTTACCGCAAGCTCCGGATGATCCTCCAGCGTGTAATCGTATCGCATCTCGGCCAACTGCACGATATCGTCAGAACCGGCCGTACGCATAATCAATTCGCTCATCCTTATCCGCTCCCGTCTGTTGTGGGTTGCCCGCCGAAGGCGCATCGGACCATCAGCCCTTTTTATTCTACTAAAATTCCAGTCATTAGGCAAAAAGGATTCGGATGGACGAGTTTCGCTGCTTTTTCCGCAACATCATTCGTAGCGCAAAGCGTCGATCGGATTCAACTTCGCTGCTTTGTTTGCCGGGTAGTAGCCGAAGAAAATGCCGATAAACATCGAAAACAACACGGTTCCCAAAATGATGTAGGGAGACAAAACGAAGTCCGCGCCTATCAGCTTGGAACCTGTAAAGCCCAATATCAAACCCAGCGTAATTCCGATTAATCCCCCCGTCACCGAAAGGACCACCGCCTCCGCTACGAATTGCGTGCGAATATGGGCATCTTTGGCTCCCAATGCTTTGCGTACGCCGATCTCATGCGTTCGTTCCGTTACGGAAACCAACATGATATTCATAACGCCGATTCCTCCGACGATCAAGGCAATGCCAGCCACTGCCGCCACCGCGAGCGATAAAGTTTTCATCATCGAATTGGTCGATTCCAGCTCGCTTTTCATATTGTAGGCATACGATTCCCATTCTTTGTTTTTCTCGTACAGCTTGCTCAAGTAGACGCTGATCTTATCCGTAAACGCGTTAAGATCCGTACCGGTACGGGGAACGACGGTTAACGAAGTAAAGCCCTTGTACTGCGAATCTTTTTTGGCCGTGCTGACCGGGATATAACTGCTCGTTTCCAGGTCTTTGTCGGATGCCATAGCTCCCATGCCGGACGGCTGGGTATACGTGTAGACGCCGATGACCGTGAACTGCTTAATGGCTTTGTCGGTGTAGATGATCATATTGTTGCCGATCGCCGCCGTGTTCGATCCGTAAAGCGCGTCAGCCGCGCGATCGGATATCACGATAACATTGCGCATTCCTTTGATGTCCGCTTCGCTAATATTGCGCCCCTCCGCCATTTTGACCTTATTGACTTTGGCATAGCCTACGTTAACGCCGGTGATCGAGACATTGCTGTATTTACGCGCAAGCTTGGCTTTCCCCCGCCCCGCGTCTTCGGATAAGGAAAGGGTCTCGATCTCGGGAAATCGGCTGACTAAGGTATCGAGCTGCTCGTTGGAGATACGGTCCGAGTCTTTGGGAACTTTCGCAGTTGCCGTATCGAACTGCCCGCTTGCTTCCTCCGCCCGCATTTGCATGCCTACCGTGACGTTATTGATGCCGAACTCCGCGAATTGGTTCGTGACCGAGGAGGTCATGGCATTCCCTACGGAGATCACGGCAATAACGGACGAAATCCCGATAATGATGCCGAGCATGGTAAGAAACGAACGCATTTTGTTGGCACGCAGACTTTCCAGGGAAAGCAGAAGATTTTCGATCATGAAATGGAACCTCCCCTGTTCGACCCTGCCTTGTCCGAAACGATCCGTCCGTCTTTCACGGTAACGACGCGCGGACATAGCTCTGCCAGTTCCGTCGAGTGCGTGATGAACAAAATGGTCTTCTTCTCTTCCCGGTGAATGCGCAGAAAGATTTCCATGACCAGATTGCCTGTTTTGGAATCCAAAGCGCCTGTCGGTTCGTCGGCCAAAATAATATCGGGATTGTTAGCCAGCGCACGCGCTATGGCGACCCGCTGCTTTTGGCCCCCGGAAAGCTCATTCGGTTGGTGGTCCATCCGTTCTTCCATCCCCATCATGGCCAGCAATTCCTCGGCGCGACGGCGGCGTTCGGCCGGCTTGATGCCCGCATACACCATGGGCAGCTCGACATTTTTCAAAGCACTGTTGCGCGGGATCAGATTGAACGATTGAAATACGAAGCCAATCTTCTGATTGCGAATCTGCGCGAGTTCATCCCGATTCATTCGCTGGATCGGCGTGCCGCCCAGCTCATATTCCCCGCTGCTCGGCTGATCCAGCGCCCCGATAATATTCATTAGCGTCGATTTGCCCGAGCCGGATTGCCCGACAATCGCAACGAATTCTCCCGAAGCAATATGCAGATCGATCCCGTCAAGTACCGTAATTTCATTGGGTGTTCCTGCAAAATAGCGCTTGACCACATTGCGGATCTCAATCATTCGAGGCAGCCTCCCCTTTGAGTTCGGGTGAAGCCATAAGCAGGCCGTTTGCCTCCTGTGCAGCCGAGACAACGGTCATCCCTGGCGAAAGCTGAGGAGACTGAATCTCGACACTGATATCGTTCTGAATGCCCAGCGTAACGGGAAGTTCCCGGAGTTGACCTTTTTGCAGCACGTAGACGATGTCTCCACTATCTCCTGACGTTACGGCGTCCAACGGGACAGAGAATACGTCTTTCTTCTGATCCAGTACAATCGTCAACCGTGCATTCATGCCGACGCGAATACGCGGGTCTGCCTTGTCGATGTCCACGTTGGCTGCAAATTGCACGCTGGTATTGACCGCTGCCGCCGCTGTTGCCGAATCTCCGGCAGCGGCATTCTTTACCGCCGACGCCCCCACGTAAGACAGTTTGCCTGTGAACTCTTCTTCGCCTGTGCCGTCCGTTTGTACCAAGGCTGGTTGTCCGACCTGCATGGAGCCGATATCCGCTTCGCCGATCGCCGCCGATACCGTCAGTTTCGAAGCATCTTCGATCGTGAACATCAGCCCCGCGGCATATTGATCCACCGTCGCGTTTTTAAACGTTACCGTTCCGGCGATCGGTGCTGTAATGACGGTATCCGCAAGCTGCTTCTGCAATTTATCCAGGCTGACCTGTTGCAGTTCAATGCTGAGCTGTGCGGCATCGTCCGTTTTGGATTCGGCTATTTGCTGGTTTAGCTGCGCACTCTCGTAACTATTTTGGGCGCGTTCAAGTGCCGTTGCTGCCGTCGCAAACGCTTCGCTTTGGTTTTTCAAGGCGCTCTCATAGCCCAGTTTGGATTTTTCGAGCGATTCCTGTGCTGCGGCAAGAGCCTCATTCGCTGTGTTTCCTGCATTTTGATACGCTTGTTTGGCTTTGTCCAACGTATCGCGGGCTGCCGTCAAAGACTCTTTGGAGCTGCTGACCGCATTGTCGTACGCTTGCTTGGCTTTGTCCAAACTGTCCTGAGCATTGACCAGTGACTCGGATGCTCCTTTAAGCGCTACGTCATACGCTTGTTTGCTTTTCTCCAGCGCGTCTGCGGCATTGGTCAGCGCATCTCCGGAGCTGTTCCAGACACTGTCAAAAGCTTGCTTGGCTTTGTCCCATGTATCTTTTGCGTTTATTTTTGCATCGGTAGCGCTTTTCAGTGCCGAATCATAGCTGATTTGCGCACGGTCCACGGCCTGCTTGGCCTGTTCCAAAGCGTCTGCCGAGCTTTCCACGGACTGCCGGTAATCCAGATTCGAACTATTCACGTTGTCTTGAGCCGACTTTATACTATCCTGCTGCGCTTGGTTGGCCGCCGTCAGCGCTGCTTGCTTCTCGCTGAAATTCGCATTGGCCTGATCCGCTGCGCTTTTCAGCGTTGGATCGCCTGCCGGCAGCTCGGCGGTTTTGCTCGCCTCATAAGCAGCCGCGGCGGCTTTGGACTCCCGGTCTGCATTTTGCCACGCGATCGTTGCCTGATTCACCTGGCTGTTCGCACCGCTTTGCGCTTGATTCAAAGCATCGACCGCGCTATTGTACCTGTTCAATGCGGATTGCTCGCTCAGCGGTTTTCCTTTTTGCAATTGCGCGTATTTGTTGGTTGCCGACGTTAATTCCGCTTTTGCCGTTTTGACGGTCGGCGTGCTTTCTATAGGGAGCTGCGATTCTCGGTAAGCACGCTCCGCGATCTCCAGGTCTTTTTTGGCGGATTGTACCGAGGGTGTGAAGTTGCCTTGCGCGACCAGTTGATCATAGGCTCGCTGCGACACTTCCAAGTCTTTTTTTGCGGATAAAACGGTGTTTCCGGTGTTGCCTTTTGCCTGAGATGCCAGCGCCTCGTATTGACGCTGGGCGATATCCAGCTCTTTTTTGGCCGAAACTACCGTTGTGCCGGATTGTCCTTGATCCTGGGCAAGCAGGGTATCGTATTGACGCTGCGCCACTTCGAGATCCTTTTTGGAAGACAGCAAAGCGCTGCCTGCCGTTGCTTCTGCCTGACCTCGGGTAATCGCCAGTTGACGCTCGGCGGTTTTCACGTCGGCCTGGGCCGACAGTACCGCCGTACCCGGATTTTTCTCCGCTTGCGCCTTGGTATCGTCGTATTGGCGCTGCGCGGTCTGTACGTCGAGCGCAGCCGAATCCACACTGCCTTTGGCGGTTGCGATCGCGTTCTTGTTGTCCGTGCCTGCGCTTTTGAGCGATTCTTTGGAGTTCTGCAAGTTCAATTCAGCCGATTTGATATCCAAAACCAGATCCGCCGTGGCGAGGGTAGCCAGTTTTTGTCCAGCCTTTACCACATCGCCCTCCTTAACCAGCACTTCTGTCAATTTCAGCGAAGAAGGTGCATAGATGTTACGGCTATTTTGACTGCGCACGCTGCCCGAGACCAGCAACGTACGAGTAATTTCCCCTTTTTCAAGCGACGTGGTTTGCAAGCTTTCCAAACCTTGTGCTTCCGTGCTTCTGGCGCTCAACATCGAAGACCAGATCCACCATGCCGCGATAGCCAGAAACAGAAGCAGAACCCAAATCCATTTCCGCTTAAACGCTTTGCCGATTCTATTCATTTCCATGTTCGATCCTCTCTTGTTCCGTTATCGAATACACACCTTAGAAAGTTATCGAAGCAACCTTAAGAACCGCCAATGCCAATTCTTAATAATTCTTAAGTGGTGTTCAGATTCGGCCGACAAACAAGGTAGAATGAACAAGACAGAACTAGAGCGTGTACGCATGGAGGAACCACTATGAACGATCCCAAAACGATTTTGATTGCCGACGACAACAGCGAGATCCGAGAAATCGTTCGCGTGTTATTGGAAAGCGAAAACTACGAAGTCATAGAAGCCGTAGACGGCGAGGATGCGGTAAACAAGGTCACGGACCGGATCGACCTGATCATTCTCGATATTATGATGCCCGTCAAATCCGGCTTCAAGGCCTGTATCGATATTCGCGAAAAAACGAGCGCCCCGATCCTATTCCTGACCGCCAAAACGCAGGATTCGGATAAGTATATGGCTTTTTCCGTCGGAAGCGACGATTATATGTCCAAGCCTTTTTCCTATACGGAGTTGGTCTACCGGGTCAAAGCGCTGCTTCGGCGATATTATGTATACCGGGGCAAAGAAAAAGCGTCGGCACCTTCAAACCTGATCCATATCCGCGAGTTGACGATCAATACGGATTCGCACGAAGTCACGGTAGACGGCAAAGACATCGTGCTGACGGATATCGAATATCAAATCCTGCTGCTGATGGCTCAAAACCAACGCAAAATCTTTTCCGCGCAAAATCTGTACGAAAGCGTATGGGAAGAGCCTTACTTTTACAGCTGCAACAATACCGTGATGGTCCATATCCGCAATCTGAGAAAAAAAACGGAAACCGATCCCCAGGAACCCAAGTTGATCAAGACCGTATGGGGAAAGGGGTATCGCATTGAGTAGGCCCTTTTTTCGCTTGAAATTGAAAGTCCAGTTGACCGCGGCATTGGTGGTGGCGATCGTGCTGGCATTCCTGCTGTTTATGGCGCTGCAATCGATCGGAACCAATCTGCTCGACCGTCACTTCGGTGAGCCTACCTTTATCGCGCAGCAGAATCAGAAAATGATCGCCGGGCTATCGGAATACGTATCACAAAACCGCTTAAGCATCCACGACGACAAACAATTGAACGATTGGTCGGGTAAAAAGAAATATGTGACGATGTATATCTATCGGGATAAAAAGCTGGTGTACTCTTCGGACGGCTACTACATGCAGGCTGAAGCAGCAAACGACGAGCCTTTTGTTTCCGACGAGTCGCTGTACAACGTTTCATTTACGGACGCGGACGCGCAAGTTTTTATCGAGTCGTTCGCGGAATACCGCTATTATACAATGGTCACTTTCGCTTCCCTTGCTGTCGCGTTCGCTTTTTTCCTGTGCGTGGTGCTGCTGTTGATTAACGTCAAGACCTCGTATATCGAAGTGTTGGAAAATGAAATCAAGCTGCTGGAAGGCGGCAATCTGGAGTATCCGATCACGATCAAAGGGAAAGACGAACTGTCGTCTCTGGCGCAAAGCATCAACGAGATGCGGAAATCTTTTATCGAACGGTTGGAAAACGAGGAGCTCGCCCGAAAAGCCAACAACGAGCTGGTTACCGCGATGTCGCACGATTTGCGCACTCCGCTGACCGCGCTGATCGGCTATCTCGACATTATTCAATACCGCAAATACAAGTCGGACGAACAGTTATTCAAATATATCGCCAACAGCAAAGACAACGCCTACCGGATCAAGCATCTGTCCGATCAGTTGTTTGAATACTTTTTGGTGTCCTATAGTCAAAACGATCTGCCGGAGCTGGACGACTACGACGGGTTGCCTTTGCTCGATCAGATGATTGGCACGCATGTCCCTCTGTTGATCGACGAAGGGTTTGAATTTGAGTTCATTCCCTGCGACCGTCCGTTTACGCTGAATATCCACGTGATTTCGATGCAGCGGGTGTTCGACAATCTATTTTCCAATATTCTGAAGTATGCGGATAAGTCGGAAGCTGTCACGATTATGTGCACCTTGCAGGAAAAATGGCTATATATGCATGTGAAAAATCGCATTAAGCAAGGCATCGATCATACGGATAGCAACAGCATCGGGATTAAGGTATGCGAAAAGATTGTGCAGAATCACGGCGGGAGTTTTGACGTGGTGAGGACGGAGAACATTTATAGCGTGCAGGTTAGTTTGCCGGTGGGGTAACTTAGATCCTATTCGTAAGGGATCTCGCGGGGCGCTGCGGGAGAAATTGCCAGCATAGGCTTCCGAAGTGCATTTCTTCGAAATGCTTCACAAGTCGCTGTCTCGCCCGGAAATTGAAATTTGAATATAGATTCAAACTTCAATTTCCGGGCTCAAAGGCGACTTTCACTGAATTTCTCCCTCCGCCGGCTTTGCTCGCCGTTACTCAAAAGATCAAAATTACGGGTTTTATATTGGGGAAGAGTTTGCAGACATAAACTTTTGACAAACGAAAGACACAAAAAACGACGCCGATGTCAGGGCGTCGTTTTTTTATAGGTTTCGTTTATGAATGTTGCCGCAACGAATCATGAAGATTTCGGACGGTTTACTTTTCTTCGTCTTGATCGCCGGAGGCTTTCGGAGAAGGCTTGGCGGCCCACTCGTCGGCTTGAGGTTCGACGTTGGCGCCGTTTTCTTTGCGCGTTTTTTCCATTAGCGTATCTTCGCCAGCGCTTTGTTGATTCGGATCTTGGTTGGGATCTGTCATGATGTATTCCTCCTCGAAAAGTTTTGAATGGTTGTTTCGACAACATATCATTACCCGTTATGCCGAGAAGAAAACATGGGCTTTCAAAATGACGCGTGACCGCAGCCGAAAAAACGCAATATACGTCTTCGCTTTCAGCGAACGGATAGCCAAGCCCGGCCGCCGCGCCAGTCTACGCCGACAGGCATTTCGAAAAAGTCGGACAGATTGCTGTCGCTTAATATTTCGTTCGAGCGGCCTTGGGCGAAGATTTCTCCGCGGCGGATTAAAAGGGAATGGGAAAAGACTTGCGAAATCTCCTCGGTGTGGTGCGTGACGAGCAGCAATGTAGGCGCGTCGGGACGGGCGGACAAAGCATCGATACTCTGAAGCAACGCTTCGCGGGAAATAAAGTCCAGGCCGTTGCTGGCTTCGTCCAGAATCAGCAATTTCGGGGATGCCATGAGCGCGCGTGCAATCAGGAGCTTCTGCTTCTCACCCTGGGAACAGGTCTGATAGGCTCGTCCGATCAAATGAGAGCAGCCCAGATCGCGCATTAGCTGCTCGGCCTTGTCGCGATCTTCATTTTCGATCGCTGCATACAATCCGATCGAGGCATGGCGACCGCTGATCACGATCTCCAGCGCCTGCTCGTTTGGACGGATTTTTTCCTGTAACGATGAGCTTACCCAACCAATCGATTTACGCAGTTCGCGCAAATCAATCGTACCGAATTTATGCCCCAGCACCGATATTTCGCCGCTCGTGGGCCACATATATCCGTTGATCATATTCAGAATACTCGTTTTGCCGGAACCGTTGAGTCCAAGTACCGCCCAATGTTGGCCCTCTTCGACCGTCCAATTGATGTTTTGCAGAATATTATTCTCTCCGCGTCTCCAGGAGACGTTTTTCAATTCAATCACTGTCGTCACGTTCTTTCCTCCTTTAAAGCATCAGTCTCTTGATCGTAGCGCAAGTGTGGAGAGCTTGTAAACCCTGCGATGATTGCACCATGCGACGGCTCAGCGACACGACGATCCCTAAGCTTCAAAAAACGCTAGAAAAGGCGGTATAACGGACATGCGATCCGTTACACCGCCTTTTCGGCGTTTTGACCTTTTTCAAAGTCAAACCTTAGGGAATCCTGGCGGCATGCAAAGGCGCCCATTCCTGCATATAAGCAACAATGAAGCGAAAGTAGCTCCGATTCGAAACCGATTGTTGCCGATTAGCAGGATTGCAACAGGCAATAGGCAACAGCCTCACCTTCATCTGGTGCAAAGTACGGATACCATGACAATGACCGCTAATGCGGTTAGATCAAGCTACTAACTCCGCAAATGCTCCTGTGCGTTCATAAACACGATCCGCTTGCGCGAGCCGTCAATACGCCAAAGATGGATTCCCGTATCTCCCGTAGCCAAAGAAATCTCCGACTGGAACGGCAGGTTCGTCAGACTATGGAATAACATATTAATCATGCCTCCATGCGACACGATGCAGATGCGGTGAAGATCGGATTTGTTTTTTTGAGCAAAAAGCAGCTTCGATAAAAAGGCTTCTGCCCGTGCGCGAAACTGAATTTCCGATTCGGTCTCGGCACATGTATCATACGGCTGACGACCTGTGCTCGGCAGCGGAAAACGAAGCCGTGCTTCTTCGCGCTTAAGCCCGGCCAGCAAACCATTGTTCCATTCCATAAGCTCTTCATCGTAAGCCACCGAGAGTTTGCACTCTTGGGCGATCGCTTCGGCTGTGCGCGCAGCGCGCTTCAATGGACTCGCCAGGATCTCATGCGGACGATACCGCTTCGCGATCCAGGCTGCGGCAAGACCCGCCTGACGCTCACCCAGTGGCGTCAATTCAAAGTCTGCCCGGCCTTCGTGGCGGTCTTCCACATCCGCCTGCGACTCGCCGTGCCGCACGACCAACAATTCTATCATCCGTATTCCATCCCCCAATATGCACTATAATGTACGACCTATCGTTATTGTCGTCCTTTTTTCCTGCTCAATCAATCGGTAGATTCTATCATGAATTTTTCATGTGTTTATTTTTTATTATAGGAAAGATCAGTCCATCCACACTGCCCGCTCCGGGTCACGTAGATATTCGAACATTTCCTTGACCTGACGCTCCGTGTTTCGCTCGACTGACAGCGGCGGCAAGTTATTTTTATCGAAAAATCCGACCTCGCTGGTTTCCATCGTCGCGGCGGCTTCTCCCCCCGTTATCTCACAACGAATAAACATCTTGTATACGTGAAAAGGAGACACCGGATGATCGTGGAACTTTTTATCGAGAATAGCCAACAGCTTGCCTGCCTCCGCCGTGTATCCCGTTTCCTCCCCTATCTCTTTAACGACATTCTCTTTGGCCGACAGACCGATATCTGCCCAGCCTCCCGGCAGGGACCAAGCGCCATCCAGACGTTCGCGCACCAGCAATATTCGATCTTCCTGGAAAATGACGCCCCTCACATCTACCTTCGGCGTCGCATATCCGCTCTCGCCTGCGAACAGTTCGCGCAACTTCGTCGTCTCGACTCCGGTATACTCGTGCATAATCTCCAGACTGATCGTTCTTAACATCTCAAAACGCTCCAGATCGTAGACATCTTTGGAATATTCCAGTCCCGCTTGGCTAATCGCCTGGATTTGCTTGGCCCACTCCAGCCACTTCGGTTGCATATGCGCTCCTCCTCGTACACAGGTACATGCTATCACTGTTCGTTCGGGATTGACGAATGAAATTCCTTTTTCCTCTTCACGGAGTTTCTATATATTCCGATGCAAAAAGACTCTCCGAAAAATTCGGAAAGCCTCAACGTGTCGAGAAAATCTAACGTGGCTTTCTCGAAAACCCGATATTTACAGGAAAACTTCTTCAACCGCCAGATTCCGTTCCCGCGACAAATCGTGGAACTGATCGCCGACGCGTACAAGCGGCTTGAAGATGTCGGACGGATTATTCAAAATAATCGTACCGGTGTCCCCGCTGCTCAGACGAACATTTTTGCCAATCAAATTCGACATCAGATGCTGCACGAGCGCCTGTACCGGCTTTTCGTTCAATTTCCCGAAGCCCAGCTCGCTCACTTCGCGCAAAATATCAAGCAATGGACGCTTCGGTTCGCCTTTTTTGCCTTCGGACAGTCTCAGATATGTATCAGCAACGGCCACGATCTGGGAATAAGGATGAATATCCGGCTTGGTCAATCCCTGCGGATAACCCGAACCGTCCTCGCGTTCATGGTGCTGAAGCGCCACCAGAGCGGTCGTTTCGTCTTTCATCGACTTTTGGATCACGTCATGGCCCAGTTTCGCATGCTTACGCAGCTCTTGCATATCGTATTCGGTCAGATAGTCGGTCCGATTACGAATGGTTGGCGAAATTTTACTCTTCCCGATATCGTGCAAATATCCCGCCTTGCTAATGGCATAGCATTCTTCGCGCGAATAGCCGAGCCATGTTGCCATATAATACGACAACATACCGACTTGCATCGAATGATTGTACAAGCTAACGTCTTCGCGTTCGAGCACGAGCAACAGCGATACGATATCGCGATGTTCGTCAACGGTGCGCAAAAGCGGTTCGAGCTGGAGGTCAACCGTGGACTCTTCGAACTTGCCGCTGGTCAACGCTTCCAAAAAGATAGACTGATAACCGCGTATCGCAAGCTCGATATGACTTTGCATCGCTGAACTGAGCACGCCCAGCCCGGTCTCGGAACCACGGGGTTCGATCTCGACATAGTCGATTTTGTGCCGGTTCAGCAGATCGGTCTCTTCAACCTTCACAACTGTACCTCTTGGCAGTACGTGCAAACCCGCCGGGTTAAATGCGTCTTCTTTCAGCATATCGCCTTGTTGAAGATCCGTTACATGGATTCGCAATGGACAGCCCCCCTGGATGTACTTACAACTTCCTTTTATAAAAAATATCGGATGCAAATTCTTTTTTATTAGTAAGCAGGCATGAATGACGACTTTAGTCGGGTAAAAAGAGCTATAAATAAGGCAAAGTGACTATCTATCCATGAATAATATTGGAACAATATGGATCTACATAAAGAAAAGCATCAGCCAGCGAGATCTAAAAAAAACGCTCACGCCTTCCGATAAATGGAATATACTAGAATTTTATGGTTGTCCCGTATAAGGAGGATGTCGTATGCTTCAAGCCTGTCTAAACGGATCTCGTACCCGGGACGACCATCCGGCGATCCCGTATACCCCGGAAGAAATCGCAAACGATGCCGAAAAATCGGTTCGTGCCGGAGCAGCCGAACTTCATATCCATATTCGTGACCGAGAAGGCAACGAAAGCTTGGCGACAGACGATGTAGCGCGTATTCTGTTGGCAGTGCGCGCACGGGTTCCGGGTGTTCCGATCGGCATCTCAACAGCCTGGTCGATATTGCCGGATAGCGCAGCACGCATGCAGCTCCTGCGCTCCTGGCATGTAATTCCGGACTATGTCTCGATCAATATCCATGAGCCTGATGCCGAATGGATCATTGCAACAGCTCTCTCCCGGGGAATCAATGTTGAAGCCGGGCTATGCTCCGAAGCCGATGCGGAACGCTTCGTGGCTATGCCGGGCTGCGAATCATGCCTGAGAGTGCTGATCGGCATTCATAACCCGGATCCCGGACGAGAGTCTTCCATCGTTCGTCATATCCGTAGAGTGCTGAAGCGCGCAGGGTGTACGTTGCCGATTCTGCTGCACGGCTCCAATGCGACCATGTGGCCGATGTACATAGAAGCGATGCTTCAAGGATTCGGCGGTCGAATCGGTCTTGAAGACGGCATCATGCTCCTTTCCGGCCTAGACGCCAAAGATAACGAAGAATTGGTTAAGACCGCCAAATTGATCGAAGGACGCTTCTGAAACATTGACCGGTAACGTTCGATTCGATTATATACGCAAAACAAACAGCCGCGCTCCTTTTTTAGGGAAGCGCGGCTTCGATTTTTATTGGTGATCGCTATTGTATTTACTCTTTGATATTACCGGAATGCTTCAATCGTTTGGCGATTTCTTTGAACTCCGCTGCGGAAATGCCCGGCGCGAATTCTTCATCGATAGGCGGTGCTTCCGGAATCGGTACGCCTTTCGGGACACCTGCGATGACTTCAAGCGGTGAACCGTCTTCAGGATGCGTGCCTTTCCAGATCTGATCGATTGTAGTGAAATCGTTGTCGCTCCACGTATACAGCTTCGTGTGCACGCCTTTTTCTTCATACTTCCGCGCTTCGTTAAACTTCCGGTTATCCAGCGACGGAACCGGAATCAGCTTGGTCACGTTTACGCCTGTCGCCACTTCAAGAGCTTTGGCATAAGCGACGACGTGTACGCCTCCGCGTACCAGCAAGAAGCCGACGACGGCTCTGGCCGCCGGATGATCGGTCATTTCGTACACTTTCATCTTGTGGGTACGCGCTCCGCATTCCAGGAAAAAGTTGTGCAGCAGGTCTTCGACCAGGTTGCCGCTATTGAACACGTTCGCCCCGGTCCACGGATTGCCCATCGAGTCGATCGGCATCCCGCCCTGCGCGCCTGCCAGAAACGGATACGAAAGTCGGGCGTCTTTGACGGCTTCCAGCGGACTTTTGTCCGGATCGCCCGGCGAAGTGGAACCTTGCAAAATTTTGCCGATGCCGTGCGTAACCAGTTCGACGTGACCCAGTTCTTCGGCGGTGATGCTCATCACGAGATCGTAAAACGGTCTCAGCTTGGATTTGGAACGGAAGTTGAACGATTGGAACAGATAATTGTTCAACGTGGACATTTCGCCGAATTTGCCTCCCAGCAATTCCTGTACGGCTGCGGCGGCGTTCGGATCGGGCTTCTCGACATCCGGAATCTCGATCATGATCTCTTCCATGCGTTTGAACATGTTCAGGCGTCCTCCCAATCATACAGATGATTTGTACTGCTATGCAGTATTAAACCCCAGGGTTTTTTTCAAACAAATTCCGAGTATGCTTCATCGAATATTCATTTTTTGCAATAAATGTTCATGACGTAAAATGAAGGAACCGTTCGATTTGGCGGCAAAAAAAGAAGATCCCGACGCCGCTGCTTCGGCATAAGGATCTTCTTTGTATACGCGGAAAACGCGAGAACTTTTTTACACGACCGTCGTCAGCAGATAATCGCCGTTTTTGGCGGAGACTTCGGTCGTTTTCAACACGTCGAGATAATCGGCCGAGTTAGTCACGATCACCGGAGTTGCCGTCACGTAGCCTGCGGCTTTGATCTGTTCCAGATCGAATTCGAGCAACAGTTGACCGGCTTCGACGCGGTCGCCTTCTTTGACCTTTTTATCGAAAAATTGGCCTTTGAGACGAACCGTGTTGACGCCGACGTGGATCAGCAGCTGCGCGCCGCCGTCTGTCGTGATGCCGATCGCGTGTCCGGTCGGGAACACGGTCGTCACGGTTCCCGCGGCCGGAGACGTCAGATGGCCGGAAGTCGGATCGACCACGATGCCTTGTCCCATCGCGCCCGACGAGAACGCAGGGTCAGGCAGCGTGTCGAGCGGTTGAACCGCGCCTTCGAGCGGGCTGACGATGACTTCTTTTTTGAGCAGGCTTTCTGTCGCGGAAGCGGAAACGGCTTCTTCCGGACGGGCCGATGCCGGTTGTCCGTCGGACGTTGCGGCAGCGGAGACCGGCGTTTCAACGACACGGTCTTTGAAGAATGCGAAGTTGAGCAGCGTCGACAGCACGAAAGCGACCACGATACCGATCACGGTCATCGCGAAGCCTGTGCCGACGTAAGCCGGAATCGCCAGCACGCTCGGCAGAGCGAACGAAAGCGCGCGGCCTCCGCCTGCGCCGATGATCGCCGCGCCGACGCCGCCGGAGATACAAGCCAGGATGAACGGTTGTTTATACTTTAGCGTGATGCCGTAGATCGCCGGTTCGGTAATTCCGAAAATACCGGCAACCGTAGTGGAACCGGACAATGCTTTGAGTTCGCGGTTTTTCGTTTTGAGGAAAATACCCAGTACGGCACCGGCTTGAGCCAATACCGGAGCGGTCAGCATCGGCAGCATGGTATCGTAACCGATCGTTCCCAGGTTGCTGAGCATGATCGGCACGAAGCCCCAGTGAACGCCGAAGATAACGAACACTTGCCAGAAACCGCCCGCGATCAGACCGGCCACGATCGGACTCAGGTTATACAACCAGGTATATCCGCTTGCCAGACCTTCGCTGACGATGTTGCCGACCGGACCGAACGCCAGGAAAGTGAGCGGAACGACGACCAGCAGCGTGCACATCGGCACGAGAATGTTTTTGACGGATTGATGGATAAACGACGCGAAGAATTTCTCGACGTAAGACTGTACCCATACGGCCAGAATGACCGGGATAACCGTCGACGTGTACGTCACCAGCACGATCGGAATACCGAAGAAATTCAGCGCGGTTCCGGCCGATTGCGCGGCGGCGATCGCCGGATATACCAGCGCGCCCGCGATGGCGACGGAAACGAACGTATTGGTCTTGAAGCGGCGCGACGACGTGATTGCCAGGAAGATCGGCAAGAACGTGAACACGCTGTCGGACGCGGCGTTCAAGATCAGGTAAGCGCCCGAATCCTGGGTGAGCCAGCCGAGCACGACGAACAACGCCACGAGGCCTTTGAGTACCCCGGCTCCGGCCAACGCGCCGAGCAGCGGCGAGAAGATGCTGGAGATCAGATCGACCGCGCGGTTGAGCCAGCTTCCTTTTTCACCGGATTCTTCGGCTTTGTCCGCGCTTTCGGCGTCTTTCAGATTCGTTTGTTCCATCATGCTTTTGAATACTTCGGGAACGTTGTTGCCGATGACGACCTGGAACTGACCGCCGCTTTCCACGACCGTGACGACGCCCGGCGTGTTGCTCAATCCTTCTTTGTCGGCTTTGGCCGTGTCTTTCAACTTGAATCTCAGACGTGTCGCACAGTGGAACACGGAGCTAACATTGCCTTCTCCGCCTACGCCTTCGATGACTTTTTTCGCTATTTCCTGATCTTTCGCGCTCATGATGAGGCCTCCCTATTGGATGATGGCTTGCTTTTTACCGATCGATCACCGAGTTCTTTCTGCTGCGTTTTATCCGGGACCCAACAAGCGCCGGCTGCCTGTTGGACTCCCCGTAAAACGCAGAAAAACCTGAACTCGTGACGGAACAGACGGATTTCGCGCAAAAAAGGCTTCTGCCAAAAAACGTTCGTTCTCTCACCAGCTCAGGTTTTGCCTGCATGACCAGTTACACCCTGTATCCGATAAAAAATATGGAATTGGTTACGCGGACATTATTCTTCGCCGCGCGTGGTGATACGTTGGATATGAATCGTCAGATAGACGTACTCGTCTTTGCTGAGCGATTGGTGGTACGTGCTTTGCAAATAATCGTCGATCTTTTTGGCGCATTCGAATGCTTTGACATAACTTTTGCGCACCTGCTCGTACAGGAAATCTTCTCCGCTATCTTGCACCTCATGCCGCAGCAGCCGCATCGAGAAGTATTGCAAGTGCGTGAGGAAGCGCGAGTAGCTGAGCGAAGATTCGTCGAGCACGATGCCGTAGTGGTAGGTGACGATGTTGAGAATATGATGCACGATCTCCGTCATCTCCATCGTCAGGCGCATCTCCGCTCCGTCGGTGCGCGCGTTGACGATATGCAGGGCGATAAAGCCCGCTTCGTCTTCCGGCAACCGCACATCCAGCTGTTCTTCGATCATTTTGAGCGCATCCTGCCCGATCGCATACTCTTTTTTGTAAAAACGCTTGATCTCGAACAGCATCGCGTTTTTGAAGTCGACGCCTTTGCTGTGCCGGTCGATCGCGTACGAGATATGGTCGGTCAGCGACAGGTAGATATTATCGTTCAGTTCTTCGCCGAGCACCCGGCCCGCATGTTCGACGATCGACTTCACCGTCTCCAGATGCGCGACCGGAATTTCGTTCAGCAGCTCGGTCAACCGTGCGGTCAGCTCATTCGTATTCAACATGAAGATTTTATCGATCTTGTGCTCATCCACGGCGTCTCCGATCACTTTGTTAAAGGAGATGCCGCGCCCCATCACGATGACTTCTTTCCCCTTCGCGTTGCGGGTCAGCAGTACGTTGTTGTTCAGCACTTTTTCTATAATCACTATTCTCACTCCCGACTGCCCTCGCACATTTAAGATTGCTCGTTACGTAAGCTTTTGAGCAATTCAGGGATAAAAAAAGCCTAAGTTAATGCAAATATCATCAAGTCGAGCAGTCAAAAAGACCCCCGGAGTTAATAATATTTGAGTTAACTTAGGCATTGCCCGCATTACCGGTCACAATCCTGTTGTCTGCCCCATTGTAGCACAGCGTATAAAGCGATTACAAGACGGAAACTTGATTTTATTGAAAAAGGGACAAAGGACGAGGCCGGGGAACGCCTCAGTCCAGTACCATGACCGTATTTCAACCTCATAGCCAACGCGGTTAAAGTACGAGTCTCCGCCGAAAGCCGCGCACGTCTTCCGTGTAGCCGAGCGATTCGTAAAACGCATGCGCTTCCTTACGGAACCCGCTCGATACAAGCAACGCATAGCCGCAGCGGCGCTCCCGAGCGATCCGCTCCGCTTCCTGCATCAGCAGCTTTCCCGCCTTTTTGCCGCGAAAAGCTTCCGACACAATCACATTCTCAATGACCATAAAAGGGCGACATTCGCCGATCAGATCTTCGCAGATCACGCCCATAAGGCTACCTGCCAACCGCCCGTTCTCAAAAGCACCCAGCAAGTGGTAATTTTCGTCGGACGCCATTTTCTCGAAAGTGCTGCGCATCGCTTCAGGCGACGACTTTTCTTCAACCAATTCCCCGTAAAGGACGGCAAGCTGCGACAGATCGCCGGCTTGCAGCATACGAATATCCATCATCTATTTTTCCTCCAAAGCAACTTTTTCAAAAATGAAACCCGTACATTTCGTATCCTCTATCCGGCTAAACTTTCTTCCGTTCAAGGTTGAACCTCTTTCATCGTTGGAATGTCTTCAGGTTCTTTGGACGGCGGTTGATCTCCAGAGAAAGTTGGCAGCTTCGACCCACCGTTCCCGGAACCTGTAGCCGGACGAATCGGTGCAGGCATTCGTTCACGGTGCAGCTCCGGACGGAAAAACTCGATAGCCAGAATCACAATGCCCGCGGCAAACATCAACACACCAATAGCGAAGGGAAGACCGAGCGCCATGCTTTGCTTCAGATCCGCTTCATAAGGCCCTCCACCGAAGATCGCATACCATACCCGAGTCCCGTCCCATGAAGACATATTGGGCACGAACAGCACAGCCGCAACAAAGATAAAGCCGACGATCCAGGTTCCGGCCAGCGTCAATACAGAGCCGATGACTACTTTTTTCATGCTTGCTCCTCCTTGCTCGAATTCCTTTTGCTTCTCCGGCTCCATAGATGCAGTACGCCGACATCCACGACCCAGAACGCCACGATTCCCGCTGTATAACGTACCAGATCCATCACCAGAAATCCGCGTCCCAACACCAGCGCACCGAGTGTTGTGGAGCGTAGCGCATCCAACCAGTCCGCACGATAAAGCTGGCTACATTCAATGCCGAAGCTAAAAAGCAAAGCGCCGATCGCGCATGTCCATGTCCGATAATCGGGCAACAACATCCGAAATAACAAATAAACCATCGCCGCCCACAACGCGTCTCCCGCATGTTCCGCCCAAAATAAAGGCAGGCTGTCCGCAAAGGCTCGCGAAGATAAACCCAGCAGCATCACGACAAGCACCGCGAGCAGATACACGGCGCGTTTGCGCGCATGAAAGCGTCTGCGATGCCGAATTTTACGTTCGCTTCTCATGTCCGGCGCCTCTCATACTCGACAATCTCTCCTTGAGCGATATCAGTGCGCCCAACCAGCGTGCCGAATATCGTGCCGTGTCCGGCAACGATCACGTTCGAATAGGCCCGGTACCGATCCAGTACGCCTTCGATCCGCCGAAGCAGAGATTCGCGGCTTTCCCATAATTTCGTTTCGCCTGTCGGATGTGTTCCTTCGTAAAGATTGTACTCATCGCGCAGCTCGCGCATTCGCTCCTCGGTATTGTATTCGAACGTCAGATCAGGCTGCCATTCCCGCAAATCATATTCGACCGCGATGTCCAGATCCAATCGGCGCGACAGGATTGCAGCCGTCTGCATCGCGCGGGTATACGGCGAAGACAGAATAAGCTCAGCGCGGCCGAGCCTTGGGTCTTCTGCCGTCTTCAGAATCTGATTGCGCCCATGCGATGTCAAAGGCACCAAGTCACGGCCATTGCCTTTGAGCTTAAGCGGTTTGTACGTATGCCAATCCGGCTCCCCGTGCCGAATCAAATAAAAAATCGTCAACTTCCTCGCACCTTTCTGTCAACGCGGTTCCCGCAAAATTAAGAGTCAGACTTGTTTCCACTGTACCTTCCTCTAAGCAAAAATGGAAGCGCCGTTTGTACCAAAAGAAGAAGGAAGAGAAGATGGTGGGAGCGCTACGGGAAAAATTCGTTCAAGACGCTGTCTCAGCCGTAATTTGAAGTTTGAATGTACATTCAAACTTCAAATTACGGCTTCAAAGGCGTCTTTCACTGAATTTCTCCCTTCGCTTTCACCATGTTGAGGGTGAAGGTAGGAAGGAAACGGTCTTAATTATCCGCGATTATTACGGTTGGCGCGAATTGCTTTTAGAATGGTTAGGGTTACAAGCAGCAGTGCAAGCACGCCGCCAGCCCACCATAGGATCGTTGAGGCTCCGATTCCCCAATCTCCGTTAGGCGTGCCGGGAGAAGCACCTGCACGAAGCTCGATAGGTTCGCCCAATTTTTTCACGGCTGCGGGATCTGTAGTGCCTTGATAAGCCTCATTCCCCGAACACGATGTGGTCGTCGGCATTCCGTTTCCTTGTTGGGCAAATATCAGGTATTTCTCTCCCTGCGCAAACTGCATGCCGCACGATTCGGAGCCTAAAGCGCTGTACAGGGTGGTCGTCTCGTAGACTTTGCCTTTCCACGCCCGATCCACTTCGAATACATAATAGACGGGATCGGCAGTCGAAGTGTAGCCTCTCAATCCCGAAGACGATTCACGCCGTTCAACGACAGTTCCGGCAAAAATGCGGTCTGCGTAGGCGATCGAACGATCCGGATCCGATATTGCACAACTACATGCCATTGCCGGTTTTGCAGCTATCGTAAGCCCCGCTCCCAACGTCGTAATCGAGATCAACAGGATAAGCAATACAGGTAGGATTGTTCGGCGTTTGCTAGTATTCATTATGGTTCCTCCTCCTCTGGCAAAAGCTTATTATTTTCTAAACGCAAAAAGGAAGACGCAAGTTGCGTCCTCCTAAAAGTCCGTGTCGAGTTCATTACCAGAGCGAAGCCAGATAAGTACGCATATAGTCAGGCTCCCGATGCACGGAATTCTGCTCTAATTCGCTCGTATCCTCCACATTCCAGACGTTGAAGGTCCGATGTTCATATAGACTGCCTTCTTCAATTGTATGACGGCCGTTGATGAGAATTCGACCGTATTCTCCTTCTCGCAATACGAAAACCCGCTCATTAAGCAAGCGGCTTTGATAATCGCTGCGCACAGGCTTTCCGAACGACGGATCATAGCCAAAATGCACTTCGGTCCCTTGCGCGTAACGTTTCGGAGTTAGACCGGGAAGCCGTTTAGCGCCGGGCGGAATACCGGCAGAAGATACAGCCAACCATTCGCAAGTATCCGATAACGGCTGAAATCCTTTTGTCGTTTGCAAAAAAGCAAGCCGATGCACCAGCACCTGCTCTTCCTGTACCGGATAAGCACGCGAAGGTATTGCCGCAGGCAACGAAAAAGCAGCCGGATGACGATTGCGCGAAGTCGCATAAGGCTCACCGCGCGTTTCTTTCATCCAGCGGATCAGTACGGTTTGGACGATCATCGATTATCTCCTCCGCCCTTGATTGGAACGGCTGCGAGCGTTGGCGGAACGGGTCCTCGCCTGTCTACGCCCATTCCGCTTCTTCTCGGGACCGACAATCATGCGATAACCCATATAGCCAAGACTTGCGCCGATGCTGTTCAGGATCACATCGTCAATATCCGCGACTCCCGCTCCAAGCCCTCCTTGTGCCAGCTCCAAGATTACAATGAATACCAGAAAACGAATCAAGAAACCGAAGAACGTTCGGCATGTTCGAAACAATACGGGAAACAATACGCCGAACGGAACAAATACAGCCACGTTGCCTACCAAATTAATCAGCGGAGCCCGAATATTATCCCAGCTCGCCGAACGGGCAAATAACCGGATCGTCTCGAACGGCACGATATTATAACGGAAATCGCCGCTGATATGCGCCGAGCGGCCAAATCCCCAGAACATCCAATAAAGCAACAGTCCGCTATAGCCGAGCAGGACCAAAGCCGCCAGCGCTTTGACGGCAATGATTTTGGCTTTCATGCAACAAAACCCCTTTTTGAAACCCTGCCTGAACGCGCAGTTCATCTGCGTGTTCGGGCCTTCTTTTTTTAATCGTTGGCACCCGGAAGCCGGTCTTTCAGTTCCAACCATACGGCAGCCATATCCAAGTCCCCTTTGCCGCTTTGCACAGCGTCCGCATAGGTGCGGTCCACGGCTTCCGCCAACGGTAAATCCAATCCTTCGCGCTTCGCTTCCGACGTCAGCAGACCCAGATCTTTCGACAGCAGGCTGACCATGAACGCGGCCGGGAATTCCTCGTTCATCCACATGTCTTTTTTGGCGGCCAGCATCGGCGTATTCACCGCTGATTCCCTGATCATCTCGATCAATTGCTCACGCTGTAAACCTGCTTGTTCCCCGGCCAGCAGCGCTTCGGAAATCCCTTGCGCCATCACGCCGAGCAGCAGATTGATCGACAGCTTGGCCGAACTGCCTGTACCGACTTCGCCGAATCGGATTGTTTTTTTGCCCAATACTTCGAAAAAAGGACGACATCGATCTACTGCCTTCTCTGTACCGCCGGCCAAAATAACCAATTGCCCGTTAACTGCCGGAGCGACCGAACCCGATACGGGAGCATCGACGTAAATCCCCCCGGCCGACTCGATTCGCTGCGCGAAAAGACGTGCTTCTCCGGGCGCGATCGTGCTCATGTTTACGACGACGGCGTTAGGCGCCAACCCTGCAAGCAGTCCGTTTTCGCCTTCCAGAACCGCTTCCACCGCCGCGCCTTTGGTCAGCATGATAAATATCGCTTCGGCACTGTCCGCAGCTTCCTTCGGCGAAGAAACCAGCTTGCCGCCATCGCTTGCCAACGGCTCCGCTTTGTCCGAAGTCCGATTGTAGACGCTAACCTCATATCCTGCTTTCAGCAAATTCCGAGCCATCGGCAGCCCCATGTATCCGGTTCCGATCCAAGCCAACTTTGTCATGCGTATCCCCGCTCCTTTATTGATGATCGTTTGCTTAACTTTCCGCTTCCAATAAGCATACCCCAATCGGCAGCCGGAGTCATGTCAGGCGCATTCACGGTCGACCGGTGCGGGATCGGAGTGAATGCGCCTGAAAGGTTAAGCTCTTGTATTCAGTTCAAATCTTCGCGAATCTTATACCGGACCGCAATCGCGGCGAATAAGGCCATAGCGACAATCGCAACCGCCAGCGTCTGTATCGTCTCGCCCGCATGGTTAAAATCTTTGATACGAACCAGCGTATTGACCAGCCAATACTGCGAAATATTCAATCCGTTCACCAACGACTCCAACGCGCTTAAAAGCATGCCCGGAATGTTCAGCGCCAGCACGAATCCAACGATCAGGCTGACCAGCATGTTTTTGCACAACACGCTGACGCATAATATCAAGATCGCGAATGCCCAATGCAGCAAAAACTGCCCGATCAGTAATTTGACGAAAAACGCCAAATCTCCCAACGTCGTGTTTTCAAAAAACAAGCTTCGGCCGATCCAATCGGATACCAGCAGAGTCAAAAAAAGCAGCCCGACGAACATCGCCGATATCAGCATTTTGGAAAAGACCGTGTAGATTCGCGCCCGACGCATCGACATATAATTTTTTCCAAATCCCGACTGGTATTCGCTGATATAAAAATAAACGACGAACACCGTAATATATAACAGCATCCAGGACGGCGTCTGCGACATCGTGTACTGCATGAACTCGCTCGCATTCAAGCGGTTAACCGCGACTCCTCCGCCCTGCTCCGCCTCTTGCGAATACTGCTGGAGCATAAAAGTACCGAAGATCTGAAATCCGCAAAACAGCAACAACAGAATATACATGGTCTTATTGCGAACAAAACGATACACGTCCATTTTAAAAATATTAAGCATGCCGTTCACCTGCCTGTTCGGTCCGCGCCAAAAAATACTGTTCCAAACTCTGCTTATATTTATAAATCGAATCGATCCCGACTCCATGCTCGATCAATGTTTTCGAGATTTGCCGAATCTCTGCGCCGGGATCGTATACATACAACGTATTGGCGTCGAACACTTTGTAATCCGCAATCTTCAGTTCGCGTTCCAAAACGGGAATAGCCGCCTCCGCCTTTTCCAGCTTTAGCTCGATCCGCTCTTCGCATTTGTGCAGCAGTTCGTCCGCCGAAATCACTTCAACCATTTCGCCTTTATGAATAATGGCATACTGTGTTGCGATCTTGGACAGTTCCTCCAAAATGTGGCTTGAAATCAAAATCGTCAGTCCGTTCTTGTTCAGTTCCTGAATCAACGCGCGAATCTCCACGATCCCTTGCGGGTCCAACCCGTTGATCGGTTCGTCCAACAGCAGCACATCGGGACTCCCCAGCAGCGCGGCCGCGATTCCGAGCCGCTGCTTCATGCCCAACGAGAAACTTTTGACCTTGACCGAACCGATGTCTTCCAATCCGACCGTCTTCAGGAGCTTGTTGATTTGCGTATTCGCGTCCGGAAGCCCGTAAGCGATCGCAAGCAGCTTCAAATTTTCAAAAGCGGAATAATGAGAATACAGCCCCGCTTGCTCGATCAGTACGCCCATTCGTTCGAAAAAAGATTGTCCGTTGGCCGATGCCCGATTGAAAAAATGCAATTCGCCCGAAGTCGGATGAATCAGCCCGGCGATCATTTTGAGCAGCGTCGATTTGCCTGCGCCGTTTTTCCCGATCAAACCTACGATTTCGCCCCGACGGATATGGAGATCCATGCTTTTCACCGCGGTTTTGCTTCCGTACGTTTTGGTCAACCCGTTTATCTCGATAATGATATCCGGCATAACCTCACCTCCTGATTCCTATTGAACAGGATGAACGCTAAAAGATCGCCAACAAAAAGCAAAGAAATGTCAAAGAACATCGAACGTTCAACCGCTTAACCGAAATCCGATTCCCCACAGGGTATCGATATACGGCTCCAGGTCATAAGATTTGAGTTTGCTGCGAATATTGCTGATATGTACGGTGATCGTTTTGTCTTCGCCCAAATAAACGTCGTCCCAGGCCAGTTCATATAGATCCTGCTTGGTAAAAACGCGCGTTGGATTTTTGATCAACAGCTCCAAAATCTTGTACTCCTGACGCGTCAAGGCCAACGGCTCTCCGTTTACGCTGGCGCTATAAACGTTGCAATCGAGCAGCAGGTTTTTATGTGCATATACAGAGGGCGCGGAATCGACGTTGCTTTTTGCGATATGTACCCGAATCCGCGCAATCAATTCTTCCAGTTCGAAAGGTTTGGTCACGTAATCGTTCGCACCGAGCGTAAACAAGTCCAGCTTGTGATCCAAATGATCTTTGGCCGTCAATACAATCACCGGAACCGGGATATTCAGCTCGTTTCGAATCTGTCGCATCAAGCCTTCGCCGGACAAGCCCGGCAGCATCAAATCCAAAATGACCAGCTGATAGTCCTGCCGAGTCAGATGGATTAGCGCCTCTGTTCCCGAATACGCCGACGTGCACCGAAACCCCTCACGGGTCAAAGCGTCGCGGATAATCCCGTTGATCGGCTCGTCGTCTTCCACGATCAAGATATGTTGATTACGCTCATCCCTATTCATACGCTTCCCCCTTTCCTGCTTTGATAAAGGTTAGACGTATAGCAAATGTACCCGGCTCGCTGTACGCGTCCGCACTGCCGTTCATTTTTTCCATTAGCGACTTTACGATCGACAAGCCAAGACCCGAGGATCGAACGCTGCGCGAAGAGTCTTCTTTGTAAAAACGGTTGAACACGCGCTGCGCATCTACTTGTTCTCCATCCGTCAATCGATTGGTAAAACAAATCCGTACCCGCTCTGTCTCTTCTTCGCACGTCACCGATAACGGTCCTGTTCCATGCGTAAAATAGTTGCCCAGAATATTGGCGAGCACGCGGTCTATAGCCTGACTATTGCCGTTCACCCGAACAGACAAATCCGGAAGATCCAGTTCGGGTTCGATACCTTGCCGGGCAAAATCGTCGAAACACGCAAACAAATTTTGTTGGAGAAAAGCCAGTATATCGATCGGTTCCTGTTCGATCAGGTACTCCGGATTTTGCAGCTTCGTATATAAAAACAGTTCGTCGATCAGCTTGGACAATTGTCGAATCCGGGACTTGGCCAGCGTCATATAGTGATCTTTGTCGGAACATTTCTCTGCCTGCCGCGCTAACTGAAGATAGCCGTCAAGCGCGGTCAGAGGCGTACGGATATCGTGCGACGAACTGACGATCGTCGCATTGATTTCTTCATTTTTTCGGTTATACTGCCGGTCTGCCTTTTTTTGCAGATCGAGCAGTTGATTGTAGCCTCGGATCAGCGTCATGATCTCTCGCGGCTTGAGCTGGGTTTCGATCCGCTTGAACGACCGGTTTTGCATGATAAAGCATAATTGGTTGCCGAGATCCCGAATTTGAATTTTATAATGCAGCAGATAGAGCGTCTGTGCGACCAACAGAATCAACAGCACCGTCAACAGCATGATCATCGGGCGTCATCCTTTCTTTAACGGAGGAAGAAAGAAGACTCCGAAAGAAATTCGTTCGAGCCGCTGTCTCACGTATAAAGCTTTCAGCTTTACGTGTTCAAAGGCGGCTCTCGCTGAATTTCTCTCTCCGTCTTTTTCAGATCGCTTATTTATTAGGGTTATGCCGTACGTGAACGATCTTCCAGCGGGCGAGGGCCGAAGCCAAGCAACGCATCGTCCGCGGCGCGCAACAGATCCGACAGGAACTCTTCGGGGGAATCCAGGCGGCTGCGTCCGTTCAGGCTGCATCGGATCTCGCGGTTGCGGCCGTCGCCGACCGATAACAGCAATCTTCGGCCCGATATGCCGATCGTCTGCACCGTCATGCGGCGAATCTCGCTCAAAGGAATGCAATCGACGATAAAGCTGCCGTTGGGCTGAGGGTAAAAAGCCGCAAATTCATACCGAGTCACCGCCAAAAGAACCGTTCCGACCCGAATGTCTGCCCAATTCTCGAAGTCTCGGTACAACGCGCGCACTTCTTCGTGAGGTTCGATCGCTCCGGCGTGTTGAAGTCCCGCGACGGCGTAAGGATCGACCCGCACATGACGCTTGATCCGTTCTTTGATCGAGAACTGGATCGACAGGAACACGATCAGCCCGATCGTGAGATTGGTCAACGAATTTCCGATCCCGAAAAACAAAGCCGCAACCATCAGCGCCGCCGTCGCCCATTGGCTGATCGTCAACATCCGCAGCTTTTGGTTTTTTGTGCGGCGGTAACGCTTGAACCCTTTGCCCGGAATATATTGAAAACTATGATGTTTGTTCACTTTATTGATTTTTTCCGCCCGGAACAATACCCATACGCTCGCTCCGGTCATCAGAAGTCCCAGCAGAGTCATCATCAACTCCTCCGACGCCAATGCGACCCACAAACATAAACCGAAAAATAACGTTCCCATCCATCCGATCAATCTTAATTTGACTACCTGTTTTTTGTATCCCGAATCCATCGCGCACCCTCATCTTTCTTTTTCAAGTTGTCTTTTTCTTTCTTTTCCATTTTAACCCGATTCTTTTTTGTGCAGAAGACTTATTTACCGACAAAGCCAAAAACTTTTCCGTCCATAGGCAAAAAGAAAAAAGCTTCCCGGTACGCGCTAAGCGTTCGCCGGAAAGCTTTTGAATCCCCATACTGCCTTTTTAAGCCTGACTTACCGCATCGCCTGCAAAAAAGGCTTCGAGCTGACGGGCCACTTCGGCTTTGTCGCTGTCAATGATCGTCTGGTACTGCTGTTTCTCGGCCAATTCCGCGATTTGCGTCGGGAACTCCTGATTGATCTCCAGCAAACGGATCGCTTCGTCAAACTTGGCCGGGTGCGCCGTTGCGAACGATACCGTTACTTCTCCTTCTTCGGTAAACGCTTCGGAAGCCGCCACGCCGCAAGCGGTATGCGGATCGAGCAGATAACCCGTTTCGGACTGGTACTTGCCGATCAGTTGCAGATTCTGCTCGTTCGTCGCGCCCAGCGCTTGAAGTTCCGATTGCACGCGCTTCAGCAGTTCGCCTTCGATCACGATTTTCCGGCCGTCCGCAAGCTGCTGCATGTACGCCGCGACCGCAGAAGAATCTTCGTCGAGCAGATAGTACAGATAACGCTCGAAGTTGCTCGCTACCTGGATATCCATCGAAGGGCTATGCGTTTTGCGGAACTCGCCCGGTTGATATTCGCCGGTGGTCACGAAGCGCTCCAAAATATTGTTTTCGTTGGTCGCGATAATCAGCTTGTTGATCGGCAGACCCATTTTCTTCGCCAGGAAGCCCGAGAAGATATTGCCGAAGTTGCCGGACGGCACGCTGACATTGATCTTTTTCGAAGCATCGCCGATCTGCTTGGCAGCCTGGAAGTACGCATAGAAGTAGTAGACGGTCTGCGCCAGGATACGAACGAAGTTAATCGAGTTGATCGCGCGCAGATGGTGTTTGCTTTTAAACTCCAGATCGGTAAACAGTTCCTTGATGATGCGCTGACAATCGTCGAAGTTGCCGTGAACCGACAGGTTCAGCACGTTCTCGTCGTTGACCGTCGTCATTTGCAGTTCCTGTACCTTGCTGACTTTGCCGTGCGGGTGCAGGATACAGATTTTGATGCCTTCTTTGCCTCGCACGCCCTGGATGGCCGCCGCGCCGGTATCGCCGGACGTCGCGCCTAGGATATGAATGATCTCGCCGCGCGTTTTCGAGACGTACGAGTAGAATTCGCCCATGAATTGCAAAGCCACGTCTTTAAAAGCGAACGTCGGGCCGTGGAACAATTCCAGGATGTACAAGGAATCGTTCAGCTTGCGCACCGGCGTCACTTCGGGATCGCGGAAGGTCGCGTAACTGGCATCCACCAGCTGCTTCAGATCTTCTTGCGGAATTTCATTATTGGCATACAACGAGAAAACTTCGATAAATAGCTCACGGAACGGCAGGCTTTTCCAATGATCCAGCGTTTCCGCCGATACGGTCGGAATTTGCTCCGGGACCATCAGTCCCCCGTCTTCGCCCAAGCCCATCAGGACGGTATCGATAAAGCCTTTCGGTTCAACTTGACCTCTTGTGCTGATGTAGTTCATCGTAAAGCCCCCAATTATGTCGAGAATATTTCAATAATCATACCCCGAAACCGACATGCGATGACAGTCTTTTTTTACATTTTCGTCTAAAAATCGTTGTTCATCCAATGCGGCAACGTGCGGCTATTCTAACATTGTCCGTCTGAGGCGTACGACTTTTCCAAAAGGGTCTTGAGCTGCCGCTGGCGATAGTCGATAAATCCCTGCATATAACGCCGGAGTACGAGAGCATCGAATATTCGGCCGGCAGGACCAAACGGCGAAGCGAATTCCAAAATATCGCGCACAAGCGTGCCTTCCGCGCAGCGTTCGAATTCATGTCGGTGCATCATGTGGCGAAACGCGCCTTTTTGCATCCGGTCAACGAAAAAGCAGGGCCTGTCCAGCTCTTCGACGAGCGAAGTCAGCTTTTGCCGAATCCCGAAATGCACGGCCTCGAAAACGACGATTTCGTTTTTCTCCATCAACCCTTGTCGGCGACCGCCCGGAAGCGTCCGTTCGCGGGTACGCGGCCAAACCGTTTGAGGATGCAGTCCGACATCTCTCGCCGCGTCGAAACAGACTTCTATCGGAGCATGGATCACAATTTCTTGCGTAATCGCCACAAAGGACATATATCCTCCCTATATGGACATTATCTTTTTCAAAAAAAATTAAAAAAGAAGTCGGTTCGTTTATTCGTAAATATAATAGGTGCGTCCGTTATCGATTCCAAGCACGCTGCGAACAAAATAGTTGGCGACGCGATCCGCTGGAACGGGGTTGAAGCCTTTGAAGAAATCCGCATACTTTTCCGCCGACTCCGTCAGTAGGCCCGGACTTACCGAGTTCAACCGGATTCCGCGAGGAAGCTCAAGCGCGGCTGCCTGCACGAACGCGTCGATCGCTCCGTTCACCATCGAACTGGAGGCGCCGCGCGGGATCGGATATTCTTTTAAAATGCCGCTAACCAGCGTGAAGCTGCCGTTGTCGTTCAATTGATGCTGGCCGAGCAGTACCGTGTTGACCTGGCCCAGGAGCTTGTTGTTCACGCTGATCAAGTTATTTTCCGGGGTGAGTTCGGGAACGGCGTCGTAATGCGTCGAACCCGCCGCGATCACCACATGATCTAGTTCGCCTACTTCATCGAACAGAGCGGAAATGCTCGCTGTGTCAGTCATGTCCACCGTGTAATCGCCTGCGGAACGCCCCGCCGTATAGGTGTCGATTCCGTGTTCTTTCAATTTGGCGACGATTGCGCTTCCGAGCGTTCCTTCGCCGCCGATAACCAATGCTTTTGCCATATCTAAATCTCTCCTATTCCTGATTGTATAAAAGACCAGCATTGAATCGACTTCAATTTATCCCCAATACTTCCGATAAAGAACTTGTATGTCATCTCGGAATAAGGAGGAGTACATGATGAAAAAAAGTCTGGCTTACGGGTTAAGCTTCGTTCTGCTGCTTGCGGTCGCGGTTCCCGTATCTACCCAAAGCGCCAGCGCTGCCGCCAAAACGTATAAAAACTGTACCGAGCTCAATAAGGATTACAAAGGCGGCGTCGCCAAATCGGCATCCGTGAAAAACAAAGGCGGGAAAACCAAATACAAACCGTTTGTTTCCGCAGAACTGTATGAAGCGAACAAGAAAAGCGACCGGGATAAAGACTTTATCGCTTGCGAGAAATAATACGGTCCACCTTTGAAAAAATGCCGTCCGGGACTGGTCCAGCGGCATTTTTATGGGCTATAGCTATATTATACCCAACGCGTTGCTTTTCGTCGGATAATCGGCACTTTACGGGACTCGGCCCAGTTTACCAATTCGCTTACCCGGCGTTCGTTCTCGGTTCCTTCTTGAAACCTGAACGAAAGATCATTGGGCACGATTAAGGAGCCTTTGGGCTTAATGCTGATCGACGGATTATCTTCCCACGAGATATAGATTCGCTTAATCCCGTCTCCTAATAATTCACGCCGACGCAGCTTGATCCCCTTTTCTCCCAAATGCAGCATATAAGCAGGTCTTTGCGACTGCCAGACCGCCGCTATCGCGAAAGCCAACATAAACAAGGCCATAAATGACGTAAACCCGATCGACTCCGGACCTGCCCAACCGCCTACCCAACTTTGATAGTGTCCGTAAGCCATAGTGCCCCACAACCCGCTTTGGATACCGCAAGCCACGGCCAGCGTCCTCGATTGCGTACTTCGTACCTGATAAATCCGCTTATCTTCCTGCACAGCACTCTCTCCTGTCCATTTTGATCTACACTTCATCAACGTACGGAAAGCCTCGGACGTTACGCCCAAATTCGAATTCAGCTCCACTTTTTCTATTCATCCAAACTTATATACATTTCCTTTACAAACGCCGCGTTGCCCGATACTCGAATATCCATGCCGCCTTCAGGCAGTCGCTCGGCTTCAACTTTGACGCGCCCGTCACGGCCTATCTCCAAGCCTTGCTCGACGATAAAATCGGTACGCCGTAAATGAGTCTCCATATAGGTCAGTGCATAAGCCCCCATCACCCCGCTCGCCGTTCCGGTAACCGGATCTTCAATCATCCCCGAGTGCGGCGGACAGAAATGACGTGCGTGCATACGTGCCTGCGAATCGGAGGTCTCCAGGCAAAAAGGATGCAGTGACGCTTGCGGATTTTGGGTCAGCACGCCCGGAAATGAAGCATTGTCCGGAACCATGCGAGAAAAAGCTTCCAGCTTTATGATAGGAATCAGCACCGTCCACGAGCCTGTGCTGCCATAGACGATCGGATAACGCTCATCGCGGTCGGATATCGACAAACCGATCGAAGCCAGAAGAGCGCGCTCATCTCCTTCAAACGGAATAAATTCCGGATTACCCTGACGCATACGCATGGACAATGACTTGCTATCATCTCTTGCGTCAGACGTTAGCTCGACAGGAAGCACGCCGATCCGCGTCTCGATCGTCGCCGTATCGCGATGCAGCAGCCCTCGGGTGCGGAGTGCATACAAAGAAGCCATCGTTGCGTGTCCGCACAGATCCATCTCATATCCCGGCGTAAAATAACGCAACCGCACGTCAGCCACGTCGGAGCGGCAAATGAACGTCGTTTCGTTAAAGCCAACCTCGGTCGCGATCTCTTGCATCTGCGCATCGGTCAAATGATCGGCCTCCAGCATGATTCCCGCCGGATTGCCTTTGCCCGGAATCGAGGAAAAAGCCTCATAGTGAAATACGGTAACAGCAGTCATGATTGCGCCTCCTTCAGCAAAGTCAGTGTCGCAGAGATGGTCGATTCGGTAAAAGCCCGATCCGGCAATGTCTTCAGCATCACCGTCAGTCCGATCACCGATGCGAGTAGCGCACGGCCCAACGCTTCGGCATCCTGCCCCGGCGCAAGCTCGCCCGATTCCAGTCCTTCGGCAATCTTGTTACGGAATAATTCAGCCAGTCGCAGTTGATGCGCCCAGGCTTTTTCCGTCCACTCCGCTTCCCTCGGAGCCAGCTCGTCCAGCGTTAGCACGGCCAGGCAACCGAGTGTCGGATCGCCCGCACGGCCTCCTTCGGCCAGATCGTTCAGCAGACTTTTAAAAGCAGGAATCACAGCGCTCTCCCGTTCAAGCATACGCTGGATATACTCCAGATGCCGGGTCGTATAGCGATCCAGCGATCTGCCGAATAGTCCTCGTTTATCGCCGAACGTCGCATACAGGCTCGGCTTTCGAATATTCATTTTTTCCGTTAATTCGCTCAAAGACGCCGCTTCGTATCCTTTTGCCCAAAACACGCGCATGGCGGCATCGAGAGCTTGTTCTTCGTCAAACGCTCGCGGTCTCATCTTGGACGTTCCCTCACTTTTATCTGAAATCCCGAATATCCGTCGCTATTATACCGATCAGTATAATACAAATACCGCAAGCGGGCAAAGGGGTTGACACTGCGGGAACATAAAAGTTATAGTAATCCAGCGCAGTTACATACCGATCGGTACAAAAAAAAGATTACAGACTCCCGGAGGTTATTCCGTATGTTCAAAGCTCCAGCTTCCAAGCGTTGGTCCTTCTTATTGTCTCTGCTGTTTGCGCTTGCTTGCGGCTTGGCGGTCGCCAATATTTATTATGCCCAGCCGCTGCTTGGACAGTTAGCTCAAGAGTTTGGAGTTTCGCAGGCTAACGTCGGTTACATCATTGCAGCCGTTCAACTCTTTTATGCGCTTGGCCTGATTTTCATCGTGCCACTTGGCGATCTGGTGAACCGCCGACGACTGATTCTGCTGCAACTGCTGGGAATCACAGTAGCCCTTGTGTGTGTCGGATTCGCTCACGATTATGTGCTGTTGCTCGCCGGGCTTGCCGCAGTAGGGCTGATGGCTGTCGTGACTCAAGTGCTGGTCAACTTCGCTTCGGCACTGGCTCCGGAGGCCGAACGCGGCAAAGCGGTAGGATTGGTTACGGGTGGCGTTGTGATCGGCATTCTGCTGGCGCGATTTTTTGCAGGTGCAATCAGCGAATTGGCCGATTGGCGTGCCGTTTATTTGACCTCGTCCGGTCTGACGCTTGTGGTAACCTTTTCGCTGATCGTCATGTTACCGCAAGACCATTCCAAAAAATCCGACCTTGCTTACAGCCAATTGCTGCGCTCCATGCTGCAACTATTCCTTCAGGAAAATTTACTGCGGACGCGGGCAGCTTTTGCTTTTTTCATCTTTACGGCTTTTGGGATGTTATGGACGCCGCTCTCGCTTCCGCTCGGCGAGGCACCGTTGTCGCTATCTCCTTCGCTGATCGGGGCTTTCGGCTTGGCGGGCGCGGTAGGAGCAATCGGAGCGGCAAATGCCGGAAAATGGGCCGATCGGGGACTGGGGCATCGGGCGACAGGAATCGCTCTCGTTCTGCTATTCTTATCCTGGCTTCCCATCAGTATGCTGCATCACTCTTTGCTTCTGCTGATTGCAGGTATTTTACTGCTCGATTTTGCGGTGCAGGTGGTACATGTCACGAACCAAAGTCTTCTGTTCGCGGCATTACCGGACGCCCGCGGTCGCTTGACCGGAGCGTATATGGTGTTTTATTCGATAGGCAGTGCGGTCGGGGCTGTGCTCTCTACGTGGGCGTATGCGGCGTACGGTTGGAGCGGGGTATGCTTGATGGGAGCGATAGTGAGTGGGGTGGCGTGCTTATTATGGGGATGGACTCGTGTTGCGGAGAAAGACTTACTTCGCGGTAAGGAAGCTTAGGGCGCTGCGGGAGAAATTCGTTCAGGACGCTGTTTCACTCATAAAGCCGTAGGCTTTACGAGTTCAAAGGCGTCCTTCACTGAATTTCTCCCTTCGCTTTTGCTTCCTTTTGGAAGTAGGTCTTTCTTCAACACTTTGGGGGTGTTGAAGGGAAGGTCCTGTGCGAAAATCAGAGATTTCCTTTCATCTACATTTGCCATCCGTACCGGATAGCTGTGCCCGGATCAATCCGAGCAATTTGTCTTTTTCCGACTCGGGGATCGGCTCGATCAGACGGATAGCCGCTACAGGAAGCATCCAGCGCTTGACGTCGGACTCTTCGAAGCCGGTCAATTCGAGATAGGTTTTCAAATAGGCCTGGCGAAATACCGCTGCGTCTTCTTCCATGTTTCCTCTGGGACCGCCGGCTTCGGTACCGAAGCCGAGCAGCAGCAAGGTACGTGCGACATCGTATAGCGGATGGCCGCAAGTTGCATCGATCCAGTCGATCACCTGCCAACCCTGTTCGTTTTCCATCATATTGCCGGGATGAAAATCGCCGTGGCATAGACGTTTGCCGTCAGGCAATTGCTGTAATTGTGCTTGCACAGCAGCGCGTTCCGCATCATTCAACTGTTCGGCGCGCGCCAAGCGCTGCACCAGACGCTCCCGTTGGGAATCGCCAAGCGTTGATGCTTCACGATTGTTCAATTGCACCTGGTAAGCCGCAAACTTTTGGGCCGCTTCAGCTGCCGTATGCGGCTCGCGCTGCAAGCGCTGAAGCAACGACTCTCCCTCGATCTTTTGCAATAATATCGCTTCGCGTCCGTCGTACTGCGCTCGTCCGAGCGGCTCTGCTGTCGGCAAGCCTTGTTCATACGCCCATACGCTTTTACGGTATTCATAGTCTTCGCCTTCTTGGCGGAACCACTCCCGAAACAGCTTTACGACCCGGCCATATTCATCCAAAAAAATCTCGGCTGTCCCTCCGTCACCGATCTTGCTCCAACTTGGTTCCGCCATACTCCACCGCTTTCCGCCAAAGCAAAGGCAATTTATCTCCGATTAACGGGACGCTCCAGTGCATATAACTCGTCTTCAACCTGACTTAATTTCTCGTTCACGGCCGCCTTCGCATCGCGCACGGCCTGATTGTAGATATAGGGGGCGAATCGGTGCATCATATGGTCGAGTAATCGTTCTGCCGCAATCGTCCCGATCTCTTCGCCGCGCTCCTCGTAAAAAAAGCTTTGCAGCTCTTCGATCATTTCGTCTTTTTGTTCTTTGGGCAGTTTGATCGGAATCATGTAGTCGTCCTCTTTTCGTTTTGCGGTTTGTTGGATTTGCTGCGGTGCATCACGGTCTGCCGGGTTTCGTTGAAGCCGCTGCCGCGATAATAGTCCGTCAGTTTCGCCGAGCAGAACAGACTCACCACTTCGATCCCGCTTAGTTCTTTCATCATACGCTCCATCATCTGTCGCCCGATACCCCGGCCTCGATGCGTGCTCAACACAACAACGTCTTCCACGTACGCCCGATACACCCCGTCGGACACCGCCCGGCAAAAACCTACCAACTGTTTGTCTTCCCAAGCTCCGAGCACAACGCCGTGGGCCAGCAATTTGCGAATGCCGTCTTTTGTTCGCGTCGGCCACCAATCCACATCCTGATACAGCCGCATCAATTGAAGCGAAGGGATATGTTTTTCCGTATGCAGTTTGATGACTACCATGTGTCCGAAGCCTCCTTGTTGTCGGTTGCCGGGTTCGAAAATAGGTTTGCGCTTTGTCGCCGTCTTTTTTTGCGGTACAATAAAAAGCATTATTCGCATATCGGTCGCTTATTCGACTCGGGGAGGAATAAGAATGAAGATCAATTTGAAAAAAGCCAAACAACGGGAAGCTCCCTGGTTCATTCGACGGCCTTACATCTTGTTCTGGGTTCCGCTCGGCTTTGTCGTGGCTATGCTGGCGTCGGTATACACGATCTATTCCGAATGGCTGGGATTGGGATTGCAAACTGCCGTACTGATCGTGATCACCATTCGCACCGTATTGACCTGGTTGGCGGGCATCGCGATCCTGGGCGCAAGCCTATGGGTTCTGATTTCCAAACGCGGCAAACTCCTGAAGATCTATCCGGTATTTGTGTACGTCGTCTGCTGGTTCGGATTGCTATCGCTGCCGGTCATCCTGTTCGGTTCCTTGGGGACGCTTCAAGTGTCGGACGACTTGGTGAACTATTATACGCAAGGCACGATCGAAGAACGGCAAACGTCGATCATTTCCACCCAGCAAGTTTGCCAAAATGGCGGTACGACGTCGATATGCAGCTTGTGGGTCACGCTCGACGACGGAAGCCGTTACGAAACCAAAGGCGCTTTGTCCGACGCGTTCGAGCATTACGAAGACGTCGAAGCGGTACGTATCCTGCCAAGCAGCGGACGCCTGATAGGCGTGCGCACCAAAGAGGGTTGGCTGTGAATCCTATGTAAAAAGCCCGACGCCTACTGCGCCGGGCAGACGGTCGAGGAATCAACGGTTACGGCTCGATCGGCTTGACCATACTTGGATCGGCGATCAACGATAGCGCGTTTTCTTCAAGACAACCGTACCAAACATCCGAATAATAATCCATAATTAACAGATTGTCGCCGCACAAATAAAACGAATGCGACGGCTCTTTGAATACATAATACCCGTCGAGCCAGAGCGGATGCAGCTTTTCGCGAAACACGCCGGGATCGAGAGCGCCTTCCAGCTTGCCGAAGTAACGACTACCAAATACCAGCTCCTGCAAACAAAACGTCGTCAAAAAATGACTGAGCGACGGGCAAACGATCTCGCTTTCGTTCAAACGATCGTCCCATAACCGGGCCGCGTCGCTGTACACCGGCGAATCGTCCTGCCCGGCGTTCACCTCGCAGCTCCACTCCCCTTGATTTTCCAACAGGAATGAGATACGGCCTCCTTCACGTTTCAACGCTTCCGGCTCCAGCCAAACATCTTGCGCCTCGAATAATTTGGGACGAAATCCGGCTGGATAAATAGAGGCGTCGTACGAAGGGTTGGGCCAATTGCCCGCAAATCTATAAAAGTCTTTCAAAACGGCTGGCAGGTCGGCAGGTATACTCTCGGGACGGCTTCCGTATTGAGGTCTCGCTGGTCCTGCCCATTTGCAAATAAAAGCTTTCAGCCGCTCCATTGTTTGTTCGTTATCCGGGATCAGCATAGCAATTCCCCTTTGTATGTAAAGTCTGCGAAAGATGTGCAAATTGTGTAGTTGTTATGCTTCCTTATTTTAACGGGAATCCGGCAAGCCGGACAGCCCGTTATTTCCTATTTATGTGAAAAACGATTTGCGGCGGCATGCGAAGTTGGTCCCATAAGCTTGCCCGGTTCTCAAGGCCGCAGCTCGCGCGGTTCGAGCAGGCCGACTTGAACATCCCGGTCTTCGCCGATCGCCTTCAGCGCGCCTTGCGAAATTTCCGAATCGTTCAACCAGCGCGATCCGCCTGGCTCGACCTTGAAGCCGAGCCGCACCTGCCGATAGGAACAGCCCGGATACCGGTTCGCCGCAATGCGAATCGGTTCGGGATCTCCGCCGCTGCCGATGACGTGCACGTACCGGAACGGATTCAGGCCGTCCGCGCCCGCGACTTCGTTCATCACGATGCCCGGCGCGTTCGGCGCGGTCGAATGAATCCAGGCCAGTACGAGCGAGATGCCCGGCCGGGCTTGCGAAGCTTCGCGTATCGCGCAGCGCAGCTCGCTTTCTTGCGTATAATCCAATGCGGCGGCGCGGCAAAGCTCCGGGTTGGCGCAGGATGCGACCAATCTGTCCAACTTTTCCCGGCCGCGGGCGATCAGCACCAGGTTCCAGCCGTCCGCGTTCAACCGCCGCGCCGCTTCCGCCAACATCCCGGTCGCCCCAATCAGCAAAGCCTGTTTGTTTTCCATCTTCCTTTCTCCCCTTTCGCGTCTGTTCAGCTTATGGCAAAAAGACGTGCGCAAGCACGCCTTAAGTTGTCCAGAAATTCACTCAAGAATATAACCCTCCGATTCGCGTATAGGTAAATCTTCCGCAAGAATCAAAGAGAGTGCATACAGACAAGCCCGAATCAAGATAAGCTCGAATCAAGACAAACCAGGACCAAAACCTTGAAAATAAGTACGTATATACACTTATTTTCTTCAAATTATTCTTTTCAGAGAAAATAGATACGTATATACACTTAATTCCTCCGTTTACGGCTCTTTTACGCGCCTTTTCTTCAAATAAGTGTATATTCGCACTTATTTGAAAATGCGGAAGCAAATCGAACGAAATAATTGTATTTGCGCACTTATTTCACCCGCTCTCGCTTATGGTTTGCCTTTCGGAATGAGGAACACATCTTAACCTTTTCATCCTTTTTCCCGATTCCGGGACACGGCTTATACCCGGTCAAAGAAAGGCATTCCGAAAGCTTAAGCCGATTCATTTTCTCGATGCCTTCTCGCGCCCTACGCCTGCGTGACTTTTTCGGCAAACCGGACGTGCGTAAGCACATGTTTAGCTTCTCCGCAAACTCGACCGCTCACTCGATCGCTCCTCCGCCGCCCGGAACCCGCGCGTTTGCGTTTACCAGTTGGCGTCGATAAATTCGTCCCGGCCGGACTGCTGGCGGTCTTCCTTGTAGTGCTTCGGATTTTTTTTGTGGTAATCCTGATGGTAGTCTTCCGCTTCATAAAACGTTTGCGCGGGCAAGATTTCCGTCACGATCGGTTTGTCGAAGCGTCCGCTGTCCGCAAGCTCTTGACGGGTCGCCAGCGCCGCTTCCTGCTGATTCTCGTTGTGGAAAAAGATCGCCGGTTTGTATTGCGTGCCCCGATCCTGGAATTGGCCTTCGCCGTCTGTCGGATCGGTCTGCGGCCAATACAGCTCAAGCAGACGCTCATACGGGAAAACGTCCGGTTCGAACGCGATTTGCACCACTTCGTAATACCCTGTCGTACCGGTCTTCACCTGTTCGTACGTCGGATTGTCCACGCTTCCGCCCATATAGCCGGATACGATGCCGTGAATACCCGGCAATTCTTCGAACGGCGTCACCATGCACCAGAAGCACCCTCCCGCAAACGTCGCGAGTTGAATATCCGCTTTTTCGGTATGCGAAGCCGGACTTTGATTGTGTTCAGTCATCTATTTTCTGCTCCTTTATCTATTCCATATTTCGCAGCACGAAGTTCGGCTTAATCTCGCCAATGCGTTCCTGGCGAGCATTCAGCACAGGTGCATGCACATAATCCGCAAGCTCCGCAAACTGCTGCTCGGTACCGATGCCCAGCTGCTTCAGCACCTCCATGGCCGCTACGGCAGTCGCACGCTCGCTGCCGTCTTCCGCTTTGACCACGATTCCGATTCCGCGATCGGCTACGCCGATACACTGAACGCCCTCCGCACCGACTTTGGCGACCAGATTTCCTTCGAATGCGCGCATCAGGTCGGTATCGAAGCGATTTTTGCCGGCTACCATTTCCGGTCGGCGGGTCATGCCGCGGCGAACGCGGTTCAGCGCATCTGCCCGAAGCTCCGATACGGTCCCTTCCGGCTTAGCCAACCGCGCAAAACCAAGCGCCACATGACGAAGCGGCAAACGGTGTACAGGAACGCCGCAACCGTCTACCCCGATGCCGATCTCTTCGGCAGGAAAATCGCATACGTCGGCAATCACCGATAAAATACGCTGCTGATGCGGATGCCCGATCTCGCGATACGTCTGCGTATCTTCATTCAGATGAACGGCCGTCAGCAGCATGCCCGAATGCTTACCGGAGCAGTTGCTGAATACAGGCGTCAGTTCCCGGCCCTCGCGAATCAATTCCCGATAGCTTTCGCCGTCTCGCGGGATGTGCGTCCCACACTGAAGATCGTTTTCCGACAAATGCGCACGGGACAATACATCCAGCACGGTGTGACGGTGAATCGGTTCGCCGCTATGCGATGCGCAGCTCAGCGAAATCTCGGCATCGCCGTAGCCAAAAGCATCGGCAGCTCCCGATTCGATCAGCGGCACCGTCTGAAACGGCTTCATGGACGAACGCGGAAAAGTCAGGCGATTCGGATCGCCTACCGCATATAATAAATGCCCTTCGTTGTCGACGACGGCTACGTGAATTTCATGGTTGCTTTCTACATATTGGCCTCGGGTAACTTGTACATCCTGCGACATCGGTTGATCTCTTCTTTCTATGTGTAAGTATTGGTGATTTATTTTGCGAGTTCGTAAATGGCGCGCGCGTAGATCGCGGTCGCTTTGAGCAGATCGTCGACCTCGATATATTCGTCCGCTTGGTGAGCCGTCATTTCTTTGCCCGGGAAGCAGGCTCCGAAAGCCACGCCTTTTTCCATAAAGCGGGCATACGTCGCTCCACCGGTCGACAGCAGCGTCGGCTCATCGCCCGTCAGTTCCGCATAAGCCGTTTGCAAAGACCGGATCACCGCTTCGTTTTTATTAACATGGTGGGAGCCTTTTTGCTGAACGTCGGAGATACGGAAACCGAAGGTATCCAGCGTCGCTTCCAGCTGCGTGCGAATCCGATCGTGGTCAGACTCAACCGGGCAGCGAGCCGTAAGTTGGATTTGCGTTCCTTCTTCGGTACCGAAACGGATTACACCCGGATTAACGGTCAATGGCCCTGTCATTTCGTCACGGAAAGCAATACCTAGTTTTTGCCCGTGGAAGTCCTCGTGCATGGCGTTCAACAATCCGATAAACGAGCGCGCTTCCGGCTGAAGAGCGGCTTCCTGCAAAAACAAAGCCAATATGGTCCCGGCATTCACGCCGTTTTCAGGTTCCGAACCATGCGCGGATACGCCTGTTATGGTGAACATCGCTTGTCCCGCGTTGATCTCGGCTTCGCCTTTCACACGATGTTTACGGCAGAAGTCTTCGAAAGACTCCACCAACGGACGGATATCGCCGCTCAACACCGCATGCGCACGTTCCGGCACCATATTGATTCGGACGCCCGACTCGAACGACTCCAATGTGATCAACGATTGCGAAGCTCCCGCTTCATGTTTGGGCACAAGCGTCGGGTTGAACTGTCCTTTTTCCGCATAGATCATCGGGAATTCGGCATCCGGGGCGAATCCGACGGTCGGCATTTGCTCATGCTCCACATAGTAACGCATACAGCTCATCCCGCTTTCCTCGTCGGTTCCGAAGATCAAACGCACGTTTTTACTCAAAGGCAAGCCCAGTTCCTTGACGATCTTCAGTCCGTACAGCGCTGCGATCGTAGGCCCTTTATCGTCAATCGCTCCGCGCGCGTAAAGCTTCCCGCCGCGGATCGTGGGTTCAAAAGGAGGACTTGTCCATGCGCCTGTCGCAGGCACCACGTCCACATGACCCAAAATGCCGATGGTCGTATCCGGGTCAAAACGGCCATATTGCGCATGTCCCGCATAGCCGTCTACATTTTTCACATCCAGGCCAAGCTCTTCTGTCCGTTGCAGCATATAGTCCAGCGCTTCGCCGATTGCCTGTCCCATCGGACGCTCCGTCGAAGCCGTAGCCAGGTCTTTGACACTCTCAATTCGAAGCAGACCGTCCAGATCGCGCAGCAAGTCTTCGCGCCGCGATTCTGCTTCCTTTTGCCAATCGATCATCCATCTGCCTCCTCATTATTGGTGTTCGTCTGTCGTTCGTTTCGATTCGCCTACTATCTTACCACTATTTTTACTCAAAAGCCGAATCTGCTCTTCTGCTTCCGACAACAGTTCCGCCAAACGTTTGGAATTCACGGGTTTGTTCATATATTCGTCCATTCCTGCTTCCAGGCAGCGTTCCCGATCCCCGTTCATCGCATTTGCGGTTACGGCAATAATATAAGGCGTGCCGTAACGTTCAGGGTTGATTCGAATCTGGTGCGTAGTCTCTATCCCGTCCATCCTCGGCATTCTGACATCCATCAAGATCACATCATAGGGAGAACGTTCCGCCAACTCCAGCGCCCGGACCCCATCCTCAGCCAGATCCGACCCATGGCCCATTCGACTGAGCAACCGTTCCATCACGAGCTGATTGATTTTGTTATCTTCGGCTACCAGAATCCGCAGCGGAGCGGAGACGTCGGCCGACACTTGCACAACCTCAGCCTCGGCAGTCTCTGTAGGCTTCTCGTCAAAGTCGGGAAGCTGCATATCGATCGAAAAGCGGAATACCGTGCCTTCTCCAAGCTTCGAGCGAACGCCGATTGACCCGTGCATAAGTTCGATCAGCTTTTTGGTAATCGCCAGACCGAGCCCTGTTCCTTCGGACTTGCGCGTCATAAAGTTATCCAACTGGTAAAAAGGATCGAACAAATGCTCCGTCTGCGCCTCCGGAATGCCCAGGCCCGTATCCCGAATACGAAAATGCAGACGAACCCAACCTTCCGGCGCTCCCTTTTCCAAGTCTACCGAAACGAATACGCCGCCTTCTTCGGTATACTTAATGGCGTTGCCGACCAAATTAACGAGAATCTGTCGCAACTTATTCGGATCGCCCACGACAATATCCGGTACGCGCGGAGCAACAGACAGGCCCAGCTCCAGCTTTTTCGCTCTGGAATCGGCCAACAGGATATCGAACGAACGGGCCACGTCTTCACGCAGATTCATCGGCTCTAATTGGAGTTCTGTCTTGCCTGCTTCGATTTTGGAAAAGTCGAGAATATTGTTGATGATGCCCAGCAGCGAATCGCCACTCCGGCGAATCACTTCCACATACTCGCGCTGCTCGGCAGTGAGTCCTTCTGTCTCCAGCAGGAGCTGCGTCAGCGTAATGACTCCATTCATGGGCGTACGAATCTCATGGCTCATGACAGCGAGGAAATCGCTTTTGGCTCGATTCATCTCTTCTGCCGCTTGCTTTTCGATCAGCAGACGCTTATGTTCCGTAATATCTTTCGCCAAAACATAATAGCCCACGTTGCGCCCGCCGACGATAATCGGAGCCGTTGAAGTCAACACTTCGAACTCATTTCCCTCAACGCTACGGATACGCACAGTCGGGCGCAAAGACTCGTCACCCGCCACGCTGTTGCGCAAAATATCGTCCATCGCCCCCTCCGCCAACCACTCGGAAAACAATCGACCGATCATTTCTTCCGTAGTCAGTCCAATCAACTTTTGCGCCGCGGGATTGGTTTTGACCACCCGTCCTTCGCCATCGATCGAAAAGACCGCATCGTGGTTATTCCGTTTAAGGGATGTATAACGTTCCACGGATTCTTGCAGTCTACGCTCGGAATCGCGGAAGTAAGTAATGTCGCGATAGATTACCGCGTAGCCGGCTGGACGCTCTTCATCCCCCAACGCGAATTCAGTCACCAACACGTTTAGAACCTCGCCTTTTTTTGAACGGGCCGTTGCTTCTGCACGCACGGCGTCCTCGGCCAGAATAGCCGGATCGGGCAGCAAATTTGCTTTCGACAAAGGGGCCAGATCGCCTTCGGCTACATTTTGCAATCCGATTTTCGCCCGAACTCCCGTCTCGCTCATCCCGTAAAAATCATGAGCGGCCCACCCGAATACTCGTTCAAAGGCCTTATTCAGATTGACCAGCGTTCCGTTTTCGTCAAATAAAGCCACCGGGTCCAGATTATTTGCGGTGATCTTCTCCAATTGTCGCCTGGCCGATTCCAGGCTCAGCCGTTCCGCGTCATCCTGCCGGTCTTTCTCGCGCTGTTCGGACAACGAAGGAAAAAAAGCTCCGCCGCTTCGGCCTGTAAGATCGGTGCTGCTCAGTTCTTCGTCAGTCATCACGTAATCGTGCGTTCTCAGCATTTTCACCTGTAGGGAAGCCGTGATCGAACCTCCCTGATAAGCACATACCGACACCATTTTCAGCCCGCGTACGGTTCGGTCCGCGAAAGCCTCGAATACATTCAACTCGCGCTCGACGCAAGACTCGTTTTTCCAGACCACATGCGCCCAGGTGCGAATCCGCAACTTTTGATCCAGATAGGGCTTCAGCAATTCGCCGAAGTGCTCTACCACCTTTTGATAATGAAAGCTTTTCGATGTATCGTAAAATAGATCCGCATCCACATAAACAATGCGCTCATGTTCTTCTGTACTCAAGGCTGACCTTACAAGGCTCCGAATTCGATCGATCCGTTCTGCGGTATCAATCAGAATCGCCAAATCACCGCCCTGAACGCCCGAAACCAAATAAGCAGACGCATTGTCCGCATAAACGTCGACATCGTCATAGAGGTATAGGATATGGCCGCCGGCCGACACGCTGACCAGCCGATTCAATTCCATTATGCGCTCGCTCATTATGCACCCCGTGACTTTGCTTGAATTTTAACTTTCTACTTAATTATACGACAAATGAACAGAGGGAAGATGACGAAAATTGACTATAATCGACTTGACCATACAAAAAAGGTTCCTATTCTGCTCGAAAGCAAAACAGGAACCTTCTTTTTTGTGCTTGATGCGGTCGAGAGGACTCGAACCTCCACGGGGGTAAGCCCACACGGACCTGAACCGTGCGCGTCTGCCAATTCCGCCACGACCGCTTATCACTGATCACTAGTCATTATAGCGACAAGATAGATCATAGCACGAAGCCAAAACCTCAGTCAACAATTTTCAAAAAAAGTGATTATACGCTTGCATGCGAACAAACATTCGGTTATACTAATAACAGAACACAAGTTCCTACAAGGTGGTGAAGAGCATGACCGCTGTACAGACGACCCGAGATGAACGGTCTTTTATCAAAAGTTACCTGTTGTTGACGCATATTTTGAAATCATTCGAGAATGATGCCAAGAAGCTGGAGTCCGATGCACCGATGCAGACCTCTACTTTATATACAGAAATGATTCGCAACGCTTCCCGGTGCGCGGCTGTGCTGCTATCAGGCATTCGCCGCGAGTTCAAAAAACGGAATATCCGCATGTGTGAAGTGAAACATTCAGAGAACGGTGTAGATGCGGATTATCTCTGCCGCGGTCTTCACGGCACGATGCATATCGACCATGCTCCTTTTCACAATGAAGTTGATTTGCGTATGCGCGCTTATCTGGGAATTTCGGCTACCGAGAATCGCGCGGCAGAGCCGATCGTAACGGATTCCGGTCGTCAAAATGCAATGCCTGTCCGCAGCTATGGCCATCGTGCTTCCAACCCGGCAGCATCCGCTAAAAAGAAAACTTCGCGTCCTTATTCAGCGGGAGCTTACGCCTAAACATCGCCCCCCTCTCCCTTATGTCGATCCGATCGCCATCCCCCGACGATCGGCCGATATGGGGGGATATTCATATAGATAAATTTACTCCCCCGCTACAAATAAAGCCCGGAAATACTGAGTTTTCAGTATTTCCGGGCTTTATTGCGTATACACCGTCAAAACACCCGCTTGTCAAACCGAATACGTTCATCTTTTACCGCCTTTTCGCCCGCTACCGGAACCTTACCTAAAGCGCGTACGGTTCCGGCGACGCCGCGTCACGGTTTCTTGACGTGCCCCGGCACGACTGCGAAACCCTTCCTTGTTGCAAACGAAAATTCGGCAAAATCTGCTTCTTTCGGAGTTTTCAAACACGCCCTAGAAGCCGTAGCTATGTTTTGTTTTAAAGCCGATGTAATTGTTGACGTTTTGCACATATTCGGAAAAGGTTATCAACACTAAACGTCCATCTAAAATCTTAGATTGGATGCAGTCAAAGTACTCGTAGCTTTTCTTGGATTAATGAATGGTTTAGCCTGTCTGAAACGTAAACCTACTATTTGACCTGGTACAGAGTACTAGCCCAACGGATCGATTCGCTCTTCCTTGGATGGTTGGATGATATAATTCCGGTCCAGCTTGACTACGTTGCGATTAGGCCGGCGAATCAGAACGTGCGTATCGTCCCAAGCTACCACGATGCCTCTAATATCATTTTCTTTTAACCCATCGCGTACGACTCGGACCTTTTCACCGGATACCCGGTAAGCATTGAGCTGCTCGTCATCGATCATTATAAACGCCCTCCATTCTTTTTATCGTTTACTTCTTAACGAAAAAAGCCCGCACGCGCGTCGCGCGAGCGGACCGGTCTAAAAGCGATACTGGAACCTTGATTGCGAAAGAAAAGCTTATTGTTGCGCCGTTTCTTTGGAATCCGCATTTTCGAACCAGAAGTCGAGAACTTTCGCCGACATCACACGCTGCTCAACGTATTCAATCTGCTGAGGCGTGAACTCTTCTCTCCACGGGAAAGACAATTCTTCGCACAGATCGGCAAGTGTCAGAAGTTCGGACCAGGCGACATAGCGCTTGTACCAGAAGAATTGAGGATGTTCGATCATATAGGGATAAAGGTCATCAAACTCCGTGTGCTTGCAGTCGAGGGCACGTTCGAAATGCACCTTGGCGTCATTGACTTTTTTAATGAAAAATTCAGCGTTTACTGTTGGATCACTCATGTTAGTCTTCCTCCTCTCCCTACTTAAAAGGTATTATACGTAACATTATCGGAGGGGTAAAGTGAGAAATGAAGCTTTTGGCTCAAATTCTCTCAGTCCGCAAAAACGACCCCTTCTTCGCCCAGCGACTGGATGCGAACCAGTGATTCCAGACGGATTCCCTGATCCCGTAGACTCTGCGCGCCGGATTGGAAACATTTTTCCACTACGATCCCCACGCCTACAAGCGTAGCTTCGGCAGAATGGATAATTTTAACAAGTCCCCGCGCAGCGTCTCCGTTGGCGATAATATCGTCGATCAGCAAAACCCTGTCTTCTTTTTTAATAAACCGTTTGGGAAGCATTAAATCGGTTACGATTCCTTTTGTAAAAGAAGGGACACGTTCCACATAAGAATCGGGATCGGCCAGCAACGTTTTTTTGCGACGGGCAAAGATCATCGGAACGCCCAGTTCAAGCGCAACGGCAAAGGCTACCGGGATACCCGAAGACTCGACGGTCACAACTTTGGTTACGCCTTCCGCAGCGAAACGGGAAGCGAACGCGCGCCCCATTTCCATGGTCAGCGCCGGGTCAACCTGATGATTCAGAATCGCGTCGAGCTTCAATACCTGCTGCGACGCGATGACCCCTTCGAGCTTGATCCGTTGTTTTAACTCTTCCATAGGCTCTCCTCCAGATACCCTTTTGGCTTATGGCCCAGGTACGTTTTCGTAAAAAATAGCATTTTGTTTGATTTTTTTCAAGATGACACGACATGTGCGGAATTTCGGGCTCAAACCGTTTGCCGACCGCGTCCTTCGTAACTGAGGTATAACCGCTTCAGTTCGATTGCGACTCGGTTAAGCGAGTAATTAGATTTGGCTTTCTCGCACGCTGTACGGGCCAATTCATAACGGTACGACGGATCGACGATAACCTGCTCCAAGGCGTTCGCGAGCGCTTCGGCGTCGTCAGGCGGGACAAGCAATCCGTTCACGCCGTGCTCGATCTGTTCCGGCACGCCTCCTACGCTCGTTCCGACCAGCGCCAGACAGCATAAGGCCGCTTCGGCAAATACCGATCCGAACGCCTCCGCGCGCGAAGGCAAGACGAAGATATCGAAGAATGGCATGAATTCCTCAGGATGCAGGGTGTAGCCATAAAAGATCGTATCGTCGTATACCCCGAGATCCTGCGCCATCTGTTCCAGCTCTTCACGTGAAGGACCGTCGCCGATCAGATGCAGCACATACGGAATATTCCGCTCTTTCAGACGCGCGCAGGCTTGCAGCAGGATATCCAGACCTTTTGCAGGCACGAGGCGGCAGACGGCCATCAGCTGCGGTACCTCGTTCTCGTGCGGCACGGGCTTGAAACGACGCTCGTCATACCCGTTTGGCATGATTTTGATCTTTTCCGGGTGCCGGATATACGGAGCCATATAACGCCGGAACGCTTCGGATACCGTGATTAGCTGATCTGTCTTCGCTTCCAGCTCTCCATAGATCGCTAACAGAAAACGGTGTTCAATCCCGCCTTCTTCGATCTTCCCGTTCAGCACCAACTCGCGTTCATAACTGGAGTGCGTCGTTTGCAGCAAAGGCGTTTCCGGAAAAACCGTCTTCATCGCCAGCGCTGCAATAGGATGATGGGCATGGATCAGATCATACGGCTTTTGCAAACGCAGGCGCGTCCACCATAAATAGTCGCGATAGGTCTGCATATATTTTTGCACGATCGGACTGTCGCCATACTCGGTCCAATCAAAGGTCTCGAACACGACTTCTTCGCGTCCCTTGCCCCGAATCCGCTTGGGCAGCGAAAAAATCTCCATCTCCCAGCGGGCTGAAGAAAACTTCTCTTGCAGATGCGGGATCATGGATGATACGCCCCCCGGCTGTTCGGGCGGAAAAAATAAAGCTTGTAGCAATCTCACAGCCAGTCTCCCCTTCCGCTTCACACGCTCTTTATTTATGATGATAGCCCACAAAGCCGCTTAAGGTAAAGGGCAAGCGGGCTGTTTTTCAGAGACGTCGCGGTATGCAAGGCGGACTTTGCCGCCAAGCCTTTGTCCGATTGTGCGCCGATCCGGTAAAGCGTTGCAAGCCGTTCATCCAAAAAACATTCAGCGGTTGCGCAAAGCGTCCAATTCTTTCGGGCTAAGCTCCCGATATTCGCCAAGCGACAGTTCCGGATCAAGCTGCAAAGGTCCCATAGAGATTCGTTTGAGGAACACAACCTTTTTGCCTACGGCTTCGAACATACGCTTTACCTGGTGGAACTTGCCTTCCATGATCGTCAACCGAATATCGGTATGGGCTTCGCCTTCTTCTTCAAAATGCCGCACGATTTCAAGTTCCGCCGGCATCGTCCGGTATCCGTCATCCAGCGTGACGCCCGCTTTGAACGCTTCTCCGTCTGTTTCGTTCACGGCGCCGAGCACTTTGGCTTCGTAGGTCTTCGGAACATGCTTGCGCGGCGACAGCAGCTCGTGCGTTAATTGCCCGTCATTGGTCAGCAGCAGCAAGCCTTCGGTGTCTTTGTCCAGACGTCCGACCGGGAACGGCTCGAACGCCAAATATTCGGCATCCAGCAGATCGATCACGGTGCGATCCCATTTGTCTTCCGTGGCGGAGACGACGCCCTGCGGCTTATTGAGCAGCAGATAGACAAACTCCCGGTAATGCACGGATTGCCCGTCCACCTCAATAGTGGAAGCTTCGGGATCGACCTGAAGGCCGCTGTCCTTGATCGGCTGCCCGTCCACGATCACGCGCCCTTGCTTGACCAGCTTCTTGCTTTCGCTGCGCGTAGCGATGCCGAGATGGGACAAAATTTTATCCACTCGCAGTTTTTTAGCGCTTTTATTGCCTGATTGATTGCTCATCCGTTCCATCTCCATCCTGCCGGGTATTCGTTTTTGAGTACGCCTGCGGCCCATTTGCCCCAGCCTGCCGAGTATCCGTCAATGGATACCAACACATAGCCTTTGGCGTCAGCGCCTTCAATGCGCTCGATGCGTTCCTCACCGAATGTCAATGTCTCGCCTTTGAGGTAAGACACGGCTTCCGGCAGCGAAGAGCTTAGGTTAAGCAACCGCGCCGATTCGCGCGGCGATAAAGCTGCCGCCAGTGCGTTCGACGGCACGAAGCGGCCTCCGGCTTTGACCATGCCGAGCTGGAAGCCCGAGCGGCGGACTTTGAGCCCGCGCAGCCGCTCGGGTTCGACCGGGCAGGCGTACGCATAGTCGCCGGAGATCAGCAGCGTGCCGAAGACCGGCGCCGTGACCTGCTCGGACAGGAACTGAAGACACGCGCGGCGCACGTCGTCTTCGGACGCCTCCTCGCGGATGTAGGCGTCTTTTTGCCGTCCGCGAGCTTGGCGCGCGGACTTGTCTTCGCGGCGCGGCATCGCGGCAGAGCGGCTTTCCTGGCGGCCCTTGGCTTTGGGGCCGCCGCCTTTGCGCCCGCCCTCGGAGGCGGCGGGCAGCACTTCCCCGGCCCCGATTACCGGGCCGGGGGCAGTTCCGGCGGCGCTTTCCGTCCGCGCCGCCTTCTCCCCCGTGTGCTCCAGCACGCACACGAAATGCCCCTCGCCTTCGGCGAGATGCGGCCAAATGCGCGCCGCTCGCGCCGTCTGCGCGAGCGCTTCCGGCCGCGTAAAGCCCGGCTCATGCTTTTGAGCCTCTTGCTCAAGCAGCGGCGACAGCCAGCCGCCGCTTTCCGCCAGGCCGGCCACCCATTCCGGCCGCCCCGGAGCAAACAGCGGCGAATGCTTCGATTCGCCCACGACGAAGTCCGGATGGCGCGCGAGAAACAGCGCGATCATGGCTTCGTTCTCTTCCGGCGAGAACGTGCAGGTCGAATATACGATCCGTCCGCCCGATGCCAGCATCGAAGCGACCGTATCGAGAATATCGCGTTGCATGACGGTGCAGACGTCCACCGAATGCTTTTCCCACTGCCGGACCGCGTCGGGGTCTTTGCGGAACATCCCTTCGCCCGAGCAGGGAGCGTCGATCAGAATCTTGTCGAAGTACGCCGGAAACTTCTCGGCGATCCGATCCGGTGTCTCGTTGAGCACGACGGCGTTGCGAACGCCGCTCATCTCGATATTTTTGGCCAATGCTTTCGTACGCTCGGCGCTGATATCGTTCGTGACGAGCACGCCCTGCCCGCGCAGCTTCGCCGCGATCTGCGTCGATTTGCCTCCGGGCGCCGCGCACAGATCCAGAACCCGGTCGCCGGGTTCCGGATTCAGCGCTTCGGCAGGCTCCATCGCGCTCGGTTCCTGAATATAATAAAGGCCGGTATGGTAAAACGGATGCTTGCCCGGCCGTTCGTTCTCGTCTACGTAAAACCCGGTCTCGCACCACGGAATCGGCTTTAACGCAAACGGACTGACGGCTTTGAATTCCTCAAGTCCTATTTTGAGCGTGTTTACGCGTATTCCCGCATGGCGAGGTCGTTCGTAACTGGCAATAAAATCTTCATATTCGTCTCCGAGCCAACGCTGCATGCGCGACTCGAATAACGTTGGAAGTTGGATGCTCACGAAGCATTCCTCCTGTTTCTAGGCTCATTAGGCACAAAACAGCCCGCCCCGCCTCGCGGCTGCTTGCCGCGGCCCGGCGGAGCGGGCCTGACTTGTATGTTTAAGCATTCGGTTTGGCCTTCGGCCCACGCGCGTAGCCCGTACGCTGCGGGATATTCGGCTGAATCTTTTTCGCCGCGAGATTCACCTGGGCGATAAGCTCCGGGTCAAACATCTCGATTTCCAACGGATAGAAATCAAACGGTTCCTGATCGTAACGCTCCAATCGGTCCAAATACTGCTGTGCCTGTAACACAAGCCGATCCAATCGAATACCGAGCGCGTCTGCCGGATAATCCGATAACTTGCTTACGGCACTACGCATCATCTTCCTGGCGCCTTCGATCTTGTTGTACACGGGCGTGATTCCGCCGTTGCGAAAATGATATAGCGCTACGGCGATCTGAAGCAGCCCGGAATATAGCGGATCGCGGCCGCGTTCCAGCCATAATTCTTCGAGCACTTCATGGCATTCAAAGTAGTCGCGATCCCGATTGAAGTACACCAGAAACGCGGCAAACTTGCGTTCAACCTTCATCTTCCGGGTCTTCCTCATGCTTCGAGGCCATGATCGCTTTGATTTCGGTCAACATTTCTTTCATGCCTTCGAAGTCACGCACCAGGAATAACTCGCTGAATTTCTGCTGATAGGCGATCGCTTCGGCGACCAGATGATACGCGTATAATCGATGGATCGTTTTGAGCGAGGTCGATACGATGTTCGCGTCATCTTCGAAAAGCTTCTGCGCGTCCAGGATTTCTTCGCGGATACTGGACATTTCGCTATCGAGTACCGATGCGGCTTGCGCCGACTTTTGCAAACGAAGGCGCATATCGCCCGGCAATCCGCCGCGATATTTATAGTTCAACGAGTGTTCGATCGTTGCCCAGAAGTTCATGGCAAGCGTACGAATCTGGATTTCGGCCAGTACGATCTTCTGCTCCAACGCAGTCTGCACCGGATAACGGATAATCATATGGAAACTGCGGTAGCCGCTCTCTTTGTAATTCGTGATGTAATCCTTCTCGTACAGGACCGTCAAGTCTTTCCGAGCCCGGATGTATTCGGCCACGCGGCGGATATCTTCGACGAACTGGCACATGATGCGAATCCCGGCGATGTCTTCTATTCCTTCTTCGAGATTATCCAACGGAACGTCCAATCGTTCAGCTTTTTCCAAAATGCTGGTAATCCGTTTGACTCGCCCGGTGACAAACTCGATCGGCGCGTATTCTTCACGCTTTTTCAATTCGGAGCGCATCGTTTTGAACTTGACTTTCAATTCTTCGACTGTCTGTTCATAGGGAAGCAAAAAGGTTTCCCAGTTTCTACCGTCCATACCCATGCTATGTGCCTCCTCGTCTTCCTTCACCCTTTTAGCGGTGGTCAGCACCGACCGCTTGGGAAATATGGGTGAACCCATCTGTTTGCAACAGCCTTTTGAGTCCGGTATGCAGTTGGCGGTTAATTTCCGGCCCCTTATAGATCATAGCCGTATAAATCTCGATCAAGCTTGCGCCGGCACGGATTTTGGCATAGGCATCTTCCGGTGTAAAGATTCCACCGCTCCCTATGATCGGCAGTTTTCCTTGTGTCTGGGCGTAAGCCCGTCGCACGATCTCGGTTGAACGGCCTGTCAACGGCCGTCCGCTGAGTCCGCCCGCTTCGGTTCGATTGACATGCGTCAAACCTTCGCGCGACAAGGTCGTGTTGGTCGCAATAAGACCGGATACGCCGCTTGAAGCAATAGCGTCCACCGTCTCTTCCAACTCATCATCGCCCAAATCCGGTGCGATCTTAACAAACACGGGCTTGGGTGAAGCGTCGCCTGCCTGGCTTGCCAGTTCACTCGTCACCGCGGTCAATAACTTGCGCAATTCGTCGCCATGCTGCAAACGGCGCAAATCCGGCGTATTCGGCGAGCTGATATTGACGATAAAGAAATCCGCGTACGGGTACAGTATCCGGATGCAGCGTTCGTAGTCGAGATAGGCTTCCTCGTTCGGGGTGACTTTATTTTTGCCGATATTGACGCCGACCGGAACGGGACGTTCCTTCAATGCAGCCAAAGAAGCCGCCATCGCTTCCGCGCCTTCGTTATTGAAGCCCATCCGATTGATCAAAGCTTCGTCCGACGGAAGACGGAACAGTCTCGGCTGTTCATTCCCCGGTTGACTTACGGGAGTCACGGTACCCACTTCCATAAAGCCAAAGCCGACCGACGAAAAGCCCGGAACCGCCTCGGCGTTTTTATCCAGTCCCGCAGCCAGGCCGATAGGAGACGGAAACGACAGTCCCGCTACTTCGGAAGCCAGCGCTTCATCACGCTCCGTACCATACATCTTGCGCAGCAAAGTCAGCCCTCCGGGCGTATTCGAAGCCCCACGCATGCCGTCAATCACAAGGTGGTGGGCTTTTTCGGGGTCCATCCGGAAAAACAACGGTTTGGCTAGGCGTTCATACAGCAAGCGGTTCACTCCCATTCTTCTCTTCTGACTCTTTAATTTTACTCGGAACCACGTTAAAAGGAAAGCATTCCCGTCGCTTCTTTCCCTCTTACAATCTATCGAAAAGAGACTTACAATAAAGATATCCGATACCCAAAGGAGACGATGACCATGGCCGTCAAACGCAAACCGCCCGCCCTCCAGCAAAAAAAGGAAGAAATCAATCGCAAAGCCGCCCTCTGGATCGGCGCCAGTCTTGCTTTGTTCGTTTTGGTTGTAAGCGCATTAATTGTCTGGGCGCAACTCTAAACCTGTTCCGATCAGGTTACATTCCCAGAAATCAGCCCGGTCTCCGGTTTTTCTGCCGTAGCCGGGCTTTTTTGTCTGTTTGGAATCCTGTCTAATTCAGCCAGCGATAAATCTTCCGATCGTTTGTCTGGTCCTGACGGTCCCCGGTCTGGAAACGTTGCTGCGGAATCACCGTTTCCTCGGGCAGCACATCGTCTGTCATCGTAACCTTGGTTCCGGCGGGGATCATGTCAAACAACTCTTCGACATCGTCCTTGTTCATCCGCACGCAACCGTGCGACTCGTCGCCGCCGATGCTGCTGGGTACATTCGTGCCGTGGATCGCATAGTCGGTATCCGACAATTGCATCCCCCGGCTGCCAAACTCCCCATTGGATTTCCCGTTGGGATTGACCACTTTGTCGCTGATCGCGAATGTTCCGGTCGGTGTCTTGCTGCCGCCAAGCCCTACCTCATAGTTCCGAAGCAGCACATTCCCGCTCACCACCGCAAGGCGATGCCGGCTTCGGTCCACGATAATCTCAAGCGGCTGGTCCAGATACGGAGTGCCGCCAAGCGTCTCGGCCGATACGGGACGCGCAGCTTCTTCGGACAAAGGCGGCATCTCCTGACCATAAGCCTGCCTTTTCAACATCGTGGCAAAGCTATCGAAGGACCGACTCATAATCGGCGTCGAACCTGACATCACATTATCGGGAAACGGCTGGTTCAGCTCTTTCAAGTCCTCCGGTATGCCGCCGCCACCTTCGCGGTAACTGGCTACTGCCGATGCAAGCGTGGCTAAACTTTCTTGTTCGCTTACCCAGGCTTGAGCCGCGCGGCGTTCTCCCCTTGAGACGTCCGCTTCACAATCGCAGGTGGTCGGATCATAGCTTCGAATCAGACTTTCTGCCGATCCTTCACCCGGTTCCAGTTCCGCGATCACCGGCATGTTCTTTTTCCAGAGCAACCACTTCCCGCTTCGCTCCATGCCGAGCACAGACGCCGGAACCGATCGTCCATCTTCCATATAAGCCGCAGCCGCTGCGCCGATCGCTCGCGGCACACCGATTTCGGCTGCCGTGAAGACCGTTGACGGCGGGTCCGGATTTTCATCGACTCCCGCCAGAAAGTTCGGCGCGCTAATTCCGGGCGCCTCCGCATAGCGGAAGCCAGCAAGCAATAGCAGCACAGCCGCAAGCAGCCAAGCTCGACGCTTCGCGATCGCTTTTTTCCGCTTCCGGGCCGCTTCGTGCAATTTCTCTTCATATTCCGCTAAAATATCTTCCGGCACATGCACATGTTCATAAGCCTCGTAGACTTCCTGCGCCTGATTGAAACAGTAATTGGCCTTGCCCTCTTGACCGTCGGCTTCGTATTCCTTACCTAATAAGTACCAGGCCATTTTGTTATCGGGATGTTCGCGCACATACTGCTTCAAATCGCGAAAACGGGTCATGGCCTTTCGCTCCTTTGCCGGAAAATAGGCTCCAATGGCTTGTCTTGCTTATTCCCGTAAAAAAAGCGCCTCCCGCCTGTGGTTCAGGAAAGAGACGCTTTATCTCGGATCTGCCCTGTATTCGGCGCTTTCGAGTCGAATCAGCCTTCTTTGTTAAACGGTTCGTCCGCAATGATAATCGAATCGGTCGGGCAACCGTCGCATGCGTCGAGCATATCTTCGTGCATGTCTTCCGGAATTGCCTTGATGCCGTGGTTACCGTCGCCGTCGAAAATAACTTCTGCCAATCCTTCATCGTCGTAATCGTAAATATCCGGAGCTGTCGCGCCGCAAGCCCCACATGCAATGCAAGTGTCCTTGTCGACCCACGTAAATTTAGCCATATGTGTTCCCTCCTGTATACTCTCTGTCGGCAATACTGATTCTCTTGTCAAGAAGCCATTCCCGTAAGAGCCTTCATCCCTCTAACTATAATATAAACTTTTTTTGATTTCAATCATTCTTACGTTTCATTTTCATCGATTTTCCTGATCCTTGCTGCGCTCGCCGTGAAAAGAAATCCCTGGCGAACGTCCCGCTTTCATGCGTTTGGTCCCGTCCTCTTCCAACATTCCGGCGACCATCAAGGCATCTTCTCCGAACTTGTCGCGCATTTTGTCCATGATTTCAGTCAGCTTTTCTTTCTTCGGTTGCTGCTCATAATCGAACAGATCAAGCTGGATCGCCGCCGTGCTTTTGTCCGCTAGATTTTGCGCCGCCACGCCGAGCAGTCTAACCGGCTTGCCGTCGCTCCAATGGCGCAGATACAGGGCTTTGGCTTCCCTATAAATATCATCGGCTGTTTCGGTCGGAATATCCAGCGTCCGAGAGCGCGTGATTGTTTTCATTTCCGGCGTGCGAATCGTAATCTGCACCGATCCGGCCAGCAAATGCTGCTTGCGCATCCGCCTGGCTACCTGATCGCTCAGATTCAAGATCACCCGAAGCGCCTCGGCAGATTCGGTGACATCGTACGGAAGCGTCGTCGTGTGCCCTACCGATTTGCTGGGTTCGGGAACCGACTGCACTTCGGAATAATCTTGTCCGTTGGCGGCACGCTTCATCCAGGCTCCGAACACGCCGAATGAATCTTGCAACCGCTTCTCGTCTGTTCGTGCCAGTTCGCCGATGGTGCGAATGCCCATACGGTTCAGCTTTTCGTCCGTTTTGGCTCCTATGCCGAATAATTCTCCGCAAGGTTTGCTCCATAGCGTTTGCGGAAGATCGCGAATCCGAAGCACGGAAATCCCGCTGGGCTTTTTCATATCCGAAGCCATCTTCGCCAGCAGCTTATTCGGCGCCACGCCGATCGAGCAAGGCAAGGACAATTCGCTCTCGATACGCCGCTGAATCTCGTCCGCAATCTCAAGCGGTGTACCGAACTGCCTCGAACCGGTGATGTCCATATAACATTCGTCAATAGAGGTCGCTTCGATCAGAGGCGTGTAGTTATAAAGAATCTCGCGAAAAGCTCTCGAATACGCCCGATACAATCGAAAATCCGGCTTAATGAGCATTAACGACGGGCAAAGCCGCTGCGCCTGGTTTACCGTCATGCCCGTACGTACGCCTTTTCGCCTCGCCGGGTAAGAGCTGGTGACGACAATGCCGCGCCGCTTCTCGCTGTCTCCGGCTACAGCCGTCATTTTTCCGCGATATAGCTCCGGGTTCTCTGCTTCATGCACCGAACAATAAAAAGCATTCATATCGACGTGCAAAATGACCCGCCCTTTCGACGGATAATAGCGCTCGACATTCTCCATTCCTACCCGCCTCCTTTTCGCCGTATTCATTACTTTTCATTTTCTATTTTACAACATCAACAGCCATACAAACCGTTTTCCGCTTCGAAAATCTTCACATTATTCCGGTTTCTTTTCCGCATGCTGCGTCCTCAATCTTTTCAACCGATCTCCATGCGCCTCGCCCCAGTTTTTCATAAACAAAATCATCGGCGCCAAGGTCTTTCCGAACTCCGTTAACGAATATTCCACGCGCGGCGGCACTTCGGGATACACCTCCCGGTGCACGATTCCGTCACGCTCCAGTTCCCTTAATTGCAAAGTCAGCATAAACGGCGTGATGGCCGGATACAGCTTGCGAAATTCGCCGAATCGTCTCGGTTCTTCCAGCAGATGATAGAGCAAAATCCCTTTCCATTTCCCGCCGATTACGGTGAGCGTGGTTCCGACGGGACAGCCTTCAAGCGTCGGTACAAGCTTCGATCTGCGCATTTTCTCGCCCCTCCATGGTACGGTTTTTAGTAGTGAGTTTGAAAATTCTGCGTACTTTCCAATCCCGTTCATATCTTTTTATACTAACATACGGCCGGTTAACGCTTGGTCCGACTTCAATCATTTTTAGAATAGAAAGGATGATCTCGCGATGAAAGCAATCCTACATACAGGACGGGGCGGCCCGGAACGACTGCGGTTTACCGACACCGAAAACAAACGCCCGGGACCGCAAGAAATTAAGATTCGTCTAAAAAACGCCGGGCTCAACCATCGGGACTTATTTGTTATGCAAGATCGCCCTGTACCGGATCTCCCCTGGATTCCCGGTTCGGACGGTGCCGGAACGATCGAAGAAATCGGCGAACGCGTTACAGGCTTTACGATTGGAAAAGAGGTCGTGATCCATCCTACGTTGGGTTGGAACCGAACAGCGGATCTGCCTCGGGTTCCCGATATTTTAGGCGGCCCTACAGACGGTACATTTGCCGAGTTCGTGATCGTTCCGGTTGAAAATGTTTTTCCGAAACCGGCCTTTTTAAGTTGGGAAGAAGCGGGTGTCCTTCCCCTGTCGGCGCTCACCGCTTATCGCGCGTTGTTTAGCCAGGGAAAGTTGCAGCCGGGAGAACATCTTATGATTACCGGGATCGGCGGAGGGGTGGCGACTTATGCGCTGATGATGGCAAAAGCGGTCGGCGCGTCGGTGACGGTCACTTCGAGGCATCAAGAAAAGCTGCGTAAAGCGATAAAGCTAGGAGCGGACCACGGCCTGGACAACGCAGCGAATTGGGCAACTGAATCAAACAGAGACAAAACAGACCTGATTCTCGATAGCGTAGGCGGAGCCGTCTTCCCCCGCTTTTTCCCTTTATTGAATCCGGGCGGTAAAATCGTGAGTCTCGGAGCCAGTACCGAGGCACAAATCGAGCTGTCGTTGCGTGAATTATTCTTTTCCCAGTTCAGCCTGATCGGAACTTCGATGGGTAGTCGGGAAGAATTTATTGAAATGCTCCATTTTATCGAAACTTATCGTATCCGCCCTGTCGTGGACTCCGTATATGCGTTACCGGACACCGCAAAAGCCTTCGATAGACTGACTTCCGGCGAGCAATTCGGTAACGTTTCCATTTCAATCGCGCCTTAGTCGAATTACTCTTCGTCCGCCTTGTGCGGACAATCTTTTTCGGCTTTCTTTTCTTCCGTAAAATTTGTTAACCAGAGTACTATACCGGTTTAAAGCGTTCATGCTATAATCGACAATTAATACGGACGGAAGGGAGCAGTTCCATGACACGTTCCATCACCATTTTCGATACCACACTCCGAGATGGCACACAGGGCGAAGGCATCAGCCTGTCTGCCGATGACAAGTTAAAGATCGCCGTCAAGCTCGACGAACTTGGCGTGCATTATATCGAGGGAGGCAATCCCGGCAGCAACGGCAAAGACGTGGAGTTCTTCCGTCGGGTCAAAGAACTGGACCTTCGGGCCAAGATCGTCGCTTTCGGCAGCACCCGCCGCAAAGGCGCTTCGGTCGAAGATGACGAAAATCTGCGGCTGATTGCCGAATCGGGCGTACAAGCGGCTTCGTTGGTCGGCAAGTCTTGGGATTTCCATGTGCATACGGCACTCCAGACGACGCTGGAAGAAAATTTGGCGATGATCGGCGATTCCATCGCGTATCTGAAACGCCGGGGCCTGGAAGTGTTGTTCGACGCCGAGCACTTTTTTGATGGATATAAAAATAACCGGGACTATGCAAAAACAGTGCTACGCACGGCTTCCGAAGCAGGAGCGGATTGGTTGGTTCTATGCGATACCAATGGAGGCACGATGCCGCACGAAATTAGCGAGATCGTAACGGCTCTTGTGGCTGAAATGCCGCAGGCGCGATTGGGCATTCATACGCACAACGATTGCGAACTGGCTGTTGCCAACGCGCTCAGCGCCATATCCGCCGGTGCGTTGCAGGTTCAGGGGACGATCAACGGGTACGGAGAACGCTGCGGCAATGCCAATCTGTGTTCCGTCATCCCGAATCTTCAGCTCAAGCTCGGTTTGCCCTGTTTACCTGAACAAAAGCTTGCGCAGCTAGTTCCGGTTGCCCGTTATGTCAGCGAGATTGCCAACGTACACATGCCAACCGGCCAGCCTTATGTAGGCAGTGCAGCTTTTGCGCACAAAGGCGGCATTCACGTCTCGGCGATCCTGCGAGATTCGCGTACCTATGAGCATATTGTTCCGGAATTGGTTGGCAATAAGCAGCGGGTACTCGTTTCCGAGCTTGCGGGTCAAAGCAACCTGATCTCCAAAGCCAAAGAGCTGGGCATCGAACTCGATCCGAAAAGCCCGCAGGCTGCCGAGACGATCGGACGAATCAAGGAACTTGAGCATCGCGGCTACCAATTCGAAGGCGCCGACGCTTCGCTTGAGTTGCTGCTTCGCGAAGCCAGTGGGGAAGTACGCGAACTGTTCGTGTTCGAATCGTTCAAAATGCTGGTGGAAAAGTCAGCGGGCAAACCGGTTGTATCGGAAGCTTTCGTGAAACTTCGGATCGGCGGAGAAAGCTTGTATACCGCCGGAGAAGGCAACGGTCCGGTCAATGCGCTCGACAACGCCCTGCGCAAAGCGCTGCTTCAATACTATCCGCAACTTACCGATATGCACCTGAGCGATTATAAGGTCCGGGTATTGGACGATAAAGAAGCGACAGCCTCCAAAGTGCGCGTATTGATCGAATCCCGCGATTCCGAGGACGTATGGAGCACGGTGGGCGTATCCGGCAATGTCATCGAAGCCAGCTGGGAAGCTTTGGTCGACAGTATGCGTTACGCGCTGCTCGGTCAGGAACCCGCCGTGGCCGCTATGGCTGCGGAACCGCGTCCCGGTCTGCTCAACCATTAACCCGTAAACAAAAAAGCGGCTTCCCGCCGCAGCGGAAAGCCCAGTATGAGAGGGGTAAACATGGGTGGCAAGCTTCGAGGGAGCAACGCTTGTCTTGATTGTCAGTACCGGTACCCGGTCAGGAATCCGGTCCGGCAATCAATACTCGCTCCATTCAAGGCTTGCGGGTCAAACATTGGGTGTTCACAACCCGCATCGAGATGAAAAACATCTTTTCGGTGCAGGGAATTTCGCAGCGGGAGGCATGTGAAGCGGAGTCGTAATCCGTTTCACACCGTAGCGCCAGACCCGCCGCTTTTCCGCTTTCGGTTGCCGTTTGTGCTACTGTATTCGTCATGCGTCCCGCCAAAGATAGGCTTTCATTTCGTTTGAAACGAAATCCGGCCTGACTTTCGGCGGGATTTTTCGTGCGGCGTTTTTCGTTCAAGTGTTGCTCAGATGCGCGTACAGGTCGCCGAGCGTCGAGATTTGATTGGCTCTCACCCTGTCCATATAACCGCCCCATAGCCTTGCCGTCATCAGGGAATCGCCCAACGCATGATGGCGTTCTTTGATTTCGATTCCTTCCTCCACCAACAGCTCATCCAGCCCGTATCCCGATCTTGTCGGATTAAGCAGCTTCGCAATCATCATCGTATCAATAACGCGGTGCGTGAGATGGGCCTTCGACGTTTTCCAGAGCGCGGTATTCAAAAAGGCTTTGTCATGGGCACTGGCATGCGCGATTAATACGGAATGGCCGATAAAAGCCATAAAATCATGCAGCCCTTCGATCAAAGAAGGTGCATCTTCAACCATCGCCGGCGTAATGCCTGTCAAATCGGTGATATGCGGAGGAATGTCGATGCGCGGATTGACAAGCGTATAGAACGTCTCGTTTTCCAGCACCTGATCTCCTTTCATTTTGACAGCCCCGAACGATAGAATCTCATCCCCTTTTTGGCAGTTGAAGCCTGTCGTCTCCAAATCGAACACGACAGTCTCCAATTCATGCAGCGGGGTAATCAAAGCTTCCGGTCTGCGCTGTTCCCGGCTGAGCGAGCGAATGAAGGCCATTTGATGCGCACTCTGTCCCCCGAATACCGACGCCACCGCCGAAGGAACACCGCCGCCGCGCAGCATGTTCCAAAATCCGCTTCTCGACCCAGCCGGTTCTTTCATGCGCGTCTCCTTTCTGCGAATCTGAGCTGACGCTGAAGCACGCGGTGCAGCTTGCGTACCAGAATCAGACCGTCGCGCAGTTCATAGAACTGCTCTTTTTTCTTCAATTCGTCGCTGAGCAGATAACCGGAGCTTTCCAGCAGCCCCTCATGCTCTGTGGCTTCAGTCAACCCCCGCAACCGTAAAGCTGTAAGAAAGGCTTCGTAGGTAGGTTCCAGCAGCGGCAATGAAGTCGCTTCGAACTGGATCAACCGCTCAAGTCGCTTTAAGGTAGAGGATTCTTCCACATCGTGTTGAAGCGCAAAGCAGCGGGCGGCATTGACCAGCGGAATGTACATCCCGTATTTGACGTCAAAATCGCCGGCATGGTCGCCGAAACGTTCGGTCACCACCTGCCCAAGTACATTGAGCGTCTTCTTATGGCGAACCGTATTGCGTAAAATAGCGGCATGCAAGGCCACGTTCCCGCGTACTCCGTCATAAAAATCGCGGCGCCACTTGTCAGCCAAATCCATATCGCCGGCGATATGGCGAAGATCGGAAGCAATAATGAGGTACCTTACCGGTTCCCAGCTCAGATCACCGCGCCATTCTTCGAGCTGGCTTGCCCATTCGGAAGAAGTTCGGCACCACCTGGGCTCCGAACACATAACCTTCCCTTCGCATTTGTCATAACCTGTAATTTCCAAAATATCTGTCAGGCGACGACCGAACTCTTCAAAATACGATTGCTTGTCGATATGCTCCACGTCGGACAAAATCAACCCGTTATCCTGATCGCTCCAAAGCGTCTGCTCTTGCCTCCCCGCACTGCCAAATACGACGAAAGCATAAGACACGGGAGGCGGACCGAAGCCCGCCTCCCCCATCTCACGCTCGCACAATTCGACCGCGTGCTTCATCAGGCGGTCATGCATATCGTTGATCGAAGCGTTCCAGCCGAGAATATCCCGGCCGACTTCCGCTTCCACTAACTCACGTTGCATCTCGACCCTTTTTGCGCGCAGCGCTTCGGGGGAACGGATCTGCGATAAATCTTCGTGGGATACGAATGAATGGTCCGTGTACGAATCAGTCGGCTTCACCAGATTCCCCCTTTCTAATCCTAAGCGCTTGAAGATTTAAGCGTTAGCCGGTGTACGTTTGCTGCCCGAGTCAGGATTGGTCGGACCGTGGAAAGTCGTTTCGCCAGCCATTTTCATTTGTTCCGGGTAACCGTAGTTGCCATGCTCACTGATATCCAGACCCATCATTTCTTCTTCTTCCGTTACGCGGATGCCCATTGTTGCTTTGAGGATCGCGAAGATCACGAAGGTTACGACGCCTACGAAAGCCAATGTGCCGATAACGCCAAGCGCTTGAACGCCCAATTGGTGCAATCCGCCGCCGTAGAACAGGCCGGCTTGTCCGAGACCTTTATCGGCCGACAAAGCAGGTGTTGCGAAGAAGCCTGTGCAAAGCGCGCCCCAGATGCCGGCAACGCCGTGTACGGAAAATGCGAAGACCGGATCATCAACGCCCGCTTTTTCAAACCATTGCGCCGTGAAGAAGGTCAGTACGCCGGCTACCAGACCGATAACGATCGCTGCCCACGGTGCAACGAATGCGCAAGAACCTGTGATTGCGACCAAAGCCGCCAACACGCCGTTCAACATGCTTGGAATATCCGCTTTGCCGAACACGATCCACGAGATCAGCAATGCCGCTACGCCGCCTGCCGCCGCCGCGATATTCGTCGTCAACGCTACATAAGCGAAGAAACCGTCCATGACCGTCAGCGCGCTGCCCGGGTTGAAGCCGAACCAGCCGACCCACAGAATGATAACGCCGAGTACCGACAGAACCTGATTGTGTCCCAAAATACTGTTCGGTTTGCCATCTTTGCTGTATTTACCCAAACGAGGTTTGAGCATAACGGTAGCTACAAGCGCCGCTGTCGCACCCGTCAAGTGAACGACCGTCGAACCCGCGAAATCCTGCATGCCCATCGCGCCGAGCCAGCCGCCGCCCCATACCCAGTGCGCAATGACCGGATAGATGACGATCGTGAAGAGAGCGCCGAAAACGATGTATACGCTAAGTTTGGCACGTTCTGCCAGACCGCCGCCCGCAATTGCCAGCGATACGCCTGCAAACGCCAGGTGGAACAGGAACATCAGCGAGACCGGAAGACCGAAGCCGTTTACGGAATCGAACGATGCCGCTTGTGCGTCTCCTCCGAAGAAGAAACCTTCAAAACCGAAAAATCCGTTGCCGTTACCGAACCCGAACGCGAACCCGAACGCCCAGAACGCGACACTCGCAACGCCGAAGGAAAGAATGGTTTTGCCCGCTACGTGCCCGGCGTTCTTCATCCGTACGGAACCGGCTTCAAGCAAGGCGAATCCGGCTTGCATAAAGATAACGAGTACGGCTGCGACGAATACGAAAGCCATATTCACGCCGTTCGCCAATGCTTCGCCGTCTACCGCTTCCGCCGCATACGCGCTGACCGGAAATGCCGATACTGCCGTCAATGCTCCAAGTGCCAACCACCATTTCTTTCTCAAATTCCCCACGCCCTCTTCATGTTATTTTTTCTAACACAATGTGAAACTCTTGATGTCATTATAGACCGCGGCAAGAAAGCTGACAAGTGTATTTTCATAAAAAAAGAAAATTTATTTCAGCCCTTTTCTCTTGATTAAAAATTATACCTGCGTTAATGCGGTAATGCGCACTTTCGGTTTGAAAGTATGACGTTTGACTGTACGCTTTGGGTTGGATATAATTGAATTTGTCAAGAGTTTCTTTTAAGAAAGGGTGAGGCAGCGATGGGGATATGAAACTGTTCAGGATTGGAGAACTGGCCCGTGCCGCAGGAACCAGTGAACGCACCATCGACTATTACACCAAGTTGGGTCTGATTCATCCGCAGGACCGCTCGATGACCAACTATCGACTCTACGGACCCGAAACCCTGCTTCGTCTGCAACGTATCCATGAGTTGAAAGACGAAAAGTTTACATTGGAAGAAATCCGGGAACGACTCGACAAATGGAGCGCAGCTTCGGGAGACGAACGCGTTTCCGAAAAGCTAACCCTACTCGAAAGCCACTTGGCGCAGGTCGAGAAAGAATTGAAGGAACTGCAACCGCTGCTTCAGGATCTCGATCCGGTGCAGGCGCGCAAGACCTTCTCTCAGCTGCTTCCACAGGGTATTGCCTGCATGGAAGCGATCAAACTGCTGTTGGGGCAACCATGATGTAATATTTGAATACGGAGGGAACAAGCATATGAGTTTTAACACGTTTATGTACATTCTGATCATTCCCGCCTTTATCCTGACCATCTGGGCACAGTTCCGGGTCAAAGGCACGTTTAAGAAATGGAACGAAGTCCCGGTGAACAGCGGCATTACCGGATATCAAGCCGCACGCCATATGCTTGATACGCACGGGTTGCATGATGTACAGATCGTAACAGTGCCCGGCACACTGTCTGACCACTATAATCCGGTGAATCGCACCGTTGCGTTATCCGAGGACGTCTACTATGGAAACAGCATCTCCGCTGTCTCGGTCGCGTGTCACGAGATCGGCCACGCCATTCAGCATCAGCAAGCTTATCCGATGCTGGCGCTGCGCCACAAGATCTTCCCGGTCGTTAATTTCACTTCCGGTATCGCGCCGTTCCTGATCCTGGCGGGTTTCCTTTTCAGCCATACGCTGATCGGTATCGGCATTCTGTTCTTCGCAGTCACCGTCATTTTCCAGCTCATCACGTTGCCGGTCGAATTCAACGCCAGCAACCGGGCCAGAGAAATCATGGTATCGGAAGGCTACATTACCAACGAAGAAGAACGCGGCGTGGGCAAAGTCCTGAATGCTGCCGCACTGACTTATGTAGCTGCCGCATTGGTCGCCCTGCTTGAATTGATCCGTCTGGTCGGAATCTTCAACAGCCGCGACTAACTTTAACGCTCCACGATCGGTGTTCCTTTTGAACGGCGGTTGAATAAAAAAACGAAAAACCGGCGCAGTCTCTCGGACCGCGCCGGTTTTTCGTTTTTTTGGATAGAGTTAGGTATGACAAGTGTAAAAAGACTGCAATCTTCGTCCGATGGACGATAAATACTGGCTAATTCTCTTGGTTTTATGGTACTATACATCTACTTTAACATTGCAGTCGATTGCAGCTTTCGCAACCAAAAGGAGAAGGTTTGTGAGCCTATCAATGTGGTATGATCTCTTCTTGTTCGCCCTATTGTCCGCCTTGCTGGTCTACATATTCTTTGCAGTTCGGATCACGAATCTACATAAAGTCTATTTCGTTTTCCACTTCTTCATGATGTTATGGCCGCTCTGTCAATTTGCTACGCATATCGTACAGGATGTTCAATTGCAGTTCATCTACGTTTCGTTATCCTTCGTAGCATCCCTCATGCTTGCAAGCGGCTGGTTTCTGTTCACATTATTCCTTGCGGGAGACGAGAAACGATTAAGTCCCAAGTCTATTGCGCTGCTGTTCGTCCCTGCTGCCGTCGCCTCGCTCGGGACGATCGTCAATCCGTTCCATCTGTTCGCCAGTCCTACGACCGACAATTACGTTGACCGTTCCTACGGTCCGCTGTTCTGGCTAACCATGTTGGTCATCGCCGGATATTTCTTCACCTCGCTGGTTGTCCTCCTGCGCGCTGTACGATCTCATTCGTCTTCCCCAAGCCTCAAAAAGCAGATTCGTATCGTTCTATGGGGTGTGTGCGCATTGGCATCTTTTGCCGTGCTCGATATTCTGCTCAATGTTGTGCTTGCCAAGTTTTTACCGATCATCCCCGGATTGACTTCGCTCGGTATTTTTATTGCCGATCTATTTTTCATTTACGTCATTACCCGGTACAAAGTATTCGATCTGGTATCGATTGCGCATGAAGACATCATCAATACGATTCCTCATGGCATTCTCGTATTGGATGAAGACGATGCGGTAGTTGAAGCGAATCGCGCACTCGCGCTTTTTATTGATATCAAAGAGGGAGACCTATTCGATATCGAAGAGCTTCTGTCTTCGGTTCGCGCAACAGGGGACAGTCGTCAGTTCCTCGATCATTACAAGCGGAAAGAACAGGATCTGTTCCACATCGAGTTGACTTCGAATCGCGGAGGCGGGCTTCATTTCATTTTGCAAACGTCGCCGATCTTCGATGCTTCACGCTCGCCTATCGGTCATATCCTGACGTTCCAGGACGTTTCGCAAGAGCGACGCCTGGTTCAAGAGCTTAACCGCCAGAACGATGTTCTGCATGAGCGCAACCGCTCGCTGGATCGGACGCGTCTTGAACTGTCGCAGGCTAACCGCAAGCTTGAAGAGATGGCGCTGACAGACAGCCTGACGCACTGCTACAACCGCCATTACTTGACGCAACGTTTGGCGCAGGAAATGACCGCCAACGTCGAGCAGCGGATTCCATTCTCGTTCATTCTGTTCGACATCGACTTTTTCAAAATGATCAATGACCGTCACGGCCATGTCGCGGGAGACGAAGTGTTGTATCGCACGGCACAGATCGTCAAGCAGTGTATCCGCAGCACAGACATTTTGGCACGTTACGGCGGCGAGGAATTTATTCTATACCTGCCGTGCACCGAGCGAAAAATGGCCGAGAAAATTGCCGAGCAGGTACGTACCGCCGTAGAAAGCAACTTCGTGAAGCTTGCCCAGTCAGCAGAACCGGTTAGCGTTACCGTTAGCTTGGGTGTGTTGTCTATCGAAGACTTCGAGCATCAATACGTCCCCGACAACTTAGAAGAATACCTGACACGATTATTTGCGGAAGTCGACAAACCTTTGTATCAGGCGAAAAAGAACGGACGTAACCGAATCGAGTTTGCCGAGATTCGCCAGATTTCGGATGACGGAACAGTTGAAGCCAGAATGTAAAAAAGCAACGGATAAGGCTAAGCACATAGCCTTCATTCGCTGCTTTTTTCATTTTATGGATTAGTTATGCCTATTGCTGCTTCTGATCTCCATTACAGTACATGCTACCGCCCCCTTATCGGCTGACGCAGCGGTCTCCCAAAAGCTCAACCGATGTTTCTCAGCCGATTTTTTTTCCGATCGGCAGCCGCACCAGTATTCCGTACAGGAAGAAGCCGGCAATGGCGCCGCCGATATGGGCAGAGATGTTGACGTTCGGTGTCGCGAAGCTCATGATTAAGCCCATGACCAGCAGGATGTAGACGGTTTGCCGCGATCCTTTGTCCATCTTGGCTCGCTGGAATAGCGCCATGTACAGGAATGCGCCATAGCCGCCATAGATCGCGCCCGAGGCTCCGACGGAGATGAAATATTCGCCTGCTCGGTTGTAAACGCCCATACTGATTAAGTTAGCAATGATTCCACTAGCCAGGTAAAGGAATGCGTAGCGCACATGTCCCAGCAGTCGTTCAAGCGGCGGCAGGAACACCATGATAGCAAAGCAGTTGAAAAGCAAATGTTCGAAGCTGCCGTGCAAGAAGACCGATGTGAGGTAGCGCCATGGCGAATCGACATTTTCGATACCCGGAACCCCTACCACATTGGACAACGCGCCGTATTGAAGCAAGATCGAGCCTGAAGCGTTTCGGCTATAGGCTCCGTTTACTGCGAGAACGATGAACATGATTACATTCACCAATACCAACAAGGCCGTGACCGGGTAGAACTTCAGGTACTGATTCCATTTTTCGTACCTTACAAAAATCATCATTTCCCTCTTTTCCGACAAAGCATGTCCCGAAATTCCGAAGAAAACGGATTTCATTCGTTTTTCAGACATGCCCTATTCTCTTTTTTGCAAACAATCTATTAAAAACATTATAATAAAATCGTACGGGAAAATCCAAAAGCCCGATTGAGGTACGTCGATCTCAGTCATGAGCACGTACTTACAGGAAAATCCAAGGAGGTTATTCACAATGGCACAACAAAGAACCGGCGTGGCTACATTTAAAGGCAATCCGATCACCCTGATCGGTCCCGAATTGAAAGTCGGAGATTCCGCACCGGACTTCAAGCTGAACCGCAATCTGCTGGAGGAAGCTTCTCTGAAAGACTTTTCCGGCAAAGTAAAACTGATCAGCGTCGTTCCTTCGCTTGATACAGGCACTTGCGATGCGCAAACGCGCCGATTTAACACGGAAGCTGCCGATCTGGGCGAAAATGTAGTGATTCTGACTGTCAGCGCCGATCTTCCGTTTGCACAAGCTCGTTGGTGCGGAGCGGCAGGCGTCGATCAAGTGGTCACGTTGTCCGACTACAAAGGCCATTCGTTCGGCGAAGCTTACGGCGTTCTGATCGAAGAATTCCATTTGGACATGCGCGCAATCTTCGTTCTCGATACGAATGATCGCATTGCTTACGTTGAATATTTGCAAGAAATGAGCGAACACCCGAACTACGAAGAAGCGATTGCAGCCGTAAAAGCTTTGCTATAACACGCCGTTCCTCACACATACGCACGAAAAAACGTACCCGCCCTCGGAACTCCGTGGAGCGGGTACGCTTACATGAAAGCCAAAAAACGGCTCTGTCCATTTTTCACCCAAGACGAAATGCTTACCGGCTATTACCCTGTCGTCTTATGGGATGCCAGCTTTTTGTCGAGAATCGTGAACAAGCTCAGAATCGTCCGATAATTCGCACCCAGATCGCCCAAAGAACCGCGAGATGCCGAATAAATATCGACAGCGCTTTTGACCGGACCTACAGCCAGAACGGAAACGGTGATATCCATCGTCCGACCGAACTTCGTGCGCTTCTCCAAGATGATCTCTCCCACGTTAGGCACTTCATGCAGCACCTTATAGCCGGGAATCTTTTTCAGCGTCGAGCTGACTTCTTCCCAAGCTTTGTCCCTGGAAAGGCTATAGTATCTCGTTTTCATTTTAGGATCGGTCGCGCGATCGCTCGTGCCTTCCTGACTACGAATGATTCCGATCAATGTACGTTTAAACGACAAGATCTTTCCTCCTTTGACGTTACCCTCATTCTACTCTCTAGTTTAGCATTGTTCGATTAATAACAAAAGAAAAACACAGCAAAAAAGCGTCCCCGCTCCGGGAACTTCCCCGGCGCAAGAACGCTTGATCCCATTCGGGACAAAGGGTGCTTCAGCCTATGTAACTGATCGCTTCCCTGTTCAAAACAGAAAGAGATCCCGCTCTGCCGTCCGGTAACATTGTCTCGAACCTGCTATCGCAGGTGGGTGACCGCAAGACGGGCTTTGAAGTCCCCATGTCATATAGACAGGGCTTTTCATCGCGGCGCCTAATGTAGATCTCCCGAGACTTCATCATTGGTTCAAAACAACGAAAGACCGAAACGTACATCGCAGGATGTAGGATTATTATAGCGCTTACGCCGATCATTGTAAACTCTACCTCATCTTTTCGTTAAAAAATGATTACTTTTCTTTTTTCTCTTTGCCTAATTCAATCAGTTCAGGCTCATCATCGGAATTTTGCTCTTCTTCCCGCTTTTTCGCTTGTTCCTGCATCTTCTGGAAGGTCGCATAGAAGTTCAGGAAAGCAAACCAGGAAATGACGCTGCCGGCTGCAATCACATACAACACAGGCATATACGTCCAACAAATATAGATGACCGCGATAGCCCCGATCAGCGTCGAAAATACACGGAACGGACGCAGCAGCGTAAGCAGAATCGCATTTTTCAGGATACCGCCGATCTTCATATGATAATGGGCAACCATCGAGAAGAAGTTAAACAACGATACGAAAAGAAGAATCATCAGGATCAGCATCAAAATGCCGAATAGCTGCATATTGCGGAACTGGACCATGTATACCGTGATGTCCACGTACATGACCACGAACAACAGCGTATAGAACAGGCCGCCAACCAAACTTTGCTTGTAATTTTCTTTGTAGCCTCTAAAATAGGTCCGAATGATTTTAACGTCCGGTTCGCCCATGACCCATTTCCGCGTAACGGTGAACATGGCGGAAGTCGCCGGGAACAATGTAAGCGGCGCCAAAATGCCAAGCACCCAGTTCAAGGTCAACGCTTCGTTCACATACTGCGGATCGATCGCCAGTCTCATGTACAGAATGAATAAAAACGGCGCCGAACACAGCACCCAGAGCAGATTCGTTCCCGAGAGACGCATAATCCACTCCGTCAGGCGGTAGATGCCCCCCGTAAGCCCCCTAAATTCCAACAGGTATTCCTCCTCAAAAATCGCATAATCATTAAACCACCATATTGATAGTTCAATTATACCGATTATGTCCGCCAAAAACCACTCTTATCAAAAAGGCTTTCGAAACGTTTAGCGTTCAGCGAGCCTGCTTGTTCTCCATACGAAAAAGACGACGCATCGCTGCGCCGTCTTTGGCTTGCCTTAGAAATTAACCTTCGAAGTTATCACGCTTCGGAGCCGGACGATCTCCTTGATACGAGGACTTGCCTCCACGACCTTGGTAGCCGCCTTCTTTGGAACCTTTGTAGCCGCCAGTTCCGCCGCTACGGTTACCTTGGTAACCCCCACTGCGTCCGCCGCTGCTGCTTCCGCCTTTGTAGCCGCCGCCTTTATAGCCGCTACCGCTTCCGCCTTTGTAACCACCACCACGGTTGCCGTAGCTACCCGATGGTTTACGACGCTTCACTCTAACCGGATCTTCCGGAGTCAGCTCGACCTTGGCATCTTTCTTCTCGCCGGTCATCAGCTTCATCGCAGCCGACAGCAGGTTTACCGAATCGTACTGCTCCAGCATTTGGATCGCGATTGCTTTGTATTCGTTCAGTTCGCCGTCCTGTACCACTTCGAGCAGACGCTCAGCCAGGATGCGTTGTTTACCTTCGATCGCTTCGCTCATTGTCGGGAGCGGTTTGCGCGTAATCTTGTGACGTGTCACACGCTCGATGAAGTTCAGGTGATCCAGCTCGCGTGGCGTTACGAACGACCATGCTTTACCTTCTTTACCTGCACGACCTGTACGGCCGATACGGTGAACGTAGCTTTCCGGATCTTGCGGAAGGTCGAAGTTGATAACGTGCGTAACGCCCGATACGTCGAGACCGCGTGCCGCAACGTCCGTTGCAACCAGAACTTCGATGCTGCCGTCGCGGAATTTACGCATTACCGCATCACGTTGGTTCTGCGAAAGGTCACCGTGCAGACCGTCAGCGGAGTAGCCGCGTTTTTGCAGCGCTTCTGCCAACTCGTCAACCCGACGCTTGGTACGTCCGAACAGGATTGCCAGTTCAGGCGATTCCATGTCGATCAGGCGAGTCAGAGCTTCGAACTTCTGACGCTCAGGCACTTCGATGTAAGCCTGGTCGATCAGCGGAGCACTGATTTGCTTCGGAATAACCGATACATGCTGCGGGTTTTTCAGGAATTGCTCAGCCAGGCGTTTGATGTTCGCAGGCATTGTAGCCGAGAACAGCAACGTTTGACGCTCTTCCGGAACCAGCTTCAGGATCGACTGGATGTCTTCCATGAAGCCCATGTCCAGCATTTCGTCCGCTTCATCCAGTACAACCGTTTGAACGTCGTCAAGCTTGATCGTTTTACGGTTGATATGGTCCAGCAGGCGTCCTGGTGTACCGATAATGATTTGCGGCTTTCTTTTCAATGCACGGATCTGACGAACGATATCTTGTCCGCCGTAGATAGCCAGGGAACGAAGTCCTTTGAAACGTGCAAGCTTCTCGATTTCGTCCGCTACCTGAATCGCGAGTTCGCGAGTCGGAGCCATAACGAGTGCCGAGATTTTTTCTTCTTCACGTGCGATCTTGCTGATCATCGGGATACCGAAAGCCGCTGTTTTGCCTGTACCCGTTTGAGCTTGTCCGATCATGTCGCTTCCGGTCAGGGCGATCGGGATCGCCTGCGATTGGATCGGAGTGGCTTCTTCAAAGCCCATTTCCGTAATTGCCTGTAATACCTTTGGTTCCAAATCGAAGTCTACAAAATTTGCCAATAGATTCATGCTCCTTTTATTATGGGCGGACTGCCACTTTGCCTGTGGACAAGCCGCTTTCGTATTCTGTATTCTTAAGTAGCCGCAACCGATCGATAACCGAAGGGTTCCTCATATGCTGACGATACCAAGTTTTCCGCACCTACTTGGACAAGGGAGGAGCTTCTTCAAAGCCGAAGCCGAAAAGCTGAAGCCATATTATATACCGTTTATCCTTTTACTCGTGATTCTTCCGTTCAGCCGCTGACGGTTACGGAAACGAGAAAGATCTACTCAAGAACATCTAAATCATTATAGCATAAGCGACTATAGAAAAGCCAGTAAACCTTTCAACGTATTGTCACATTTTTTCACGGTTTTCATTTTCGTTCTTGTTTTTTCATTTTCTTTTTCAGGAGTGGTGGATTTTGTTTATTCGTATGGGTCATATCGTAACGACGGTCGTGGGCGCTTTGCTGATCGCGGCCGGCTTCAACCTGTTTTTGATTCCGCATCAATTGCTCAGCGGCGGCGTGTCCGGTCTGTCCATGCTTACCGGGTACTTCACGCCGATCTCGATCGGTATTCTGTATTTCGTGTACAACGTTCCGATGCTGATTGCGGGTTGGTTCCTGCTCGGTCGACGGTTTATCCTGCTCAGCATCGTATCCGTCGCCGCCGTTACGGTATTGATCACCGTCGTGCCTGAACGCATGGTCGCCACCGATCCGATCCTTTCCTCCGTATTCGGCGGTGTACTGGTCGGCGTCGGCGCAGGCATCTCGTTCCGCGTCGGCGGATCGAGCGGCGGCTTCGACATCCTCGGCTCGATCGTCACGCGCTATCGCGATTTCCCTGTCGGAAACGTGCTTGTCGCGATGAACGGCCTGGTCATTCTGGCGATGGGCTATCTCCAAAATGATTGGAACCTGGCCCTTTTATCAATGGTTTCCATATATATCACAGGAAAAGTCGTCGATATGATCCATATCAGCCATACCAAAGTTACGTTGTTCATTGTGACGAACGATACAGACAAAATGTTGGAGCGACTGCTTCAGATCGAACGCGGCGTTACCCGAATCCCCGCCGAAGGCGCATTCTCCCATGCCAAAAAAGACATGCTGATGACGGTTACCACACGCTACGAGTTGGCGGAACTCAAACGCATCATCAAAGAAGCCGACCCTCTCGCTTTCGTCAACATCGTCGAAACCGTAGGCGTAATGGGCTCGTTTCGGAAGCGCTCTGTTTGAAGCCTTTGTTTCGGCTTCGGGAAAATACTGTTCGCTGGGGAAAGCCGCTAGGTGGGCGGAGGATCAAGTGCGTTTCGGTCGCGTGTTGAAATAGGGAAGCTTGATCTGAATGTAATGAGGCTTCCCGATTTCAAAGGCGAACGCTGGCGCTCCTGCACTGCACTTGATCCTCCGCCCTTGTGCGGCAACCCCGCTCAAAATATTTTCTTCAGCCGAAGCGGCCTTTACAGGCGCTTCTTTTTTTGGGGTAGTTTTATCAAAAAACGACTCAAACCAAAGTTCATTAGATCCTTTCAAGGTTTTGAAAGCTTCGAAGAGTGGGGGCGGAGGGGAGAATTCAGTGTAGGAGCGTCAGCGTTCGCCTTTGTCCTTGGGAAGCCTCCTTATTAAATTCCAATCCGGCTTCCCAAGGGCAACACGCGACCGAAACGAATTGCCCCCGCAGCCCCCTCCCACACGCTACGTCGCGAACACAACCGCGATGTGATATAATAACCCCGTACCAACTTCATGGTTAGCTTTTCTCAGGTATTCGAGTCAGACAATGACACACGATCCCGGAAAAGAAAGGGTGACGACTATGGAAATGGAAGCCGTAAAACTTGAACAAATCGTGATGAAATGGTACCCCGACATGCTTTCGTTCTTGAAGCAGCAAGAGTTGGATTCCGTGATCGTCCTTCGTGACGGACTGGGAATTCTCGAAGCCGAAGACGCGCTTGACATTATCCATCACAGCATCCTCGAACATCAGTCGCCGGAAGTTTTGCATTAACGATTCCTTTTAGCTTGGACAAGGTACCGGGTTTGGTCTTTTCAATAAGTTCTTCTAATAGGCCGCTCTTTTCCTTAGGGAAGGGGCGGCCCTACATATGGGTTCGAAGCCATCGCTTGTGAAGATCGGCTTCCGAATCAAGAGTTGACAAGATCATAGATTCGTTGCTTCTTCGAAAGGTTAAATGTTGGAGGTGTGCCTTCCGGGCATAAAGCGGATTTTGCTTTTCCCGGAATAATCAGGCATTCGTGACAATTTTGTTGCTTCACTCGATCAGAAAAACGCTATACTGGTAAAGGCTTTTGCAGCCAAGAATCACCTACAGACGAGGGAGAGAATACAATGGATATCTTATGGAGCCTGCTGGCTCTCACAGTAAGCAGCCACAACCCGGAAAGCGCACCAGCACCCGTCAACGTCAATCCGATCACCGTCGCGGTCGAATCGGCTTGGAACCTCAGTACGCTGACGGCTCAAAAAGATAGCGTGGTCATCGATGCGGACAACCCTCCGATCAAAATCGATCCGCAACCCGATGCGCCTACGGTAAAAGGCATCTACGCCACCGCTTACAGCGCGGGCGGCGCAAGAATGACCGAACTGCTTGATCTGCTCGACAATACCGGTCTTAACGCGATGGTTATCGATATCAAAGACGACCTGGGGTACATAACGTACAAAACCGAAAATCAGGAACTGCTGAAAATGGGCACTGCCCAAAAATTCATCCCGGACATCGACGCTCTGATGACCAAGTTGAAAGATCACAACGTTTATCCGATCGCCCGGATCGTGGTGTTCAAAGATACCGTTCTCGCCGAAAACCATCCGGAGCTTTCGTTCACGGACGCAAACGGAAAAGTATGGAAAAACGGCGGCGGCGACGCTTTCGTCAATCCGTACAGCAAAGAAGTCTGGGACTATAACGTGGCGATCGCCAAAGAAGCGGCAGCGCTCGGATTCAAAGAAATCCAGTTCGACTATGTTCGTTTCGCGGAAGGCTTCGAGAAACGCGCGGACACGCTCAAATACGAAAAAGACGGCGAAAAAACGCGTACGGAAGCCGTATCCGAATTCGTACAGTACGCGCGTAAAGAACTGGCGCCGCTCGGCGTTCGCGTTTCCGTCGATATTTTCGGCTACGCGGCCTCCGTTCCGGCAGCCGACGGCATCGGACAAGACTTCACCAAAATTTCGGAAAACGTCGACGTTATCGCACCGATGGTGTATCCGAGTCACTACTCGACCGGCTGGTTCGGCGCGACTAACCCGGATATGGAACCTTACGTGACGATCAAAGGCTCGATGGTCGACACGTTCAAAAAACTGGATGAGATCAAAGACGAATCGCAGCGTCCGATCGTACGCCCGTGGATTCAGGACTTTACCGCAAGCTGGCTCGGCAGCGGCCACTATACGAAGTACGGCAAAGCCGAAGTGGACGCGCAGATCAAAGCCATGGCGGATATGGGCGTGGATGAATATCTCCTCTGGAACGCCTCCAACCGTTACACCAAAGATGCCAATTACGGTCCGAAAGACTGATTGTTAAGCTAAGCTACCTCTACTTCCACCGAGCGATACGTTCCGACGGATATCCTCGCACGGCAAAAACCCGGCCTGCCACGGCCGGGTTTTTGCCTGCGTTCGTTGGGAACAGAATCAGTGTTACCTGAAAGGATCTGCCAACCGATGCGTGCCACTTCAAGCTTCAAGCAAAAATTCGCACAGTTTCTCGTCGTTTTCCTTCCGATCTTTATCACGCAAATTGCGTTATCCGCTATGGCTTTTTTCGATACCAGCATGACGGGACACGTCAGTCCGGCCGCGCAAGCGGGCGTCTCGATCGGGGTCAGCCTATGGATTCCGATTCAGACCGGTCTGAACGGTGTTTTAAACGGAATCATGCCGATCGTCTCGCAGCTTATGGGCGGAGGCCGGGAGCGCGATATCCGTTTCAATTTGTTCCAGGGATTGATTCTGTCTCTTCTATTCTCCGCAGCTGTGCTTCTGATCGGCGGACTGCTGCTCAAGCCTGCTCTCGGATTCATGAATGCCGAGGCCGAAGTCGCGGATACCGCGTATAAGTTCCTGCTTTGCCTGGCGTTCGGCGTCGTTCCGTTATTCGGCTATACCGTTCTTCGAGGTTGCATCGATGCAATGGGCCAGACGCGAATCTCCATGGCGATTACGCTCTGTTCACTTCCCGTACAGTTGCTGCTGAACTACCTGCTGATCTTCGGCAACTTCGGCTTTCCGAAGCTGGGCGGCGTCGGCGCAGGTGTTGCGACCGCCGTCACGTATTGGGTCATTTTCCTGATTGCGCTCATCGTGATGCACCGCGCTGAACCTTTTGCCAAGCATAGTTTTTTCCGCAAACGTCATCCGATCTCGTGGGCCAAGCAAAAGGAATTATTGAAGCTTGGCATTCCGATCGGTTTCGCCACCTTTTTTGAAACGTCCATCTTCGCCGCGGTTACGCTGCTCATGAACCGTTTCGGAACAAACGCCGTTGCCGCCCACTCCGCCGCGATCAACTTCGCTTCAACGCTGTATATGATTCCGCTGGCGATCTGCATGGCGCTGACGATTCTGGTCGGCTACGAGGCGGGAGCCGGAAGAAACAAAGACGCCCGCCAGTATGCTTCTATCGGAATCGGCTCTGCCGTGCTGATGGCTCTGGTCACGGCGGTTATACTCCTGCTTTTTGCCGACAAAGTCGCGTTGATTTATTCGACCGATCCTGCCGTTACGGCATTGATCGTGCAGTTTTTGGCGTATGCGATCTTTTTCCAACTCTCCGACGCTTTGGCTACGCCTATCCAGGGCGCGCTGCGCGGCTACAAAGATGTGACTCCGGCCTTTTTCATCACGCTGATCGCCTATTGGGGCATCGGATTGCCGCTTGGGTTCGTATTGGCCGTGTACACTCCATTCGGTCCGTTCGGTTACTGGATCGGGTTGATCGCCGGTTTGGCCGTAGGAGCGGTTCTGCTACTGTTGCGTTTGTTCAAGGTTCAACGTATGCACGGACGCTCCTAGGACTCATCAAGCAGGTTCCATGAATCCTTCTTTATCAGAAAAGGCAGCTCGCTTTTCGTCATTTTCGACGCTGCGGGCTGCCTTTTTTCCAACGTTAAAATAAATCCAACTGCTCCGGTTCGTCCTCGCCAAGAAGCTTCGGCACATCCTGACCCAGAATCGCCATCAGCTCGCGCGCATTTTCTGCCGCATCGCCTCCGGAGTTATTGTTGAAAATGATCACGACTTCCTTCGATTGCTGCTCCAGTCTGCGAAGCCGCTCTGCCCATTCTTCCAGTTCCTGCGTGTTATAACGGTACAGATAACGCACTTCCCGCCAGTTGGGCTGATTGGACGACTGCCAACCGGAAACGTTGCGACCGTGCATCCGCACAATCGTCAACCGATCATCCGTCGCTTCCTCCACGATGGGTACCGAACCGACTCCCGCTTGCGGCTCGTCACATACGCTGTGTATCCAGTGCTCCTCGCGCATGAACTTGAGCGTACGTTCCCGCATCACCGGCTGAAACCAGCTCTGATGGCGAAACTCCAGCGCACAAGGCACATCTTCCATCCGCTCGCGCACCTCGCGCAGCTTGGCTACATTTTCCCGCGTGCAATCGAACCAAGGCGGGAATTGGAACAGCGCCGCCTTCAGTTTGTTAGCCTGCTGCATCGTGCCGATCGACAATTTGAACGCTTCGAACATCTCGGCCTCGTTATCGAACGGGATTTTCCCCCGCGAATGCCCGGTCATCCCTTGATACGCTTTGACGACAAAACGAAAATCCGCCGGCGTCTCTTGCACCCATTTTTCCATATTGCGCTTGGACTGAACGGCATAAAACATACTGTCCACCTCGACGGTTCCGAACATTTTGCCGTACGTAACCAGTTTCTGCTTGGCCGCTTCCTTGGTCGTATAGATATAATCGTGATCGCCCCAGCCGGTCAATCCGACGGTAATCATAGAGCCTGCCTCCTTCGCTGCCGAATCGCTTGCCTCGTTGTACCCTTACCCGCTCTTCATAAAAAAAGAAACCTTCGCGCCCGCAAACGGCAGAACGGCTGCCGTTTCGGGGCGAAAGCTTCTCGGTTCGCGACTTTTCGGATAATCGCTTATTGCGACAAACGCAGAGCCAACTCGTACATCTCGTGATCGAAGGTAGGGCGTGTGTTGACAACCTTATCGATATCCGTCAGGGTCAGTTCGCCTTTGATGATGCCGCAGCCTTTGTCGCTTTCGCCGCGAATCAGCGAGCGTACCGCGAAGTCGCCCAGACGGCTTGCCAGGTTACGGTCGAACGGAGTCGGCGTGCCGCCGCGTTGGATATGGCCCAGTACCGTTACGCGAGCGTCGATCTGCTTGGAGCGCTGCGACAGCTCGGTCGCGATGTCCTCGCCTTTGCCTGCGCCTTCCGCGACCACGATGATACTGTGACGTTTGCCCATCGCGAAGTTGTGCGTCATGCGCTGCGCCACTTCGTCCAGATCGTAAGGAACTTCAGGCACGAGAATCGTTTCCGCGCCCGAAGCAAGGCCCGCGTGCAACGCGATATCGCCGCAATGACGACCCATAACTTCAACGACCGAAGCACGTTCGTGCGACGACATCGTATCGCGCAGCTTGTTGATCGCATCGACAACAACGCCTACAGCGGTATCGAAGCCGATCGTGTAATCCGTGAAGGAGATATCGTTATCGATCGTGCCCGGCAAGCCCATCGTGTTGATCCCGAGCTTGCTCAGCTTGTTCGCGCCGTGGTAAGAACCGTCGCCGCCGATTACGACCAGGCCGTCGATGCCGTAGCTGCGCAGGATTTCCGCGCCTTTGCGTTGGCCTTCTTCCGTATAGAACTCTTTGGAGCGGGCCGATTGAAGCACCGTTCCGCCGCGTTGGATAATATCGCCGACGCTGCGCAGATCCATCGAGAAAATATCGTTATTGAGCAATCCCTGATAACCGCGTTGAATCCCGAAAATCTCGATTCCGTGGTAAATCGCGCTGCGCACGACGGCGCGAAGCGCGGCGTTCATTCCTTGGGAGTCCCCTCCGCTGGTTAATACGGCAATCTTTTTTACTGCTGACATGTTGCTTCCTCCTTGTTAATGCTGCTTATGTTTGCGGATCCATACACTATTGACGAAAAAGAACAGGCGAGTCAGCGGGCTTTTCTTCATCAAGCGTTTAGACACGGTTCGCACATCTTTTTGCTGGCTTACTTTCGGATCGGACAAATACAACGCGATCAGTCCTTCGATCACCATGCGGTGGAAAGCGGCATGCGGAAGCCTTGCCACGTCGCGGCGCGCCCCGTTAACGATAAACTCGACGCGCTGTAGCATCTCTTCCCCGCTTTCGTAATAATTGCAAAAATTCAGGTCGCCTCCGATCCGGTCCTCTTCCTGATCGATTAAATAATCGAGCATGATATGCAGACCGCAGACGTACGGGAAATACGCCTCGTAGACGGATTTTGCCGCTTGTTCATCGAAATCGTCACGGCTCGCTCCGGCAAAAAGCATGAACATGCCGAGCGTCGAACCGGTGGCAGCGGCGAACTCGTTCCAATGCAAATCAGGGGCCAGGTCGGCGTGTTCGGCTCTCCAGGTCGTCAGCGAAGGCTCCCGCAGTTCGGGGGCGATATGCTTGTACACTTGAAGATCGCCGTAAAGACTGACCAGACGGCGCACATAAGGCTGGGCATGGACATAACCGGGCAGCTGCCGGATGTTTTCCTGACAGGTAGTCACCAGGGCATTCAAATACCCTCCGTCCTCCTGTTCGTCACGGAAGCGATAGTAATTTTCCGGCTGTGCGGACGGATCGACCGCGTCCAGCATGGACTTATGTAAAAGACGAAAATCTTCCGGGTCCAGCGACGTGCTTCGATCGCACAGGTTGTCGAGATAATCGCTGATGGTCTGAAGCGCTACGATCAGCGGAATCAGTACGTCTTTTTTGTCCGAATTGATCGCTGCGTATACCGAGCCGCCTTGACAATGAAATTCCTTGTCCGCAATGCTCGCCAGCGCTTGCGTTCGAAGTTCGGGATCGGGAATAGTCGCAGCGCGATCTCTCCAGCCCCCGAGCGACTCCTTGACGCCCGACAAAGCGAACTTGTACACCCATCGCATCAAACGGATGGGTTCTTCGGGAACGGTGTAAGCGGTTCTGAGTGGGTTCAAAACGTACCTCCAAATACCAGTCTTAAGTCTGTGGCGCATGCGTTTGCCTGTCAGACAGGCCAATCTGCTTTTTACGCATGCTCCGTACCCAAATTCACTTCCATTATAATATGAGGGTTTAATTTGTACAAATAACCTTCGTCATATTCTCAACTTTTTTCAGCGTTTTTTCTGCAAAAAGCTATACTTTCCGGCAATCGCCCCACGCCGCTCGCCGGATATGCCGAAAACCGTTCAATTTCAGGAAAGTTTTCGTTCGCTCGCTGCAAACGATTTCAGTCATGGTATACTGGAGAATGATCAATTCGAACGTGTCTGCACACTTGCACCGCCGATTTTCAAGAAAGGGGTTTCCCATGTCCGACGTTCCTTTATCCTGGAAGCGACTGCTCCTGTTTTTCGTTCCGTTGGGTTTGTCCGCTTCGCTCGTGACTTTGTCCCATGTCATCATCAACCGTACGCTGGCCTCCGCCGCCTCGCCCGAGACGGTCATCGCCAGCTACGCGATCGCCAGCAGCCTGCTCGCCGTTACCGAACGGCCGTCCACGCTGCTCCGGCAGACCTGCTCCGCGCTGGTGCGCGACAAAATTTCGTTCAAAGCGCTGACGTTCGTCACTTACGTTTTTCTGGTCTGCGTGCTGGTGATCGGAGGCATCATCGTCTACACGCCTGTGGGACGCGGCATTTTCGGCGCCGTATTCGGGGTCGATCCCGCGTTGTTGCCGAGCGTGATCGCCGTCTACGGCGTATTGATGTTCGTCAGCGTTTTTTCCGTTATCCGCAATATTTACCAAGGCATTATCATCACCAATAACCGCACCAAATGGCTGACCATCGGCATGGTGATCCGGCTGAGCGGCATGTACCTGCTGTCGTTGTACTTCGTGCATATCCACGGCGTGACCAGCGGAATCGTCGGCGCCATCATCTTCGTAGGCGGCATGGTCATCGAAGCGACGGTCAGTTTTCTGGAAGGACGCAATATCGCTCGCCGTCTGCCGGTCAAAAAGCCGGATCATCACATCGAGACGCGCGGCGATGTCTTCCGTTTTTATAAGCCGCTGCTCTATTCGTCGCTCGTCGCCATGTTCATCGGACCTGCGTTGAATATCATGCTGGGCAAAACGGACGGCGTGGCGCTGGCGATCTCGTCGTTTGCCGTCGCCGCGAGTCTGATGCAGCTCATGCTGAGTTTCTTCATCTATATTCATCAGATCGTGCTGAACTATTACCGGATCGATCCGCTGCTGGTGCGCAAGTTCGCATTGGCGATCGGATTTATTCCTGCCGCTCTCGTCGCCATCATCGCTTATACGCCGCTCGGCTATTGGGTGTTCGGGCATGTCATGAACGTGGAGGGGCAACTGCTTCAGGAAAGTCTGTACACGCTGCGGGCCTTCATCTTGTATCCGCTCGTCATGCCTTGGCTGGATTACGGCAACGGACTGATTCTGCTCGGCGGGCAAACGAAAGTCATGTTCCGTTCCCAGCTCGCCAACGCGGTCTGCACGATCGGCTTCCTGTTCCTGCTGGTTGCCATTTTCCCGCATTGGAACGGTAGGGTCGGCGCGATTGCGCAATCGCTCGGCCTGCTGGCCGAAGCGGTCATCATCTTTCTCGTGGTGCGCCGCATGGGCCGCGAACCGAAGCTGGATCGTCCGGCAGCTTCCTAAACTTTGCAGACTTGATCCTACTCTCTGTTACGCATTCGGCATACGGATTGCGCAGCAGGGAGTTTTCTTTTCTATGTGAACCGCTGTGGAAAAAGCATGCAAAAAGGCACAGTTCCCGTGAAGGAGCTGTGCCTGTGGTTTGCTATGTCATCAAATAAGGTAAGAAATCAATTCTTACAGTTTGATTACGTTAGCTGCTTGTGGTCCGCGGTTTCCGTCAGTGATTTCGAATTCTACTTCTTGACCTTCGTCAAGAGTTTTGAATCCGTCGCCTTGGATAGCCGAGAAGTGTACGAATACGTCTTCGCCGCCTTCTACGGAAAGGAAACCATAACCTTTTTCTGCGTTAAACCATTTAACTGTACCTTTCAAATGAACAACCTCCTAAAAATATCACCATCTATGGTGAATATCGTTATTATACTGCATGAAAAAACCTTTGGCAATTGGAAAGTTGGAACTTGCGCATCCATTCTTGTACAGGCGTTGCTTTTCGTTATGCGGGTAGGGTATGATTTTAGATAAGAAACGATGTGAAACGAGGAATGGCAATCATGATTAAAAAGCACAGTATTTACAAGACGGATAATTGGAACATGATGACGGTAGAAGTTAACGGACGCAATCTCGTGCTGCGCGAAATTTCCGACCAATGGGGCGAGGAAACGCATCACTTCATGAGTCGTCCGGAGATGATGAATTGGGCGGAAAACCGCTTTGCCAAAGACAAATTCAAGGGCACTGATGAAGAATGGCAAAGCATCATGGACGCCCTCAAGGGTGTGTAACCTTTTATGAATACGACCAACATCGCCGCCCTGCTCATCCTAACCTTGCTGCTAGGCGCGGTCGTCGTGTTTTACAAGGACTCGATTCCGCCCAAGCTCAAGCGAGGTCTCGCGATCTCAGCCGCCGTCATGCTTCTCATTTCGTTTATCCTGACGGTCTATACGCTTTTCAGCATGGGCTCTTAAGACGTGCATTCAGACCGCATCGTTCCTACCGGGTAGCTGGGTCAAGCTGCCCGGTAGGTCAACGATGCGGGATTTTGAATACGCGCAGGTAACGCCAACCTTTTTTCGACACTCATTCGCAAGCGGCCAAGATCTGTTTTTATACAAACCTTGGCCCACTATCCTTGAGGAGGTTTTACCGATGAGCACAACGCCTAAATCCTTGCCGAAACGAAGCGAAATCCCTGCCGAGCACCAATGGAAGCTAGCCGATCTGTTCGCGGATCAAGCTGCCTGGGACGCTACATATGAAGAAACGAAAGCTCAACTGAAAACGTTCGAAGATTTCCGCGGCAAACTCAATAACGAAGCCGCGATCGGCGAATGCTTCAAGTTCGAAGACGAAGTTTCCCTGAAGCTGGAGCAACTCTACGTCTACACGCATCTGTACCATGACCAGGACACCGCCAACCCGACCTACCAGGCGCTCACGCAAAAAGGCCGCAAACTGCTGGTCGACGCGGGTGAAGCAATGTCGTTCATCACGCCGGAGATTCTGTCCCTTGACGACGCGCAACTCGACAAGCTGATCGAAGCTGAGTCGCTGAAGGATTACCGGTTCACGTTGCAGGAAATGAAGCGCGAAAAAGCCCATGTGCTGTCGCAGGCCGAAGAAGCGCTACTCGCGCAGGTCGGCAATCTGTCGCAAGCGCCGCAGAACATTTTCGGCATGCTCAATAACGCGGACCTTAAGTTCCCGAACATCGAAGACGAGCACGGCAACGAAGTCGAACTGACGCACGGCAGCTATATTCAATTCCTGGAAAGCGCCAATGTCGACGTGCGTCGCCGGGCTTTCCAAGCCGTCTACGGCACATATGCCAAACTCAAAAACACGATCGGCGCGTCACTGACGGCCAACGTGAACAAAAACATTTTTTACTCCCGCGCGCGCAAATATCCGTCCGTGCTGGAAATGAAGCTGTACGGCGACAACGTTCCGGTATCCGTGTACGACAACCTGGTCGACGCGATCCACGAAAGTCTGCCGATCCTGCACCGCTATATGCGACTGCGCAAAAAGCTGATGGGCGTGGACGAGCTGCATATGTACGACCTGTTCGCTCCGCTGGTGGATGAGTTCAAGATGGATATCACGTACGATGAAGCGAAACAAACCGTGATCGACGGCTTGCAGCCACTCGGCGCCGATTACCTCCAAGTGCTGGAAGACAGCTTCAAAGACGGCTGGATCGACATTTACGAGAACGAAGGCAAACGCACAGGCGCGTACAGCTCCGGCGCTTATGGCGTTCACCCTTATGTCTTGCTCAATCACAAGGACAATCTGAATAGCATGTTCACGCTGGCACACGAAATGGGCCACGCGCTGCACTCCTACTACTCGGACAACACGCAGAAATACCGCGACGCGCAGTACACGATCTTCCTGGCCGAAGTGGCCTCGACGACCAACGAAGCGCTGCTGATGGATTATCTGCTGAAAAAGTCGACCGATCCGAAAGAGAAAATGTACCTGCTCACTTACTACGCGGATCAGTTCCGCACAACGGTGTTCCGTCAGACGATGTTCGCGGAGTTCGAGAAGATCATTCACGCGCGCACCGAGGCCGGAGAATCGCTCACGCCGCAGGATCTGTCGGGCATCTACTATGAACTGAACGTGAAATATCACGGGCCGGACATGGTGGTGGATCAGGATATCGAGATGGAATGGGCGCGTATCCCCCACTTCTACAACAGTTTCTATGTATACAAATATGCAACGGGCTTCTCGGCAGCGACCAGCTTTTCCAAGCAGATCCTTGAAGAAGGCGCGCCTGCGGTCGAACGTTACCTCAGCTTCCTGAAAAGCGGCGGCAGCGACTACTCGATCAACATCTTGAAAAAAGCCGGAGTCGACATGTCCTCGCCTGAACCTGTTCGCGAAGCGATGAGCGTATTCGAAGCGTTGATCGAGCAGATGGAACAGCTCTCCGAATAAGGACGGCGCTTCCTGCGTCAAAACCGCCGTTAGCGGCTAATGATGCTCATAAGCAACGAAGCGAAAGGGGTTGTCCTTATTCATGAAAGCTCAACGGTCTTTGATACTGATGCTGATTTTTGCGGTGATTATCGCGATCTTCGCGGTCATCAACGTTAATCCGGTGGAAGTAAACTTTATTTTCGGTTATGCGGACGTGCCGCTCGTTCTGCTCATTCTAGGTAGCGCGCTGTTCGGCGGTCTGGCGGTCGGCATGTTCGGCATCTATCGCTTGTTCAAAACGCAACGCGAAGTGAAAAAACTGCGCGTCGAAAACGAACAACTGCGCACGCAAACGGCTGTCCCTGCTTCGGCTCCCGTGTCGGCAACGACACCGCCGCCGGCTTACGACGAACCGACCGTTTCCGCCGATCCGACTCCGCTTGAGCCGATCTCGGACGATCTGGATTCCCGTTCGGAGTCGAGAGGATTCCGTTCGGACAAGTTGAAAAAGCTGTAAATGATCTAGCGTCGCCCCCCGGTTCGACCGAACGGCGATAGGACGCATGAACCGCGATCGTTTACCGGATGGCTGCATACCAAAACCGCCGCTGATACAGCGCGCGGTTTTTTTCTGGGCTGCAAAGCGGCGGAGGTTTTTTCGCAGCCTCCGATCGATTACAATGGAAAGTGGAACGTCGTGCGCAGTACGATGGGCGCGGCGTGAGACGGATAGGTAGCGAGCGTGTCGCGTGTCAAATGGCGGAACCGTGACCTCTGCTTGAAGCAAGTTACCGGCGTTTTCCGCATGATTGTTGACTTTTTGCATACATTTTGCGGCTCTACAGACGTTTTTTCCAAAAATGCTGACGTGACGTCAACAAATTTTCGATCTTGCCCTCTTTTCGACCGTATTTGCGCCAAAATGTTGACCAAACGTCATAATTCGGTGAAAAAAGAACAGATGGCGTATCTTTTGTTGACTTTTTGCGCACATTTTCCGATTTCGACGCTTGGAGCCGAGTATCCGATCATTCAAAAACCGCCGAACACCGCTTGCTTGAACCGATTTTCAACTAACCCGATTCTTACCTTACTGGAGGCTTACCGATTATGACCGTAAACATTGACGAAAACTATGTGATTCCTTTTTTGAAAAAACTGCTTGATACCCCCAGCCCTACCGGTTACACGCACCATATCATCGACCTGATCCGCGAAGAAGCGGAATCGCTCGGGTTCCCGGTAACCTTTAACGAAAAAGGCGGAGCGATTATCAGCATCGAAGGCGAAAACGATTCGTACACGGTAGGCTTGAGCGCGCACGTCGATACGCTCGGCGCGATGGTCCGTTCGATTACGCCGCACGGCACCGTGAAGCTTACGTCGCTCGGCGGCTTCGCGATGTCCAGCATCGAAAACGAATACTGCATCATCCATACCCGCAGCGGCAAAACGTACACAGGTACGATTCTCACCCAGCACCCTTCCGTCCACGTTTACGCCGACGCGCGCGATTTCAAACGTTCGGAAGAGCATATGGAAGTCCGCATCGACGAGCTGGTTTCTTCCCGCGAAGACGTGGAAAACCTGGGCATTCGCACAGGCGATTATATCTCGTTCGAGGCTCGCGCCGTCGTGACGGACAGCGGTTATATCAAATCCCGCCATCTGGACGATAAAGCTAGCGTAGCGGCGCTGTTCGGCCTGCTGGAATCGGCGAAGCGCGAAGGCTGGAAACCGAAACAAAACGTGAAGCTGCTGATCTCCAACTATGAAGAAGTCGGTCACGGCGCGGCGTATATCCCGGCCGATATCGCGGAATTGATCGCCGTCGATATGGGCTGTATGGGCGACGATCTGAGCTGCAAAGAAACCGACGTCTCGATCTGCGCGAAAGATTCGTCCGGACCGTACGATTACCATATGACGGGCAAGCTCATCGAATTGTGCGAAAAACAAAGCATCGAGCACGCCGTGGATATTTATCCGTTTTACGGTTCCGATGCTTCGGCGGCGCTGCGCGGCGGCGGCAATATCCGGGCGGCGCTGATCGGGCCGGGCGTACACGCGTCGCACTCGATGGAGCGGACGCATACGCGGGCGGTGATCGGCACGGCGCGGCTGCTGTGTGCGTATGTCCGAGGAGAATAACGGAACCCGCAATCAACGCTCGGACGACACTTCGGCGAGCAATGCGACTTTTTCAACCGCGAACGCCGAAAACGTTCCACCCGAATCCGGTCGAGACAAATCCGATCCCGGCAAACCCTACCGACGCAAGTCGCACAAACGCAGACGTTGGGTCTTCTCACTGATCGCCCTACTCACCGTTTCTGCCGCGATCGCACTATGGCTGTTGCTTGTTCCGGCCAAGCCCGCGGAAGTGTTCGACGGGTTGCCGCATCGGTATGCGTACGCGGAAGTGCCCGCCGACGGGCCTTTGCCGAAGTTGTACATGATGGCCGTATCGCCGGACGATGTGGTGCTGCGCGCCGACAAACAGCCGCTGCGGCAAATTCCGGCTTACGGGATCAACGGCGGGTTCTTTTACGAACATGCGCTGTTGTCGATAGCCGTCATGAACGATAAGCCGGTCAACGGCAATCGCGGCGATTACGGGTCCGGTTGGTTCAACGCCAAATACGCCCGGGGCACGTTGGTCTGGGACGGCGCGGCGGAACGATTCTCGGTGCAGGTGATCTCGTCGGCCGACGAGCTTCAGGTAAGCGATCGCCATGCGTATTTCGCTCAAGGCGGCGTCAGTCTGAATCTGGCAAACGAGCAGGATTGGGCGGCGCAAAGCGTGCGGGAAAATCTGCCTTTTGCCGAAGATCAGCGGATGCGTTCGGGGCTTGTGTATAACGACGCCGGGCAGCTCTGGTTGATCGTGGCGCCGGAACCGAGCACGGCCGCTGACTTCCGTTCGGCGCTGCTGGCGGGAGTGCCCGGCGAAGACCGTGAAGGCATTTTTCTGGACGGAGACGGTTCTTCGCAGATGAATGCGGACGAAGCGGTACTGACCGGGGATAGCCGAATGGTCGTGCAGATGATCGCGGTATCGTCGGAAGATCGGTGAACCGGTCTGTTTTCAAAAAAAGAACCTTCCTTTCTCCCAACCGGGCACGAGACGTGCGGTTGCGCGGAAAGCGAAGGTTCTTTTTGTTCCGTATCGTAGAAATCGACCTTTATCTATTCAAAACACCTGACGCAGCTCGATCTGCCCTTCCCCGTTCCCTTGCGGGTCCGGCATGCGTTTGGCCCAACGTACCGCGTCTTCCTGCGTCGCCACGTCGATCAAAATAAATCCGGCCACCAAATCTTCCGCAGGCGCAAAAGGGCCGTTCGTCACGACAGGTTCTCCGCGATCGGCGGGATAAGAAATCCGTATCGCGTTCGCGGTAGGATGCAGTCCTTTTGCCATCACGCGCACGCCGGCTTGCTCCAATTCCTCATTATAAGCGTCCATCGCTTGCATCAACCGTTCGCTGGGCAGCTTGCCTTCTTCCGAATTTTTAGCGGCTTTGACGAGTATCATGAATAACATGCTTGTTCCTCCTCTGTAGGCGAACCAGGCTGTGTATGTAAAAAAGGTGTCGGTACCGGGTATCGCGATAGATAATACAAGAACTTGCGTTCCCTTTTTCCATTTTATCTCATCGCCGATACATAAGCAACACTCAAACGCGGCGGCTTAACGTTTCGTTTTCCGCTTCAATTGCCCCGAAGATCGAACAGCGCTTCGTAACCGCCGTCGTAAAGCGTCACCACATAATAACCGCTAAAGTCTTCGGTTGATCGCAATTTGTGAAATTTCAGTTTCTCGCGTTCCACGTACTGCGATTTGAGTTCGTCTCCCCGGGCTGCCGACACGCCGATCGCAACCTTGTGCTCGTCGCTTTTGGCACCGGTAAACGAGGCTGCTTTGTAGTAGTCGAACAATTCGCTGCTGCCCAGTTCGCTTTTGACCAGCATGGCCGCGAAAAAGTCGATGCCGTTTCCGTTGCCGTTCAGCTTGCCGACGGTCGTTTCCATTTCTACAAAAACGGTATCTTCCGGCATCGGAACTTTTTTCAACTGATGTGCGAACGTGTACAGATGTACGTTATTCCAGATCGGAAACACGATATATAGCGAAAAGACAGCGGCGACCAGCAACACGACGGCGAGGATCGAAATCATGACCATTTTACGGAAAATTCGGACGAGTTTGAGCAGCAGCGCTTTGATCCGGTTGATTCTCATGGCGTTAACGCAAACACAAACCGGTCTTCGCCTTGCCACACATGCTCCGCATCGCAGCGGTAACCGCGCAGCCACAACGTCCCTTCGATCTTGCGCAGGTAAAAGCCTTTCGGCACTTCGTCGTCTTCGCTCAGCGGCTCCGAAGCGATCGTGATCGACCTCGCAGGCGCCTGGTTGGAACCGGGTACGCTTGCCGAACCTCCGTCTTCCTGATCCGTGTATCGCAGTCTCAGATGCACAGCCAGTTCAAGCGGACACGGCGCGAAGCCGAGCTTGGACGCTTGCTCGAACACTTGCGGCAGCGTCGCTCCTTCAGGGAAGCCGAGTTCCTCCACAGAACGTTCGACGGTAAGCAACGTGCGCTCAACTTCCGAAGTCGTAAACCGTTCATCGGCAAAAAGCTGCTCCGCGTACGCGTTCAACGAGACATTCCGCGTGCTCAATTGCTGTAACAGTTCCTTTTTGGACACGCCGCCGATCTCTACCGTTCGCCGGATACCCGGACTGCCGGAATCTTTTTCGTTTTTTCGCTGATTCATTTTTAGGTCTCCTCCTTTTTTCCAAACTTTTTTTCATACGGCTTGTTTATTAAGCAAGAACGTAAATATACCGCCCATACCCAGGAGGGATAGATCTATGTATCGAATCAAAGCAAGCTCTGCGATGCTGGCGTTTCTTATGCTGTTGGCAACCGCGTCGCCGCTCCCGGCTTTGGCGGATCGAACGGACACAGGCGCAGTTACGACGTTAAGCGCAGGAAAAGAAACGGCGGTTGCGACTACGCTTTACGTGAAATCCGGCGCCGTCGGCGGAACCGGTTCGCAAAAGAAACCGTTCGGCACGCTGCAAGAAGCCCGCGATTATATTCGTGCGCATCCAGACGACAAACTCGGCGGCATCACGGTTCAAGTCGCCAAAGGACTGTATCAGATGGACGAACCGTTGCAATTGGAGGCTCAAGATTCCGGCACGGCCGCATCCCTGATCACTTATCGCGGCGAACCCGGCACTATTCTCGCCAACGGCACGGTCATCGCTTCGGGCAGTTGGAAACCTCTGGACGACAAAGCCGTCGCGCGGCTGTCTCCGCAGATGAAGTCCGAAAAAGTATACCAGCTCGATATCCGCTCGTTGGGCCTTCTCAATACGGAAGGATTCACAGGCAACGCGTCGGTCGAAAAATGGGGCTTGCCGGACCTGATCGTGGGTGATACCCCGCAACCGATCTCGCAATGGCCCAATCCCAACCAGTCGGCGGGATCGGAGCGCACCGGTTGGAGCACGGCTAACGGATCGGCAAGCGCCAAAGCGTTTTATTACGGCAGCGGAGGCAAGCCCGAAGACGGCATCACGGCGGACGAACTGAACAAAGACACCCCGGACCGCGCCGTTCGTTGGCAAAAAGCGGTGCGAGACGGTCGAGCGTTGTATCTGCAAGGGTTTTGGCGAACGGACTTCGTGCCTATTTTGAGCAAAGTCTCGGCCGTCGATCCGGCGCTCCATACGATCACGTTGGCCGAAGCGCCCAGCGCCAGCGAAGGCATGGGATCGAAACAGTCGGCCGCCGTTCCGAATTCCAACCCCAAATACAACGTCGGATCAGGCAAAGAAGAATGGCGCGCGCTCAATGTGCTGGAAGAGATCGACGTTCGCGGAGAATGGGCATTGGATGCCAAAGACGGCATGCTTTATTATTATCCGAGCACCAGCCTATCCGACAAACGAGTCGTATTGGCGAATCAAAAAAAGCCGCTGATTACGATGCAAAATACGGCTTACGTGAATATTGTCGGTTTTACGCTGCAAGAAAGCATGGACACGGCGATTACGTTGAACAAAACAAACCATATTACGTTAGCGGGCAATACGATTCGCAACAGCATTGAAGGCATTTACGACAACAACGGAAACGACAACGTTATTCAAAGCAACGATATTTACGATATGATCGGCAAAGGCATCCAAATCGCCAAAGCAGGAAAGCTGCCGGATACGTACACGGCGGATAAGGTGCTCGTGCCTGGAAAAACGATCAAACTTGAGCCGGAACCGTATACGTTTCAAGTGCTAAACAACCATATTCACCATATCGGTCGGCATATCGAATACCCAGCGCTTCAGATTCGCGATTCCAACGCCGTGCTTGTCGAGCACAACCTGCTGCACGATACGCCGCGCGACGCGCTTCGTTACGAGCGGGACACGAATATGACGATCCAGTACAACGAAGTCCACAACTCCGCTCTGATCGAGACGGATACCGGCGCTTTTTATACCGCGAACGATTGGTCGTCTTACGGCAACCTCCTGCAATACAACTATATCCATCATGCCAAAAATTCGAACGGATTCTATGCGGACCAGGGAGATTCGGGCGATACGTACAGAAAAAACGTCATTCAAGGCACGAAATGGGCTTTCTTGTTAAACGGCCATCATAACGTCGCCAGCGATAACCTGATTGTCGATTCTCACGGAATCCAGATTTACGATATGAGCGGGAGCGGCGAAACGTTGCTGAACAGCGCGCGGAAACGATTGGAAGATAAAATAGCGTTGGAAGGTTCGGCCTGGACCGCGTTTGGCAAAAAGTTGGCTCCGAACTACGGGTACAACGAAGCGGAAGCCGGGACTTTTTGGAGCGGCATCCTCGACCCGGCTTGGCATCCGGAGTTCTCCAATGGTACGCGGATCGAGCAGAACGTTTTAGTGAATACGCCTAAAACCTATACTCCGAAAAAGGGCTCTTTCTTTATGGGCGACAATGACAATATTACTGTAGCCACGCCGGCGAAAGTCGAAGACCATCTCGCGTCGATCGGCCTGACAGCCGTTTTCCCGTTGATCGGTCTGCAAAAAGACGCTTATCGGACCAAAGTGGTTTCCCGAGCCGATACCGGCGGATTAAGCGACCATTATTAAGTTGTTTTGCTTTTAAACCCAAACAGCCCGCGCGTATCGGTATTCAGTCGGTACGCGCTGTTTGTGTCTGTTCTGCCGATTCCGCCGTATGGCTCCCCAGCCAATCCACCAGATGATCGAACAACTCCAGCGAATACCGATGTTGGCTCGGCCCGCTTGGCAGCTCGTTTTCGATGATCCGTACGTTTTCCGCAATATCCACCGAATCAACAAACGTCACCAGACCCGGCATATACTCGTTCAGCGCTTGAAAATACCTTTTTTGCGGCTCGATAAACGTCAGGTTCAGCTCGAACCCTCTTCGCATGCGCGTGGCATCGCCGGCTTTGCGCGTTCTCAACTGCTGCTCGTCCGTATGTAAAAGGAAATAACGATCGGGAAAGCCCAGTTTGCGCTGCTCAATCAACGGACGGTAAAAGCGTGCCACGAACTCCAACGATTGCCCGTCGAACAACGTGAAGCCGAACGACCAGTTATACCAAAAAGGCTGAAACAAGTCGATATCGACTACGGCGAGACGCTCGGCTTCCTGCTCCGTCGCGATCTTCCACCGATCCGCTTGCCGTTCGAAAAACCATTCCGGGTATTCGCGCTGCGGCTTTTCCCAAAGGGCGGCGATTTCCTGAATATGAACCCCGCCCGTTCGGGCCGCCAACGTTGCCGAAGTGGTTGTTTTCCCCGCCGCGCTGGCGCCTTCGATACTGATGATGGTCATACGTGCTCCCTCCTTTTTTCCAAAGCCGGATAGTCCGACAGATTGCTTACGACGCCGCGATCCGTATGAACGACCAGCGGCGCCGAGATCGCAAGCTTGGACGAGAAATACCATCTTCGGCCGAGCGGACTCAAAATGATAAAGCTCCCGTCTTCGTATTCGCCCATAAAGTTCAAATACTGCGTCAACGACACTTCTTCATTGCCGCGAACCGGAATGCCGAGATCCTGGATGCGCTGCGCGTATTCGCCGGTCTCGTCAGTCGCCAACCCGATCTCGCTGATGCCTAACACCTGCTCACGCGTAAAAATAAGCACTGGCGATTCCGGCGTCGTTTCCCTGCGCGCGATAAATTCCACGATATTGCCCGCCGGATCTTCGATATAAAACGAGTTCGCTTGCGTGATCCCTCCGAAATCGGCCTCGTCTATCCCCTCTTCGGTCAGCAACTTGGTGCGTTCGGCAACCCAGGCTTTCGCTTCGCGGAATAGATTGGGCGGGATATTGAACGCAAAATGGTAATAATGGAATTGCTGCTGCGGATCGTGATGTAACGTAAACAGGCTGCCGCCAATCCGAAAAGAAGCGGTCCGCGTATCTGCCGATAGCAGTTTGAAATCGAGCGTGTCGCGGTAAAAGCGTACGGTTTGTTGAAAATTCGAGATCCAGAGTTGGATTTGGGTGATGTGCATGGTTGGGTTCTCCTGTGAAATAGATAAAAAGTTTATGAATCCTGTTACCGAGTCACGCCGTCTGTCCCGGTTTGCTCGATCTGCTCTAGCACATAGCCACTTTGCGGCGAGCCGGCGTATGCCACGAAATATTCCCGGTCCGGTTGGATCAAGTTCCAGACCATTTCGTTTTCGACTTCTATACGCACGGGAGCGATAGTATCGGTATTGGCATTGGAGGCAATCAGCCACTTTTTCGTCAAATCGTCAGACTGAGCTTTTTCCGTGATTAGTACTGAGGTCGTGATGGATTCGAAAGGTTGATCGTTCGCAGAGGCGCAGCCGGTTATCCATAATGTTGCGGTTAGCGTCAGAATCGTAAAAGCTTGGCAAACTACAGATTTCATAAGGCAGCCTCCTTTTCGCTAATGATTGATCTGATTGAGAGTGAACGGAAGTTATATTGGTCTCCGACTTTATTGGTCATGGCTCTCCCGGCTGCTTCAATCGCTTGATGCTGAGCTTCCGGTTTGCGCAAAGCTTGCTTTTTGAATGCTGTTTAGGAATCGAAGCAAGATTACTCCTGCTCCGCCACTTTCAAAATAATCTTCCCGATATTCCGGTTCTCCTCCATATGCTGCTGCGCTTCCAACGCTTGTTCCAACGGGAACACGATGTCGATGATCGGTTTGATCTCCCCTTGTTCCATATGTGGCATCACGTCCCGGACAAAATCAGCCGTCAAACGCGCTTTGTATTCGTTGCTTCTCGGGGCGAGCACCGTAGCGGTCAACTGCACGCATTTGGTCATAAGCGCCAGCAAGTTAACCTTCTCCACTTCCCCGCCGCCTAAGATGCCGATCACGACCCAACGGCCTTCTTTTTTGACGCTTGCCAGATTTTTGTCCCAGTAATCCGCGCCGACGAAATCGAGGATCAGATCGACGCCCTGGCCGTTGGTGGCTTGGAGCACTTCTTGGTCGAACGACTGCTTTTTGTAATCGATCAGCACGTCCGCTCCCAGTTCGCGGCAAAAGTCCAGCTTCTCCGCAGACCCCGCCGTCACGATAACCTGCGCCCCGCTCAGCTTTTTCGCCAGTTGGATCGCCGCCGTCCCGACGCCGCTTGCGCCTGCGTGGATCAGCACCGATTCGTTCGGCTGAAGACGTCCGAGCCAGTATAGCGTCTGGTACGCGGTGAGAAACACTTCGGGTACGGCAGCCGCTTGCTCGAACGAATAGTCTTCCGGAATAGGGATCGCCCGATCCGCCGGGATGACCGCATATTCCGCATACCCGCCGCCGTTGACGAGTCCCATAACGCGATCGCCGGGGGAAAAGCGGGATGTGCCGTTCGCTTTTTCCACTACGCCCGCGATCTCGACGCCGAGAATAGGGTTGGTCGCGTAACCGGATAGGCCGTCACGCGTCATGATATCGGTACGGTTGACGGCTGCGGCGTGGACTTGGATGAGCAGTTCGCCTGCGGCGGGTTCGGGGGTAGGGAGGGTTTGGGGTTGTAGGCGGTTGGAGGTGGATTGTAGGTTTACGGTGATGGCTTTCATAGGGTTAGGCTCCTTTGGAGGTTGGGATTGGGTGGATATTGGATCGTTTTGACAATTCAAAAAAGCGCCGAAATCCATCTCGACGCTTCGGTTTCTTTTATCCAATTTTCGAGAGGTTAGCGTTTGTTTCTTCTTATTTGGCGTAAAAGGATCAGCCCTGCTGCGAGGAAGACGGTTGCTATTGCTACTTTGACAAAAGGAAACGCCGAACTTGCGGAATGATCCAATAATTCAATACCGCCGCCGACCTGGATTTCTCCGTTGTTGGACGAACCTTTCATTTGCAAGTTGGATTGCTGGGTTCGGAAAGCCTCGATCGATTGATTAAAGCTATTTATATCGTAAACTTCTTTTTCGTTGGAGTCAAAAAAGATTTCTTGCTCGCTATTTTGAATATGAAAACCTTTGATTTTGTATCTTTTGTCGTGCACGTATTGGATGTTGCTATCCGTTCCGGCTTGCCGCTGAGCTTCTTGAAGATCGGACGGAAGTTCGGCAAGCGTACTGATATTAAATATGGACCACTTCCCCGCATTCTGTTCCGCTTCAACCGTTCCGACCACTTCATTCCCCACCGTTAACGGAAATTCATAACCTTTGAACGTAAACGACTGGTCTTCGATCTCAATCTGATACACCGCGATCCCTTCGCCCAGCTTGGCATCACTGAAGTCTAGGCTGGTTTGAAACTGTTGGTCGTCCGCGTTTAGCGAATTCACGTAGTGATCTTCAAAATCGGTCTGAATCGCTGCCGTAACGGTATCATCTGCGTATTCGATGTTGGGTTCTGCATGTACAGAATTCTGGAATCCATAAAAGGAAATAAAAATGATAAAAGCGATTGAACAGATTCTTTTCATCTAAGAGGCCTCCTGTTTGGTATTTGCTTATTTGTAAATCGCGCTTAATGTGTTAACCCAAGTCCAAGAATTATTGGATCGAAACGAACTGTCGGCCATCATATTATAGGAACCATCTGCCGGATCAATGTATGTAATATTTTTAGCGCCGCTTACTGTATCTTCATTATAACCTCTTATTAAAAGGGCATGGCCTATAGCATTTCCGTTTGTCCAAGCGATAGCGGCTATCATATTACTATTGCTATTTATATTTTCCTTTATCTTAGAGAAAACAAATGATTCAAAATAAGTAGCAGAGCTAACGCCATATTTCGCCAACCCTTTCTGCATATCACTTATATTACCCGAGTCGTTTATGGTAGGAGATCCTTTCACATAAGTCACAATATTAGTTTGCGTAGCCGCTGTTGCTCCTAGATATTGACCAGCCATACTCGAAGTAGCCGCCCAGCACCAAAGTGATCTCTGCTGTATTTGGGCCGTAACAGCGTTGTGTCGATAATTGAATGCAGCACTTACACTGGTTGCAAAAAGAACAGTCGACATGAGAAAACAAAAAAGCATCAAAGTTAATTTAGTCTTTTTAAATCGCATATCATAAATCTCCTTTACAATAGATTGGGTATTCCATTTTTCGTCTGGCTACAGCTTTTAATTAAAAAAAGAATAGCTGGACATTTTTTTGATAACGCTTTCTCCTGTAAATATATCAATAAGGAATTAAAAGTCAATATATATTTTTTATTCATTTTAAATATAATATTTCTTTCAAATAAAGCTGTATTATTTGGGAGTGGAATCTGTCATAGGAAATAATCCTTACTTTGATAACCCCAGATAAAAAGCTTTAGACAACTTTTAATTTTTGAACTAACTAGAAATTAATTTTATTAACTTAAAATCTTATAACATAAATAAAAAACGCCGATTTTAGAATCGACGTTTTACTGGAGCGTTTTGCTCCTTTTTGTGATTTTCGAATATCTTAGATCCTAAAAGGAAAGCTAGATAATTTCTTTAAGCAGTCTTCTCTATTTATTTTTGCGCAGGTCCGTAACGGACTCACCTACGTATAGGGAGGAATATATTCCGTTCTTTTCGATACCGATCTCGTATATGCTTGCGCCTATAGCTTCTATAAAACTCTCTTAAAAAATTTATACTATATAAATCCATCTTCAGGTTCGCCAACAGCATAGCCCAGTTCTTTTGTTGCCAACGATTTAAACCTTTCGATCCAAGCCTTCCAGTCGTTATCCTTCATCTGCGCATAAAAAGCTAGTCCGCTGGGTTCGACTGAGGCCGTAATAAATACGTCATCCTCTTCTTGTCCGAACCAATACGGGATTCCGTTTGTATGGCCGATCCATCCTGGCATGCTTTCATATAGGATTGCGACTTTATTCCACTTCTCAGTAGATTGATCATAACGAATATTGAGATTGCAATTATGGTGTATGTGATCCGTCATCTTGTAGTCCTCTAGAATTTTAATTTTCTTTTGTGCCTGGCAATAGATATTGACTTGTTTGGGGATTGTAGATAGCAAGCGAATGCTTTAGTGCAGTTTTGATGACCAACTCTTCCACATATTCCGCTTTGGACCATACGCAGCACATAATTAAATGCCCCGGCGACCGATCAAAAGCCACACTCCAAGGGCTTACATCAAAATTACCTATTTCGTGTTCGGGAACGTCGTCGATTTCCGGGTGGAGAGAAGTGATCTCTAAATAAAAGTTGTTTATTGCTTCATGCGGCATGACATCATCGACGATTCCCTCACACAATTGTAGGTAAAGGTCTCCGGCTTCTTTGTCGGTTAGTTGCTTCGATGGGTACCAAACTGCTAGATCGAAACTCATTTGTTCACCTGTTTTCTTAGTTTTTTTGAGGTTATTTGAGCTTTGTTGATTGCAGGATGAGTATTTATGGATCAGCGAGAACGTTCCCGTATTCACGACCCGGCGAATGCCGAGTGTCCGGCGAATGCCGGGCCAAGGACGAATGTCCGTAGCGTGAATATTATGTTATGAGATGTCCCCTTCTTCTTCAATTTTATTTAATAGAATTAAAGCCTCGACTTTTTTAATATTATGGTAGTGTTCAGCTAATGGGCTGAGAATCTCAGCCAACTTTATATCTCTGGCATGAGGTTTTGAACTATTAATGATTAATTGTGTTCTATTTAAACAAAAGGCTGCAAAATCAGCTAACTGAATTGGTTGAATTGTATTAGAGTTACAGAAAAAGATACCACTGTTTAAAAAAACGTCTTCATAGGTCGGTAATAAAATACCAATTCCGTTTTTCTTATAGTCTTCATCTATAAATACTCTTGCTAATTCGCTTTTATTACCTCTATTCTTCACAATGTATCCTTTTATTCTGGATAGTAATAAAAACAACCCCATATCATTATAGTTTTCTAAGTCAAATGGACCAATTTTTTCAATCCCCTTCTCGTTCAATTCTTTAAATTGTTGAAGTAATTCAGGAGTCATAGATTGAACAATTACCGGTAAATTATAGTGTTTAAATAAATCTACCATGACTTTGAAAAGAACTAATCGCTTATCAAATGGTATGCTCCGGTATTTCCCTTTTCCATTATAGATTTCTCCAAAATGTAATTCGTTTATTGGAATTTCAAAAAACACCTCCAATTCACTAATTACTTTTTTAATTGCATATAAAACGTCACTCATTATTTCTGGCTTGATTATAACTGCAACCCAGGTTTTTTTGTCTTGCTTATCTGGTACTCCTGTTTCATCAATGAAAACACCGTAACTTTCATCATTGTATAGGTCATTTAGAAAATCAGAATACTTTAGTCTGTCTACCATATTATTTTCTCCTTATTAAATATTTTTTTGATTTTCACTTATTTAAGAGGATTTCTGATAACGTTCCCGTATTCACGACCCGACGCATGTTGGGTGTCTGGCGAATGCCAGACCCAGAGCCGTATGGCTCGCCGCGTGAATATTCTGTTAGATGTCGTGAAATCGACGGGCTTCTCTGTTTACTCCCGCAAACTCACATCCAGTCTGCTTCCATATGAAAGCGCACCTTCCCTCTCAGTCAATCCGCATTCCCTTGCATGGATCAGTTTCCGTATGGAAACGTTCCTTCTTCGGCGCCTCTAAACTTACAATACGAGATTCGCGTGAATCCACTTCCCGTTCTCTTCATGCTTTCCCTATCCTTGTTCTTCCGTCGTATTTCATGTTCGTATAACGTTCCCGTATTCACGACTCGACGTATGTCGAGTGGCCGGCGAATGCCGGACCAAGAGCGAATGCTCGCAGCGTGAATATTATGTTATATGCTGCCTGTGTTCTTCCAAATTCTTTTAATCCTATTCGATCCTTTCCTTCTTTAATTCTATGCTTTCTTTCTCTCTTTCACCAATAGTTTTTTAGCTTTTCCTCTATCTTTTTCAAATTATTGTTGGTTTAAAATGCTTTTCAAACTTCTTTTCTTTATTCGCCTGATCCGAAGCGACATCGTGCTTCCGATTTAAACCCTAAACCTCAGACTTTAATTATTCTTAGATCTATAGTGTCCTTTGATTTTTCAATTTTTTACACTAAACAAAAAACGCCGATAGGGAACTCGGCGCTTCGTTATCTTATTCTTTCTCTCACGGGTTTCCATTCTTTCAGGTTGCATATAACGTTCCTGTATTCACGACCTGACGCCTGTCAGGTGTCCAGCGAATGCTGGACCAAGGGCATATGCCCGTAGCGTGAATATTATGTTATGTGTTGCCAGTACCTTCTTGAATAATCTCCATTACGACCTTAATATTCCTACTTTGTTCGTTTTCAAGTCTTGAAATACAGGCTTCTGAACAAGATTAATTGTTTCTAGATCTATCTCATCTAAATCTTTGAACATTAATTGTAATGATTCATTTTCATGATCTTTGAAATTTAGAGTTTTTCCGTCATCTAATATTTTACCTTTTAATTCTGCTTCTACAGTAAATAAGAACATAACAAAAGCGACTTCATTTCCATCAGGATAGGTATACTTCATTCTTGAACCTGAATAAATAGAATCTAGACTGTAGTGTTTTAAATCTAGACCTGTTTCCTCTTTAACTTCACGAACCATTGTTTCTTCTATTGTTTCTCCTGCTTCCATTCCCCCGCCTGGTAATCCCCAATCTCCATAATCAGATCTCTTTTGCATTAGAATTCTTCCAAATTCATCTTTAATGATTGCTCCGCCAGTTACGATAATACGTCTTGTCATAGTTATATCCTTTTTAATTTTTTATAGTTTTGTACTGGTAGCACATAACGTTCCTGTATTCACGACCCGGCAAATGCCGGGTGTTTGGCGAATGCCGGACCAAGGGCTTATGCCCGCAGCGTGAATATATTGTTATACGACGGAATCTCAAATTTAAATAGCTAAATTCATGGAAACTATTGAAAAACTCTTGTACTTAACTCATTTATCCTTCTCATTTGTTTCCATTATCTTTTTCATCATTTCAGGATTGGAAAAAGCAGCTGTAAATAATTGTGGGCCTACTTGAGTAAGAATTTCACCGAATGCCTTATCTTCAGCGCTCGGAGCAGCTCGTTTTATCAAATCAGATAATCTGTCTTCTACTTTTTGTTCCAAAATTCTGGTTCGATCATCCAGTAAGCGTTCTATGTCTTTAGTTCTTTCTTCAACTCTTCTCTCAATATCTTTTGTCCTGACTTCTACTCCATTTTCAATTTTTTCTGCTACCCTTCTCACTTCTTCAAGTGCTTTTCCTGAATCACTAGACCATTTCCAACTGAACATGAAAGCTACAATGGAAAATACAATAGCAACAATACTAACCCAATCTGAGAGTCCCAAAATAATTCCTCCTTAGTTTT
>NZ_JBBKAR010000019.1:0-93150 GCF_037722395.1 Saccharibacillus sacchari | reverse complement strand
TTTGGGTTTGGGTTTGCTTACTTCACGTCTCGCCGACCCGCTTCCGATCCGCTCCCGCGCGGACCACGATATAGCCCCCGATCGACAACGCTCCGGCGCCGAACAACAAGCCGCTTAATCCGTTGTACGTCGACAGGTAGCGCGGATCGGCGAACGATAGAATCGCCGTTTGCGTCAGGACGAGCAAAAACAGCGCGAACGCCAGATTGGTCAGCTTGAGCAGCGTCACGAGGCGCACGCCCGCGCGTTTGGCGACGATCGCGCCGTAGATAGCCATGCCGATTTCCGTGAACGTCACCGCCGCGATCGCGATTGCGACGTTCGCCGGGTAATCGGCACTTCCTCCCCGCGTATACACATAGAGACTATGCAGCAAAAAAGGCACGCTGGTCGCGACGATGATCGCCCCTACCGCCGTATGAACGCGAAGGTCTTCTTCCCGTTGACTCCCGGCTTCGCCGTTCGAAAACAAAGATTCGCCGTCCCCGCCCCCGTCGCCGATATGGCGGTAGCTGCGGGCGGCGATCCATTTGGCGGCGGCCATGCCGACGCTGCACAGCGCGTATAGGCACAACGTCGGCGAAGCTCCCCATATGCCGAGCGCCAGCTTCACGAGCGCCAATCCGCTATTGGCGTAAGCGGACAGCAGCGCGAACTGAATATGGCGTTCGATCCGTCGGCTATTCATATCAATCGGTACGCTGCCGGTCCGGCTCGGCGGTTTCTTGGTGTTGGCGTCGTTCCGCTTGGCGGGAAGCTTTGCGCGCGGCTCCGATCTTCAGCAGCCGGTCGCGCATCCATTCCGTCGATCCGAAAAAAGGCCGGCACAACGCCAGCAGCGCCAGCCCGCAGCCTCCGGCCAGCAGCGACGCCCCGGCATCTTGCCCGTTCGTCCAGGCCAGCACGAACGCAAACCCTGCCGACGAAGCGGCGGACAACGAAGCGACGTATCCGGTCGCCACGATCGTCCAGCCCGCGAAAAAGAACATGAATCGCAAGATAAAAGTTCCCAGCAAAAACGGAAACAGAAACACGCCCAGCGTCGATCGGAACACGATCTCCCGTTCGGCCAATGCTTCCGCAGCGGACACGTCTTCTTCTTTTCGCGGGTATGGGGAATGTTCGCCGCCGTCGATCGTGACTCTCATCGCCGTATCGCTCCTTTCACTTCGTATTTTTTAATCTCCGACAATCATTTTTACTTTCCAAAAATCTTCCGATCCCGTACGCCGCCGCTCAATCCGTGATATGAATGCTACCCTGCCCGGAACGGATTTGAAGCTCGCGGTACGGTGCTTTGCCCAAAAACCCGTGCGCGGAAGCGAATTGTCCCGGTGCTTTCGGTACGGTCCGAACCTTCGGCGAAGAAGCGTAGACCTCTCCCGCTTGGCTGACCGCGCCCACCTCGGCGTCGGCATCCTCGCCAATCCGCACGCGGACTTCTCCGCTTTGCGACGCGCATTCCACATGGCCGTCGATCCGGGCGATATGAAGCGACAATTCGCCGCTGCCCGTGCCGAACGTGCCGCTGCCGCCGAACTGCCCGATACGCAAATCTCCCGTCACGCTGCGCAAGTCGGCTTCGCCGCTGTCCAATGCCCGCACGTTTACGCCGCCGTTGGAGCTGGACAGCTTGACCCGCTTGCTTTCCACCGCGCCGAATTCCAGTTCGCCGCCTGTCGTCTCGGCATTCAGCGCTTCCAGTTTCCAATCTTCCGACGTGCGGATACTGCCGTAGATCGTGGACAGCGACAGCTTGCCCCGCCAATCCGCAGGCACATCGATCTCGATCCGGCTGCGCAGTTTGAATCCGCGACGTTTGCCATGCCGGATTTCGATTCCTGTTCCTTTTTTTGCGACTTCGGCTTTGAGTTCGTCGTCGTTCAGATTCATGTATTCCCGCACGACCAGCTCCCCGTTTCGCGAATGCCCCAGCACGAAGCTTTCGGCGATATACTTGACGCGAACCGCGTTCACGCCGTCCAGCGGCAGCGACACGGTATGTACCAGCTCCGCGTTCTCCGGACTTTCTTCGTTGAACATCCCGGTGACCAGCCCCGTAGCCGCATTGGCGGCGTTTTTGATCCATTTGTTCATCTTGGCACGCTCCTCCCGCGATCGCGCCCCGGCAAGGAACGTACCGCGTTAATGTTGGACAGGCGATGACGCCTTTTCCATATGTCCATGCTAGACCCCAAAAATAAACGCAGGCTAAACCCCGTCTCAACTACCGGTTTAGCCTGCGTTTATTTTTTTCGATATAGTAGTAAAAAGAATAACGCACGAGGAGGCCGCGATCATGTTTCATATTTTGGTGGTGGAAGACGACAAAAACACGAATAAGCTGATGGGCGCGATTCTGCGGGCCGAAGGGTATACGGTGACGGCCGCTTTCGACGGACGCGAAGCGCTTGACCGGCTGGACGAACGCCAATTCGATCTGATCGTCGCCGACGTCATGATGCCGAATCTGGACGGATACCAACTGACGGAAACGCTGCGCGCCGCCAATTACACCTTGCCGATCCTGATGGTCACCGCCAAAGAATTGCCCGAAGACAAACACCGCGGCTTTCTGGTCGGCACCGACGATTACATGACCAAGCCTGTCGACAAAAAAGAAATGCTACTGCGGATCGCCGCCCTGCTGCGCCGTTCCCGGATCGTCAACGAACGGCAGATCACGATCGGTAGCGTGGTGCTTGGCTACGATTCGCTGACCGTCAAACGGGAAAACGAATCGCACGCGCTGCCGCCCAAAGAATTTTACCTGCTATACAAATTGCTCGCCTACCCCGGACAGGTGTTCACCCGGCTGCAACTGCTCGACGAAATCTGGGGGCTGGACACGGAAAGCGGCGAAAGCACCGTCACCGTGCATATCAACCGTTTGCGCAAACGATTCGAACATTTCCCGGAATTCGAGCTGCAAGCGGTGCGGGGACTGGGCTATCGCGCGGTGAAAAACGGATGAGAACATTGCGTTCGCCCGCTTCCAAATTGAGTTTGTTTTTGCTGCTGTCGATCAATTTGTTTCTAATTATCCTCGTGATCCTGACCGTGTTCGGCATCGCGTCGGCGGCATTGATCCGGTTCGGCTGGGTGCCGGCCAACTTTTACGAACGTCCCGTGGTCGGGCCGTTGTTTTTTGCTTGCGTCGTCAGTTTGTTCATCGGATTTTCCACGCTGATCATGATCGACAGTGTGCTCATCAAGCCGATGCACCGCATGATCGACGCCGTCAACGAGTTGGCAAAAGGCAATTTCGGTACGCGCATCCGGCTGGCAAAAGGTTCGCATTCGCTCGAAATCAACGAATTCGCGCGCAGTTACAACAAAGCGGCGGAAGAACTCGGCAGCGTCGAGCTGCTTCGCAAAGACTTTATCAACAACTTTTCGCACGAGTTCAAAACGCCGATCATCTCGATCAAAGGCTTCGCGGAACTGCTTCAAGACCCCGAGCTGCCTCAAGCGGAGCGCGACGAATATTTGGAGATCATGATTTCGGAATCGGATCGGCTCGCTCGGCTGGCGGCCAATATTTTGGAACTGTCCAAGATCGACTCGCAAAAGATCGGCTCCGGCATGACGGTATTTTCGGTCAGCGAACAGGTGCGGCGCGCGATCCTGATGGCGGAAAGCAAAGGCGCGGCCAAATCGCTGGCGTTCGAGCTGGAGATCGACGAAGTCGCCGTACTCGGCAATCCCGATCTGCTCAAGCACGCCTGGGTCAATATCCTCGATAACGCGATCAAATTTTCGCCCGACGGCGGAACCCTCGCGATCAGCGTGCGGCGCACGGAGCAATCGGCACAGATCCGTATCCGCGACGAAGGGCCGGGCATGGACGAAACGACGCTGCGGCATGTGTTCGACCAGTTTTATCAAGGCGATACGTCGCACGCGTCCGAAGGCAACGGTCTGGGCATGGCGTTGGTAAAAAAGGTGCTGACGCTCCACGGCGCGCGCATCGATATCGACAGCGCGCCCGGCGAAGGCACGACCGTGACCGTCACGCTGGCGGAAGCGGAAGCGACGTTGGGGAAAAACGAAGCGTTGTAGAGAGATTTTTTAAAAGAAGGAAGCATTGTAAAGAAGCGCTATGAAGAGGCGTTGTACAGGTGCTTTATAAAGAGGCGCTGTGAAAAAGACGCGAGCGCCGTCGGGGCGCCCACGTCTCCAGCATGTCGGAAAAGTACCGGCAGCCGTTTTTTGTCTCTTTTTCACGTATGGACGCTGAGTTTTACCCGGTACCCGACCAGCAGATGTTACCCTACAAGGCGCGGACAGGCACATCCCCTACACGGATCGGAACAAGCGGGTACTTTGACCGTATACGATTTTCGAGTTGAACGGGCGGACTCTTGCTAGGGCGTGTCTTCAAACCTCGATGGAAGCAGATTTGGCCGAATTTTCGTTCTCGGCAAGGAACTTTTTCGAAGGCGTGCCGGGGCACGTCAAGGGAAAGTGACGAAGCCATTGGTGGATAGCGACACGCTTCAAGTCGATATCCGCAGAGGACGAAAAGGCGGCAAAAGATGCACATTGGCAGGTTTGAAGACACGCCCTAGAGCGTTAAGGTTTACATTCGCACGCCAACACCATATCGTAAGCGGTCAGATTGCTAGAATCAAAATTCTGAAAATAAGTGCGAATATACACTTATTTGCTTCATATTTTGCGATTCAGGAAAAATAGATGCGGATATGCACTTAATTTCTCGCGCTTAGGCTCTTTCACGCGCTTTTTCTTCAAATAGTTGCAGATTTGTACCTATTTGAAGATTGGGGAGCAAATCGAGCGAAATAAGTGTATTTGAGCACTTATTTTAAACACCTCGACCAGGCGGAGTCCTTTTATCCGATTTCGATACGCGACCGAAACGAATTTTTCTCGGACGCTTCCCGCTCCCACGTACCTTTATCGACAAAACCTGCTCAGTGATTCCAAAAAGGCAGATCCGGCAGCACGATCGTATCCAGGCCGCCCAGCCAAGTGCCGATGCCCGCGATGACCAGTCCGACGGCCAGCAGAATCAGCGAACCTTTCATCGGCGTACCCATTTTCTTTTTCCCGTTATTCATGCGCGTTCTCCTCCTTTGCCGCTTCGTTTCGTTGCGCTTTGAGCAGTCGAACGGTCGTTTGCAGTTGAGCGTGGAACTTTCCGCCGAGCTTGAAAGCCGGAACGGCCAGGCCCAGCGCCGCGATGCCGCAACCGAGGCCGAGCAGCAGTCCGCCGGCTCCGTCGCCGAAGCTCGCAAGTCCGCTCCAAGCTCCGTATGCGCCCGCCGCGACGGCCGCAGCCGCAGCGAAGAACAACGTCCCCGTTACGATTCGTCTCGCCAACACATACATGAACAGCGTCGCCGCCACCGCCGTTTTCCAGAATGTTTCGATCGGTTGCCATAACGTTCGCGACGCGGCCGACCGATGTTCGGCCGCACGCCATATTCCGCCGCTTCCCTCATACTTGCGTTCGTTCGTTTCAACCGTAATCTTCATGGCTTTCGCCTCCCCGAAAAGTTTGATCTTGCTCCACCGTTCGCGCGCTGCGCTTCGGCTTATGGGTCTAGCTTAAAAGGCTTTCGTAAATCGGGGCTAAACTCGGGCTATCGTTTCGTTGAGAATTCGATTCGGTTCAAAGGTTAAATTCTTTTGAGAGAGGTTTCAATCCGGGGAGGTCGGACCTTATTTTTCACAGTTTGAAATCGGTCGGAATTTTCCTCTTGACCTGCGTGCGTTTAACTGCGAAAATGAACCGCTGAAACGTTTTCCTGTCGCATTTCCGGCATCGAAGCCGATATATAAGAAATAGTACCTTTTCAACGCCAATCGCTCATTCTGTTAAGGAGAACCCGCTCATGAAAGCACTTAAAATCGCCGGCCTGTTGTCTCTTTTGATCGTCGGCGGATGCGGACGGATCGCTTCGCCGGGCGATCTGCTGCACGCTCCCAATCTCGCAAACGAAGAACAAGCGTTGTACCGGTCGGTGCAGCCTTTTCTGCCCGCAGGCTACCAGCTCACTACGCCCGACCAGTCGGATCAGGGAAGCGCGATTCGCCTGGCGGATCTGGACGGTGACGGCGAGGAAGAAATGATCGTTTCCTATAAAAAGCCGGATACCGATTACGAGGTTAATATCATGATCTTGACCAAACGTGGCGGCGCATGGCAAAAAGCCGACCAAATTACGGGCAGCGGAATGAATCTGGATTACTTGGGGATCAAATCGCTGACCGAGCCATCGTCGTCCGAACTGCTGTTGGGCTACGATAGCGGAAGCACGGGGCTCCCGCGCGAATTGTTCATCTATTCTTTTTCCGGGGGCAAAGCTGAAGAGATCTTCCATGAATCCTACGATCAGATCGCAGTCGGCGACTTGATCGGCAACGGACTTGAACAAATCGCCGTCGTCCCTCCTGCTGTAGATGCCGAAGATACGCATTCGCAGATCCGGCTGATCGGCGAGAAAAGCGGCAAATTATCCCTGCTGGCAGAGCGTCGAACCGATGGCTCGGTGCTGAACATGCAAATCGAAAAAGCCGCAACAAACACGGACGGACTTTTCGCGCAAGTGATGAGCACTACCCGTTCCGGCTACGCCATACTGCTGGCCTGGAAAAATAACGATCTGGTCAACGTGTTGTCTTTGCCTCAGCAGTCTTACGACGAACGTATGTCCAGACAAGATTTGAAGCTCGGAGCGCCCGACGGCAATCCCGATCTGTCGTTGACCGAAAACAAATGGTGGATCGATTATCCGGCCAAAAACCGGGATGTGGACGGCGACGGCATTTTGGAAACGGCTTTGCCTACGCCGATGCCGAGCGTCGAAAGCCCTTCCGGCACGCCCCAGCTCTGGAGCGATTCCTATTACCGCTGGGACGGGAATCGCACGATGACTTTTATCGAAGACCGCTTCTGGCAATGGGGCTACGATCTGCGCATTCCCGGCCGCTGGCTGGGCAAATACCGGATCGAACTTCCGACCGGCAGCGAAAATGCCGCCAGCGAAGTGCGATTCGTGTATCCGACGGAACGCGAAGACGGCAGCACCGTCACGCTTCCCCTGCTCACGCTGCGCCAGATGTCGAGCGAAGCCTGGAATGCGCTCAAACCCGTGTTGGAGAGCCGGCAAAGCGAATACGTGGTGCTGGGTAGCGGCGGCTCGATCATTCCGGGCAACACGTCGCAAGTCACGGTGGCTTTGCTGCCGGACGGAAACGGGGATCTGACCGGAGACGCCGCACGCGACTATGAAGCGCTCCGTCTCACCATTGCGGAAGTTCATGAGTTGGCGGGGATCAGCACCGAAGACGAAGAGGAGGCGAGCAGCGATGTTGAAAAGCATTAGAGGACGCCTATTGCTTCAGATCGGTCTGCTGCTGCTCACGATCGTGGTGCTGCTGGAAGTCATTTTCGCCGCAGCCGTATCGACCTATTATTTCGACAGCGCCCGTCAGATCGTTCAATCCCGCGCCGTCACCGCCGCCACGCTGTCCAATCAGTTCATGGAAGGTTACACGCTGCCGGAGCGGGCCCGTTATATTTTGGAAAACCTCGTCCCGAGCGAAAGCAGCCGCGTGGAGGTACTGGATTTGCAAGGACGCACGGTGGTGGATTCGTACGGCTTTTCTTCGTCCAAACGTATCCGCACGTCAGACGTGCGCATCGCGCAACAAGGCGGGGTCGGCAGTTATTCCGGTTATTCGAACGCGTTCAAGCAGCGCATCATGGCCGTATCCAGTCCGCTTGTCAGTTACGGCGAAGTCATCGGCACTTTGCGCTTTTCCGTCTCGACGGAACCTTTGTACGACGAAGTCGCCAAGCTGATCGTTTGGGCGGTTGGAATCGGGGCGGCGGTGCTGCTGCTCGGCTTCGGCCTGAGTCTTATCATCGCCCGTCAGATCGTCGGCCCGATCAAGGAGCTTACCGTCATTTCCCGGAAAATGGCGACCGGGGACTTTACGGCAAAAGCGGTGCGTCAAAACGACGACGAAGTCGGTACGCTGGCCGATTCGCTCAATCATATGAACGAAGAGTTATCCAAAAGCGAGAAAATGAAAAACGACTTTATCTCGACCGTTTCCCACGAACTTCGCACGCCGCTTACCTCGATCAAAGGCTGGGGAGAGACGCTGGTCGTCGGCGGCCTGGACGATGACGAGACCACCCTCAAAGGACTCAGCGTCATTACGAACGAGACGGATCGGTTGATCGGCCTTGTCGAAGATCTGCTGGACTTTTCCAAATACCAAGCCGGACAAATCAAGATGCGCTCCGTGCCGGTCGATCTGAATCTGCTGCTCCAGCAGTTGGATCTGCAATACAGTTGGGCAGGCAACAAGCGCGGCGTGACGCTGAGCACCTATCTGCCTGACGAGCCGCTTCCGATGCACGCCGATCTCAACCGGCTGAAGCAGGTGTTCGTCAACGTGCTCGACAACGCGATCAAGTTCTCCGATCTGAACGGCGAGATCCGTATGACCGCATCTTGCGAAGACTTGCAGGTTCATGTCTCGGTGCAAGACGACGGCGAAGGCATTCCGGCGGAGGACCTTGAACGAATCGGACGCCGTTTTTACAAAGGCAGCTCCAAAATGTCCGGCAGCGGGCTGGGACTTGCGATCAGCAAGGAAATCGTGCGCTTGCACGGGGGACAGATCCGAATCGAAAGCGAGTATGGCGTAGGCACGACGGTGACGGTCACGCTGCCGCTGGCGGTGGAAGAATTCATGTCGGGATCAGAAGTCGCGACGCATCTGGCTTCGTCGGACAAGTAAGAGGCGGATGGGCTCGACTTAGAATGTCGAGGAGGTCCTGTTCGGGAGGAAAGCGGGGCGCTGCGGGAGAAGTTCGTTCAAAACTTTGTCTCACTCGGAAATTTACGGTTGGCATACATGCCAACCGTAAATTTCCGAGTTCAAAGGCGTTTTTCACTGAACTTCTCCCTCCGCTTGGCTTACTCTCGAATTGAACATCATCTACAAGTAAAAAGGCGAACCCTCGGGTTCGCCTTTTTACTTTGTATTTTTTATGGATAAGGTCGCGTTCTCGTTAGGGCGTGTACGCAAACTCAGGCGACGTGCATCTTGAGCTGAATTTTCGCCCTTCGGAGTTTGCGTACACGCCCTGGTTCGGATATGGGTTAGTGATTCTTCGCTACTCTCTACTGCTCCATGCGCGTACGACCTTTTCTGCTCCGGTGACGAGAAGGCGTTCACTTTGAAAACATATGGCGGTGATACCGCCTTTTAAGGCTTTGAAGGAGCGGGCTTCGGCGTTTAGTTGAAGTTCGATGATGGTTCCGTTTGCCAGTCCTAGTATCACGTGGGTCCCGGTGGGGTGCCAGGTTGCGGAATAGATTGCGCTGCTGAATGTTCCGGATATCGGTAAGCGGTACACGAATTGGCCTGTACGGGCATGCAAAAGCGAAAAGGATTCGGGGCAGTTGCGGTCTTCGGCTAATCCGCCTATGGCTAGATAACGTCCGCAAGGGCTGAGTGCAACGGTGTAGACGCGCATATTGTCGTGCAGGTCTGTTGACCAGATAAAACGATCCTCGGCAAGGTCAAAGCAGGCGATCTGGTAGTAGCGGTTCGAGACATAGAGATAACGGCCGTCGGGCGACAAGATCAGTTCATCTATAGCGGAGCCTTCGTAGGAGCCGAACGCTTCCGCAAATTGCTGCTGCGCGATGACTGGGCGCCAGCTTTGGCTTTGTGGGTCGACTTCGATTAAATGGTGGGTTGTCGGATCTAGCGCTTTGTGCAGCCACGGGTGGGCGTTGACGGCATCGTCCGAGATCAACAGGCGATTGCCATCCACTACAGCGGAAGGAGCGCTATGTCCAAAATCTTGTTCGCTTGTATTTTTACGCGGCACGACAGCCAGAAAGCATTCGGTATCCGGTACCCAGGCAAAAGGCGGGCTAAGCGGCAACGGAACGGATGAAAGGGTTTGTAAAGGCGACAGGCTATGGATTAAAAGATGCGCATTGTATCCTTGGGATAACGGGCCGTCCGACAGCAAAATCTTCTGATCGGCTCGCAACGCAAGACTCCGGCCTCCGCCTGTCAGTTCCTCCTCGCATTTCAGATCGTCACCGACGCGAAGTTGAATGCCGGGAATATCGCTGACGAAAGATCCTCCTTTGTAGCCTTGCAATACACGTTCATCATCGAGGGCAATCAAAGCCGAGTACGATGCGCGCGGTTCCGTTTTGGCGATCAACCGATCCTTTTTCCGATACCGTACAGCCGAACGGTCTTCGGTCCATGAAAAAAAACGGACCGGCACGGCGCCTTTGGCAGCGACATCCGGCAAAGCATACAATTGGGCCACATCTTCGAGCGGCAGCGGTTGGTAGAGGTCTCCGCTTTGCAAGTCCAGCACCGACCAACCGAAAGCGGTTGCCAGATGAAGACGGAGCTGCGTATAGGCCCACATTGCGCCGTCTCCTCGCAGATTGGCCCATGGCACATGGGTATCCAGCACATTGCAGCCTGCTCCTTCGTCCACATCTCCCGCTTCGTTCACATAAGAGAGATTGATGATCATCCAGCGGTCTCCAAGCTCGTACAACCATTGGCGCGCCGACGTTTTTTGCAAAATCGGCAGGCTGCCGAGGATGTCTTCGCATTGTTGCAGGGTTCGGATATTGTCGTAGCTCGGCCAGCTACCGATTCTCGCATCCTGACTCATCCGTCTATTCACTCCGTTCGAGGGAAGATTTCGATATGGGACCAGCATACATGAGAATCCGGGTGATGTGCAAAAAAGGAAACGCAATATTTGCTTGCCTAGATGGGATTGAAATAAGGAGTTTTCCGAGTTCAAAGGCTTCTTGAACTGAATTTCTCTCTCCGTTTTCTCGCTTCCCGCTACGTTGGAGTTTCTCGACATCTAAAAGCACAAAATGCGTTTCCTTGATTTAGCATTGAAAGTTAGGAAGATAAGGATTTATTTCAGACCTCCATTCTCTAATCAGCGAGAGTCGACAGTTCTTTTTCATCACTACCGGTTAGAACCGCCTTTATGCTTTGGCGTAATTGGGCTTCGCTTTTGGCAAGATACGGATCGGCGGCGAAGACGACTGCATCGGCCAGGTAGCCTGCTGCGATTGTGCCTAGTTCATCGGATCTTCCGAGGATGTGGGCAGCTTCGGATGTGGCGGAGCTCCAGATTTCCTGGTGAGTCATGCCGTAGTCCAAAAGCGTGTACAGTTCCTGAAGATTGCGGCCGTGCAGGTGCGGGGTCGCGTAGTCTGTGCCGAAGCCGATACGGACTCCGGCTTTTTGGGCGTGGGCGACAGCGTTGGCGTGGGCTTCTACCGCTCGTGCGGCGCGTTCGCGAATCACGGGCGGAAGAGCCAGTACACCTTGCGGATCGGCGGCGATTCGGTAGATCGAAGCGGTCGGCACGAAAGCCACGTTCGCTTCGGCCAATCGGCTGGCTTGATCGGAGGTTAAGAACATGCCGTGTTCGATCGATTGCACGCCGGCTTGAGCGGACCAGTCGATCGACACGCCGCCCCAGGCATGCACGAATACTTTACGGCCGTTTTCATGCGCATACCGAACCAGGAAAGCAAATTCTTCTTCGGAAAAGACCGGATCGGTGACCTTCTCCGTAGGTGCGCCTAACCCGCCTGTTGCCATGATCTTGATCCAGTTGGCCCCGGAAGCAAACACTTCGTCGGCTTTGCGCTTCAGATGTTCGATGCCTAACGACGTATCCGCCGCGCCGAACATATGACTGGCATTGTCGATCCGCAGCGGATGACCGTATGTGCGAACCAAATGACTTGCGACGCTCGGCGCAAGACCTCCGGCATCCCGCACCGTCGTTACGCCCGTGCGCAATGTGGCTTCAAAAGCCTGTGCCTGCATCGTCTCGACTTCGGCCGGATCGCGCTTGTCCTGATCGGCGTGATCGAAGTCGGTCCAAGCCATATGCGTATGCAGATCGATCAATCCGGGCGACATCCATAGGCCGCTTCCGTCGATGATTTCTGCTTTTTCCCATTCTGATGCGTTTGTTGAAGATGCGTTTGTTGAAAAAGAATCGGACGGCGCAGAAGCGATAGCTGTTGCTCCTTGCTCCGTTTCTGTTACCGATACGAATCGTCCGTGCTTGATCTCGATATCAAAAAGCTTATCCGCTATGCCTACGATAGATATTCCTCGAATGCTTTTAAACGCCGGCTTTTTCACAATCATTGCGCGGCCTCCCAGACTTCTTGTACAGCTGCGATCGCTGCGGTCGCTTCCTGTTCCAATAATGCTGCCAACGTCTTGATCGCCGTCTCCACGCCTTCTTGCGATGCGCTGGCGCCGAAATGGTTGATACGCAGCAGCTGACCCCGCAGCTCACCGTCTCCGGGCGCTACGATACCGATCGGCTGCTCGATACGCAGCAGCTGTTCGTCGCCGATCCGTACGGTCGTCGTCAATGTCGAACGCCGCGCGGCATCGCGCTGCCAGCCTTGAAGCCCCAATGCCCGCAATCCCGCTGCTGTAGATTCCGCCGCGATTTCGTGACGACGAATCACTTGTTCCAGTCCTTCCGCTTCGGTGGCCGCCAGCGTCGCGATCAGCGCGCGGGCTTCCAGCGTCGGAATGCTCGGCGGCACGCGAAAAGGCTGACCTTCGCCCGGAGCACGCAAGTCGAGCAGCGACAAGATCGAATTTCGCGGCGCGCGGGCATTCGATTCGATAAATGCCCAACCGCGCGGCGATACCGCGACGGCGCTGACGCCGTTCGGTCCGCCGAGTGCTTTTTGCATGCCGACTGCGACCAGATCCGCTCCCCACGAATCAATCGGCAGCTCTTCCCCGCCGACTGCGGACACGGAATCGATCACGCTGATCAGATCGTATCGGCGTGCCAGTTCGAGAATTTCTTTTGCCGGATTGGAGCCGCCTGTCACGACTTCCGCATGGACAAATGAGATCGCATGCGGCTTCGAACGCTCGATCGCCGTTTGTACCGCTTGCGCAGTCACGACTTCATCGAACGGCACGCGAAGCTCGAAGACTTCCGCTCCGCCGCGTTCCAGCCATTCGCCGAACAGCGTGCCGTAAGGCCCGGTGACGATATTCAAAAAGCGACGGCCCGGCGCCGCGATGCTTGCCGCGATCGCTTCGATGCCCAAAATGGCTTCGCCCGGGATAACGACCGGCGGATATTGCGTATGCAGCAGCTCGCCGAGCAGCTTCGTTAAAGTATCGTATTCGGCGCGTGTCAAAGGCACGAAGCCGGGTTGTATGGTATTCATGGTTTGCCTCCGTTCGGTTCGGTATTTAAGGTGTTTGATTAAAATGTTGACGTGACGCTCACATTTTTGCTCAAATCGAGCCGTAAATATGAAAATGCTGACGAAATGCGCATATTTTATCGCTGATTCGGCTTAAAAGCCAAAAATCGGCCAAAAATGTTGACGTAATGCTCTCTTTTGTGGATATCGAAGCGAATTATCGTAAAAAAAGTGTGCAAAACGTCAACATTTCTGTGCTTGTCTTTGTCGCGCCGATGCGGGCGCGGACGCAGAGCTGCTTGCACAGAAACAGCAGATCTTGACGCTTGCCTTTGTTGCGCTGGTGCGGGTGCGGACGGGTAGGGGGAAAGGGAACTAATAGTAGCACCAGCACCACCAGCCATTATCCCCTGCCATCCCCGCCTCGATCCACGAAGCTTACCTTGCAGCGCCGCCTGCCCCTCCTGCCGTCGGCATCTTCGGCACGGCCGCCAGCAGTTCGCGTCCGTACGCCGATTGCGGCTGCGCGAAAAAGCGTTCGTTCGGCGCGACTTCGACCAGCATGCCTTGCCGCATCACGGCGACCGTATCGCTGACCGCATGGATCACGCCCAAGTCGTGCGAGATGAATAACATCGTCAGGTTCAGTTCGGCTTTGATGTCGCGGAACAGTTCCAACACGCTGCGCTGCACCGATACGTCGAGCGCGCTGGTCGGCTCGTCGGCGATCAGCAGCGCCGGCTCGACGCTGATCGCGCGGGCGATCGCGATCCGCTGCCGCTGCCCGCCGGAAAATTCGTGCGGGTAACGATCCAGCGAACCCGAAGCGAGCTTGACTTGCTCCAGCAGTTCCAGGCTTCGGCGCTCCGTATCGGCGCGTCCCTGCGTGATGCGGTGAAAACGCAGCGCTTCGGACAGGATCTGCCGCACGGTATGCCGGGGATTCAGCGAAGCGTCGGGATTCTGGAAAATCATCTGGATTTGCTTGCGCTGCTCGCGGCTGCGGCGCTTGGCAAGCGGCCGGTCGCCGAGCAGCAGACGGTCTTCGCTCGGCAGAATCAATCCCGCGACGGCTCGGGCCAACGTCGATTTGCCCGAGCCGGACTCGCCGACGAGGCCGAGCGTCGTATGCGCCGGGACGTTCAGCGTCACGCCGTCCAGCGCGGCGAATCCGCCGTAGCGAACCGTCATGTTGTCGACGATCAGATCCTTGCTCATGGCTTTTCCTCCTTTTGTCCGGCTTCCCACTCGCTTTCCGGCAACGGAAGCACGGCTTCGATCAGCATTTGCGTATACGGATCGCCCGGACGGGTCAGAATATCCAGCGCCGGTCCCGCTTCGACGGCGCGCCCCTGCTGCATCACGATCAGGCGCGAGCACATTTCGGCGGCGACCGCCAGATTGTGCGTGACGAATACCAGCGCGAAGCCCAGCTCGCGCTGCAACCGGATCAGAAGATCGACGATCTGCCGTTGCACGGTCACGTCGAGCGCCGTCGTCGGCTCGTCGCACAGCAGAATATCCGGGCGGCAAGCCAATGCCAACGCGATTACGATCCGTTGGCACTGGCCGCCGGACAGTTGGTTCGGATAACGGTCTTCGCGTTGCAGCGAATCGGGCAAGCCCAGCAGCGACAGCAACTTGAGCGCTTCGTCGCGCGCTTCGCGGCGGCTTTTGCGCTGGCGGTAACGGACGACTTCCGTTACCTGCTTCACGACCGGGCAGAGCGGATCGAGCGCGCCACGCGGGTCCTGGAACACCATCGCGGGACTGGCCGCGTGGCGCACTTGCCCTCCGGCGAGCCGGACGCCGCGCGGCAGCAGTCCCAGCACGGCGCGCAGCGTCAGCGATTTGCCGGAGCCGGATTCGCCGACGAGGCCGATGCTTTCGCCGCGTCGCAGGGAGAAGGAAATGCCTTCGACCAGATTTTGTCCGGAAGGAGTAGACAGCGTCAGATTGTCGACGACCAGAAGGGATTCGTCCTCTCCATGCTCTGACTGCCCGCCGAACGTGCCTTGTTTCTCGTTTTGTTCTTTTTTCCCCACAATCATGATTTCCTCCTCCACAGATCGGACAGTCCGTCGCCGATCAGCGACAGCGATATTCCGGTGTAGACGACGGCGAAGCCCGGCACGGCGGACAGCCACCAGGCGGTCGTCATGAACGATTGCCCGTCGGCGATCATCGTGCCCCAGTCCGGCGTGGGCGGCGCGATCCCGATGCCGAGATAGCCCAGCGTCACGATCGCGACCAGCACGCCGACCATATCCGTCATCAGCACGACCACGGCTTGCGGCAAAATGTTCGGCAACAGATGGCGCAGCAGGATTTGCCAGCCGGGCAAGCCGAGCGTTTGCGCCGAAGCGACCCATTCCTGCTGCCTTAGCGACGCGGTCAAGCCGCGCGAGACGCGGGCGAACACGATCCAGCCGACCAGCATGAACGTGATATAGATGCCCTGCGCGCCCGCTCCGCTGGCAAACGCGACGATGATAACGATCAGGTAAAACGGAAACGCGATAAACGTGTCCGTCACCAGCGATACGACCGTATTGACCCAGCCGCCGTAATACCCCGCCAGCATGCCGATCGCGATGCCCGAGACGAACGGAATGATCTCGGCCAGCACCATGATGCCGAGATCGGTGCGGGCGGCATAGATCAGGCGGGTGAACAGGTCACGGCCGAGCTGATCCGTGCCCAGCCAGTGCTGCGCGGACGGCGGTTGAAGAAACGCGCTTAGATCCTGCGTGATCGGATCGTACGGACTGAGCCACGGAATAAGGATCGCGGCGAGGATGAGCAGGAGCATCATAATGCTTCCGGCGATCAGCGCAGGAATCCGGCGTGCCCGGCTCCAACCGCGCTGACCGGAAGACTTTGGATTCGGAGGCAAAAGCGATTCGGTTTCGGTTCCGGCGGCGATTTCGGAGTTGAGCGGCAGATCGTTGATTTTCATCGCGAACACCCCGCTTTTTCCGAGATGACCCAAGACCGGTTCGACGATAATGGATTTCGGTTCATGTTATCGCTTCTCCTTCGTTCTCGGGTCCAGCCACCAGGCGACGATATCGACCAGCAGGCCGATCGCCACCACAGCGACTGCGCAATACAGCGCGATACCCTGGATAACCGGGAAATCCCGGCTTGATATGGATGTGAACAGCAGACTGCCGATGCCTTTGATGCCGAAGACCTGCTCTACCACCAGCGTTCCGCCGATCAGGTAAGACAGGTTCACGCCGAACAGCATCAGCGTCGGCAGCGCCGCGTTGCGCAGTACATGCTTGAACAAGATGACGCGGCGGGGAATACGGGCGGCCCGAAGCGTCACGACGAAATCGGATTCCAGCACGTCCAGCATCTGCGCGCGCAGCGAGCGGACAAGCGTCGGAATCTGGGAAAAAGCGACCGTGATCGCGGGCAGCGTCAGACTGTACAGCATGCCGCTCCACCCTTCTTTCACGCCGCCGACCGGAAACCAATGCAGCCGGACGCCGAACAGCAAAATAAGCAGCAATCCGACCCAAAAGACGGGCATACCCAGCGTGATCGCGGGAAAAACGCGGATCAGATGGTCGAGCAGCTTGTCTTTGTTCGTGGCGGCGAGCACGGCGAGCACCAGCGAAAAAGCGATCGCCAGCACGCAGGCCAGCGCGATCAGCAGCAGCGTGACGGGCGTGCGGGCGGCGATCAGCTCGCGCACCGACACGCCGGAGACGATCGAATTTCCCGTGTCGCCCTGCGTGAACAGCGTCCGCACAAAGCGCATAAATTGTTCCCACAACGACAGGTCAAGCCCCAGCGTATGCCGCAGCGCCGCGATCGATTCGTCGGTCGCGTATTCGCCGAGAATCATTTTGGCCGGATCGCCCGGTACGATCCGAATCAGGAAAAACACGGCCGTCGTGACGCACAAAATCACGATCAGCGCACGCAGCGCCGCGATCGCGATCCACCTCCATGATGACGGAAAGCCCGCCTCTCGGCGGGCTGTTCGGATATTGATCTTCGTCATTGGGCGATCCGTACGTCTTCGAAACGCAGGCTTCCGTTCGGCAAGGCAACAAGACCTTCCACGGAAGAACGTACGCCTTTCAATACATCCGGGTAGTAGAGCGGAATATAAGGCACGTCATCCGCAAGAATTTGCAGCAGATCGGTGTAGATCTTTTGGCGACCGTCGCCGTCCGCCGCCGTTTGTCCTTCGTGCAACAGCTTGGTCACTTCGTCGTTCGTGTAATGCGTCCAGTACGATTTGCTGAAGCCGTCCGGATCGGTCTGGAACGCGATGATCGAGTTCGCTTCCGGCGAATCGGCTTGCCCGCTGTTGAGCATCGCGGAGAAATCGTAAGCGAAGAAACGCTCGCGGAACGAAGCCAGCTCGACCGATTCGATCTTCAATTCGATGCCGATCGACTGCGCCGCGGCTTGAATGATCTGCGCTTCCTGCGCCCGGGTATCGTTGCCGGACGCGATCAGCAACGTGCTGGAGAATCCGGTCGGGAACTTGGATTGCGCCAGTTCTTTTTTCGCTTCGTCCAGATTGAAGTTCAGCGGCTTGATGATATCGTTCGAGTTATAAGGAATAGTCGTCGGCAGCAGCGAATTCGCCGCTTGCGCGTAACCGAACGTCAGCGCATTGGTCAATCCTTCGCGGTCGATCGCCAGCGCCAATGCGCGGCGGACGTGTTCGTCGGAGAAATGCTCGTCCAGCGTGTTGAAGAACAATTGCTCCGTTACCCAACTGCCGTTGGTGATGACTCCGGTGCCGTCGCCGTTTTTGAGTTCTTCGGCATTTTGCAGCGCCAGCGATTCGATGCCGTCGACTTCGCCCGCTTTGAGTTGGTTCAGCGCCTGGCTGTCGTCTTGTACCAGTTTGTAGACCAGTTTATCGAGATACGGCTTGCCTTCTTGCCAGTAGTGCTCGTTTTTGACGAACGTGACGTCGCCTGTCGGGTCCCAGCTCTCTACCGCGAACGGGCCTGTGCCGACCGGCTTTTTGAAAAACTCTTCTTCCGTTTTGCCGCCGAAGTCGGCCGGGATGATCCCGTTCGAGAAGTTCGACATTTCGGACAGGAACGGCGTGTACGGTTCTTGCAGCGTCACGACCAGCGTATGATCGTCCTGCGCCGTTACTTTGTCCACTTTCGCGGAAATTTCGAGCGGGCCGCCGACCTTCAGGTGGCGCTCCAGCGAGAACGCCGCGTCTTTCGCCGTCACGTCGGTGCCGTCGGAAAATTTAAGGCCGTCTTTCAGCACAAACGTATACGTCAGGCCGTCCGCGCTCACTTCGTGCGATTGCGCCAGCCAGTCCACGATATTGCCGTCTTTGTCGAACGATACAAGCGGCTCGAATACTTTATCGATAGCAAACGCATTGTTCGCCGTAATTTCGTTATGCAGATCGAACGACGTGACGGCCGCGGGACGCGCATAGGTGAACGTTCCGCCTTCCGCCGGTTCCGTCGCTGCCGTTTCGTTTCCTGAAGTCGTGGCTTGCGTGCCAGTCGACGAGTCGGTTCCGGTCTGCGCCGTGGAGCCTCCGCCCCCGCCCGAGCAGCCTGCGAGCACCGCAAACACCAATACTGCCGGAACGGCCCAGCCGAATCCTTTTCCCGTCAAAGCCTTGAATCGAGACATCGTTGAATCCCCCTTTTTCCCAACGCTTATAAAGCTGATGAATTTAGTATGGATTGATTATGTGCCAGTTTCGACAGGCTGTCAAACCCTTTTTGCTTGCTTGGATAAATAAAAAGGCTTTCATTATATAAGTCAAAACCAACATATGGAATAGCGGTGTGCAAGCTGGGAATGTGACGCAGATTCTAGCCTTTCGCAAGCCCTTCGTGTACTCTTCTATTCAGCGATCCAAACATTTATCCGCTATCCAAAAAATGAAATCGAGGTGTTGAACGTTATGCCGGAATCTTACTCTCCCGTCGTTCGGTTCGGAAGCTTCGCGCTGATCGTGTCGGGCATTCTTTTTATCGCGTTATCGGCGTTTCTTCTGCCTGTTCCAAGCCCGCCGGTCATGAATGCGGAATGGGCGGGCTGGTTGGAACGATGGCGCTTCAATCTGTCGATGGCGGACGAACTGATGTTTTTCGCTCCGATGGCGCTGATCCCCGCCGTATTCGCGCTGCATCGGGTATTGGCGAAAAACGCTCCGGTCTCCGCCTTGCTCGGTTGCGGCATCCTTGCGCTCGTCGTACCGAATTACCTGCTGTGCGCGATCGCGCTCGGCCGTCTCGTCTACCCCGTGTACGGCATCGCCATTTCGACGGATATGCTCAAATTGATGTTCAGCTTGTACGCGGGCAGCCAACATATGACGCTTCTGGTGCTTTGCGCGGCGACCGTCTGTTTGAGCCTTGCGATATGGCGCAGTCCGCTCGGACGCCTGACGGCGATCTTGGGCTTCGTGGCCGCCGCGCTGGATCTCGTCGCGTCGTACCCTTGGCTGATCGGCAACGCCGCCATGTTCGTTACCCAGCTTTTTCATGCGTTGTGGTGGATATGGCTCGGGGTCAGACTGTTGCAAACCGGACCGTTATCGAAAAAACAACAAGATAAAATCCGCTTTGAGCGATAAAAAAAGCCGACCGCCCGAAAAGCCGGGCAATCGACGATACGAAAAACGGGTTGGGACGGTTCGTTTTACAACGCGCCTTGCTCTTTGGCCTCATGAAACGAAGCATATTTCGCTTGAAAACCCAACTCTTGCTTGATGCGCGCCGGATCGAGAACTTGCTGCAGATCGGGTTCTTCTTCGGCGGAATCCTGTGTCGGCAGCCCGTTCAACCGAAGCAGTTCGCCGACAGCAATCGGCGTATCGTCGACCGCGTTAAAGACGCGGCCGGCGATATCCGGCGTAACGGCCGCAAGCAGCAAAGCCTGACACACGTCTTCGTGATGCACGAGCGACATCGGACATGCGGCGTTCCATTGACTCAGCAAAGGAGCCGCTTCCTGAATATGCCGGTCGCCGTCGCCGTATACGAAACCGATTCGGATGATGCGCAAATCCAACCCTTGTTCGCGATGCAGTTCTTGCAAAGCATTTTCCGCGGCTACTTTCGTGCGAGGGTAAGCCATAATCGGCTGAAGCGGATCATTCTCGCGGCACGGTACATCGCGCTTCATGCCGCTATATACCATTCCCGTGCTGCTGAACACAAAACGCTTCACTCCCGCTTGCAGCGCGGCATTAGCCAAAGCTTGCGTCGCGTCAAGGTTGGATGCCCAGGCTACTTCTTCGCTGACGCCGCGAAATTGGGCGGCCAAATGCACGACGGCGTCCGTGCCGCGCAGCGCTTCCGTCAAACGCTCCGCTTGCAGCAGATTCCCTTCCACGATTTCCGCTCCTTGTTCCTCCAAACCTTTTGCCCGCTCGGCATCTCTGACCAGAATCCGAACTTGATGGCCCTCTTTAAGCATATAGGCCGTAAAACGGCTGCCGACTTTGCCTGTTGCGCCTGTTACGAATATTTTCATGGTATAGTGAACTCCAATCCATAATGTTTTTTGGACGTCGCAACCGTTGCGATCTACCGCTACTATACGCAGGCCGGAAACGCTCAACCACACGGTGGTTATCCTATGATTCCGAGCATCAGGCTAAAATAAAGGAGGTACCCGCCATGAACACTACATCCCCGCAACAGTCGCTGGGCGACTTTTTGCGCGCGGCCCGCGAACGCGTCAGTCCGGAGGAGATCGGGCTGCCCGTCCACGGACGCCGCCGCACGCCGGGACTGCGGCGCGAAGAAGTCGCTCAACTCGCCAATATCGGCGTCTCGTGGTATACGTCGATCGAGCAAGGCAAAGATGTTCGCCCTTCCCGGCAAATCATCGAAAGCCTGGCTTCCGCTTTGCGCTTGTCCGAAGGAGAGCGGCGTTACTTGCTATTGCTGTTCGAAGCGGGAGAAGCGGTCGAATCGGAAGCGTATCGCCGGATCAGTTCCGGGTTAAAAAAATCCGTGTTCGCTTTGCAGCCGCATCCGGCTTACGTGCTTGACCGCTATTGGGATATGCTGGTGTGGAATCGCTCGGCCGAAGTGCTGTTTCATCTGCCTTCCGATTCGCCGGACCTCCAAGCCCGACCGAATCTGCTGCGTTACTTTTTGACCGATCCTTTATTCAGAAGCAGCAATCCGGATTGGCGGGAACGGATCAAAACGATGGTCGCCCGGTTCCGGGCCGATTCCGTTCGTTATCCGCTGGATGCCAGGCTGAACGAAACCATCGCCGCGTTTATGGAAGAAAGCGAATTATTTCGCGCGCACTGGCCGGATCATGAGGTCCGAATGGTCACCGACTGCCACAAAGAATGGAACGATGCCGATCTCGGCGCGGTAGAGTTTGAACATGTAAGCTTGCAGGTTGCGGAGCAGCCCGATTTGAAATTGATGATTTATACGGCCGACGGCGATACCTTGCGCAAAATCGAACAGCAATTGAAGAACACGCCGAATCGTTTATCATCTGCCGAAGGAGAATGTTTATGACGTTTAACCCCGACGTATCCGCCGCGATCGAAGCTTCTGTCGCTTTTTTGGAAAAGACTACGCATTTCGAGCCTGAGCATGACGGAGACAGCCGCAACAAATGGGACGGTGCCTGGTGGCATATGGCCGCTTTGTGCGAAATGGGCGAGGTTCGGCGTATCCCGGAGACAGCGATCGTTCAGGCAAAAAGGCTGCTTCAGACACAGGTTTGGCCGGTTTTTGTTATAGAAGAAAGCGATGCTCCCGTGCGTGCGGAAGACCGGGATCGCTGGGATTGCTGCCATTGCGAACTTGCGGTGTTTTATCAAATTCTGTCGGCCTACGGCTGCGATCCCGATACGGAAATGCCGTGGATTCGCGAATGGCTGCTGAAGCATCAACTGCCGGACGGCGGACTGAACTGCGATCCCGACGCTTATATCCATTCCCGCAAAAGCTCGACCGTCTCCACCCTGCCGCCGCTCGAAGCGATATTGCGCTGCACGGATCGGCCTTTTACGGAGCGGGAAAAAAGCTTTTTGGACGAAGGCGCGCGGTATCTGATCGAGCATCGGCTGGTGTGTTCGAAAAGCAGCGGGAACGTGATTAACGAAGAATGGCTGAAGCCGTGCTTCCCGAGGTTTTTCGAGTATGATCTGCTTCGAGGGTTGTCGTTTCTGACGGAATGGTCGAAGAAAAGGGAGAAGCTTTTGCCGGATGGGTTTGTGGAAGAAGCATTATCGCGGATAGACCCTTATCTGGACGAAAAAAAAGTTCGGATCGGTCGGCAGGTATGGGATGCGGACGGCGAGTGGGGCGGGGAGACGTTCGGGTTGTTGGAGGCATTGCCGGGGGTTGGGGAAGTGTCGGAAGCGTTAAGTCGGGAATTGGAAATTTCATTTCCATAAAACATATTTTATCCTTTTTTAGGTTTAATCTTTTAGCGAGAAGGGTAAAAGGGGGTGAAAAAAGAGTTGAAAGGAGTTCATTCCAACATGAATATCCCCAAGTCTCAACGTCGCCCCGCCTTTTATTTCCTGAGAATCGCGCTTGCTCTCGTTCTGCTTGCTTCGTTGCCTTTGGCTTCGATTGCGCGGGCGGACAACGGTTCGACGATCGGAGTCATACATAACGACAAGCGCATGCAGCTGGGTACGCCGCCTTACAGCAAAAACGGCACCACGCTCGTTCCGATGCGCCCCCTGTTCGAATCGCTCGGCATTCAGGTCAAATGGGACGCCGCTTCGCAAACGGTTCGCGGAACGAAAGGATCGCTTGATTTCACGTTAAAAGTAGGCAGCAAACAAGCGACGGTCAACGGGAAAACGGTTCTTTTGACCGAAGCGGCAGCGGCCAAAAACGGCAATACGTTCGTTCCGTTGCGTTTTATCGGAGAAGCCAGCGACGCCTTGATTTTGTGGAACCCTTATCTGCAAGAGGTGAACATGTACGACGAAGCCTTTTTACAGAAAAACAACGTCACGAAAAAGCAGGTACAAGACGATTACGCCGCCTATTTGCAACAACTCGCGGACAATCGCAAACAGGACCCGAAAACGGACAAACCCGACAATGACAACAAAGACCGTCAGCAAATGTGTACCCGTTGGCGTTACGATCCGGTGCTCGGAGGTATTTTGGATTGGTATCCTTGTCCGTAACCGTTCGACCGTCTATCAACAGCGTACGGCTTTTCTTTTAAATCCTAGTTGCCCTCGCTCTACGGCTTTACGGATATTTTCCGACGTTTGAAGAAACTTGGATTTTCCCGCTGCCTGACCGACTTCGACCGTCGAGATGACTTCGGCGGTATCGACGGCCCGGTCATGCAGCGGGACATAGGAAACGCCGACGGTATAAACGAAATTCGCCATCGCGTATTGCGTGCGTGCCGGCGCTTCCGCGAGGTTGGTTTCGACGCTTTTTAGCATCAGATCCAGTTTATCCGTATCGAACTCCTGGTCCGCGCGGCTGCCGATCAGCCAACAATAACAGCTCCACCCCGCCGACATGCGCAGTTCTTCCCCGCTCGCGATCCATTTGTCCGCCACCTGCTGCGCGATCTCCGTTTCCGACAGCGTGACCGCCACGATATGATCGGCGATCTTATAAAAAGTCGCGGCGTCGATCCAGCGGTCGAAATCCTGTTCCGTCATCTTGGCCGGATCGGCGATCACGCCCGCAAAATACATGGCGTCATAATTGCCCGTCGCATACAACTCCTCGGCCAGCTTCTGGTCTTTCTTGATCTTTTTCGCCAACGGCTTCATCGCTCCGGTCGCCACGCCGTATACCGGTTCTTGCGCACCGTCGGACAAGTATCTTTTTTTGGTGCGTTCCGTGCCCAGCGATTGCAGTTCGTCCATGACTTGTTGCAGGTTCATGACTCACTCCTCCTTTAGAATCAGAAAAGCCTAAAAACGCGAGAAGACTTCAATGTCCGAACTCGCGTTTTCGTGTTATGGATTATTACCCTTTTATTCGCTTTAACATGCTTTAAGTCCGCGCTTTTTGCACCTTGAGCAGCTTCCCTTTGACCGTCGTCTCCTGCATGGCTTTCAGCACATTCTCGCCTTTTCCGTTCAGGATGTCCACGTATGTGACCGTCTCCTGCACGCTGATAATCCCGATGTCTTCGGCCGTGATGCCTTCGATGCGCGCGATCGTGCCGACGAAATCGACCGGACGCAGCTTTTTCTTTTTGCCGCCGTTAAAATATAGCTTCATGATGTCCGCGTTCAGTTCTTCGCCTTTGGTCTTTTTCGCCACCGGGCGGTCGCGCAGCTTGCGGTCGAACGATGCTTGCGCTTCGGCTACGGCGTACGCGGAAGGTTCTTCGGCCAGCGGCAGCTCGAACCCGATATAGCTTTCGATCGCGCCGAGGAATTTATTTTCGAACGGCGTGGCGAAGGTGATCGCGATGCCGCTTTGTCCCGCGCGTCCCGTACGGCCCGTGCGATGCACGTAGCTTTCTTTTTCCATCGGCAGATCGTAGTTGATGACATGCGTGATCCGGTCGATGTCGATGCCGCGCGCGGCCACGTCTGTCGCGACCAAATAACGGAATTTCCCGGCGCGGAACTCGTTCATGACGCGGTTGCGGTCGTCCTGCTCCATGCCGCCGTGGATTTTGTTGACGGGATAGCCCAGACGATCGAGATGAGCGGCTGCGGCATCCACGTTGTCTTTCGTCCGGCAGAAAATGATGCAGCTATCCGGATTTTCGACGACGGTCACTTTTTGCAGCAGCGCCGGTTTGGACTTTTCGCCCACTCGGTACAATCTGTGCTCGATCTGCGTCTGGCGTTTGTCGTTCGGTGATCCGATCTCGATGTCCACAGGATCGGTCATGTAACGGTGGCACAGACGTTCGACGTCCTGCGGCAGCGTAGCGGAAAACAGCATCGTGACGCGGTCGGTCGGCAGCTCGCGGATAATCTTTTCCAATTGCTCGATAAAGCCCATGCTCAGCATCTCGTCGGCTTCGTCGATTACCAAGTACTGAATGCGTTCAAGGTCGATGGTGTCTTTCTCGATATGATCCATCACCCGACCCGGCGTGCCGACGATCACGTGATTGCGCTGCATCAACTCGCGCTTTTGCCGATCAAAGGGCTGTTTGCCGTAGATCGCCGCCGCTTTGATCCGTTTGAAACGTCCGATGTTCATGATGTCTTCTTTCACCTGATCGGCCAGTTCGCGCGTCGGGGTGAGGATCAGCGCTTGCGGACGGCTTTCTTCCCAGTCCAACAGTTGGCACAAAGGAATGCCGTAAGCCGCCGTTTTGCCGCTGCCTGTCCGCGATTTGACGGTGACGTCGCGGCCTGCGAGCGCTTGCGGGATGACCTGTTGTTGCACGGGAGTCGGGGATTTATAGCCTAACGTATCGAGGGCGCGGGTGATTTCGGGGCTGAGGTCGTAATCGGAAAAGGAGGGTTGTTCGTTGGGCGTTGCTGTATCGGGTTCGTTCATCGTTTCGTTATACGGTTGATTCTCGTTCATGTGGGCTTTAACTCCTTCGGTCTCGCTTGTTGTCATGCGGATATCGGATAAGCGTACCACAGATCGAAGAAAAAGAGGACTGGCGTTTTGTGATCGGGGGAAAGAATAATTACGTAAAAAAGATATTATTGGATTACTTATTTACGTACACGTGATATACTGATCAAGCAATAGAAAGGCTAATATGGACGGTCGGCTAATCTCCCCGGAAGGGAGGTGATGCTTCGTGGAAATCTATCAAACTCTGATGTTGATGATCTCATTCGCAACGTTGGTGATTCTGATTCTTTCGTTCCACAAAAAGAAATAGACCGCCCTCTGCAAGGGTAGCGGTCTATTTATGATGGATCACCCTTGAAGCCAACCGCCCTTAAAAGCGGCTATTGCATCAGGAGTCGTGTTGGTCGCACGGCTCCTTTTGCTTTGCGTTCTTTGTCTTTCGATTATAGCAACGAAGACGAAAAAATTCAATTGGCAATAATCGAAAATAGCGTAAAAAAGTCATTCGAATATGCCTTTTTTACGCATGCGTGATATACTAATCAAGCAATAGAAAGGCTAATATGGGCGGTCGGCTAATCTCCCGGAGAATAAGCATATGCTTCCGATGTAGTTTTCTTACGAAAACTTTTAGGTGAAGCCCGTGGAAATTTATCAAACTCTGATGTTGATGATTTCATTCGCAACGTTGGTGATTCTGATTCTTTCGTTCCACAAAAAGAAATAGACCGCCCTCTGCAAGGATAGCGGTCTATCAATGATGCGCACCTTTCAAAGCCAACCGCCCTTAAAAGCGGCTATTGCATCAGGAGTCGTGTTGGTCGCACGGCTCCTTTTACTTTGCGTTCTTTGTTCTTCGATTATAGCAGTGAGCATCGCAAAACTCAATCGTTAACCTTCGATAATAACGCAAGAAAGTTATTTTATTATTACTTATTTGCGTATACATGATATACTAATCAAGCAATAGAAAGGCTAATATGGGCGGTCGGCTAATCTCCCGGAGGGGAGGTGAGGCCTGTGGAGATATATCAAACTCTGATGTTGATGATCTCGTTCGCAACGTTGGTGATTTTGATTCTTTCTTTCCACAAAAAGAAATAGACCGCCCTGTCCAAGGGTAGCGGTCTATTTATAGTAGCTCCACCCGAAAGCCAACCGCCCTTAAAAGCGGCTATTGCATCAGGGGCCGTGTTACCAGCACGGCTCCTTTTGCTTTGCATTCTTTGTGCTTCGATTATAACAGTGACGCCCGGAAAATTCAATTTGGAAACCAGGCTCAGTTTTTGCTTTCCGTATGAACCTCCGCTGTTCGATTATCTGCCCGGCTCGCGAACTCCGCCAATCCTGCCCGCACTTCTTCCGTCGACTTGGCTTCCATCAACTTCGCTCGCAGTTCGCTCGCGCCACGGAATCCGCGCACGTAGATTTTGAAAAAACGAGGCAGCGCTTTGAACGGACGCGGTTCCAAATGCTCCGAATAATGATCGTGCAGATCCAGATGCAGCTTCAGCAGATCCAAAAGCTCGTCGCTGCCATGCTCCTTTTTCTCCTGTTCAAAAGCAAACGGATCATGGAAAATGCCGCGTCCGATCATGATTCCGTCCACGCCGTACTTTTCCGCAAGCTCCAAGCCTTTTTGACGATCCGGAATATCGCCGTTGATCGTGAGCAGCGTCTGCGGCGCGATCTCGTCGCGCAACTGCTTGATCGCCGGGATCAACTCCCAGTGCGCATCGACTTTGCTCATTTCTTCGCGCGTCCGCAGGTGAATCGACAGATTCGCGATGTCCTGCCGCAAAATATGCGTCAGCCAACCGCGCCATTCGTCGATCTCGGTGAAGCCGAGCCTCGTTTTGACGCTGACCGGAAGACCGCCGGCTTTGGCTGCTTCGATGATCTCCGCCGCAAGTTCCGGACGACAGATCAAACCGCTACCTTTGCCGTTTTCTGCGACGTTTGGCACCGGGCAACCCATGTTGAGGTCGATGCCTTTGAAGCCCGCTTCTGCCATACCGATGCTCATCTGGCGGAAATATTCCGGTTTGTCTCCCCAAATATGCGCCACGATCGGCTGCTCGTCTTCCGTGAACGCCAACCGCCCGCGCACGCTGTGACGCCCTTCCGGGTGGCAGTAGCTTTCGCTGTTAGCGAACTCGGTGAAAAACACGTCAGGCTTCGCCGCCGCGCTGACGACATGGCGGAAGACAACGTCGGTGACATCTTCCATCGGCGCCAATATGAAAAAAGGTTTCGGCAGGTCCTGCCAAAAATTTTGTATCATGTTCCAAACCTCTCTATTCTAAACGCATAGGCTGAATTCAATTTCGACTACACGCCTCATGTTCATGTAAAGTTTGCGGATTCCGCGTATTTCTTCCACACTGTAGTTTACAACAAAACGCGGTAAAAAAACACAACCGAACCGGCCGTGTTTTCAAAGTTCAAATCTTGTTACATCTAATTAATTTCTTCTTTTAACTATTCCTGATTCTAAATGGATATAAATACAGTCTGATATGAAGATCGTCGGTCAATTCAACTGAACGCCTTCATTATTCATAATGCGGATATTCTCGCTGCTGATCTTCGTGTTGATTGAGGCTTCGGTTACGGTGTCCAAAATCTGATTAATGACTTCATCGATATTCTCTTGCTTGTCTTTGAATGTGGCGGCGGTGTTGAGAATCACGGAACAGGTGATTTCGTAGATGTCGTTTTGGGCGACAAGCGATGTCTGGCTAAGCTTCACCAGGACGTCTTCTCTGTTCAGGCCGAGTTTCTCGGCTATAAGCGACTGGAGAACGGTTTGTTTTTGATCCAGCTTTTGCAGCAGCTCCCGGTCTAAAGGGACGGAGACTGAAGGAGGCATCGGAACGACTCTGGTTTGGCCGTTTGGCAGTTGCTGTGTCGTCATCGAGTGTGCGGTGGGTGCAGGTTTGAAGTAACTGCATCCTGAGAGAAATATGATTATGGATAGAAGCCCACAGCATACAGATTTTTTATAAAAAAGAATATGGATCAGCTCCAATCTTTTTTTGTAAAATAAATCCTTTTTATCATACCAGAGTATTTCTCTATTGAATAGAAATAAGCCCGAACTCAAAAAGTTCGGGCTTTCCATCTGCTTCTATGCTTTTATTTCTTCACCAACACCGTCACGCACTCCACTTGACTCGTCTGCGGGAACATATCAATCGGCTGTACCGACTGGATCTCGTATCCGCCTTCCAGCAGCACTTTGCAATCCTTCGCCAGCGTCGAAGGATTGCACGACACATACACGAATTTCTGCGGTTTCGTGCGCAGCACCGTCTCCAGGAACTTGCGATCCAGACCCACGCGCGGAGGGTCGGCGACGATCACGTCCGGGCTGTAGCCTTCTTTCGCCCAGCGCGGCAGCAGGTCTTCCGCTTCGCCTTCGAAGAAATCCGCGTTATCGCGGCCGTTGCGCTCGGCGTTGCGACGCGCGTCTTCGACCGCTTCCGGGATCACTTCGATGCCGCGGACTTGGGCCGCGTAAGGAGCCAGCCACAAACCGATCGTACCCGTGCCGCAGTAAGCGTCGACAACGGTTTCTTTGCCGGTCAAGGCCGCAGCGACTTTAACGGACTCGTACAGCTTGATCGTCTGCTCCGGGTTCAATTGGAAAAAGGCGCGGGGCGACAAGGTGAAGTTCAGGTCGCCAAGCGATTCGTTCATCGCTTCATTGCCCCACAGGCTGATCGTGCGCTCGCCGAAGATCAGCGGCGTTTTGAACGGGTTCACGTTCACCGACAGCCCGCTCATTTCCGGCAGCTCCAGACGCAGACGTTCGACCATCTCTTCTTGACGCGGCAGATCCGCCGTCTCGGTGACGAGCGTCACTTGGATCTCGCCGGATTGGAAACCGTTGCGCACGACGATCGTACGCACGCCTTTACGCTGGCCGCTATCTTTAATATCGCTGCGCCCGCCACGGCTGTCGCCTTTGGACAACGGAATGTTCAGTTCGCCGAGTACCGCCTTCACGCGGTCGATCGCGCGGTTGACCTGCGGATGCTGGATCGGGCAGCCGCTAATATCGACGATCTCATGGCTGCCGATCTCGTACAGGCCGGCGATAATATCGCTTTTCGAGCCTTTGACGTCGCGACGCTCGACTTGGAGCTGGGCCTTGTTGCGGTAATCCCACGGGCGATCCATGCCGAGCGTCGGCTTGATCTTCAGATCGTTCAGCCCCGAATAGCGACTGAACGCTTCACGCACGATTTCCAGCTTGGCGATCAGTTGGCCTTCGTACGAAATATGCTGAAGCTGGCAGCCGCCGCAGATTCCGTATACCGGACACGGAGGCTCGACCCGGTGTTTCGATTTTTTTTCGATCTCGACCAGCTTGGCTTTGATAAACTTCGCTTGCGTCTCCAGCACTTCCGCCTTCACCACTTCGTTCGTGATCGCGCCGTCGATAAAGACCGCTTTGCGGCGGAAATAACCGACGCCTTCGCCGTTGATTCCGATACGCTTGATCGTGACGACGATGCGATCGCCTACCTTGATCTGCTCGGCGTCCGCCGGAGCAACAGGACGTTTTGCCGAAGCATCGCTGCTCGCATAAGGAGTTTTGCCTGCAACCGGGGATACGCGCCCAACCTGGCCGTCTTTGGTTTTGCCCATATCCGTGCCTGCCGATACCGCTTTGCCACCCGCATAAGGTTGACCCGAAGCCGACGTCTCACGCTGGGTCTTATTTTTTTTCTGTCCGAAGGCTTGCTTCGCCGAAGCGGCGTTGGCCCGTTCGCTTTGACGTTTCTCGTAACGTTCGCTCGGGCTCAGACGTTCCGCTCCGTCATTCGATTTGGCTGGACGCGCAGGCGCCGAAGAACGCCCGCGTCCTGTCGAAGCTCCGCGTTCACTCCGTTCTTTGCGCGGGGCCGGTTTTTGCTCGCTTTGCGCCGCAGGAACAGCCGCTGCTGTCCGCTCGCCGCTTGCTTCTTTGCCCGGCAGCGAACTGCGCTTAACGCCCGGCTTTTTTTTACCCGAAGGACGTTTTTTCTTTTTCTCCTCCTTGGCGGTCTGAAGCTTGCGCTCTTTGCGACTGATTCCGATTGACTTGCTGTTTTGCTCGCTCATGATATTAAACTCTCCATCTATATTAAAATTGGATACTGCTCGCACTCGTCTATCCAACGTCCGTCCGCATTGTTTCCGTGTTCACTATACCATTTTACCGCAAAAAAAGAACCTTTTCGCTGCGGGTTGTGCCCGAACGAAAAAGTTCCCTCGGATTGGTCGTGAAGCGCAACGGTTTTTACTCGTAACGTCCAGCCGCGAACAATAGAAACGCCAGACGCTCCCACTCCACCTCTGCACGACGCGGAACCGCAGCACCCGGCAAACGACCATCCTTCTCATCCTGCTCGTGCGCGCCGTCCTCGACCCAGGAAGCGATGCTGAGCAGATAATCTTTTAGCGTAATGTTTGCCCATTCTTCTTGGCTATGTTCCAAATCTTGCGTCAGGCGATGCACAAACGCGATAAACTCTTGCCTTCCCGTTACTTGCGTCAATTCTTCATGAATATTCATTGCCGTTCCTCCTGTCGCCTGTGCTTGCTCCCAACGTTCTTTATCGGACAAAAATCTTATGTTGCGTAGAGAAAAAAAGCTTTTCATGAAAATATATGATCCGTTATCCTCCATCGCCTTCCAAAAAAAGTGTTACGCCACGTTGCATGACCTTTTTCTCGCTTATCGATAGATTATATTTGTTTTGAACATCAAAAAAACTCCTTCAGCCGAAGCCGAAAGAGCTTTAAAGTTAAGTCTATTTAGATGACGGAATCCAATCAGTAAGCCGTCCAGCCCGCGTCCGCCGCCAATGTCACGCCGTTTACGAAGCTGGAATCGTCGGAACCGAGGAAAAGGGCCACCTTCGCGATCTCGTCAGGCTCGCCTACGCGCGGGTTCAGGTTCATGCCGGCCATCGCGCGCTGCGCGCCGAACTCATTCGGCTGACCCATCGAAGCGGAGATATTCGTCGCCACGCCGCCCGGTGCGATCGCGTTACAACGAATGCCTTTCACCGCGTATTGGAAACCGACGTTCTTCGTCAGTCCGACCACCGCGTGCTTGGATGCCGTGTAAGCCGCGCCTGCGCGCGAACCGTTCAGACCGCCTGCCGAAGCCACGTTGACGATGACGCCTTGTCCTTTTTCCAAGAAAATCGGGAGGGCTTTACGGATCGCCCGCATCGGTCCGGTTGTGTTAATCGCGAAAACGCGCTCCCACAGCTCATCCGTCAGATCTCCTGCCGGCGTAAAGCCGTCCATGATGCCTGCGTTATTGACGAGAATATCGAGCGTGCCGTATTTTTCGACCGTACCGTCAACAAGCGCTTGAATATCTTCTTCGGACGCCACGTTGGTCTTGATCGCAAAAGCTTCGCCGCCCGCATCCTTGATTTCTTGCGCTACCTTTTCCGCCGCTTCCAGATTGATATCCGATACCGCGACCTTCGCGCCTTCCGCTGCATACAGGATCGCAATGCTGCGTCCCATGCCCGATGCTGCCCCCGTTACAATCGCCGTTTTGCCTTGAAGTTTCATGTTTGCGACCTCCCGTATTCAATAAATGATTTTCGTCAACAAATGTTCATTATCTACTGCTGAATTTAGTATAATCAATCATAGACAGCGTATTCAATCGGTAAAAGCAGGGCCTTTTGTTCGTTAATGAGCATCTGCTTGCTTGACTGTTCATTAAGTGATTTTACTGTGAAAAAGGAGGGCTGCCGGATGAGCGATTCTTCGTCTGAAACGGCTGCATTAGCGTCTTTATCGCATGTCGACCGCCGTATCCGGCGTTCTAAAAAAGCGCTCAAAGAAACGCTGATCGCTTTGATGCACGAACGCGAGTTCAAAGACATCTCGATCACTGATCTGGTGCGAGGCGCCGATCTGAATCGGGGTACCTTTTACAAACATTATCGGGACAAAGAAGAACTGCTGGCGGAGGCGGTAGACGACGCGATGAGCGATCTGGTTGTTTCGTTTCGCGAGCCGTATGCACACAGCGATTCTTTCGATATCCGCAAGCTGACGGCATCCGGTGTGACGATCTTCGAACATGTGCATCGACACGCTTCCTTTTACAGCCTGATCGTCCAATCGCAAGCTTTGCCGGGGTTCCCGGACCGAATCTGCGGCGTGATCAAAGAACTGAGCCTGTATGATCTGGAGGCCGCCGACGTGAATCCCCGGATCGACCGCGGATTGTATGCCGGCTATCAGGCTTATGCGATCTGGGGAATGATTCTGGAGTGGATAAAAGGTGGCTTCGCGCATACTCCGGAGTACATGGCGAAACAGCTATTGGAGTACATTCGCAGCCGTCCGGGAGGCCCGGATATTGTGTATCGGAGTGACCGGAAAAAGACGCAGGACTAGCAGCCGACATTTCTTCGTATATGCAAAAATCCCCGCGACGACAAAGGTCGGCGGGGATTATTTTTATAAGATTAGTTTAGAAGTAAAAAGCCTGCCTAACCTGTTCCTGCTCTCCGTCTCATTTTGGGCTTTGCTTCAGAAGGGACATACGGCGATACGCTCTGATCCATACGCGTCATCCAGATGTAGATCAGCAGGCCGAGGATTGGGATGAGTCCCAGCAGCGCCATCGCCTGAGGCAACGAGCGTCGGCGAGATCCCGTATAGATCGCGTACACCGACAGCAAGGTCAGCAGGCAAAAGTCCAAGGTCATGACATGGACAAGCATCGATGTGCCGAAAGCTTCCCCGTATACGCCAAAATCCCCCATCAGAAGTCCCCAACCCATCACCAGCAACGTAATCGTAAACAGGATACCGTGCGTGATCGGGGATTCCGTCGCCTTGCGCAATCCTTGCGGGTGACGCAAATCATGCGATCCCGCATGCGTATGCGAGGTCAGAATATAATACGGCAGCAACGCGAAAGCGCCGAGCCCGAATGACAAGATGACAAACGGCCAAGCCGGAACAGCGCGGTCATCATGTCTGAGCAACATACAAGCAAAAGCCATCGGGAACAGCCCAAGTAACGTGAACATGGCGAGCAAAGAAGGCTCATCCGCTTGCAGCGTCAACAGCGGTGTTAACCACGGGTCCTCCCCGCCGCCCGCTCCGGGCGCGAAAAACAGCGCGTACACGATGAAGGCCAGCCATACGACGAGCAGCAGCACACGGGAGATGCGGGTCATGGCGGTCACACCTTTCTATAGGAAATGGGCGCAGGGAGTCGAAAACGGAGACGTGCCTTTTTTCAGGGCAACTCCTTCCCCTTTATTACCCGAAACCTATGACCTTGGCAAGCAAGCATCGCAAAAAATGTGAAATAAATGAAGGAACAAAACGCAAAAACACCCGCGCAGAGGAGGGCAGCGCGAGTGCTTCGGTCTTGCTCGAAACCTTGAATCGGGGGGTGGTTTCGGCGGGGTTACCGGTAGAGAGAGTTGGGGTTCTCTACCGGGTTACAACGAAATCAATATAGCACACCGTTCTGAACATTTTCTGAACAAGGAACTCATTTTCGGTCGACGACTCCGTCCTGATGAAAATGGGTTCCCGCGCCAAGCGACGATTTTCGGTCGATGACTCCGTCCTGATAAAAATGAGTTCCCGCGATAAGCGAAAGTTTTTAAGTCCATCACTCTATGTCGTTGAAAATAGTTTCCCGCTTTAAGCGGACATTAAAAAGAGACCGGGCCGTAGCCCGGTCTCTCACTCTTTATTCTTTACAAACTTCGATTACCGCTGCATCGAAGCCGCCCGAATCGCTTCAGACGCCCAATACGCGTCCGACACGTCGCTCCACGCCGCAGCTCCAGGCAGTGCCGTCGAACCGTCCAGCCCCACCAGACGGTTGATCATCGCCACCGCTTCGGCGCGCGTCACGTTCCGCTCCGGCTTGAAGCTGCCGTCCGCGTAACCCGTCACCACGCCTGCCGCTTGCAGTTCCGCCGCTGCCGTCGCCGCCCAGTTGCCGGCCGGCAGATCGCTGAACCCGGAAGCCGCTTGGCTGGCGTCCAATCCGCTTTGCGGCAGCAGCTTCGCCAATGCCGCAGCCAGTTCGCCGCGCGTGATCGGCGCGTTCGGCTTGAACGTGCCGTCGCTGTAGCCGGTCATCACGCCCGATGCCGCTGCCGGTCCGACGACCTCAGCGGCCCAGCTTCCGTTTTTCACGTCGCTGAACGTCGCCGTGCCTTCCGTCACGCCCGTGATGCGGCCTACGATCGCCGCAAGTTCCGCGCGCGTGATGTTTTTCGCAGGCTGGAAGCTGCCGTTCGCATAACCTACGATATACGGCGACGCGATCAACGTGCTGCCCCATTTCTCCACATTCACGACCGTGAACGTGCTGAAGTGGTTCGCCGTGATCTCAAGTCCCAGCTTGCCGTCTTCTTGCGTGACCACCTTGCCGCGTACCAATTGCTTCGTGCCGTCGCTGTGTTCGACGTACACGCCCAGCTTGTTTTGCTGCGCCGCCGCGAACGTTTGACCCGCCGGAAGCGGCAGAATCAATGTCACCGGACGGCTTTGCAGATTGGTCTCGATCGTCATCGGACGACCGATGACCGCGATGCCCCCGCCGTTCGCCGCGCTCACGATCGCCGGATTTGCCAATGCGCGTGATTGAATCTCGGCGCTCGTCGCCGAACTTTTCACCGGGATGAGACGGAAATACAGATCGTCGGTCAGCCCCGTTAACGACGAAGCCGGCACCGTGATGCGTACGTTCGGGTTCAAAATAACCAATTCGATGCCTTCGTCCGTCAGCAGTTTCGAAGCCGCGTTCGGCACCGTCAGATCCCATTGCGAGACTTCGTCCGCCGTGTCCGGCAGCACGATCGCCGCCGTTTTCGAACCGGACGTTTTGAGCAGATTGACGATTTCCGTCGCTTTGGCCGGCGTCAATTGAAGAACGTCTTTGGTCGTTCCATCCGTGCTTTTCGTTCGCGTGATCGCTAGCGACGAAACGACCGCGCCGTTCGCCGCTTTATTGTTTTGCACGTTGACGTTGATCGTCGTGGTGTTCGACTGCGGCGCAGGCGTCGATACGATCGGCGTCGAAGAACCGCCTCCGCCCGTCGATGGCGTAGAAGGAGTCGACGGCGTCGGATTTACAGGCGTCGTAGGTTCCGTCGGGTTAGTTGGAATCGTCGGCTCTGCCGTTTGGAAAGCAAGCAGCACCGGATAACCCGCACGTTTCGTATCCTTTGTTTCTTTGGTCCAAATGTTTTGGAAATCCCACTCTTTGAAGCTGAGTTCGTTTTTCATTTCGTCGGCTGTCAGTTCGGAAGCGAACACCGATGCTCCCGCTTTACCGTAAATCGTACTGTCCCAGTAATTCGAAACGCCGCTGACGCCGATGTCCGCTTCATTTTTGCCTTCGAACGGACCCATGCTGCCTTCTTCAACAACGTCCGTAGCTTGAAGATCGCCGTTTTTCATGAAAATGATAGCGGAAGCCACACTGGACGAAGCATAGTTATTGCGGAAAGTCGGCGTGTTCGCCACGATTGGACCCCCGCTGTTGAACTGCTGCTGTTCAGTGCTGACATTGCCTACAAAGCCGCCCGCACGGTAAGGAACGTATTGCGTATTAACGAATGGGCTAGGATAGATGCTCAAGTCGGCCCAAGCGTAGTTATCGGAAATCCGATTGTACTCGGATACGTCCGCTTGCCCGATCAGGCCCCCCAGGTTGGTCGAACCTTGAACCTGGCCTCTGAAGCTGCTTTGTTCGATATTCGTGTCGCTCAAACGACCGATTAATCCGCCAGCGTATTTCGTGCCGAACACGGTGCCTTCGACCGATACTTTTTCGATAGTCGAAGCATAATCCTGAGCCGTCAAACCGCCTGCGGCGTAAGTCGAGCCCAACTTGACGTTCGTAAGACGAAGATTGCGAAGTTCGGCTTTATAGGTCCCTCCGAACAATCCGGCCAATTCGCCTTCGCGGTCTTTCGATTTCACCGTCAAACCGTCGATCGTATGTCCGCCGCCGTCCAAGGTTCCTCCGAAAGGCACTTCATCGTCGCCGATCGGCGTCCATCCGTTGTTGTACGTGTTTTGCTTCGCGCTTTTTTGAGCCAAATAATCGTTTAGCTCGCTCGCCGAAATATCAACCGTCAACCGGTAATTGGTCGCCGAATTTCCGCTGTCGCGCATATGGTCCAGCCCTTCGGCATTCTCGACCAAGTTCCAGACCACACCGTTTTCGTCTTTGACTTGCTTGTAAAAGAACTTATCTTTGATTATTTGCAAGTATTGGCGATCCAAAACAAACACGCTGTCGTTCTGCGGGCTCACGGCCACGCCTCTCGGTTGATTCAGCGAGGTTTGCGCGGCGGGAACGCCCTGGTGGAGCTGCATGTATTCGCCCGTGCCGGCAATCACCTGGACCTGTCCGGTAACGGCATCCACTTTTTTAACCTCGTAATTGTCTGTATCGGCGATATATACGTTGTGCGCCGAGTCGACGTCGATCGATTGCGGGTCGTCCAAATCGCTAGCGACCACTTCAAGCTGCGGGTTCGGCACGGCAAGATTGAGTTTCACGACGCGGTTCGAACCGGCATCGGCCGCGTACAGATAGCCTTGATCGTAAACGACGTCCGTGACGCTCGTGCCGATTTGCGTTGCTCCGTCCGCGTATTCTACCGGTTCCGCCGCATACGGCCAGATCATGCCCTGTACGCTCACGGAATTTGGGTCGTTATCGGAATTTCCGTTAAGCTCATACTGCCGGGTCAATTTCCAGACCTGTCCGTCGCTGCCGCCTGCCACGTAGAGCGTATCGGTTTCGTTTTCGAAATCAATGCCTTTCGGGTCGGAAATGGTTCCCGGCGCGACCAACGTTTCGGAAACCAAATTGCCGTGTTGTTCAAACAATTGATAAACGCCTGACTCGTTTTGCTGCAACTGTTCGCCTGTTCCGAAAAGCTCGGGCATTTCGTCGTTAATCATCGGTCCCATGACCAGATCGCGTATTTCGAGATTTCCGTCATCCACAGTAGACTCTGCAAACGCGCCGGACGCATATTGTTCCGAGTATGAACCAAAGTAAACTTTTTGGCCTGACGGATCGTAGAAAGCAATCAGATCTTTGGGATCGTTTGCGATCGTTCCGCTTTGAACCGTCAATCCTCTGGCTCTTCTGATTTCCGCTTGCGTGACGTTGCCTGCGCCGTCGAACATAAGGATATCGATATTTTGAAGAGCAGGCTGCCATCCGCCTTTCTCAACCAGCGGCTTAACTACTTCGATAGGCGCCGCTTGAGTTAAGCCTGCCAGCCCCGGCAGTGTCCCCAGTACCGTCATTCCAACCAATGAGCCGACTGCCGTCTTTTTCAACAATCCCGCCATGTTGAAGCGATTGGCTCGCAAAAACTTCGAATCTTCCTTAACCATTCACATTCATCCCCTCTGTCTGTGAAATACTTGATTGACAATCATGGTTCACCCATAGAAAGCAATATAGCATTTACCTCTGAACATTTTCTGAACAAGGAACTCCTTTTCGGTCGATGACTCCGTCCTGATGAAAATGAGTTCCCGCGCCAAGCGAAATCTTTTTTTAGAGAGCAACCCTGCTCTCCAAAAAACCAAAGACGTTAGCCAAACAACCGTCTCAAACGTCTTTAATGCTTAATTTTTAATGTTTAATTTTTTCTTTTCCTCTCGATTCTTTTTTCGATTCTTTTTCTCGATTTTCATTCCTTAATTTCTATCTTTCTCCCATAAAAAAAGACCGGGCCGCAGGCCGATCTTTAAAATGAATTCTTTTATCTTTTGAAACTTTTGAATCTTTCAAACCTTCAAACTCCCCAGCCCTTTTATCGCTGCATCGAAGCCGCCCGAATCGCTTCAGACGCCCAATACGCGTCCGACACGTCGCTCCATGCCGCAGCTCCCGGCAGTGCCGTCGAACCGTCCAGCCCCACCAGACGGTTAATCATCGCCACCGCTTCGGCGCGCGTCACGTTTCGCTCCGGCTTGAAGCTGCCGTCCGCGTAACCCGTCACCACGCCTGCCGCTTGCAGCTCCGCCGCTGCCGTCGCTGCCCAGTTGCCGGCCGGCAGATCGTTGAACCCGGACGCCGCTTGGCTGGCGTCCAATCCGCTTTGCGGCAGCAGCTTCGCCAATGCCGCAGCCAATTCGCCGCGCGTGATCGGCGCGTTCGGCTTGAACGTGCCGTCGCTGTAGCCGGTCATCACGCCCGATGCCGCAGCCGGTCCGACGACCTCAGCGGCCCAGCTTCCGCTTTTCACGTCGCTGAACGTCGCCGTGCCTTCCGTCACGCCCGTGATGCGGCCGACGATCGCGGCCAGTTCCGCGCGCGTGATGTTTTTCGCAGGCTGGAAGCTACCGTTCGCGTAGCCCAGAATATACGGCGACACGATCAACGTGCTTCCCCAGTTGCTGACGTTCACGACCGTGAACGTACTGAAATGATTCGTCGTAATCTCAAGCCCCAGCTTGCCGTCTTCCTGCGTCACGACCGTACCTCGCACCAACTGCTTCGTGCCGTCGCTATGTTCGACGTACACGCCCAGCTTTTTCTGCTGCGCCGCCGTGAACGTTTGACCGGACGGAAGCGGCAGCACCAACGTAACCGGACGGTCTTGCAGGTTGGTTTCGATCGTCATCGGACGACCGATGACCGCGATGTTTCCGCCGTTCGCCGCGCTCACGATCGCCGGATTTGCCAATGCCCGTGATTGAATCTCGGCGCTCGTCGCCGAACTTTTCACCGGGATCAGACGGAAGTACAGATCGTCGGTCAGACCCGTCAACGACGAAGCCGGTACCGCGATGCGTACGTTCGGGTTCAAAATAACCAATTCGATGCCTTCGTCCGTCAGCAGCTTCGAAGCCGCGTTCGGCACCGTCAGATCCCATTGCGAGACTTCGTCCGCCGTGTCCGGCAGCACGATCGCCGCCGTTTTGGAACCGGACGTTTTGAGCAGATTGACGATTTCCGTCGCTTTGGCCGGCGTCAATTGCAAAGCGTCTTTCACGATGCCGTCCGTGCCGCGAGTGCGCGTGATCGCCAACGAAGCGACGACCGATCCGTTTGCGGTCTTGGCATTTTGTACGTTTGCGTTAAAGACCGTCGTGCTCGATGTCGGAACGGTCGGCGTCGAAGTCACCGGAGTCGACGTTCCGCCGCCCGTCGACGGGTTCGTCGGCGTCGGATTCGTTGGGTTCGTCGTCTGCTTGATAAAAGCTTTCAGAATCGGATAACCGCTGACCGTATCCATCGCCCACACGTTTTGGAAATCCCAGTCTTTGAAGCTCGCTTGGGTTTTCATTTCGGCCGTCGACAGTTTCTGCGCGAAGTCCGACGTCTGGTGGGAAGGCATCACGTACGTGCCGTCCCAATAGTTCGAAACGCCGCGCGCCGCGTCCGATTCAAGGCTCGGACCTTCGAACGGCCATGCGTCCGCATAGTATCCGATATCGGCAATGCTGATCTCTTGGCTGTCGATTCCCATGATCGCTTTCACTTCGGAAGAACTGTAGTTGTTAGTGAAAATGACCGGCGTGACCGACAGGTTTGCCCCGTTGGACGGCGCCGCTTGGTAATACACTTCACCCGCGAACCCTCCCGACAAGGAAGCGGCGGAGCGAGCGAAGTAACGCGGCGCGTCCGGCGTAACTTTCGCCCATGCGTAGTTGTTCGAAAGCGAATAATTGCCGTTGCCTCCGTTTAATCGGATCGAGCCGACCAGACCGCCCAATACGCCGTACCCTTGCACGGTTCCGCGGAAATAGCTTTCGCTGACCGAGCTGTTATCCACTTGACCGATCAGGCCACCGACATACCCGTTTCCACGAACGGAACCTTCGACGCCGACTTTGTCGATCACAGACCGATATACGGAACCTGCCAAGCCGCCGGAGAGCTGCGAAGGCGCGATATCCACGTTCGTCAGGCTCAGATTACGGATGGTCGCTTTGTACACGTAAGCGAACAATCCGCCGTCGAACGATTTTTCTTGATCGCCGTCCACTTTGAGACCGTCGATCGTATGGCCGCCGCCATCGAAAATGCCGATGAACCGTTCTTTTTCGTTACCGATCGGTTGCCAGGAAACGCGATTTTGCGTCGCTAGGTACAAGGTTAACTGATCTTTGGTAATATCGGCGTCCAGCACGTACAGCGCGCTCAGATCGTCCCGAACATGGTCCAGATCGGCTGCCGTTTTCACGACGTTCCAAACGAAGCCGTCTATCTCTTTTTGTTCATACGTATATTTGTCGGCGCTTTTCGGCGTTACCGCGCTCGAAGCCGCGGACAACTCCGAAGAAGCCGAAGAACCGACCGCTTTCACCGCGAACACATACGGTTTGCCGTTTTCCAAATTAGCGGCCGTATACGTGGTCGAAAGCACGTTTTGCGCGATTTTCACCCATTGGCCGGCTTCTTGGGGAGCGGTCTCGCCTTGGAATTGATACACGTCGTAGCTTTGAGCGTCGAGAACGCCGGTCCAACTGATTACCGCTTTCGCGTCGGAAGCCGTAGCCTGAACGTCGCGCGGTTGCTCGAGCGTCGGAGTCACTTCTTCAACATAAGGTCTCAACGTCGGATACGAAGATTGCGGCGCGTCCATGATCCATACTTTTTCGAAGTCCCAACCGCTGTCGACGAATGCCGCAGCCGAAACGAAGTCTTGTTCGCTCAGGCCGGACGCGACCGGATTCTCGTCGATCAGGAATTTTTTGGATGTATTCCAATAGTTTCCGCCGAAGTTCGAAAAATCGATGCGCTTCGGATCGCTCTGGCCGATAAAACTTCCGATCCGATCGAGCTGCATCGTATCCGCGGCGCTCAGGTCCACGTCGTTGGCGCTGTAGTTGTTGCGGAAAATGAAGCCTGTCATCAGTTCGTCCGTTTCGTTGGTACTGAAAGCCGCTCCGATAAATCCGCCCACGCGGTCCACGTCGGTCTCGTAGAATAGGCTCGAGATCGTAAGCGCTTTGACGTCGCTCCACGTGTAGTTGTCGGAAAGGACGGTGTAACTGCTCAATCCCAACTCCCCGATAAATCCGCCGATCCGGTAGTTGCCTTGAACGGAGCCTTTCACGGCATTCTGCTGGATAGATTGACCGTTATACAAAGAACCCGCCAATCCGCCGATTCCTCTGTTATTCGGATTTGCGGCCACGCTGACTTTGGCATTCACCGTATTGGAAATCAGGAATTCGCCTTGGCTGCTGCCAATCAGTCCGCCGAAATGAAACCCAGGGTATCCGCCGGAAGAAAGACGCGCTTTCACGATTCCCGCTACCTTATTGTTGAGGTACACGCTTCGCAACGAGTCCCCGACCAACAACCCCGTCGTGCGAACGCCCGATGCGGAGCCCTGGATTTGCACGTTTTTGATCTCGGACCGATCGGCGCCGCCGGCCAGTATCCCGACGTAAGCGCCTCCCGCCACATTGGCATCGGACAAGGTCAGATTGCGGATTTCGGACGCGAATACCGCTCCGAACAACCCGACGTATGTCGAAGACTCGTCAAACTGGATATTCAGATCCCGGATCGCATAGCCGTTCCCATCGAATCGGCCGGTAAAAGAAATATCTTGCGTGCCGATCGGCACCCATGCGTTGAGCGACGACATCGACACATCGTTCGCCAAGCGATAATTGCCGCCCAGATCGTCGCGAACATGATCCAGATCGGTCGCGGTTTCGATCAGGTTCCAGATCACTCCGGCTTTGTCGGTGTACGTCTTGTACGTGTGCTCGTCCGCAGGTTTATCCGCGATTTTCAATACTCGGTGATTTCCGGTATCGGAAATGTAAAGCGTTCCGTCCGCAGCGACCGCTACCCCTTCGGGCGCGTTAAGCGCCGTTTGCAACGGATCGCCTCCCGCTTCGCCCATTGCTTGAACGTTCGTTCCGGCAACGACCTGACCGCTTCCGCCCAACATGGCATCTATTTTCAGAATCCGGTTGTTTCCGGTTTCCGCCACGTACAAGTTGCCCTGGCCGTCAGCCGTCAATGCGGTAGGCCGATTGAGTCCCGCAGACAGAGTCGAAACATTACCTGCCGCATCGCTTTGCCATATCTCTCCGTTCGATTCGCTCGAAATATACAAAATGCCGTTCGCAAAAGCGACATCTTTCGGTTCGCTTATTTTTCGGCCGTCCAAAAACACTTCGTTTTCCGATAGGAAAGTACTGCCGCTATCGCGGGTCAGTGTGGACTTCACGATCCGGTTCCCGGCTTTGTCGGCGACATAGACCGTGTTGGAAGATCCGTCGAAAGCGATCCCTTCAGGCTGCTGCACATAGACCGAATCGACCACGGTTTGCGCCCGATACGTCGTGACTCCGGTTTGCGACGACGCTCCTTGCGTAGGAACGAACAGTTTCGCTTCCGGCGCCGACGAAGTCAAAAAAGGAAGGTTGCCCAACTGCACATTCATCGCCGCATCGTTGACCGAAACCACTTGATCGTTTCCGTCGCGAACCTCGAACGAACTTTTCAACGTCTCGATCGAATCTGCGGAAGCCGAATTGTTTTTGCCGAACAACAATACGTTATTTTTTTCTTGATCATTGACGACAAGCATCGCTTTGCCGTTCGATTCCGTGTAATTCAGTTCCGTAGGCTTGCCCAGCAACGAAGAATCGCCCGGAATGTCCGCCCCGTATACTTTAACTAATACTTTTTCCGAAGTATGCACCATTGGGTCCGCTTGGGCGATCTTCGTTCCTACAAATGGCAGCGTGCTCCCCAGCACCATCATGCCGACCAACGCGGCGATGCCGCTTTTTTTCCATCCTATTCTTCCGGCACGTTCATTCGATCCATTTCGTGTCAAATCTTCTCATCCCCTCTGTGTTGATCGTTCAAAACCTGCTCCCGTTTGTATCGAAAACACTATACCAACCCGCCATAAACAAATTCTAAACAAGCAAGGCGGCACGGATCGGAAAAGACGCAACAGTCCCTCCTTTTTTCCGCCACAAAATCTCCATTGAACACCGCTATCCGATCTGCCATAATAACTCATAACTTAACGCGCTAACGCATTACCGAATACCGGAAAGAAACCGTATTCCGCACATGCCAGCGCATATAAACAAGGGGGATTTCGCTGTGAAAGGCATCATTACCGTACTCGGCAAAGACCAGGTGGGCATTATAGCCAAAGTCTGCACCTACCTCGCGGAGCAAAACGTCAACATTCTCGATATCTCGCAAACGATCGTGCAGGACTATTTCAACATGATGATGATCGTGGACATTTCCAGCCCGGCCAAAGCGTTCGAAAATCTGATTACCGACCTGCACGACCTGGGCCTGACGATCGGCGTCGAAATCAAGCTTCAGCACGAAGACATTTTCAACAGCATGCACCGGATTTAGAAAGGAGGCTTAACCCATGATCTCGAAATTCGAAGTCCAAGAAACGAACACCATGATTTCCGAAATGAAGCTCGACGTGCGCACGATCACCATGGGCATCAGTCTGATGGATTGCGGACACCCGGATCTGAAAACATTCAATCAAAAGGTATACGATAAAATCACCCGTTTGGCCGAGCATTTGGTCAAAACGGGCGAGGATCTGGAGCGTCAGTTCGGCATTCCGATCATCAACAAGCGTATCTCCGTCACCCCGATCGCCATCGCGGCGGGACCGACGGAAGCGACCAGCTACGTCAGCGTCGCGGAGACGCTTGACCGCGCGGCGCGCGAAGTCGGCGTCAACTTCCTCGGCGGATTTTCGGCGCTCGTGCAAAAAGGCTACACCAACAGCGACCGCATCCTCATCGACAGCATCCCGGAAGCATTGGCGGTGACCGAACGTGTCTGCTCGTCGGTGAATATCGGCTCGTCGCGCAGCGGCATCAATATGGACGCGGTAAAAAAGATGGGAGAGATCATCCGGCAAACAGCCGAGCTGACCGCCGACCGCGATTCGCTGGGCTGTTCCAAGCTGGTCGTGTTCTGCAACGCGGTCGAAGACAACCCGTTCATGGCGGGCGCGTTCCACGGGCCGGGCGAGCCGGAATGCGAGATCAACGTCGGCGTCAGCGGTCCCGGCGTCGTGAAAAGAGCGCTTGAAGACGTCAAAGACGTCGATTTCGAAACGCTGTGCGAAACGATCAAGCGCACGGCGTTCAAAGTCACGCGAGCGGGTCAACTGGTCGCGCAGGAAGCGGCGAAGCGACTCGGCGTTCCGTTCGGCAGCATCGACCTGTCGCTCGCTCCGACGCCCGCGGTCGGCGACTCCATCGCGGAAATCTTCCGCGTGATGGGTCTGGAAGAAGCGGGTGCGCCGGGCACGACGGCGGCGCTGGCGATCCTCAACGACAACGTGAAAAAAGGCGGCGTCATGGCTTCGTCTTACGTCGGCGGTTTGAGCGGCGCGTTTATCCCGGTCAGCGAAGACCAGGCGATGATCGAAGCGGTGCAGCGCGGCGCGCTGACGCTGGAGAAGCTGGAAGCGATGACGTGCGTCTGCTCCGTCGGTCTTGATATGATCGCGATCCCGGGCGACACCAGCGCGTCGACGATCGCAGGCATTATCGCGGACGAAGCGGCAATCGGCATGGTCAATAACAAAACGACCGCCGTCCGCCTGATCCCGGTTATCGGCAAAGGCGTAGGCGAGATCGCGGAATTCGGCGGCCTGCTCGGCTACGCTCCCGTGATGCCGGTCAACCGGTTCGATTGCGCGCCGTTTATCAATCGCGGCGGGCGCGTTCCGGCTCCGATCCATAGTTTTAAAAACTGAGCACGTCGCGCCGACAAAAACCAAAAGACCTCGTTTTCCGCCGCAAGCCGGAAAACGAGGTCTTTTCGTTAGTCTGTTCGTGGGTCTTTTTCGCTGGTTGTTATCGGAGCGGTTCCGCAAGAAATCGCGCTTATTCGCCTCGCCACGCCGTCAACACGTCCCACACCGAAGCTTCCTGTCCGCATGCCGGACAAGAAGCCCGTCCGTCGAGCGACGGGATCGCCGCCGCCAAACGGTTTGCGCCGAGCCGGAGAGCTTCCTGCTCCAATGCCCGCAGTTCGGGGCGCAGATCGTCCGGCTTGCACGGACGGACTTCCGCCGAAGGCTGGTTCTCCGTTCCGTGCGTTACCGGTTCGTTCACGTAAACCGTTTTGGCGCCCGGCTTCGTATCGGCCGCTTCGCTCGGCCAGACGTACCAATCGGCCGCGCAAAACGGACACGCTCCGGCATATTCGTCGCCTTCCGGAAACTCGAACAACAGTCGGCCGACATGGCTTCGTCCGGCATACATCGTTTGCGCGGCGAGCAAGTAGACGCTCTCGGGATCTTCGTCCGATCCCGCAAGCGCCGCGTCCGAGATCGGCCGCGCCGCGCGTTCATGCAGCGCGGACAGCCGCGCGATACCGTCGCGGTACCCGTCCGCGATACGCCGTACCGCGTCATCTTCCAACTTCTGCTGGCGATCCCGCCCGAACTCTCGGGAGTGCTCTACATCTTCGCCGTCCGCTCCTTCGCGGCTTGCGTGCATCAGCCCGCACATGATGTACAGGTCGACCAGCGCCTTTTGGCCTTGCGTATACTCGGCCATATTCGCCAAATAAGGCATGGCGGCCAGCGTAGCGGTGTAAATCGTGTTTTGATGCAGCAGCAGCTCGATCAGTTCCTGCCTCAGTTCGCTATCCGCCGCGTCCGGTTGCAACCGCAGCAGCAATTCCGCCGCTTCTTCCCCGGTTCCGTAAGCTGTCGTCAGTTTGCTCCATGCCGGATCGTTCAATGCCAACATCTACCTGTTCCTCCTTCGACTTGATCGCTGGAATCACTATAGCACGACTTATGGATGTGAATGATTACGAAGCCGAACGGTAAGGATTCATCGAGCGTTTTTTTCTAAGTATAATCCAGTACGTGATTCCCGCTACGACGGCTTGAAGAACCAGCATCAGAACACTTACAAAAATCAGGGTCTGCTCGGCGGATAACGGTTTGAAAAACGCGTCCAGCGTGTCTCCCTGCATTTTTCCCACAAAATAAAAAGATACGGCGAACGAAGCGATATTGCCGATCAGCAGCGCATAAACGGAACCCAGCTTCATGCTCGCAAAAGCCAGCAGGCCCATAACCGCAACCATCGCGACGTAGCCGATCGGCGATTGATGCCCATAGTCCTGCTGCATACCGAAATAAACGAACGGCAAAGCGTAAACGATAACGATTAATACACTCCACGGATATTTTCCCATATGATAAAGCTCCTCTCTGTGGCTCTTGGGCGAGCACGGCTTATGTATAGAACGCTTGGAAAACACAATAGGTTAACGTATTCATTTGTGTAAGTTGATGATATGATAATATATGCCTGAAAACAGATAAAAAGGCAAATTAATCCGTCGAGTTTTATACATATGCGTGGGCTAATCAGGATGAGTGCAGAAAGGATGAATGTAATCGATGTATTGCGCGAAATGCGGAAGTCTGGCTCAGACGGGCTGGAAGTTCTGCGAAAAATGCGGGGCACCGCTTGAAGTTGCTCCAGCAGCGGCTTCGCAAGTTCGGACGGTGCCACCGATTCAACGCGGCAGCGAAGCTGCTCCGGCATCAACGAGCAAGCCGAAAGTTTCGATGTCCAAAAAGACCAAATTATGGGCAGGCACAATCGCCGGGGTGGCGGTGTTGCTTGTTGCCACGTTTTTGATGCTACGCATGACGTACGGACCTTCTAGCCCGGATTCTTTGGCGGAAAAGCTGAATGCGGCAATCGACAGCAAGGATTCCGCAGCGTTCGCCGGTTATTTGTCCGATCCGGAATCGCCTCTGCTGGGCCAGGACCGGATGCAAGCCTTTCAGACCTCTCTTGAAGCGGAAGACACACGAACTTTTTACAAGCAAAGCATTCTGAACGCAATCGAGCTGGCGAGTGTCGAGGCTCCTGCACAATCGGATAAGGAAACCTTTAGCGATCAACTCAGAAAAGAACTTGAAGGACCTAATGCTGATTTGCCTGCTTCGGTAATGACTTTTGTCGAAGATCGTTCTTGGCGCGGCAGCAAGTGGAGCGTACGCATAGCGCCGGTATCTTTGACAGCCGTAAGCACCGATCCAACATCCGACGTCGATACTTCTCTTCAAGTCGGCGAGCTACACGGAAACGAACAGGCGGCGATCGAGAATATGTGGCCGGGCATTTACGACTACAGCGGAGCGCTCACCAGTGAATACGGCAGTCAGCCTTTCGAAGGCAATTTTCAGGCTTTCGAGTATGCAGAACCGAATATGATCTTGTTCGAAGCTTCGATGATGAACAAAGTGGCTTTGGAATTTCCGGCTTTTGAAGCTACGGTAACGTTGAATGGCAATCCGATTACAGGAACGCCAGGCGAATATGTAACTTTCCGACCCGTTCCCCAACAGTTGGATTTGAAAATCGCAGCGAATGTGTATGGGGTCGATCTGAGTGGAGAAACCACGATTGACGTAACCGAGCACCCGGAATACGTATTAAGCGAGTTGATCCGACAAGAAGCAGCCGAAAAAGTCGCTGATCTAGCCTACTCCACCATGAATGATTGGGTAAAAGCAACCAATACGGGAGATCGCAAGATGCTTACAGGCTTTGATCCAAACGGAGGGTTCGGCGATTACCTGACATGGAGCCTGGATAATCAATCGGATACCCGATACGCGTTAAAAAAAATCATCGTGAATCCTGTGAACATCCGATTTGATCAGAGCGATTTGAACGTGAATGTCGCTTACGAATTCTCCGACTCCGATAATCCGGAACGGGTGACGCAAGAAGTACATCAGCTCGCCATCGCACAAAATACGGAGAAGAACGGCTGGTGGATCAGCAATTACGCTTGGGGGTATATCCCGGATACGGACACCAATATCGAGCGGTTAAATCCCGAATTCGATACGGAACGTGCCGCCTTATCCAAAAGCATCGCCGTCGATTCACCAAGCATCACGAATAGCACCATAGCATCGGGCAATGATAAGATGCAAGCGTCTGCTTCCGGCTCCGTAGCCTTTGCGCAGGATGACATCCAAGCCTTTATGCTGAGTTATCTCAGCTCTTCCGTCACAGCGATTAACGGCCGGGAATTTGCCCAGGTGGCGAATCTGATGGACCCCGCCGGACCCGCAGCTCAGGAGTCCGCCGATTATATCGAGTATCTGGACAGCAAAGGCATTACCGAAAGCTTCGAGGATGCTAGCGTAACCGGATTCGAAGACAACGGGGATTCGACGTACACCGTGAATACCCGCGAATCCTATATCATTTTTAATAAAGATGAAGAAGCCACAGCCAAAAGCTTCAATTCCGTTTATAAGCTGAGCGTGATCGACGGCCAGTTGAAGACGCACACGTTGATCAGCACGAAAGAAATTAAATAATAACGAGTCGACTGTATGCAAAAACCTCTCGATCATCGCTTTTGTGATGGTTGAGAGGTTTTTCGCTTGTTTATAAGGCTATATTCTTTTTTTCACATTTTAAGCTTCGGTGTGGAAAGCCTTCTCCCCTCGACTTTTACGCCGACGCAGACTTTCGATAACGATCAATGCAACAGCTTGTGCAATCAACAAAATGCCCGTGTACAAAAAGAGAGCCTGAAGGGTAGACAGCGGCTCGAAAAAGTCGGCCTTGCCCGTCGTTCCCGCCCAATTCTGAATAAAACGATAAGAAAGAAAAGCCGAGATCACATTGCCGATCAGCACCAGATAGATCGAACCGTAAATTCGGGCTGTGATAGCCAACAAGACCGTGATCCCAACGATCAACAGACCGCCTAAAAGCAGCATCCCCCGATAATGTACTTCCATGAACAACGACGCGTATGGAAAAACGTAAAGCACCAATGCAGCCGCAGCCCATTTTTTCTTGCTCAAAACCTTTTTATCCGTCTGAATAGATCTCTCCTCCGTTCAACTTGTCAAAGCTTCCCAAACCGCTACCTGAACCCCGCATTCCGGGCAAACGGCGTGTCCTTCCTTCTTTGCCGACACAGGATCTTCCGTATATACAACCAGCTCTCCCGTCGTCCCCTCACCTTCCTGCGGCCATACATACCAATCCGTCTCGCAATTCGGGCAAGCTCCGCAATATTCATCACCTTCCAGAAAATTGAATAACAGCCGCGCCACCGCGATCTCTCCGGCATAAGCCGCATGCGCCGCCAGCAGATAGATCGCTTCGGGATTCTCGTCTGCTTCTGGATTATCGGCCGACTCTGAATCGGTGCTGTCAATCAGATCCTTCTTCTCCAAGCCCGGTCCTACAGCTCGTTCCTACAGCTCGTTCCTACAGCCGACTTAGCCGCTCCAGTGCATCTCTATATCCTTCTGAAATTCTGGAAATGACTTCATCCGAAAGCCGAAACTGACGCTCTCTGCGAAACTCGCCCGAGGACGGGATATCCAGACGATCCGCACCCTGCTCCCGGCCACTCTCCATCCAACCGCAAGAGATATACAGATCGACCAAAGTCTCCATATCCTCGGTCCGCTCGGCCATTTTAGCCAGATACGGCATAGCCGCCAACGTAGCACTGTAGGTCGTGTCCTGATGCAGCAATAACTCGAACAGCTCTTGCCTCAGCCCTGCATCTTCCGCATCCGTACTTAGACGACGCAGTAGCTGCGCCGCTTCCTCTCCATCCCCGTAAGCGGTGACTAGACGACTCCAGACCGGATCGTTCAGCTCCAGCATTGCTTGTCCTCCTGATCGTTTATGTCGTATCCTACGCCCGATAATGCGAAATATCCCCATGCAGTTCCACATTCATCCCGCCCGGCCCGTACACCACTTTGCACAGGCAAGTCGATTCCAGAATCGGCGGCTTCCACATTTCGGAGATCGCCTGTCCGTGAAATGCCGTCATAAGCAAGTTCAACACCGCCGCATGCGTCACCACCAAAATGCTGCGCCCGTGGTTTTCGTTCAAAATACGCTCGATCGCCGGAACGACCCGGTTTCCCAGCTGGACAAAAGACTCCCCGCCGTTCGTCGGTTCGTACCGATGCGGTTCCTTCCAAAATGCTTCATATTCCTCCGGCGATCCCGCTTCGATCTCTTTTCCGGTGCGACCTTCCCAATGCCCCATGTCTACTTCTTGCAGATCATCCGCCGCATGGAGCTGAATCGGCCTTTCCCCTCGCAAAATCTCTGCTGTCCGCATCGCGCGGGGGCTTGAGCTGCTGTAGATGGCGTCGAGCGGCACGTCCGCAAGCGATTCGCCGAGCCAACTTGCATGCCGTTCTCCTTTTTCCGTCAATGGCGAGTCTTTGCGTCCTTGCAGCCGGCCTTCCAAATTCCATTCCGTTTGGCCGTGACGCGTTAGATATAATGTAGTGATGCAAGGTTGTTGGTTCATTATGTAGACCTCCTCATTCTTGCCGATAACCGAACATCTCGTCTTCCAGCACGGTTCCGCACTCTGGCTCTGAACGTTCGAATCCTACCATCTGCCCAAGCTTGGCTTGAACGCTGCGTTTGCCTCCAACCAGAATCCGATTGGCGGTATCACGCGGATCATCCGGCGGCAACGCAAATCCTTGCGTGTACGCAAAAGCTTCCGACAGCCCCGCCCATATCGCGTCGACAAAAGAATCTCTTTGCCCCCGACCGAACACGTTCAGCAGAATCACGCCTTGCTCGTTCAGCTTCCGGTCTGCCAGGCTCCAAAATTCCCGCGTAAATAGATGCCAGGGCGTTCCTTTTTCCGTAAAAGCATCCAACACGATATAATCCAGCGATCCATCCGTTTCCCGGTTCAGCAACTGTCGTCCATCGCCTACGTTCACTTCCGGTCCCGCGTAGCCAAAATAAGTCCGGCTAATCGACGCAATCGCCTGGCTGATCTCGGCTGTCCTTATATCATGCTGCGCAAAATATCCGGCTATCGTTCCGATCCCGTGCCCGATAACAAAAGCCCGCTCAAAGCCAGGTTCGTTGTGCTCCATCAGGTGAATGATCGCCCTTGGATATTCAAGCACGATCCGCTGCGGATCATCCAAATCCATCGCTCCCTGCACGTCGCCATTGGCGAAGCCCAGCACCCTGAACCTCCCTTTTTCTTCATATAAAATATTCGTATCCGTTACTATGATTTCGCTACCGTTTTCTTGGATTCGCGTTAAAATTTCTTCCTGTATATTCATTGCTTCGAGACTCACCTACTTAGAAACGCATTTTTATTCATTATAAGCGATGCGGACAATGTAGCTCAAACCGGCTGTGCCCTTCGTTTCGTATCGCGTAATACTCTAATCATTGCGATTCCTGCCGGGATTTGATAAGATATTGACCGAACGTTCAGTATAGAACCGACGTTTCTCGCAATGAAAACAATCAAGCGCCTGTCCGGGAAAAGGTAGAAAATATTCCGGGGTGGGGGCTTTTTATAAGGAAGTCAGGGTGATGACATGTGAATAAGAAACAAATCCAAAGCGGGCAGACTCGCAGAAAAATCGCGGACGCGGCTCGCCATTTGTTTGTGCAAAAAGGCTATAAAGCGACGTCGATCGAAGAGATCACGGCCGCGACGGGCAGCAGCAAAGGCAATCTGTATTACCATTTCAAAAGCAAAGAAGGCCTGTTCCTGTATCTGCTGGACGAGTGGGACCGGGATTGGATCGCCAAATGGCGGGAAAAAGAACATCTGTATACGACCGCCGCGGAAAAAATGTACGGCTTTGCGGAGCAGATGGTACGCGAAGACCTGAACCATCCGTTAACCAAAGCGGCCGACGAATTTTTTATCGGCGACGACAAAACATGCGAGGTCGAAGACCGCTTGGCCGAGATGGTCTCCGAACATCTGTCTTTTAACCGCACGCTCATTCAGCAAGGGATCGACAGCGGCGAGTTTCGCGAGAACGATATTCAAGGTTTGGCTCTTGTGCTGGAAGCTTTGGTCATCGGGCTTAGCCAGGTATCGCGACGCGCCGATCTGACGCAGGCGCTTCAGACGTACCGTTTGGCGATCGAAGTATTTTTGCACGGCATCGCGGCAAGGCCGGAGACATAGCGGAAATCCGGTAGATGCCGGGCCATCGTCTTCACGCGTTAATACAAACCGAACATTCAGTATGTAAAATAAACAAAAACGAATAACGAAAGAACCCTGGAGGATGTCCTTATGTCTTTGATGCTTCGCAACCGGGCGGCGCTCTTGCTGCTTATGTTCAATATTTTCCTTGTCTTCACCGGCATCGGGCTGGTCGTTCCGATCATGCCGACCTATATGAACACGCTGCATATCGGCGGCAGCGTCGTTGGTCTGCTGACCGCTACTTTTTCCGTATCGCAATTGATCTGTTCGCCGATCGGCGGCCGGGTATCGGACCGTCTGGGACGCAAAAAAGTAATTATCGTCGGCATGGCGATTTTCGCCGTGTCGGAATTTCTGTTCGGCGTCGCCGACGCGCCGTGGCTGCTGTTCGTGTCGCGGATCTTGGGCGGCATCGGGGCCGCTCTGATCATGCCCGCCGTTATGGCGTATACCGCGGACATCACAACGAACGAAGAACGGGCCAAAGGCATGGGCTTTATCAACGCGGCGATCACGACCGGCTTTATCATCGGTCCCGGAATCGGCGGCTTTCTCGCCGAATTCGGTATTCGCGTACCGTTCTTCGCCGCCGGCATCGCGGCCTTGATCTCCGGCGTGATCACCTTGCTCGTCTTACCGGAGTCGCTCAGCGTCGAGCGGCGTGCCGAGATCGCGGCAGCCAACGTCGGCAAGCGCGACAGTCTGTTCAAGCAGCTTATGACTTCGTACCGGACGCCGTATTTCCTCAGTTTAGTGATTGTATTCGTCAGCGCGTTCGGCCTGGCTAACTATGAGACGGTATTCGGACTGTTCGTCGATCACAAATTCGGCTTCACGGCACGGGATATCGCAATTATTATCACTTTCGGTTCCATCGCCGGGGCTGTCGTGCAAGCGACGATCTTCGGTTGGCTGCTGAACCGTTTCGGCGAGCAAAAAGTGATCTCGATCTGTCTGGCGGCAGCGGCGATCTTTGTATTGATGACGCTGTTCGTACACGAATATTGGATGATCGTGACGGTAACGTTCATCGTCTTCCTGTCCATCGACATCCTGCGTCCGGCGATCGGTACGCAAATCTCCCGCCGCGCGGGCGAGCAGCAGGGCTTTGCGGCCGGACTCAACTCTGCCTACAGCAGTCTGGGCAATATCGCGGGGCCGATTGTGGCCGGAGCGTTGTTCGACGTTAACATCAACTATCCATATGTCTCGGCCTCTATCGTATTGTTCTTGTGCTTCCTGTTGGTGCTTGGGGTTGGACGTAGCGATCAAAAGCGCGCGGACAAACTGACCGGCGCGCAACCCGTCGAGCACTCGTAAATCAATAAACGGCATTCGAAAAAGACTTGGCTTTTCCGCTTGAAGGCGGAGGCGCCAAGTCTTGTTTTGATTTCAGGCATACTGGGGTTGGCAATACGTCGAGCGATACCGACAGCTTTGCGTTTGGCTATGCTCGGGACATCGGACATGCTTCAGCTTTCGGTTTGGGCCACCCGGATCTCCGGAAGCTGCTGCTGGGTCCGCGCGACATGCCCGATACGGGACGCGATTTTGCGCAGCGGCCCGAAGCTGGCGATGCGAATTACGGTCCGAATCGTGCCAACGCCCATTTTCGTTTGCGGATAAAACAGATCGGGCGTGCCGGGCGGCAGCTTTTGCGCGTCGTCGACGATCGGCCGCATCCACTTTTCGTAGCGTTCCAGCGCTTCGCTGATATTGAGATTGTCGGCTTTTTGCGTTAGCGTCGAAGATCCGTGCGAAGACTGCGACAGGAAAGCCGCCAGCACGTATCCGCCGATCAGCGCGAGCGACGATCCGCCTCCGCCTAGCGGCGTCACGCACCAGGCCGCGTCGCCGGTGACGCAGACTCTTTTTTTCGACCAGCCCGGCATCTTGATCTGGGTCAGATAGTCGAAATACACGTCCTGCGAAGTCGAAAAGCCTTCGATTACGCGATCCGTTTGCCATCCGGCGCCCGCGAAAATATCGCGCAGTTCGGAGCGCGCCTGATCGGTCGACAGGTCGGCGATGCTGCGCTCGCTGCCGTAAGCGAGCATCGCGCGGATCGTCCCCTGATTGTCGGGACGCAAGCAGACTTGGCGTTTTTCCGTCGCGGTGTACCAGCGCCACCAATCGTCGTCTTCCGGCTTCCGCTCGATCGTGCCGTAAGCGATATTGAGCTGAAGCTCGCGCCGCGACACTTCGTTCGCGAAAACCATCTCGCGCGTTTTGGATCGCACGCCTTCCGCGATAATCAACAGATCATAGGTTTCCGTCGCTCCCGAGCGCAAAGCGACCTGCACATAATCGCCCGGATCGGACACGCTTTCGATCCGTTCGCCGTACCGGATCTCGACGCCAGACGGCAGCGCGTCCAGCACGATGCGCGCCAGTTCGTCGCGCAAAATTTCCAACTCCGCCGTCAAGCCGTCGGAACCTTCCACCGGGAAAGCGCCGACGACCTCTCCTTGATCGTTCACGAAGGCGGTGCCTTTTTCGGTCGTCGTCTGGGCGCGAACCTGATCTTCCAGCCCCATTTTACGAAGCACTTCCCGCGCTGCGCCGCGTACGTCGATATTTTGCCCGCCGTCGCGAAAAGCCTCTGCGCGTTCGATTACGGTCACATCCCAACCTGCTTTTCCCAACCAGAACGCGGTGCTCAGACCTGCTATGCTCGCACCGGAAATCAGCGCTTTCGGATTCTCCATCATCTGTGCTCCTTTTCGAAATCGGGGATTGTTTGCTGCTTCTTTTTACCCGAAGATCGAAGGCGGCAACCGCAATGCGAAAGACATATTTATTCTTTCGGTTCCACGTGGACGCTGACAAAATAAATGGAATGGTTCTCTTTCATTTCATGCTCGACCCGATCCGCGATGTCATGGCCTTCCACGATACTCAAATCGCGCGGAACTTCGATCGTCACGTCCAATACCGTCTGACTACCGTTAACCCGGGCTTTCAGTTCGCGAACCTCTTCCACGCCTTCCACCTGCGCAATCGCTTCGCGAATTTCGGTCAATTCTTTTTCGTCAAATCCATCCGTCAAACGGTGCAGCGATTCGCGTAAAATATCCCAGGCTGTTTTGCAAATGATTAAGCCTACGATAAACGCTGTCACCACATCCAACCACGGCATGCCGAACTGCGAACCCAGAATGCCGACGGCGGCGCCGATACTGACGAGGGAGTCGGACAGGTTATCTTTGGCCGCAGCCATCAGTGCCTGACTGCCCGTTTTGATCGACAGGTCGCGGTTGTACCGATAGACGCCGTACATCGCGACCGCACACACGAAGGCCACCGCCGCTACCCAGGCCTGCGGCGCTTCTTCGGTGCCGCTCGCAAGCGATTGCGCCGCGCCGACCAAGACTTCGAGACCCACAAAAGCCATAATGACGGACGCCACGAGCGCCGCTACCGTTTCCGCGCGAAAATGGCCGTAGGCATGGTCTTTATCCGGCGGTTTTTGCGAAATGCGCAGCCCGATCAATACCGCAATCGAGGCCACGATATCCGTCAAGTTATTCAATCCGTCCGCTTGAAGCGCGCTGGACAGGAATACATATCCGACCGTTAGCTTAAGCGCGGACAAGATCAGATACGCAATAATGCTGACCCAGGCTCCACGCTCGCCTTCTTTGATTTTTTCGTAAACGTCAACCATTTCCGCTGCCCCCAAAACCTTTATTTCCTGAACGTTGTCCATCATAACAAGCCGGTTTGCAGTGGGTCTACAGAAACATTATAGCCGCGGGGGAACGTTGTAAGCCCTGTGAAATAGTCTGATAGCAGCCAAACTTTGTTGACCTTGGGCAAGAGTAAGATCATCCCGCTTCCTGTCTGGGTTGAGACGAGTATGGGGAAAGGAAAGGCTAATGTTTACCTGTAGTTTGAAAAATGCTTAAGCGGAAACTTTTTTAAAATAAAAAGACTCGCCCGCGGAATCGCGGAGCGAGTAAGGAAACAGAGATAGAACACAAACCGAAAACAAAGACTCCAAATTGCGATAAATTTTTGCGTTTTAGCAATACGCAATATCGAGTGAGCCACATGCACAACTCGAACGTTTTAAATCACAGCGATGCCACTTTGCCGATCATCGGCACTTCCGCAAGCCCTGTCGGGAATTGCTTGAGCGGCAGATAGTGCATGCTGCGAATATAGCGCACAGTACGACTGCTGGCGCGCATAATGACGGAGTGAGTCTCAGCGCGGTCTTTGCCGATCATGCGAACGCCATCCAGGAATTCGCCGCTTGTCACGCCGGTAGCTGCGAACAGGACGTCGCCCGTGCCTGCCATGTCCTCCAGCGTCAACACGCGGGAAGGATCTTCGATGCCCATCGAGATGCAGCGCTGCTTCTCGAACGGGCCATCCGGCAGCAGGCGTCCTTGCATATCGCCGCCGAGGCAGCGCATAGCAGCGGCAGCCAACACGCCTTCCGGCGCTCCGCCGGAACCGAGGTACAGATCGACGCCGCTGTCCGGCAACGCTGCCGCGATCGCGCCCGCCACGTCGCCGTGACCGAGCAACTTGATGCGTACGCCCGCTCCGCGCAGACGGGCGATCAAATCTTCGTGTCGCTCGCGCTCCAGCACCATGACAGTCAGATCGGAAAGCGCACGGCCTGTGTAATGTGCAGCCTTTTGCAGAGTCAGCTCGACCGGATCGTTCAGACTCAGCTTGCCCGCGAGTTCCGGGCCGCAGGCCAGTTTTTCCATATAAATATCCGGCGCGTGCAGCAGACTGCCTTTTTCCGCGATCGCAATGACGGCCTGGGCATTATGCAAACCAGCCGCGACGACTTCGGTTCCTTCGAGCGGATCGACCGCTACATCGACTTCCGGGCCTTCTTTGGTTCCGACCTTTTCGCCGATGTACAGCATCGGAGCGTCGTCCATCTCGCCTTCTCCGATCACAACCGTACCGTTAATCGATACGGAATCGAACATGGAGCGGATCGCAGTCGTGGCCGCACCGTCCGCCGCATTTTTGTCCCCTCTGCCGATCCATTTCGCTGCTGCCAATGCACCTAACTCCGTTACTCGCACAATCTCCAGGGTCAATTCGCGTTCCATGGTCAATTCCTCCATTCGATTTGTCGGCTCTTTTTGAACCAATCCGCGTTAAAGTTACAATCCGTTCAAGATCAAGCTGGACGTCTCTTCGATCGCCCGATCCGTGATATCCACTACCAGACAGCCAAGCCTTGCATACAGCGTCTCGGCATAATCCAGTTCTTCCTTGATCCGCTCCAAGCTGTCATACTGCGAACCGACGGGAAGCCCCAGGGAGCGAAGCCGTTCGGAACGGATCTTGAGCATCGCCTCCGGCGCGATCGTCAAGCCGACCAGACGTTCTTTCGGCAGGCTGAGCAATTGCTGCGGCGGCGCGATCTCCGGGACGACGGGATAATTGACGACCTTTTTGCCCCGGTGGGCGAGAAAAATGCCCAGCGGCGTTTTGGACGTGCGCGAAATGCCCATCAAAACGATGTCCGCTTTGAGCATCGCGCCCAGATCGCGGCCGTCGTCGCTGGCGACGGTGAACTCGATCGCTTCCATGCGGCGGAAATAGTTCTCGTCCATCTTGCGCAGCACGCCGGGCCTGCGCGTTGGCGGCGCTCCGCTAAACGTGTCGATAAACGCCTGCATCATGGGGCCCATGATATCGACGACCCGTACATCCAACCGCACCGCTTCCTCCCGTATCGTCTCGCGCAGTTCGGGTTGAACGAGCGTGTAGGCCACGAAGCCTTTATGCTCGGCGGCTTCTTCCATCAGCTTGCGCAGCTCGTCCTCATGCCGGACATTGCCGTAACGCTTAATCGAAACTTCCCGATGCTCGAATTGGTGAATCATGGCTTGCACGACCGCTTCCGCCGTATCGCCGACCGAATCCGAGCAAATGGTAATGAATGGCGTGCCTTGTTCCATCGTCTGCGTGTCCCCCTGTTATCCTGTCGTTTCGATGTCGAGGAGAAGCTGAACGATGGCCGTCTTCGTCAATCGTCCCACGATAGCCGGCTTGCCTCCCGTTTCTTCGGGATCGGCATCGATCACCGGCAAACTGTCTACCTCGTGCATAATCATCTTGTGGGCGGCTTCCAATACCGGTTCGTCGGGCGATGTCGTGATGACCTTCGGAATACGGGTCATCACCATGCTGACGGGCATCGAAGCCGAACCCGGATTGCCCAATGTTACTTTCAAAAAGTCTTTGCGTGAAGCGACTCCGGCAAGCTTGCCTTCGCCGTCGCAAATGATCAACGTGCCGACATCCTGTAAAAAGAGTGTCACCACTGCATCCTGAATGGTCGTCGTTTCGCGGATAATAATCGGCACATTCTGAACATCCCGTACCTTCGCTTCGCGCATTCGATCACTGCCGTTGCTTCCGCCCGCTGTTTTGCGTCCGGGGAAATATCCGACTTTCGGCTTGGCGTCGACGTATTCCAGCATAACCAGCAGCGACAGATCCGAACGGATCGTCGGCCTGGACAGTCCCAGGTTCTCCGCAATCTGCTCTCCGGTGATCGGCGCCTGCTTTTTCACGATATCCACGATCTTCAATTGTCTTGCCGTTAATTCGATCAAGGTTACCCTCCGATTTCCTGCTTGCGCCCAAAAAGAAGAGATCGTCGCATTCCTTCGCATCTGATTTCTTCTTTTGCGTAAACATATAATACGACACTAATCATAAAATTGAAACATATATGACGTATTATTTCGCTATTATTTTTACTTATAGACATGTTAAGCCGAAATTATAAGCGAAAAATCGCCGTTTTATGTCTTCACGACTTTCATTATGACATACTTTATAACGTTTTCGTTTTTTATTTTAGAGTTTTGCTTTGAAAAATACATAGCGTGCCGCGAATGGAAATGTTACCCTAATAATCGACAGCTTCCCGGGGCGCAAGCGCAACTCCCTGGCGGAAGCGGATTTTGCGCCTATGCGCCATACATAAGCGTCAAGCGATTTTATAACGGAGTACAGGAGGGATTCAAACATGGCTTATTGCACAAACTGCGGGGCCGAAATCCAGGCGGGAGAAATCCATGTCTGCCCGCTCGAACCGAAAGAAGCGGGTACCCCGCAACCGATCAGTAGCGGGGTATCGCTGGAAAAAAACAGTTCCGGCACGCCGCAGGCTTCGCCGGAACCAACGTCGCCGTCTATCCCGGCACAGCCCGACATCCCGTCTGCGGCTCAAGCGTCTTCAACCGTTCCGGGATCTGTTCCCCCGCCTTCGAATGTCCCGGTGCCGGTTCCACCGCCTTCGCGCGAAGAGTCGGCCGATCAGGCGAGGCACAACGAACAGGCCGGACAGCCCGGTCAACCCGGAGCCGCATCGGCGACCGCTTCCCGTTTGGCGGACGCCGCCAAAAGCGAATGGAGCAAGTTGGATACGGGTAAGCTGTTGGGACTGCTGAAAAACCCGCTTTCCGCTCTGCATTTGCGCGGCGATCGCGATCTTCTGCTGGGCATCTTCGGTTTACTTTCGCCGCTGCTCGGTTTTCTGATCTGGGCTTGGGCGTTCAAACGCAACCTGATCAACGGCCTGACCGACGGATTTACGGACACCGGCTTTTTCGACGGCGATCTGGATTCGTTGTCCGGCTCGCTCAACGATCGCATCATCATTGTCGGCCCGATGTTTATGGCTTCGCTTATCTCGGTGCTGGTGCTGCTGGCCGCCGCTTATCTGCTGGGCAACTGGCGCGGCCAGGACAAACAAAGCCTGCGCGAAGGATGGATTCGTTTGAGCGGCGTTCAATTTTTCGCGGGCGCTTTGTTCCTGGTCAGCGCCGTGCTGGTGTTCATGTCGACATCGGCTTCGCTGCTGTTGGTAGGCGCCACGTTGCTGTTGGCTTTCGTGCTGACCCAATACGCGGCGATTCGGATGTTCCGTATCGCCGAAGAACGCGTCTCGCTGTTTCTGGCTTTGACAGTAGCGATTCAAACGGTAGCGATCGCTTTGATTCTGAACGGCTTCTCGACTCAATTGGCCGAAGGATTCCAGGACCTGCTGCGCGGGTTTTAGCCGCTTGCCCCGCTTCGTCGAAAGACCCCGTTTTCCGCGTGCGTAACCGCGGAAAACGGGGTCTTTTTTTGTATACTCGCGCTTTACAGCTTGAACTTTTCGACCGAACGCGCCAGCGTTTCGATTCCTTCTTTGGACGATTGCACGCCGCCCAGCACGTCCGACGCGTTTTCGGCGGCCAGACCCGCTTTTTCCGCGATCGTGCCGGTTCCGCTCGCGCCTTCGCTGGCGGACATGGCGATCTCGTCCGTCGCTTTGACCAGGCTTTCCATCGAAGCCAACAGTTCTTCCGTCGTCGCGCTCAGATCGGTCGACAACGCTTCGGTATCGTCCGCTCCGGCGGCGTATTCTTCCGAAGCGCGCAGCATCAGGGCGTAATCGCTTTGCACGCTGCTCGCGAAAAAGTCCAGCAAATCTTCGGAGTTGCTTTTCAGGCTGCCGACCGAACGAAGCACCGCTCCGGTCACCTCCTGGATCTCGTCGGCCGCTTCTTTGGAATCTTCGGCCAGTTTGCGGATTTCGGCCGCGACGACCGCAAAGCCGCGCCCGGCTTCGCCCGCTCTCGCCGCTTCGATCGACGCATTCAGCGAAAGCAGGTTGGTTTGCGCCGTGATTTGGAGAATCGACTCCGCCAGCAACGTGATCCGTTCGACCGCGCGCGATTCTTCCATCGCCTGTTCCAGATTGCTTTTGACCGTCTCGTACGAAGCCGTTCCGTCGCGGTAAGACTGCTGGAACGTGGATTTCAGTTCGGTCGCCCGCGTGCTGAGTTTTTCCGACGAGCGGGCGCCTTCCTGCGCTTTGAGCGCGATCGACTCCAGCGCCCGGCCGATCTCGGACGACGTCTCGCTCATGCCGCGAGTCGACGAAGACGTCTGCTCCATGCCCGCCGACAATTGCTGCGTCGTCGCCGAGATGTCCTGCACGCTGTCGTCGAGCGTCGCCATGCGACCGGCCACGTCATCCATCACGTGTTCGATCTCGCGGCTTTCGCGCTGCACGTCTTCGATGATTTCCCGGAACGCTTTGCGCGCGGCCGCTTCCGAACGGATCAACAGCGCGAATTCGTCTTTTTCGTTCAAAAAGCGCTCGTACGTATTGTCGTATTTCAGATCCAGCTCGGCTGTTTTGCGAATCAGGCCGACCGCGATATTCGTACGCTTGCGCACGTTGCGGATCACGATCGTGCCGACCGCTGCGGAAACCAGCAACGCCGCCGCCAGACCGATCCAGATGGTGCGCTGAAGCTGCTCTTGGTAAGCTTGGCTATCGGCGATCACGTCGGTGCTGTAAGCATCCAGAATTTCTTCGATCTGATTGATGTCTTCCCGCGCCGCATCAAACTGCTCCGCCGTGCCGCCCGTTTTCCAGGCCGCGAATTTGGTTTTGAAGTCGTCGAACAACTGGAACGCCGTTTTGCCGGAGTCGGGATGGGTGTAGCTTTCAAAACGTTCAGGGTGCGCTTTCATAATCGTTTCCGCTTTCAGCACGCGTTCTTCCGTCTGGCCGACGTTTTCGTCGTAATCGGCTTTCAGGTCGGTCAAAGCCTGCCCGGATGCACCGTCCATGCTTTGTTGAGCCGACAACGCCTGGTAAAAATCGCGGTCCGCGTTCAGCAGCCAGGCCGCGCTTTGATGCGCTTCGTTGTACAGACGCTCGATCAGACGGTCCGACAATTGCGACACGAGATTCACCGACAAAGCCGACAACAAAACCAAAGCAAGCAGGGGAGGCGCCAAAGGAAACAACATTTTGAAACGCAGCGGGATATTGTTGAAGCGCAGCCATTTGAACATTTGAAAACCACCTTTCTACGGAAAAAAGATCTTTTCCTATTTATCGGCAATTTCCGACAAACGTGAATAAGATCTTTTTCCCAGTTTTTTCAGTTATTTGATCAGAACTTTATGGTATGATTCAGGCTCATTGCGATGCGCTGTCGACTATATTTAGGGCATGTACGCAAACTCGGGCCATGTACGCGCCCTAATTGCTCGTCCACCCTCCGTCGACGACCAGTTCGATGCCGGTCACGAATTTGGATTCGTCCGATGCCAGGTACAGGTAAGCGTTGGCGATATCCATCGCTTCTCCGGCGTGCGGAGGCAACGGAGCGTACGACGTGTAGTTTTCGCCCATCGCCTGCTGGGACGGGATGCCGGCTTTCTCAACCATGCCGGTGAAGACCGCGCCCGGATGCACCGAGTTGACGCGGATATTTTCCCGGCCGAACCATTGCGCCGTATGCTTCGTCAGCGAGCGCACCGCGCCTTTGGACGCGCTGTAAGCCGCTCCCTGCGCGTCCGCGAACCCGCCGATGATGCCCGCGATCGAAGAGGTGTTCACGATCGACCCGCCGCCTTGCGCCTGCATATGCGGAATGACGTGCTTCATGCCGAGCCATACGCCTGTCATGTTGATCGCCAGCACTTTGTTCCAATCGTCCAGTTCCGCTTCCAGAATGCCTTTCGCCATATGGATGCCGGCGTTATTGACCAGGACATCGACGCGCCCGTAACGGGAGATCGTCTCGTCCACGACCGTTTTCCACGATTCCGGGCTTGCGACGTCCAGCTTCAGCGCGATCGCTTCGCCGCCTTCCGCCGCTTCGATCTTGCCAACCTCGCGCTCCAATTCCTCGGTCACGATATCCGTCGCCACGACTTTCGCGCCTTCTTTGGCGAACAACTGCGCGCCGGCCAAGCCCATGCCGCTGGCCGCCCCCGTGATGATCGCCACTTTTCCCGACAGTCTACCCATATTCGTTCGACCTCCTCGATTTTATATGCGTCGTTGAAATGGTAACGTTCTCAACGATTTATAGTATAATGTGGCTAAAAAAGCGCTTCAACCGTTGAAAACAGCGGGTTCCGGCTTGTCTGCGACATCGGAAAAGCCGTTTGTTCACCGACGCGACGTTTATCGACAAAGGAGGAACGATCTGTTGGAAAACTTTTTTGAACCGGACCGCCGCACCTTGCAATCCAAAGCGGCTTTCAAAGACGCCCTGCTCCGTTTGATGCTGCAAAAAAGCTTCGATGCCGTCACCGTGACCGAATTGAGCGCCTCCGCCGGACTGAACCGGGGCACCTTTTACAAGCATTACCGCGAAACGGCGGACCTGCTGTCCGAGATCGAATCGGACGTGGAAAACGATCTGGTCGCCGCTTTCCGGGAGCCTTACCGCGATCGCGATATTTTGGCCGTGCGCGAGATGTCGGCTTCCGCGATCGGCATTTTCGATCACGTGCTGCGGTACCGGAATTTCTATACTTGCTTGATCCGGCGGGAAAAAGCGGCTTTTTCCCGCGACCGGATCTGCCATCTGTTCAAGCGCCAGCTTCTGAGCGACCTTAGCACCTGCGGACCTTCGGCAAATATCGACGACGAACTGCTGGCCGGTTACCGGGCGCACGCTTCGTTCGGCCTGATCGTCGAATGGGTCAACAGCGACTTCAAATACAGCTCCGCGTACATGGCCGAACAGTTGGTGCGCATCCTGATCGCAAGCGGGGAGCGGGACGAATACCGGGTGCATATCGGGTAGGGCGCGCACCGATTCGATTTAGCGCATCTTTTGGGTCTTTTTTCTCGGTCTTTTTTCGACGACAAAAAGCGGAACCGGCGATGCCGCGCGGTTCCGCTTTTTTGTTTTTTTGCACGTATCCGGTCTGTCGATGCTTACTCGGAAGAACCCACGTGCGTATTCGGCGTTTTTTTGCCGATGCCGAACAGATAGTACGCCGCGAACATGATCGCGATAAACGCCGCGCCCACGCCGAGCGGGATACGGGTATCGGTGTTGATGACCATGCCGACGAGCACCAGCAGCAGGAACACGATCACGAAATAATTCGCCGCCGGGAAAAATAGCGATTTGAACGGATGGTCCGCCATCTCGCTCGCATGTTCGCGCCGGAACCGGAACTGCCCGATCGCCATCGCGAACCACGGCACCATGCCCGGCAGGATGCTGGCGCTGTAGATGTACAGGAACAGCTTGGAATCCGGCATCAGGTAGTTCAGCAGCACGCCGATCAGCAGCAAAGCGATGGTCGTCATGATACTGTTGCGCGGCACGCCGCTTTTGGAGATTTTGCCGAAAAACTTCGGCGCCTGGCCGTTCTCCGCCAGCGTGAACAGCATGCGTCCCGCGCTGTAAATGCCGCTGTTGCAGCCGGACATCGCCGCCGTCAGCACGACGAAGTTAATGATGCCCGCTGCCGCGACGATGCCGACTTTGGCGAACGTCAGCACGAACGGACTGCCCGTCACGCCGACTTCGTTCCACGGATAGATGGTTACGATCACGAAGATCGCGCCGACGTAAAACACGAGAATGCGCCAGACGATGTTTTTGATCGCGCGCTTGAGCGTCACTTTCGGATTTTCCGCTTCGCCCGCCGTGATGCCGATCATCTCGATCCCCTGGTACGCGGCGGTGACGATACAGAGCGCGAACAGGAACCCTTTTAACCCACCCGCGAAAAATCCGCCGTGCTGATACAGATTGCCGAACCCGATCGGAACCCCGCCGTTGCCCCATCCGAAAAAGATCAGGCCCGTGCCCAGAATCAGCATGGCGACGATCGCGACGACTTTGATCATGGCGAACCAGAACTCGAACTCGCCGTAGAATTTCACCGCCGCCATATTGGCCGCCGCGATAATGCCGACCCCGACCAGCGCCGGAATCCATTGCGGGATGTCCGGGTACCAGTATCCGAAATAGATCCCGATCGCCGTCACTTCGGACATGCCGACCGTTACCCACAGGAACCAATAGCTCCAGGCCGTCAAATACCCCGCGACCGGATGGATGTATTTATGCGCGAAAGTGGCGAAAGACCCCGTTACCGGCTCGGCAATCAGCATCTCTCCCATGATTCGCATGACAAGGAACATGACCAGTCCCGCCAGCATGTACGCCAGCAGCACCGACGGTCCCGCCCACTGTATCGTGCTAGAGGACCCCATGAACAGGCCGACGCCTATCGTTCCTCCCAGCGCGATCAATTCGATATGCCGGGCTTTCAGCCCCCGGCTCAATTGTTTCTCTTCCACAACCAACGCCCCCAAATTTCTCACGGTTTCTTGTTTTTCGCTTGAATCGGCTTTGCCGCGCTTCTGTTTGCGACTGCATTGTACGTTAAAGCGTCGCAGAATCGCACCAGCAAATTCTATGCCAAGTGCTTTGAAAAAACAACAGGAAATCTCACGCTTCTGACACCGCTACGGAATGTATCGAGGACTAAAGTCCGTTACAGGAGGACAAACATTCAATGAAAAAGAAAAAGGATCAAGCTTGAAGAGGAAAGCGTTCAAACAAAGTGTCCGATGAAAAAAGACAAAAAAAGATTGTGAATTTTTGTGGAAAAGTCTGATTGGGAGGGAATAGGCGAATGAGGCGCTGCGGGAAGGATTACCAGCATATGCTTCCGAAGTGGATCTCTTCGAAATGCTTCACAAGACGCTGTCTCACTCGGAAAACCGGATTAAAATTTTAAAAGGTGGTTTTTCGAGTTCAAAGGCGTCTTTCACTGAATCCCTCCCTCCGCTGGTGCGCCTAAAAGCCAAAACAAATTTTTGGGGGAAGGTAGAAGTGAAATACCTAAAGGGAGTATTAGAGAGCAATCTCGGAAGCAGACCAAAAATCCTCCGCCCGCTCAATCCACTCGTCCGGACGGTGCACGCTGAGTTCGCCGTGGACGTAGCCGGGAAGTTCGGCGCATTCCGATCGCGGAACAAGGCTGCATAGCAGACGCGCCGATTCTCGGATCGCTTTGTGTTCTTTTCCGGCATAGAAGCACAATACGCGCGTTTTGCAATTGCGGATACTGTCTTTCAACGCATAAGCGAAATAAGAATCGAAAATAGCGAGCGACGTGCGGCGGCGGAACGTTTTGATTTGTTGCAGGTACAGGCGCAGCATAGGCTCCGGCATGCGATGTTCGGGCGCGATGCCGCGATTGCCGAGCCGGCCGGGCAAACCGGTGCGCTCAAGCGCCCAGTGCAGCGGAAGCAGCGGACGGGCGTATCGGAGCATCTGCGGCTGCGGAATCCAGCACGAGCCGTCGGTGATCGCGAAGTCGGCTATGCGCTCGCGGCGGCTGAGCAGTTCGGCCACGATCTGCCCGCCCAGCGAGACGCCGCAAAGCGCGAATATTTTTCCGGCATGACGCTCGTCGATATACGCCAGCAGATCGTCGGCCGAGCGCTCACTGGAGGCGTAGATCGTCGGCTCGCCGCCGTGCCCGTCCAGAATCGGCAAAATGACATGGTAGCGGTGTTGCAACCGTTCGGCTTGCAGCAGATACGCTCCGGCCCAGGTTGCTCCGTGGATCAGCAGGATAGCGGGTAACGTCGGATCGCCGTACGTTCGAAATTTCATGGTTGAGCCTCCTTCGTTTGGTGGTTGCTTTATCGTTAGCGAAGACGCAATTTCCGTATAAACAAACAAAACTTCTGCCCGGACGAAAGTCCGTGCAGAAGTTGCGGATTTGTTCTAACTGTACGGCGGTACGCCGCTTTTTTCAATACCGAATATGACAGGACGCCTAAGACGGACCGGCTTCTTCCCGATCGGGACGCGTCATGACGAAAAACGCCGCCGCCCCCAGCACCGCCGTCACGAACAAGATCGCGCCCATCGGGACCGGCGTCGTCTCGTCCAATCCGACCAGCGGCGAGACGATCGAACCGATCAGCAGCGGGAACAATCCCAGCACCGCGCTGGCGCTGCCCGCCCGATGCCCTTGACGCGCGATCGCCAGCGTGAACGTGCTCGTCGCGGTGATTCCGATCGTGATCATATAAATGAAAAGCGGCACGACGATCGTGTACAACGGCCCTTGAATGATCGAAGCCAGCAGCAGCACGAGCGTGGCGCTCGCCGCCGTAATCACGCCGATCCGCAGCAGATTGCGCTCGGGCACGAAGCTGCTGAAGCGCCCGATGATAAAGCTGCCCGCGATGATCGCGATGCCGTTGATGCCGAACAGGATACTGAACGTTTGCGGCGATACGCCGTAAATGTCCTGGTAGACGAACGGCGTGCCGGATACATACGCGAAGCTGCCGCCGTGGATAAATCCGAGCGTCAGCGCGTAGCCCATGAACGAACGGTCTTTCATCAGGCTGCCCATCGTGCGAAGCGAATGCCCGATCGAGCTGGGTTGTCTTTTTTCAGGCGGCAACGTTTCTTTGAGCTTGAAGCCGACAGTCAGCAAAATGCCGAATCCCAGCAAGCCGAGCACGTAAAAAATAGTATGCCAACTCGATCCCGGCAACAGCAGCACGGCTCCGCCGATGATCGGCGCAAGCAACGGCGCGACGGCGTTGATCACCATCAGCAGTGAGAAAAACTGCGTCAGTTCGCGGCCGCTGAACACGTCGCGGACGACCGCCCGGGACAGCACGATGCCGCCCGAAGCGGTCAGCCCTTGCAGAAAACGGGCCGCGATCAGCATCTCGATACTGGTCGATAGCGCGCACATGACCGAAGAAGCGGCGAACAACAGCAACGAGATCAGCAGCGGCCCTCGCCGCCCGCGCGCGTCGCTGATCGGACCGACGATGATCTGGCCGACCGCAAGGCCGATCAGGCAGGCGGTGAGACTAAGCTGAACCAGCGACGCCTGCGCGCCGAGATCGGCCGATATGCCGGGAAAGCTCGGCAAATACATGTCGATGTTAAGCGGTCCGAGAATGCCGAGCGTGGACAGCAACAACGCAAGTCCGAGCCTCTCGCGACCCGTGGGGTTATGCAGCATGATTGAATGGTTCTCCTTTTCCGTACAAGCGATGTATATTCATAGAAGAAATTGTATAAGCCACGCAAAAGGGTGTCAACGACGCATGTCCTTTTTCGACAAAAAAGTTACGCCCGTCCGCAAAATAGATACCTCGGCCACCGAACAAACGAATCCCTATATCCCTGCTCCTCCGCCTCCGCGTCAATCGTGTACGACACAATCAGCAAATCCCTTTTCGCCGCTCAGATCTTTCCCCTATCGTCCTTCCATAAAAAAAGACCTCTCTATAAAAAAGAAAGGTCTACAGATCCATCAACTCTACCCTACCTGGAAGCGAGAAGACGGAGAGAGAAATTCAGGTCAAGACGCCTTTGAACTCGGAAAATTCCTTATTCAAATCCCATCCATTTTCCGAGTGAGACAGCGGCTTTACCGAATTTATCTCGGAGTCTTCTCGCTTCCCCCCTCATTTTACCGCCCCCTCCGTCACCCCTTTGATAAAGTACTTTTGCAGGAACAGATACAGCACGACGATCGGAATAATCGACACCAGCACCGCCGGGAAGATCAGCTCCCACGGATTGCTGAATTGGCCGGACAGCATTTTGGCGTAATACAGTTCCAGCGTCAGCGTTTTGTATTCGGCGTTGCCCAGCACGAGAAACGGCAGCAGGTAATCGTTCCAGATCCACAGCGAATTCAAAATAATGACGGTGACCGTGATCGGCTTGACGAGCGGGAAAACCACTTTGAAAAACAGTCCCAGAATGCCCGATCCGTCGATCAACGCCGCTTCTTCAAGCGCCAGCGGAACGCCGCGGAAAAAGCCGTGGTACAAAAATACCGACATGCCGAGTCCGAAACCGCCGTACATCAAGATCAGTCCCGGCAGGTTTTTAAGCCCCAGCGTCTCGAACTCGTGGATCAGCGGATACATGACCGATTGAAACGGAACGAGCATGGCCGCGGTCAGTCCCAGCAGCACGATCCGGCTCGCCGGGGAATCGTTGCGTACCAACATCCACGACAGCATGGAGGCGCAAAACACGATCAACGCGACGGACAGCACCGTAATGCCCGCCGTGATGAACACCGCCTGCCCGAAATGAATCTGCCGCATCGCGTCGGATACGTAAGCGGCGGACCAGCTTCGCGGCAGCGCCATCGGCTCGGCGACGATCGTCCCCTGGTCTTTGAACGAGTTGACGAACAAAAACAGGAGCGGGAACAGCGTAGCCAACGCCGAGAGAACCAGAATGACGAACACGGCGATTTTGCCGGGACGCAGCTTGAACGAAGACTGCCGGGCTGCGTTCGTTGCGGCGGCGCGGGTCATGCGTCCACCTCCTTTTTCTTCGTGATATACACTTGCGCAAGTCCGATGATCGCGACCAGTACGAAGAACACGACGGCTTGCGCCTGCGCTTGCCCGTAATCCGGCGGCTGCGTGTAACGGACGGTCCGCAGAATTTGCAGCGACAGCATAGACGTGTTGAACGAACCGTTGGTGAGGGCCACGTTCTGGTCAAGCAGCTTAAGGCAGCCCGCCAGCGTCAGGAACAATACGATCGTGACGGAAGGCATGAGCATGGGCAGCGTGATGTAACGGAATCTTTTCCATCCTCCCGCTCCGTCGAGCGCTCCGGCTTCGTACAGGTCGCGCGGGATATTGTTAAGTCCGGCCACGAAAATGATCATCATGTACCCCGCCATCTGCCAAGTGACCATGATGACGAGCGCAAACAGGTTTTTGGTCGTATCCTGCGTCATGTTGGTGAGAAACGGAAGATTCAGCCCATTTTCGCCGAACAACAATGTGAACACGTTTTGGAAAATGAACTGCCACACGAAGCCCAGCGCAAGACCGCCGAGCAGGTTGGGCAGGAAAAAGACCGTGCGGAACGCTCCGACGCGTTTGCCCGCGAAATCGAGCATCAACGCCAGTAATAGCGCGGAGACGCTGACGACAACGACGGCGATCGCGGTGAATTTCAGCGTATAGACGAGCGCGTGCACAAATTGCCAGCTTTGAAAAATACGCGCGTAATTGTCCAGCCCGACGAACGACGTCCAGACGCTGCCGCCGACGAAATACGTACCGCGCCAAGCCGTGAACGAGTACAGCAGGCCGATCAGGAACGGTACCAGCACCACGGCGGCGAACAGGATCAAGCCGGGCAAAGCCAGCGGCCAAAACCATTTTTTATAATAACCCCTCATCCTTAACAGCCTCCCGTAAACTCAAGCTTCGAAACCGACCGCCGATCAATACATCACGTCTTTCCAGCCTTGCACCGCTTCGCGCGCGATCGTCTCGTAATCGTCCGCCGTCCAAGCGCCCGCGCGGTTGTAGTACCGTTCCTGAAGGATCGAGCCGAGCACTTCCTGCCCCCAGTAACCGCCTCCGGCGGGCGAACCGTTGAACGGATTCGACAGCGTGTCGCCGTCCAGCTTGTATTGAATCAGCGAATTGTTCAGCGCGTTGTCAAACTTCACCGTGTCGTCGACGTTGTACGGAATAAACTGAAAGTCTTCGACGATCGCTTGGCGCCCTTTTTCGCTGGTATTGAGCCATACGAGAAACTGCTGCGCCAACTCTTGCTCGCGCGGCGTCACTTTGGCATTGATCGCGTAATACGACGGTACGAACTCCGGCACGGAGCGGTTGAACTTCTCGACCGTCAGGCCGTCGACTTGAATATCGCTTTGCTCCAGCGGTAGCTTGATCGGCAAGAACGTCAGCGTCGGCAAAATGTCCGTGTTCAGCTTGGCGATATTCGGATACACCCAGTTGCCTTGCTTGATAAAAAGGGCTTTGCCGCTCGAAAACAACTGCACCGACACGTCGTAGCTGGCCGTCGTCGAGTTGATGTAGGACGGGCCGCGCTCCATCGGTCCGTCCGGTCCGGCGGCGTGCGTCGAATACAGGTCCAGCGTCCGCGCCAGTTTCGCAAGCGGCGCCTGCAGTTCGTCGACCTGTTCTTCCGTCGCGGTTCGGGCCACCACGGCGCTGCCGAATACCGCGTTCAGCGCCATATTGCCCATATGGTCGCCGTACGTCCATTTTTCCGCGCCCGCTTCGGCGAACACGCCGGTGAGCCGCGAAGTGAGTTCGGTTTTGCGGGACGCGAACGCGTAAGATCGGCCGTTCAGCTTGACGCTCGGCGCCGTTCCGGCCGCGATATAATCGCCGACCGCGTTTACCAAAGTCTCGAACTCGTCGTACGTGGCCGCTTGGAAATCGTCGAGAAACGGCTGCGTCTGATCGTCGCCGAACAGATCGCGCACCATGCGCGTATCGACGATCAGCCCGTAGCCTTCGATATTGTACGGGATACCGTAATTTTGCGTCCCGTCCACGCTAAGGCGTAGTGCTTCCGGCACGTCTTCTGCAAGCGCCTTCAATTCCGGGTCCGAAGCGTCGTTCAGATCGAGGATCGCGCCGCTTTCGGCCCATTCCGTCACGCCGCCGATATTGGTGGAAAAAATGGCCGGCTTCCCGCTCGAATTCATTTCCGCCCGCAGCGTTTCGGCGCTGTCGGTCGTGCCGAGCGAGAACACTTTGACCGTCAAGCCGGTTTCCTGTTCGTAACGGTCGACGACTTTGTCCAACGCTTCCGCGTTTTCCGTTTTGCCGTTGAAAATATAAAAGTCGTAATCGGTCGGCGCTTTCGCTTCGCGGCTGCCGCAGCCCGAAAGCAGCGAAGCGCCGAGCGTCAACACAGCGGCGACGACGGTCCATTTTTTGCGGGCGTAGTGCCGGTTTCGGCTGTTTACGTTCATGCCTATTCTCCTTTTTCCGGGCCGCCTGCTTCGAAAGCCGACGCCCGAATCTCGATTCGTGCGAAACCGCGATAAGAATCTATCTGCTGGGGGTACGAAGCGGGAACGCAGGCGGTAGTCATATTCGGCGCATGCGTTCGCTTGTATCTGCCGCTTCCCGTTTCAAGATGTTGCCGGATTTACGATCTCGCCGGATTTTACGATTCGGCCAGCACGACCGAACGGTACGGCGGAAGCTTCAACTCGCCGCCCGGCGTCCATTCGGCTTCCCCGTTCGCGAACACGACGCGGCGATCGGTCGACGCGCCGAAATCGAGCACCAGCTCGCCGCCGAAGTTGTTCAGCACCAGCAACGTCTGTCCGTCCAAACGGCGCCGGTACGCGATCAAACCGGGATATTTTTCATACGCCGGTTCGAAACTTCCGAACGCCAGCGTATCGCCCCATGCGCCTTTTTTTCGAAACGCGATCAGTTGTTTGTAAAACGTCCAGACCGATTCTTCGTCCGCTTGCGCCTGCTCCGCGTTCACGTTCGGATAATCGGGGTGCAGCGGCATCCACGGCGTTCCCGTCGTGAATCCTCCGTTCGGTTCGGCGTTCCACGGGAACGGCGTGCGCGCGTTGTCTCGGCCGTACGCGTTCAGTTCTTGCAGCATCTCTTCCGCCGAACGGCCTTGTTCCAATCCTTCATGCCATTGATTGAGCGCGGACACGTCGTAAAATTCGTCGATGCCGCCGCGGAATCCGTTGGTCATGCCCAGCTCTTGCCCCTGATACACGAACGGCGAACCTTGCAGCAGCATATACGTCGTCGCCAAGCAGGTCACGCCGTCGCGATGATGGTTGGCTTTGTCCAAAAATTTGTCCGGTCCCCGCGCTTGATCGTGGTTTTCCAAAAAGATCGCGCTCCATCCGTATTTTTGCGTATGCAGCAGACTGTCGAACATGCGCTTGCGCCACGACGCGATAGATTCCGGTTCGTTTTTGAGCGGCACGTCTTTGTTGTGGTCCCAGTTGAAATCGAAAATCATCGAGAAGTGGCCGTCCGGTCCTGCGTATTCGGCAAACGTGTCCGGCGATACGCCGGGCGCTTCCGCTACCGTCACGCAATCGTACCGGGCGAACGTTTCGCGCTTCAACTCGTCCAAAAACTCGTGAATGCCCGGGTAGTTTTGGAAATGGTCGATCGGGTACAGCTTGCCGGGTTCCGCGGGGCGCGAAGCGAACGTCAGGTCTTTTTTGATAAACGTGATCGCATCGACCCGGAAACCGCCTACCCCTTTGTCCAGCCAGTCATTGACCATATCGTACAGTTGGCGGCGAAGCTTCGGATTTTCCCAGTTGAGGTCCGGTTGTTCTTTGGCAAAGGTGTGCAGATACCAGCGGCCGTCTTGCGTTCGGGTCCAGGCCGGTCCGCCGAAAATGGAACGCCAATTGTTCGGCGGCCGATTATTGTCGGTAGCGCGGAAATAAAAGTACCCGGCTTCTTCGCTGTCCGGATGTTCAAGCGCGGTTTGGAACCACCGATGCTGATCCGAGCAGTGGTTGATCACGAGATCGAGCAAAATTTTCATCCCGCGCTTGTCCGCTTCGGCGATCAGTTCGTCCAGATCGGCGTCGGTGCCGAAAATCGGGTTGACGCTGCGGTAATCGGCTACGTCGTACCCGTTATCAATCATCGGCGAGTCGAAGATCGGGCAGATCCACAGCACGTCCACGCCGAGTTCGGCCAGATAGTCCAGTTTGGTTGTAATCCCTTTCAAATCTCCGATGCCGTCGCCGTTCTCGTCGTTGAAGCTTTGCGGATAGATCTGGTAAAAGACCGCGCGCTTCCACCACTGCCGCTGCGAAGCCGCAAGCAAAGACTCCCGTTGTTCCGATTGTTTGTTTAACGTATTCATCGTTTCAACCGCCACCTCCGTGGAACCGTTCCATATTTGCGCAAAAAAATAATTCGCGATGCACCCATCCTCATTAGTGGAACTGTTCCACAAAGCTCCAAAAAAATCGGCCCCGCCGACTTTCGCGATCATCATTCTCGACCGTATTGTGGAACAGTTCCATTGGAAATCAGAATACGCTTTTTTTCGGGAAAGGTCAATGGATTTATGGAACTGTTTCTCAAAAAATAAAACGGCGGGCGTCAACGATCAGGTCGTCGCGCCTCGCCGCAGCGTAACGGGCACCGTGATCGGCTCGTCGCCGACCGCTTGTCCGTTGATTTTTTTGAGCAGCACCGCCACCGTCTGGCGCGCAATCGTCCGCACGTCCTGTACGATCACCGTCGGCGCGGCCGCGTTGAAATCGGTCACGAACGTGCCGTCATACGCGATAAGCTTCAGGCGGCCCGGCACGTCGATGCCCAGCGAAGACGCGGCTTTGAAAAAAGCGGACGCCTGAAGATCGGACGCCAGCACGCCGTCAACGTCGGGATGCGCGGCCAGCAGCTTTTTGGACAGCTTGAAGCACTTGGCGTAATCGGTCGTATCGTCCCACGATACTTCCCGCCGCAGCGTTTCCGCGCCGCCCGCTTGCAAATGCCGTTCCAACGCAAGGTCGCCTTCGTGCGATTGCAGCCGGTGCCGCTGATCGCCGACGGTAAGCAGCACTTTGCGGCAGCCCGCTTCCAGAAACGTCCGCGCCGCGAGTTCGCCGCCTTGCCGATGGTCCGAACTGACGACAGGAATGCCCGGCAGCACCCGGTCCAAAAACACGATCGGCTTTTCCAGCTTCGCGTAGCTTTCGTCCGGCAGCATCGCCGCGCCGTCGATCACGCCGTCGAACAGATTGCGTTCCAGCGTATCGAGATATTCGCGTTCCCGCTGATGTTCGCCGCCCGTGCTGCACAGCATCATGTTATAGCCGAATTTGCGCAGTTCCAGCTCCAGATGATTCCACAGCGACGAGAAAAACGGATGGATCAAGCCCGGCGCGATCACGCCGATAATGCCCGTGCTTTGGCGGTACAGATTGCGGATCCATTGGTTGGGGACGTAATCCAGCTCCGCTACCGCCGCTTTGATTTTTTCCCGCGTCTCGTCGGCCACGTACCCGCTGTTGTTCAGCGCTCTCGACACCGTGCTCGGCGCGACCTGCGCCAGCCTTGCCACTTCCCGTATGCTTGCCATGATCTTGCTCCTTCCGCTTCCCGGCCTGCGTTTTCCGCAATCGGGAACCAGTATAGCAGTTGGGGAACCGTTGCACAAGGCGGACGGCCGAACGCGCAAAAACCCCGCTTCTCCAAGAAGAAGCGGGGTTTCGCTTAGGCATAGCGGACCGATTACAGCAGTTCCAACTCCGTCAGCAATCGACGGATCAGAAGCGTCATTTCCGCGCGGGTAACCGGAGCTTTCGGCTCCAATTTGCCCGCCGACTTGCCTTGGATCAAGCCAAGCTTGACCGCTTGCGCGGCGCTGGTTTTGGCCCAATCGGACAAGCTTGCGGCGTCCGTATAGCCGTTTAGCGCGGATGCCGCTGTAGCCGGACATCAGGCCGTATTGCGTCGCGGCGCCGACTTTCCCTCTCATGTTCCAACCCCCGTTTTTCCGTGATTGTATGCCGATGTATCCAGTTGCCTCCGGCATCGCAATAAACAAGCAATAAACAAACGATTCCGAGAAAGAGGATTGCGCCGCCGAAACATTATCCGCTACAATGCCCATATCACGTCAGACACCCGATTCCCTCTGGCAAAGGAGCTTGATTCGTGCTTTTAAAACTATCCGGCGTTCTTCTGACTGTCCTGCTCGCCGCTACCGTCCTGCTTTTGTCCACCTTCGACGAGCCGCAACCGGCAGCGCTGCACGCTCAACAGGGCGTTATGGATTTATCCGCCTGGAACCCCGAACTCGATCCGCGTATCCGTTTGGACGGGGAATGGGCTTTTTATTGGGAGCGTCTGCTTCCTTACGAGACTCCGGCGCGCGCAGGCACGCTTCCCGAGCCGGACGCGTACGTCGACGTCCCCGGTACGTGGGGCAGTCTGCAACCCGACGGCCGATCGCTGCCCGCGCACGGATTCGCGACGTACCGCCTCGTGCTCAAGAATGCGCCTTTTCACGGGATGCTGGCTTTGAAAAAAATGAATATCCGGTTCGCCAGCGAGGTCTACGTGAACGGCATCCGATTGTTCGAAGACGGGCAGGTGGCGGGTTCGGCTGCCGGCTACCTGCCGGGCAACACGCCGCAGATCGGCTTTTTCCCGTACGAAGGCGGCGATATCGAGATTTTGATCCGCGTAGCCAATTACGATTACACCAATTCCGGGATTCCCGGTCCGCTGTTTTTCGGGGAGCAAGGCGCGATGCTGGCTCACGATCAAGCCCGCAAAGTTACCGAATTCGGCGTGTTGGCGGTACTGACCACCATCTCGATCATTTTCCTCATCAGCTATATCGGTTCGGCCGTGTACCGCAACCGCGACGATTCGCTGCTGCTGCTCGGGCTGATTTGTTTGTTTTACGCGCTCTACAGCGGCATGATCAGCGAACGCGTGTTGTCGCTGATCGACGGCGGACTGTCGTTCGGCACCTTTTACAAACTCAAAGATATGTTCTCCGTCGCCTGCTTGGGGCTGTTGACGCTGTACTTTTACAAATTCAGGACCGGCATTTTGTCGAAGCCGTTTACGGTCTTCGTTCTGGCAATCTTCGGCGCTTATATCGCTTCGGTGGCGCTGTTGCCGATTCCCGTCTATAACCTGGCCGCGCCGTTCGTGATCGGGCTGTACACGTTCATGCTGCTGTGGCTGCTGTACAAATGCGCGCTTCAGTTTATCGTCAGCAAGCCCGGCGGCCAGTTTTCGGCTTTTCTGTGGTACGCGTCGATCTTGTGCATGACGGCGTACTGCCTGGATGTCAATCTGTTCTCCGTTTCGCTCAAAGAAAACATGAACATCGGACAATTCAGCATCGTGCTGTTCAGCGTCCTGATGCTTTTCCTGGCCGTGCTGCGCTTTTTCGAAGCTTATCTGACCGTCCGCACGCTCAAAGACCAGCTCCTGCTGCTCGACAAAGTGAAAGACGATTTCCTGTCCAGCACTTCGCACGAGTTGAAAACGCCGCTGAACGCGATCGTCAATATCGGCGAAAGTCTGTTAAAAGGCGCCGAAGGTTCGCTGACCGACCAGCAGGCGCACAATCTGGAGATCGTGACGGGTAGCGGACGGCGTTTGACGTATCTGGTGGACGAATTGCTCGATTATTCCAAAATGAAGCACGGCGATATTTCGATTCACCGCTCCGCCGTCAATCTGTCTTCGTTCGTCGAATCGGTGGTGCGGATGCACGCGTTCCTGCTCGGTTCCAAACAAATCGAGCTGCAAAACCGCGTTCCGTCCGACTTCCCGGCGATTCAGGCGGACGGCAACCGGTTGATTCAAATTCTGCACAATCTGGTCGGCAACGCGATCAAATTCACGGAACGCGGCACGGTCGGCGTCGAAGCGTCGGTCGTCGCGGGCCGGGCCGAGATCCGCGTATCCGACACGGGACGGGGCATCGCCGCCGACAAGTTGGAGCTTATCTTCCTGCCGTTCGAACAAGAAGGAACCGCCGCGCCGACCGGAGGAACGGGACTGGGACTGAGCATCACGCGCAAGCTGATCGAACTGCACGGCGGAACGATCCACGCGGAGTCCGAGCCGGGACAAGGAGCGACGTTCGTGTTGACGATTCCTTTGGCGGAAACCAAAGGAGAACTGTCGGCCAAAGCGTCTTCACTGCCTGCGGCGTTGGCGGATTCGCCGGAACGCACGCGGCGCTACGCGGAACCTGGGATCACGGCCGGAAAGCGCGACGAATGGATCGTGGTCGTGGACGACGATCCCGCGAATCTGCAAACGATCGTCAATCTGCTCAAGCTCGAAGGCTATAGTTACGCCGTCACGTCCCGCTCTCCGTCGGTGCTGGAACTGCTGGATCAGCTTCCGACCGTTCATCTCGTCGTGGCCGATATCATGATGCCGGACATGTCGGGCTACGAGCTGCTGGAGCGCATTCGCGCGCGGTATTCGCCTTCCGAGCTGCCCGTGCTGATGCTGACGGCCGGCAACAAGGCGCATCAATTGAAGCTGGCTTTGGAAAAAGGAGCCAACGACTTCGTCGCCAAACCGTTCGAGTCCGAAGAACTACTGGCCCGAATCGGCAGCCTGACGCGGATGAAAACGTCCGTACAGGCGGCACGGGCCGCGGAGATTTCTTTTTTGCGCTCGCAGATCAATCCGCATTTTCTGTACAACGCGTTGAACGCGATCGCGGAACTGTGCGTCGACGCGCCCGATCAAGCGGAGCAGTTGATCCTTCAGCTATCGAGCTATTTGCGGCGCAGCGTGCATTTCAAGCATCTGGATTCGCTCACCAGCCTGCATAACGAGCTGGAGCTGATTCACGCTTACGTGGCGATCGAGCAGGCCCGGTTCGGCTCGCGCCTGGAAGTGTCGATCGAGGTGGACGACGATGTCGAGCGCGGCATGAATCTCCCTCCGTTGACGTTGCAACCGCTGATCGAAAATTCGATTCGCCACGGCCTGATGTCGAGAATCAGCGGCGGACGCGTGACGTTGTCCATTCGCAATCTGAACGAAAACGAAACGCGCTTCACGATCGAAGACAACGGAAGCGGCATGACGCAGCAGCGAATCGAAGAAGTGCTCGGCAGCGTCGACGGCGTGCGCGGAGTCGGATTGTGGAATATTTCCAGTCGCCTGAAGCTGCTGTACGATCGTCAATTGCTTCTGGAAAGCACCGACGGAGCCGGCACGCGGATCACGTTCGACCTGCCTCGTTAAGGCGTATACAAGCAAAAAAGGAGGTCTATCATGAGAGTGTTGATCGTGGACGATGAAGATTTGTCGCTCAAGCGGCTGAACCGTATTTTGACGGAAAGCGGGGAAGTCGAGGTCTGCGGCGCTTTTCATGATCCCGAAGCCGCTCAGGCGTATGCCCGAACCCATCGGTTCGATGCCGCTTTTCTCGATATTACGATGCCGCGCATCTCGGGGATGACCTTGATCGGCGAACTGCGCAAATTCCATCCTGCCTTGCCGATCGTGCTGGTGACGGGATACGAAGAATACGCGGTGCAGGCTTTCGACCACGAAGTGATCGATTACGTCATCAAGCCGGTCACGGCGGAGCGGTTGAATCGCAGCATCTCGCGCCTCAAGCAAAAACTGGCGGAATCGCCGACCCCGGCGCGCGAGCCGGAGCTTGAACAACAACCTTCGGCCGAAGCCGTTCCCGAGGTCGCCATTCCCCGATTGACGGTAAGCCTATTCGGCGGGTTTTCGGTGCGCGGCGGCAGCGGAACGGACGGGCCGCTCAAGCTTCGCACGCCGAAAACGGAAGAACTGCTCGCCTTTTTGCTTTGCAACCGCTCGACGACGCGCGACGCGCTGACCGACACGCTGTGGAAAGAACTGAGTCCGCAAAAAGCTTCGACCAATCTCAATTCCACGCTCTACTATGTCAGACGCGCGATCGGAGACGGCGGCGACACGCCGATCATTCTCAAAGACCGCAGCGGCATCCGCGTGAATCGCGAAGTGGTCGACTGCGACCTGTACGAGTTCGAAGAATTGTTCCGCCAAATGCGCCGCACGCCGGAGCATCGCCACGACCCGGAGCGGTTCGAGCGCATGGATGCGCTGTACGCGGGCGAGTTGTTGAAAGGCCGGCATTACGAATGGGCGTTGACGCGCGCGCGGCAATTGGAGATTGATTTTATCGCGGTGCTGGACACCGCCTCCCGGTACCACGCGAAAATGCAGCAGCCGCTGCGGGCGTTGTATTATTTCGAACGGATTTTGCAGCTTGATCCGATTCGCGAAGACGTGCACCGGGAGATCATTTTGCTGTACTTGGCGCTCGGGCGCAAGTCCGATGCGAAACGGCAGTATTTGACGTTGGAAACCGTACTGGACGAAGAACTCGGCGCGCGCCCTTCCGCGGAACTTGAACGGCTGATGCGGGAACAATAACGCGCGTACCGGGCGAAAATCACGAGCATAACGAAGGAGTTTACCGAAGTGGACATTATTCTGGATATGATGAAAGACAAAGTGGAATGCTTGCAAGCCTACGATTTCCGCGAGTTGGAACGCGAGATCGAGCAACGCATGGAGATCAACAAAGCGCTGGCGCTGCGGGTGAAGCAGGTTCAGCACCAAGTGACGTTCGATCCGGTGCGCAACAAGATGCTGTACAGCGCGGTCGTGCATTTTACAGGTGATTGAAAAGATTCTGTTCGGGGGAACAAGCCAGGGCGCTGCGGGCGAAATTCGTTCAAGCCGCTGTCTCACCCGAAAATGGGGGATCGGCGTATGCGCCGATCCCCCATTTTCGGGTTAAAAGGCGTCTTTCACTGAATTTTGCCCTTCGCTATGCTTGAGGAAGAATAGGAGCTTTTTGGGGGGAGGATTTGGGATGTCTACTAAAAAGGCAGTTAGCGGATATGGTTTGTTGACGTTTTGTGCACATTTGGAGCGTTTTGGCAGCTGTTTTTAAAAAATGCTGATGAAACGTCAACAATTTTCCGAGTTTGCTCCTGTTTGGAGGCATATGGAGGAGAAATGTTGACGAAACATCAGCATCTTACGAAAAAAGCGATGAATCGGAGTGGAATTGTTGACGTTTTGCACACATTGAAAAGGAAATTAGCAGGGACGCGATGCCACTAGCAACTGTAGCGGATTATAGCAAGATTCAGCGATGTTTAGAGACATTCAGTGAAATTCAGAGACATTAAGCGATACTTAGAGAGATAGAGAGATGTACCGATATACATTTTTTCGAAATCCGCATGCGACTGCTTCGATCCTCCCGGCTCACAGTTATCTTTCTTCGCCTTTTCCCGTGTCCGCTTTCCCTTCGCTTTCTTTGTCGCGCATGGATCGCTTTTGTTTCCGCAGTTCTTTTACCGTTGCCAATGTGGTGCCTTCCGGAACGGTCAGTAGGCGGCTTTTGGACACGCCGATGCGTTGCGACGTGTAGATGCCGCTGTGGCCGGAGAACAGATAGCTGACCAGGCAAGCGATGAACAGATACACCGCGGCATCCGAGCCGAACAATTCGATGCCCATGATGAAACAAGCGATCGGGGTGTTCGTGGCTCCGCAAAAAACGGCGATAAAGCCGAGCGCGGCCAAAAACGGGGCGTATAGGCCGAGAAGATCGGCCAAGCTGTGTCCCATCGTCGCGCCGATCGCGAACAGAGGGGTCACTTCTCCGCCTTGAAAGCCCGCGCCGAGCGTGACGGAAGTGAACAACAGCTTCCACAAGAACGCGAACGGCGAGACTTCGCTTTCGAACGACTGTTGGATCAGCGGGAGACCCAAGCCTAGGTAGTCGCGGGTTCCGACGATAGCGACCAAAGCGATCACCAGAAAGCCGCCGACGGCGCTTTTGAGCATCGGATTTTGAAAGATCGCCGTGAAGCCGCGTTTGAGCGCATGCGTCAACTCGCTGAACAACAAACTGACCAGACCGAACAAGATCGAAGCAATCACGACTTTGAGCACGATCGACATTTCGACCGCAGGCACAGTACCGATCCGATAATGCAGATGGTGGACGTTCCACAGCCGCGTGGCGATCAGATCTCCGACGAAGCTGGACGTAAAGCAAGGCAGCAGCGCCCGATGGCTGATCAGCCCGATCGCGATTACCTCCAATCCGAAAATTGTACCCGCGAGCGGCGTGCCGAAGATCGATCCAAAGCCGCCGCTGATCCCGCACATGAGCAAAATTTTGCGGTCGTCCGCGTCGATGCGAATTGTTTTCCCGAACCATTCCGCCAGGCTTCCGCCCATTTGCACCGCTGTTCCTTCCCGCCCGGCCGAACCGCCGAACAGATGCGTCACCAATGTGCCGAACAGGACCAAAGGCGCCATGCGCAGCGGAATGGTTTCTTGACCCTCGTTGATTTGTTCCAAGATCAGATTATTGCCTTTGGCGCTGTTTTGTCCGAATTTCAGGTACAGATAGCTGACCAGCGCGCCGCCGAGCGGCAGCAGGAACAGTAGCCACCCGTGATTTGTACGAAGATTCGTGACGTAATCCAGGCTATGCAGGAAAAAAGCCGACGCCGTTCCCGATAACACGCCGACCACACCGCCTAACGCGATCCATTTCAAAAACGTGCTCCACAACGCCAAATGGCTGGTGCGTTGCGCGAAGTCTGTCCATTTTCCCGACCCTTTTCGCATTCCCTATATCTCCTCTTCTCCCGATTGCGGTCCCCGAAACAAAACAGACTCCTACCCATAATAAATTATGAGTAGGAGTCATTAGCCTCGCAAGGCGGTTATGGCGAACTCCATCGCCGTATTGAACTGTTGCCATCATAAGGCGAATAGAGCGCGGATGTCAAGAATCTGGCGTAACGTTCAAAAAGTACCGAATCTTTTTCGTGGATGTTTTGCCGCTGGGCGAGTCGCTCAAGATTCGGAACCGGTATTCGGGAATCGAAATCATCGCTTGGCATACTATAGGCATACTGTTTTTAAAATTCAGTACGCGATGAATGTCTCCGGAGATCAGGTCGCAATACGCGTCTCCGTTACTTTTAGCGGTTCTCAATTGTTCCCGGATATAGATTCTGGCTCTTTCTGTCGCCCCTGGAAGCGCCGCAGCAATCACGGGTTCCGGTGCGACGACTTCCGGCGCAGTAGCTGGGGGAGCTACATCTACATCCGCAGACAAGCCGTTAGACGTAATCGAAACAAGCAGTCTTCTCATAGCAAATGCCGCAGTCTCGAAGGTGCTGTAATCCTGCCATCGCATCGGATAACTGCCCTGCAACGAGATAGGTTCCGTTCGTCCTTTCATCGTACCTGCTCCGGTCAAGTCGCTCCATCTCATTTGCCCCGTGAGCATCCGCCCTTCATGAATACGAAAATCCCGGTCGGCCGTGAACTTCTCGACGCCCGGATGACGGTAATAGGCCGCATCGTTGGTTACCAGAATCAGCATCCCTTTGTGAATCCGGCCAAGCCTGACCATCTGCTCCAATCGTTGCACGTCTTTGACAATATCGTAACGCCCGATATCGTGCGCGCTCTGATTCAGAAAAGAAAACGTTTCTTCTTCATGCACGTATTCGGCTCCGCGTATTTTGTATTTCAGTTCGATACCGTAAGTTTGCCCTTCATGCTCGATCCATATGTCCAAGTAAGTACGTTTGCCTGCTTGAATATCAATCCGTTTCTCCAAACGAATCTTGCAGTCATACATTTCGCGTATTTCCCAAGCCAGCGCATGTTGAAAATCGGCTTCGTTATGAAAAAGCGGACGTTTGTGTGCAAGCGAACTCAGCACCGTATCCATATCAAAAGAAGATGGATTTCCCAGATCTTTATGGATCACTCAAATACCTCCAAATCGCGTTTTATCATCAGTATATGCGGAATAAGTCATAAAAAAAGCACAAGCCAGCTTGCGCCTTTTTTATGCAATTGAATGGTATGACGAACACTACGCGTCCCGCCGCAATTCATAAAAATACTGCACGATCGGATGCTTCAGCTTGATCTGCTCGGACATGTTCAGGATACGCTTTTTGCCGACGCGGCGGTCGACCAGGGCGAGAATATTCAGCAGGATATCGTCGCTTTCCAGACTGGTCTCGATCGGGGTGGTCAGAAATTTGTTTGCGTCTTTGGTGAAGTTGGATTTGGCCAGCGCGGCTTGGGCGTTCATCATGTTTTTGGCATGCTCGCCCGCTTTGCGGCTTCGGGCCATGATCTTGAGACGGTCTTCCGGAATCGGGCCTTTGGCGGACTTGCGCACGGCTTCGATGTCTTCGGGCTTGACCGGAATGTACAGCTCGGGATCGTTTTTGATCTCTATCTCGCTTTGGAACCAGCGGATCGGATTGGTTTTATCGCTCATATTGAGGATGTTCTTTTTATCGACGGAAATATGGCAGGTGCCGGATTTATCGAGCAGATAGCGGTAGCTGGTGGCTTGGTATTCGACTTTGCCGATCAATGACGGGGAGAGAAAGCTCTCCAGTTGTTGTTGCAGTTTGCTCCAGGACATGAGGGTCCTCCTATGTTTGGCTTATTCTTAGGGCGGTTACGCGCCCGAAAACTGTTGAGAGAGTGACGTTAGCGTGGGAAGCGAGAAGGCTCCAAGAGAAATTGTCAGCATAGGCTTCCGAAGTGCATTTCTTCGAAATGCTTCACAAGACGCTGTCTCACTTGGAAAACTGGATTGGAATTTTAGTTGTAGGTTTTCCAAGTTCAAAGGCGTCTTTCACTGAATTTCTCTCTACGCCTTCTCACTTCTAGCTACGTTTCACTTTCTCAACAGCTTAGGTCGTTTTTTCGTTTACGCTCTGGTTTTCTTTGTTTAAAGGAATTTCGAAAGTCGCGCTCAAGCGGTGAGGTTCCAATGCGCTTTTTCGGGATAGGATATTGATTTTTAAGTTCAAATGATTTGGCAGGTCGGAGACTTCGTCGGTGTCCGCGGTCAAGTAATAATGTTGGTCTCCTAATTGACGCATCGTGCCGCTAACGGAGGAAGCGAACAGATCCCCGTCGTTGTAGAATTCGTAGCCCAGATCGTTTTCGACTTGTCCGCCGCCTTTCACTTCGATTCCGAGCGATATGCGGCCTTCGGTGTATACTGCGTTTCGGAGCGAAAAGGTCAGACCGTCGAATGTTCGGGTTTGAACCGAAATATCGGGAGCAGACATTTGCCATACTGGTTGCTTTTGATGGGAGTAAAGGAAGTGGATCGCTGACAGGGAAAGTATAGAAGCAAGCAGGATCATCGACGATAGCATTAAGTTTTTTTTGCTCATGATAACCTCCAAAACAAAAGACATGCAAAGACGCATCTTTTTATTATACGTTATTTTGACCCTTTCCATAACAAAAGACCGTTCATCCTTGATTGAGATAAACGGTCTTTCTGGTGTTTTTAATTCGGCTTTTTTATAAACGCTCGTACACCCTCGGCGATTTCTTGCGGATGCGATCGGTACAGATAGTGATTCGCGTCCAATAACACCACCTCGGCCCGCTCGGAATTCGCGATCTGTTTCTCATGTTCGGGAATCCATTCTGCTACCGCGGGATGATTGGCTTGGAGGAAAAATAATACCGGCAGATCGACGGGAAAAGACTGCTGTTGCCCGGTTTGAAAATTGCTATACATGCTCACGACTTCGTTCAATTGCGTGTCGTTGTACATATTGCGTCTCATCATGATGTGCAACTGCTCGACCACCTTCTCGTCATAAGCGAGTCCCTCATAGGGATCGGCGCTCAGCTTCAGTTGCAAGCGGTCGAAGCCCAAGTCGCGGAACCACCGGATCGGCGCGACGTCCGAAGCTTCGATCTGCTGCTCGCTGAGCGACGGCACGCTGCTGTCCAGTCCGACGAACGCGGTCACTTCCTGCGGGTACCGGTTCACGTAATCCAGACTGTACAGACCGGAGATCGAATGCGCCATTAGCGTGTATCGGTCGATGCCCAAGCTGTGCACCGCCGCATGAATTTCATGGACGATGTTCTCCGTACTGCGTTCGGCATCTGTCGGATCGCTGAGTCCATAGCCGAACGGCTCGACTACGACAACGCGATAATCCGTTGCCAACGCGTCGATCAGCGGCTGGAAATCAAGTCCGGGCGCGGCATTGCCGTAACCGGGCAGCAGCACGATCGTGTCCTCGCCGTCACCTTGAAGTAGCACGTTCATCTGCTTGCCGTCTACCGTCACGTGCTGGCCGTACGGCTGCAATCTTTTCTGTTCGGAAGCGCTGCTGATACCATCGACGGCAAAAACGGTCGCGACGCACAGCAAAACGAAGATCACGAGCGCGGCAACGATTTTCAACAAGACGAACCAGATTTTGCGGGTTTTGCTTGCATTCGGGGTCAAAATATTCAGCTCCTTTGGCGATCTGCGAAACGGCTTTGCGGCCTGCTTTTTCCCAGTCTAACGAACCGAAATGTCCCCCGAATGAAGACAATATGAACTGCGTATGAACGATGAAACTCGGATACCCGATTTGGATGCGCGTTGATTACCGGTTGATACTTGTCTCCGATTGACGATTTTCCTCCATGCTCTGCACGGCTTCTTTTAAAATTTCGAACGAACGCTTCAGCTTCTCTTCGTCGTAAATGAACGAATTCACGATCAGTTCGTCGGCGGCATAGCGGTTTTGGAAAAGGGCAAGCTGCTGCGCGATCGTGTCTTTGCTTCCTTTGAACGTAACACTGGACATTGCTGCGAGTATTTCTTTTTCTTGCATGGTGATGTCCGAACCGAGATTCTCGGCAGGCGGCTGCATAAGCTGTTGCCCGCTCCGCAGAATGTTCAGGAATACCTGATTCATCGTCGTCGACAGAAAATCGGCTTCCTCGTCCGAGTCGGCCGCGACCACATTGGCAGACACCATCACATAAGGCTCGGACAGATGCGCGGAAGGATTGAAACTTGCCCGGTACGCCGCAAGCGCCGCTTCCAGATGAGCCGGAGCGAAGTGGGCGCCGAACGCGTAAGGCAAGCCGAGCGCGCCAGCCAAATACGCGGAATCCGTCGAAGAACCCAGGATATACAGCGGAACTTTCGTGCCGATACCGGGATAGGCCCGGACGGCTGCTTGTTCTTCCGGCGCGCCGAGATAAGCAAGAAGCGATTGAATATCGTCCGGGAAAGAAGGAGCGGAATCGCCCGAAAAACGCCGGATTGCCGCCGCTGCCGCTTCGTTCGTTCCCGGCGCGCGGCCGAGTCCCAGATCGACGCGGTCCGGGTGAATAGTGGCGATCGTGCCGAACTGTTCCGCTACGATCAACGGCGAGTGGTTCGGCAGCATGACACCGCCGGAACCCGCGCGGATGATTTCGGTATGATCCAAAACGTGCTTCACTAAGATTGAAGTCGCGGAGCTGATCAGCGTCGGGGTATTGTGGTGTTCGGCAATCCAATATCGGGTGTAGCCCAGTTGTTCGACGGTTTGCGCCAGACCGACCATCTGCTTGATAGCCGCTGCGGCGTCTTTACCCTCGCGGATCGGAAGCAAGTCCAATACGGAAAGGGCGAGGTTAGAGTGTGACATAAGATAAGGTGCCTCCTTGCGTAGAGTTTTGAAAAAAGTGCTTGGGTTCGTACGGGGTCTATTGTATGTCATAGAAACCATATATACAAGTTAAGTTAATAAAGGTGGATACTTACAGTTAACTCGTAAACATAATTTGATTTTTTGAGCGAACCTTTCGCATGCAACGATGGTCTCCTGTTTCCGTTTGAACAGCGGATCAAGTTGACAGTTATTTTTATATATCGTATTATTCGAATATAACGATACAGGAGTGATAGTGATGAGTATTCCCGCTTTTGATAAACAAGACCTGAGCCAATTCGACGAACCGGCGGAGCTGCTGAAAGCTTTGTCCCATCCGATCCGCTTGTGCATCGTACGCGGCTTGATGCGCAAAAAGAAGTGCAATGTCTCTTATATGCAGGAGTGTCTGGACATTCCGCAATCGACGATCTCCCAGCATCTGCAAAAACTCCGCGGCGCGGGCGTCGTCACCACCGAACGCAAAGGTCTGGAAGTCAATTATATTCTGGCTGACCAACGGGTCGAAGCCATTGTGAAAGCTTTATTCGGAGAGGAAGAGTGCGAAGCATGAGCAAAAAAGTACTGATCGTCGGCGGCGTGGCAGGCGGAGCATCTGCAGCGGCCCGTTTGCGTCGACTGGACGAACATGCCGAAATCATCATGTTCGAAAAAGGCCCGTATATCTCGTTCGCCAATTGCGGATTGCCTTACTATATCGGAGGCTCGATCGCCGAGCGCGAGCGCCTGCTCGTTCAGACGCCGCAAGGCATGAACGACCGTTTCCGGATCGACGTCCGCGTCCATAGCGAAGTGGTCTCGGTCGATCCGCATCAGCGGACCGTTCAAGTACGGAGCGCCGAACGCGGGTTGTACGAAGAAAGTTATGACGAACTGGTCTTGTCTCCGGGCGCCCGTCCCGTCGTGCCCGATCTGCCGGGCAACGACCATCCGCTGATTTACACGGTTCGCAATATTCCCGACATCGACCGCATCAAGGAAAAAGTAACGGCGGGCGGCGGACGGTCCGCGATCGTGATCGGCGGCGGATTTATCGGCGTCGAAATGGCGGAAAACCTCAAAGAAGCCGGGCTGGACGTCATGCTTGTCGAAGGCAATGCCCAACTGCTTGCGCCTTTCGATCCCGAACTGGCGGCAGCGCTGGCGCAGGAAATGCAGCATAAAGGCGTAAAGTTGCTTTTTTCGCAGCGCGTGCAAGGCTTCCGTTCGACGGACTCCGGTATCGGCGTACAGTTGGGCGGCGAACGGCTGCTACATGCCGATCTGGTCATTCTCGCGATCGGCGTCACCCCGGATACCGCGTTCCTGCAAAGCAGCGGAATCAAGTTGGGCGCGCGAGGCCATATCGCGGTCAACGAAGCGCTGGAGACTAATCTTCCGCATGTGTACGCCGTCGGTGACGCGATCGAAGTGCGCAATTATATCCACGGCGGCAAAGCGGCGATTCCGCTGGCGGGACCGGCCAATAAACAAGGCCGCATCGTCGCGAACCGCATCGCCGGCCTGGACTCCGTGTACAAAGGCACGATGGGCACGTCTGTGATCAAAGTGTTCGACATGACGGCCGCTTCCACCGGCAGCAACGAAAAAACGCTGCAGCGGCTTGGTATCGACTACCGCAGCGTCATCGTGCATCCTTCTTCCCATGCGTCCTATTATCCGGGGTCCAGCGCGATCACGCTCAAGCTGCTGTTCGCGCCGGACGGCAAAGTGCTGGGCGCGCAAGCCGTCGGTTACGAAGGCGTGGAAAAGCGGATCGACGATATCGCGGTCGCGATTCATTTCGGAGGCCATGTGAGCGATCTGGCCGAGCTTGAACTGAGCTACGCACCGCCGTTTTCTTCCGCGAAAGATCCCGTGAATATGGTAGGCTATGCAGCGGAAAATATCGTCGCAGGGCGCGTTCAATCGTTTACGTACGATCAGCTCGATACGCGCGTTCCCGACGATTCCATCCTGCTGGACGTACGCAGCGATCTGGAGCATCGCGGCGGCCATATTCCCGGCTCGCTCTCTATCCCGGTCGACGAGCTTCGGGCAAGGTTGAACGAGCTGGACCCTGCCAAAGCAATCTGGGTCTACTGCCAGGTCGGCTTGCGCGGGTATACGGCTTCACAGATTTTGCGGCAGCATGGATACGATGTGAGGAACTTGAGCGGCGGTTATAAAACGTATCGGCAAGCGCTGTTTGTTGCGTCGGGTTTCGTAGACGGTGACGGCGGGGAAAACGGTGATGAAGCGCAGAGCAAAGATAAAGGACAAAGCGAACATCAAGGACAACATGCAAAAGTTAAAGAGACTTCTACGCTTGCTTTTGCTCCTGCACAAGAAACGGCTCCGGCACCTCTCGTTCTCGCAGCCGACCAACCGCTGACCGTCGATCATGAACTGGACGCGCGCGGCTTGAGCTGCCCGGGGCCGCTGATGCAGGTCAAGAAAAGCATGGATGCGCTGAAAAACGGACAAATCTTGCGCGTGCAAGCTTCCGACCCCGGTTTTTACGAAGACATTAAAGCCTGGGCCAACATGAACGGTTCGGACTTGCTGAAGTTGGAGCGTGTGGGCGGCGGCGCGATCGAAGCGATATTGAGCAAAAAGGCGGCGATTCCGCAGTCTTCGTTATATTCAGACGCGACGTCGACTGCTACCCCTGCAGACCCTGCCAGCACGATGGTCGTATTCAGCGGAGATTTGGACAAAGCGATCGCTTCCTTCATCATCGCTAACGGAGCGGCGGCCAGCGGACGCAAAGTGACGATGTTCTTCACTTTTTGGGGACTGAACGTTATCCGCAAACCGGAACGGCAATCCGTGGCGAAAAGCAAAATGGGCCGCATGTTCGACCTGATGCTGCCCCGCAGCAGCCGCAAGCTGGGCCTGTCCCGCATGAACATGCTGGGCATGGGCCCGAAAATGATCCGCGGTTTGATGCAAAGCAACAACGTGGATTCGCTGGAATCCCTGATCCAAAGCGCCGCCGACCAGGGCGTCGAACTGGTCGCCTGCCAGATGTCTATGGACCTGATGGGCATCCAGCAGGAAGAACTGATGGACTCGGTGCAAATTGGCGGTGTCGGTTACTATTTAGGGCAGGCTTCGCAGGCGAATCATAATTTGTTTATTTAGAAGTCGATGAAAACTAAGCCTTTAAAAAACGACCTCGAATCCGCAATTAAGCGAAAAGCGAGGTCGTTTTGGATTTGGGGAAGTATTTGAGTTTAATACGGAGATTTCTACAAAAATCCAAATCTGACTGTGCAGAAACGTATAACCTCGATTGACTGACAGTCAGTTTTTGTACAAGTCATTTCAATAAAGCCACGTCCTCGACATGTATTGTCTTTAGGAATATATCTAACTGTCCGCACTTTCATCGTCTTGAACTCGCTGTCTTATAACAGGCGAGAATGGCGAACTATCCATGAGATTGCACCATCATATACATATATTATTCAAAAGATACTTCTATTTTTTGCAATAAGTACTCGAATTCTTTAGATATTGTAGGAATCCATTCTAATCGCAATCTTGAAATTAAATTATCCAAGTTCCCTATTACATTTCCATTTTTTAAATCCGAATTTTTTTCAGCTTCGTTTTTTAACATTAAAGGCAAAGAACTACATATAGTTTTTCCTTTTATATAGTATTTAAATATATCTAACGAATTTTTCGAATCAAAAAAAGAAAAATTGGGGCAATGCTCCTGTAAAATACTTTCTACTTTTTCTATACTGAGCTCTACTCGGCCTAATTCTTTTTGAATATATTCTAAAATTCTATCTAAGGGGTCGTTTGCCGCTAAATTGGACATTTGCATCATCGAAGCAGGTTTTTTTTTAATAATATTTAAAACATTTTCGAGCTTATCAGAATCTAAAATACTTTTTCTGTAATTAACTTCACGTAATAAGCATAACAAAATATAAGGATACAGTGCATACTCTACTTTTGACAAAGAAACTAAAAACATATCATAAGTCTCTTGATCCTCATAATTAAAAATATTTTTCACAACTACCTTGAAAATAGAACTCTCAAATAAATAGTTTTCAAGTTCAAAGTAGTCATAATAAATGATTTTGGGGTCAGTGATATCCTCGTTCAGAAAGAAATCATAATCTCTATCTAAAAGGCTTACTACATTATGTCCTTGAGTTCTTAAATTCTCATGTTGCACTATAGAATTCTTTTTTCCTGCAAAATTTAATGGCTCTTCTAAATTAGGATCATTCGCTAACACTAATTTAAAAATTAACTTCTGATTTTTGTGAATATAAAAATCTCGAATAACATTAATGTCTTCTATTCCTTCAACTAACAACATTTTATGTTTAGGAGCCTTTTTCATAAAATATCTTTCATTTATTATAGCTCTTGCGTTTTCATTAAAAGAGCTACCTTTTTTAATATTCATCTATATCACCTAATTGCCAAATGCTATCTTGGTAGTCTTCATGAGCTATATAAGGGGAATGCGTAGCAAGCAAAATATTAATGTTAGGAATTTTCAAAAGCGTACTTAAAAGATTCATCTGCCAAGAAATGTGCAAAGATAATTCAGGCTCATCTATTATAATTAAAGGTTTATAAACACTGCTGTTTAGTGATAAGGCAGCATAGGATAACAAAGTGATTAATTGCTTTTCTCCAGTTGATAAGGTCTTGAAAGCTGTTGTCAACTCCACTTTATAGTTATTTAATTCAATTTTTATTTTATCTTTAAAGAACTTTTCAAAAGCTTCTTTTAAATATTCGAAAGACTGTAACTTCTCATTAACTCCTCTAATATGTTGATCGTATAGATCAATAAGTCTCATCAACAAATTATTATTTGAACCTAAAGAGGATAAGCTGAATAATAAAAGTTCTTGTAAATCTTGACTTATTTCTCTTTTCTCTTTTTGATCATTAGGTTTTGTTTGTTTATGAGCATTTGACCTTTCTGCTAATTTTTTTTGTTTTTTAAAGTAATCTTTTACCTCTAATTCGTTTATATCTTCTATATTTAGCTGGCGAGATAATTCTATAAGTTGTTCAGGAGCTTTATCATAAAGAGTAATTGGTGGTTTTTTTCGACTTTCTAGATTGTTTTTGTAAGTACTTTTGATCATTTCTTCAATAAACGAACGCAAAACCTTATTCAATCCTTCAGAATTAAATTTTCTTAACTGTTCCGTGTAATTCCCGTAAAGTTTATCAATATCCATATCATTTACTCCGATTACTCTTCGATCTTCTGGAAAGCTACTTGCGAACCTTCTTATTTGATTAAACTCATCATCACTATCGAATTGTAAACTATTGTTTTCCAAAAACTGAATCATGTCACTATCGACTCGTCTATATGTAGGAAAATAAAGAACACTATTTTTTATTTTATCAATAAATTTCAAACTAGTATTGTCCTTGATTAAGTCATCCAGTTCCCTGTACTCCGAGGAGTACGAAAATATATCTTTCATCTCTTCTTGTTCTTTAGGAGAAACTAACTCGTACACTAATTGATCTCTACCAAAAAAACTATTTTTGGTTAATTTTATTACAATTTTTTTCCTCTGCATCAAAATGTATGTTATTTCTAGTATATCAAATTTCTTTATAACTTTTATCGAAGTAACTATTTCATTTAGTTTAATTTTATTATTTTCCATTTTAT
>NZ_JBBKAR010000018.1:0-105420 GCF_037722395.1 Saccharibacillus sacchari | reverse complement strand
AGAGAAGCAAGCTTCTCATCAACTCCGCTCGACTTGCATGTATTAGGCATGCCGCCAGCGTTCGTCCTGAGCCAGGATCAAACTCTCCATTAAAGTTGCGAATACTTTCGCAACCGCGACTCGATTGCCTAACCCCTTCAGGCAAGAGCAATCGACGAAGCGATCACTTCGGTCTTCGCTTTAAAAGAAAGCACCATGTGCTCGTTTAAAACGTGGCGATTCTTGATTACTCAAGAACCTTTATTCTCACGATGATCTTCATCATCGCGACTCACTTACTGTTCAGTTTTCAAGGAGCAAACTGTGTTTCTCGCTTCTGCCGCTCAGTGTTTCGCTCGCAGCAGCAACTCTTATATATTAGCATGTTCGTTTCCGTTTTGCAAGTCTTTTTTGAAATCTTTTTTTTCAGCTTCTTGCGAAGCTTAATTTCCGACTTCATTTCGACCCGCTCACTTGTTCGAACCGCACCGGCGCTCTCTCAAGGCCGTTCCTAGACTATAGCACGCGCTTTAAAGCAAAGCAAGCTTTTTATTCAAACGTTTTATAACATTGATTAAGTTTCTTTATATACGGGATCTAAGCGTCTTTTGATGACCTTATATAATCGTTCACTTCATAAGTAAGCGCAAAAGCCTAAAGCTGTCTTATAGGCGAACTCCCCACCTATTTCAACGCATATCTACTATATGAAGACAAGGAACGGGGAAACGTAAAAACAGCTTGTCTCAAGTTTGAGACAAGCTGTTTAATCCGATCGTTTTCCCTTTTGATGTTTTCTCTCTATAATAAGGCTCTCTTTTTATAAGTTGCTGGGTGATCCCAAGGTACGATTATTCTCCGCCGAGGAATACGTAGCGTGCGAGTACCAGAACGGCCAGTACCCACATCAGCCAGTGGATCTTCACTTTGCGGCTTGTGAACAAGCTGCTCACTCCGCCCAATACCACGTAAGACAGAATGCCGATCGAGATACCGTTTGCGATACCGTTTGTGAAAGGCATGAAGATGATCGTCAGGAAAGCAGGAATGGCGTGCATCATATCGTCCCATTCGATGCTGCGAACTTGCGAGATCATCAGAACGCCGACCATGATCAGTGCCGGAGCGGTCGCTGCCGAAGGTACGACCAGTGCCAGCGGCGCAATGAACATGGCGAGCAAGAACAGTACCCCTGTCGTCACGGAAGTCAGACCCGTACGTCCACCTTCTGCGATGCCTGCCGTGCTTTCTACATAAGAAGTGATTGTGCTTGTACCCAGAACCGCGCCTGTGCTGACGCCGACTGCGTCGACCAGCATTGCTTTTCCGATCTTTTTCTCGCCGTCTTCTTTGTTCTTCATCAGTCCGGCGCGTTCAGCTGTACCGACCAGCGTACCGAAAGTATCGAACAATTCAACGAAGGTGAAAACGAACACGATCTCGAACAGGCCGAGTTGCAATGCGCCCATAATGTCCAATTGGCCTACAGCCAGATCGCCGAACGAAGGCAACCAGTTTCCCGTGGACAGGCCGCTCAGATTGGTTACGCCCATAGGAATACCGATCAGCGTAATCAATACGATCCCAATCAGCAGTGCTCCACGAACGCGCATCACCATCAGAATGCCGATAATGAAGATCCCGATCAGGGAAAGCAACGTATCTTTCTGATGCATGAAGTCGCCGAGCGCAAGCTGGAAGTTGGAACCCAACACCGTTACCGGAGCTTGTAGCTGCGCAACGTCGGTGATCCCCGTAACCGTTGCAGAAGCGGAAATGATATTTCCAAGCTTCATCCCGATGATGGTAACGAATAAGCCGATACCTACGGTGATTGCCGCCTTGATTGAGGACGGCACCGCCACAATTAACATTTGTCTAACCTTGGTTACGGTCAAAATGATGAAAATGATACCGGAAATGAAGACCGCGCCGAGTGCGGCCTGCCATGTGATCGCGCCGTTCGAACCCAAAACAACGGTCATGAAATACGCGTTAAGACCCATACCCGGAGCCAGTGCGACCGGAATGTTGGCGAACAGACCCATCAGGATCGTTACGAGGCCCGCGCCTACCGCTGTTGCGAAGAACACGCCGGAAGCCGGGATGCCCGCGCCGTCCGGACCGAGGAACGAAATGTTCACGATCAGGATATAGGCCATTGTGATAAAAGTAGTCAGACCGGCAATGATTTCCGTTCTGAATGTCGTGCCGTGTTCTTTAAGTTTAAAGAACTTTTCCATGTTACCCATGTTGCCCGTTTGCCCCCTCTGAATATGAATACGTCAGACCTTGTGGAACGACAAAAGAGACCGGGTTCGATCGCCCCCGGTACTCCTTAGAACTGAGAAAACGCGGAACGTTGCGCCGGACGATGGAACGTCATGGCCGCAAGGTCGCTTTTTCCCGTTTCGTAGAGAGATCATTTCGGTGATCACGTAGAGACTTCCGAGCCTATCCCCGGAATTATACGAACACTATTTCAATTGTCGATTACCTTATCCGCCTTGCGAGTACCTTGAACATTAATAAAGTACCGGTCGGCTTCACAGGTTACATTCTAGGACAGCAACAAAATCTTGTCAACAAAAAAACGAATGATTAAAAGAGGGTTTTATTTAAACGTTCGTTAATTATCCAAAAATCCGCCAATAAAAAAACGTTTTATCCGAGATTGACCTGCTTGTCGTCTTTTTTTCTTAACAACATTCATGCAAAATTCGAAACAAAATGTTGATTCCATTATGTTAACGGCGGCAATTCGTCCCGGACTTTCTTGGGTAATCCGCGCCGCACCAACTCATAAGAGTGACGAATCATGCCTGCGACGAACTCGGCGTCCAATCCTTCTTCTTCAAGCAAGATACTGTTCCAGTGGGATTTGTTCGAATAGTAGCCCGGAACGATCTGCGTATAGCGCTCCCGATACTCTTCCGCCAACCGAGGGTCGCACTTCAGCGTCAAAATCTCCCGCCCTTCGCTGTTCTGCCCCCGCATCCCGAAGTATTTACCGCCAACCCGATAGAGCAGACTGCCCCATTCTTCTTTAAAAAAAGCTTCGGTTCCCGGCAGCGCCAGGCTCGTCTCCCGAATCCACTCATCCGTAAGCATTGATCCTTCCTCCTTCGTAACCTTTCTTCCAATCACATATTCTGCGGCTTTAACCGTTTCCCTTCAAAATCCGGAGCTAATCCACCAAGCCGATCGCTCATACAAACCTTCACGCTCCAAAATGGCCTGTACCGCTTTATGTTTACCGCCTTTCGCCATCGCAACAGACAATTTATCGGGGCGACGTGCTGCAATCAATCGTTCGAACGCTTTCGGCTCCAATGTCTTCACATCCCGGAAAGCCAAGCGTTTCAACTGCGGAGCCGTCACTATCCAATCCAGATCTTCCAGTCCCACATTGTTGCAAACGACCGATTGGAGCGCCAGAAGATTTTGCAGATCGGGCAGTGTTTTCAATAGCGGCTGGTCGACAAGCTCAAACCGCTCAAGCTTTGTCAGATCCGCAAGCACGTTCAATTCCGCAAGCTTTTTGGCTGACCTGATTCTGAGCTTTTTCAATCCCGGCAATCCGCTTAACCAATCCAGACTCTCCACTTTCCCCTGACCGATCGACAAAGACGTCAGCTTCGGCAGCTCGCCCAAAAACCCTAACTCTTCCAACGGAATGCCGTGCACATGCAGTTCTTGAAGAAAATGAAGCTCCCGAATACTCTCAATCCCCTTTTTATGGCCGTCAATCGCAAGCTTCTCCAGTCTGCCAAACCGCCGGAGCACCGACAAATCAGGCTTTTTGGAACGGGTTTTGCCTAGTCGGATTTGCATCAAATCACTCGTCACTCCGTAAAGCGCATCGAAAGAGCCTATGTCAAAAACATCCAGTTCCAGCTCCCGCAACTTCGAAAGACTGCCGAGATGTTCCCATCCCTGCGCGCGCGTGGAACAATCGACCGATAACCGTTCCACCTGAGGCAATTGGGTCAAAACGGACAGATCGGCGCTTTGCAGGTGAAACCCGTAAATCCGCAGCGTCACATCCGGACGTGCGGCAAACAACTCTTCATTAAGCAGATGCAGCATCCGGGTCCCCGGAACCTCGGCTTCGCTATACTGCACGATACGCAGCTCCGGCTCCGCGGCAAGGTTGCGCAGGTCGTCCGCCGTCCATGTTTTCTTCAATTGAATACGACCGCCCATACCGATCTCTTCGATCAAGCCAGGTCACCCGTCTTTCGCGTATGCTCTTTGACCTCGAAACTATGGAACGTCGCCTCGAAACCGCCTTCCGTCCCCGGACTTGCCGCATAAAGACCAACCTTGAGCGCTTGACCGTCCGGGCAGCGCAAATGGGCGATCCGAAGCTGCTCCCATTCTTCGCCTACCGCCCGCGCGTAAATCAGAAAATCGTTTCCTTCGCGCACGATCTTGAATTGCAGGCGCTGCTTGAACAGATCGGCTGCGGCGTTGCGCGTCGACCAGTCCGAATAGCCGTCCCGCGTGACTACGGCTCCCAGATGCGACGGCGCGTTCGGAATGTATTCCACGGACGTCTTCAACCAGTTGTCGCCATTCACTTCAACGAACAGTCCGGCTTGATCGAACGTATAGCGAGGGTCCATCTCCAGTTCGGTCACGGCTTCGAAGTCTCCGGCGATCTCGTCGTACAGCACATGCCCGTTGTAGCGTTCGAAGCCGTAGTGCGTTTTCAGCCAAAAGTCGGTGTCCGGCAACGTATGCAGCTTCAAGCTTTCCCCGCTCGTCTCCAACATTTGCGGCTGCGTCATGATTCGAAGTTTATCGACGGCGTTCGGTATGTATTGCATATGGTTTCCCCTTTCGGTCGTTAGGATTGGGATCATGCGAATAGCTTCAGTATATCCGATTTGCGGTCGGCGAAAAAATAAAACGGCCTCCCCGGCATCGATGCCGGGAAGGCCGTTCGGATCATAACTCGTATACGTCTACTTCAGGCTCGGATTCGTCAAACGAATATTCGAGACCGTTCCGCAACTTACGCAGAAAGTCAGCAGCACTTCCGAGCCGGTGAGCGCCATTTTGCTTTTTTCGGCGTCTTTGACCTGCATGTGTTGAATCGCTTCCTTGAACTCGGTGCCGCCACAGTTTGAACAGGTTTGCATAAGTACCACTCCTTCTAAATGATTGGAAAAGCTATTTTCGGTTAGCCCCCTGCGGAAGAGAAAGAAGCCGCCGACGATACGGAAGAAGCGCAGGAGCCCGCAGTAGCGAACGAAGCACTGGTCGACGCGCTGGAAGCTGTCGTAAAGCCCGCCATTTCGTTCAAATCTACTTGTTCTTCGATGTAAAAGTCCAAATCATTATGTTTGAGTTCCTCTTCGAAATGTTTGTTCATATTTAATTCGCTCCCTTTATATAGTTTAATGTACTATCATTTGACTTGCAAACTTCCGCCATTCGAGCTTAACCGAACGATGAAGCAGAGCTTGCCGACGAACTGGAGGACGCGCAGGAGCCGATCGTCGATGCGCTGCCGAAGCAACCTGCCGATGCCCATGTGCCCGCTACTTCGTTCATTTCGATTTGCTCCTCGACGAAAATGTCGTCCCCGTCCGCGATCAAGTTCAGTTCTTGCTTTTCCATGTGTAATTCCTCCTAATGAATAGTTAATTGATTTGGATGTTGCCGAGTTCATTTCGTTGATTGCCGCGTTCGGCTTAGCCGAAACTCGAAGCTGTGGTCAGCGTGCCTACCGATGATCCCGGGCAGGAACCCGACGACGTAGACGATAGCGTGCCCAGCGAACCGGCTACTTCGTTCATTTCCAACTGCTCTTCCACGAACACTTCGTCCATGGCTTCCAAAAACTCGACTTGCTCCAACATATTCTTTTCCATGACGGATACCTTCTTTCTTGAATAGGGTTTGGGAGTTGATTTAGGTCAAATTCCGGTTATTGCCTGCCTTGCGGAGAAAAGGTCTACTCGTGGATCTCTCCCCGCTAAGGCGGCCTCGCCGACCTTCGATGCTTGGCGGATACGGCCCGAACGCTTCCGCCGTGCGAGCGGCGATCAAGCGCGTTCGTTCGCATCGGCGATCTTGAACGTTTTGAGGGCGGCGAACCACAGCACCGCGCACAGGCCAACCAGGATCAGCAGGTACTGGTAAGTCGGCAGCCAGGTGCTTCCGATCATATCGAGCTCGAACAGCGTGATGTCGTTCATGATCATCATGGGATTCCAGAACAGGAACTTGTAATACATTTGCGGATTTTGCCCCTGCGTCATGGCGAGCATCGACGGCATCGTGATACTGAACATGAGCAGCAGCGTGATCGGCGTCAGGAACGCGACGACCTTTTTGCTTTTTTTGAAAAACGAAGCCAGGACGTAACTTGCCGGATACAAGCAGAGCAGCGTGACGTTGGAGAATGCCCAGATCATGATCAGCGAGTTCAGGTCGATGCCGACGAGCAGGTCGTAGCAGGCCATGAAGAATACCAAGAAAATGTTGAAGATGATGAAGATGCCTACGGCGACGCCCATAAAGTAATTGTTCAGCTTGAGGTCCGTCCGCTTGAGCAGCAGGAACGTGCCGTCTTCTTTCTTTTCCGAGAGCAGCAGCACGTTCAGCGACAGCGCCAGGCTGAAGATCAGAATCAGGATCGAGAACGGCATGAACTGCGATTTGATGATCAGGTCGGCCGTTTCTTTGTTTTCGATGGTGTTGCGCAGCACGAGCGCGAAGACCAGAAAGATCATTGGAGCCATGATATTGCCGATTACCGTCCACTTGTTGCGCCACTGCTCCAGCAGATAGAATCTCGCGATGTTCATTACCATTTAGCTCACCTCGATGTATTTTCCCGTCAGGCTGTAGAAAACGCCTTCCAAGCCTTGGAACGGGGAATTTTTGTATTTGTCCAGCAGATAAGCAGTTTCGCCGGTTTCAAGCACTTTGCCTTCGTCGAGAATGACCACGTCGGTGAACAATTCCTGATAGCCGGAAATCTCGTGGCTGATGATGATCGCGAGCAGGTTTTGCGCGGCAATCTTTTCTTTGAGATGGCGTTCGAGCAGGAATTTCTTTTCGATATCCAGCTCGGCGAACGGTTCGTCCAGCACCACGACCGACTTATTGAGCAGGAAGGTCAGGTACAGCGATACGGCTTTGCGTTCCCCGCCCGACAGGTTCTCGATCAGTTGGTTTTTGATACGGTCCAGCGACAGCAGTTCGTACAGCTTGGGATCTTCCTGCGCGTTGGACGTCGTCATGGCGAAGAAGGACAGCACCTCTTTGACTTTTAAAAAACGGAAGCTGTTGAAGCTCTGGTATTGGAAGATCGCGTTCGGTTGCAACTCACGCTTCTCGCCGCCGTCCAGCAGCACGACCACGCCTTCGTCGCTTTTGATGTTGCCGGCCAAAATGTTGATGAAGGTACTTTTGCCCGCACCGTTTTTACCGAGGATCAGATACGTGTTGCCGCTTTTGAAATTCAGGGACACATCTTGGAGAACGTTTTTCTCGCCGTACCGTTTGCTTATTTTCGTGACGTTCAGTTCCATGTCTTTCGCCTCCTTTATTCGATCGCAAATGCGAAAATCGGAATCTCGTCTTCGCTGCCCTGGAACACGGAATAAAATTCGATCGGCGACAATCCTGCGAACACCGTTCCTTTGATGCCGCGATTGGACGCCAGAAGCGAACATTGATGGCCGAAAAATCCGCTAAGGATCATCAGGTCCCGGTAGTACCGGTCGCGCATTTCTTGTTCTTTGAAAAAGTTCAGCTTCCAGACGAAGAACAGGACGGCTCCGGCATCGTGCATTTCTTCCTGGATGTACAGCGATTCGCGGCCGATCGGTTCGTTCAGCGCTCTCGCTTGGAAATTCCCTCCGCCGTAGCGGTAAGCGACCGGCGCTTCGGACGCAGGATTTACCACGCCGACGTTGTCGATCACATGCAAGGACAAAGCTTCTTCCGAGATGTCCATGCCGGTTCTCAGTTTGTCGAAGTAGGACGCGAATTGTTGCAAATCCGCTAGTGTCAGATGCGCTTTGTTGCGGTCGAAGTAACGGAACGACTCACGGGCTGCGATGTCTTCTTCGCGAAACGGGAACAGCACGTCCGGAAGCTCGTTCAGGCGCAGTCCCGGCAGGTAGCCGTCCGCCCCGATGATATTGCTTGTCTCGTCGATCATTCTGCCCAGCATGGTTACACCACCTCGATTACGTAATTGATGAGTTCGTGCGTCGTTTTGATGCCGAACAGTTCCAGCAGCTTTTTCTCGTCGAAACGGGTCACGACGTTATAACGGACGCCGGTCACTTGGGCGGCGGTCGCGAACTGCGACAGCAGCACGCCGAGATTCAGGTTCGCCACTTTGAACGAAAAGTCGTTGTATTTGCTGCCGATCATGTCCACGTCGCTGGCCGGTACGACCAGAACGCCCGATCCTTTGTTTTCGATCTCTCCACCGAATGCCGCTTGTAGCCGCTCCCGGTCCAGCCGGTCGATCATATAGAAGCTGCCGTCCAGATTGGAGTAAAAGTATAAGCCTTCGCCTTCCAAATACGCGGGATTCATATTGACGATATACAGCAGATTGGAATTGATATTGCCGCCTGTCGGACACATCTTTTTGGGCATCGGGCCTTCTTTTTGCTTATAGCCGACCAGATAGTTCGCCAACTCCGTGATTTTGGGATCGAGGTTGGCGCCGTCGGTCTTTTTCCAAAGGAAGGAACGTCCGTCACCGATCGTCAGCTTGGCGTTAGACGCTTTGTAATGCGCCAGATGCGACGTTTTGTTCAAGTATTTGGTCGCCGGGAATCCGACGCGGTCTTCGTAAGCGCCGATCAGCGAGTCTTCGCCGAGATAATGGCCGTAAGAGATCGAGACCACATTCGATTCGGACAAGTCCGCGCTGACTTCGATGTAGTTTTTGAGCAGCAGTCGTTCGCCGAACTTGAAATATTCTTTGAGCGTGTGCAGGAATATGATCCGGCCGAACGCTTCGTCATATCCGGCTTCGCGCGCTTCGAGCGGCGGATTCTTCAGCTTTTCCGCCAAGTAGCGTTCTTTATGGACGGCTTTTCGTCCGAGCAGCGGGCCGATCTGGAGCGCTTGCCGCGAATGCGAGAACAACAAAACGTCGTTCGTCGGCAGGACTTCGTCGAGCTGCGGTTCCCAATCGTCGGACGTCACGTAGACGACCAGGTCTTTGCCGCTCAGCTCGCTTTTTGCGATCGGCGTGATTCCGCTGTGCGTCAGGCGGCGGCGAACTTCTTCGGCCAAAGGCGATTCGCCGGAGGCCAACACGCAGACGCGCTTTTCGCTTAGCAACTGATGCAGGTCTTCTACGCTGTTGTAGTTTTTGTTTTTGGACATGTTTTTGACGAAATATTTTTCCAAGTGGCTGAGCGGTTCATAATCGACGTAATCGATCAGGCACCCTTTCGCGAACAGGATTTCCAGTACCCGCATAACGCGTTCGGCTTCCAGCCCGCTTGCGGCAACCAGTTGCTCAAACGTGTTTTTTCGGCTAGACAGCAGCGGATACAGTCTTTGCAGCAGATCGCCGACCGCGCTTCCGTTGAGCTTGAACACGCCGCCCGGCGAACCGTATATCGTAAAGCCGTTGCCGCGGATAAATTTCAGCCCCGGCAGCAGGAACGGGTATTTGGGGAATTTCACCATCGGATCGTTGAACATCATGGCTTATGCCCCTCCTTTCGCGCTAAGCAGCAGCTCAAGTTCGTTGGACTCGTACAGTCTGAAATCGCATTTCGGGCAACCGGTATAGCCGGCGCGCTGCTTGGGCACGAAGAACGAATCGCTAAGCAGATAGACCGTCTCCTGATTGCGGAACTTGCCCGAGCGGAGATTGTCCAGCAGCTTGACCGCGAAGATTTCAATCTCCTCGTCGAGGACGGAATCGATCTTCTCGAAGCCGCAGTAGCCGTACACGGCATCATACATTTCGTTGTAGCCCTGCATCTCTTTGTGACGCTGGATCATGCAGGAGGTGCAGACTTCCCCAGGCCCGTAGGAGGGTTTGAGGGAGCCGAACACGAGCACTTTGTCGGTATCGAAAAAGACCGGGACGATCTCGCCTTCGAAGTCGAAGCTCTGCTCCAGAAAATGATCGATATACAGACCGTCGTAGACGACCAGCAGCAGATCGGCGTCGGGGCGTTCATGCAGCGGATAGTCGACCGGGAAAGCCCCTTTCGCGCTTAAGGACTCGGCGATTTTTCTTCGTGCGTTCCCGATGCCGGTCACGGCGATTTTTTTCATAAAGATTCTCCTTTCGGTATAAGTTTATTAAGAAAAGGCCAAAGGCTTGTCGTTAATCATGGAGAAATCGAAGCTTCCGTATTGACGTTCGGCGTAGCCCTGGATGCGTCGGCTGTCCAGATAGCGGGAACGGTGCACGAACGAGATCGGTTGCAGCGTCGGAATGGTCACTTTGACCGCGCGCAGATCGTTTTCATGGCATTCGCGGTTGGTCATGTCCGTCACGTAAATCTCATGGCCGACCGCTCGCAGCGCCTCGACGAGGAAATCCAGTTCTTCCTGCTTGCCCAAACCGACGGTTCCGGGATCGAGCGGCGCTTCGCCGTTATCGTCGAGGAAGTCGAAGTGGTCGGCGTGGTCCTCATGGGCCATGTACAAAGCGCCCTGATCGACCCGGTAAAACTCCTGCACGTCTTCTTCGATAATATTGCGGTTGCGTCCGACGCTTTCGGAAAGGCTGAAGATGACCGACAGCAGCTCTTTTTTCAACTTGCTGATCGCTTTTCCCGAATCGATATGCGTCGAGAACATCAGCACGTTTTTGATCTCGCGGTTATGCCGGGTCGTCGCTCGCAGGCAGAATGTCTTCACGCCTTCCACGGTGCTGGCATCGTACAACCGGACGGTTCCAAGAAAGTCGCTGTCGAAGACGTCGACATCGAGTCCGTTTGCTTTCGCGTCGATCTCTTTGAGCGGAAGCTTCAGCAGCCAGGTGAGCGCGATCGCGTCCCGTTCCACCACTTCGTAAATACCGTTGAGGATCGCGTCCGAAAAGTTCGTATGGATCGCGCAGCCGGTGGAGATCGGGTTGGTCGTGCCTTCGCCGTCGTATTTCTTTTTGGTGAACAACGTGACGTGCTCTTCCGGGATATAGACCGGCTTGCGCTGCGTCAGGTTGATCGATTTCACCCAACGCATCACGCCTTTTTGACGGTAATTTTTATTGAAGCTGTTTTCCGAATCGCTCAACTGCGGGAATAGCGCGAGATCGATCGCTTGGTCTTTCAAGTCTTCCAGGCTGCCGATCAGGCTCGGCGCTACGGTCCGGCTGTTGCACAGCCGTTCGATCGCTTCCATTTTGGACAGGAAACTTGCTTGTTCGACCGTATCTCCGGTGCCTGCGCCGTACAGTTCCCGTTCGGAAACGACAGAGGAAGTGCGTCCGATGCGCGAAATGTAGATCCGGGTATTTTGAATGCCTTTGGCCGGGAAACATTCGTAGGTTTTAAAGAAATAATGATCCAGGGACTTCATGGGGACTCTCCTCCTTCATTTTCAAAAACCATTTGATAATCGCCGCTTCTTCCGCGATCGTGCAGTTCATTTTATTGAGCGTCATATGAATGAATTGGAAGCATAGCCGGTCTTTTACCGTATCGGGCATGGCGGGAATCCCCGGGGCGACGAACTTCTCGATCAAACGTTCGAGCTTGGCGTCGAGCGTTTGATCCCGGATGTCCGTTTGCGGCGAGGCTTGAATCCGGCTGATCAGGCGTCCTCCGGTTCCGTTTTCCCACCAAGCCACATGGAATTTCAGATAGCGCACGTCCATACGGTCGAACGCATGCAGCAGTTTGCGAGCGGTCAGCAGCATCGTCATCCGGTCCACGCGGCCGTGCTCCACCAGATAAGCGGACAGCGCCACCGAATATTCTTCGTACAATTCCAGCGAATCGCCGTACACGTTGTACTCCGGATCGTAGATCTTTTCGACGACTTTGCAGCCTGCGAACAAGTCCCTGAGCAGATTCAGGTACTCCCGTTTCTCTTCCGCGTCGCTCAAGAACAAGCGAAGCCGGACATGAAAGCCGTTATAGTCGATATAGTTGATAAAAAAGGATTTGCGGTCGAGACGGTTGCGGTTCAATGTATCCAAAAATTGCTCGGGGCTGATCCCGTAAATATGAAAGCTATACCACATGTTCATCACCTTCAACGATAAATTGCCCGTATTCGACGCAGCGGCCGTTTTCGCCGTAAGCTTGCGCATTGGGGAAAACGCCCGTCACGCCGAATGTCTTGCCTTCTTCCAACATCTTGCGCAGCAACTTGATCGATACCGGCGAATGCAGCGACATCCACACCGGTTTGCCCGGCAGCGCGAATCCTTCTTTTTTTTCTTTGATAAAAAAGTCGAACGGATAACCGCCTTGCTCGAACAATCGCGTCAGTTTTTCCGCAAAAGCGGCGTCGCTCGGACGTTCTTCGCCGATCTCAAGCTGGTCCAGCTTCAGTTCGTATTCCGGCCGGAACGGGACGTTGTAGCTTTTGATCTTCGCGTATTCGACCTTCCACGGATGAATCAGGTCCATCAGGATGCGCTTGGCTCCTTGGAACAAGTGGAAAGGAACGGTTCCTTGATACGTCAGGTTGACGCGCTCTCCCCGATATTCGAAGCACAGTTCGCCGTCTTCGGTCAGCGCGGTCCGGATTCGGGCGAAATCGGCCGGCCATTTGACCTGGGGCAGATTGCTTTTGCCGACGTCGATCTTGTTCGAGATTTCTTCGTCGATCACCACTTCGTACACCGGGTACGGTCGGGTGAAGATACGCCGGCAGTGGTTGCGATACTGCTCCGCGAGCTCCGGGGAGAAAGCGTCGGCATCCCGGGCGATCAGATGTCCCGAGCCGGAAGCGATATTGTTCAGCACCAGATTGGAAGCTTGGTCGAGTTGGAAAAAGAGCAGCATGTTTTTTTTCTGATCCGGTACGGACGGGTATTGGTAAGCGGTATGATCGAACGATCGGTCAAGCAAATCCTGCTTCACCATGCAAATGATCTCCAGCAGATTGCTGCCCGCGAACCGCGCATGATGAGTTTGAATATAATTGCGGATGCTTCTTCCTTGTTCGTTGACCGAAAGGAATTCCGACAACAATTTTTTCTGTCGATCCGCCGGGATCACGGGGAAATCGAAATCTTCGCGCCGGATCACGTTATGGTAGAAAAGCGGCATCTTGTTCAGCATGGCAGGCAGATCGACCGGATACTTGCTTGCGAGCTTGTCCGCGATATAGCCGATCAGCTCGCTTCCCGGATCATTGCGCTTCAGCGTACCTGATGCGGCCGATTGAAATCGATCGCGCCAGGACGTTCCGAACAATTCTTCGACCAGACCCAAGAACAAGGCATCGTCGTTCAGGTACAGGCCGTAAGCCGGAACCGCGATATTGTTGGCGATCAAGCTGTCGATATCGATCCGCTTTTCCTCGCCGACCAACCGCTCCAATTCCGCATAGCTCAACTGCGCCGAACCCTCCTGCATGTTTTCGTTGAGCGCCACATACACTTTTTGATGCAAAATGTCTTCTTGTTTCAACAGCCAGCCGAAATCGCGATGCAGCATCTGTTTTTCGAAATACAGGCCTATGACGCGGTCGTCGGCATCCCGCACGATCGGCGAGAACGTATAGGTCAAACGATGACGCCGGTTTTCGTCCATGGACACGGCTTGCAGCAGCAGCGTTTTGATCAGCGTGTTCAATCCGTATTTCGCGACTTCCGCGGACTTCGCATCCCGGTAAGTCGTCACGCCGAAGTGGCTAAGCGGACTCGTTTTGACCGTGGCCCGTTGCACGTAGTTGTACCGGGTTTCCAGACGCGAGCGTTTGGTGCGTTCGCTGCCTCCGTTTTTGCTTTTTTTGCCTAATCCCTGTTCGTAAAAGTCGGCATTGGTATACTTGAGCGCTTCCCGGAAAAACTCGTTCTCGAAAAAGGTGTCCATCGGGTCGGGGCGCCTGAATTCTTCTTCGATCTCGCGTCGCAGGCTTACCAGCGCTTCGGCTTTCAAGGCGTATTCGTCCAATAGCGCAACCGTGTCTTGCAAAGCGGGATACTGCCTGAGATCGGAGCGTTTCTTTTCGTTGACCAGCAGCTTGCCGCCTTTCAATCGCATTAGCAGCTTAAGCTCCGCTTGCCGACCTTCCGCGTACAATCGCTGTTTGGCGAATTTGATCTGCTCCTCGATCGTCCTTCGCAGCTCCGACAATTCGTTTTCCGTATGGATGATCGATCGGAGACTGCCCAGCTTTTCGCTTTTCAGCAGCTCGATCTTATCGAACGGAAACAACGACTCTCTTTTGAATAAAATTTCCGCCTGCATGGGTGTTCCTCCTCATCCACGTAGTATGTGATAAATATTGATTGCGAACGTGACCATCAAAGTTGCGAGAAATCCGTAAAAGACGAGGCCGTAAGCCAGATAAGCGAAGCGAACGCCCCGGCCTGCTTGCAGAAGGCTTTCCTTGATCTTCTTGCTGACTTTCAGCTTGAACTTGGTGTAAGCGATCGCGTTGGCCCGGAAGTCCGGCTTTTTGATGAGCGAGAGCAGGAAGATCGTGAAATCGGTCGGCAGCAGCAGATTGTAGTTGAAGAACAGCATCGTCAGCTGCAAGCTGAACGCGATTGCGTAGATCGGCTCCTGGAAGTTCAGGAACAGCAGCATGTACGCATTTGCCAGCAGCACGTCCGCCAGATTGCCCGCTAGCGCTACATTTGCTCGTTTCAGGTTGTGTCCCGTCGCCAGGATACGCACATAAGCAATCGGGAAGAAGTAGTATTTTAAGCGGAAGCCTACTTTGATAACCTCGATCTGCTGCATCCTCGCCGCGATGATATGGAATACTTCATGGACGAACAGGATTCCGATGAAGAAAAGGATTGCGCCTTGAATGCCGGACATCGTATTCAGCTCGGTCGCGAATATCTCTTTATGATTTAATGATAGAAATATGATACTGAAAAAAGATAATATAATGCCGGCAACCATCCATCCGAGCAGCTTCCCGGCGTTGGTTTCTTGTTTGAAATTCAGGATGTCGTTGATGCGGTTCCTGTCGCGGACCTGGTGATCCGCGGGAACCAGATAACCGATCTTGACCAGCGAAGGCGGCTGTTTTTTGAGAAGCATCGCTTCGTCCAACTCCAGCCGACCGGTGATGTAATACCCTTTTCCGTTTTCCCGATTCGAGAAGAAGTAACGGTTATCGCCCATCGTCTCTACGACGAAATTTTCGTTTATTTTCATGAGGGGACTCCTTGTTTGGAATAAGACATCAGCCGTGTTTTATTTGCCTTGTGATATGCAGAAGATCCTTTACCAATCTACTAAGCGTTGATCCATGCTGTTCCAGATATTTGTTTTTTTATTTTTGTCGTTAAAAACTTCTTTAAGTAAATAGTTGGTATTCCCTGATAAGCAACCATTCAAGTCGGCCAGTTGCAGATTTCCGTTCTTCAGTTCTTGTATGTATTTCCAAATTTCGTTGTTCATGTGTGATGACCTCCTGTGCTTTGTTGAACCTAGTGTACGACAGGGTTCGGATTCGAAAACGAGTATTTTGTGCAAATTTGAATAAAATCGAATAATAAAAAAGCCCGTTGCGGGAACGGGCTTTGAATTGCCGGGAAAGTTACGCGGGCGGGGGAAGCGAGAAGACTGCGAGAGAAATTCAGTTCAATTCGCTGTCTCACTTGGAAAACGGGATTGGAATTTAAGATGTGGTTTTCCAAGTTCAAAGTCCAACACTTGATGGGTGTTACCGCAGGTTTTCTTCGAAATCCTGTATTTCACTGAATTTCTCTCTCCGTCTTCTCGCTTCCAGCTACGTTGGGGTTTCTTGGCGCTTCAAGCCTGTTCGGGCGAAGGGCTTGATTATGATCGAAGGTGGAGGATGGGGAACGGCTTTCGATCTAAAAAGAAAATATTAGTTTGGTCGACACTAAAGGCAAGCTACTATTAGCTGGACTAAGTTAAATGTGAGTTTACGCCCGGCTGAGATTTCGTACCTTAACCGTGCACGAAGTCTCCGACGGAGAAGCACCTAAAGCGTGTGCTTTTCAGTCGAACGTAAACCTATGACTAAGGTTGGTCAAGCTACTATGTACGGTAATTGACGCTGATTATGCCTAGCTCGATGCCTTTGACGATTGCGGATACGGTGGAGTTTACCTGAAACTTTTCGTTGATCATCTGGATATGGTTATTGACCGTACGCCTGCTGATGAACAGCTTATCGGCTACGTCCTGCTGTCGCAGTCCTTCGGCCATGAGTTGCAGCACTTCTTTTTCTCTTGATGTCAGCGGTACGACTTCGGAATCGGAAGCGCTGCGAGGGAAGATCATGCCTCCGCGAATGACGCGTTCCACCTGATCGATCAGATCGTGAATCGAGATATTTTTGTTAATGAAGCCTTTTGCTCCGATCTCGATCGCCCGGTTATGATATTCGAGCAAGTCGTATCCCGACAGGAACACAATCTTGAGGTCCGGGTACTCCTGAAGCACCTCCTGTGCCACTTCGAGTCCGTTATGGTCACCCATGTGAATATCCAGCATCAACACGTCCGGCATTTTTTGCGATAATAGCTTCGACAATCCTTCCGGCGAAGTCAATACCTCGAATTTATCCACGCGTTCTTTTAAAGAAATCTCCAGACTTTTGGCAAACAGTTTATGATCGTCAACCATAATCAAATGCATGTTATTCCCCCATCCTCTCAAGCGGAATTTTGAAATGAATATGCATGCCGGCATCGGCATTGTGCCTAATCGTCAACTCTCCGCCCAGTGCGTTCATTTCCTGCTTTACGGAAAGAAGCCCCACATGGTTGCCTTCGACGGGCGCGCTTAACTGACGTTCGATATCGAAGCCTTTTCCGTCATCGATAATGTCGCCCAACAGTACGCCTTCTTCCGATATTTCCAGCGAGACGACAATTTGGTTGGCTTCGGCGTGCTTGACGGCATTTTGGAGCAATTCTTTGACGGTACGGAAAACGGTATACTCCAGTTCTTCTTCCACCTCAAGATCAATCTCGGCATCCAGTCTGATTTTAAGATCAGGCTGCCCGACAGCTTCTTCTTGAAGTTTTCGGCATAAAATGCTTAAGCTCTGGTACAAGCCCAGATCTTGGAGCGTCGTCGGATACACGTCGAACATCTTGTCGCGAATCGAGCCGTTCAACTCGTCAAGCGTATCGATGATGAGCGCTCGGATTTCCGGATCGACGCCGCTGATCGCTTCGCACATATGGCGCACGGCCAAAATCGATTGCAGGATATCGTCATGCAGGTACAGGGCGATCTCTTTGCGAATTTTCTCCGTACTGCGAGTCACGTAAACGTTCTGGTAATCCTCATAGCGCAAGCTTGGCAGGTAAACGTAACGTCGCTGGTTTTCCTGCAAGATTTCGGTCGTTTTGAAAATCTCGCAAACCGTATCCGCCAGTAGCGATAGCGTCTCGACTTCCTGCACCGTAAACTTGCCGCCGGACGATTTGTGCCCGACGATCATCCATCCGTTAAGTGCTTTCCTGTAGAGTAGCGGAAAAGCAAAATACAGTTCTCCGTCGATCGTCACGTTTTCGATGTGTTCGTGCAATTGTCCCTGATTCAGTTGATCAAGCGAAAAGTCTTCGAAAATGCCGCTTTGTTCCAGAATGTAACTGCGGTCTTCTTCCTTCCAAATAATGAGCGTTCCGTCCAGCGGCAGCGTTTTGTCGATCAACTGCTTGATCAACCCACTGAGCGCCGTCAGATAATGGTCGTACGTAACTTTTTGCAAAATATCGAGACGTTCTTTTTCCATATTCTCTTTGGCCCGGCTTATCGTTTGCAGTTGACGCTTTGATATCGCTTTTTGTGCAGCCAGATAAGCATACATGGTTACGGAACCTACAAGCAGAAGGAGCAAAGAATCGAACAAAGTCAATTCGATGACATAATAAGAAAAACCGACAAACAACATCGTCCCTGCCAGAGCAATAGACGCTAGTCGCAAAATAAGCATGTAATTATGCCGGGTCTGAAGCCCGCTTCGCTTAATCAGGATATAACCGACCACGATCGGAAGAGCGATCATCATATAGATGGAATAATATCGGAATTCCGGCAAAAACCAGAACCTTAATAACAAATAACTTAAAAGGAACGGTACAAAAGACACAAAAATAGCTGCGTTCAGAAGCATTCGCTCCCGATTCAAAGTTCGTCTTTGCCTGGTTCGGTAATGCATAGAGATACGGATGCAGGCGACAATGCCGAATATGACATGAAAGAAAAATACGTATTTAAGTAGCGTTTGAAAACTCAATAAAGCAATCAACGTTGCGGCAGCAACATTCAATAGCCAAAAATTCCAGCGGTAATATTCTTTTTTTCGAGGAAGTTCAGTGAAGTACACAAAAAACACAAATAAAAGATTAGGCGCAATGCTCATAAGGACCAGTCCGATTCCGACGTAAAAGTACGAAGGGGCATTGATTAAAATCATGATCCACGCCGAAAGGTACATAAGCAGCAAAAATAATAAACTGGATGTGGCTTTTGTCGTACACAAATAGATGAACGTACCGAGCAGCGTAAGCAAAACGGCAAAGCAAATATCCGTAAAGAAAGACTCCAATCTGATTTGCGACGGATAAAAGTACAGGATGACCACGAGCATAAGGAGCGCATTGATCGGGATAAACCCCATACGCTTGGCGGCGATCACGAAGCCTCCAGATAAAGAAGCCGGAACAATATCTCGGTTTGTGCCAAACGATCCGGAAACTGCTGGCTCAACATTTCCCGGCATTTCTCTTTGTGCAATTCCCGAATGAGATAACAATATTCCAGCGCGCCCGAATCTTCGATAACGGAACGAACCGATTCCAGCGTCCCTTCGCCTGATGCGTAAGAGCACATAATCCGGCTTCTTTCCGCAGCAAGGCGTTCATCTTGCACATCGACCGCTTTCAAAATCGGAAGCGTAGGCCGAAGCATAAGCAAATCGCTTTTGGTTTCGGCGTAAAGCCCGGCCATGTCGTTGGACAATTGGAAGGCCAATCCGGCATAATCCAGAAATTCGTCCCAGAACGTCATATTGCCTGCATCGCCGCAAACCGCCACGAGTTTGAACACGCTTGAAGTCTTCGGCAAAATATGCTGCATATACTCACGTTCCGAAATACCGTCCGCCGCCGTTCGGTTGATATCCGTCCATTCCCCGCTTAAAGCGCTCATCAAATAATGTTGAATCTGTTCGCTCTCGTCCGGCAAAAGACGCTGCAACTGCCCAAACGACTCGATCAAAATCTCGGTGAACAAAATCAGCGTGTTGGCTCGGCCAATATGACGCTCGACATGGGGGTCATCCTCGTCCACCAGATTATCCAGCATCCGCGAAGCGAAACCGATCAGTTCCAGGTCCGCGGCGATTTGTATGGAAGGCGGCTGTTTTGAAGCGTTACCAAGCTTATGAATTTGAATATAAAATTTTCCCCAGCTGAAGCGGTTCATGTTTTCTTTCAACTTCAGGATATGTAAAATTGGTTGTTCGGATAAACGATCGTATTTTTTGAATAACGGCCTTTGCTCGATTTCAAGACAGATCTGCTTCATGATGCTTTCTTCGCCATGGGTTCCCGACACCTCGTACACCTTCCCCTCTCGCTTACTCTCTTTTCCTTTTTTTCATTTCCTTATTGTACCTGCTTTCTTATACCTGAGCAAAGCGAGCAAGCAATCTCTTTTTCAAATTTCCGCAAACGTTATACTTATTTCCCGTTGAAGTTTCTCTATAGGCCGGATTATAATAACGCATATTAAACCAATGAAATTAGTATGATTTATAACTCGCTGCTGAGAGGGGCGCGAATATGACTTTGAAAAAGATTGCCGAGCTGGCCGGAGTGTCGACGTCTACCGTTTCGCGGATCATCAACTCGCCCGACGACAGCTTCGCCCGCAAAACGGTGCGCGACCGGGTATGGAAAATCATCCACGAGACCGGCTATGTGCCGAACCAATCCGCGCGCGAGCTGAAGCAGGGGAAAAAGGAAGAGGAGGTACATCGATGTACCACCATCTCCTGCATTCTGGGACGCACCCGGGATCTGGAGGACAATCCGTTTTTTGCCCAGACCGCCAGAGCGATCGAACAGCAGGCATTGGAAAAAGGCTGTACCGTATCCGCCTATTATTCCATTTTCGATCTGCAAAAAGACCCGTTCGGCAGACATACCGAAATTCCGCGGGCGGATGGCGCGATCGTATTGGGACGCCTGAACGACAAAACCCGCGCGCTCCTCGACAAGCATTACAAAAACATCGTGTATGTCGGACGCAACGTGATCGACGCCGAATGGGATCAGATCGTGTGCGACGGCTACGAGGCGGCGAGGACGGCATTACGGCATCTAATCGAATTGGGACATCGGCGCATTGCTTATATCGGCGACACGCAAAGCGAAATCCGCTACCGCGCTTTCGCCGATAATGTGCGCGAACACGGACTCGATACCGATCCGTCGCTGATTGTTTCGGTGGCGCAGGACGGCCCCGGCGGTTACGAAGGCGCGGAGCTGCTGCTCAAAAGCGCGAAACCGCTGCCGACCGCGATCTTTTGCGCAACCGATGTCACGGCGATCGCGGCGATCAAACGCTTCGTCGAAGCCGGCATCAAAGTGCCTGAGCAGCTCTCGATTATCGGCATGGACGATATCGAGATCGCGCAATACCTCACTCCCGTGCTCACGACCGTCAGCATTCCGAAAGTGGAAATGGGCAAGGTGGCCGTGCGCACGCTGCTGGATCGCATCCATAAAGAACACCGTTTGCCGATGAAAATCTTTTTGCCGCACAAACTTCTCGTTCGCGAAAGCACCGCAAAGCCGGAAAAGAAAAAGTAAATCCACAGATCCAAGTCTGACAAAGTACGATCACAGATTGTTAAGGAGGAAACGATGATGGGATTTCGATTGGCTCAAATGAATGCTTGGCGGAAAAAGACGGTGCTCGGTTTGACTCTTCTGGTGGCGGTGGCGCCTCTGGCAGCTTGCGGTTCGAACGCGGCGAATACTGGAAGCACAGCGGAAGCGCAAGGCGCATCCGGCGAAACGTCGGCTCCGGCCGCCGTGGAAATCACCAACGTCTCCTACGACCCGACGCGCGAATTGTACGAAGCGTACAATAAACTGTTCCAAACGCATTGGAAAGAAAAAACCGGGCAGGACGTCAGCATCATCCAATCGCACGGCGGCTCCGGCAAACAAGCGCGTTCGGTGCTCGAAGGCAACGAAGCCGACGTGGTGACGCTGGCGCTGGAACAAGACGTGGCGGAATTGGAAAAAGGCGGCCTGATCGATCCGGGCTGGGTCGACGAGTTCGACAAGCAAAGCTCGCCTTACACCTCCACCATCGTGTTCCTGGTACGCAAAGGCAATCCGAAAGGCATCAAAGACTGGGGCGACGTAGTGAAAAGCGGCGTCGAAGTCATCACCCCGAATCCGAAAACGTCCGGCGGCGCGCGTTGGAACTTCCTGGCGGCCTGGGCTTACGCGCAGGAGCATGACGGCGCCGACGAAGCCAAATCGACCGAATTCATCAAAAGTCTTTATAACAACGTAACCGTACTCGATACCGGAGCCCGCGGCGCGACCACGACCTTCGTGGAAAACAATCAAGGCGACGTGCTGCTGGCTTGGGAAAACGAAGCGTTCCTGTCGATCAAGGAGCATCCGGACGACTTCGAGATCGTAACGCCGAGCATCAGTATCCTGGCGCAGCCTTCGGTCGCAGTCGTGGATGAAATCGCCAAAAAGCGCGGCACCGAAGAAGTTTCTACCGAGTATCTGCAATACCTCTACTCCGACGAAGCGCAAAAGCTCGCGGGCGAAAACTACTACCGTCCGTCCAATCCCGATATCCTGGCGCAGTTCTCGGACACGTTCAATCTGGATCTGAAGCTGGTCACGATCGACGACGATTTCGGCGGCTGGGAAGCGGCTACGGAGAAGTTCTTCGCGGACGGCGCGATCTTCGATCAGATTTATCAAAAATGAGGACTGCGTCTTGCGTGAGTAAGAAAGCACAGTCGCGGGAAAAGGAGGTCGACGTATGGGACAAGCCAAGCTGGTAAGCAGCAAGCGTTTGCGTAAAAAAAATCGGGTTATCCCTGGTTTCGGTTTATCGATGGGCATCACCATTTCCATGCTGAGCCTGATCGTCCTGATCCCGCTGCTGTCCATCTTCGTCGTGCTGTCCGGCGTCGGGCCTGCGGATTTCTGGAAAGCGATCTCCGATCCGCAAGCGGTCGCCGCTTACCGGGTCAGCTTGATCTGCGCCCTGGCGGCCGCGCTCGTCAACGCATTGTTCGGCACGATCCTGGCCTGGATTCTGGTACGTTACCGGTTTCCGGGCAGACGCATCCTCGACGGACTGATCGAACTGCCTTTCGCGCTGCCGACCGCCGTTGCGGGCATTGCGCTGACGACGCTTTATTCGGACAACGGTTGGATCGGCAAACTGCTGGCGGGCATCGGCATCAAAGTCGCATACACGCCGATCGGGATTACGATCGCATTGATTTTTATCGGTATCCCGTTCGTGGTGCGTGCGATTCAGCCGGTATTGGAAAAGCTCGACGGCCAATACGAAGAAGCGGCCACAATGCTGGGAGCAAGCGGCTGGCAAACGTTCCGCCGGGTCGTTTTTCCCGAGATCCGTCCCGCCCTGCTCACCGGTTTTGGCTTGGCGTTTGCGCGGGGCTTGGGCGAATACGGCAGCGTTATTTTTATCGCGGGCAATATTCCGTACGAGACGCAAATCGTGCCGCTGATCATTATGAGCAAACTCGAACAGTTCAATTACGGCGCGGCGACGTCGATCGCGCTGATCATGATCGTGTTCTCGTTCCTGACCCTGTTCGCGATCAACTTTATCCAATCCAGACTTAATCATGCGGCAAAGGGGGCGGAATGACCGATGAATTTCGCAAACGCATCCGAAACCGTCGACCGTGTCCAAGAAAAACCGCGCGGTCCGGGTAAAGCCGCCAAGTATATCCTGATCGGGCTGGGCGTCGCTTTTATTCTCATTATGCTGGTGCTGCCGCTGATTACCGTTTGCGTATACGCGCTCAAGCAGGGTTGGGAAGTCTTTTCCGGCGCGATTACCGATCCGTACGCGATCAAAGCGCTTCAGCTCACTCTGCTCGCGACCGCCGTCGCCGTGGTGTGTAACACTGTCTTCGGCCTGTTCGCTTCCTGGGCGATCAGCAAATTCCATTTTCGCGGCAAACAGTTTCTCACGACGCTGATCGATATTCCGTTCGCTATCTCTCCGATCATCGCGGGTCTGGTGTTCATTCTCGTGTTCGGACGGATCGGTTGGGCGTACGACTTCCTGCAAGCCTACGATATCAAAGTGGTGTTCGCGGTACCGGGCATCATCCTCGCGACCATCTTCGTCACCTTCCCGTTCGTGGCGCGCGAACTGATTCCGCTCATGCAGGCGCAAGGCAACGACGAAGAAGAAGCGGCGGCGCTGATGGGGGCCAAATGGTGGACCATCTACCGCAAAGTGACGCTGCCGCATATCAAATGGGGACTGCTGTACGGAGTCATCCTATGTACGGCGCGGGCGCTGGGCGAGTTCGGAGCCGTGTCCGTCGTATCGGGACATCTGCGCGGCAAAACGAACACCCTTCCGCTGCATATCGAGATCTTGTTCAACGAATTCCAACTGACCGCGGCGTTCGCCGTGTCGTCCATCCTGGTCGTGACCGCGATCATCATCCTGATTTTGCGCAATATCGTCGAATTCAAAGGCCGCAAGGAGGAAAGCGAACATGTACGTTGAGCTGAAGGACGTAAACAAAGAGTTCAAAGGATTCCGGGCGCTGAACGACGTATCCTTTTCAATAGAAAAAGGCAAGCTGGTCGGCCTGCTCGGCCCTTCCGGCAGCGGAAAAACGACGATCCTGCGCACGCTGGCGGGACTTGCGCATCCGGATTCGGGCGACATTTTTATCGACGGAAAAAGGGTCAACGACGTGCCGGCCAGCAAACGCGGGATCGGCTTCGTTTTCCAAAACTATGCGCTGTTCCGCTACATGACGGTATTCGATAACGTGGCATTCGGATTGACGGTAGAAAAAAAGGACAAGAAGTTCATCAAGCAGCGCGTTAACGAACTGATCGGACTGGTCGGACTGGAAGGCTTGCAGGACCGGTATCCGCATCAATTGTCCGGCGGGCAAAGACAGCGCGTAGCGTTCGCCCGGGCGCTTGCGCCGAATCCGCATCTGCTGCTGCTCGACGAGCCGTTCGCCGCGATCGACGCCAAAATCCGCAAAGAATTGCGGCTCTGGCTGCGCGAAACGATCAACTCGCTCGGCATCACCAGCATCTTCGTGACGCACGATCAGGATGAAGCGGTCGAAGTTGCCGACGAGATCGTGATCGTAAACAGCGGCCGTATCGAGCAAAAAGGCAACCCGGCCGATATTTACAAATCGCCCGCCACTCCTTTCGCCGCTAGATTTATCGGCGAGTCGCTGGTGCTGGACCGTCATGAGACGCTGCACGGATTCGAGACGTACAGCGGTTACGACAAAGCGGTGATCCGCCCCGAGCTGATCCAAATCACCAAGCACGGCAAACAGCCGATCCTGCACGCCAGCGAAGACGGCATCGTGGAAGACGTCTTTTTCCGCGGCAGCCTGATCGAAGTGCACGTCAACGTCAAAGGCATGCGCCTGATCGGCCACCGTTCCCCGGAAGAAGAACCTTTGCTGCCCGGCGAGAAGGTCAGCGTGCTGATCTACCGGCTGTATCTGTATAATGAAGATAAAGTTCATTTGGCGGAGAATGTGCGTTTAAAAAATGAAAATACAGTGTTTATTTGATAGAATTCCATCTCTTTTTGTATGCAAAAAAGACAGTCGCGCGATATAGCGACTGTCTTTAGGTTGTCGAGTAAAGTTACGTGAGGGCGGGAAGCGAGAAGACTGCGAGAGAAATTGCCAGCATAAGCTTCCGAAGTGCATTTCTTCGAAATGCTTCACAATCCGCTGTCTCACTTGGAAAACTGGATTAAAATTTTAAGTGGAAGTTTTCCAAGTTCAAAGGCGTCTTTCACTGAATTTCTCTCTCCGTCTTCTCGCTTCCAGCTCCGTTGGACTTTATCGACACATCAAGACAGTCGCTACATTAGGCGGCTGTACTTTTTTTGCTCCTAAAAAGATCTGCTTCTATTTATAAAGCACCAAGCGGAGGGAGAAATTCAGGTCAAGACGCCTTTGAACCCGGGAATCTTCCTATGAAAAATATAATCTCGATTCCCGGGTGAGACAGCGGATTGAACGAATTTCTCCCGCAGCGCCCCCCAAGCGTCTCAATCGAACAGGATCTTTCCCCGCCTTTATTCGGCTTTTTTGACAAGCAAGAAGTAAGTCCCCAGCGCGACAAGACTGGTTGCCATCAAAGTGATGCCCAGCGGGACGGCGGTGTCTTCGCCTGCGATCCCGACTACCGGGGCGACCAGTGCGCCGAGAACGAACGGAATCAGGCCGAGCAATGCCGCGGCGCTGCCGGCGTTTTTGGCTTGGCTTTCCATCGCGAGCGGGAACGACGCGGTGGAGGTGATGCCGATCGAGCACACGAAGACGAATAGCGGAGCGACCAGAGCGAACAGCGGTCCTTCGACGATCGTCACGCCCACAACCACGATACTTGAGATCAGAGCCAGCCATAACCCGACCAATAGCAGCTTTTGCTCCGAGATCCGATGCGACATCCGGCCCACGATCTGGGAACCGATGATCAAGCTGACGCCGTTGGAGGCAAACAGAATCGAGAACACCGCGGGCGTTACGCCGTAAATATTTTGGTAAATGAACGGCGTGCCCGCCACGTACGCAAATACGCCTGCCGTCATGATGCCTTGCGCCAACATGTAGCCCACGAATTTCCGGTCGCGCAGCAGCATGCCGTAGTTCCGAAGCTGTTCTTTGAAGTTCGGCGATACGCGTCGTTCGGGAGGATTGGTTTCTTTTAACCGGAACTGCGTCATCACGTAGAGGAACACGCCCAGAATCGCGAGCGAAACGAACACGCCCGGCCAAGTCGAAAAGGTCAGCACGCCGCTGCCCGCAATCGGAGCCACTAGCGGGCCCAAGTTGCCTACCAGCAATAACATGGAGAAAAACTTGGTCAGCTCATGGCCGCTATACAAGTCGCGAGCCATCGCCCGCGAAATGACGATACCCGCCGAAGCCGCGAAACCTTGAGCAAAGCGGAACGCGATCAACATGCCGATATTCGGCGAATACGCGCAGGCCAACGAGAAAACCACGTAGCCGATCATCGCGATCAGCAGCGGTCTGCGTCTGCCGTAAGCATCGCTGAGCGGACCCACGATCAACTGTCCGATACCGAGTCCCAACAAACAAGCCGTCAAACTGAATTGAACCAAAGACGCGTTCGTCCCGAAATCTTTGGCGATCTCGGGGAACGCAGGCAAATACATATCAATCGTAAACGGTCCTAACGTCGAAAATACACCCAACAATAAAGCGAGACCGATAACACTCCACCGACTACTTGTACTTTTGTTCATAATAACTTAACTCTCCAGCCCCTCTTGATCCTATCTATTTGGTTCAGGTCACGGATCACGTAGTAACCTGATTCCAGATTATACATGACCTCGGTTACTAAGTGAACATTATTTATTTTTAATTTTATGCTTTATTATTTTCCATGTATGGCGCGGTGAGTATCCATAGAGAATTCCGCTAACTTTGCCAATAAACTCGCCAAGTCTTCCGCGATCGGCTCCAGCGGTGACTCGTCATAGCCGTCATGATACAACCGGTAGACGCCGCCGTCCGTTTGTAGCACCAGCAAATCTCCGTCACCGAACTTCGCTAACAGTGAACGGTATTCAACAGGCAAACGAATGCGATGACGCTGTTCAAATGCCGATAGCTCTTTTTCCGATTCTGGCTGCACGCCGTCTTCTTTCCATGCCTCGTACGTCTTCGTCAACAACTCCTCGATCTCTTCCATTTTCAAGCTAATGCCTCCTCGTCTGTTTTCAATTTCTATTTTTTGATTAACCCTTATTTCGTCGAATCGTTTAAAATGAAGATATGAGAGGTACATGTAGGCTAAAAGAAGGCGCCGCTTCAGAAAGGAACATCCATGGAGCTTTATCTTAAATACTTCCTGCTCGGGCTCGCGATCGCGTTGCCTGTCGGCGCAATAACGGTTGAAATGACGAAACAAGGCTTGAAAAACGGCTTTATGCACGGTTGGGCTGTCGGGTTGGGCGGAATGACCATCGACGGCTTGCTGATCCTCGCCATGTACGCAGGGTTCGCCACCTTCCTCTCCCTGCCATACGTACAAATGCCGCTCTGGCTTGTCGGAGCCGCTTTCCTCGCGTACCTCGGGTACGACTCTATTCGAAATGCGGATCACGACATCACGCCTGCCGACGAAAAGACGCAAAAATCGTTGGCACGCACCTATCGAAACGGCCTGCTCGTCGCGGTCTCCCCCGGCAATCTCATCTTCTGGGTATCCGTCTTTGGCACCGTTCTTTCCGATTCCTACAACGATTCGAACCCGATCGCCTTTGCGCTAGCTGCGGCGGGCGTATTGAGCGGTATCCTGCTGCACGACGTCGGCTTGTTGTCGATCGTGGCGGTAAGCCGGAGAGTGCTGAACCGTACCGCGATTAAGTGGGTATCCGTCGCGGCAGGTCTGCTGTTGATCGGCTTTGCCGGTTATTTCGTGTATGAGTTTATTACGGATTTGATGGCGTACATCAAGGCTTAAGCCTCGCAAGATTCTACTTTTTCAAAAGAATAACTCTGATTTTTTGCATGTTACCGCTACGTCGTATTTCTGCCTTGCCGGATATGCCGGCGAAAACAAATAACCGCGTGGCGCCTTCTTGTCGCGTTGCCGTTGCTTTGTACACTCATGGTTTAATTTTCAAAAAAGTAAAAAAACGACCTCGAAACGTGTAACGTTCGAGGTCGTTTTTGTTAGTTATAAAACCCTATTCCCACTCGATCGTCGCAGGCGGTTTCGAAGTCACGTCGTACACGATGCGGTTGACGTTGTCCACTTCGTTGACGATGCGGACCGAGATTTTTTCCAGGACGTCCCACGGGATACGTGCCCAGTCGGCGGTCATGCCGTCGATCGACGTAACGGCGCGGATACCGACGGTGTACGAATACGTGCGCGCGTCACCCATGACGCCGACGCTTTTCATGTTCGGAAGCGCTGTGAAGTACTGCCAGATTTCGCTTTCCAGACCGGCTTTGGCGATTTCTTCGCGCAGGATCAGGTCGGAGTCGCGGACGATGGTCAGCTTCTCTTCTGTCACTTCGCCAAGCACGCGGATCGCAAGACCCGGACCAGGGAAAGGCTGACGCCAAACGATCGCGTGCGGCAGACCCAGCTCTTCGCCGACTTTACGCACTTCGTCTTTGAACAACGTGTTCAAAGGCTCGATCAGTTTGAACTTCATGTCTTCCGGCAGTCCGCCGACGTTATGGTGAGACTTGATCGTCTGCGCCGTTGCCGTGCCGCTTTCCACGATATCCGTGTACAGCGTACCTTGTGCCAGGAACGCGAAATCGCCGAGCTTGGCCGATTCTTCGTCGAAGCAGTAGATAAACTCGTTGCCGATGATTTTACGTTTTTGCTCCGGATCGTCTACGCCTGCAAGTTTGCCCAGGAAGCGCTCTTGCGCGTCGATCTTGATGACATTGATATCGAACTTGCCTACGAAAGTTTCCATAACGCTCTCGGCTTCGCCTTTGCGCAGCAGTCCGTGGTCGATAAACATACAAGTGAGTTGATCGCCGATCGCTTTGTGGATCAGCATCGCCACGACGGACGAATCGACGCCGCCGCTCAGCGCGCACAGTACCTTTTTGTCCCCGACTTGTTCGCGAATTTCCTGAACGGACTGCTCGACGAACGATTCCATCGTCCAGTCGCCGCTGCATTTGCACACTTCGTACAGGAAGTTTTTGATCATTTCGTTACCGTACACGGAGTGGCGCACTTCCGGGTGGAACTGCACCGCATGCAGATTGCGTTCCGGGTGGCTCATCGCCGCGATCGGCGCCGATTCCGTGCCCGCTTCCAGCACAAAGCCTTCCGGCAAGGTCACGACATGGTCGCCGTGGCTCATCCATACGGTTTGCTTGCTATCGAGACCTTTGGTCAGGATGCTGTTGTGCAGGAAGTCGACGTCGGCTTTGCCGTATTCGCGTTTGCCCGCGCGCTCTACCTTGCCGCCGAGCTGCTGCGCCATCAGTTGCATGCCATAGCAGATGCCGAAGATCGGCAAGCCCAGTTCGTAGATCGCAGGATCGACGTGCGGAGCGCCTTCTTCGTATACGCTAAGCGGCCCGCCCGAGAAAACGATACCCGCCGGATTCAGTTCCCGGATACGCTCGACCGGAGTATTGTACGGCATTAGCTCGCTGAATACGCCCAGATCGCGAATGCGTCTGGCAATCAGTTGGTTATATTGTCCCCCGAAGTCGAGTACGACAATCAGTTCGTTCGGTTTATTCATGTCACGCCTCCCTTAATTACTGTCGCTAATTATACCGATGGACCTGACATACCGCAAGACAAAAAGGCAAGGTTTCAGGCCAACTTCGCAAGTGTAAAGGCTTTAACAAGGCAAGTTGGATTTTCCCGTCCCAAATATCGTAAAATTGAGAAAATTGTTCGCCGCATTCATCGTTCAAAGGAGTTTGACGACCTATGGAAATATTCAAAATGGTTCAACAGTTATTCGAGCAGTACGGTTATCTGGTCATGTTCCTCGGATTGTTTCTGGAATTCATTGCTCTGCCGTTCCCTGGAGAAACCACGATGGCCTACGCCGGCTATCTCTCCTACATGGGATCGCTGAGGTTCGATATATTGCTGATCGTTGCTTTTCTCGGTACCACGATCGGCATGACCGCCACCTACTTTATAGGCAAAAAAGCCGGGCTGCCTTTTCTTCGGCGCTTCGGCGGCTGGTTCTTCAAAGAAAGCAAGCTGCTCAAAACGCAAACCTTTTTCGATAAATACGGCTCCAGCCTGATCTTTTTCGGCTACTTTATTCCGGGCGTGCGCCACTTCACCGGGTATCTGGCAGGGATCATGAATATTTCTTTTAAAAAGTTTGCCGTTTACGCCTACACGGGTGCCCTGTTCTGGACGTTGTTATTTCTCGGCCTCGGCAAAATCTTTGGGCCGCAGTGGTCGGTCGCGTTCAAATTGGCTGAGCACTATGCCGTCTGGATCGTGTCCGTGCTAGTGCTGCTCGTGCTCGGCTTTACCATTTTCCGCTATCGGGCGATGGCTGCTTCGGTGCTGGCTTCGCTTCCGAACATTTTCAAAAGTCGTAAACCGATGAAAACGAATCTACCTTCCAAAACCGAGCAGCCTATCAAACGTTCAGTCCTCGCTCAAACGGCACAAATGCGCAGCCGCTTGAAGCACGGTCATATCGTACGCATCCAGCCTGGACGTTTCCCTGCAAGGATTGTACTGAAGTCACGGTCAAAATCTCATTAGGGCGGTACAGCGACCCTGCATGAACTCCAGCGAATTTCCCAGCATACACGACATATCCTGAAAATTCGTAGACGCGTATTTACGAAAGCTCGACTCCTTGATGGGGTTGGGCTTTTTTCGTTCAGGCCTATCGGTCAGTCAAAAGGAGGCAGCAGCGGCTTATGTTCGACAGGCGACGACATGACGACAAGCGTAACGGAATCTCCGAACTTTCCGCAAGCGTTAGTGAACGTCTCCAGCGTCTGCAAGGACTCTGTCACGACTTTTAACAGAAAATTATATTGGCCGCTGATCCGATGACACTCCATCAGTTCAGGCGATTCCCGGCAGAACTCCACGAATTTCTCGCAATCTTTGGTCAAAAACATCAGATACGCTGCGATAGGCTTGCCGACTGCTTTTGGGGAAATAATAGCTCCGTACTGCTGCACGATGCCCCGGTCTTCCAGCTTGCGAACCCGATCGGCGACCGCAGGCTGCGACAAGCTGACCTGTCCGCCCAATTCCTTCATCGAAATCCGTCCCTGTTTCTGCAAAATCCGGAGAATTTCCTTGTCTGTACCGTCCAATCCGCTCACTCCTTTATTTAGTAAGGTTATTTGTTGAAAAATCATTATGTAGTAAAGATAATATCACCAAACATCTGCTTAATACCATTCAAAACCATACGGTTCCCTTCTAAAATAAAGTGAATCCATACAGACCACTATAAAAGGAGCAACTACCATGAGCTTATTATTGAGTCCGATCCAAATCGGAAAACTGTCGTTGAAAAATCGGATTATGATGTCTCCCATGGGGACGGTATCTGCCGCTGAGGATGGAAAAGTTAACGAATGGCATCTGCTGCATTACGGAGCAAGGGCGTTGGGCCAGGTGGGTCTAATTATGCTGGAGGTTACGGCGGTTATGGAATCAGGCTCGGACCGTGGTTCTTTGGGCTTGTGGGACGACGATCAGATTCCCGCTTTGCGCAAATTGGTCGCCTCGCTGCACGAACAAGGTTCCAAAGTCGGCATTCAGCTCTGGCATGCCGGACGCAAAACCGATTATGCTGAGCGCGCAGTCTCCGCTTCCGGCTTGCCTCATGCAGGCCAAAGCAGCAGGACTCTGAATATTGAAGAAATCGAAGAAGTCGTGCATGCTTTCGGAGCAGCGGCAGCCCGGGCGGAGAAAGCCGGAGTCGACGTAATCGAACTCCATGCAGCGCATGGCTATTTATTGAACGATTTTCTGTCGGTATACGCCAATCGACGAACAGATCGGTACGGCGCTTCGCCGCAGAACCGTTATCGGCTGCTGGGCGAAACGATCCATGCGGTACGCAACCATTGGTCGGGGCCTTTGTTCGTGCGCGTCTCGGCCGATGAGTACGGAGAACTTGGCAATCGGATCGAGGATACGATTCGTTATGCGCAATGGATGAAGCAGCAGGGTATAGATCTTATCGACGTTAGCAGCGGCGGCGTGCATGCGGAACGTCCGCCTGCCGTTTTCCCCGGCTATCAGGTTCCTTATGCCGAGGCTCTTCGGCGGGAAACGAAGCTTCCGACCGCCGCAGTCGGGCTGATTACCGACGGACAACAGGCAGAGGATATTTTGCAAAACGGCAATGCCGATCTAATCGCGGTAGGACGTGCCCTTTTACGTGATCCTTTTTGGGTACGAACCGCGGCGCAGCAGCTTGGCGAGACGCTGGAGGAGCCTGCGCCTTATCGCGGGATGTGGTTTGGCACGCACGCGCAGTAAAAGATTAGGCATGCAAAAAACTCCCTGGCCGCGATGACCAGGGAGCTTGTTGTTTTCGTGGTTGTGTCATTTCCGCAACAATACGTTCAGTGAATCCGTGACTTTAAACGCCGATTCCGGCAGTTTGACGTTCGCGTTCCGACTGTTCACCCGCAACCGCTTCTTGAGCGGCAGGCGTTTCGATTCCTCGAATCTCCATGTCTTCAAGCAGGTCCATGTACAAACGCTTGGCTTGTTCGCAGGCTGCCGTGATGTCGTTCTCTCGTACGTTTTTGTAGATTCCCCGAAGTTTCGCGTTGTAAGAATTGTGATCCACTTTCACCCATGCTGGAATGATTTGCATAACAAATTCCCCTCTCCCCAAAAAATCGTTAAAGTCCCGGACAATCGGCCCCCGCCAATCTCCGGACTGTTTGTTTGCAAAACGTGCCTGAATGTATCAATTCCCCCCTATTCTGCGGTTCAACTTTGAAAACTTGATGCAATTTTCATTTCCTAACATAAATTTAAACGTTTTTCCGATTTTTCTCAAACGGTTTTTGCTTATTCTTTGTAATAAAGCCTTAAAATGCGACAAAAACCCTGTTCTTTTATAAAAATTCAAATCAAAACTAGTTTCAAAGACGTATAAAAAAAGAAAAAGCGACACCGAATGGTTCGGGCCGCTTGAAGCGAAGCATTTACTTCCCGGTCTCGTCGATAGCTTGCAAGACTTCGTCCACATGCCCTTCCACTTTGACTTTGCGCCATTCGCGGATCAGCACGCCTTCTTCATCCAGCAAAAATGTCGAACGCACGATGCCTTCATACTCTTTTCCGAAGTTTTTCTTCAGTTGCCATACACCGAATTGCTCGCTGACCTGATGCTCCGTATCCGACAGCAACGGGAACGACAATTCATATTTGGCTCCGAACTTCTCATGCGATTTCACGTCATCCGCACTGATCCCGATCACGGCCGCATTTTTCGTCGTGAAGTAACTTTCCGAGTCCCGGAAGTCACAAGCCTGCTGCGTGCAGCCCGGCGTCATGTCTTTCGGATAAAAGTAGATGACGAGCTTTTTGCCTTTGTAGTCGCTGAGCTTGATTTGTTCGCCTCCGACTGCTGGGAGAGTGAAATCTTGGACTTGTTCGTTGAGTTGTACCATTGTTTAGTTGCTCCTTCTCGGTAGGGTGGGAGGCGCTGCGGGGGAAGGGGCTTGCGGATCGCTGTCTCGGTTCCCTCAAAGGCGAGCTAGCGTATGCTTCCGATGTGCCTTTCCTTCGGAAAGCCTTTAGTTTCCTACAGCTCCCTTCCCCCTCCGCTCACCTCGGCGTACAAGTTGTTTTAGGTATAGGGGAGTCGGCTTGGACCAGCCGACTCCTGAGCGTAGTACGCGCTTATACATGGTTTACTGCTTGTTGATATGTGTAGTATTATTTCTCGTTGCATTGTTTGCGAAATGCTGTGCTCTATTACCCTTTTTGTTGCTTTCGTCTACCATATGCTGCCCTGTGTTCTTAATTATACATAGCGTTTTCTCATTTTGAACTTTGATACGCTTGTCCACTTTAGGCTCTAGACTTCCCAGTCTTTTCACTCTTTTCAGGCTTCTCAAGCTTTTTGCGCTCTTACGCCCTACACGCCGAGGTTCGTATTTATCGAACCGCCGGCGTCCCTATCTTGCTCATAACGTTGAGCAAGGTTTGAATCGCAACGCGCGCCCTTGCCCTTCATCCTTACCCGCGAGTCTAAAAGATAAGACTCGCTTCTTTACTCCCCTAAGAAAAAGTAACGCCGAGCAGGGAGTAGCGGAGGGTGAAGGGAGAGCCTGAAGATCGCCTTTGAGGCTAGCCGAGACAGCGAGCGGAAGGCTCTCCCTTCTCCCGGAGCGTCTCCTACGACCCAGCACCCCGGTACTTTTTCACGCCCACATTCCAGCTGGTCAAGCCAATCGTCAAGAACACCGCCGCCATGACCGGAGTCAGCCACGCCATATGCGTCATTTCTTCCCTGCCCAAGAACAGCGAAGCCGGATAAATGCCGACAAACGCGAAGGGCAGTATCCAAGTCAACAGGAACTGGATCGCCCGGTTGTAGATCGTGACCGGGTAGCGTCCGTAGTTCTGGATATTGTACATCAGCGGGATGATGCCGGTCGGCGAATCCGAGTAGAACGACAGCGATGTCAGCGCGATATAGATGCCGGTATAGATCAAGGTCGCGCTAATCGCGAACAGGATCATGACGGGCAGATGCCACCAGACCAGATCCAGGCCAAGCTGGCCGCCGCTGATGATCATGATGACAATCCCGATCAGCGAACCGATAAGCCCCGGCGGATCGATGTTTTCCAAAAAGATCTGGAACAGATTATACGCGGGACGGGTCAGGATGCGGTCCATCTCGCCTTTGACGATATAACGGTCGCTGAAATTCCATAGATTGACGAAGCAGCTGAACAGGCCGAACGGAACCATGAAGAATCCGTACACGAATACCACTTCCGCTTCGCTCCACCCGCCGAGGGAATTGGTATGGCCGAACACAACGAAGATAAAGATCAGGTTGCTCGCCTGCATCAACAGATCGGAGATCACTTCGACCCAGAAGTCCGCGCGGTAGGTCAGCCTTGTTTTCATATAATTTTTCAAATATTCAATGACGAGTCCGATATAATACATCCGCTTAACCCCCTTGCACGAACAGCCGCTTGCGCGCCGCCCGCCACATGAAGAAGATCGGAATCAGCAGAGCGACAAACCAAGCCACTTGAATACCGAAAACGTCGAGAATGCCTGTGCCTTGCGTGCGTCCCGTGAATACGGAGCCCGGCAGATACGTAATCGCCTGGAACGGAAGCCATTGCATGATCGCGCTCAGCCAACCGGGGAACAAGCTGATCGGAATGACCAGGCCGGAAAACAGATCCACGATAACGCGCTTCATGCGCATGATGCCTTCGTTGTTTTCCACGAAAAAGGCCATGAGTCCGGTCAAAATGTTCAGTTGCGAGTTGATCAGGAAACTGAAGAACAGCATGACCAGGAAGCCAATCCAAGCGATCGGATCGCTCGGCAGTCGCACCGGGAACAGCAGCAGCGCCAGGATCATGCCGGGAATCATGAATAACGTGAACCGGAACAATCCTTCGCCGAACCCCTGCATCATTTTGACGAACAAATAATTGTAAGGACGGATGAACTGAATCGCGATCGAACCGTCCCGGATATCCGTCGCGATCTCGCGGTCCAGATTGTTGAAATAAAACGCGCGCGCCATCCACGAAACCGCGATGTAAGTGGTCATTTGCGAAGCGGTAAAGCCGCCGATCTCGCCCCGGTCGCCGTAGATCGCTTGCCACGTGAAGTAGTAGACGCCGATATTCAACATATAGATCAGAATGCCCGAGTAGTAGTTGACCCGGTAGGCCAGCATGGTCAGGAAACGGATACGGATAAAATCGGTATAAGCGCTAAGCATGGCTGACTGTACCCTCCGCAGACCCCGTCGAGGCCGATCCGGTCTGGTAAATCTGGCGCACGATCTCGTCGGTCGTCGTCTCGGTGATTTTGATGTCCGTGATTGCGATGTCCGGCTGCCCGACGATCTTTGCCAGCACGTCCGAGACATTCAGCTCTGCCGGAACCAGCACCTCGGCATGCAGATCGTTGTCAGCGGTCCAGGTCACATGCAGTTCCGAAGTTAGCAACTGCAATCTGGGTAGCGGACAAGCGGCGCCGAACTGGAACGTCACGCGCGTGCCCTGGCCCCAGCGCGTTTTGAGCGTATCGAGGCCGCCGTCGTAAATAATGCGCCCCTCGTCCAGCATGATAACCCGGGAACAGAGCGCTTCGATATCCTGCAAATCATGCGTCGTGAGCAGAATGGTCGTGCCGTGCTGCCGGTTCATGTCTTTTAAAAACTCGCGAATTTCCGTCTTGACGATAATATCCAGCCCGATCGTCGGTTCGTCCAGAAACACGATCGACGGATTGTGCAGCAGCGCGGCGACCAGTTCGCAGCGCATGCGCTGACCGAGGCTGAGCTTGCGTACGGGACGGCTGAGCAGATCGCCCAGATCCAGGCGCTGCACCAGCTCGTCGAGCCGCTTTTTATAATCCTGCTCGGAGACGCCGTACACTTTGCGCAGCAGGCCGAACGACTCGATCACGCCGATATCCCACCAGAGCTGGCTCCGCTGACCGAATACGACGCCGATGTTGCGGACGAACTTTTCGCGTTCCTCGTGCGGCACATAACCTCCGACGTTCAGCTTGCCTGCGGTCGGAACGAGGATGCCGGTGAGCATTTTGATCGTGGTCGACTTGCCTGCGCCGTTCTCGCCGATGTAACCACAGATTTCGCCTGCGGGGATAGAGAACGAGATATCGTTGACAGCCGCAACCTCGTTATACTGACGGGAAAATAAATCCTGCAACGCGCCTTTGAGGCCGCCTCGACTTTTCTGTACTTTAAAAATCTTGCTGAGACGCTCGACTTCGATGGCTTTCATGTGTGTTCCTTTCTGTTAAGTCCACTTGAGGTGGATGCTTATATTTCGTTTCGAGGACGCCGTTCTGCGGTTCAGAGCGAAAATAAGAGGGTATTCTGCGTGTAAGATATCTTTTCCCCTTCAGACCGCGCATGACGCATTCCACGACACCTTTAACCATACACCAGAAAAGCAAACGAAAAATGGTGAATTGCCTGCCGCTCCGAAAAAAATTATAATGTAGGGATATCGCGAAGGCAATGTGTTTGATGCGTATTCCCTCCAGAACGAAAGGAAGAAAAGCAATGACGAAAAGTCAAAAAAAGACCCTGATCTGGACGCTGTGCCTTATTTTGGCGGCGGCGATCGGCTATGCGGTTTTCTATTTTACCAGCCTTTACAATCAAGTCTCCGGTCTGCAAAAGGTCGGCGAAAGCTCTCCGTTCCGCAATATTCCGGTTACGGAGACGACGACCGTTCCGGAACCTCCGAAATGGGAAGGCAGCGAAGCCGTTAACATCCTGCTGATGGGCGTGGATGCGCGCGGCGTCGAAGAAGGCGAGATTCCCCGCTCCGACTCTATGATCGTAGCTTCAATCGACCCGACTGCAAAAACGATTCACCTCTTCTCCATCATGCGCGACACCTACACGGATATTCCGGACCACGGCAGACAGCGTATCAACACGGCGATCACCCACGGGCCGAACACCGCCATGCAGGCCGTCTCCGATCTGCTCGGCATTCCGATTCAGTATTATGTCTATACGGACTTCCAAGGCTTTATCAAGCTGGTTGATGCCGTCGGCGGCGTCGATTTTTATGTGGAAAAAGATATGAAATACTTGAGCGCGGCTGATCAGCATCTGTACGATATCGATCTCAAAGAAGGCCAGCAGCATCTGGACGGTACGACGGCGCTGCAATACGTCCGTTTCCGTCACGATAAATTGTCCGACTTCAGCCGCACCGGACGCCAGCGGGAGTTCCTGCAAGCGATCGCGGACAAATTGAAATCAAGCACCTCGATCATGAACCTGCCGAACATTCTGGAGCAGGTCAGCCCTTATATCGACACCAACATGAGCGTCAGCGATATGTGGAAGCTCGCCACGGTAGCGTATGACAGCAAAATGGGCGGCAGCGAGCAAATCCCTCCGAACAACCTGCTGCGCGAAGAAACGATCGGCGGCGCGGCGGTATTGACCGTCAGCAGCGAAGACAAACTCAAAGAATTTATTCAAGATACGCTGAGCGGCGCCAACGACGAATCCGAAGTTCCGGCGGACGGCACGACTCCCGCAACGGACCAAGAAGACGGCACGGCGCCTTCGGATCTGGAAAAAGCGCCGATCTCTTCCATCCCGGCTCCTTCCGGCACCAAAACCGAAGCCTCGGGAACCGATACCGGCGACCCGCAGTAATCCGACTGTGCAAGCTGTCACTAAAACTTAACCAAATCCTCCCTATACGCGGGATGCAAAATTCGTTACGCTTAAAGAACGCCTTTCGAAAAAGCACTTAGGTGTCGAAAAGTCCAACGTAGCTGGAAGCGAGAAGACGGAGAGAGAAATTCAGGTCAAGACGCCTTTGAACTCGGAAAACTCCTTATTCAAATCCCATCCATTTTCCGAGTGAGACAGCGTCTTTTGAAGCATTTCGAAGAAATGCACTTCGGAAGCGTATGCTGGCAATTTCTCTCGCAGTCTTCTCGCTTCCCCCGCCTACGCAACTTTCTCGACATCTGAGCGCCTTTCGAAAAGGGCGCTCTTTAACGTGAATCGGCACCCCGCCGCATCCATACACACCCTGAAAGGAACGTGAACCATGAATCGTCCAAATTCCGAAAAACTCTACGCCGAAGCGCTTGAACATATCGTCGGCGGCGTCAACAGCCCTTCCCGCTCGTTCAAAGCGGTCGGCGGCGGCGCTCCCGTCTTCATGAAAAAAGGACAAGGCTCCCACTTCTGGGACGTCGACGGCCATGAATACATCGATTATCTGGCAGCGTACGGCCCGATCATTACCGGCCATGCGCATCCGCATATTACCGAAGCGATCGTGCGCGCCGCACAAAACGGCACGCTGTACGGAACGCCGACCGAGCTGGAAATCCAGCTTGCCAAAATGCTGAAAACCGCGATTCCGTCGATGGACAAGGTTCGCTTCGTTAACTCCGGCACCGAGGCGGTCATGTCGACGATCCGCGTCGCACGCGCCTATACGGATCGCTCGAAGATCATCAAGTTCGCAGGTTGCTACCACGGACACTCCGACTTGGTACTGGTTGCCGCAGGCTCCGGTCCTTCCACGCTCGGCACGCCGGATAGCGCAGGCGTACCGGCCAGCATCGCGCAGGAAGTCATTACCGTGCCGTTTAACGATCTGGAAGCGTTGGAACAAGCTTTGAACCACTGGGAAGGCCAGATCGCGGCGGTTATGGTCGAGCCGATCGTCGGCAACTTCGGGATGGTCATGCCGGAAAAAGGCTTCCTTGAAGGACTATGCAAGCTGACGCACGAACACGGCGCGCTCGTCATCTACGACGAAGTCATCACGGCGTTCCGCTTCCATTACGGTTCGGCGCAGACTTTTGCCGAGTTGGACAATCACGACGCCATTACGCCCGACTTGACCGCGCTGGGCAAAATCCTCGGCGGCGGCCTGCCAATCGGCGCTTACGGCGGCCGCAAACATATCATGGAGCAGGTCGCTCCGCTCGGTCCCGCTTATCAAGCGGGCACGATGGCGGGCAACCCGATCTCCGTCTCCGCGGGCATCGCTTGTCTCGAAGTGCTTCAGGGCGAAGGCGTCTACGACGAGATGAACCGCCTCGCGATCACTCTCACCGACGGCATTGCCGAATCGGCGAAGCGTCACGGCGTTCCCCTGACAATCAATCGCATTCGCGGTTCGTTCTCGACGCATTTCTGCGATCATCCGGTGACCAACTACGATCAGGCTCAGGATACCGACGGCGAAGCATTCGCCGCGTTTTTCCGCGGCATGCTGAATCGCGGCGTCTGCCTGGCGCCTTCGAAATACGAGGCTTGGTTCCTGACGACGGCACATACAGACGCGGATATCGACCGGACGCTGACAGCGGCGGACGAAGCTTTGAAAGACATGCGCTCGTAACGACTCGCAATGGATTGTATCTTGCTTAGAGGTTGGCCTCCGCCTGGAGCGCGTGCTCTCTGAGTACGAATCGGCGGAATCGAATAAACAAACGAAAAAGCAAACGAAAAAAGCGATGGACTTTGCGTAAAGTCCGTCGCTTTTTCGTATGGATCGATTTGAACGCGATGAAAAGCGGATCGGAAAGCAGCCTGTCTGCCTATACCTGCAAATATCCACTTATTTTCGGCCCCATTGAGCGAACTGCTGAAATACCTGCAAATATACAGGTATTTCAGGCAAACAAGGCTCAAAATAGCGGATAGGGACGAAATAACTGGATATTTGTTGTTATTTTGTTCGGAGTCGATCTTCTTGCTCGAAATAACTGGATTTATGCAGGTAATGGTTATAGCGCTTCGCTATATGCGCAAGCAATCAACTTCCCTGCGTCTATTCCAACCCGTTTTCCCGCAACAACTCCGCCAGATCAAGATCCCGATGCAAGCCATGTCCCCAACTCATGCGCACGATCGCTTCCGTTTCTCCGGTCAAAATCTGTTCGTAACATTCCCGCTCTATGGTGAATTGAAGCCCGTATCGGCCGGTTTCCCTGCTCGGCACGTCGACCAAGACCGCTTCGCCGACGAAGGAAATGCCGTTCGGCATACCGCCCGGCAGCACACTGGCTTCGACGTCTCGCATGGCCTTCAACGGGTTACGGTTGTCGATGTCCAGTTCCAGCGGAAGCGTGACAAGCGTATCTTCCGTGCCCGTTTGTTCCGTCGGCTGCTTCGGTCGCGTGGATGATTCCGAGGATTGCAGCACCTTCATCACTGTGAAATCACCCGATTCGTTTTGAAATTCCGGTATGCCGGTTGCAGCGCTCGCCTGTACGCGGGGCGGGAACAGGACAAACGATCCGAATCCGAACACCGTTTCTTCGAATGCCAAAACAAACCCCAAACTCAACAGTAACGCGGTTTTCTTTTTTCGCATAAGTTCTCAATCTCTCCGATCTGTGTGAAAATATCGCTTAACGCGGTTTCACGAATCTGCTTGCCCAAAAGGGTAGCAGATTCGTTTCTCCTTAAAATTCGCTTGGCGCGGGGTCACGAATCTGCTTGCCCAAAGGGGTAGCAGATTCGTTTCTCCTTAAACGCGTCGGCGGGGCAAAAGTTACGGAACCGCGCGATTCTGGTGGAAGTCCCTCCGGATCGGTTATGATAAAAGAAAACGGCACGCGGAAAGGAGATCCTATGGACGACGACAAAGAGCTTCGCCGGAAAAATCTCAAAGTCATTCAATTCGATAAAAACGCCGAGGATCTGATCGAAAGCGAAAAACCGACGATTACTTTCGCGGACGTGGGCGGTCTGGAAGAGATCAAAAAGAAAATCCGCATGAACTTTATTTTGCCGCTCAAACAACCCGAGCTGTTCGCGGCTTACGGCCGTCAGGCGGGCGGTTCGCTGCTGCTCTACGGTCCGCCGGGATGCGGCAAAACGTTTCTCGCGCGCGCCGTGGCCGGGGAGATTGACGCGACGTTTTTGCATCTGGAGCTTCAGGCGATTTTGTCGATGTACATCGGGGGCAGCGAAAACAATTTGCATAGCATTTTCGAGACGGCCCGAGCCGAAGCGCCTTGCGTGCTGTTTATCGACGAGTTGGACGCGCTGGGTGGCAGCCGCCACGGCATGCGTCAGCACCATGACCGCATGTTGGTCAACCAACTGCTGATCGAGCTGGATGGATTGGCGAGTTTTAACGAGAACGTGTTTATTATCGGAGCGACGAACACGCCGTGGTATCTCGATTCCGCGCTGCGACGTCCGGGACGTTTTAACAATCTGCTGTTCGTGACGCCGCCGGAAGAAGAAGAACGCCAGACGATCCTCGACATGAAGCTGGCCGACAAACCGATCGACGGCGTCAACGTGCGCAAGCTGGCCGAAAGCACGCCGCTGTTTTCCGGTGCCGATCTCGACCAGATCGTGCGCGACGCGACCGAGATGGCGCTCGAACGGGCAATGGAAACGGGCGAGATCCAACCGTTGGCGGATACCGATTTCCGGCGCGCACTCAAAAACCGGCAAGCGTCCACGCTCGACTGGTTCGCGACCGCGCGCAATTACGCCACGTTCAGCGACACGAACGGCGAATACGCGCAAGTGCTCGATTATATCAAAAAGCATAAAATCCGGTAAACGCAAAAAGTCGGGGAGGTCAAGGGATGGACGAACAAAGCAACGGCCCGGTTCCTCCCGGCCTTCGGGCCGAACGCTTCCAACGCTTGTTGGATTGGGACCGCAACAAAGAAGCTCTGGCCGAAGCCGGCGAATGGCTGCGCGAAGAACCGGAGACGCCGCAGCCTTACCGGGCGTTGGCGTTGGCCTATATCAATCTGAACGACAGCGAGAAAGCGTTGGAATGCACGGCGCAAGCGCTGCGGCTCGATCCGAACGACGGAGACGCTTGGTTTTTGCGCGCGGTCGTGTACTACGGCACCGGAAAATGGGCGCAGATGGAAGAAGCCGCCAACGCGGGACTGCGTCTGAATCCTTATCGCGCGCATATCCATTACCTGCTCGCCAATATGCACAACAAAAACGGCAAATTCGATCGGGCCCGGCAAAGCATCGAGCAGGCGCTGAACATCGATCCGGAAAACGGTCTTTATTATGCGTTGTACAGCTATGTTTTGGCGAATCTGCGTCAGTTTGAAGCATCGATCGAAAACGGGGAAATCGCGCTGCGCAAAGACGTCGAAAATCCGCAAACGTTTCTGTACCTCGGTTGGGCGGCGGATCGGCGTGGCGACGCGAAGCAAGCGAAAACGATGATGGAACAGGCGATCCGGCTCGATCCGGACGACGAGCAGACGCGGACCGAATACATGGAGGCGCTGCAAAAAAACTACTGGTTTTACCGCATTTTTACGCTCCCGGTGTTTTTGCGTCGGTTCAAGCGCTGGCAGTTGATCACGTTTTGGGTGGTCGCTTCGATCGTGCTGCGGCCGCTGGTGATACTGCTGGTCTTTTTGTATATGTTCAGCTTTATGATCAGCAAAGCGTTCGTGCACGTGCAAGTGTACGGCTGGCGGCGCGCGCCGAAAAGGCGGAAGAAATAATCTTCCGCCTTTTTCTGCGTGCTGCCTTTCGGGGATAATGACAAGGGTCGTGCTTCTCTTCTAAGACTGCGAGATTACGTTCGTTTATACGCAGTCGCGGTACATACGAACCTGTTCAGATCGCTGTTTTTCGACCTTCCAAAAAATCGCGCAACCGACTGTCGGGGTCGAGCAGAACGCGGCGGATATCGGCTTCAGAGATCGGTTTGGCGATATATTCCTGCATGCCGCTGCTGCGGCATTCCTGTTCGAAGCCCGGCTTGACGAACGCGGTGACCGCGACCAGGTACGGAACCTGTTCTGCGGGCAGCATCTGACGGATCAAGCGGGCCGCGGTCAAGCCGTCCATCTCGGGCATTTGCACGTCCATAAAGACGAGATCGTATCGGTTTTTGGAGATCAGTTCGTAAGCTTCGATTCCGTTCTCCGCCGTGTCGGCGGTATATCCGAGCTTCAGTAACAGTTCTTGCAGCAGACGGCGATTAACGGGATGGTCTTCGGCGATCAGGATACGAAGCGAGCCCAATTGTTCGGTGACAGGAAGTTTGGAATCGCTCGCGATCAGATCGGCATCCGAGCGAATCTCGTAAGTTTGCAAAGACTTGGAGAAATCGGTGCACGGCAGCGTGAATCGGAAAATGGAACCTTCGTTTTCGCGGCTGTCTACCCGTATAGTGCCGCCCATCAGCTCGACCAGCCTTTTGCAAATGGACAGTCCCAGACCGGTTCCGCCGTATTTGCGGTTCAATTCCGGATGAAGCTGAGAGAAAGACAAAAATAACCGGTCCAGCTTTTCCGCCGCGATGCCGACACCCGTATCTTCGACGCGGAATTCCAGTACCGGATCGTATTCGCCGGACTCCGGAATGACTTTTACCGAGACGGTAACTGTTCCTTTTTCCGTGAATTTGATCGCATTTCCGATCAGATTCGTAAGCACCTGCCGCAATCGTACCGGATCGGTTACGATCTGCTCCGGCACATCGGATTCGATATTCCAACGCAGGTCGATTCCCTGTTCCGCCGCATGGGACGAAAATAAATCGGTCGTACCGCTGACCAGCGGAGCAAGCAGGAAACTTTCCGGCTCCAGCACGAGGCTTCCGGCATCGATCTTGCTGAAGTCGAGCACGTCGTTCAGAATGCGCATCAACGAATGGCCGCTATTGCTGACGATCTCGACGAATTCGCGCTGCTGTTCGTTCAGATCGGTATCAAGCAACAGATCGGTCATGCCGAGCACGCCGTTCATCGGGGTGCGGATTTCGTGGCTCATCATCGCGAGAAACTCGGATTTTGCCGAAGCCGCTTGTTCCGCCAGCTCTTTTTGACGCAAGATTTCCCGTTCGTTCGTGATATCGCGGAAAACGACGACGGTTCCCTGCACCTCGCCTTTGTCGATGATCGGATTGACCGTATACTCGACCAAAAAGCTCGATCCGTCTTTTCTCCATAACACGCCTTCGCTCACCGATCGGGATACGCCGTCTCGAACGGTCGCGCAGATCGGGCACTCGTCTACCGAATACGGGATTCCTGCGCTGCGCGAATGGGACAACAATCCGTGGTTATCGCTGCCGATAAATTCGTTTTGCTCATAACCGAGCAGACGCAAAGCAGGCGGGTTGGCGAACATGGTACGACCGTCTTTGCCGATGCCGAAAATACCTTCCGAAACGGCGTTCAGAATCAACGTATACTCGTACCCGAGCTGCTCGATTCGGCGAACGTACCGCTTAAGCTCGGTAATATCGCTGGCAATGCCGTAAACACCGACCACCTGGTTCTCTACGACGATCGGTACGTTGATAATATTCAAATCCGCCGGCTGTCCGTCTTTGCGGATAATCGAAGCTTCGTAATTTTGGGGAATCCCCCGGCAAGCCTCTGCGAAATGCCGATTGGTGCGCTCCAGATTCTCGTCTTCGATCGCGCTGCGGTAAGAGATGCCGATCAAGTCTTCTCTGCGGCAGCCCAGCAGCGTAGCCATACTATCGTTGCAGGACATATAGACGCCTTCCAAACTGAGCGAGTATACGCCGGAAGGATTGTAATCGAACAAAGATTTATAGCGCTCTTCGCTTTCCTGGAGACGACGTTCGGCCAGCTTGCGTTCCGTTTTGTCGCGACATACCACGTAAAGGCCCAACTGCTCCGCTTCGTGGATCAACGGAACGAACTCCAAATGAAGTTGCAGTTCCGCTCCCTGTTTGTGCCGCATTCCGAACTCGATCGTGGTCGTCCGTCCTTCGGACGCCTCGATAAACAAAGCCCGAAGCTCCCCGAACGCTCCGTCCGGAACACCGTTCGCGACGCGAGCCATATCGGCCAGCTCATACGGCGTATATCCGGTAATGGCCTGAACAGCCGGATTTGAATCGACGATTGCCCCAACTTCATCCAGTACAACGATTCCGTCCGGATGGTTGGCAAGCAGAGAATGGTAGATGCCGGTTTGCGACACCAAATCGTTGAGTTTTTTTCTCCGCTTTTGTTCCACGCTAAATTTCCCCTTAATCGAAATTAATCGAAAGATGATGAACACTGTCTTGCAACACATTCATAACTACCTGTTCATTACCCTTTCGACAAAGGAAAAAAACGATTCGACAACAAGGAAGGTTGACGAATTTTTGCCGGGTTGTGATTCTGCTTCGGCTTATCCGTTTTGGGAAAGCATAAAAAAACAGAAACGGAAAAATCCGTTTCTGTTCGGGTTGGTTTGCGAAAAGAAAGTCTCACTTCAAATCAAGGATTCACGAAAACCGTACGCAGGCGGGACGTGTATTGCACATCGAAGCCGAGTCCGTCCGCCAAAACGGCCAGCGGAACGTAAGTTTTCGAGACGCCGTTCACTTTCTCGGTGAACGCCGGGATTTTGATCGCCGTGCCGGTTCCGTTTACGGTAATCGATTTTTTGCCGACCGGAATCGCGACATTGCGGCCGCCGAAGTCGATGCTGGCCGTAGACGTTTTGTTATCCCATTTGAGGTTGGCGCCCAAAGCGTCGGTAATATCCCGCAGCACGACGAAGGTCGTTCCGTTTTTCAGGATCGGCTTGAAATTGGTGTTCAGTTCTTTGCCCGAGACGACGACGGCTACCGTGGTCGAGGCCGGGGTTTTGCTCAACGTACGGTATTCTCCCCAAATCTTTTCGGAAAAGACTTTGGCCAGTGCTTCGTAACCGACCTGGTTCGGGTGGATATCCTGACGGGCGATATGGGTCATTTGCATCTCGCGCCCGACGAACAGCGGAGCGACATTGACCGCTTCGACATGGCCACCTGCGGCGTTTTGTGCCGTTACCACGCCGTTCAAAGTCGTCGTGTACGCCGTTGCCGCCTGGTTAAGCGTCGCGTATAGCGTTTTGGCTGCGATCGCCGGTACGGGCTGGTATTGGTCAGCGACCACGATCCGCGCGTTCGGATTGATTTCGCGCAAATCGGTCAGTACTTCGCCCAGATTGGCCGCGTACGTTTGAAGCAGCGCTTCGACCTGCGGCGTCAGTTCTTCTGCCGTAGGCAGACTGCCGGTAATCAACGGCAGCAGATCGTTGCCGCCGATCGTGATCGTGATGACGTCGGCTTCCGCCACGTCGGCGCGCACGGCTGCGACGCTGGAAGCGAATACGGCGGCGTTCGGATCGCGCAGTCCGGCTTGAATGCCGTCGGCCGTCGTATTGGCTCCGGCGCGGACCGCCTCGATATAATGTTCCAGCCCGAAAGAGTTCAAGCCGGAAATTCCGTAGTTATCCACTTCGGTACGTCCGTGAAAACGTCCTTGTTCCGCCAGGCGCGGCACGAAACCGTAATAATCGGCTGCCGCTTTTTCCGGCTCGTAACCCGCTGTCAACGAATCGCCGAACGTGACGATCTTGTAAGTCTCTCCCGCCGCGAACGTGTCGCGAATGTCCGCCAGCCCGAATGCCGGAAGAATCAGTGCCGCGGAAGCGAGCACCTTCCAGCTTTTTTTCCATGTCGTCGTTGTCATTGTTGTCTCCTTCTGGTCCTCCCGGACCGCTTCGAATAGGGGCGACATCCGGTCTGCGAGCGTGCAGCCGTATAATCAAAAAACTGCCGTCGCATCGGAACGCACTTCCGAATACGGCGGCCAGCTTGTCTATCTTCGTCGTTTACTTCGCTTCGTCCGGCTCGATTTCCTGCGAGTCCAGACGTGTTTTTTTCAAATAATCGTCATAACGGTCATCGATCTCTTCGGCCATCTGACGGTAAAGACGAGTTTCTTCCACGATCGGATCAAGCGACGTCTGAATCCGGATCTCGTACCTCGGCGAAATCTGCTCACGCTGCTTGCGCTCGCGATCTTCGTCTTTCAGTTCGCCTTCCGTCAACAACTCGCTCAGCTCTTCTTCCAACTTTTCCATTCCGGGTCTACGGTCTTGCGTATCGCTCATGGCGATTCCTCCTTTTAGACTCCTGTAGCGTCGGCTTCCTTCAGCACGGTCAACAATTCGGCATGCAGGGTGCCGTTCGTCGCCACGATATTGCGTACGCCAAGATGGTAAGTCTCTCCGACCGTATCGCTGACGCGGCCGCCGGATTCGGCAACCAGCAAAGCGCCCGCCGCGATATCCCACGCATTCAGGCCCGCTTCCCAGTAACCGCTCAATCGACCCGCGGCTACATGTGCAAGATGCAGTGCTGCCGATCCGCCGGCACGCAAGCTGCGCGCACGAGGGGCAAGCGCTTCGATGCCTCGGAGATTGATCGGAAGTTTCACGACCGGATCGGCCGGGAAGCCTACCGCGATCAAACCTTCGGCCAAACGTTCTTCCTTCGATACCGCCATGCGAACGCCGTGAACATAAGCGCCTTTGCCTTTTTCCGCTACGAACATCTCGTCCCGCGACGGATCGTAGATCACGCCCAGAATCACTTCGCCGTTATGGGCCAGCGCGATCGAGACCGAATAGAACGGGAAACCGTGTACGAAATTGGTCGTTCCGTCGATCGGGTCAATAATCCACAGATATTCTTCGTCGCGAACTTCGGACAAAGCGCGAATCGAAGCTTCTTCGCCCGGTTCGACGCTTTCTTCGCCCAAAATGCCATGATCGGGAAAATGGGTCAGGATCAAACGGCGGATCATCTGCTCGGCGCCTTTGTCAATCTCGGTGACCAGGTCCTGTCCGGATGTTTTCGTGGACAATTGACCGTGCGTTCCCTGTCTGCTTCTTATCCATTCGCCTGCTTTGGCTGCCGCGTTGACCGCGACAGCGGTATAGCTTTTTCCTGTGAGTACATAAGGGATTTTGTCGTTCGATTCCACGATTGTACCGCCTTTCTTGGTAAAGGTGACTGTACCAACAACAGTCTATGATAGTGAGTTCGAGTTGACCGATGAGATCACGACCGAGAAAACTGGAACATCTTCTGTCCGGGCTCCAGCATGGGTCACAGCCATAAACGATGCCGCTCAAGGCCAACTCGCTCCATGAAAAACGTAACGATGCAGCATATGGGTTCATTTGAATCTGATGCGGCAACTATTGATGATAGAACAAGCATACATGTGCGTGCAAATACATGTCTCTAAATCTATTATGCGCAATTTTGCGAGACGGCACAAGCATACATATATGTATGAATACGCGTGTATAGGTTTGACAGTTTTAAAATTTGGTTCTCCAGCAAAAAACGTCACGTAACTCCGATACAATAATTCCAGAAAGTAATGCGCTCCTGTACTTGTACACCTTTACTAGTGTTTAATTCATGAAACTTCCCAAATAAAACCAAGAATGAATGATGAAATGAACGGCAAAAGGATTGCATTGATTAGTACATGGTCATTTTTCCGGTTCAGAAAGTATACAGCGGCAATAAACGGCAGAAGAGTTAAAAGCATAAACAGGATCGTTTGCCACTTTGGCGGCCCATGAAAAACAATAAAACCTCTCCCCGTAGTCAACAAAAGTGTAACGAACAAACTCAAAAACAGCAGACCGCCGCAAACACTCAATACGGCAACCCCAATAATTAAAAGCACCCTTAACATGCTATTCACCTCCTTCTATAAAAAACCCCTCCGGTCTCCAGTGTCGATCTCATTTTGCACATGAGGTCTTTTTTCACTGTTTACCTTGAGGGGAGGTTAAAAGCGTATCTGTTAGAACATTAGTCTTGTTTCGATTCCTGTTCTCCGAAATACATCTCATGCGCCAAAGCCGTGAGTACCCGCGATTCTTCGTCCGTCAATTTACGGATCAGATCAAGTTCGACCTGCGTGATTTCTTGGCCTTGAAAATTGATCTCCGCGATCGAGGCTGTAACCAACACAATCGCGACTGCTTGATTGTCCGGCGTGTACGCGATCGCTTTTTGCCCGGTAGGAAAAATCCGAAATCCGTCTTTGCGTAACTTGCCGCGTCCGTATTCCAAAATCTCATAAAGCTCTTGTTCGTTTTTGAATTTGCAGATCGAGGTGAACTCCGCTTCGAATCCCATAAGTCTCTCTCCTTTTAACGTTCTATTTATCTTTGACCGCTTATCTTCCGTACTGCAATTGTGTCCGTACTTCATGTCTCTCCAACGCCAGCTCGATCAACTTATCGAGCAGCGCCTGATACGAAGTCCCCGTCTCGCGCCATAGCAGCGGATACATGCTGAACGGCGTGAAGCCCGGCATCGTATTCACTTCGTTGATCAGAATCTTGTTATCGGAACGGCGGACGAAGAAGTCGGCGCGGCACAGTCCGCTGCCTTCAACCGCTTTGAACGCCCGAATCGCCAGTTCGCGCAGCGAATCGGCCAGGTCGGCATCGACCGGAGCCGGAATCATCATCTCCGATTTGCCGTCGATATACTTCGCGTTATAGTCGTAGTAATCGCCGGAAGACACGATCTCGCCCGGTACGGAAGCCTGAGGTTCGTCGTTGCCCAGCACGCCCACTTCCAGTTCGCGTCCGTCGATGAACGTCTCGATCAGTACTTTGCGGTCGTAACGGAGTGCCAGCTCCACCGCATCGATCAACGCTTCCTGATCGGCAGCTTTGGAAATGCCCACGCTGGAACCGAGGTTCGCCGGCTTAACGAAGCATGGATAGCCAAGTTTGTTCTCCGCTTCCTGCAACAGTTCATGACGGCTTACGCGCCAATCGCGCTCGCCGAACGCGATATACTCGCCTTGTTCAAGGCCTGCGGCGGCAAACAGCTTTTTCATTACATCCTTATCCATACCGGCGGAAGACGAAAGCACGCCCGCGCCCACGTAAGGAAGTCCCGCCATTTCGAATAGTCCCTGAATGGTGCCGTCCTCGCCGAACGTGCCGTGCAGCAGCGGGAACATCACGTCTATGCTGCTATCCTGCCCGCTCAACGCGGCGAACATGGCGCCTGCCGCTTCAGCCGTGCCGCCTGACGCGGACTCCAGCTTCATGTCTTCCACCGAATTCATCGGTCTGTCAAGAACAGAACCCATTCGCCACTCGCCGCGAAGGGTAATATAAAAAGGAACGATCTCATATTTGCCATAATCGAATGCGTTCATTACCGCGAAACCGGTCTGCAATGAAATCTCGTGTTCGCCTGATTTGCCGCCATATACCAGTCCTACGGTTACTTTGTTTGCTGTCATGTCTGAACCCCCGTCAATTCATTAAAAACTCTCTCACCAGTATAGTAGATCGGCGGCCTGCCTGCAAAGAAAAGACGCATACCGCGAGGCTTCCAAATTCGATGCGACGCGGCAATTTGGGGGTAAAAAGGACTTTACGCGCCGGATTGTAAACGTTATAATTAAAACAGATATTTTTGAAATTTGGTTTCACCAAATGAAACAATCAACCTTTTAAAGTCGCTTCATCCCATTTTCCGAGGAGGTACACCCCATGGCTTTGTCCGATCAATTCTCCGCCGCCAGCACCCTTGAGTCCGGTGGCAAGACTTACCGTTATTACAGCCTGAAGGCACTCGAAGAGCAAGGACACGGCAGCATTTCCAAGCTTCCGTTCTCGATTCGCGTTCTGCTCGAAGCCGCCGTGCGCCAATTCGACGGCCGCGCGATCACCGAGGAACACGTCAAGCAAATCGCGACTTGGAACGAAGACCGCGACGCAAATAAAGAAATTCCGTTTATCCCGGCACGTATCGTACTGCAAGACTTCACCGGCGTTCCGGTTGTCGTCGATCTTGCAGCGATGCGCGACACGGTTAAGCTCGCCGGCGGCGATCCGAAGCAGATCAATCCGCTCGTGCCTGTCGACCTCGTTATCGACCACTCGGTCATGGTTGACGCATTCGGTACGGAAGACGCCCTGGATTACAACATCAATGTCGAATTCGAGCGCAACGAAGAACGTTACCGCTTCCTGCGTTGGGCGCAAACGGCATTCGATAACTTCCGCGCCGTACCGCCGTCAACAGGCATCGTGCACCAGGTCAACCTGGAGTACCTCGCTTCCGTAGCGGCAACGAGAGTGATCGACGGAGAGACTTACGTTTTCCCGGATTCCCTCGTCGGCACGGACTCCCACACCACCATGATCAACGGTCTGGGCGTTGTAGGTTGGGGCGTTGGCGGCATCGAGGCGGAAGCCGGCATGCTGGGTCAACCTCTGTACTTCGTTACCCCCGATGTCGTCGGTTTCAAACTGACAGGCAGCTTGGCCGAAGGCGCAACCGCGACCGACCTGGCACTGACCGTCACTGAAATCTTGCGTAAAAAAGGCGTTGTCGGCAAATTCGTCGAATTCTACGGTCCCGGCCTGAGCAATATCAGCCTGGCAGACCGCGCGACCGTTGCCAACATGGCACCGGAATACGGCGCGACGGTCGGTTTCTTCCCTGTCGACGCGGAAACGATCAACTACCTGCGCAGCACGGGACGCGAAGACGATCAGATCGAACTCGTGGAAAAGTATTACCGTGCGCAAGGCATGTTCCGTACCGACGACATGGCCGATCCGGAATTCAGCGAAGTGCTGGAACTTGATCTCGCTTCCGTTGTGCCGAGTCTCGCCGGACCGAAACGTCCACAGGACCGTATCGAACTGACCAATATGAAGAAAAACTTCGAAGACATCGTGCGTACTCCTGTCGACAAAGGCGGCTACGGTCTGAGCGACGAGAAAATCGCGCAGAAAGTCACGGTCAACCACAAGAACGGCAAAACGAGCGAAATGGGCGCCGGTGCCGTCGCGATCGCGGCGATCACAAGCTGCACCAACACGTCGAACCCGAGCGTTATGCTGGGCGCGGGCTTACTGGCGAAAAAAGCGGTGGAGCGCGGTCTGGTCCGTCCGGAATACGTAAAAACCAGCTTGACTCCGGGCTCGCTGATCGTAACCGATTATCTGTTCAAAGCCGGTCTGCTGGAGCCGCTCGAAAAACTGGGCTTCTACGTTGCGGGGTACGGCTGCGCGACTTGCATCGGCAACTCCGGCCCGCTGCCGGACGAAGTGGCGCAAGTGATCGCGGATAACGACCTGACGGTAGCGGGCGTACTGTCCGGCAACCGTAACTTCGAAGGCCGGATTCACGCGCAGGTCAAAATGAACTATCTGGCTTCGCCTCCGCTCGTTGTGGCTTACGCGCTGGCGGGTACGGTCAATATCGATATGGCGACAGAGCCGCTGGGTTACGACCAACAAGGCGAACCGGTCTTCCTGCGCGACATCTGGCCGACTTCGCAAGAAATCCGCGACGCGATCGCCATGGCGATCACGCCGGAAATGTTCCGCTTGAAGTACGCCAACGTCTTCACCGCCAACGAGCGTTGGAACGAGATCGAAGTGCCGGAAGGCGAACTGTACGAATGGGATGCGAAGTCGACGTATATCCAAAACCCTCCGTTCTTCCGCAAGCTGAACGAAGGCCTGAACGATATCGCCGACATCAAGCAATCCCGCGTGCTGGCGCTGATGGGCGATTCGGTCACGACGGACCATATTTCTCCAGCGGGCAACATCGCGCCGAGCAGCCCTGCCGGTCTGTACTTGGCTGAAAACGGCGTCGAACGCAAAGACTTCAACTCCTACGGTTCCCGCCGCGGTAACCACGAAGTCATGATGCGCGGTACGTTCGCCAACATCCGGATTCGCAACCAGGTTGCTCCGGGCACCGAAGGCGGCGTAACCAAGTACCTGCCGACCGACGAAGTGATGTCCATCTACGATGCTTCGATGAAGTATCAAGACGAAGGCCAGAGCTTGATCGTCATCGCGGGTAAAGAATACGGCACAGGCAGTTCGCGCGACTGGGCGGCAAAAGGCACGATGCTGCTTGGCGTCAAAGCCGTTATCGCGGAAAGCTTCGAACGGATTCACCGCAGTAACCTTGTCGGTATGGGCGTTCTGCCGCTCCAATTCGAAGAAGGTTCGAGCTGGAAATCGCTGGCCCTCGACGGCCGCGAGACATTCGACATCCTCGGTTTGAGCAACGACGTGAAGCCGGGCGAAAAGCTGACCGTAGCCGTAACGCGCGAAGATGGAACGAAGTTCGAATTCAATGCCATCGCTCGTCTGGACAGCATGGTCGACATCGACTACTACTACAACGGAGGCATCCTGCAAACGGTGCTTCGTCAGATGATGAAAGTCTCCCAAGACTAAATCTATAGCTTGGGTAAAAGATTCATCCTTATAAAAAAACCGTTCTTTTCGCCGGAAGGCGGAAGGAGCGGTTTTTTAAGTGACAATAGTACTCTGTACCAGACGCGAATATTCACTTTTAGCCTGATACTTCTTTTTCCATAATAAAGTCGTCCATCACGAATCCGTTGCCGATATCGGCGACTTGCTCGCGTACTTTGCGGAAGCCTTTTTTCTCGTAAACGGCAATACTGGAGCGGTTATCGCGATTGACGGTTAACCAGATATGGCTCAGGCCGGAATTCGCGCAGAGCTGTTCGATAAAAGTATCCGCTTCGCTGGCATAGCCTTTGCCGCGATGCTATTGGGCCACGTAAAACTTGCTCAAAAACATTTTCCCCTCTTCCTGCTTGAATGCCAGATAACCGACCGGAATCGAGCCGTTTTGCATGAGATAATAGGTATACCCTCCGCTTTGAATCTGCTGTTCGATTGCCGGTACCGATTGGTATTTGTCGACCATATAAGCGATTTGTTCGCGCGTGATGAGCGTTATGTAGTACTCATGCCAGATGTCCGAAGCCAGCGCTGCCGTTTGTTGGATTTGCTGCATGGTGGAGACTTTTGTAAACGTGATCGTCATGATCCATCCCTGCCTTTCGCGGATAAGCTTTTTTACATGATGTTTATGATAGCCGAAAAAAAGCGTGAAAAGCAAAAAAAGAACAGCTTCTCCCGCTAAACGGATCGGTTGGCGGATTACAAATGGAAACGACCTCATCTTTCGCTTGCAGCGGAGGTAGAGGTCGTTTCCATTTTTGCTTTGCCTAACTTATTCAGGAAATAAAACTTGAGGAGTTACGGCTTGAGGTTGAACGGCGTTCGAGCCTGCATCCGCTAGACAAAATTTTTGTTGGCGGACGTCTCGGTAAAGGCGGTCGGGAGCCGTCGAGCAGGAGTAGGTTATGGCGTTGGCCAGGTCGATCAAGGTAAGGCGCAGCCCGTGTTTGGCTCCGGTGTCGATCGCGATTTTGCCGGGGCGGGTCCAGATGGAACCTGGGGTTGCGCCGAGTTTGAATGTCGGCGTGTGACCGAATACGATCGTTCGTCCGGCGATTCGGTCGTTTCGGTTAAAGTCTTGTTCGCCGGAGTTCCAGAAAGGCTCGCGGATTTCGATCATGTCGCGAAGACTCTGCTGCTCCAGCGGAATGCCGGGACGAAATCCGGCGTGTACGAATAAAAATCCGCCCGCTTCGGCACATGGTGGCAATTCACGCAGCCAGCGAAGCTTGGATTCGATTCGAAAACGAGACGACGGTTGTAGCGCCAATAACTTGAGTTCATGGTTGCCGGGTAAAGCGATGGCTCCTTCATCGGTTAATCCGATGATTCGATCAAGGATGTGCCAGGTATCCGGGTCGGTATCGACGTAATCGCCGCCCAGTATCAATTGATCCTTGTTCGGATTGTATCCGGCTTCCCGCAGCAGCAGGTCTAATCCTTCGCCGTGTCCGTGAATATCGGATATGGCCAGAAGCCGTTCGAACTTCCGGGCGGGAATCGCAGGTCGATTGGAAAGTTTCATGATGGGTGCTCCTAGGGGCGAGGGGATTTGGGTTAGTTCGTTAGTTCAACTGCTAAAGGCGTTGAACGGCTTGGATCGTCTAAGTGGACGACCCAAGCGTTCAAATCGATATAAGATTTCAAAGGCAGGACCGTGTTCCGTTCAAAAAGGGCTGCATAAAAAGAAGGCTCCGGTTACGCACGGTATAATAGCGCGGCTTGAGTCGGAAGCGTCAGGGTGACTTCTTGTCCGGGAGTTACGGGTGATGCGTGAAGCAGGTAAGCACGGTCTCCGGCTTGGGTCTCGGCCAGGGAGCGCCAGCGGGTGCCTTCGAAGGTGCCATGCAAAATTCGGAACGTTAGGGTTCCGGCAGGTACGGACGAATGGATCGGTGCCGCTCCGGCTGAAGCGTTCACGGCTTCGAGATGGTTTGGGTTAAGGCTATGGGCATGACCAGAAATCAACGCTAGTTCGGCCTCGGTTTTGAGTTCTTCCGGGCGGAAACGCAGTTCGCCGCGTTCGCCGGGCCGAGGAGCTTCGCCTGGGCCGCAGAAGACGCCGGGAACCAGGCCGGCGTCCGTGCGCAGAGCAAGGCCGCCGCCGGGGAGCGATTCGAATATGCCTTCCAAGCGGTTGATTGCGCCAAGCAACGAAGCGGCTTCGCGGCTTGCCGGGCGTTGGAAGCATTCTTCCGGCGAAGCGAATTGGTCGATGGCGCCTTCGCGCATGATCAGCAGGCGGTCGGCCATCGCAAATGCTTCTTCGGGATCATGCGTCACATGGAAGACGCTGATCCCGAGTCGGCGGAACAGGACCGCCATTTCGGTGCGCATCTCGATGCGCAAACGCATATCGAGATTGGACAGCGGCTCGTCGAGCAGCATCAGGCGAGGCTCGGTGACGATCGCGCGTGCGATCGCCACGCGCTGCTGTTGGCCGCCGGATAACTGCGGCGGCAGTCGGTCTTGCAGACCGTTCAAACGCAGTAAGTCCAACGCCTCCTCAACCTTAGCTGCAATCGCTGCACGATCCATTTTTTTCTGTTTCAACCCATAAGCAATATTTTCGAAAACGCTCATATGCGGCCAAAGGGCGTAATCTTGAAAGACCATGTTCACGCCGCGTTTTTCCGGAGGCACCATGCCGGATGCGGAAGCGATGCGTTGGCCCGACAACAAAATCTCGCCGCCGTCGGGCTTCGCCAGTCCCGCCACCAGTTGGAGCAAAGTCGATTTGCCGCAGCCCGACGGGCCGAGCACGCTGATGATCTCGCCTTCGCGCAGGTCGAGGGAGACGCCTTTGAGCGCATGGAATTTGCCGTAGCGTTTTGTGACGTCACGGATATCGAGCAGTAACGGAGCGGTTGCGGCAAGCTTTCCTGCGTTGGACGATTTCGGGGCTTCGCCGGATGCCGGATGACGGATTTCTGAGTTGATCGTTTCATTCAATGCGCTCATGCACTCGCCTCTTTTCTGCGGAGTAATCGTTCGAGAATCATGATGATGCAGACGACGATGCCGCCTCCCGCCACGGTCGCTGCCGAAGCATAACCGAAACGCAAATCTTCGAACGCGTCGTCGATAGCGACCGGAAGCGTTTCGAAGTTCGGCGGGAACAGGATGGAGTTGACGGCCAGATCGAACACGCAAGCGCCGAACGCCGCCAGTCCCGCCGAGATCAACGCGCCGCGCACCAACGGAGCGAGGATATGCCGGATGCGGCTGATCAGCGAGCCTCCCTGCATCTGGGCGGCGTCGAGCAGACTTTCCGGCACTTTCGCCATGGCGCCGGTCATCACGCGGGTGATCACCGGAATCGCGCCCGCGATCGCCGCCAATACGAGAATGCCGGGTTTGCCGTACAAACGGATACCCAGGCTTTCCAGCCACGGTTGGTTCCAGACGAAAATGTAGCCGATGCCGAGCACGACGCCCGGGACGGCGAACGAGATCAAGGATGCCGTTTCGATGCCGCGTTTGAACCGGAATCTTGAATACGATAAGACGAAGCTTGCACCCAACCCCACGATTAGACCGATAACGGCAGCCGATCCGGCGATCAGGAGCGAGCGTCCGAGACCGGGTAACAGCGAACTTCCTTCCGAGAGCAACGATGCGTAGTTTTGCAAGGTCAGGTTGGAAGCCGTCAAGCCGTTTGTCTGGATTTTCAGCAAAGAGGTCACGATGCTCGATCCAATCGGAATTCCGATCACGGCGAGCAGCAGCACGACGTTACCGACAGCCAACACCCAAGTCATGCGGCGTCCGGCCGGTTTAGGCACGGAAGGCACGGCGCGTCCGCTCAATACGTCATACCGCGAGCGGCGCAGCACCCAGAATTGCAGCAGCATCGCGACCGCGATCAAGGCAACCAAATATAAAGACAGTACGCCAGCCATATCAAAACGGATAGGCGACGTATAAATAGCAGAGTAAATCGAGTACGGCAACGTTGGGAAACGATATACGGCCGCTACGGCGGACGGAAGACCGAAATCGCCGATCGTGTCCATGAAGACAAGCGCCATACCCGAAAGAATGGCCGGAAGCAGCAGCGGAGCCTGAACCGTCCGCCATACTTTAAAAGGACCTGCTCCGCACAGCCGTGCCGCGTCAGATAACATTTCAACTTTCCATTCCATGGCCGCCTTCACGCTTAAGTAGGCCAAAGGGAACTTGCTCAGGGTCATGATCACGATCAGGCCAGCCGGTTGGAAGACCGCTGCGGTTACCCAATGCCATCCGAATATCGAAGCTGCCAATCCGTTGCCTGTCGAGAACATGATCCAGCCCTGGGCCAGAATAAACGACGGCATAATAAACAGCACCCAGACCGCGGCATCCAGCGATCTTGCTCCGGGGAACTTCCATTGCATACGCGCCATTGCCAGCACCGTACCGAGAAGCGTGCCGAGTACAGCTGTGCCGAAGCCGAGGATCAGCGAGTTTTCCAACGATTTACGCCATAACGGACGTTCGAATAATTCCAATAGCAGGCCAATATCTCCGAAGTTCAGCGAGCCGAAGAAAATCCCGGGCAGCAGCACCTGAACGATGACGGCCGCCAGCGGGAAAAGAACCAGCACGGCCAGCACGATCGTGACGATCCAGCCGAGCTTATTTGCGTTCAACCGAAGCATATTGCCGTTTATTGAATCGCCTGATCGGCGAACCATTGTTTGATTTCCGCTTCATGCTCGCTGGCCCAAGCAGCATCGGCGATGTTGAGTTTGGCATTTGGCTCGCGGTCTTCCTTCGTGTCCACGCCTTCCGCGGACGGTTCGAAGTAGCTCTCGTCGCCTTCGTTGATCAGCTGCTGCTGCACTTCGGGATCGAGCAGGAAGTTGACGAATTCTTTGGCGACAGCCGCATGCTTCGTATCTTTTTGGATCGCCGCTACACGTACCGAACCCGGCGCGCCTTCTTCCGGCCAAATAATTTCGATCGGTTCGCCAGCGTTCGCGAGCGAGTAGGCATTCGTTTCCTGGAGCATAGCCACGTCTACTTCTCCGGCAGTCAATGCTTGCGCAACCTGAGGGTTTTTCGGATACACGCGCATGCCGTTTTGCATCAATGTGCCGAAGTAATCCTGTCCGCCTTCCATGCCTTTGTTTTCAAAAAACCACGATACGAACGGATACGCCGGAGCTGCGATCGCGGGGTCTGCCGTTCCGATCAAATCTTTGTACGAATCCTTTGTCAGGTCTGCCCATGATTTCGGAGCTTCGGCCTCGGAGATTTCGTTCGTGTTATACACCAGTACGCCTGCCGCATGCGCGCCTGTCGGATAATACGATTTGTCATCCGGTACTTGCGCTTCGAACGTGTCTTTGAGGTTATCTACATTTTCCGGCGTCCAGCCTTGCAGCAACTGTCCGCTCTGATCCAGTCCGTATACGGAAGGCATGGAATCGATCCAGAGCACGTCCCACTGCGGGTTGCCTTTTTCCGCTTCGACTCTCGACATGATCTCGGCACCGTTACCGACCACAACGTTCAGCTTATAGCCTGTTTTCTTCTCGAACATGTCCCCGATCACTGCATCGAAATCGTTCAGGTATACCGTGATTTCCTCACCGGCTGCCGGCTTTGCATCTGTGGTTGCCGCTGCTTCCGTGGAAGTTGCTGCCGATGTTGCCGAAGCGTCGGTCGAAGCCTGAGCCGTCGGTTGACTTGCTCCATTGCCGCATGCTGTCGTAAAGGTGAGAAGTAGCAGTCCAAGCGTCGCCGCCGATTTCGTTTTCCAAAGTTTCATGAATGAGTAAGCCTCCCGTTATCCGTCTGGATTTATTTCCTGCTTTCACTTTATCAGTGCAATGTAAGAACGTCGTAAAGGGAAACGGTAAGTTTTATTAAATCTATCTATACGTATTGTTTTTAATCAAGATAAATTCTATACTTCGAGCGTAATGGCTGGACCAACCTGAATCAGACGTTTGGGGGAGGAAAACGAAGCATGAACGTGCAGCAGTTGAAAGTGTTTCTGGAGATTTGCCGGGTCGGCACCTTGAGCGCGGCGGCGGAGCGTCTCGAACTTAAACAGCCCACCGTCAGTTTTCATTTGCGAAAATTGGAGGAAGAGCTTGGCGTCGAGCTGTTCCGCAAACAAGCGCGTACGCTTCAGCCGACGGGAGCCGCGGAGGAGCTGCTGCCTTACGCACGGCGGATCGTGACCCTGATGGACGAAGCGCAGCGCCAGATGAAATCCCGCTCGGGACGCGAACGCGCCCGCTTGCGCCTCGGAGCCAGCTATACGCCGGCTACTTACTTTATGCCGCCGTATTTGGCACAATTCCGTCAGCTCAATCCGGAGATCGAACTGCAACTCACCGTCAAACAAGCAGGCGATACCTTGGCGATGCTGCGTAGCTACGAGATCGACGCCGCTGTCGTATCCCTGCCGGACGGAGAGGAAAAAGGACTGATCGTCGTGCCTCTGATCGAGGACGAGCTGCAGTTAGTCATGAATCCCGCGCACCCGCTCAGCACCGAAACTGCCCTATCCGTAGACAACCTCGCCGACCAGACCTTCCTGCTGCACGAACCCGGCTCCACCTCCCGTCGCCTGACCGAGCAGTGGGCCCAAGAAATCGGCCTGACCTTCTCCTCCGTGATGGAGCTTGGAGCAATCGAGACGATCAAAGAAACGCTGCGCTGCAACGACAGCGTAGCCGTCCTCCCTTTGCGCAGCGTACTCCGCGAGACGGCGAACGGCGAGCTAATCCGCCGCTCCCTCCCCGGTTACGTGAACCGCAGGCGGATTTGCTTGGCTTACCGGGACGAGCCGATCTATTCGGCTCCGGTGCGGGAGTTTATCAGGTATGTGAAAGGCATAGGGGAAGATCAACAACTCCATCCCGCTCCAAAAAGTGCGAACCTGAAGCTCCCATGAAATCCCCGGTAGGTTCGCACCCCGCATGGTATAAGGCTTTCCCCCATTTAACTTGTGTTTTTGCCCAGTTTTGGATACGCTAATTTCGAGGTTCGCACTTTTTGCCCCCGAAAGCCTTGTGGCACAAGGGTTGAAAGTGGGTGCAGTCGCTCTCCGTGCGGGAGCGTGGATTGAAACTCTGGAAAGTTGCAGCGGACGTGTCCGGTACCGCGTCGCTCTCCGTGCGGGAGCGTGGATTGAAACATTCACCCATACCTTTTATTGAGTCGCCTAACCGTCGCTCTCCGTGCGGGAGCGTGGATTGAAACTTATATTAACATATGAAAAATGTCGTTTCTGTCGTCGCTCTCCGTGCGGGAGCGTGGATTGAAACTTGCTGACGATTTTGGTTTCAGTGCCGAATGCCTCGTCGCTCTCCGTGCGGGAGCGTGGATTGAAACTCGCTCCTTGCGCGCCTTATCTGCCGCTTTCTGGTCGCTCTCCGTGCGGGAGCGTGGATTGAAACCATCATCAAATCCCATTACAACGCCCCCATAAACGTCGCTCTCCGTGCGGGAGCGTGGATTGAAACCCGGATGAAGGTGTGATTGAGGTCAGTTACAACGTCGCTCTCCGTGCGGGAGCGTGGATTGAAACGCTTATAATTAAGTATAAAATTTTAAGAGGTGAATGTCGCTCTCCGTGCGGGAGCGTGGATTGAAACGAGCATCATTTCTGCAATGTCTCCCACGGCATTCCCGTCGCTCTCCGTGCGGGAGCGTGGATTGAAACACGAACCCGCCCTGCGTCGATGCCCGCGGTCTTGTCGCTCTCCGTGCGGGAGCGTGGATTGAAACCTGAAAGGAGTGAGACAAATGGGAATGAATATGGGTCGCTCTCCATGCGGGAGCGTGGATTGAAACGATCTTCCGCAAGTTAGATTGACGTCTAAAATTTGTCGCTCTCCATGCGGGAGCGTGGATTGAAACTGTGTCATGATAAGTCCGATAGGATCGCGTTCATTGTCGCTCTCCATGCGGGAGCGTGGATTGAAACTGTGTCATGATAAGTCCGATAGGATCGCGTTCATTGTCGCTCTCCATGCGGGAGCGTGGATTGAAACAGCCAGCAGAGCGTCTACTTTTTTCCGGTTTCCAAGTCGCTCTCCATGCGGGAGCGTGGATTGAAACAGGCTGGGGTCCGAATTATAGCCCTAATCTTGCGTCGCTCTCCATGCGGGAGCGTGGATTGAAACATGCCACAAACAAGCAGTATGCGTATGAAGTTAGGTCGCTCTCCATGCGGGAGCGTGGATTGAAACAGAAGGATACTCAACCACAAACCCGATGGCAACTGGTCGCTCTCCATGCGGGAGCGTGGATTGAAACAAGGTCATTACTTACACCGGAAGAAGTGTCATCGAGTCGCTCTCCATGCGGGAGCGTGGATTGAAACAAGGTCATTACTTACACCGGAAGAAGTGTCATCGAGTCGCTCTCCATGCGGGAGCGTGGATTGAAACAATAAATCAAAGTGAATCATCATTAAACGGTTCGGTCGCTCTCCATGCGGGAGCGTGGATTGAAACAATTAAATCCTCTAAAATTAATTTTGTATCCGAGGTCGCTCTCCATGCGGGAGCGTGGATTGAAACAATTAAATCCTCTAAAATTAATTTTGTATCCGAGGTCGCTCTCCATGCGGGAGCGTGGATTGAAACTGGATACACTGAACTTGACCGAATGACTGCCGGAGTCGCTCTCCATGCGGGAGCGTGGATTGAAACTAGTGTTTTCGGCTTCATTGCGATCACCCTTTCCGGTCGCTCTCCATGCGGGAGCGTGGATTGAAACGCTTTGTTTATTGGCCTGTCCGGGCAAGTGGATAGTCGCTCTCCATGCGGGAGCGTGGATTGAAACATTTGTAGGTGTACAGCCGATTTACGCATCGCCAGTCGCTCTCCGTGCGGGAGCGTGGATTGAAACACCCACGGTCCGATCGACCCTACCGTCAATTTCGTCGCTCTCCGTGCGGGAGCGTGGATTGAAACCAGAGAAGTCCGTGCAATGATCCTCGATACTGGGTCGCTCTCCGTGCGAGAGCGTAGATTGAACTCAATAGCCATAACACGCAGACTTGTAATTTCTAACGGATCGACATGGCCTTTAGAATGCCATTTCCACGTCCTCAAAGTTTTAACGGATTCTACTGACGCTTAGAAAGGAAAAAGACATTTTAAACACGCCAAAACTCGATTTTCAGCGGCTAAGCGTCACCTCGATCCGTTAGAATTTTGAAAACTCGAATTCAAGCCGCTAAGCGTCGCTCCGATCCGTTACGCGTCGCAACTTTGGCTTTTCTCCGTTGAAAAAAGCATCCGCCTCTGAAATTACCTGAGCACTCGCAATTCTCAATTCAATTTACGTAACAAACAAAAAGCAGGTTGATTCCCTCTATACAAGGGAATCAACCTGCTTTTTTCAATCACTTAACCCAACCTTACGCAAAAGCCCGATTCGCTTCCTTCAAAGCCCGCCTTCCTTGTAAAAGCCCCAGGTAGAGGGAGAAATTCAGTGAAATACAGGATTTCGAAGAAAGCCTGCGGTAACATTCTTCGATATGTTGGCCTTTGAACGCGGAAAGCTGTAAGCTTTCTGCGTGAGACAGCGCCTTGAACGAATTTCTCCCGCCGTCGCCCCAAGCCTTTACACCGAACAGGACTTTGCCCTTAGGAAGCACCCCCGTGCTTCCCTCACCCCCGTATCATCATCCCCATCTCCCGCGCCCGCTCCATCAACAACGGCGCGTAACTCTCCAGCTTCTCTACCGGAAGCCGAGCCAGCGGTCCCGACACCGACAAGGCCGCGGCCAGATTGCCTTTCAGATCAAAGATCGGAGCCGCAACCGACGTTGCTCCTTGCTCCCGCTCCTCCACGCTCATCGCATAACCCCGCGCCCGAATCACCCGAAGCTGATCGCGGAAAGCCGTGCGGCTGACCGAGTCCGGCCAGACCGGATCGCTTAAGATATATTCCTGCTCCCGATCACCGGAAAAGGCGACAAGCGCCTTGCTGGAAGCCCCCACATACAGCGGCAAACGCGCCCCGACCGGAGCCACGCGGCGAATCGCCTGATTACTCTGCACAGCCTGAATACGCAGCCGCTCCCGGCCATCCAGCACATACAGACTGACCGTCTCGTCCAGCTCGTCCCGCAGCTTTTCCATAGACGGCAGCAGCAAAAGAGCCGGATCGTCCGTGTTCGACAAATGCGCGGACAGCTCCCAAATTTTAATCCCCAACCGATATTTTTCGGTCGACGCATCGCGGCTGACGAAACCCTTTTCCTCAAGCGTAGTCATCAGCCGATGCACCGTGCTTTTATGCAGTTCCACTTCGCCCGCGATCTCCGTCAGACTCAGACTTTCTTTACGGGTAAAGCACAGCAATATATCGAGCGCACGATCAACGGCGCGAACTTTCAGTTTGCCGTCTTCCATACAGGTATACCTTCTCTCCGGATTCTCATCGAAATTTTGAGTTTCACCGATTGCCTTCACGTTTGATATAAAAGATATGGCGCAATCCGCAAATCACGACCCCGCCCTGCTCAATATGTCGACACAGCGGCGTTTCTTTTCTTTACTAATATATCACATTTACGTTTCATTATATGAAACAAAAATATTTTTTATGAAACTCCAGCACTTCAAAGATCCTTGTCGAACTAAAAAACACACCGGGAAAGCCCAACGTAGCTGGAAGCGAGAAGACGGAGAGAGAAATTCAGTTCAAGACGCCTTTGAACTTGTAAAACCACCATCTAAAATTCTAATCCCGTTTTCCAAGTGAGACAGCGAATTGTGAAGCATTTCGAAGAAATGCACTTCGGAAGCGTATGCTGGCAACTTCTCTCGCAGTCTTCTCGCTTCCCGCTCCCAAGCCCCTTTCCCGCCATACACGAAACACAACCGTTGTCCGATAAAAGGATTAGGTTTGACTTACACAGCGTCGAAGCATACCATAAAAACAAAGCATATCTCTTTTTTCAACAAGATTCGAGTTTTGATTTTTATGCAGAATCTGCGGACGTTACCTATTCAGACCCAAATTTCAAACAAGGAGAGACCGCGATGAATCCCGCTTCCGGAACCGTCGCTCCGTCGCCGCAGCAAAACGCTTCGCAAACGGAGGAACACGTCAAGGAGATTTCGCCGGGCCGTCGTCGGTTGCGTAACATAGCAGTGGCTTTGTTCTTATCGATTCTTTTCTTTCTGATTTTCTGTTTTGTCGCGCTGCATGCTTATATTGCTTGGGTACTGTCCAACCCCACCGTGGCTCCGCTTTATTCCAACCCAAAGCAAGCCGTGGGCATGGAATACCAGGACGTCACTTTCCCCGCAGTCGACGGAAGCCGCATCATGCAAGGCTGGTACATTCCGGCTGACGATGCAGATTCGAAGAAAACAATCGTACTCAGCCACGGCTATGGAGCCAACCGCGAAGAGACCTGGATTCCGATGTACGACATCGCGCATTACGCGCACCGGCTCAACTTCAACGTGATTATGTTCGACTACGGCTTTGCTTCGCAAGGCAGCAAGGAAGTGGCAACCGGCGGCAAAAAGGAAACGCAGCAGCTGCTCGGAGCCGTTCAATATGCCAAGCAAAAAGGCGCCGAACAAGTCGTCGTATGGGGCTTTTCGATGGGAGGCGGCACTGCGCTTCAAGCCGCGCTGATCAGCGACGATATCGACGCCATGATTCTGGACAGCGCCTTCCTGCTTCAACCGGATACGCTGTACCACAATATTCGCCAAAACATCGCGCTCCCGCGCCATCCGTCGCTTGAGATTTTGCAGATGCTTTTCCCGGTGCTGAACGGAACAAGTCTCAACCAGATTCCGTACAAAGAAGTCGAGCAAAAAGATTATCCGATTCCGATCTTCTTTATCCACGGCACCGAAGACTCGAAAGCTCCGTACGAGATTGCCGAGCAACTTGCCGCGAATCAGACGAATCCGAACTCCCGATCCTGGATCGTGCAAGATTCGCATCACGAGCTGATCTTCCGCGAGCATCCGCGTGAATATCTGCGCCGCGTATCCAATTTCCTCGGGGATATCCGCCTGGCGGAGCAAGAGGAGATCGAGAACGGCGAGGTGGGAGAAATCAGTACCCCGTAACGTTTGAAAACGAACCTTTTTCCCGGCTGTGTTCGTGCAATTCTGTTCGTCCAATCTTTTCGCGAAAAAAGCCGCTTTCCCGTCCCTTGATCGGACGGACGAAAGCGGCTTTTTCTATGTTTCCAACGCGACATCCCCGCAAAAAAACTGCCGGAGCCATTTTCAATCCCGATCGTACCTCGTTTTCAGCTCCGCAGATAAGCGATCCAGCTCGTCAAGCGGCAGCTCCGGCCCTTCGTTCAGCACCGATGCCCCGGCCTGCTCGATCATCCACTCCACCAGCGACGCCATATAAGCTTCAGCCGAAGGCACGCCTGCCAGCTCGTCCAGACTTGCCATAGAACCTTCACGGACATCCGGGTAAGCTTGTCCAGGTCTTAGAATCCCGGACGCTTCGTCATAAAACTCCCGAGCCAGCCGACGCCGCTCTTCCCCGCTTCCTTCCGCGATTACAAAAGCCGTCAAAATATAAGCTTTCGTCTGCCGCCGCTGCGCGATTCCGCAGAACTTGCGTCCGTTGACGCTAACATCGTAATCTCCCGGGCAAAAAGCTCCCGCGATCTCTCCGGCTTTCGACTCGCTCGTCCACGGCGATGCGGCTCCTGCAATCAGCGACACCATCCGTTCGAAGTCTCCATGCAGCTCCAGCTTACGGTCAGGATTCGGCAAAATGATCGATACATTCACGACGCCTTCGTCCAGCGGAACCGCTGCACCACCGGATACGCGTACGGCGACCGAGCACCCTTCGCCGCGAAGCTTGTCCATCGCCTGCGGGGCTCTCGGCAAACGGCGGTCGCGCATCCCGATCGTCAACGCGTACGGATGCCGCCAGATGTGCATGATCGGCGCTTCGCCTTCACCTACGCGGCGGCACATCATTTCTTCCCAGGCCAACGGGAACATGACGTCTTCCGGCATACTTTCCAGCGGCGGCGTCCAGATTCGAATGCCGGGAGGCCATGCCGATCCCCCTTTGTTTTCGGTACGCGATGCTTTGTCGATCGGATCGGATGATTCAGTCGTGCCCGCTACGCGTTCACCCGCCTGTCCGACCACGTCCCCATTACTCTCGATCAAGCGATCCTTTTCCATGCTGCCAGCCCCCTTATGCGAATTTTCGATCTCCGTATTAATCTTCTTTTGTTCATTTTCGCACACTTCAGTCATTCCCGTCGCTATCGATCTAAAGAAAAAAGCAGACCGGACAATTCCGGCCTGCTTTAACGTATCTATTGAAAAGACTAAAAGACGTTTTATTCAACGGTCCGCAGGCTTTTCGCCATATCCGTCAACAGCGGAAGCGCCTTGGCTTTGTCGAGATAAGTGAACGATACCACATACGTCTCTCCGCCCTGCTCGACCTGGAAAAAGTCCGCGACGCGCCCGTCATTGATCGAGCCCCGATACTCTTTGTAGATCATAAGCTCTTGGGTACGATCTCGCATCAACGAAGCGTCGATCAGCGAGTTTTTCGTCACGGTCATGAAGATCTGCCGACTTTCAAACCCCCACGCCGTATCGTTACTCATCTTGAATGCCGTCGCGCCTTCCGGTACGTACACGCCAACAGGCAGTTCCGGGTGACGTTCGAACGTTCCGGCCACCTGCTGTCCGTCCCAAGTCAAAGTCACCTGTTCGTTTGGATCGTAAGCCTTGAGGTCGAACAGTTGCTCCGTGCCGACCAACGGCTCCGATTCCTGATGTCCTACCCAAGCAGGCTTGCCGCAGGCCGTGAGCACAAGCAACATGAGCAGAGTCAGTCCTATCGCGGTTTTCTTCATCTTGGTCCCTCCTTTTATTTACGCGTGAAAAAAGAACCTGCCGACCCGGCACGCGTGTTTTCGACCATCGTCCTCTCCCAAGAAAAGACGATGCGAAACCGCGCCCGGCACCGGACAGGTTCATCTTGCTTCACCGATCAGCTTCAGTTCTTAATCAGTCCCAGACACTCGGCGCGCTGCGCCGCATCGTTGCGAAGAACGCCGCGAACCGCTGTCGTCACCGTCTTGCTGCCCGGTTTCTTCACGCCGCGTGCGCACATACACAGATGCTCGCCTTCCACGACGACCATGACGCCTTTTGGCTGAAGAACCTCGACCAAAATATCGGCAATCTGCGTAGTGATGCGTTCCTGCACTTGCAGGCGACGCGTAACAGCCTCAGCCAGACGGGCAAACTTGCTCAAGCCCGCGATGCGGCCATTCGGAATGTAGCCAACATGAATTTTGCCGAAAAACGGCGCCATGTGATGTTCGCACTGGCTATAGTAGACAATATCCTTGACGATAACCAGCTCTTCATGATGCTCGTCGAACGTGACGCCCAACGCTTCACGCGGGTCCACGTCGTATCCGGCAAAAATCTCCTCGTACATCCGCGTCACGCGCGCCGGGGTATCCAAAAGCCCTTCCCGCTGCGGGTCTTCGCCAATCAGCTCCAGGATTTGGGCAACATGATACTCGATCTGCTCACGGTTGTCGCCAACCTTCTTGTTTGTATAATCGTTAACGCCGGACATGCCTCGCTCCTCCTTACCTAATGCACAGGCTGGACCCGAGAAAAGGCCCAGCCAATGCAGGGTCCGAAACCTCTGTAACGTTCCGGACTTTGCGCTTATTTTCTCCGCTTGTTGTTTGGAGGAAACGCGTTGCCTTTCGGCGCTTTACCGCCAGGCATTCCGCCCGGCATATTGCCACCGTTTTTCTTCATCATCTGCTGCGCCTGCTGCATTTGTTTGCCATTCAGGTTGTAGCCCATCTGCTTGGCCATTTTTTGCAGCATTTGCGGGTCGTTCTGCATGGTTGTAAGCTGACGACGCAAATAATACACACCGATAAAGAAACCGCCGACCAAACCGACGATCAATGTGACGATTGGTATTACGTAATTCCACCACATCGTTGAAGTCACCCCACGTTTTTGGCTATATAAGTGCGTCAAGACGCACGAGTTAAGTGTAGCACGAGGCGGCGGTTGCCGCAATTTATAATTCCTGCTTGCGACTGGGATTAGAAGTGTTCTTTGCCGTTGTTGGCATGCAGTCTGCGTTGCTCGATTGCGAGCAGCTTCTCCTTCACGTCCAGACCTCCCGCGTAACCGACAAGTTTGCCGTTGGCGCCTACGACGCGGTGACAGGGAAAAATAAGCGGAAGCGGGTTACGGTTATTCGCGCCGCCGACAGCACGCACGGCAGTAGGGCGCCCGACCGCTTCCGCAATCCATTTATAAGAAACCGTCTCGCCATAGCCGATTTGCGCAAGCGCCCGCCAGACTTCGATCTGAAACGGAGTTCCCTGTAGGTCAAGCTCCAGCTCGAACGTCTCCCGATGCCCTTTCAAATATTCAAACAGCTGCTTTTTATACGGCTTGATCGCATCCGGTTTGCGTACAAGCTCGGTCGCGCCGAACCACCGCTTGGCCCAACTTTGCAAAGACGCGCCTCGGGCTTCGAATGTTCCGAAGTCGATACGGCATAATCCTTTTTCGCTTGCCGTTAGCAGCAGCTTGCCGATCGGAGACTGCATTTCGTCATAGAAAAGCGTCTTCGGCGACAACAGCGGGATCAAACTGTCCTTGGGACGCTCGTCCGGGAGCGCGGAAGCATCCGCGACGCCGTTCGGCGTTTTCGGTTCGCTCGCAGGTTCATGGCTCTCGCTCGGCTTCGCGGCTTGGGATACATGATCCGCTTGGCCGGTCGTTGACGACGAATCAACATACGTTGCCGTCGGCTTTGCGCCGTCCAGACGCACATCCGGGTCGTTTACCTGCCCGCGTCTCGAAGGATCGCCTTTCGCCGGACGCGGCTTGCGCCCTTCCCGCGCTTCGCTCAGCGCCATAGCGATTCGCTCCAGCACTTCTGCGTCCTGCTCCAAAGGCTGCGCAGCGAGCAAAGCTTCTTCGGCCGCAGAACCGCCGATCCGCCCGATCGACCATGCGGCCGTTCCGCGCATGACCGGACGCGGATCGCTGACCAGCACCTCGGCCAGCTTCGGCATCGCCGTCTCATCCTTGAAATTCCCCAGCGCGATCACCGCGTTGCGCTGGATCGGTCCGCGCCCGCGCCAGGCTGCCGCCGTATGGCCGAACTCTTCCTTGAACTGCCGGTTGCTCAGATCGAGGATGGGGAGCAGCAGCGGCTTGGCCTTTTCCGGGTCCGGCTGAAGCTGGGCGTGATGCGGCCAGTGCTTGCCTTTATTTTTCGGGCAAACGATCTGGCACGTATCGCAGCCGTACAGCCGATTGCCGATCTTCATCATAAATTCCTCGCTGAGCAGTCCTTTCGTTTGGGTCAGGAAAGACACGCAGCGCTGCGCGTTCAATTCCCCCGGACCGACCAACGCGCCGGTGGGACAAGCGTCGATGCAGCGCGTGCAGTCTCCGCAGTCTTCCTGAACTTCCTCGTCGGCAGAAAACGGAATATTCGTAATCAGCTCGCCGAGATAAATCCACGAGCCGTATTTGGGAGAAATAATCATGCAGTTTTTCCCTTGAAAACCGATTCCCGCCCGGTGCGCGACCGCCCGATCGGACAAAACGCCCGTATCGACCATATTCACGACACTGGCCCATGGCACTTTTTCCTTAATAAAAGCGACCAATCGCTCCATCGCTTCGCGCAGTACAAAATGATAATCCCGCCCCCACGCCGAACGTGCCATCATGCCGCGGGTACGTCCCGGTTCGGACTTCGGCGCGTTTTCCAGCTTCGACGGATAGGCCACAGCGATCGCGATCAACGACTGCGGGTCCTCGTGGCTCAGTGCCGGATAAGTTCTTTTGTCCAGATCCGGTTCCTCGAAGCCCGATTCGAACCCTTTGGCCCGGTGCTGCTCCAATCTGACCCTTAACGACAAAAAAGGATCGGCCGAAGCGAATCCGATGTCGTCGATCCCGAGTGACGGCGCAGCCTCGATAATTTCACGCTTCAGCGTTTCCCACGAGGCTGTTTGTACGCCGACTCCGCTTTTTTCCCGTTCGTTCATCCCGATGCCTCCTTTCTTCTTATATCCCCTTTATATCCGCAAAAAAAGGCGCTAGTTCCGGATCGTAAACCTATTCCGGAAGCGCTTTTCGGTTTGTTCCTTATCGAAAAATCGGATGTAAGACTTCTTCCATTTTACCGCGAATCTATCTAAAAATCGAGTTGCAAAAAATAAAAGCATCCCCGTGCTCTCCAGCGTCCGTACCGACGATATCGTCGTACAGGCGCCCGAGGGAACGGGCATGCCTATGCAAATTCAAGCGGTTCCTTCCCGGGGACCCGCATATGTGTATACGCTCCGGCTGATTAGCCGCATCCGAATGCTCCCCGCTCTCGGATGAATTTGTGCGCTTTGCCTTTTAGTGTACGGCCAGAATACTGAGCTTCTGGAATGCGTTCAGGATGCGGTTTGCTCCATATCCCATCGCTTCGTACAACGGCAGCGCAGGCGAATTGTGCTCGTCGCCCGATACGAAAATAGTGTTGACTTTACGCTGTTGGAAGCGTCCTTCAAGCTTGGCAACCAATGCTTTGCCGATTCCCTGCCGACGATAATCCGGATGCACGGCGATTCGGTAGTAACAACCCATATCGCGCTCGATCGTACCGATCATCACGCCCACGAGTTCATCTCCGTCTTCCGCTACCAAGATCAGTTCCGAATCCCAGGACAGCTGCCGGGAAAAAGGACCAATCGTCTTTTCATAACACTCTTCGGATAAAGCGACCTGCAGAAGTTCCGTGACACGACTGGAATCACTCAATTGAAAAGAACGAACGTTCATGCTTAAATCCCCTTCTTCTTTGGAAATGGCAGCTCATGCAAAAAAGCAACTTCTGACGTCCATAACATAAAACGGCCAGCACACTGGTCTGCCGTTACACGACCCTGCTATGAAAATCATCGGTATAAACTTTTCGCAAACGCTTACTTGAGTCAGGTTTTTACAGAAAGAAAGACGCGAGTTTACAAAAAAGGCAGAAAAAATACGAGGTTGCCGGTGGATTTACTTTACTCACACGATTATTAAACCATAAGTGACACGAAAAAACATTATTTTTATTTGAAGAGTATCGGATTTCGAGTTTTTTCGCCACCATGCAAACGCTTTTCGCGCGTTTTTCGGCGCTGCGTGCACGGCTCCATCATAAGCGAAGACCCTTTTACATCGGTATGATCTTTTTAACAATTGAGAGGCTCTTTTTGCGCCAAAAAAAGTCACGGAGAAAAAATGACCTATTGATTTAAAGAAAGTGATCCTGTTTAATAAGGTGTAAGGACGTCCCTGTGTACATCCTATGTAAGCTACATCACTTAGCCGGGCAACGTCGTTAAATCCAACTTAAGCAGGAGGTAATCTTATCATGGCTTTTGAACTACCAGCACTGCCGTACTCGAACGACGCGCTTGAACCTCATATCGACGCACAGACGATGGAAATCCACCACGATCGCCATCACAACACATACGTAACAAACCTGAACGCTGCTCTGGAAAGCGCTCCGGAACTGCAAAGCAAGAGCCTGGAAGAGCTGATCGGCGACCTCGACAGCGTACCGGAAAGCATCCGCACCGCTGTTCGCAACAACGGCGGCGGACACCACAACCACAGCCTGTTCTGGACGGTTATCGGACCAAACGGCGGCGGCGCTCCATCCGGCGACCTGGCAGCGGCAATCGACAGCGACCTCGGCGGCTTTGATAAATTCAAAGAAGACTTCGCTAAAGCAGCTACGACTCGTTTCGGTAGCGGCTGGGCATGGCTGGTTGTCGGCAAAGACGGCAAACTGGCTGTAACGAGCACTCCAAACCAAGACAGCCCGATCTTCGAAGGTCTGACTCCGATCCTCGGCTTGGACGTTTGGGAGCACGCTTACTACCTGAAATTCCAAAACAAACGTCCGGACTACATCTCGACGTTCTGGAACGTAGTGAACTGGGATGAAGTGTCGAAGCGTTTTGCAGCAGCAAAATAAGTTTCGATTCCTATCGCAATAAACGGTTGCCCGGTTATGCCGGAACAACCGATACACAAAAACGCCGATCCTCCGGGATCGGCGTTTTTTGCATGATTCATGTGTGAAGTGAAGCTTTTATGAGACGCGGAGTAGTTGGAATAAATCCTGGATGAAGACTCTAACGGAACCAGCAGACGCTTCGAAACCCAAATCGCGCGTTTGAGATTTTTAACGGAACGAAATGACACTTAGAATCGAAAAAGAGGAAGTTTTCAAGCTTTTAAGCCCCTTTTTTCCGTCTAAGCGCTTCTCTGTTCCGTTAAAATCAAAACTTCTCAAAAAAGAGCGGCTAAAGGATATGCGTTCCATTGGAATTCTACTTCTCGCTTTTTCCATGCAGGTAGGAACATGCCACGACCGAGTTGCGTCGACGACGTATCAAAGCTTGTTTCCGTCCTCGAAATACGTATTCAAAATATGCGAGAATAAGTTCGGGAATGCGATCTCCTGCATATCTTCCGGCGACACCCAGCGCCATTCTTCGCCCGAATCTTCCGTGTCGAAACGAAGCTCCGGTTCAACTGCCGACTCCGGCACCGCTACTTCGTACGGAACGCCGCTCTCGGCGACTAGCTGGGCCAGCACATCCGGCTGCTCACGCGCAATCAACACCCGCATGGTCCAATGAATATGGCTGAACGTATGCTCGGCGGTCATATAAGCCGTCATCGGCGACCATGCCAACCCGCGATCCTCCAGCAGCTCTTCGAGCTGAACCACGTCGATGCCCAAGTCTTCGCCCGCTGCCGCTACATGCGGAATTTCCCACATGCTCGCCAGCAGCCCGGTCTTGGGACGGCGACGAACCAGCACGCGCCCCTCATTCTCGCCCGAACCTTCCAGCAAAATAGCCAAACGCTGCTCGGGCCGAGGCTTTTTGGCTTTTGTTTTGACCGGAAGCTCGCGCTCCATGCCTTCGATCCGGCCCCGGCAATGCTCCATGACCGGACAAATCAGGCAATGCGGCGATTTCGGCGTGCAGATCAGCGCTCCGAGTTCCATTAGCGCCTGGTTAAAGTCCGACGCCCGCCCTTCGGGAATCAAGCCGGGAATGATCTTTTCCATCCCGATCCGCGTTTTGGGCTTGGCGATATCGTCCTCGATCAGGAAGTAGCGCGACAGCACACGCATCACGTTGCCGTCGACCGCAGGCTCCGGCTGATTGAACGCGATGCTGAGAATAGCGCCTGCCGTATACGGACCGACTCCTTTTAACGCAAAAACATGCTCTCGCGCCGAAGGCATCTGCCCGTCATGCAGTTCGACGATTTGCTGCGCGGCCGCTTGCAGATTCCGAGCCCGGGAGTAATAACCAAGCCCCTCCCACATCTTCACGACGTCTTCCTGCGGTGCTTCCGCCAGATCGCGAATCGTCGGGAAACGCTCAATAAACCGATGGAAGTACGGAATTACCGTATCGACCCGGGTCTGCTGAAGCATAATTTCCGACACCCAGATAAAATACGGATCGCGATGCCTGCGCCACGGCAAATCCCGCTTGCTGCGATCATACCAGACCAGCAGCTCCCGGCTGAAATATTCGCGGCTCTCGGCAGCTTCGATACCGACGATCCGTTCCCATACGCTGATTGCCGTCTCGCCGGCCGCACCTGCCCCGACTTGCTTGCCTGCATCCAGGCTTGTTTGCGTTTCGCTGCTCATGATGTCGTCCTTTCCACTACGGCGAAGGCCGAAGCCATCCCCGGCTGATGCGTAATGCTCAAATGTATGACATAACCGTTCCCTCCCGCCAGACTCAACCTATTCCAGGCTTCATCTGACAGCGTGACGCCGGGCTTGCCCAGCTTATCCGGAACGATCTCGATATCTTCAAATCCAACCATATGGCCGATTCCGCAGCCCAATGCTTTGACGATTGCTTCCTTGGCAGCAAAACGCCCGGAAACGAACTCCGCCAATCTCGCTCCCCGCTCTCGCGCGATGCCGAGTTCCGCCGGGGTCAACACCCGCTGCAAAAACCGCTCTCCCTGCCGCCCGTCCAACACCCGAACGACACGTCCGATTTCCAAAAGGTCGTGACCGATTCCGTAAATCATTCTGTCGTTCCTCCGCTTCGCGCTTGCCTGTTCCGACTCTTTTTATGCTCCGAATCTTGTCGATCGCAGGCTTTTTTTCGTGCCTCTTGTTAACGGATCTCGATCTATAGCCAACACATCTCATCTCCGTCGCACAGACCTATACCTGCATATATCCATTTATTTTTACGTTTTTCTTTGTTTTCGGGAAAATAAATGCAGATCTCCATCTAAATGAAGCGATTCACGCGTGATTGCGATAGTTCTCTGCGAATAACTGGATATATGCAGGTATTCGGTCTTCCAACGTTATAAATTCGAATTAACTGGATATATGCAGGTATTTCGACGCCGCGCGTAATAACGAGTGACCATCCGCTCCGGCCCGCTCCGACTCGTCAAACCTCCAGCGTCGGATTTTCGACTTCCGGTTTTCAAACTTTCGACTTTCAGCTTCCGGCTTCTATTTTCCAGCTCCGAATCGCCGGCTTCCGCCCTATATTGTATCAGGAGACTACACCGAACTCCAGTTCCTCTTTCTTCGGCAAGCCGGGATCGTTCACCTGTCGCGCTTTTTGCTTAACGTATTCGTCGCATACTCCCGGCTTCCGCCGTCCTCCGATGCGCTGCTTTGATTCTGTATTCGCATCGGGTAAAATAGATTCCACAAGCCCCCTACCTATCTGGATCGTACTCCATAATCGAAAGGCGGAATCTTTTTGTCCCGTAACATTTTCTCGCGCGTCACTTCGGATCTTACCGGCATGTCGGATAAGTGCAAAGTCATTCCTCCGTCCGAATTCGCCAACTGTCAGGCGCAAGCTTACATTTTTACCGAAATGAACGAAAAGCTTTATTTCCTGCTCAAGTCCGCCAAAGACGAATACGCGTTCACCAATATCGGCATGATCCATGTCGACGGGCAAAAAGCGATCAGCAGCAAGCGGCAGATTCTGCGTTACAATTATTTCGAACATACGCCGACGAACGTGATTTTGGAAACGGCGGGAACCGCGGATCTGGACGTCGAGATCAAGTTCACGCTGGGACAATTTTACTCGATCGACGTGGTCAAAGCGCATCTGGAACCGCTGATCGCGCTCTACAAAATCCTCACCCTGATCGGCATGACCAAAGCGGAGTACGCGCGGCACTGGGCATTGGTCGAACGCAGCTTCGAACATAGCCGCGACGCGGTAGGCCGTATGTCCGGCACCGGAAGCGCAAGCGCGGAATACCGGAACATCCTTCAGCACGCGCAAACTGAACTGCTATCCGCGCACGAAAAATACCATCCTCAAGAATACGACGCCGCTTTCGAGCTGTATCTGTCCTGAGCGTGCAAGAAGCGTTCGTTAGCGCATACCGTCAGGCCGACAGCGGATAATTCGCGGCGGTCAGTAGCGGATGCCTTGCGAAATCTCGTCCAACCGCTCCCAATCCGTGACGACGAATCCTTCCTCTTCCCGCCTCAGCAGGTTCCGATCGGCGAACTTTTGGATCACCCGGTTCAGATGGCGCTGCGTCGTTCCGATCACGGACGCGATCTCCGCCGTCTGCGTGCTGTGCAGTTCTTTGCCGAACCCGCCTTGCGCGCGCGTCGAAATCAGATAAGTCGCCAGGCGTTCGTCGACCGAAGCCAGTAGATTGACGCGGGACGCGATCGTGCACGTATGCAGCTTGTACGCCATATGCCGAAGCAACTCGTTCAAAAAGCGCTCGTCGCGCATCAAGTCACGTTCGACGCTACTCGTGGAAATAAACAGAAACACGCAATCTTGAACCGCTTTTACGTCGGACTGCACGTCCAGACGCCGAACGATTTCGAGATCGCCGAACAACGAGACGGGATGGCAAAAACGCAGCACCAGCGACTTTCCCGTCTCGACGTTCGAAGACACCCTCGCTTGCCCTTCGACTTGAATATACAATCCGTCGATCCGGTCGCCTTCCGCCATGACGGTCTCGCCTTTTTCGTACTCCCGCAATTGAAAATCCAGATTCGACGGATCGGTAAACATCGACTCCAAACTATGCTCGGACATGTACGCCCGTATCCGTTCCGGATCATCATCTATTCGCATATCAAAACCTCCTTGGCATTGTCGCGGACATCGGTCCTTCCGGGCCTCGAAAAACAGCAGTATGCTGATGGGGAAAACAAGGAGGTCGAACCATGAAATTCGTATTTGATTTGGACGGAACCATTTGTTACCGCGGAGAGCCGCTCGGCGTCAACATGATCGCTTGCCTGGACCGGCTGATCGAAGACCGGCATGAAGTCGTGTTCGCTTCGGCCCGGCCGATTCGCGATTTGCTGCCCGTGCTGCCTCCGCATCTTCACGGCTGCGCGCTGATCGGCGGCAACGGCAGCTTCGTCCATACGGGCGGACGCCAGGTTTTCGTAGCGTTTTTCGATGCCGATACCGCGCAAAGCCTGCTGTCGCTCGTCGACGAACACCGCGCCGATTACCTGATCGACGGCGATTGGCATTACAGTTTTTCCGGCGACGAAAATCATCCGATCCGCCGCAATCTCGATCCGCACGGCCTGGCGCAAAACCTGCCGACGGCTTCGCTCGGAAAGATCGCGAAGGTCGTGATCTTGCGCAGTCAAGATTCCGAGCGCCTGCGCGCTTCGCTGGAGCGGCTGCCCGTCGTTGTGTCCGAACACGGAACGGAACAGATTCTCGATATCAGTCCGACGGGAATCGACAAATGGAACGGATTGCGCCGGGCGGGGCTGCGCTCGGGCGAATTTATCGCTTTCGGCAACGATGCCAACGATATGCCGATGTTCCGCCGCGCCGCGAGATCGGTCTGCGTCGGCGAACACGCCGGATTGCGTCCGTTGTCGACGGACTGCGTGCTTTGCGACGAAGAAACGGTAATCCGCAAGATCGACGAACTGCGCCTGGAACTGCAAAACCGGCTTCCTTTTCCTTCTTAAAAATACGCGTTTCGCCGCCCCCCATTCCTCGTTCGGCGGGCGGCGGTTCGAAACGACCAAAAAACGACCTTTATCCCCGCGCAGCGACGGGCAAAAAGGTCGTTTCGACGTGCAGGTCCGGCCCGGTGCCGAAGCGAAAATGCCGAGCGCGTCCCGCGATCAGATGCCCGGAATCGGGTTCCGCTTATGCGCCGTTCTTTTGTAGAAGTTCTCCAACAGCGATTGCACATCCGGCGACACTTCTTTGCCTTCCAGATAGTCGCTGTTCTCGTCGTACGTAATGCCGAGTTCCGTCTCATCGGTCTGCCCGACCCACAATCCGGCCGTCGGCGCTTTGGTCACGATCTCGGCCGGAACGCCCAGCGCGGAAGCTACTTGGCGGACCTGGCGTTTGTTGAGCGTGGACAACGGGGTAATATCGACCGCGCCGTCGCCCCACTTCGTATAGAAACCGGTCACGGCTTCGGAAGCATGGTCCGTGCCGACGACGATCAGGTTCATTTCGAACGACAACGCGTACTGCACGACCATGCGCGTTCTCGCTTTGATATTGCCTTTGCCTTTGTCGGTCATTTTTTTCGGATTGTTGATATCCAGTTTCTCGAAACTTTTCTCTACCGTCAGCGAAACATGGTCGACGGCGTCCTGAATATTCGTTTCGATCGTATGCGTCAGGTTAAAAGCTTTCGCCGTCGCGTAGCTGTGCTCGATATCCGACTGGTCGCCGTAAGGCTGGAACACGCCGAGCGTGATATACTCTTTGCCGTTTTCTTCGGTCAATTCGTCGGTGGCGCGTTTGCACAGTCCCGTCGCGACCGCGCTGTCTACGCCGCCGCTGATCGCGATCAGCAAACCGTTGGCGCCCGCCGCAAGCACGTACTGTTTCAGGAAATCGACCCGTTTGCGAATTTCCGCTTCCGGCTCGATCGTAGGCTGCACGCCCAATTCGGCGATAATTTGTTGTTGCAAACTCATCGTGAATCCTCTCCTTTGACTACCCGAAATATGAAGCTTTCTTCACCATTATACCCGCAACGGCCTGACATCGAACTTACGCGGTGTTTTTTTTCACATTCATTGGCGTCAAGCGACCTGATTGCGATGTAAAAAAGCTCCGGCGGACGGGATCGTCCGGCCGAAGCTTTTTCCGCGACGCTTACCGGAAATCCGGAGGGTTACTTTGTCGGCGTTAAACGTAAACCTCTGATTGAGGTTGGTCAAGCTGTTATCCGCAGAACTCGTCGAAAGCGCGCGTCAGATCGTCGGCGATATCGCCGGCGGAACGGTCTTCGATCGAATGGCGCTCGATAAAATGTACCAGCTCGCCGTCTTTGAACAACGCGATCGAAGGCGAAGAAGGCGGGTACGGCGCGAAGTATTCGCGCGCTTGCGCCGTCGCTTCTTTATCCTGTCCGGCGAATACCGTGAACAGGTTGGTTGGCGTTTTCTCGTGTTGCAGCGCTTGGGCGACGCCCGGACGGCATTGTCCGGCGGCGCAGCCGCACACCGAGTTGATCACGACAAGCGTCGTGCCCGAAGCGTTCGGAAGATTCTCTTCCACTTCTTCCGGCGTCCGCAGTTCGCGAATGCCCAGTGTGGTCAGTTCGTCGCGCATCGGTTGAATCATGTCGCGCATATATTGATCGAAAGACATAGCCATATTCGATTCACTCCTCCAAGTCGTTGATGTGCCTCCATTATACCTTCCTCCCTAACGAAAGGAAAGCCGTTTCCGTAATTGCTTATGCTCGTACTTTGACCGCATCAAATCAAAGGTTTGCGTTCATCGGAAACACGCACGGGTTAAGCGGGTTTTCGAGGGGCGTAACCTAACCTCTTAAGCGGTCATGGTACTCGCCGCGCTTACGTTCTGGCGAACTCGACGGTCACTTCGGTTCCTTTTCCCGGCTCCGATTCGATCGTCAGCTTCCCGCCGTGCCGCTCCGCGATCCCCGCGCATAACGGAAGTCCCAGACCGGTACCGCGTTCTTTCGTCGTAAAAAAAGGCTGGCGAACCTGTTCGATTTTTTCTTCCGGGATGCCCGGGCCGTTATCCGTCACCCGCAGCCGGAAAGAATCTTCCGATTCTTCGACGCGCACGACCAGTTCGCCCTGATCGTCCATCGCTTCCATCGCGTTGCGCGACAAGTTGAGTACGAGCTGCTTGATTTCCCCGGAGTGCATCGGCATCGCTTCCGTTGTCCCGTCCGTCTCCAGCCGCAGCGTCTGGCCGCGCAGATTCGCGTCCGCTTGCAGCAGCGGCATCAGCTCTTTGACCACCAGGCTCAGGCTGCGCGTCTCGCTCAGATCGGGTTGCGTGCGCGCAAGCGACAGGAAATCGTCGATGATCCCGGTCGCGCGGTCCAGTTCCTGAAGCACGACTTCGTAGTAATGATCGTAATCGGCGGGCGTTTTTTTCTGCAAAAGTTGCAGGTAGCCGCGCACGACCGCCATCGGATTGCGTACTTCGTGCGTGACGCTGGCGGCCATCTGTCCGATCATGCTGAGTCTATTCATATGCTCCAGCTCGGTGCGCATCCGCTCGATTTCCGTGATTTCGTAAATGCTGCATACGGTGCCGATCACTTCGCCTTTTCCCGTATGCGTAGGCGAGGCATGAAAGCGAAAACGTCGGCTGCCGAACGAAAGCGTACGCTCGACCGTGCAATTTTGCTCGGTAGCCGTATCAAGTGCTTGTAAAAACACGGGGTCGGGCGCCAGTCCGATCGACATCAGCAATTCTTCGAACGTTTTGCCGACAACGGCTTCGCGGCCGATCGACGGCGACTTTTTTTGCAGCGCGGCGAAAGCCTGATCGTTGATCGCCGTAATCAGGCGCGAACGATCCAAAGCCAGCGCAAAACCGGGCAGCGTACGCATAAAAGCCTGAAGTTTCGTTTCTTCTTCGACCACTTTTTCCCGCATCAGCCCGGCTTGTTCTTCCCGCAAAAAACGGTCGGTCGCCGCCCGTCGGGACAGCAGCAGCAAAGCGCCGGATAATAAAGCCGCCAACAGCTCAACCACGACCAACGGCCACGCGGACACTCCGGCATGTTCTTGAATATGCACGATCAGATGGGGCGTGTACGCGCCGCACATCCAGACCGCCAGCAGCACGATACGCAGCGGACGACTTAATCTCAGCAGTCTGGCTCGCGCAACGACCAGCGGCAATAGCGCCAACGTTTCGATCCACAAATAATCGGCTTGATCCGTTCCGACAAACAAAAAGCCGGACAACCCGTAAAGCGCAGCCAAAAAAAGACCTACGCGCGGCAATCCGTACAGGATGCCTACAGCAGCGGGAAGCAGGGCGAGCTGCCCGTCGATCCGCGCGCTGCCCAGATCGAGCAACCAGCAAAGCAGCACGGAAACGGCGCAAGCGGCGGTAAAAGCTTGAACGACATAATCGGATTTGGAGGCAGAAAGCGGTTTAGAAACGAAGCGGCGAAAAAAGGTTTCGAACGGAGTCAACAAAAGGATAGGCAAAACGGCGAATAGGACTTGGATGATAAACAACTTGAATAGCTCCATCTACCTTCTCCCCTTTGTCTTGTCTCATGGAATTTCCAATAAAAAGGTAAACGCATCTACTTCGATTAAAACACAACCTTTCTCCTGATTCAATATACCTATCATTTTTAAACGGGATCATGACGCGCAGCGGATTATGCTATGATGGAAGCAATCATGAATAAACGTCCGACGATCCGCTTACGGGCAAAGGCCGGACGCAAGAAAAGGAAGATGTATTTTGGATTATGACGTAATCGTCGTCGGCGGCGGTTCGGCGGGATTGATGGCAGCCGTGGCGGCCGGCGAAAGCGGCGCGCGCGTGCTGCTTGTCGACAAAGGCGATAAATTGGGGCGCAAGCTCGGCATCTCGGGCGGCGGACGCTGCAACGTGACCAACAACAAAGAATTCGACGATCTGATCAAATGGATTCCCGGCAACGGCCGGTTTTTGTACAGCGCGCTGTCGCAATTCGGCAGCCGCGACATTATCGCGTTTTTCGAAAGCTTGGGCATCGCGCTCAAAGAAGAAGACAACGGACGCATGTTCCCGGTGAGCGACCGCGCCAAAACCGTCGTCGACGCGCTGGTCGGACGGGTGCGCTCGCTCGGCGTCGAAGTGCGGATCAACACGCCGGTGGAACGTATTTTGTATGCGGACGGGCAAGTGTCGGGCGTTCGGTTGAAAAACGGCCAAGAAATCTCCGCGTCCTGCGTGATCGCGGCGGTCGGCGGCAAGTCCGTTCCGAAAACCGGCTCGACCGGGGACGGTTATCCGTGGGCGGAAGCGGCGGGCCATACGATCACGAAGCTGTTCCCGACCGAGGTTCCGATCACGTCGGGCGCGGCTTTTATCCAGAGCAAGGAATTGCAGGGCTTGTCGCTGCGCGATATCGAACTGACCGTCTGGAACGCCAAAAGCAAAAAGCTCGTCACGCATACGGGAGACATGCTGTTCACGCACTTCGGCCTGTCCGGCCCGGCGGCGCTTCGTTGCAGCCAGTACGTGGTCAAAGAGCTGGATAAGCAGGCCGGCGGCACGGTGCGCGTGACGGTCGATCTGATGCCGGACCGCAGCGCCGACGACGTGTATCGCGAGACGCTCAATCTGACGGCAGCCGATCCGAAGAAGGCGATTAAGAACGTGCTGAAAACGGTTGTGCCGGAAAAATTGATCCCTCTGCTGCTCGTACGCGCGGAACTGGACGAAATGCTGACGCACGACAATATTCCGAAAGCCAAATGGACGGAGCTTGCGAAGCTGATCAAAGCTTTCCCGATTCCGGTGAACGGCACGTTGTCGATCGAAGACGCTTTTGTTACGGGCGGCGGCGTTCATTTGAAGGAGATCGACCCGCATTCGATGGAGTCGAAGTTCACCGGAGGATTGTACTTCTGCGGAGAGCTGCTGGATATTCACGGCTACACCGGGGGATATAATATTACGGCGGCGTTTTCGACCGGACATGCGGCAGGAACAAGCGCGGCGGAACGGGCTTTGCGAAGTGAAACTTGATGAACTTGATGAAAAAGAAAAGCCGAACCCGGTCATGAAGACGGACGGCTTTTTTTGTATTATTAATAGAAGCTAAAGGACTTGAGACTTTTAGATCGTTTTACAAAAACCGGCGAAGCTGCGTATGGGGATTGCTTTTTAGGCAACGTAGAATTTACAATCGTCCACTTAGGAAAGTTACATTGACAAAAAAGCAATGTAAAAACCGCTTATACTTGGTTTTTGCGTGTTTAAATCTTGCAGATTGCCGAATATGCAACGTAGCTTGAAAATGAGGAGAATTAAAAGCGCTAGGTTGCTTTTTTTGCAACACGACCTGGCAATATTCGTGCCGGGGCAGGTTTGAAGACACGCTCTAAGCTGCACCGTCTTTCTTTTGCCAAAATGCCGCAAGCATATACGCCAGCAGCATCCCCGCAGCCGCTCCCGGAACGCCCAGCGCTACAGCTCCCCACCAGGCCGCAAACATTTTCACACCCAGGCAAGCACTCAAAGCAAAAGCAATCGGCAACATTTGAAGCCCTACCGCAGGTCCGCAAGCCGAGTCGAGCCGTCCGCGATCCATGGTCGCAACGGGCGGAAAAGCATGCTCGGCGAATTGCAACCAAAGCCCTCTCAGCCACATCGAAAACAACAGCAGCATCAGCGGCACGACAATCCATCCGACCCACAGCGGACCGACGACGGTAGCGGCTAGGCTCACACTCGAAAATTGCAGGTACATACGCGCATACCCCCGTTCACGCAGTGCGCTTTTGAGTGCGGCATCCGCGACTTGACGGGTCTGCCATTTGCCCATGAAGCTGGGTAGCAGTGGCCCTGAACGTCGCAGGAGCCGCACTTTCTGCTTCGGCAAACGCGGCTTATCTATCGACTGGGACAACAGAAGCGCTGTGAAGCGAAGTCGCGCAGCCAAATCGACCGCCGTACTTTCCTCGAAATGATGGGACAGCAAAGCACGTTTGCCGATCAGAACCCCTGCGGCCATACCAAATAATAAAGCAACGAGCGCACCGATTACCGCACCGTTAGCCATAGCCCAAATAAATAATGCGCAAGCCGCTATCGCTCCCAGAATGAATGCCCCATGTTTCCACCATTCCTTTCGGAAAACTCCCGCAAAATGCAGAAGCATTCCGACAACCGAGTGCAAAGTCCAAACCATCAGGCATAGAATCGCAAGGCTTGCCCAAGAAAGCTGATAGCCCTCTTTTAGAAAAGGCAGCAAGACGAGCAGAATCAATACCGATTTGCCAATCTGAAAAACCGCAAACCCTATACCCGCCCTTCCCAACAAACCGCGCAGCCATCCCGGTTGCTGTCTCAAAAAGACGGCGTCCGCCTGCTCCAGCAGCAAAATCGGACGCGAAGCGAGCGCCGTTACGAGCGGAACAAGCCCCAACGCAGCTAACGGAATGTGTGCGAATGCTGCCGGAATTTCCCCATGCCAGAACCCGTAATAATAACGCAGGCCCAGCAAGCCAAAAGGAATGATGATGTATAACGCCACCACCCAATCGACGACCAACAGCAGGTTGCGACGTTCATTGGCGATATAGTCGTGCAATCTGCGGCGAAATAACGCTCCCGGAGCGGCAAGTCCTGCAAATGCCGAGTTGCGGCTCATACCGTCAATGCCTCAAAACAGTCGAATAGATCCCCTTCCGCAAGTCCGCTTGTTGCCTGAATCTGCGCAAGATCCCCCTGAGCCGCCGTCTGCCCGTCAGAAAGCAGTACAAAATAATCGCAAATTTTCTCGGCTGTATCCAGCACATGCGTGCACATCAACACTCCGGCTCCCCGCTTGCATTCCTCGTCCAATAGGCGCAGGAAATCCTTTGTCGCCCGTGGGTCCAGCCCGATAAACGGTTCGTCGACGATATAGATATCCGGCTTCAGCAAAAATCCGATCATCAGCATCATCTTCTGCTTCATTCCTTTCGACATGCCTCCTGGCAGCTTGTCGCGGGCATCCGTCATCCGGAAGCGCTCCAGCAGCTCGTTTGCGCTGCGCTCGAAGTCCTGTTCTTCCATTCCATAAGCAGCTCCGGCCAATGACAGATGCTCCCACAACGTCAAGGTATCGTAATAGAGAGGCTGCTCGGGAACATACGCGTACGTCCCGGAACCACCCAGCACGATCTCCCCTTTTACATGAGGAACGAGCTTCAAAATGGCCTTGATGGTTGTGCTTTTTCCCGCTCCGTTCGGCCCGATCAATCCAACAAGCTCTCCGCTCGCTACTTTAAATGAAACTCCGCGTACACAAGGGTCGCCCGATGAATACCCTGCTTCGTCAATATTGACCTCCAGCGCATATTCGTTTTTCTTTTCTTCCTGTTGCGTTAACCCTTCCATTCCTATGTTCATCCTCTCCCTTTATCTATTGCCGACAGTCTGTATGTATGCCCGTTCTCGGTGTCTTTATCAGAAAAACAGCTTCCATTCTCCACATTACGGCTCCTCCAACGTTTTGTTTCTTTTTTCGATAACCTTCTCCTATGCGCGCCATCACTTCAAATTTGAAACTTCGGTGAAAACACAAAAATTTAAATAATTAAAAATGAATAACTGTGACAAATGACATGTTCGAAAGCAATGTTCCTGAATTAAGATAAATATAATTCATCTACCATAATTTGAAAGGCGGAGGCACAATGATTCATGCTCAGGCACGCGATACCGAACTGTCGCTGCATCTGTACCGGGTGTTCGCCAAATCGTTCAAAAGCGTCAACGAACATGCCGTAAGCGGCAGCAAAATTCAAGGATTCAACCCTACGGCGTTTGCCGTTCTCGAAGTTCTTTATTTCAAAGGCCAACAGCCTATTCAACAAATCGGAGCCAAGCTCCTGCTGCAAAGCGGCAACGTCACCTACGTGATCGACAAGCTGGAGCGTCACGGCATGCTGGTGCGTCACCCTTGCCCGACCGACCGCCGCGTTATCTATGCCGATCTGACGGAAAAAGGACGCGCCTTGATGGACGAAGCTTATCCGAATTACGCAGAACGTCTCACGAATGCGCTGAGCGGTCTGGAAGAAGAAGAAAAGCTTCAACTGATCTCGCTGCTCAAAAAAATGGGCATGGAAGCGGAAAGATTGTCTCCGTCGGCACGCAAATAACGCGGCGTCCCGGCGATGGGAGTTTTTCGAGGTTCGTGGTTGCTTGTTAAGTGAAATTTTTCTCAATGTTTGCCGGGATGATAAAAAGACGATTTTTCGTATCCGGGTGCGCCGTGTTAAGCCTGTTTCTGTCAGGGCTCGAAACTACGCCTCGGATCGGAAAATCGTCTTTTTATTTTTATCGGGAATACGTTTGGGAAGCGTCTTGACGGTCGTTCCGCCTCCACCCGCTACTCACGCGGCGCAGGAGGACGCTTGCTCAACGGAATGACGGCCAGCAGACCGAGCGCCGTCAAGACCAACATCACAATGAACAGTTGATGCAATCCGCCTTCGAGTACGCCGGATAGGCTAGCCAGCTTCTCGGCAGGCAGTTCGGCACGTCCGTGTTCGGACAACAGCTGATTAATCTCTGCCTCCGTGGCGCCTGATGCGCCTCGGTCCGACAGCAGCGAAGCGTTCAGGAAAGTCCCGAAGAAGGCCACGCCGAGCGTCTGCCCGAGCGTACGCAGGAAAGTATTCAGTGCCGTCGAAGCTCCTCGCAGCGAATGGCCGACGGAAGACTGCGCAACGATCGTGAATACCGTCAGCGACATACCGAAGCCCAAGCCCAGTACGAGCATGAGCAGCGGAAGCACATAGACGGGCGCCGTTCCTCCCATCAAAGCCACGCCCGCGCTTCCCAATACCAATGCGGACAACCCGATAACGGCCGCGCCGCGTGCGCCGCTTTTCGCAATCATTTTCCCGCCTATAAACGATCCGACGATCCAGGTGAACGACATCGGCGCCAGCAGCATACCGGACAGCACCGCACTTCCCAACTGCACGCCCTGTACCCACAGCGGGATATAGGTGGTCAGACCGATCAGCAAGGTGCTAACGAAGATCGCCGCAATGCTGGAAAAGGTAATATCCCGAATACGGAACAGCTTCAGCGGTACCATCGGTTCCGCGGCGCGGCTCTCGATCCATACGAATACGACCAGCATGAGCACCGCACCGATAAGCAGACCGATCATCAATGGCGAATTCCAGGAAGCGGACTGTCCGCCGGAAGTCAGCGCAAGCAACAGAGCCGTCATCCCGATCGTGAACGTTGCGGCGCCGGCCCAGTCGATCTGCGCTTTTTTCCGCATACGCTCTTCTTTCAAAAACAGCATAATGAACAGCACCGCCAACAGGCCGAACGGAACGTTGATCCCGAAGATCCAGCGCCAGGAGAACGTATCGACCAGATAACCGCCGAGCAGCGGACCTACCAGCGATGCGATGCCCCAGACGGAACTGATCATCCCCTGAATCTTGCCGCGTTCCTCCATTTTGTACAAGTCGCCTACGATGGTATAGGTCACCGGAATTACGGCACCTGCTCCAATCCCTTGCAGCGCACGGAAAGCGATTAACTGCTCCATGCCTCCGGCAAATCCGCACAACGCCGAGCCCACAATAAACAGGATACAGCCCAACAGGAAGATCGGCTTGCGTCCAAATAAATCGCTAAGCTTGCCAAAGATCGGCGTGGTAACGGCCATCGTCAGCAAATAAGCGGCAAATACCCAACTCATCAGCGAAGCCGCCTCGAACTCGCCCACGATCGACGGCGTAGCCGGACTAATTACCGTACCTTCTACCGCCGCCAAAAAGGTGGAAAGCATCAGCCCCGCTAGCACGTATTTTCGTTTGTCTTGCAGTTGTTCCACAGCGTTAAGAGCCTCCCGTTCCAAAGTCTTGATGCTCGCGCGATCCCGATCATGTTTCGACCCAAAGCGCGATGGCACGTCTTTCCATTCTAACACGGAAGCCGAGCGGTACAGCTTTTTTCTACACGGCAAAAATCCCCGAATCCGCTCCATGGAGACGAATTCGGGGATGCACCCGCTTCAGAAGCCTCGGCTCCGAGCGGCTTACCTCACCACGTAAAGAGTCATCGGGCCGTTCTCTCTCAGGCTCCTGCCGCCTTGGCGGTCTGGCTTTCCGTCAGCACTTCCGAACACATGCTGCCAAGCGAGTGACGAACCTTGCGCAGTTCGGTAATCCCGGCTCCGGTCAACGTGAATTCCTCACCGTGGGCGGTCAGCAAATTCTCAGCCGCCAGATTCTCCAATTCCTGCTTAACCTCCCGGTCTGCGACCCGATAGCCGGCACGCTCCAGTTTGGGTAGCGCTTCACGGATCGAGATGTCTTGCTCCTCCGCATAATGCAGCAGGTGAATCCTGATGAATAAGTTCTGAGTTGCAGCCTGCATATCGCTCCTCCTCCATTCTGTGAACGACTGTCGCATCCCTTAACCTTCGATTGCATAGGCATATCCGACTTGATCTACCCGCATTCGGCAAAATACGCAGCGTTTGAGTTACCCACTATTTACCCGTCCGTTTAATGTAGGAAACACCCGGCTCCACAACTTGCATGAGGCTAAATCGACTCTGCATTCTACGGATACGACGTACAGTTCCATTGACATTTACACCGGAAAAGGCCTTAATTAAGAATACTGGATACACGATATTCGGCTTAATCGCTTGCCTCGCGCAATCGACATTTTTCGAAACGATACGTTTATGAAGGAGGCTCACGCCCATGTTTGAAACGAAAGCCTACGCCGGGTCGCGCGAAGACAACTATGCGACCGCGCTGTCCCAATTGAAAGCCCTGATCGACGGCGAGCCGGATCGCATTGCCAATCTGGCCAATGCTTCCGCGCTGCTCGCCCAATGCCTCAGCGACACCAACTGGTCCGGCTTCTATCTCTATGACGGAAAAGAACTCGTACTCGGCCCGTTCCAGGGTCTGCCGGCCTGCATCCGTATTCCGATGGGCAAAGGCGTATGCGGTACCGCTGCGCAAACGCGCGAAACCCAGCTTGTCGAGGACGTGCATGCGTTCCCGGGCCATATCGCTTGCGATTCGGCGACGAACAGCGAGATTGTCGTTCCGTTGGTTAAGGAAAACGGCGTGCTGATCGGCGTGCTGGATATCGACAGCCCGGAGCATGCGCGGTTTGACGAAACGGATAAGGAATTCGTCGAAGCATTCGCGAAGATTCTCGTCGCGCAGCTGTAACTTCTATGCGCTGGGGGAAGCTTGGGGCGGCCAATGTAAAAATTCGCTCAAGACGCTGTCTCGCCTAATAAAGCCTTCGGCTTTATTGGCTCAAAGGCGTCTTTCGCTGAATTTTTACATTGGCCTTAGGCTTCCGGCTGTAGGTACAGCTGATTGACATTGAATAAGGGGTTATTCATTATGAAAAAAGGACACCGTTCTCTCTGGGGAGAATGGTGTCCTTTTTTAGTTTAAGACCCGTACGCTAACATGAATGTATATCGAACGCGGTTAACATACTGGATAACAGCATTCAATTATGTTAGCCTTTCATACCGCTTCAAGCCTTGCTTACGACAAAATTCCGTCGCCGCGCATATTCTCTTGGCGTTCGGCTTCGGTGCGGCCGCCGAGGCGGCGTTGTTTGCGGTGGCGCCAGTATTCGAAGACGCCGATGGTCAGAGCCAGCCATGCGCCGCTGGCAACGTAGCCGCCGATGACGTCACTCGGGTAATGGACGCCGAGGTAGATGCGGCTGAGACCGATGGTCAGGGTCAGCAGAATGCACAGGACGAGAGCCACGATTCGAAGGGCACGAGGGCGAATCATGCGCCAGAGCAGATAAGCCAAAATGCCGTAGAGCGCGAATGCCCCCATGGAATGGCCGCTCGGGAAACTGAATGAATATTCCTGAGCCAGGCGATTGATATCCGGACGCTCGCGTTGGAACAAGTTTTTAAGCAAAATATTGATCAGCGCACTTCCTCCGGTCGCCACCAACACCAGCAGCGGTTCCCAGCGAAGACGCGGCACGAATAGCAGGAACAACAGCAGAATCGCTTCCAAAACGATAACGATTTTCGTAGACCCGATCCAGGATAGCGTCTCTGCCGTAGCCGTCCATCCCGGTGCTTCCTGCCCCTGAATCCGCCCGATCCATTTATGGTCAAAATCAATAACGCCCTGACTGCCCGAACTGACCAACATCGCGATCAGCACAAAAGCCACGGTAAGCACGCCGAAACCTATAAAACAAACAGCCGTATGCCTCATCGAGGCTTTCGTTTTCCATCTTTCCATCCCTATTCCTCCGAGTTCATCTTGAAGTCAATACGTCCTGCCAAACAGGCAAAGCCGCCCTTTTGCGTGACTTGGCAACTTCGAACCCCCATCATACCACCCAGCAGACTTTACATTCAATTTACGTTCCTAACGACATATCGAAACACTTCCCGCCAAATGCGTGCTGAATTCCCCCCCAAACAAAAAACCTCCCCCGCATAGCGAAAAAGGTCCCCTGCAACACTATATGATTTGAACGAACAACATCCAGATTCTCCATAACGCAAAATCCAGACCCTCCAAGCCCTATCCAAGCTCCCCTCACCAAGCGAAGCAATCCTTCCCCTACAGCATCCCCAAGCTGAAGACGCTTTTGAAAACCCGCCCTTCCGGGGAAGCCCAGCGGAGGGAGAAATTCAGTGAAAGACGCCTTTGAGCCCGTAAAGCCGAAGGCTTTATGAGGCGAGACAGCGTCTTGAACTGAATTTCTCCCGCAGCGCCCGCCCCCAGCGAACAGGATTTTCAACCCCGTCTTCAGAAACTCTCCACCACTAAAAACACGTTCAGCGCAATCACCAGCGCCGCAATCGCCCAACCCAGAATCTTCGTGATCGGCCGGTTCACCAGCCCGCCCATCAGTTTCCGGTCACCTGTGAACATCATCAACGGCACAAGCGCGAACGCGATCCCGAACGACAAAATCACCTGACTGGTAACCAGCGCCTGCGTCGCGTCAATACCCGAAATGATCAGAGCCAGCGGCGGCGTCATCGTGATCGCCCGGCGCAGGTACAAGTTGATGCGTTTATTGATAAAGCCTTGCATAACCACGTCACCCGACATCGTACCCACTGACGAACTCGACAGGCCCGCAATCAGCAGACCCAAGCCGAACGAGATAGCCGTCGCAGGCCCAGCCAGTTCTCGGAAATGAATAAATGCCTGATCCAGTTCTTCCACGACAAGCCCATTTTTGAAAAACAAAGCGGCCGCAATGATCAGCATCGCCATATTCACCGCGCCGGCCACGACCATCGCGAACACGATATCGAAAAATTCAAGCCGGAAAATCTTTTTCTTCTCTTCCTCGTTACGGCCGACGATCCGGTTTTGCGTCAGCGACGAGTGCAGGTAGATCGCGTGCGGCATCACTGTCGCGCCCAAAATCCCTGCCGCGAGCATAATGCTTTCCGTGCCCTGGAACTGCGGCGTGAAGATCCCCATCGCTACCGCGCCCATATCCGGTTTTGCCATAAATACCTGGAACGCGAACGCCAATACGACGGCGACGACCATCCCGGCGATCCCTGTTTCAAGCGCCCGGAAGCCGCGGCGTTGCAGCTCCAGAATAGCGAACGAAGCGACAGCCGTGATCAACGCCGCAGGCAGCATCGGAATACCGAAGATCAGGTACAAGCCCAGTGCCGCCCCGATAAATTCCGCCAGGTCGGTCGCGATAATGACCAATTCGCTCTGAATCCACAGGAAGATCGAGACGCCTTTCGGGAAGCGGTCGCGTGCGACCTCCGGCAAGTTGCGTCCTGTCGCGATCCCAAGCTTCGCCGATAACGCTTGAATCAATACAGCCATCAGGTTCGATCCGAAGATCACCCAGAGCAGCATATAGCCGTACTGCGATCCCGCTGTAATATTGGTCGCAAAGTTACCCGGGTCAATATAAGCAACAGCCGCGATAAAAGCCGGGCCGAGGAACGGCAGCAGCCGTTTCAATCCTTTGGTTTCTCCGTTCAAAACGGCCTGTGCGGCCAGCTCGGTCCGGGTTCTCGCTTCAGCCTGCCGACCGGCCAGCTCATTCGGTGCTTTTTCTCTCTGACGTGCGGCTTTTCTTTCCATGTCTCTCTCCATGACTCCTCACCTCTTCATCTCTATCTCTTTTTCCTATTAACTCTATATTTCCTTGCGTTACATTTGTTCCCCTTACGCACGAATGTTTCCCCGGCGCAACTTTTGAGTTGATTATAGTCCTTTTCTTTCTATATGTAAACACTGTAATAAATGAATGTTGCAAAAAATCGAACTTTTTTCACTTATTTTCATACACTACAACGACAAAACAAAAAAAACGACGAAGCTTTTGGCTTGCGTCGTTATCATGGATACATTTGGAAGCGCCCGTGAAACTCGCATCAAGACTGCGTATAATTAACGGCTCTACTTCCCGGTCCCAGCCGCGATCTGTGCGATTTTGTCATTCAAGCTACCGTCAAAAGGAAATGCCTTCCGGCGCGTACGCTCCTGCAAATCGTGCAACGCCTGTCGTGCATACGCCGCCACATGATCCGGGTAATTCAGTCTGCGACGATTGTCTTCAAACTCTTCTTCATCCACCACATGCCACCCCAACGCTTTGTTCCATAGCAGGTCCAGATCCAAGTCAATAAACGAGACGTCGGCCCCGTCGTGAATGCAAGGTTCCGACACATTGCAATAGATCGAGATCACGTCACCGTCCAAAATATCGAAGCTGACCGTGAATCCTTCTTGCAGCGCATACACTTCCAACGAAGCGTGAGGGATGGTGAACGTTTGCCCTTTCGTATAATGCTTCAACTGCCGCCCGGATTTTCCCTCCGCAATCAGAAAGCCTTCCCGTTCTTCAAGCAACGTCATTTCCCAATCGTAATGCGCGATATTGCCATATTTCAGCGAATGCAGTTTCAGATTCATTTTGCGACTCCTTTTCAATGGTCATCCGACGTTTGGCTCCGCCCTAATATTCCCGGCTGCCGCCGTTCTTCACCATTTCCCAATCCGGTTCGACGTTGGCGCGTACCTTTTGCAGCAATTGCAGCAGCGTTTCCTGCTCTTCGGCACTCAGTCCTTTGACTGCGGCGGAGTTGGAGTAATCGTCTTCTTTGCGAAGAAACTCGTACATCTCTTTGCCCTTTTCCGTTGGATACAACGCTTTGTTCTTCCGGTTATCGGACTCTTGCTCTTTCTGGATAAAGCCGTCACGTTCCAGCTTCTCGATCGCGCGCGAGGCTGTCGAACGGTCCACTTTTACCATATAAACGATCTCTTCCTGAATGATGCCCGGATTTTCGCAAATGCGCACCAGATAGATATATTGGTTTTTGGAAAGGCCATATGGCTTGAATTCGATGTTGGAAATAGATTCGAAGCATCTCGCGATCGCCCCGACCTCCCGTAAAATATTGCCCATGACGTCCCCCTTTTATTGCAAACGCAATAAAATTATTGTATGCTTCTTTCAGCGTATTTACATTAAATTATACACAGGGGGCAGCAGACATGCAGTGGCATTTAAAATCTTTTGAACAATTGGGCGGCGACGAACTTTACCGGATTCTTCGGGAACGGGTAGGCGTCTTTATGCTGGAACAGAACTGCCTGTACCCCGAGATCGACGGCAAAGACCCGCAGTGCCATCATCTTTTTGCGGAAAAAGACGGACAGATCGCAGCCTATTGCCGATTGCTTCCTCCGGGCGTGGCGTATACGCAATCTTCGATCGGACGCGTGTTGGTGAACGACGCCTTCCGGGGGCAGGGATTGGCGCAGGAGCTGATGACACGGGCCATCGCTTTTTTGACGGAAGAGTTGGGCGAACAGGAGATCAAGATTCAAGCGCAACACTATCTGGAAAAGTTCTACGGCTCGTTCGGCTTCCGTCCGATTTCCGAGGTGTACCCGGAAGACGGGATTCCTCACGTGGACATGTTGAGAAAGGGAAACGCGTAACTTTTTCGGGAATCTTGTTCGCGGAAAAAGTTCGGGTGATGCGGGAGCCTTGCGAGAGAAATTCGTTAGCGCAGGCGTCCGAAATTCACTTTTTCGAAAGGGTGTAAGTGGGAATTGTTTGAGCGGGAGGGGTTGAAATAAGTGCGCAAATACACTTATTTCGCTGGATTTGCTCTCGAATCTTCAAATAAGTGTGTATATACACTTATTTGAAGAAAAAACGCGTGAAAGATCGCTGTACAGAGTAATTAAGCGCATATACACATCTATTATCTGAAAACGGAATAATTCGAGGAAATTAAGTGCATATACGCACTTATTTCCGAAAATCCGATCGTAGGGCGCTCGGATTCGAGCTTTTCGGGCCTGGCTTTCTTTATGCTATCCGCGTCATAGACGGATCAAGATCATGTACAGGATCGTGCCTGCGGCGATGGAGAGGAACATGTTCTTTTTCCAGATGTGCAGCCATACGACGACAGCGACGGAGACCAGTTCGGGCAGGCCGTGGGTCGAAGATAGCAGGTTGATGTCTTTCAGGCTGTAGATGACCAATAGGCCGATTGCGGCGGCGGGTAGGACGCGGCCGAGGTATTTGACGTATTCGGGCGTCGGGCGGCCGGGCGGGAAAATGAGGAACGGCAGGAAGCGCGTCGCCATCGTGCCGAGCACGACGACGGCGATCATGACGATTTGTTGGCTGACGGTCATGATCATGCCGCACCTCCTTCTTCGGCTTGCGCCGTTTTACGTTCCAAAGCTTTGCGCGTCAGGGTCAGTACGGCCAGGATCGCGATCATCGAAGGAATGATAAAGCGGTCCGGTCCGAACAGGATCAGGCCCAGCACCGAGACGACGATGCCGATCACGGCGCTATCGTGTATTTTTTGCTTCATCCATTGCTCGACGAAGATGACGACGAACAACGCGGTCATCACGAATTCCAAGCCTTTCAGATCGAAGTTCACGAACGAACCCAGCACGCCTCCGATCGTCGCCCCGGCTACCCAATACGCATGGTTGAGCAGCGTCACGAAGAACATAAACCAGCCCCGGTCCACGCCTTCCGGAATTTTGGCCGAGTAATTGATCGAGAACGACTCGTCGCACATGCCGAAGATCAGATAGGGCTTTTTCCAGCCTGTTCCTTTATACTTTTCCAGCATCGAGATGCCGTAAAACAAATGCCGCGCGTTAACCATCAGCGTCAGCAGCAGCGCTCCCAGCGGATTGAAAGCTCCGAGTAGCAATCCGACCGCCACGAATTCCATCGAACCGGCGAAGATCAGCAGGCTCATCAGGAACGTCCAACCGGCGCCGAAGCCGGATACGTTCATGAATACGCCGTAAGCGATTCCGAGGAACATAAAACCGGCCAGAATCGGCAGCGTCACCGGAAACGCGGCGCGGAATGCTTTGGAACTCGTTGCATTTTCGTTCATATCGTCTATTCCTCTCCTCGCATGTAAACTTGTCCTGTTCATTTTAGGCTCGTAAATCCATACAATCAATTGTATAATTGTATGGATTACAATTTTGCGGGGAGTGACGTGCTGAATGCCGATCAATTCGTTTGTCGATTATCCGATGTCCTGGCGTCCCGAGCGGCGCGAGCTGACCCGTCCGATCTACCTGTCGCTGGCCCGGATGCTGGAACGCGATATTACGGAGGGCTTTCTGCCGCCGGGAACCAAACTTCCGCCGCAGCGGGAGCTGGCCGACTTTCTCGATATCAATTTTACGACCGTTACGCGTGCCTACAAAACTTGCGAGTTGAAAGGTCTGCTGCACGCGGTCACCGGAAGCGGAACGTTCGTCTCGACCAATGCCGTCCGTTCCGTCACGATCTCGCGCGACCGCGTTCCTATGGAATGTATCGACTTCGGCTTGGTGGCTTCGTTCGAGCAGAGCAACTTCATGATCGCCGAAGCCGTGAAAAAAGTAGCGGGAAAAGTCGGCGTCGAGCGCTTCCTCAACTACGACGACCCCGCCGGCATACCGCATCAAAAAGAAGCCGCGCTCCGTTGGATGGAGCCGCTGGGCATAAAAGCCACCATCGACCAGGTCGCCATCGTATCGGGTGCGCAAAACGCGCTGACCATCACGCTCCTTGCGCTGTTCGAACCGGGCAGCCGGATCGCCGTGGACGAATATACGTACTCCAACTTTATCGAGCTGGCGCGATCGCTGCGTATCAAGCTGATTCCGATCCCCGGCGATGACTTTGGCATGCTTCCGGAGGAGTTGGACAACGGCTGTCGGAATGCCGAGCTGCAAGGTGTGTTCCTGATGCCGTCGTGCTGCAACCCTACCGCGATCTTCATCCCCAATGCACGCCGAAAAGCGCTGGCCGACGTGATCGAAAAGCACGGCCTTATCGTCATCGAAGACGATATTCACGCGGCCCTGCTCCACGGTACGACGCCGGAAGACGGCATTCCTCTCCGTCAGATGCTACCCGAGCAGACCGTCTATATTTGCAGCACCAGCAAGTCGATCTGTTCCGGTCTGCGCGTCGCTTATGTCGTTTTCAGCGAAGCCATGCGCGAGCGGATGCTTCGGGCGATCTACCACGTCAACGTCAAGACCTCTTCGCTCGACGCCGAGATCATCACCGAGATTATCGCGTCCGGGCGCGGAACCGAAATTGTCGCATACAAAAAATCGCTGGCGAAATCCGCCAACGATTTGTTTGCCGACTATTTTCCTCAACCGGACGATCCGGGCCACCCGCTTAGCTTTTTCCGCTGGCTGCGTCTGCCGAATCCGGTCCATGCTTCGCGCTTCGAGAGTGACCTACTGGCAAAAGGCGTACGGGTTTTCCACTCCGAGCGCTTTCTGGTCGGAACGGCGTCGCGCGATCAGCATGTGCGCGTCGCGTTATCGTCAACCGAATCCCGTGACGAGCTGCGGACAGGGCTTGAGATTCTTCGCAGCCATCTATGATCCGAGTTCCTTAGCGGGACGGATCAGCGAAGGAAGACGAATGGCTGCCCATTTTCGGCCCGTCCGTTTCTTCTCGATCCTCCGGTTGCGGCGAGTGGACCTCGGCAGGTGCAGACGGAGCTGCCGGTGGTGCAGGCGCCGCTACTCCCTCCTTGCCGCTATCGGCCGCTATCCCTCTCGCCAATGCGTCCAGTCGGTCCCGATCCATAAAAGGAGCCAATGCGACCATTCCCGAAACCCCGGACGTTCCATACGCGCGCAGCGCCAATTCGTCCACAGCTTTTTCATCCAAAAATGGAGCCAATGCCACGAGTTCCGACAACGCCACCGTACCGAAAGCCCGCAGCGCGCATTCCCCAAGTACGTCTTCGCTGATAAAAGGCGCAACCGCGATCAGCTCGCCCAACCCGCTCGGCTGCTCCGTGCGGCCAAATACGGCGTCGGCTTGCTTGGACGGCAGCAGCGGAGCCAGCTCCTGAAACTCCTCCGCCGATACTTCGCCCGGTTGCAGCGTTTCTTCGACAGGTCCCGATACAATTTTACGCACCAGATCCGCTCCCCGTCCGCCGCTCAAAATATCGTCGATACTCACGCCGAAGCTATCCGCCAATAAAGGAAGCTTCGAAATATCCGGCATCGTGCTCCCCCGTTCCCAACTGCTTACCGCCTGATAACTGATGCCCAACCGATCCGCCAGCTCCATCTGAGTCATTCCGCTTTCCTTGCGCAAACGTGCAATGTTAAGGCCGATCTTCGTCATGTCGAACATGTCCATCGCTCCTTGTTTTGGAATGACTGTAGTGTAGCCCGAGCCGGATTTTTTGTATATCAACCGCTGCTTGAGTTCGGGAAATACAGCGGTTCAAGCATAGCTTGCATCGAGCAAAAAAGCGCGAAAAGACGGGATATTCGGGCCGTTTCCAACCCCATCCTTTTGTCGCCCGCGCTTTTTCCGTAACCTGCTTCTGTTTCATCGGCGAAGCCGTACATCAAGATTGCGATTCAGGAACGAATCGCAGCCTTTTTCTCTATCGCCTGCTTCACCAGCGCCGCAAAAGCTTCCGCTCCCGTAGGAGTCAGATGTACGCCATCCTCCGAGAAATAATCGTTATGTCCCGCGCTGACGCTAAACCAATCGATCAGCGAGACGTTGTTGTAACGCTCGGACGCTTCGGTCAGGGAACGGTTCACGGTACGCTCCCAGGAGCGAGGCACTCTCACTGTCACGAGATAGATCCGCTCTTTGCTTTGTAGATTGTCCAACACTTCGTTCAGCTTTTTCGTATTGAACGAACCGTTCGTGCCCAGTTCGATCACGACGCGTCCACCCAGCTTTTGCTGACTTTCCAACTGCGATAGCAGGTCAGGCGCTTCCCACATTTGCCGTCCGACTTTACCGTCCACAAAGACTTTCGCGATACTTTCCTCCAAATAAGGCTTGGCGTCGAGAATCACCGAATCGCCTATCACCGTATACGCCACTGTATCCGTGTTAGCGGCTGGCTGCTCGCTCTGCGCCTTTTTTGAAGGAGTAGAAGCAGGCGGAGTGCTGTTGACCGAAGCTCCCAGCCTGCTTGGCAAGGCCGGTTTGTTTCCCTGCTTTGCGGTCTTCACCGTTTCTTTGGAAATAGCTGCCGCCTGCTTTTGCGAAGCAGGCTGGGCGACGTCGGCCGTGGTCGCAGACTCCGGCGTATGCGTGAGTCGAACCAACGCGAGCACGATCAGCGCCGCACTCATCAGCGTAACGGTGCGGGAAAGCACGACACGGCCCGAACGGCGTCTGCCGCGTTTCCACAGACCGGATACGAAGGCGCGGAATCCATGCCGGCGAATCGGATCTTCGATATATTTTAACGACACAGCCGCCAATACGAATACCGCCAGCAATTGAAGCGCAACGCGAAGAAGATTAAGCCCTCCCGTGTCCACGCTCGGCGTCGTCAAGACGATGACCGGATAATGCCACAGATACAGTCCGTACGAATGCCGCCCGATCCAACGCAAAGGCGCGATTCCGAACACGCGGGCCAATAGAGACGCCGGATGTGCCAATGCGGCGACAAGCAGCGCGGCCGACAAGGCTTGCAGCGCCATGCCGCCCGTATACAGCGAAGGATCATACTCGCTTCCGGTCAGCATCGCGTAGAGCAGGAAAGCCAACGCAGCCGCCCCCATCAACTCCATCACGATCCGTGCGCCCGGACCGATCGCGGAAGACAGCTTTTGGCTCGGCCAGACGACTGCCAACGCAGCCCCCGCCAACAGTGCAAAAGCACGCGTATCCGTTCCGTAATACACACGGCTTGGATCGAGATCCGGGTTGTATAATAACGCCATCATTTCCGCAGATAGCAGCGCAAGCCCGATGATGAATACCAGCAGCGGCCCTTTTTTCCGCATCAAGGGAATAAGCAGCAACAACAGCAACGGCCAAACGATATAAAATTGCTCTTCTACCGCCAGCGACCAGAAATGCCCGAACGGCGACGGCGGACCGAAGCTTTCGAAGTAAGAAACGTGATGAAAAACGTACCACCAATTGCTTATGTATAACGCTGCCGCGCCGATATCGCCACGAAGCTCGGACAGCCGGTTTGGGTCAGCGAAAAATAGCCAAATCATAATGGAGGCGATCACGGCAACCATGCCAGGCAGAAGCCTTCTTGCCCGTCGAATATAGAAATCGGCCAGGTTCATAGAGCCTGTGCGATGCCATTGAGAAAGAAGAATATCCGTAATCAAATACCCCGATAACACGAAAAATAGCCCCACCCCGAACAATCCCCCCGGCAGAAAACCGAGGTCGAGGTGATAGGCGATAACCGCCAGTACCGCAACAGCCCGAAGGCCGTCCAATCCATACATATGCCGTCGCCCGTCTTCGGCCTTCAGCTTCCCGGCCTTGCCGGGTCCATGAATGTTCGGGGAATATAAGGTCGCCCGATTTTTTGCATCTATCGCCTTGCCTGAAGTATTTTGCATTCCTGCTGCACCTTTCATTCCCTGCTTATTTACACCGTTCGAATTATACGCTTCTCCGAGACGTACAAAGAAAATAAAAGATGACAAAAAGGAGTGGAAATCGTAACTTTCTTGCTTCTTCCGAACAACTAACCTTCCCTACGGGTTCAAAATACGACTATACCTGATCCGGCTTCAATCATCGGTCTTTATCGCTTCCACCTGAGAGCCTTTAGGCACTTTACCGTTCTGAAGCTGACGCAGCGTATAGCCGAAGTCCATTTGAAAATGCGGGTAATCGGGAAAACGATCCCAGTCGCCGCCCCAGTCAAAGCCCAACGCTTTCGCCAACTCGACGACCTCCATCCAATCCGGGCGTCCGTTGCCGTTGCGATCGACTTCCATATCCCACACCACGCCGCCTTTTCCGTCACGCAACGCAAAATCGATAGCCAGACCGTAATTGTGATACGACTGACCGCCCCGCGCATTGGTCACGATATTCCCCGAGTCTTCGCGTCCTTGCCGGAACAACCGATCCTGCTCCTCGCTGCTGCGGAAATCCGACGTAATCACAATCTCGATGCCCCGGTCGGCCGCTTGCGCAACCAAGTCGTTCGTTTTGGCCTGTACCTCCGGGTGAATGCCGATGATCCGCCCTTGTTCTTCGCCCGGAACATCCGGTACATAACCGAAAAACGCCATGCCTTTCCAGGCGGCAACCAGAAGGATCAGCAAAAAGACGATAGAAATCGCCGCAGTCTTCCCTTTTTTCTTTTTGCGTATCGCTCTGCGAACTTTCGGCCCCGGCGCTGCTCCCGACATCGTTTTGCCCCTTTCCTTCCCGAACTTTGTTTATCTTGAATTTATAACACTCCGGCAGGATAGAGGGCAAGTCGCACCATTACCGATAAGGAGTGAGCAAACATGAACAAAATGAAAGCAGCGGTATATGAAGGAACAGCGAATATTCGTATCGTAGAAAAGGAACTCCCCGAGATCGGCCCCAAAGACGTGCTCGTTCGCAACTTGCGCAGCGGCATCTGCGGAACGGATATCAATATCGTCAAAGCCGGCGGTGGCAATCTTGGGATCAGCCTCGGCTCGGAGTTCGGACATGAAATGGCAGGCGAAGTCGTCGCGGTCGGTTCGGAAGTTTCTTCGGAAATTTCGGTCGGGCAGCATGTCGGAATCAATCCGATTACCGCTAAAAAGGCCGGGCGGCGCAAATCGTTGGAATGCTCCGGTTTTTCGCAGTATGTGGTGGTTGAAGAGGCGGCGCTGAATCACAACCTCTACGCGTTCGCGCCGGAGGTACCACTGGAAGCTGCTGCATTGCTGGAACCGATGAGCGTAGGCCGACACGGGGCTTTCAGCGTCGATCCGAAGCCGGGCGAACATATCGTTATTCTCGGCGCGGGACCGATCGGGCTGCTGGCTGCCGCCAGCCTAATCGCCGAAGGCATCGCGGACGTATGCGTGGTCGATATCGACGAATGGAGATTGGCCAAAGCCGAGGCGTTGGGCGCCCTTACCGTCAACACCTCGAAAATCGCGCTGGCTGACGGGCTGACCGCTCTTTTCGGACAAGTGAACGTGTATGGGCTGGATGTGCCGGACGTCGATGCTTTTGTCGATGCCGCAGGTGCCGCTCCGTTGTTCAAAGCCGTGATGGAGATCGTCAAGCCGCAAGCGCGGATCGCGATCATCGCCGTGTACAAACAGGAAGTTCCGTTCAGCCTCGGACAGATCATGTCCAAAGAAGTCCGGGTGCAAGGAGCGAGCGGTTATACGCATGCAGATCTGGCGGCGGTAGTGGGCCATATCACCAAGCATCATGCCAAACTGTCGGGATTGGTAACTCACGTGTACAAGCTGGACGAGATCGCGGAAGCCTTCGACACAGCGATCGGCGCGCAGGGAACGGTGAAAGTGCTGATCGACTTGGCGTGAACCGGACGCGAAGATGAAGCAGGGCCATACAGGATCAGGTGCCTACGCGTTGACTTTTGCATAAAAAAAGCCTGTCGGACTCCGGTTGCAGCATCGGAGTATCGACAGGCTTTTTTCGTTATGGCGCAGATTGCTTTCTTTTTACTTACGCGAAATAGTATAGCCTTTGTCTTCGAGCAGCTTGAGCACGCCGTCGTTGCCCAAATAATGCGCCGCGCCTACAACGATGAAATACTCTTCCGCTTTGCCGCTTTTCAGATAGCCGTCGATCTTGTCCGCCATGCCGACGTTGCGATCGACAAGCAGGGCTTTGTAATACTCGGGATCTTCCGCGACGCTGTTGGTCATCTCAAGCAAAGCCTTTTCGTCGCCGCTTTTCCACATTTTCGCCATATCGTCGGTGCTGTCGGCAATCGTATCGAAGCTCTCGATCGCGGCCTTCAGATTACGTTCCTGAAGACCGTCGGACAGACCGTCGAACATGCCCAGTTGCGATTCGTATGTTTCCAGCTCCAGCACCGGAATCTTGTTCTTGACCGCTTGCTGGATAAAGTACAGATCGACGCCCGCGTCGGCTTCGTATCCGGCACCGCTAGCTTGCAAGCTGCCCAGCGTTGTCTCCACCACCCACGGCTTGAACGCATCGAACGCGTCGGCTTTCAATCCGTTGGCTTTCAAAAGTTCGCCGAGCTGCTTGTACGTACCGGCCGAAATATGGTCTTTCAGCGTGGTTCCGTCACTGTACATGCCCATTTTGCTGATCATCTGCTGCTGCTCTTCGTCGGCCGCTTTGCTGATATCGATCTCGACGCCCAGGTAATCCGCTTCGGCGAACGCTTTTTCAAACTCGTCGCGCAGCGGGTAGAAGCTATCGTCCGCGATGTGCATCGAACCGACCAGATAGACCGTTGTCGGTCCGTTTTTCACTTCCCATAGGAAGCCGCGCGCTGCCTCGCCCGTAGCTTTCGAAACCAGAAGCACGGTACGGGTCTGACGATCCCAACGAACGTCGTAACCCGCTACTTCGGCCAGGGAACGCACCGGAATAAACGACACGCCGCCGATCAGCTGCGCCTTGTCCTTCAGCGTAACCGTTTCGCCGTTTACGACGATGCGCACGGTTCCGTTTTTGACGTCTTGCAGTTTGCCGCCCAGCGCTTCGACCGTCAGGCGTACGGGCACGAGCGTGATTCCTTTTTTGACAATCGCTTCGCCGTACGCGTAATCGATGGCTTTGCCGTTCACTTGAATGGTCGTATCCGGTGCGGACGCCGTAGGTGTAGCCGCCAGAGCCGGAACCGAAGACGCCAGTAAGCCAACGGATACGGTTAGGGACAAAAGCATGTTTTTCCAAGGTTTCATGTAGGTGGGTTCTCCTTAAAGGTGGGATAATAAAATAACAGTTGTCTTGCCTGCTCTTTACCTTTTACCCAAATTCGCACAAAAAGTCGCAATATTCTTACGCGTTCGAGCGATACGGCTTTTCGCCTTGAGCTTTGTCTCGCGGCTTGATATAATCGTCCCTAATCGATCACCGCGACCAATTGCATACACGTATAACTCCGTAGATAAGGTACGGAGGTCTCTACCGGGAACCGTAAAGTCTCGATTACAAACAAATGCACACTTTTTACCTTTAGAGTTGACGAGGTACTGCGGTGTGTTTTCGAATGGGTTCATATCCGTTCGCATTTGCTTTGTGGTCGGGATTTTTTATTTTTCAATCGACTGTCTTAACAAGTTTCCATGCCTATCACGTGAAAAGGAGCCTATCCATGCCAACGAATCTTTCAACTTTAAGCAAACGAATCGAGGTCGCCGCCAAACGTCTCCCAGCCGATCTCGTCGTCAAAAACGGAGTGATCGTCAATGTATTTACAGGCGAAATGATGCAAGGCGATATCGCTGTCGTCGATGGAATCATTGCGGGAATCGGCTCGTACGAAGGAAAAGAAATCATCGATGCCAGCGGACGCGTTATCGTGCCGGGGTTTATCGACGGTCATGTCCATATCGAAAGCACCATGCTGCTGCCTTCGGAATTCGCCAAAGTGTCGCTGCGCCACGGCGTGACCGCGGCGGTTACCGATCCGCACGAGATTGCCAACGTAGCGGGCGTCGACGGCATTCAATACCTGTTGGATGACGCTGAGCAGGTTCCACTGGATCTGTTCGTTATGCTGCCTTCCTGCGTACCCGCAACCCCTACCGAAAATAACGGCGCGGTATTGGATGCGGACAAGCTCGCCCCGTTCTTGTCCGACCCTCGCGTACTCGGATTGGCCGAAGTGATGGACTTCCCTTCGGTCGCAAACGGCAGTCCCGGCATGCTCGCCAAGCTGGACACAATCCGCTCGGGCGGCGGTCTGATCGACGGCCATGCCGCGGGAATCGGACGCGAAGACTTGAATATTTACGCCGCCGCGAATATCCGTACCGACCACGAAGCCGTCAATGTGCAGGAAGCCCGCGACCGTCTGGACATGGGCATGTATCTCATGATCCGCGAAGGCACGGTGGCAAAAGATCTGAAGGCGCTGCTGCCTGCCGTCACGCCCAGCAATTCGCGCCGCTGCCTGTTCGTCACCGACGACGTGCTGCTCGACGATCTGATCGAGGTAGGCAGCATCGACCATTGCGTACGCTTGTCAATCGCCGAAGGGCTTGATCCGATCACGGCCGTGCAGATGGCGACGTTGAACGCGGCCGAATGCTTCGGCTTGCGTCATCTGGGAGCTGTTGCTCCCGGCTATCAGGCGGACTTCCTGCTGCTGGACGATCTGAACGACGTGGCGATTCATCAGGTGTATAAAAAAGGGCTTTGCGTGTTCGATCGGAAAAGGGATGCGAGATTGAACGTTGACCTTGACGAAAACGGAGAAGACACGACGGTTCCCTGGTGGCTTCAATCGCGGCAGCCGATCCCTGTCGAAGCGCCTAAATCACGGATTGCACTCCCTCACCTCAATGCCAAACCGGTTACGCTAGGCGATATCGAGATTGCGTTGCCTGCCGGATCTGCGCAGTGCCATGTGATCGAAGTCGTGCCGGGCAGTCTGATTACGGAGCGCAGCATTCAATCGGTCGACGAGCAAGGCGGATTTTTCCAACCTTCTATTGAACGGGATCTGCTGAAAATGGTGGTCGCGGAACGGCACCGGGCTACCGGGAATGCAGCTGCTGCGATCGTGCGAGGATTCGGACTGAAGCGTGGAGCGATCGCGACGACGGTCGCGCATGATTCGCATAATATCGTGGCGGTAGGCGCATCGGACGCGGATATCTTGGCGGCGATCGAGCATGTCGTTCGATTGGACGGCGGGCTGGTTGTGGTGGAAAACGGGGAGTTGATTGCATCGTTGGCACTGCCTGTAGGTGGGTTGATGTCGGACAAGCCGTACGAGGATGTGTATGCGACGATGCGAGAGGTAAATGGGGCACTGCCTCGGTTGGGGGCGTCGAAAGAATTTAATTTGTTCCTCATGCTGTCGTTCTTGACGTTGACGGTGATTCCGGAGTTGAAGTTGACGGATCAGGGGTTGTATGAGTTTTCGTCAGGCTCTTATATTGGTGTGGTGGCGGAGAGGTAGTCGTGCAAGGGTGGCGCTGCGGGAGGGATTCGTTTCGGTCGCGTGTTGAAATTGAGAAATCGGATTGGAAGTTTTATAAGGTGATTTCTCAATTTCAAAGGCGAACGCTGACGCTCCTACACTGAATCCCTCCCTCCGCTGGGCTTGACGACCGGTGGTAGGTAAAAGAAGGGCCGTTCCCGATGAATTGGGGAACGGCCTCTTGCTGCGCAAGTTTTACT
>NZ_JBBKAR010000017.1:0-540 GCF_037722395.1 Saccharibacillus sacchari | reverse complement strand
GGGGGGCTTCACGCTTAGATGCTTTCAGCGTTTATCCCGTCCGCACGTAGCTACCCAGCGATGCTCCTGGCGGAACAACTGGTACACCAGCGGTGCGTCCATCCCGGTCCTCTCGTACTAAGGACAGCTCCTCTCAAATTTCCAACGCCCACGACAGATAGGGACCGAACTGTCTCACGACGTTCTGAACCCAGCTCGCGTACCGCTTTAATGGGCGAACAGCCCAACCCTTGGGACCTACTTCAGCCCCAGGATGCGATGAGCCGACATCGAGGTGCCAAACCTCCCCGTCGATGTGGACTCTTGGGGGAGATAAGCCTGTTATCCCCAGGGTAGCTTTTATCCGTTGAGCGATGGCCCTTCCATGCGGTACCACCGGATCACTAAGCCCGACTTTCGTCCCTGCTCGACCTGTCCGTCTCGCAGTCAAGCTCCCTTATGCCTTTACACGCTACGAATGATTTCCAACCATTCTGAGGGAACCTTTGGGCGCCTCCGTTACATTTTAGGAGGCGACCGCCCCAGTCAAACTGTCCACCT
>NZ_JBBKAR010000016.1:0-353875 GCF_037722395.1 Saccharibacillus sacchari | reverse complement strand
TTCGTTCAAGCCGCTGTCTCACTCGGAAAAGTCGATTTAAATTTTTAGTGGAATCTTTCCGAGTTCAAAGGCGTCTTTCACTGAATTTCTCCCTCCGCCTGGCGCTTCGCCGGTTCGGATCGGACAAACGAAAAGCCTGGCCGCGCTGTAGGCGCGGCCAGGCTTTTGAAAAGCAGGGGTAGGGAAAATAAGGGAACAGGCAAGAGCAAAGGCTTCAAAGAAGCCAAAAGCCAAAAGATTATTGCTTCGTCGTCGAGACTTCGCCGGATACTTCGTTGAATCTAGCCAACAAAGAGCGGATATCGCGGGAAGATTTCAGGCGATATTTGGCGGCGGTGACTTCTTTGCCGATCTTAACGGAGTAGGAGCCTTCCGGCAGGGCGGCGAACATGTCTTCGTCGGTGCGGTCGTCGCCGGCGCCGAACACGAAGTCGTAATGATCCTGGCTCAAGACCAGATGCGCGCCGTGGCCTTTGTTGACGCGGGCGTCTTTGACTTCGATGACTTTGTTGCCGTCCAGAACGCCCACGGTCATGGATTGGGTGATCGACATGAGCGCTTCTTTGAGTTCGTTGCGCTTCACGGCAGCGATATCCGGTTCGGATTGGCGGTAATGCCAAGCGATCGAATAGTCTTTTTCCTCGATCAGCGAACCCGGCGTGCGGTCGGTGTACGTTTCCATGATCGGACGGATGGATTCTTTCCATTCGTTGTCGATATTGATCGTTTTGATCCATTCGCCGCCCGGTTTGCGGAACCACAGGCCGTGCGCGGCGACGATGCTCAGGTTCAGGTCGCCGAGCCATTTTTCCGCCGTGAACCGGTCGCGTCCCGTGATGATGACGACCGTGTTTTTCGGATCTTCGGTCAGCTTGGTGAGCAACTGCTTCAGTTCCGCGTCGGGACGGGCTTGGTCCGGCGTCGGTTTGAAGCCGACCAAAGTCCCGTCGTAGTCGAGGAACAGCACGCGGTTGCTTGCGTTGCGGTAAGACAGTTCCAGTTCGGACGAACCGGAAGTCAGGCGCGTCAGCGGCTCGGTATGGATCTTTTCTTCCGGCGATCCGTGCAGCGTGTTCAGGAACTCTTCCGCCCAGAACTTGACGTTGTAGCGGGACAGACGGCGGTGCATGTTTTTGTTGCGGTCCATTTTGTCGTCTTCCGGCATTTCGAGCGCCATTTTGATGCCCGCCGCAATCGCTTCGTGGTCATTCGTATTGACGATGACCGCTTCGCCCAGTTCGCTGGCCGCGCCTGCCGTTTCGCTCATGACGAGCATGCCTTTGTAATCCGTGCGCGACGCGACGTATTCTTTGGCGACCAGGTTCATGCCGTCGCGCAAAGGAGTCACGAGCAGCACGTCGCTGTGGCGGTAGAACGCGATCAGATCGTCTTGCGATACCGTACGGAAAAAGAACCAGACCGGCATCCAGTTGAACGTACCGAATTCGCCGTTCACTTCGCTGACCAGTTCCTCGATCTCGCGCTTCAGGTTGTCGTATTTTTCGATGCCGACGCGGGACGGGGCGATAATCAGGTTCAAGCGGACTTTTTCCCGATATTCCGGATAGTTGGCGAGGAAGGTCTTGAACGCTTTGATCCGGTCCGGAATGCCTTTGGTATAATCTAGACGGTCAACCGAAATGATGTTCCGCACGTCTTTCGTGCTTTTGATGAAGTCCAGCGTTTCCTGCGACGCGTTTTCGCGGGTCGGCGTGTTGGCGAAATAATCGTAGTCGATGCCCATCGGGAACGCGTCCACCTGCACGATATGCGACTCCAACTGCATTTTGTACAGGCTGTGTTCGTGACCGAGCAAACGGCGCACGCTGCTCAGGAAGTGGCGCACGTAATCGTACGTATGGAACCCGATCAGATTCGCGCCCATCAGGCCTTCGAGAATCTCCGTGCGCCAGATCATCTGACGGTAGATTTCGAACGACGGGAACGGAATATGCAGGAAAAAGCCGATTTTGACGTCAGGATGCTTTTCCCGGATCATCTGCGGCAGCAGCATCAGTTGATAGTCGTGAATCCAGATGGTGTCGTCTTCGCCGATCAGCGGATCAACAGCTTCGAAAAACTTGCGGTTGACGCGTTTGTACGCTTCCCACGTCTCGTTTTTGTATTCGACGGCGCTCGTGAAATAATGGAAAAGAGGCCAGATCGTTTCGTTACAGAAGCCGTGGTAATATTCTTCGACATCGTCGGAGGTCAGCGGCACGGACAAACATTTGTAGTCGCTTTTCAACGTGGAGGCGATCGAAGACAGTTCTTCCTCGCTCAGATCGTCTTGCGAGACGCCCGGCCAGCCGGCCCAGATCGTGTCGCCTTGCTCGTGGTAATTTTTAAGCCCGGTAGCCAGACCGCCTATGCTTTCTTTATAGTCCAGGCCGGATTCGTTCTTGGAGACAGTGACGGGAAGACGGTTGGATACAAAAATCGTTTTGCTCATAGGATGGACCAGCTCTCCTTCTCGAATGGTGGATAGGGGAAAATACATGTGTTGAAAATGAGTGAAAGAAGTGCGCGGTTTTCAACAATTCTTCTTTCATTACCCGAAATTGACCGTCGAGACTCAAATGGATAGAGGGGGCGAAGCGGGCGAACCGTTTTAAAAAGAGTCAGATCGAACTTTTACGGCCTTTATCGCGCTTATAAAAAAAAGGGAAACAACGATATGCAGAGGAGGTCTTCTGATGCGAAGAATCTGGAAACTTGGAATCGCTCTCGTATTGGGTTTTGCATCTTTGCCGCTTGTTTTGCCTATGCAAAAAGCGGTGGCGTGCAGCTGCGAATTCCCTGAAAATGCCGAAGATGCGAAACAAAGAGCGGCGGCAACTTTTACAGGGACAGTCAAACATATCGAAGAATTCGAAGACGATCGCAAAGAAAAGTACAATGCCGTGACGTTAGACGTGGATCAAAGCTGGAAAGGCGTAATGCAACCGGAGATGGTGGTGTACACTAGTTGGAGCAGTTGCCAATTCGGCTTCGATCGAGGAAAAACGTATTTGCTTTACACGCATGACCACGATGGCAGACAAGAGATCACCAACTGCGGCCGATCCGGTGAAGTCGTGCAGACGAATGCCGATGTGATAAAAGACTTACAGGATCTTGGAACGGGAACGACATTCGCAAAACCGCCCGATGGCGGAACGGAAATGGAAGATGAGGCAGCGGCAACGAGTCGTTCCTGGCTTCCTTTCGTACTTGGCGGCTGCGCTTTGATCGTAATTGTCGCAGGCGGATGGATCGCGGTTCGCAGCCGTAGAAAGTGAGAGGGGATCGCAGATGAACAAACAACCGATCGAATACCGGATACGTGTCGCGGAAAAGAAAGACATTCCTTTTTTATGGGACATGCTGCTTGAATCGCTGTATGTCAAAGAAGGCGAACCGCCGTTTGAACGAAGCATTCTGGAAGAACCGTCGATGCGCAAATACATGGAAAACTGGGGTCGCGAAGGAGACTTGGGCGTCATTGCCGAGAGCGTGAACGGTACGCCGCTCGGTTCGGCGACCGCACGCATTTTTCCGGAAAACGATCGGGGGTACGGATATGTCGCGCCGGACGTGCCGGAGCTGGGAATGGCGCTAACGTCCGGCAGTCGGGGACAAGGAATCGGCAGCGCCTTAATGAGCCGCTTGCTCGACGGATTGCGGGAGCAGGGAGTAAAGCGCGTGTCGCTCAGCGTCGATCCCGGTAACGAAGCGGCGGTGAAGCTGTATCGGCATTTCGGATTTGAAGAAGTCGGCTGGGAAGGCACGTCGATGACGATGGTCGCGGCGTTATGACGATCCCAACTCCTCAGAACTCCGAAGATTCCTATTGAAGCTGTCACAAATTCGTGAACGGCGCGAATCGAAGTTACGGAAGTGGTATTCTGGAGCATAAGATTGAATCCGAGAACCAAAACCAGGAGGCTGACGATGACGCAATATGTAGCAAAAAATAGCGTACGATTTCTTGGAGGAGCTTTACGATGAGCGGCGCCCCGTTGATTCTCAGTCTTCGCCCGGGTCCGTATGCGCGCTTGAGCGAAGGAACCAAGCAGCACGAATTCAGGCGCCGTTTCCCGAACGAGGAGACATCGGCCTTTTTATATCTGGCGGCGCCGATTTCGGCTGTGGTGGCTTACGCCGAATTCGGCCGCCCGATCATCGGAACGCCGGAAGAATTGGCTGCGATTGCGGAAAAGGACGAAGCTGGCTCGTATGCGGATACGCTCGATTATTTCCAAGGCGTATCGAAAGGATATGCGCTGCCATTGCTTTCGTTGCGAGAGATCGAACCCATGCCGTTGACGGAACTTCGCGATCTATTCGGTTTCCGACCGCCGCTCTCGTATCGTCGCGTGGAAGCCGGGTCGCCGCTTGAGCTTGAGTTGAAAAAGAAGCTGGAGAAAAGAGGATAAGCGGCAATGGATGATTTTACAAGAAGACGCATTGAAAAAGTCATGCAGCAGTACATGGAAAGCACCGCCGGGGAACAGTTGCGTAATCGTCGGAGTATCGGCTACGCGTTGGAAGGCGACGAATTGACGTTGGTTGAGCAGCGTCCCTCCAAAGACGGCACACGCTGGATCGAGTTGCCTGTCGCCCAGTTCCGCTTGGATGCCGGGGGCTGGCGCGTTTACGGACTGGACAGCGGCGGACGCTGGCATTTGGTGCCGGAGATCGCGGCGAGCGAACAGTTCGAAGCCCAGCTCGCTCGGGTGACGGAGAATGAGTTGGGGATTTTCTAGAGTCGATTCGATGAACAGATAAACCGATGATCTTTTTCAAATAAGTACATATATCCAGTTATTGTACATAGCTCGCGATACGCTTTTTATATAACTACATATATCCATTTATTTGCGCAGAAAAAGCATCCAAAAGTCCAATACAGATGATTTAAATGGACATATGTAGTTATTTGCTCGAAAAATGAAAATCCAGACGAAATAAATGGATATACGTAGTTATTCGTATTCCACGCATTCATCTTATCAAGTAAAAGAAGCCGGGCGAATGCCCGGCTTCAACGTAAGTTAAATTCAATCAAGTTTTCCGAGCGAGACAGTGTCTTGTGAAGCATTTCGAAGAAATGCACTTCGGAAGCATAGGCTTGTAATTTCTCCCGTAGCGCCCTAAGCTTCCCTAACGAATAGGATCTTTATTCCCCCTCCGTAAAAAACGCGTCTCCGCCTTGCAGCCGGTCCACAAACCCTTGCAACCATACATAATACTGCTCCGCATGCCGCATCTTATGCAAATCCCGCAGCGCTTCCTCGCGTTCTTGAGCCGAAGTTTCTTCCGATAGCACGATCTCCGACAGCTCCGGCACCACTTCGCGAATGCTCCCCAGCATCACATCCACTTCGCGTTGCAATTTGGCCCCGAAGAAATTTCGGAACGTACGGAAAAAGTCGGTTTCGGCGACATACTGATCTTTGCGATCGCGTTTTTCGTCAAGTTTGTAAATCATCTGCGACTCGGTTAGCGAACGTACCGCATAGCTCATATTGCTTTTGCTCATGTTCATATAATCCTTCATTTCTTCGAGCGTCATCGGTCGGTCTTCGAAATACATGATGCCGTAGAGCTGACCGAATGAATGATTGACGCCGTACAGATCCATGGTTGTTGCAATAGATTCGATTACTTTTTTCCGCAATTCGCTTCGCTGTGGCGATACGGAAGCCATCGGGATCGTCTCCATCCATTCCTTTTCCACACTGTCACCCCTGAACCGAAATTAGGACCGTTTAAGGTCGAAAACGTTTTGCTCAACTTTTACAGTAATGCTCGACAATTTAACATAGGGATAATCTGCGTTTTTCAATTCGATTGTACAATCATGTTTGTACGGATCGCAAGTATCAATATCACAAAGCCCGAATTCATCAGTCATCAAAAAAAATTGAACATAGAGGAGTTGGAGTTTTGCGTCTGAAAGCATTCAGAGAAGGGGAAGCGATTCTCTTCACACTGCCGGCTCTCGTGCCGCTGCTGGTGTTCTGGTTTGGCCCTCTCGGTTATATCGTCTACCTGAGCTTTACCGAGTGGGACTTTATGAGTCCGGAGAAATTGTTCGTCGGCTTGGAAAACTATACATATCTGCTGACGCACGCCGATTTCTATCAAGCTCTTAAAGTTACGTTGTTGTTCGGCTTCGGCACAGTGATCCCGATTATTGTGGGCGGCTTGGCGCTGGCACTGCTGATGAATAGCAAGTTGCGCTCCACCGGATTGTTCCGGGCCATGATGTTCTCTCCTTGGGTTACGCCGACCGTCGCTGTCTCGATTGCTTGGTCATGGATCTTCGAACCGGATGTGGGTCTTGCCAATCTGCTGCTCGGCTGGATTGGAATCTCGCCTGTCGGTTGGTTGCAGGATTCGACCTGGGCGCTGGTGGCTGTCATGATCGTAACGGTCTGGAAATCGATCGGTTGGTCGATGGTGTTCTATCTGGTTGCGCTGCGCAACCTGCCACAGGATCTGATGGAAGCGGCGGCGATAGACGGGGCGAATGCTTGGGATAAGTTCCGGGGAATCACGTTGCCGCTCATCTCGCCGACAACCCTGTTCCTGTCGATCATCCTGACCATTCAATCGCTTCAAGCGTATGACCAGATCAATGTCATGACGCAAGGCGGTCCGGCCGGATCGACGCGCACTTTGCTGTATATGTACTACCAATCGGCTTTCGAATCGTTTAACGTCGGCGAAGCTTCGGCAATCGCCGTTATCATCATTCTGATCTGCGTACTGTTGTCGGGACTCTCGTTCCTGCTCAGCCGACGCCTGGTGCACTACTCATGAACATAACCGATTCAAGAAAAGTAGAGCAGGAACGGGAACTCGGTCGTGGAAACAAACGCGAACGTAGCGGCAAAATCGTGCCTGTCGGCGAACAGATCGGCCGTATGATCCGTTATGTCGTCTTGGTGGTCGTCAGCTTGGCGATGGCTTTTCCGTTCTATTGGATGGTCACAAGCGGCTTGAAAACGAACGACGAGATCTGGCGGTTCCCGCCGACCTTTTGGCCGGAATCGATCAACTGGAGCAATTACGCGGATGCTTGGAATTCGGCCCCTTTTGCCCGGTATATGTTCAACAGCATTTTCGTGGCGGTCTGCATCTGCGTGATACAAGTGGTTAACGCCAGCATGATGGCCTACGCGCTAACGCATATGAAATTCCGCCTCAAAGGACCTTTTACCGCGATGGTGCTGCTGGGCTACATGATTCCGACCACAGCCGTTTATCTGCCGAGTTACATGATCCTGAACGAATTGCATCTGCTGGATTCGTACGCCGGATTGATTATCTCGAACAGCGTCAGCGTATTCTCGATCTTCCTGCTGCGCCAAGCGTTTATGCAAGTCTCGCATGAGCTGGTCGAAGCCGGACAATTGGATGGAGCGTCGCATTTCCGAATTTTGTGGACGATCATGTCGCCGCTGATCCGTTCGTCGTTCGCGGTTATGATCCTGATTACTTTTATCGAACAGTACAATAACTACTTCTGGCCGATGCTGATTACCAAAGATCCGGATTTGAGACTCGTGTCTGCCGGCTTGCGCGGATTCTTCGTCGAAGGCGGGGCTTACGGATTGGCCTGGCCGCAGATCATGGCAGCCAGCGCATTCACGATCGCGCCGCTGCTGGTCCTGTTCGCTTTTGCGCAGAAGACCATTATGCAGAGCGTCAATATGTCCGCAGGCGTCAACAAGAACTGATTCGCCGCACGCATTGTTTCCGTCTATTGATTCCTATAAAAGAGGGACATCCCACAACCATTGGAGGAGAACAAAGAATGAAACAAGGTCTGAAAAGAAGTTGGAAAAGCGGTATGTCCATGCTGCTCGCGGCAAGCTTTACGCTACTCGCCGCTTGCGGTTCGTCGACAGGGGAGACGCCGAGCGCCGCCGCAAGCGGAACCCCGGCCGCAGCCGAATCGTCCAAGCCGGTCGAGATCGAATTCTGGTACGGGTTGGGCGGCAATCTGGGCGATAACATGAAGGCGAAGATCGACGCGTTCAACGTTTCGCAAGACGAAGTGATCGTGAAAGGCATCGCTCAAGCGGATTACACGGAAACGGAGCAAAAGCTGCAAGCCGCCATCGCGTCGAACAACGTCCCTGCAGCCGTACTCAGCTCGAATATCGACTGGGCGCGCAAAGGCTATTACGCTTCGCTCGACGACCTGATCGCGGCTGACGCGAATTTCAAAGCCGAAGACTTTGTCCAAACGTTCCTCGATCAAGGCAAAGTGGACGGCAAACAATATTTCCTGCCGATGTACGGCACGACGCAGGTTATGTATTACCGCAAAGACGCGTTGGAAGCAGCGGGCATCGACCCGGCAAGCTTGACGACATGGGAAGCTCTGGCTGACGCGGCGGCGAAAATGACGAAGAAGGAAGGCGGCAAAACGACTTTCTACGGTTGGGAACCGATGTGGGGCGAAGGCAATATGATCGACGCGGCGTTGAGCCGGGGCGGCAGCGTGCTGAGCGAAGACGGCAAAACGGTGACGATCGACTCCCCCGAATGGATCGAGACTTGGGAGCATTTCCGCAAATGGATTCACGAAGATCAGATCATGCGTATCCACTCCGGCGGCCAAGGCTGGGAATACTGGTACAAAACAATTGACGACGTGATGAAAAACAAAGCGGCGGGCTATACGGGTTCCAGCGGCGACCAGGGCGATCTGGATTTCGGCATCGTGGCCGCGATGGAGCAACCGGGTTGGGAAGGCGTCGGCGAAGGCAAACCGGTCGCGAGCGCGATTCAAGCGGGTATCGTAGCCAAAGCCAGCCCTGAACAGCAGCAAGCGGCGTTCAAATGGTTCACGTACTTCATGCAGACGGAAAACACGGCGGACTGGTCGATGAAAACAGGCTATATCGCGGTTCGGCAGTCGGCGCTTGACGATCCGGCATTCAAAGCATTCAGCGAAAAAAATCCGCAAATCAGCGTTCCGCTTCAGCAGGCTTCGCATGCGTCGGTTCCGTTCCAGGACCCAACCGGAGGCAAGATCACGGATGCGTTGAAAGTAGCGGCCGACCAGGTTCAGATCAACAATGTTCCTGCCGAGCAAGCGCTGAAAGAAGCACAAGCGAAAGCGCAAAGCGAACTGGACCGTATTTCGAAATAACGGAACGCTATCCGAACTTGCATCGAAACAAACCGACCGCAGAAGGGGCGCAGGCTGCGCCGTCCTGCGGTTTTTTTTACACTCACTACAGAAGTACGGGAGGGCACGACATGGAAAAGGGGAAGCTTGAGGGGGAGTATGACGTGCTGCGCGCAGACGCGATTTTGTTCGACAAAGACGGCACGCTGCTCGATTTCACGCAGATGTGGGGCTTTTGGGCGGATACGGCCATCGAGATGTTCCGTGGATTGCTGGCCGAACGTGGCTTCGTCATTTTACAGGAAGATATTCCGGGTATCTGGGGAACACAGCATGACTCGACAGGTAGGACTTCCGGTTACGACAAGCGTGGGCCGCTGGCGATGGGCACGATGGATGAGATGTATGCGATTCTTGTTTGGCATGGCTATCGCGCCGGGCTGTCCTGGGCCGAATCCAAAATGATCGTGCGGGATTGCTTGCGTCATGCGGATGATGAGCTGGAGCGGGTTCGTCCTGCACGTCTGCTGCCGGGGGTTCAAGCCTTTTTGGATCGCTGCCGTCTACAGGGAATTCCGATGGCCGTCGTAACGGCGGACGATACGGACAGCGCGCGACTTCATTTGCGTTGGCTCGGCATCGAGGATTATTTTAATGACGTGATTGGCACGGATCTGGCGGAGAGGGGCAAGCCTTATCCGGATTTGTGCTTGCTTGCGTGCGAGCGTTTGGGCGTTTCGCCACAGCGGACGATCGTTATTGGAGATACGGACGGAGATATGGAAATGGCGCGGGCGGCAGGCGCTGCACGGAAGATCGGGATCGGCGAGCCTGGTGTTCTGAAGCTGGCGGATTTGACGGTACCTTCGTTTGAATGGCTGCTCGAAGGTGACTTCATTTATAGGGAGGGAATCGATATGAACTCAAAAGAACAACAAGGCGCAGAAAGCGCTCAACGGCTGTTGGCTACCTTTCAGGTGATCACAGATACGCATGTTCGAGATAAAGCAGGCCATATTCACAATCGGCATTTTGAACAAGCGTTGCAGGATATTTCTTCGTACTGCGAAGGAAGCCTCGGGATTATGCACGCGGGAGACGTGACGGATCGCGGATTGGCGGGCGAATATGCCGAGTTCCGTCGGATTTGGAATGGACGTCCGGCCAACCTGCCTGGATTATATGTGACGCTTGGCAATCATGATATCGGGACCGTATTGTGGGAAGAAGGCGGAAACCCTGTTGATCTGAGCGCTTTGCCGGACTTTGAGGTGGAGGATGCGCTGGACGGTCATTTCCCGGGCAGTAAGCAACAGACTGAACAACCGTTGAATGCGGCGCAATCGCTAGCTGAAGCTGCCGCCGAGATGGGATTGGATCTGGCGGGTATGGCGGAACGTCTTGGTAGTTCCGATGCGACTTCGGGCCGAGCGAGAGCGCTGTGGGAGCGTCGCATGCGTCGTTTTGCCGACGGAACAGGCGAAGCGGCTCCTTACCACGCTCATTGGATTGGCGGGTATCACTTTATATTCTTGGGCAGCGAGAGTCCTCATCCGAAAGATTGCGATCTGTCCGAAGCCCAATTGACCTGGTTGCAGGATCGATTGGCTGAAAAGGCTGCGCCCAATCAACCGATCTTTATTTTTCTGCATCAACCGGTTCGCGATACGGTAGCTGGTTCAATGAGCGAGCAAGGCTGGTACGGCGTGAATCAGGACGAAGCATTGAAAAAAGTGTTGTCCGGTTATCCGCAAGCGATCTTGTTCACGGGTCATACGCATTGGCAACTAAGTGCGAAGCGCATGATGTACGACGGGCAGGGCGCGATGCCGTCTATGTTCAACGCCTCATCGGTCGCTTACCTGTGGACGGACCGAGACGAGCACCTGACCGGAAGCGAAGGGTTGCAGGTCGAGATTTACGCCGATCGGGTTGTCGTTCGCGGCCGGGATTTTGTCACGCGTTCCTGGATTGCCGGTGCGGAGTATACGGTGAAGTTTCCGGTTTCCGTGCCGCAGGCTTAATCTGAATAAAGCAGCGATAAGCATCTGCCGAGGTTATTCGGTAGGTGCTTTTTTCCCCTGCTTTGAGACAGGTTGATAAGTATAATAGAAAGAACTGGTAGCTGTCTTTTGGAAGAATATACGTGCAGGAAGGAGACGGGTTGGTGAGGAAAATGAAGTCTTTTACATCGGCTGGCTTGGAAAAAATCGCACTCATTACGGACATTCACGGCAATGCTCCGGCCCTGCAAGCTGTTCTGGCCGAGTTGGACCGAAGAGGGATCGATCGCATATATAGCTTGGGCGATGTTATCGGGATCGGGCCGGATTCGAATGAAGCGATAGAGCTGTTAATGAACCGTCCCAATCTCCATTATGTCAGCGGAAATCATGAAGATGCCGTGTTGGCCGCTTATGAAGGAAGGCCTGCGCCTGCGGGGCACGAAGGCGAGCGTGAGCATCATGCTTGGCTGGCCGCGCGTCTGAATCCTGCGTATGCGAAGGTAATGGCGTCTTGGCCGAGGCAATTGGAGATGGAAATCGAGGGGCGAAAATTGCTATTCACTCATTATCATACGGATCGGCAGGGTTCTTTTTTACCGATCAATGCTGCCCCGTCTATTGAGGCGCTGGACGCGATGTATCTGGACACCCCGTATGATTTGATTGCATTCGGCCATCATCATATTGTGCATGAATTTTGCTCGGATCAGCGTATGTACTTCAATCCTGGAGCACTGGGCTGCGGCGGTGCAGTTGCTCGTTTCGGAGTGATTGAGATCGACCCTACAGGGATAAGTGCGGAAACGGTAGGTGTCCCTTATGATAACTCTGCCTTTCTTCGTGCTTATCATGAACTCGGCGTGCCGGATGCGGATTTTATTTTACGGATTTTTCACGGGGTAGGAAATTAAACATCAGACATAACGATTCATCTTCGACCTTCGTTCTTATATAGAAGGAAAAGAATCGGAGGAGGTATAATCTTGTTTTTGATCTTTCTACTATTGATATTCGTTGCCGTCGAGGTTGCGATTATCGAATCCAGGTTGAGAAAAAAAGCCGAAGCGGATGAACAGATCGCGCATACGTTGGGTCAGATTTTGAAAGAGCTTAGACGCTTATAGGAGAGTATTTAATCACGATCTCAAACCGAGGAGCGATTCCATATCTATGCCAAAAGAAGCTGAACAGAGCGTAACCATATCTCCCGCTCAAGCTTTTCGACTGGAGGAATTACGTCGAATTGCAGTGGGAGCACCTGTACCGGAATCGGAGTTTTATCTATTAAATTATATGAAGCCCGAGCTTCTCGTTGAGATCCGGGATGCCGAACTGTTTGCTGAGAAGAGTACCGATAGTTCTATAGACGAAGATCATTACGCTCTGCGCCAAGCAGCTCGGGCCGTACTGTTGGATGGTAACGGACGGATGGTGCTGATGCACGTCGAACAAGATGGCTATCATAAGCTGCCGGGCGGCGGAATCGAGCAGGGCGAAGACGTTTTTTCGGCGCTTCGCCGCGAAATGCTCGAAGAAACCGGTGCGCAGATCGAAGTCACGGGCACGATCGGCATGACGGCGGAGTATATTGCAGCCTATAAGCTCAAGCAGTTCTCGTACGCGTATTCGGCCGTGCTTGTCGGTTCACCGGGTGAATCGCAATTTACCGAGGAAGAGCAAGCAGGAGGATTCGAGGCGATATGGGTACAACCGGAAGAAGCGCTGCGCCTGATGGAAAATGACCAACCCAAAAGCTACTCGGGACATTTTATCCGCTGTCGCGATCTGGCGATTCTGCGCGCTTATCTGGCGGGATTTGAAGCAGTGTGAATCGCGGTTATATGTCGGAAAAGGGAGGGGCTGTTGATGGACAGAATGATAAAGACCGCGATCGGTGGCTTGTTTCTGCTTAGCGGAAGCTTATTGTACCTGGGCGTACATATTGCGGCGGTTCTGCGTTTGCCGGAAGTGAACAGTTGGTATACTCCGCCGGGGCGTTACGGGACCGCATTGATGGATAGTGGAGGGTACTGGATGTTTTGGCTGGCGATTGTGCTGATCGGAATAGGGTTGATCCTGCTCGTTGCCGCTTTGTTCAATCGGGCCGGAGACAAGTGGCGAAGCGATCTGAACGATATCCGCCGTCGCAGCCGGGAATTCGACGTGAAGCGCGCGGAATCGGAATATGAGTCGGAGGACGAAAAGTGAACATAAAGCAGCAGACTTCGGATGTCATCTATCGCGGAATCGGCGTGGACGGCTGTCCGGGCGGCTGGATTGCCGTCGTGATCGAAGGAATGCCGGGCACTGAGCAACTTCGATCCCCGTATGTCGCCGTATACCCGAACTTATCCGAATTATGGCGGTACCTGTCGCCGAATGCGCAGCTCGACCGCGTTCTGATCGATATTCCGATCGGGCTTCCCGAAGGCAACGCGGGAGTGTTGAACGAAGTGGAAGATCGGAACTGCGACCGCGACTGTCGAAAACTGCTGCCCAAGCGCCGCAAGTCCAGCGTGTTTCCGGTTCCCGCGCGTCAAGCGCTTGACGCGGAAGACCCGTCGGCCGCCAACGCGGCAGCGACAGGGCGCAAACTAAGCCGACAAACCCTCAATATTTTGCCGAAGATTCGGGAAACGGACGATTTTTTAGCGGCAAGGTTGCGGCAAGATCTTCCCGTTGCAGGTTTTATCGAAGAATCGCACCCGGAACTTGCTTTTTTGAGACTGAACGCCAAGTTGGACGAAGCGCCTTTGCACGGAAAAAAAGAAGCGGAAGGACAGCTCGAACGTTTGGATATTTTGCATGAAGCCGGAGTGTCGCGTGCGGAGATCGAAAAAGGGTTTGATCTTTTTTCCAGAAAGCAGATGGCGAAAGACGATTTGCTTGATGCCGCTGCGTTGGCGGTTATGGCGCATCGCATTGTTTCCGGCCGCACGTCCGCCAAATACGTGACCCGAAACGAGCGGCGGCAGTTTGATTACGACGGCAGACTGGAAATGAATATTGTGTATGCGTAAAACAACCTGTGAACATTTGAAAAAGAGACGGGATTTCCGGTTTGCGGAAGTCGCCGTTTTCTTTTTCAAGGATATGGAACAGGATGCGCAGACCGCGGAACTCACGACGAAAAGCGTCACGAAAAAGACTCGCCGCGCATGGTTTTTGTCAAAAAAACGTTAGGAGCAGGCAAGCATCGGGTATATAGACCTATTACGACTGGTGAGTATTCATCATGCCCGAAGAGGTGCTATTTATGGTAAACGAACAGAATTGCAAACAGGAAATAGATCGGCTTCAACAACAATACGAGCATTGCGTAACCGAGCAGGATCGCCTTCGTCTGCTGCTTGAGCAAGAAAGCCAAGCGAGAGAAGAAGCAGAGCGGGCGCTGAAAAATAAAGCGAATTTCGTCGCGTTTCTTAGCCATGAGATTCGCAATCCTGCCAACGGCATCATAGCCATGACCGATTTGCTAAGCGACACGCGTTTGACGAAAGAGCAGAAAAGTTACCTGGAAATCATTCAAACCAGCAATGAATCGTTGATGGAGCTAATTAACGGCATTCTGGATATGAGTCGTTTAGAGGCGGGCAAAATGACAATCGCAAACAATCCGTTCGATGTGGTCAACACAGTCGAGGATTTGATGTATATGCTTGCTCCTCAAGCATTCAAAAAAGAGGTGGAAGTGATTTTGGATGTCGAGTCCGAAATTCCTTTGTTCGTGATCGGCGACGTTTTGAAGGTGCGTCAAATTTTCCTTAACCTGATGCAAAATTCGATTAAATTTACGCATACGGGGCAAATCGTGTTCGAATTAAAACGTATGCCTTCGCTCTACGAAGATCGGATCAATGTCGGTTTCGCTGTACGGGATACCGGAATCGGTATGTCCGAAGATCAGGTTGCCCGTATTTTCGACGTGTACGCCCAAGTTCACGAGAATGCGGAACACCACTACGGAGGCAGCGGGCTGGGACTGAGCATCACGAAAAACCTGGTCGAATTGCTGGGCGGAGAAATCGAAGTATCCAGTCGTCAAAATGAAGGAACATCTATAGAGATCGTGCTTTCGTTCGAGCGTTATACGGATATCCCCTCGATACCTTTCGAAAACGATGTATTGAGCGGCATGAGATTTTTGCTGTTGGAACGTCAGGACACATCGCGCGACGTTATCTCGAACATGCTCGAAGGGTGGGGGGCGTCCGTGCAAGCGGAAAAAGAAGTGGATGCCGGATTAATAGAGCGCGCACGCAACGGAGAATTCGATATTCTATTAGCCGATCGCTCAACCATACACGAGAACCAAACGTTCGCCCGTTTATCCGAAATCAAAGGCCTGAATATCTTTTTGCTTGCGCGTCTTGGCGAAAAAGTGGAGGATGAAGAAAGAAGCCGCTTCCGTTCGATCATTACGAAGCCGATTCGAAAACTGCATCTGCTGAACGCGATTCTGGCCATGGACAAAAACGTTCAGGATTGAGTTCGGAGTCGAAAGGAATGACGCAAAGCCATATGGGCAAATCAACAATAACCCGGTACGACGAATTTACACGCGTACGGACGGAAATGGCCTTCCCGCTGCGCTGGGAAAACAGTTACGTCCTGCAAGGCGAAGACGGTTGGACCATCGTCGATCCGGGGCCGCGCTCGCCGGAGAATGAAGCGATCTGGCATGAAGCTTTTGAAGAATTGGGGATTCGCTTGCCCGATATCGCTTCGATCGTGCTGACCCATCATCATCCTGACCATTACGGACTCTCCGGCTGGCTGCAACAGCAAAGCGGAGCACAAGTCTGGATGTCGAAAGCGGCGAGCGAAGCGGCTTGGCGCAATTGGGGCGGAGCACAGCAAGAACCGGGCACGACCGATTTTGCCGAAGCTTCGATTGCGTTATGTCGTCTGCATGGTATGACACCTGAACGCTTGAAGGAACTTCCTGCGCATTTGGCCGGATTTTTGCCGCAAGTAGATCCGCAGCCCGAGATTTCTGTCATTGAACCCGGCTTGCCGATCCGCTTCGGCGGAAGGCTGTGGCATCCGATCGAGACAGGCGGCCATGCGGAGGGGCATCTGTCCTTTTTTGAAGAAGCGACAGGGATCATTTTGTGTGGGGATGCGGTATTGCCCCGTATTTCGCCGAATATCTCATACAGTCCCGGAGGTGACGAGCATCCGCTCCGTTCCTATCTGGCGGGGTTGCGTACGCTGGGAGCTTTGGATGTAACGAAGGCCTTCCCGGGGCATCGAGATCCGTTTGAACACTTTTCGGATCGTACGCGTCAACTGTTGGAGCATCACGAGCAGCGGCTAAACCGGATGGAGGAACTGCTGCAAGGGCAACCGAAAAGCGCTTATGACATCTGTATTTCCTTGTTCGGCGATTCGCTCGGCATTCATCAGCTGCGCTTTGCGTTGTCGGAGACGATCGCGCATCTGGTGGAGCTGGAAGATCGGGGTAGGGCCAAAAGATACCAGGAGCAAGAAGTGCGTTTCGGCTTGAATAAAACGGAATAGTCAGCGTAAAAAAGCTTTCAAGACCTCATACGGGGTTTTGAAAGCTTTTTTATATGCAGCAACTTTTAATGAGCAGAACAAGGGCTTTTTTCGCGAGTCAAAAGTCTTTGAAAAATAAAAATTGAAATATTGGGTTTTGCTTGGTTAGCCCTTACGAACCATGTTTATATTAAGAGAGTCGACAACTAGATTTGTATCAAACAGATTTCAGTAAATCTAAATCAGCTAATCAAATGGATAAAAATTCAATTGGAGATTGAGTTCGGGCTCGCCGATCACGGCCGAAGGATCAGGCCCGAAAAACAATTTTCAAAAAAATTTAAAAACATGTGATCCAAACTTTCGAACTCTGCGTTTCACCCAATGTAAGCGAGAGGCACAAGAACAAACAACAACACAGACGAATACCCAGACACACCAACAAGATACACACACACAATTGGAGGGATTAAGATGTTTAAAATGTTCAACGTGAAGAATCTCGAGTCGAAGAAGTTTAATGCCAAGAAGATCATGGTACCTGTACTCGGTCTGGCATTGGTTGTTCCGACAGTGGCGGGGGCCGCTCCGGTACACGCAGCAAGCGCAACAGCAACGACGAACGTCGCAGCAACAGCAGCTACAATGACGACTATGAAAGCATCGACGACAACGCCAGCGGTTGAACTGAGATCGGCACTGGATCACCTGCTTTCCGAGCACTTCCAACTGGCCGTTGATTCGATGATCAAAACTTACGAAGGTTCGCCTGACGCGGCAGCCTCGTTCGCAGCACTGAATCAGAACGCAAGCGACATGCTGCCGGCGATCGAATCGCTGTACGGCAAAGAAGGCGCAGCCGAGTTCGGCCGTATCTTCAGCGCCCACAACAAAGCGACAGACGATCTGGTAAAAGCGCAAAAAGCCGGTAACACGGCAGGCGTTCAAGCGGCAAAAGCCGAAGTCGAGAAATTCGTCAAAGAATTCTCCGCTTTCCTGGGAACGGCGACAGGCGGCAAACTTCCGCAAGCAGCAGCAGAAAAAGCGATTCGTCTGCACGAAGATCAGGTTCAACAAGCTTTCGATAAATATGTAGCGGGCGACTACACAGGCGCTTACACCGCTTACCGCACAGGTCTGAACACGATGTTCACGATCAGTGAAGCCCTTTCGACGGCAATCGTAACGCAAATGCCGGAGAAATTCGAAAACACCAAAGCCGATACGCCGGCTGGCGATCTGAGATCGGCGCTGAACTATCTGTTCGCGGAGCACTTCGCGCTGGCTACGCTGCAAATGCAAGAGCAATTTGACGGCATGAGCGCAAGCAGCAGCGCGCTGGTAACGGCTGAAGCCGGCAATACCAAAGACTTCAAAGCGGCAATCGCTTCGGTCTACGGCAATGCGGGAGCGGATCAGTTCGAGAAACTGTGGACGACCGACCATATCAACGTACAAGCGCAATACGTAGCAGCCGTGAAGAGCGGAGACCAAGCGGCGATTACAGCGGCCAAAGCCCAAATCACGAAATTCACCAAAGAAATGGCAGCATTCCTGAGCGCGGCAACCGAGAAACGTATTCCGGAAGCCGGAGCGCTGGAAGGACTGACGGCACACGAAAACCAGGTGCAACAAGTACTGGACCAATACGCGGCTAAAAACTACACAGGTTCGTACAAAACGGAGCGCGAAGGTTATGCCCTGATGTTCGACGTGGGTAAACTGCTCAGCGGCGCGATCGTGGACCAATTCAACGCGAAATTCCAAGAGCCTGCGACAACGCCGACGACTCCAACAACGCCTACGACACCGACAACGGGTACGAAAACAACCGTTACGATGCAAATCGGTAGCCCGAACCTGACGCTGAACGGCAAAACGACCAAAATGGATACGATGCCGCGCGTTTGGAACAACACCACTTATGTACCGCTGCGCTTCCTGAGCGAAGGCATCGGCGCCCAAGTCAAATGGAATAAGAAAGCGAACGAAGTGACGGTTATGGCCGGCAACGACACGCTGAAATTCTGGTTGGGCAAAGACTTCATGGAAGTCAACGGCGAAAGACAATCCGTAGGCGCCAAAGTATTCGCGGACGAAAACGGCCGTACGGTCGTACCGCTTCGCTTTATCACGGGTCTGCTGGGCTGGGACTTCAACGTTAACAGCAACAACTGGATGATTACGCTGACGAAGTCGATGTAATCCGCCTTAAACGAACAACGATTAAACCCAGAATAACGCTGTAAAAAGCCATAATTCGCCGAGGTGCCTGCTTCTTTTGCAGGCACCTCGGCTTTATGTCGTTTTCTTGTTCGTTAACGCCGTTGATTCCTTTTGACGATATACGCTTCGGCTGGTACGCTAACGGTAGCAACCTCTCATATCCATCAGAACAAGGAGGAGATTTCGATGCTGCAAAAGAAATCCGATCTTTATGAAGACTGGTATGATTACGACGATTATTATGACGATGTGTTGCGCGGTTACGTAGGTCCGAAAGACGAAGGATTCGAGGAAGTCAGTATTCGGGAAGACGAAGAAGCCGAGAAAAGTTCGGTCTGAAGCTGACACGGATCAGGACTGAAGGCGCGATCGAAGCAGGACGTAAGGAGGAATTCCCGGAATCGGGGATTCCTTCTTTTTTATTTAGTCAGCAAATGGGTATAAAATATCCAATGAAAAGTTTTCTATCCTTTTTTTGGCGAAGTTGTGACAAGTGATGCAGTTCAAAATCAATAGTCGGGTACGGCGTACCGGATTGGGATCAAGCAATCGGGCATCAAAAGGAGGAAGATTATGAGCTTTGAACCTCAAAACGAACTGGAGCGAGTTCTTTCTGCCGCAGTGGAAGACCCCTCGCGAAGAAGGGAGTTTTACGAGGAGCTTCAGCGCTCGGAGCTGTACACGCTGCATATGGGCGGTGACGTACCGGCGGAACAAGGGGTTCTGCGGGAAAAAACGACCGTCCGATTACCTAGCGTAGAGATTGAAGGAAAAGCCTATTTACCCGTATTTAGCTCCCTGCCGATGTTGCAGCGCTTCATTGATCGGGAGATGCGGTATTTGTCCATGAATGCGATCGACTTATTCGGTTTGGTCCGGGGATCGGATGTTTGGTTGAATCCTGGAGGCGAATTCGCGAAGGAATTTCCGGCTTCCGAGATCGAATCGATTCTCGATGGCCGTATTTTGGGTGATCCGCAAAGCTATACGGTCGATCAGGAAACTCAGGTCATGTTGGGACGTCCCGCGAAAGAACCGCACGAGTTGCTAAGCGAATTGGCGGAAGTGTTCCATGCGCTGCCCAACGTGAAGCTGGCCTATAACGCCCACTACTACAATCCGGAAACCGGCGATCCGCCGCATACGCTGATTGCCGTGGAGGCAGATGGGGACTGGAACGAGGTCGTTCGTGCTGCTGGAGGCCGGGCTTCTTCGGCACGGGTGCCCGACCCGCCCGTCGACTTTCTTCGGCTCGACGGAACGAGTGGGCTGGAAACGTACTTTGAATCGGACTGCACGCCTTTTTACCAAAAGCATAAACGAAAAAAAATGTTTGCGCGATAGCGCTTGGCATCCGAATGGGGATTGGAGTTGGGGTCGCAAGATCCAAAACTCCGATCCTATTTTTTAATCGTCGCCCGGTTCTTTCGGCAACTCGATCTCGACTTCGCGCTCGCTTTGCTTATTGTGCGCAATGCGGCTGCTGGCAGCCGAAGCGATCGCGCCTACGATATCGTCCAGGAACGTATGCACCGGACCGAGACTTTTATCGTTCAATCGCTCCAGGACGCCCGGCTTCAACTTATCGACATAACCGAAATTGGTCAATCCGATACTGCCGTAGACATTCACGATCGAGAGGGCCAAAATTTCGTCGACTCCGTAAAGCCCTTCGTCGTTGTTGATCATTTCTTGCAGCGGGGATAGCAATTTGCCTTCTTCCGCGAGTACGTCGAGCTGAATACCGGTCAGTACGGCATTTTGGACTTCGCGCTTTTCCAGCACCTTTTCCACGTTATGCACGCATTCTTCCATCGTCAGGCCGGGATAATATTTTTTCTGCAAAAAGAGAACCAGCTCGGCGATTTCTTCGATCTTGATGCCGCGTTGTACCAGCCAGCTTCTTGTCGCTTCCGCGACCTTGCGGCTGTTGAGCGAGTAGGCTTGACGTTCGGGGATGCCCATTTGTTCTTCTTTGGCTGTCGGTTTTTCCGGAGTTTGCATAAGATTCACCTCGGGTTCGTAAAAGGTAGTCAAACATCTGCGGGGAAAACGGATTTTCGGGGTCGTCCGTCGTTCCGCATACCTAACATCTGTACATATTGGATGCTCCTGAACCAAAATCCTGCCAAAAAAGCGAATGACCGTGCGTTTGGCGTCCCAGTTTGCTAAAATGAAGGGAACGAAGCGCCAAATATGACGTTGCTTCGCAGATTCAAAACGGTTACTGTACGGTTTGCTCAACGTCATATTGCGGATACGGGAGGACAACGAAGTGAGTAGGAATGACAGAAAGCCGGATGAGATTCGTCCGGTCAAGCTTGAGATCAATACGAATAAATATGCCGAAGGTTCGGTCGTGATCGAAGTCGGCGATACGAAAGTCATTTGCAACGCGACCGTCGAGGAGAAGGTTCCTCCTTTTATGAAGGGACAAGGACGCGGCTGGGTAACGGCTGAATATTCGATGCTGCCTCGCGCCACGCATACGCGCAACATCCGTGAATCGGCTAAAGGCAAGCTTGGCGGACGCACGATGGAAATCCAGCGCCTTATCGCCCGCGCGTTGCGTTCGGTTGTCGATCTGCAAGCGCTGGGAGAGCGGACGATCACGGTTGACTGTGACGTTATCCAGGCAGACGGTGGCACGCGTACAACCTCGATTACGGGGGCTTTTGTCGCGATGTGCCTGGCTGTGAACAAGCTGGAAGAACAAGGCAAGCTCAAACGCTACCCGATCACCAATTTCCTGGCTTCGGTCAGCGTAGGCGTCGTGGAAAACGAGGCGTTGCTGGATCTGCGTTACGATGAAGACAGCAACGCGGCTGTCGATATGAACGTAGTGATGACAGGCTCCGGCGAGTTCGTCGAGCTGCAAGGAACGGGCGAAGACCGTCCTTTCAGCCGCGCGGAATTGAATCAGATGCTGGAGCTGGGCGAGATCGGCGTGCAGCAAATGATTTCCGTTCAAAAGCAGGCATTGGGTGCGAACGCATTGAAGATCGGCAACCATGAGATCGGGGGCTTGGCATGATCGAAGGAATGAGCGGCGACAACAAGCAGATCGTCGTAGTGGCAACCCGCAATATGGGGAAGGTTCGGGAATTCCGTCATGCTCTGGCTCCTTTCGGAAAAGAAGTACACAGCCTGCACGAATACCCGGACGCTCCCGAAGTCGTGGAAGACGGTAATACCTTTGCGGCAAATGCGTTCAAAAAGGCCAAAGAAATCGGAGATTTCCTGAACCTGCCCGTATTGGGCGACGATTCGGGGCTTTGCGTCGATCTGTTGGATGGCGCACCCGGCATCTTTTCCGCGCGCTACGCCGGAGAACATGGCGATGATTCCGCGAACAACGCCAAGCTGCTTGACGAATTGATGCGTTTGCGTCAAGGCGACGACACCGAGCAGCCGCTACTTAGCGCGGCACGCTTCGTCTGCGCCCTGGCCTTGTACGATCCGGCCACGGGCCGCAGCCTCGAATCCGAAGGCGAAGTCGAAGGCTGGATCACGTCCGAGACCGCCGGAGTCGGCGGCTTCGGCTACGATCCGCTGTTTTACGTCCCGCAATTCGAGCGCACCATGGCCGAACTCAGCGTGGAAGAAAAACAAAGCATCAGCCACCGCGGCGTAGCTCTCGAACGGCTGATCGCGAAATTGGGCTGAGCCCAGTACCTTGTCTTGGATTAATGAATGGTTTAGCCCATCTGAAACGCACTAGAACCCTGCGCGTTTCAGCCGAACTTAAACCTGCAATTTATTCAAGATAAGCTACCCGATTCGCGGACGGTGTTGAACTTCGGCGCGGGAGCGATAGGCGATGCGATCCTCTGCGAGGAACTCGGAAGGCAGCGTTAGCTGCGAAGTTGCCGCTTTTTTCGAAATTTGCTTGTATGGACTGACGATAAATGCTGAAATGCAACTATTTTGCTTGGATCGTTCCCGAATTTTAAAATAAATGCGTATATCCAGTTATTTCGAGCAAAAACGCGCTAACTGCCGCGAGATCGAGAAATTAGATGGATATACGCATTTATTTCGCTGAAACCGCAATACTTGAAGCAAATAAGTGCATATACGCAATTATTTGCAAAAAGCCCAGCGCTCTTTTTTGGCGCTGGGCTTTTTTTAAACTCTCCACTACGAGGTCAACGCGCCAAGCGGAGAGGGACATTCAGCGAGACAGCGTTCCGAATGAATTTCCCTTTAGCGACTCCGGTTTTTCACGTCTTCCCCGCTTCTTCCAAACATCCGAACGTAAAATCCTGCACCGGAGTCAGCACGTCGCGATGAAGTCCGCCCGCGGACACTTTGCCTTCGAACATGCGGTACACGTAGACCGTCCGCCGCGCGCGGAGAATGCACGGAGCGCCGCCCGCGCTGCCTACCGTTCTCGCGTCGATCCGGTCTTCCGCTTCCAGGCAGGAGCCTCGGCAGACCGAGGACGGATGGCCGAACGTAATCGAGCCGGTAGAATAGAGGTCGCTTTGCAATACGCCTTCTTTATGGATCAATATATCGCCGTTGGATTTGACCGTGCTGGTTTGGCAGCGGGACAATTCGATTTTCGATTCGCCCTGCTGCATATCCGTCACGAACGAATGCTCTCGCTCCAGATGGGTTTGCAGATGCGCAAGCACCGTTTCGTCGAGCGATTCGATCATCTGCGCGGGAGACAACAGCAGGTTCAGCGCGTCGGCGAATTCGTTCGAGGAAGCGCCCGTGCTTCGCTGCACCGTCACCAGCACTTGAAGCAGCTCGCGGATTTTGGGCTGGATGTCTTTGAATTTGCTTTTGAGCAGCAGCAAAGCCACCTGTCCGAAACGGGCGGACTGCCCGCGCTTGCCGACTTCTTCGTACAACGTGCGCGAAGCTTGCAGCAGCATGCCGATCTCGGACGTCAACTGCTGCGACAGATGATACAGCCGATTGAACGACAAGCCGAAGCTGCCGGAATACAGTCGGCTTCCGATCACGCTGCCTTGCACGATAATGCTGCCGGCAGCCGTGATCGTGGAATGATAAACTCCGCCGGACACGTAGACGTTGCCGAGCGATTCGACGATCATATTGTCGGTCACGCTGCCGTGAATCGCGACGTCGCCGGAAAAGACGATATGGCCCGTTTTCAGATCGACGTCGCCCGCGACCACGTAAGCGTCCGAAATATCCAGATAACGGACGGGTCCGTCGGCGATGCAGGGGCGGCCCGCTTTGGTCGCGACGAACATGCCGTCGCCGCACGCTTCCACATGCTGCCGCGCGCGCAGATCGATCTCGCGCACGGGCGGCGGCTCGATGGTTTCCCCGTAGACGTCGTATCCGGGCGTGCCGGGACGAGACGGAATCAGGCGCGCCAATACATCGCCGGGCTGCACGGAAGGAATACGCAAATGGTTGCGGTAATCAAGCGCTCCGGCGATTTCTTCGAACGCGTTTTCGATTTTTTCGCCGAAAAAAAGCTCAAGTTCCGCATCGGTCCCGGCTTCCGGCGCCAGACCGACCGCAAAACGCACAGGCATGCCGTCCGCGTCTTGAAGCGCTTGCACGACAGCGGGCACGTCCAGATTTTTGCGGATGCCGAGCTTGCCGACCTCCGCCATGATTTCGGCGATTTCCAGCTTGCGCACAGGCGGTTTATCCCGGTCGGGAATCGCTTGGGGGGACAGTTTTGCCGCGGGCGGATGGTTTTGCAGCGTCCATGCGTAACCGACTTCGGCAAACACGCGGATATCCGCCGACATCCGATCCGGCGAGACGGCGATCTCGTACAAAGGTTCGTCCGCTTGTTCCCATTCGATCCGGTCGCTTGCGCGAACGGGCGAAGCGGCCGACAATTCCACGCCGTTCAGCCATAGCCGAAGCGGCGGGAGCGGAACGAGTAGCGCATACGCGCCGTCTTCGCCCGGATCGACGACGCGGACGGCGCCGCCGTTTACTTCGATGCTGCCGTCGGCCGGGGCAGGGCGAGACTCCGAAGACCCGGAGGCTCCGCCGGCGGCGGTCGACTCGGTAGCGTTTTCTTTTTCCGGTGCGGAATAAGGCATGCGAAAAGACCTCCTTCTGGATGATGACAGTGTAACGAGGGCACGATCGGATACTATTGTCGAATTTAAGCTGGGTCTATAGGCATGATTTAATTTGAATTCCTTCAAAGTTAGGACTATGTAAACCAAGATATAGGTCTTTGTCAAAGAATAGAATAATACCTTCAGACCTATTTTTCAATAACCTTTTCCAAATAGACCGATTTATTGCATCCTGAAGTTTTTTCGGGTACATTGATCGCAACGAAATATTCTACCGAAAACAGGAGAAAGGAACGATAAACCAGATGCGAAAAAGGATTACGATCACGGTTTCCGGCACGTTGATCCTGGCGCTCTCGCTTGCTGCGGGCATCGCGTTGGCGGATTCCGGAATATGGGCGCGAGCCGACAAAGCGACGGGGCGGCAAGCCGCCGATCAAGGATTTTTGGTCCATATGCCCGGACGCGCGGACAAGCAGCAGGCAGCGTCTTCGATCGACCCGGCGACAGGCAAAGCGGCCAAGCGTGCAGGAACCGCCGCGGCGGAAGGTTCGACCGGAACGTTTACGGCGAAGCTTGCGGCAGACGGGTTGAACCAAACGTTGACGTTCCGCTACGCGCAATCGGGGAGCGGAATACGCGTTTTGCCTTCGCCGGACCTGGGGTACGAGCTGCTTACGCTGCCGGACGGTCGGGTGCTGGTGGAAGTCGCGGCGTCCATTTATAGGCTTGACCCGGAGAAGCGCACATTGTCTGTCTTCTTAAAAGGGGAAACCGGTACGACTCGCAAAACGGCGCGCGGCCCGGTATCCGGCGGCTCGGCGAAAATGGTGGTCTGGGGCCAGCGCGCTTCGCTCAGTCCCGACGGAACCAAGCTGCTTTACTGGACGACTCGCAATATTACCGTTACGGGCAATGAAGACGGCGAGAACTGGATCAAAGACCTGCGTACGGGCACGGAGAAAAAGATCTATGGAGCCGGATACACGCTGCTCGGATGGGATGCCAAAAACCGCTTCTATCTGGATCTGGGCGATAACGGAATCGTGCAGGTGGACAGCGGAAGCGGGGCTTCGGCCAAGTTGGTCTCGGGCTTTTCCGTCTCGGCCGTGTCCGGCAGTCACCTTCTGTCCCAGACGACGGACGGTTCATTGAACGTACGCGATTTGTCGACAGGGAAGCAGCATACGTTTCGAGGTAGCGGGCTGAATCATCTTCGTTCTATAGCCTCTTCTGATGCGGGACCCTGGTTTGCTTTGGTGAATGCGCCGGATCGTTCGAGCCGGGGTTCGACGTTGATCCTGCTTAACGCCAAAACGCTGAAAGCTCACACATTCGAGGAGCCGGCGGGCGCTTCGATCATCGGCGTTTCCTGGCAGGATGAAAAGACGTTGCTGGTCCAGGCGCGCAATCGCACAACGGCAGGGGAATCCACCTATGTCCTGGACATCGGCAAGGAGGTAGTCGAATGAACGTCGATCACGGGAAAAAGAAACCGGGAACGCGCGGCGGCATCAAGCGCAAAGTGGGGCTGACCGCTGGCGTTTTGCTTATGCTTGGAGCCGCAACATCAGCGTCGGCAGCCGATTACGGCGCGAGATTTCTGCAACAATACGGCGTCAAAGCGTCGATCGCCCCTGCCATGACGCCGGCCAGAAGCGACGCCGACGGTCTATACGAGCGTTATTCGCCCGTCGAAAGCAAAACGAACCAGCCGCGTAACGTCGTCAGCGGAACCAACCCGCATAACGGGGCGGATCTGGCGATGGCGTCGGGAGATCGGGTATATGCCGTTTTGCCGGGAAAAGTGACGGAAGTGAAGCCGGATACCTCCGCTCAACTCGGCAGTGTGATTATCGACCATGATACGGATGGGGATGGAACCCCGGACGGCGTATATATGCAGTACGTGCATATCGATCCTGCTGGCTCAAGCTCGTCCGGCATTCGCGTCGGTGATTACGTAACAGAGACGACCGTGATCGGCACGGTCGATCGCGCCAAACGCTATAACCCGCATTTGCATATCCAACAGGTGAGCCGGGGACGGAGCGGAGCGGCGGATATCCAGACGATGCCGATGTATTTGTTCTATCGGCATACCTCTTTAGAGACCTGGAATGCCGGTTCGGATCTCGACTATGTATCGGCAGACTGGCAGGACGGCAATATGCTGTATCTGACCGCATATGCCGGAACGGATAATCCGCAGACCAATCAATATGATCGCAACCGTCCGGCGGAAATCCAACTGCATTACAAGATCGGCTCAAGCGGCAAATGGAAAATGTCGACGACCAAATTTAGTTTGTACAATGCGAACACGCTGCGTTATCGAATCGATCTGAAAAAAGCGACCGGAGCTGCAAAAGGACAGAAGGTCTATGTCTATGCCGCCGCGATTCGTGCGAATGATCCGACGTTTCCGAATTCCGCTGCGTATCGTCACGGCTTATGGCCGCAGTTCTACAAGCAGCCGGACCGGGTACTGTATGCGGCGTCTTCGGCAAGAGCCGATGCGGCTTCGCGCATGTTTACGATTCAGTAATAGAAAAAAGCCATTCCCGTACCGCGAAAATGCGGCAAGGAATGGCTTTTTTTATGCAGAAATCAACCTGCGATAGACTCTCCATCCGTGGATAGGCTTTCTTCGACAGCCTGACGTTTTTTCTTGCGGATTTTGACTTCCGGGGCCGGATCGGCTTCCAGGTTTTCGATCTTCAAAGCGGTCAGCTCCTGAAGATCGCCGATCAGCTTCTCCAATTGGTTGAAGCTGCTGCTCATCTGGCCCGTGATATATTTTTGCTCGCCCATGCCGGCCAGGATTTCTTCCATTGCGGCATTGGTTTGCTGCGTGACCGCAGAGATCGCGACGGCTTGCACCGAGACTTCCGAAGAAGAGATCTTCATTTTCTCGGAACGGTGTTCGACTTCTCCGGCCTGATCCAGCAGCTTATGCGTGTTTTCGTTGATCTCGGTCAAAGCCTGTTCGGATCGCTGCGCGGCTCCGAGGCTGTTCTCGGCGGCTTCGCGTCCGCGCAGGACCTGACTCATCAGGCGCTCCGTGCCGTGTTGCAGCTCGCCGAGAATGCCGCCGATCTGTTCGGCCGATTCGCGGGAATGCTCGGCCAGCTTGCGCACTTCGTCGGATACGACCGCAAAACCGCGTCCTGCGTCGCCTGCGCGAGCCGCTTCGATCGCCGCGTTCAATGCCAACAGATTGGTCTGGCTGGAGATCTCGGAAATAGTCGACAAGATCTGGGCGATCTGTTGGTTTTGCTCACGGAACAGCTCCATATCGTGCGCCGTATCGTTCATGACCGCGTACACTTCATCGATATGCGAGCGCAGATCCGTCATCCGGCCGGAGCCTTCCTGGGTCACGTTCGCCGTATGCTCGGACAGATTGCGCATCATGGAAGAGTTTTGCACGACGCCTTCGATCTCCAGATCGCTCGCGGACATTTTGTCCGAAATATCGGATACGCTGTCGGCCTGGGTTTCGGCGCCTTGCGCGACTTGGGAAAAAGCATTGGTGATTTCTCCCGTGATCAATTCGTTCAACGTTACGTTTTCTTTCGATTTGCGCGCGAATTTGCTCAGTTCGTCTACCGAAGCTTTGACCTGGGACAATACCAGATCGATTTGCGCGGCGTCGGCTTTGCTTTTTTCTCTTTGAGCCGCCAAATTGGCGAACAGCTTTTCGTTCACGAAGCCGATCGCAACGGCGATCGCCGCGATAACGACGAACAACACGACCGTAAAGATCAAAGTGACGGCTCGGCCTTCGGGAACGAATACTTCCGCGCCGCGAAACCAGGAAACCAGCAAAGCGACGGCCGTAAGCGCCGAATAAAGCAGCGCGTAGCGGTAACGCGGGTACAGCAACAAAAGAATGGCCGGCACCAGCGCTGCCAGCACATTGATCGTATCGGTAAGAACGGCGGCGTAAGCCACGAAGAAAAAGAGCGCCGCCGCGTAAGGCAGAAGGTTTAGCGCTTTTTTGCGAAGCGTGCATACGGTGAAAACAGCCGCGAACGCGCCGAAAGCGCCGGCCGCAATCTGCGTAGGCAACGACAAATTCAGACTGACCGCTCCAAGAAGCAGGAAAAGAGCCCATAAAATAGACATCACGATTTTGTTTCGTTGATACATGACCCGTTCATAATTGCTCAAGTGCTCACTTCCCCATCGGTAAGATACATACGTTGCCTCATATGAAAGACCTATCTCCATTATCGTCAAAAAGCCCCTAAGCGTGTAGGGGCTTTTTGCGAAAAGTGATATCGAATTTTCAAAAATGTAAGCGAAAACAGTCAAATAAACCCTTATTTTAGAATCCACCTAACAGAAAACGTTTGCGATAAAAAATTTTACAGAGAGCGGCTTTGAGCTTCGTTGCAAGCCTGAACCTATTGTTGACTGCGAGGAGGCAGGCCCGGTTCACCTAACGGTGAAGAAGGCGTCCCATGCTCTGTATCGACAGGACCAGAAACTCCAGGCGGCGCAGTGGCTTGCAGATTGTCGGTTCGATCATCGGACCCGCCAAGCCGGGTATGATTCAGTGCGTAATGATTGCGGAAAATGGCTTCGATCTCAGGGCGCGACTCACTGTCTGCTTCCACGATAAGCAATACGCGTCCGCCGCCAACATGCTCGTCATAGGCTTTCGCTTCCTCTTCGGGAATCCCAAGCCCAATCAATCCGCCAACCAGTCCGCCTCCGGTGGCTCCGACCGCAATACCGGCCAGAGCGGCTGCGATCGGGCCGGCTGCCAATAGCGGACCGATGCCCGGAATCGCCAACGCGCCCAGTCCGACCAATAGTCCGCCAACGCCGCCCAACAGCCCTCCCGCTGCCGCACCGCCTGCTGCGCCTTCGGGAGCTTTATTGTGATGTTGATCCAGGATCTCCTCAGCATGATCGCGGTCACGCGTCACAATAGAGATATTGTCTGTTGTATACCCGTAGCGCTTCAACTCTTCGACCGCTTCCGCGGCCTCCCGTTCGGTCAGAAATACGCCTACCATCTTTTGCATCATGCGGTCGTCCTCCTTATTTACGTGTGCGGTCGAGCGGATTATTCGGGTCTGTCTCCAAGTCGGCCGGGCTTGCCAATCCCCGATTGCCGACAGGCGTTCCGTCCATGCGATTCGCATCGATATTGGTTGCGCCCATTGCGGGCGTATCCCGGTACAACGGATCATCTGTCGTTGTTGCATGAAGGTCGGCGAATTCTTCGTCATAGCGTCTGTTCAGGGAATTATTTTGATGGAAAATCCGATAAATTTCGCTGCTATTGGTTTCTTCGGTATCCACGATGACCAGAATCCGTCCTTCGCCCACGATAGCTTCGTATTCTTTGGCTTCATGTTCGGGGATGCCCAATCCAATCAACCCCCCGATTAACCCTCCGCTAGCGGCTCCAACAGCGGCGCCTGCCAGTGTCGCGGCAATCGGGCCGGCAGCAAGCAGGGGGCCGATGCCGGGAATCGCCAATGCGCCCAGTCCCGCCAGAAGTCCGCCGACCCCCCCAATGACGCCGCCTGTCGCTGCGCCGCCCGTAGCGCCTTCCTGGGCGAGCGTAACCGTTTCGTCTTCGAATTTGCGTGCTTCTTCGGCACTGCGGGTCACTGCCGAAATATCGTCCGAGTTGTAGCCGGTTTGTTTTAACTCTTCAATCGCCCGCGAAGCTTCCTGCTCCGTGGCAAATATCCCGATAATTTTTCTATGCATATCGATGTCCTCCTCATGTTGAATAGGATGATGAACCGAATTTCTGTACGTCACATATTTAAACCTATACTTGAAATAGAAACGTGAAAGGGAATGAAAAAGCCCTCATGAACCGCGAGAAAGACTCTCAGTTCATAAGGGCTTGCTTGAGTTTGAGTCGGGCTACCAGGCTGCGATTGAACCGTCGCTCCGCGTTTCCGTTCCGCCGCAAAGAACGCCGCTGGACGGATCGCGCCAGATGATCTGCCCACGCCCGAACATGCCTTTGTCCGGCGCAACTTTGATTTCATGTCCTTTGCGTATAAGCGCCTGTGCAAGATGAATGGGAAAGTCGGGTTCGACTTGAACGCTTTTCCCGTTCTCCCACATCCAGCGCGGGGAATCGAGAGCGGCTTGGGGATTCAGGTTGAAGTCGATCGTATTCATCACAAGCTGAACATGGCCTTGAGGCTGCATAAAGCCGCCCATGACGCCGAACGGACCTACGGCTTCGCCTCCGCGAGTCAGGAAGCCGGGGATAATCGTGTGGTAGCTGCGTTTGCCGGGAGCCAGCGCGTTGTCGTGCTGAGGGTTCATCGAGAAGCTAAATCCCCGGTTTTGCAGCGCGATACCGGTTCCGGGTACGACGATCCCCGAGCCAAAGCCCATATAATTGCTTTGGATGAATGATACCATATTCCCTTCGCCGTCGGCCGTAGCCAGATAGACAGTACCGCCCGAAGGCGGGGTACCCGGACCGGGGAGAGCCGCTTCGTCGGAAATCAGTGCCCGTCGCCGGTCCGCATATTCGCGGGAAAGCAAGCCTTCCACGGACGTTCGCATATGCTTGGAATCTGCGATATAGGCTTCTCCATCGGCAAAAGCCAACTTCATCGCCTCCAACTGGCGATGCAGCGTCGGAACGCTATCTTTTTCGCCCGGAGCAAAGCCGTCTAAAACATTCAGGGCCATCAAGGCGATCAGACCCTGACCGTTCGGCGGAATCTCCCAAACTTCGCAATCGCGATAGCGAGCGGATACAGGCTTGACCCATTCCGGTTGATAACGAGCCAGATCGTCAGCAGTCAAAAATCCATTGTGTTCACTGAGATGATTAGCGATCTTCGCCGCCAACTCGCCGCGATAGAACGATTCGGCATGAGTCCGACCGATCTCGCGCAACGAAGCGGCATGGCCGGGGGAGCTCCACATTTCGCCGGCTTGCGGAGCGCGACCCTTGGGGGCAAAAGTGCGGAACCATTCGGCGTGGGCTTCACCGCTGAGTTGGCTGCTGAAGATGCGGTAAGCCCGATTCCAAAAATAAGCCAAACTCGCAGGAATCGGGTAGCCTTCTTCGGCATAACGCACCGCAGGTTCAAGGGTTTGTTCAAGAGATAGGCGTCCAAATCGACGAGAAAGTTCGGCCCAGGCAGCGGGAGCACCGGGTACCGTAATCGGAACGACACCGTATTTCGGCATTTCCTCGATTCCCTGTTTTTTCAGTGCGTCAATAGACAAAGAGGCAGGAGCCGGACCGCTGGCATTCAAGCCATGCAGCTCGCCGTTGGTCCACACGAGAGCGAAAGCGTCACCGCCGATTCCGTTAAAAGCAGGCTCCAGCACCGTGAGCGCCGCGGCTGTAGCAATCGCCGCGTCGATCGCGTTGCCGCCTGCTTTGAGAATATCCAATCCCGCTTGAGCAGCCAGAGGTTGAGAGGTGGCAACCATGCCGTTGCGAGCATAAGTGGGGAGACGGCGGGAAGGGTACGGTTGATAGAGCGGGTCGAAGTGCATGGAATCCATCATCTCCTGTCTGTGAAATCAATACGAGCGAAGTCGGGTTTTGCCCCAAGATCTTTTAAGCCTCCGTACCGGATTCGTTATGTAAGCTTGAATAGTGAGTCAGCCGCTGAGCAAGCGTACCTGTATGGAACTCCAACAGATGGCCATCAGGATCGCGAAAATAAAAAGAGTGTCCTTCGCCGTCTGCCAGACGAGCGCGGCTGGGCAAGATTTCGGCTTGCGCTTCCTGAAGCCTTTGCTTCAACTCCGTGAGGTCCTCTTCCGCGACCGCGAAAGCAAAATGCGTGTACGAATGACGAACATCGCCGCGAGGAATATCGGCTTCTTCATTCAAGGCGAGCCAAAGTCCGGCAATATCGAAATAAGCCGTTTTGCCGCGCAGATAAACAGGAGCTTCGCCAAGCACCTTTTCGTAGAAGCGTACGGACTGTCCCAGATTGGGATTAGTATAGCATACGCGTTCAGGCCATCGGAAAAAGCCGCTCTCTTCCGGGGGAAGAGAGCGGCCAGTGATCCGGTTTATCGGAGCAGGCGATTCGCAGACACGATCAACTGATCGTGCCTTTGATTTTGCTTTTCAGGTACATTTGGTAAATATGGCGGATGCCGATCTTGACGACCATGTAGATCGGGATACAGATCAGCATGCCCAGAATGCCCATGACGTCGCCGCCGACGAGCAGGAGAACGATAACGGTCAAAGGGTGCATGTCCAGTTGTTTGCCGAATACGAGCGGTTCCAGCAGGTTGTTCTGGATCAATTGCGCCACGATGACGATGACGATCGACCAGATCGCCATGCTCGGCGATTCGATCAGGCCGACGATGCCGACCGGGACTCCGGCGAGGAAGGCCCCGATAAACGGAATGAAGTTCAGGAAGAACGAGATGATGACCAGAAGCAGCGAATACGGCAGGCCGATAATCAGGAAGCCGATATACAGCAGCACGCAAAGCATCAGGTTTACGATGACCCGTCCGGCAATAAAGCCGTTCAGCGCGTCGTCCATTTCGCCCAGCATGATTTTTCCGTCTTCTTTTTGCTGGTTCGGGAATATCTTCATCAGGTAGCCCGGCAGTTTATGATCGTCGCGAAGCAGGAAGTAGAGCAGGATCGGGAACGTCGCGATAACCAGCACGAAGCTCGACAAGAAGGAGAACATGCTCGTGAGATTGTCCGACAGCCACGTGATCGAAGTGTCCAGAACGCCCGACAAGCGATCGAGCAGATCCTGGTTTTGCGTGACGTCGCTCGGGATGAACCGGCTGATCGTCGGGTTGTTTTGCAGTTGTTGCAGTTGGTAGACGGCGTCCTGCGCAAGCTGCGGCGCGTTGGTGATAAAGCTCTCGATCTGATCGCGCAAGGTCGGCCAGATCCACAGCGCAGCGCCTACGATCAGCAGAATGAAGACGGCGAAGATCAGCATGACCGACCAGGAGCGTTTCCATTTTTTGCGTTCGAGAAAGCGTACCAGAGGACGTAGAGGGTAATAGAAGAATGCGGCGATCAATAACGGGACCACCAGGGAACTGACCAGCGAAACGACGGGCGTGAACAGGAATTTGACCAGCGTGCCCAGGAATACGATCAGCAGAATAAGCGCGACCCCCGCGCCGATGACGAAAAAGCGATTTTTGAACATGTATGTCCTCCTACTTCTATGAATATGCCCGAATCCCCGAACGGCAGCATTGCCGCAGTATCGGTTAGCCGGACGTTTTGCGAGCGCTGCTGGGCGATAAAGCCGGTATCGTCTGCGGCCCAAGCAAGCGAATGTACTATATATTAAACGAAAAACGACAAGTTCACGCCGCGCGCGCCGAGACTTGAACGGGCGGGCATAAACAGCGTATTGCGGTTGTCTTTTTTTAAAGCCGATAAAATAAATAGGAATTAACCGAAAAGCTATTGACTTTCTGTTGAACAGGTCGTAAAATTCAATCTTGCACGACCTAAATGTTTGCCAGCGGGTTGCGTCCTGCTGGAAATGTTGTCCAATCATCTTAGACCCAATCGGAGGAAACGATTATGAAAAAAGCGACTATGCTCGGCCTTGTTGCGATCCTGATGACCCTGATGCTTGCCGCTTGCGGCAACAACAACGGAAGCAGCAACACCGCCGCTACGAATAATGCAGGCACGTCGGAAGAAAACACGGCTGCCGCAAGCAACTCTTTGGAAAAGATTAAATCCGCCGGCAAGATCGTGATCGGTACGGAAGGTACGTACCCGCCGTTCACTTACCATGACGCAAGCGGCGAACTGACCGGTTTTGACGTCGAAATCGCCCGCGAAGTCGCAAAACGCCTCGGCGTTGAAGCCCAGTTCGAAGAAGCACCGTGGGACAGCCTGCTCGCGGGAATCGATGCGGGACGCTTCGATTCCGTATTTAACGAAGTCTCGATCCGCGACGACCGCAAAGAAAAGTATGACTTCTCCGATCCGTATATCTCTTCGGGCGCGGTGCTGATCGTTCGCGAAGACAACACGGACATCAAGTCGCTGGCTGATCTGAAAGGCAAAAAGGCCGCTCAATCGCTGACCAGTAACCTGGCTGATATCGCAAGAGAAAACGGTGCCGAAATCGTAGCGATCGAAGGTTTCCAACAAGCGATCGACCTGCTGAATTCCAACCGTGCCGATGCGACGATCAACGACAACCTGTCGTTTCTCGATCTGAAAAAGCAAAAACCGGATCTCGCGCTGAAAGTCGTAGCTGAAGCCGAAGACGCTTCGCAAAGCGGCGGCGTGTTCGCGAAAAACCAGCCGGAACTCGTGGAAGCTGTCAACAAAGCGCTGGCCGATATGCACAGTGACGGCACGTACGCGACGATCTCCGAGAAATACTTCGGCAAAGACGTATCGAAGTAACGGCCGCGAACTTCTTTTACTGATACGGAAGAAGCCGTTCGCGGTTTCAACGGAAGCGGGGCTACCCCGGATTCGCGAAGCGGGTCCCGAGGCAGCCTCGTTTTATTTGTTCAGGTTAGCCGTTTTCGTGTAAAAGGGAAGTACGAACGTTTGACAGAATGCCGATCGCGGCGGAAGGAGCATAAGAAGCATGGATGATCGTAAAATTCAGATTGTGATCGATTCCTTATGGCCGATGATCAAAGCCGCGCTGCAATACACGATTACGCTCGCGCTCATCTCGTTCGTTTTGGGCTTGATTCTGGCGGTTTTGGTGGCCCTGGTGCGGGTGTGGAAAATCCCCGTATTGAACCAAATCGCTATTTTTTATGTATGGGTAATCCGGGGTACGCCGCTGCTGGTGCAGCTGTTTATCATTTTCTTCGGACTGCCAAGTATCGGGATCGAGTTCGATCCGTTTCCGGCCGCAGTGATCGCTTTTACGCTCAATATGGGCGCTTATAATTCCGAAATCGTCCGCGCCGCAATCCAGTCGATCTCGAACGGCCAATGGGAAGCTGCGTATTCGCTCGGCATGACACGCGGTCAGGCCCTCTGGCGCATTATTCTTCCGCAGGCCGCGCGCGTATCGGTACCGCCGCTGTCGAACTCTTTTATCAGCCTGGTCAAAGACACGTCGCTCGCTTACACCGTAACGGTGGTCGAGTTGTTCCAGGTCGCCAAACAGATTACGGCCACCACTTACGAACCGTTGCTGATGTATACGGAAGCGGCCGTTATCTACCTCGCCATCTGTACGATATTGAACGCTTTGCAAAGTGTGATGGAGAAGCGTCTATCCCGTTTCTCCGCCCAATAAACCGACCGGAAAGGAGTCAGATCCCATGATCGAAATTCGTAATTTGCATAAATCGTTCGGGTCGCTGGAAGTGCTCAAAGGCATTGATTTATCGTTGGAAAAAGGGAAAGTGCTCGTGATCATCGGCCCTTCCGGCTCGGGAAAAACGACGCTGCTGCGCTGTTTGAACCTGTTGGAGATGCCGGACGCCGGATCGCTCCAATTGGGCGAGACGAGTATCGAATTCGACGGCCGCCGCAAGGCTGACAAGCAACGGGTACTGAAGCTGCGTCAAAACACCGGCATGGTGTTTCAATCGTATAATCTTTTTCCGCATAAAACGGCACTGGAAAATGTCATGGAAGCTCAGGTCGTGGTGCAAAAGCGCGATAAAGATGCAGCGCGCAAGCGTTCCATGGAGCTGCTGGCAAAAGTAGGCTTGAGCGGGAAGGAAGATGCTTATCCGCACCAACTCTCCGGCGGCCAACAGCAACGCGTCGGAATCGCCCGGGCGCTGGCGACCGATCCCGAAGTGATGCTGTTCGACGAACCGACTTCCGCGCTTGATCCCGAGCTGGTCGGCGAAGTGCTGAAAGTCATGAAAGAGTTGGCTGCCGAAGGCATGACGATGGTCGTGGTCACGCACGAAATGAAGTTCGCCGCGGAAGCGGCGGATACCGTCGTGCTGATGGATAACGGCGTCGTTTTGGAGCAAGGATCGCCGCGGCAAGTGCTGCAAAACCCGTCCAGCGATCGCGCTTCCCAATTTTTGAATCTGCTGACCGCCAAAGATTGAAGCCGAACGAACATGACGAAAGTTGCCGGAACGCAATTCCGGCAGCTTTTTATTTTGCCGATTTGCTTAACGGCTATTCAAAGATCGATTTTTTTGTCGAAAAATAGATATAGATCTTCGCACCATTTATTAAGGAAAGAAACGAGGGGAACATCATGAGAACCAAATTCAGACTGACGTTTTTTGCGAAAAATATGATGATGATTGCGTTCGGCATTTTGCTGGTCGGCGGTTTGTTGACAGGGATCACGGTAAAGCTCCAACAAAAGATGGCGCTCGACAGTCTTCGCAGCCAGTACCTGGGCGTCACGGATTACGTGAAAGCGCAGATCGGCACGGATTTGATCGCCGCTGCGGTCGCCGATCCGTCGCCGGACAACGAAACGGGCAAAACGCTGACTGCAATGCTCGACCAGGTATCCGATTTGAACCCGAACGTCGCGCAGGCTTACGTGTTCGGCGCCGATATGACCAATGGGTCGGAAACGATTATCGCTTCGCCCACGCATCTGATCGCGGACGGCATGGTGCCGGGCGAACGCTACGAAAATCCGGCCGAGATGCAAAAAGCGATGCAAAACGTGATCGATAACAAGCAGGCGGCGAGCACAAACGCTTTCAGCGACGTGTACGGAACGTGGGTGACCATGCTTCAACCGGTTTTGGACGATTCCGGCAACGTGGTCGCGGTGATGGGGCTGGATATCAACGCGCTGGATATCGCCCGCAACACGCAAGACATTTTGATGACTTCGCTGCTGGCGATGGGGATTTGCTTTATCGCCGTGCTGACGCTGCAATTTTTCGTGATGCGCCGCATGATGAAGCCGATCCGCGACTTGTTCGGAGCGATCGGTCAAATGAACGACGGCGACCTGAACGTACAGCTGCATACGGATCGAAAAGACGACTTCGGCGATTTGAACCGCAAGTTTTCCGAGATGGCGCTTGAGATCAAAAGTATTATTTCCGGCGTGCAGAGTCGCGCCGAGCAAGCGGCCGACTCCTCGTCCGCGCTCCAGGAAGAAGTGGAGAAAAACGTACGTATTCAAAACGGCGTGACGGAAAGCGCCGAGCGCATGAGCGTAGGCGCCCGTACGCAGGAAAGTTCGGCCGAGGAAACGTCGAGAGTGATGGAAGAGATGTCGCGTGCCATTCAGGAGATCGCGCAAACGGCTTATCAGGTATCGGAAGCGGCTTCCGAGATGAAAACGGAAGCTACGGCGGGCGGCGAGTCGATCGACCGCGTCGGCGAACAGATGTCGGCCATCAGCAGTTCGGTAGGACGTTCCGCAGAGCGGATTCGTGAGCTTCAGGAGCGTTCGCGCGAGATCGAAGGCATTGCGGGATTGATTTCCGGGATTGCTTCGCAAACGAATCTGCTGGCGCTTAACGCGGCGATCGAAGCGGCAAGAGCAGGCGATCATGGCAAAGGCTTTGCGGTTGTCGCCGAGGAAGTCCGCAAGCTTGCCGATCAGTCGGCGACTTCGGCCAATCAGATCTCGGGCATTCTTGGCTTGATGATCCACGAAACGGACGAAGCCGTCGTGTTGATGCAGGAAGGCATGCACGAGGTCGAAATGGGTCTTACGCTGTCGCAACGTTCCGGCGAAGCGTTCCGACGGATCGAAGCGGCGATCGGCAATGTATCCACGCAGACGGAAGATATGTCGGCTGTTACCGAGCAGATGTCGGCCAGCTCCGAAGAAGTGGCCGCCTCGGTGAGCGAACTGGCGGGCATTGCGAAGGAATCCTCAGGCAGCGCTATCGAAGTGACGCAGGCTTCGCAGCTTCAACGGGAATCGCTGGATATCGTGTCCGCTTCTTCGGAAAAAGTGAACGGAATCGCGCTGGAGCTTAGCAGATTGATCGCGAAATTCAAAATTTAACGATCTTTTATGAACGGAAGGCTGCCCCGAAAGCCATCGCTATGGCCCGAGGCAGCTTTTTTTCGCTATCAAAACAACCGAAATGTTGCGAGAATGCTCTTGCCGGCCTCATTGTTACCGCTTACAATTAGTGAGCTTGCAAACACCGAAAGGGAGGAAACTCCGATGCCACGCGCCAATCTTTTTACGAAAATGATTCTGATTCTGACCCTGATGTGGATTCCGGTGGCTTTGCTGTACGGATATTCGAACAAGACCACGACGGACGTGCTGCGCGCGGAACTCGGCGAGTCGAACCGGAACCAGTTGGCCTTTTTCCAAAGTCAGGTCAATACCAATATCGAAATGCTCGCTTCTTGGCCGAATCTATTGATTCACGATCCGGACATCGAAAGCTTCCGCAAACTATATACGAACGGCGGTTATTTCAATCTCGACGAGATCAATCTGGTCAAGCGTATTCAGAACAAGCTGAGCATTCAGGAAAGTTCGTCGAATTGGAAAAGCCGCCTGCATCTGTACTCCCCTTCGCTGCGACGCGTGGTATCGGAAAACGATGCCCGCGAGTACGATCCGGCCTTGCTGCAAGCGACGATTAAGCCGGGCTGGCAGGTGACTCGGGCGAAAGACGGCAACGAGGATATTTTTCTGTTCTCCTGGTTCACGGTCGCCCCTTACGGTATCGCCGATCCCGCGTTGAAAGCCGAAACGATCGTGGAGCTTGAATTCGACAGCCGCAATATCCAGAATATGCTCGACAAGTTCAAGACCGACGGGCGCCATGATCCTTTTTATTACCGGGAAGATATGGGCGTCATTTATAACCGGACGTCGGACCGCGACTTGACCGGGAAAATGATGGAAAAGCTGAACGTCTCGCCGCTGCCGGAAAGCGACAATCTGACGATCAGCATCGACGGCGAGCCTTATATGGTCAGCATTGTGTTATCCAAAGAAACCGGCTGGTATCTGATTGACTATATGCCGCTGGCCGATATGCTCGCGCCGATCCAAAAGTCCAATCTGTTATTCTACTTTTCGATTCTGATGCTGCTCGTGATGGGATCGGTGGCCGCTTATCTGCTTTATGTACAGGTACAGATTCCGATCCGTCAGTTGATTCGAGGCTTCCAGCGTTTGCAACAGGAAGATTATTCGGTGCGCATCAAGCCGAAAGGCCGTAACGAATTCAGTTTCCTGTCCGAGCGCTTTAACCAGATGGTCGATCAGATTCAGAATCTGTTCGAGCACGTTTATCTGGAGCAATTGCATGTCAAAGAAGCTCGGCTCAAGCAGCTGCAATCGCAGATCAATCCGCATTTCTTCTATAACTGTCTATCGTTCGTGACCAGTATGGCGAAGCTCGGACGGGTGGACGCGGTTGTGGCGATGTCGCACAGCCTGTCGAGATATTACCGGTATACGACGAGGCAGGAGCGGGAATTGGTGCCTTTAAAAGAAGAAGTGGAATTCGTGCGCCATTACCTGGAGATTCAGAAGATGCGCATGAACCGTCTGGATTACGTGATCGACCTGCCGGAAAAGCTGCTGGATCTTTATGTATCGCCGCTTATGCTGCAACCGCTCGTGGAAAATGCCGTGATTCACGGGATCGAGCCTCATGCGGAATCCGGAATGATTCGGATCTCCGGGGAGCTGGGCGAAGACGGCGCCGTGATCGTTCGCGTCCAGGACAACGGCGGAGGATTGGACGAAGCCGGACGGGCAAGGCTGGAACAGCGGTTGTCCGAACCGCTGAGCGAAGAAACGGGCTGCGGATTATGGAACGTCAACCAGCGCCTGCAATTGCGAAGCGGCCGGGAAGCCGGCGTTCGCACCGAAGATTCGCCGCTCGGCGGCTTGACGGTCATGCTGGTCTGGAACGAGCATTCGTACGATAACGAGGAAAAAGCGCCGCGGCGCTCGATATAACGTTTTAAAAAGAAAGGAGTTCCGATTATGATCGAAGTGCTGCTTGTCGATGACGAGACCTATGTAACGGAAAGTTTGGAGTTGACCATTCCCTGGGAGGAGATTGGGGTCAGTACGGTGCGCCGCGCCGCTTCGGGAGCGGAAGCGCTGGCGATTATGGAGGAAGAAGCGATTGATCTGGTGGTGACCGATATTCGGATGCCGGGCATGGACGGGCTTCAGCTTATCGAAGAGATCGGACGGCGCTGGCCGGGCGTACGCTGCATTTTGCTGACCGGACACAGCGATTTTACCTATGCGAAAAAAGCGCTTCAACTCCGGGCCAGCGATTACGTGCTCAAGCCGGTGGACGATGACGAATTCGTTGCCGCGGTATCGGAAGCTTTGGATTCGTTGCGCGAAGAATGGGACGAGTTCGATAAAGTTCACCGATTGCTGTACAGCCGGAAGTCCGATTACAAAGTGCTGCGGGAAAATCTGCTGCATGAGCTACTGCTGGGACGGGAAGTGAATCCGCAAGCGCTGAGCGAGCAGCTGCGCGCGTACGAACTGTCGCTGCGAGCCGGACAAACGACGTTGATGCTGCTCGCCCGTCTGGAAGGACGTTTTGCCACGATGGACGAGTCTTCGCTGGAATTGATAGACTTCGCGGCGGGCAATATCGCGGAAGAAGTGCTGCGCGGGCAGCCGCTGTGGTACGGAAGCGGGCCGCATGGCTGCTTGGTGCTGCTGCTTCAGCCGGGCGACACGGGCGGCGAGCCTGCTTTGGAGCAGACGGCGCGCGGGCTTGACCGCCGTCTGGAGACACTGCAAGAGCATGTGCGGTTGTATTTGAAAGGGGAAATCTCGCTTTCGGTATCCACCGTATTCGAGCTTGGCGGCAGCGATCCCGGAGCGGCTTACCGGCGCACGCTCGGCTCGCTGTATGCCGCCGGAACCGGCGGTCGCACCGTATACGTCGATCCGCAAGCCGCAGCATCCGGAGCGTCGGTATCCGACGCGGTCTCGCCCGCGGGCGACGACCGGGGCAGCGTTACCGAACTGATGTACACGCCGCCGACGCTGCTGCATCTGTTGGAATCGCATCAGTGGGACGAAGCGCGCGCGAAAATTTCCGGCGTATTCGACGCGGCGGAACGAGCCGGATTGGCCGGCCCGCCGATGTACGAAATATATTTGTGGATGACCAACGCGTTCTTGTTCATCTCGCACCGCGAAGGTCAACCGGTAGGCGAGTTGGGCGGCGAAGAAGGCTTCGATCCCGTATTGGCGCGCGGTCTGATTCAGCAGCCGCAGCGCTTGCGAGCCTGGGGACTTCGGTTACTCGATGGCCTGGCCGAACAAACCTCGGCCGGAGCCGGCGACAGCCGCAGCAAAGTCGTCAGCCGTGTCCGCCAACTGGTCGGCACCGGACTGGACGGCGACCTGTCCGTCAAAACGCTGGCCGACCAAGTCTATCTGCACCCTGTGTACCTGTCGAAAATCTACAAAGCCGAAACCGGCGAAGCGCTGGGCGATTATATCATCCGTATGCGTATGGAACGCGCCGCCCATCTATTGAAAAACTCGGGGAAAAAGATTTACGAGATCACCAGCGAGTTGGGCTATCAGAACCCGCAGTATTTCAGCAAGATGTTTAAAAAACAATACGGCATGACGCCGAACGAATTTAGGGAAAGCTGAAACGGACGCCTTATTCAGGATAGAAGATCCTGAATAAGGCGTCTAACTGTTTCAGCGCCAAGGTCCTAAAGGTTTTAAATGGTTTTCCATAAGTTGAAACGGCGTTGCGAAAAAGGAGGGCACATCCTTTTTCGCAACGCCAATTGTTTCAACGACGGTCTTGACCTTGACCTTGATCCTGCCCTTGGTCTCGATCCTGATCTCAACCTCGACCTCACCCTCAATTTTTCCTCTTTAACCCCTTTCTAACGGATCGAGACGACGCTTAAAGGAATGAAAAGCAGATTTCCGACCTGATTTCATCGCATTTCGATGTCTAAGCGTCTCTACGATCCGTTACATTCGCAAAAGGGAGCAAAAGAGGCGTTTAACGGATATACGATCCGTTACAACAACCTCGCGAGAATTCGCACGCAAATCACGTTCTTTCGAAAGGCGGTTGCGCTCGCTCCGAACTTCATAAGCCGGAACCGCTATTCTGTACCTTGCTTGCCAAAGGTGCAGGAATGTTGCAATCGCGACATAGGCCTTCTCGTAATCCGCCCCTATAATAAAGAAGCAAGGTAGACGAAACAAGGGGGAAACAACATGAAAGCGATATCCCGCAAAAGATGGCTGCCGCTTCTGGCTGCCGGCGCAATGCTGGCTACAACACTCGCAGGATGTTCCGGCGGAGGCAAAACAGACGAAAGCGCGGCAAGTGCGACGCCAAGCGCTGAAAACGTATACAAAGAAAAATACGATCCGCCCGTCACGATCTCGACCGCTTGGGGCGTCGATCCAACATTAACTTTCAAAAACGGCGAAACGATCGAAAATAGCGTCGCAACCAAATGGGCCAAAGAACAATTCGGTATCGATATCAAGTCGCTCTGGTCCGTCACCGACACCAACGGCGCGTTCGGCACGAAGCTGCGTCTGGCGATGTCGTCCGGACAAGAAATGCCCGACATTCTGACCATCGGCACCGCCGACAACCAGATCGCGCAAGACCTGATCGACTCCGGCATGTACGAAGAAGTCGGGCCGCTGTTCGACAAGTACGCGTCCGACACTTGGAAAGAAGCGATCAACCAAGACCCGAACGTCTGGAACGCTTATATGCGCGACGGCAAAAAGATGGGTATTCCGGTACTCGATTACGCCTACAACCACGATTACCTGCTCTGGATTCGCCAAGACTGGCTGGATAAGCTGAACCTGAAAGCCCCAACCACGATCGACGAGCTGGAAACGGTCATGGACGCATTCAAAAACAAAAATCCGGACGGCTTGTCGCCGGATAAAGTCGTTCCGCTGAGCATCGGCTTCAAAACGTCGATGAACACTTGGATGGGTGATCCGTCCTGGATCTTCGGCGCTTACGGCACGCTGCCGCAGCAATGGAACCTCGACGCGGACGGCAAACTCGCGTACGGTTCGATCCAGCCGGGCATGAAGCAAGGTCTGGAAAAACTCAGCGAATGGCTGAAAAAAGGCTACATTCCGCAAGAAGCGGCGCTGTGGGACGAAAACAAAACGTCGGAACCGGCGGTCGCGGGCACGGCGGGCATCATTCCGGGACCTTACTGGATGAGCGGCTGGCCGCTGAAAGACACGGTGCAAAACGCGCCTGACGCAGTATGGACGCCGATTGAAATTCCAGCCGGACCGGATGGCAAAGCGATGAGACACGGTACGCAGTTCACCAACGGCGTAACGCTGATCAAAAAAGGCATGGAACATCCCGAAGCGTTCTTCACGTACCAAAACTATCTGTTCGACAACTACGCCAACCCGGAACCGGGCAGCCAGTACGACAATGGCCTGTTCGCAGGGTACGATTATCAGCTCGACGCCAACGGCAAACAGCTTCCGATCGAAGAGATCGACGGCGGTTACGTGAACGTGGTACGTTATCTGCTCGTACGCGACGGCGCCCGTATCCCGGATGCGCAGATGAAAGCTTTGCAAAGTCTGGCCGAAGGCAACGAACCGACAACCAAGCTGGAAAAAGACGTAGCGGTCAACTATGGCAAAGAAACGCCGGCCGCGGCTCAGGTTCTGCTCAAGCAGGACGACATTTCCTACAAAGACATGTTCACCGGCCCGACGACCGAAACGATGAAGAGCAAAATGGATTACCTCAACAAAATGGAAAACCAAACGTTCAACGAAATCATCTACGGCAAAAAAACGGCTGACGCTTTCGACGAGTTCGTAAGCACTTGGAAAGCTGGCGGCGGCGACCAGATCACGAAAGAAGTCAACGAATGGTACGACCAAGTTAAAAAATAAGCTTCGCTCCGCGATCGTTCGGCCCGGATGGTTTACCGAAAGCCCGGGCCGGACGCAACGCGGAACCGTTAACTCGTAAAGCGAAGCGTTCTGCGGCAGCCGCGGAAATTGAAGGCGGCAGGGGGAAACCTTCCCTGCGGCCTTTGCTTTCCCATGCCCTTTTTCAGCAGTCGAAGGAGGAGAAGCGTTTGAAAACATTGAAAAAAACCTGGCCGTTCCACGTGATGCTGCTGCCGGCAATGATCTTCCTGATCATTTTCAGCTATATCCCGATGGGCGGGATCGTCATGGCGTTTCAGGATTACAAGCCGTGGCTCGGCATCAGCGGTTCCGAATGGGTAGGACTGGACAACTTCCGGTATCTGTTCGAGCGTGAAGACAGCGTTCAGGTCATCTGGAATACGCTGTTTATCGCCGTTCTGAAATTGATCTTCAACCTGGTCGTGCCGTTCGTATTCGCCATTTTGCTGAACGAGATTCGCAAAACGGCGCTGCAACGCGGCATCCAGACGCTCGTTTACCTGCCTCACTTTCTGTCGTGGGTCATCCTCGGCGGGATCTTGATCGACCTGCTTGCTACCGGCGGCCTGGTCAACCGGGTGCTCGGAGTGTTCGGACTCGGGCCGTACTTTTTCCTCGGCGACAACGACTGGTTCCGCTTCACCGTTATCGTGTCCGATATTTGGAAAGAATTCGGCTATAGCACGATCATCTTCCTGGCCGCGCTCGCGGGCATCGACCCGTCGCAGTACGAAGCGGCCGAGATCGACGGCGCGACCCGCTTGAAGCAGACGCTGCATATTACCGTTCCTTCGCTGATCCCGATCCTGATGGTTGTCGGTACGCTCGCGCTCGGCAACGTGCTGAACGCAGGCTTCGACCAGATCTTCAACCTTTACAATCCGCTCGTGTACGAAAAAGGCGACATCATCGACACCTTCGTGTACCGCACCGCTATCCTCAACGGGGAAATGGGCTTCGGTACCGCCATCGGATTGTTCAAATCGGTGATCAGCATGATCCTGATCCTGATCTCGTACCGTCTCGCCTACAAATGGGCCGGGTATCGCATTTTCTAAGCCGGATACCGCGCGATCGCGCGGTCGCTTTCCGGGGAAAGAGGGAACTCCATGTATCATAAAACGACAGGTTACCGCGTATTCAACGTTTTCAATACGATTTTTCTGATCTTCCTGGCCGTACTTTGCATCATTCCGCTCGTGCACGTGCTGGCCGTCTCGTTCAGCAGCAAAGCGGCGGCCGACGCCAATCTGGTCAGTCTATGGCCGGTCGGCTTCTCGCTCGAAGCGTACAAAAAAACCGCCGCCAATCCGTTGTTCCTGCATTCGCTGTGGGTATCGGTCATGCGTACCGTCGTCGGCACGGCGATCACGCTGCTGATTACGTTCCTTGCGGCATACGCGCTGTCCAAAGAAAACAGCGTGTTCAAAGGCCGCAACGTCTACTCCTGGATTTTCGTGTTCAGCATGATCTTCAACGGCGGCCTGGTTCCTTTTTATATCGTGATCCAAAAAATCGGCCTGATCAACTCGTTCTGGGTGCTGGTCCTGCCGGGCGCCGTCAACACGTTCCTCGTCATCTTGATGCTCAACTTCTTCCGCGGCATTCCGAAAGAGCTGGAGGAAGCGGCGCTGATCGACGGAGCCGGCCATTTCCGCACCCTGTTCCGCATCTTCCTGCCGATCTCGCTGCCTTCGATCGCGACCGTCGCGCTGTTCAGCATGGTGTTCCATTGGAATTCCTGGTTTGACGGACTGTTGTACCTGAACAACGCCAAAGACTTCCCGCTGGCGACGTTCCTGCAAACCGTTATCATTCAGCAGGATATGAGTTCGATGAGCGTGAATCCGAAAGAAATGGAACTGATCTCGCAAACGACCGTCAAAGCCGCCCAAATCTTTATCGGCAGCGCTCCGATCCTGATCGTGTATCCGTTCCTGCAAAAGTATTTCGTAAAAGGGATGACGGTAGGCTCGGTGAAAGGCTGATCCGACCGTCTCTCTCGGTTCTGCGCTTGGCCTCCGCAAAAGGAGAGCGCTACGGTGGGCGTACTGAGGCGCTGCGGGGTGAAGGGTCTGCGGTCGCTGTCTCACTATCGTTCAAAGGCGATCCTCGATCCCTTCACCCCTCCGCTTAGTACGCACGTGCGCGCTGCTTTTGCAAAGGGCGCGCTGGAAATCGGAAGACCCGGCTTAGCTTGCACCTCGCCTCTAAGGGAGGGGGAAGGAGGTTCGCACGGAGGACGCTGCGGGGTGAAGGGTCTGCGGTCGCTGTCTCACTGTCGTTCAAAGGCGATCCTCGATCCCTTCACCCCTCCGCTACGTACGCACGCGCGCGCTGCTTTTACAAAGGGCGCGCGAACTCCGAGGACCGTTCAGCCCTGCCCCTCGATTTTAGGGAGGGGCAGGGCTGTTGTTCGCTAGAGACAGGCGACAACAGCAGGTTTTAAGAGGCATGTTACATGTGAAAAATAAACGACCTTAAAGGATATTGCCAGAATCAAGCGAAGATTTTAGATTGAATAATCTCGCAATCTCATAATTAGTACTTTTTGCTTTTGCTCTTGTTTTTGCTCTTTGGCTTTGCCCTTCTACACCCCAACCCCGGCGGTTGCCAAGCGGAGGACAAAGGGAGGCGGAGAAGCGTCAGCGCTCGCCTTTGAAAACCGATTCCCACCCTCCAGCCATGTTTTATACAATCAGAGGGAATCGGTTTTCAACAGCGATCGAAGCCCCCTTTGTCCGCAGCGCCACCCAACCGCCAATCCCGCCATCCCAACCATTTTAAGGAGAGTGAAAACATTGACGTACGTTTACCCGCCCGTGAGCGCAAAAGTGCCTCACATGCTGCACGGAGCCGACTATAACCCGGAGCAATGGCTCCGTTACCCGGAAATACTGGAAGAAGATATTCGTTTGATGAAACTGGCGAAATGTAATGTGATGTCCGTGGGAATTTTCTCGTGGGCGATGCTCGAACCGGAAGAAGGCGTGTTCACGTTCGACTGGATGGACCAAGTCTTGGATCGGTTTGCGGCAAATGGCATTTACGCGCTGCTCGCCACGCCGAGCGCGGCGCGTCCGGCGTGGTTGGCGCAGAAGTACCCGGAAGTGCTGCGCACCGAAGAAAACCGAGTGCGCAATCTTTTCGGATTCCGGCATAACCATTGTCCGACTTCGCCTGCGTACCGCGAGAAGACGGGGATCATCAATCGTAAACTGGCGGAGCGGTATTCGGATCATCCGGCCGTTATCGGCTGGCATATCTCCAACGAATTCGGCGGCGATTGCCATTGCGACTTGTGCCAGGCGGAGTTCCGCAAATTCGTGCAAAACAAATACGGTACGCTCGACGAGTTGAACCATGCGTGGTGGACGACGTTCTGGAGCCATACGGTCACGGATTGGTCGCAGGTGGAATCGCCGGCGCCGCACGGGGAAAAGCAGGTGCACGCGATGAATCTGGACTGGCGCCGGTTCGTCACGCAGCGCACGGTCGATTTTATCAACCATGAAACGGCGCCGCTGCGCGAGATCAATCCCGAGCTGCCGGTGACGACCAACTTTATGGAGTTTTACGAAGGATTGGATTACTGGAAATTTGCGGACGCGCTCGATTTCGTATCGTGGGACAGCTATCCGACGTGGCACGACGCCGACGAAGACTCGAATCAAGCGGCAAAAATCGCTATGATGCACGATATCGTACGTTCGATCAAAGGCGGACGTCCGTTCCTGCTGATGGAAAGCACGCCGAGCTTGACCAACTGGCAGGACGTGAGCAAGCTCAAGCGTCCGGGCATGCACCTGCTGTCGTCGCTGCAAGCGGTCGCGCACGGTTCGGACAGCGTGCAGTATTTTCAATGGCGCAAAAGCCGCGGTTCCAGCGAAAAACTGCACGGCGCCGTCGTCGACCATGTCGGGCATGAGCATACCCGCGTGTTCTCGGACGTGACGGACGTGGGGCGCGCGCTCGAAGGCATGGACCGGATCGTCGGCACGTCCGTACCGGCCGAAGCCGCCGTTATTTTCGATTGGGAAAACCGCTGGGCGGTCAACGATTCGCAAGGCCCGCGCAACAAAGGCGTGAAGTACGAAGAAACGGCGCAAAAGCATCACGAAGCGTTATGGAAGCTTGGCGTTCCGACCGACGTAATCAGTATGGATGTCGATTTTTCCAAGTATAAATTGATCGTCGCGCCGATGCTGTATATGGTGCGCGAAGGCGTCGGCGAGCGATTGGAAAAGTTCGTTGAAAACGGCGGCACATTGGTCGTTACGTATTGGTCGGGCATCGTCAACGAGACGGACCTATGCTTCCTGGGCGGATTCCCGGGGCCTCTGCGTAACGTGCTGGGCATCTGGTCCGAAGAATTGGAAGGTTTGCATGACCGTGACCGGAACGCTTTGCGTCTGAACGGTTCGGGCACGCTGGGACTGTCGGGCGAATACGAAGTTTCCGAAATCTGCGACCTGATCCATCTGGAAGGCGCGGAAAGCTTGGGCGAGTATGCTTCCGACTTTTATGCGGGCCGTCCGGCGCTGACCGTGAACACGTTCGGCGAAGGCGAAGCGTATTATATGGCATCGCGTACAGGCGGATCTTTCCATGACGAATTTTATGCGGCGCTGGTTCGGAAAGCGGGCGTCGCCAAAGCGCTTGACGTCGATCTGCCGCAAGGCACTTCGGCCAGCGTGCGCACGAACGGCGAAAATGACTTCGTGTTCGTGCAAAACTATCGTCCCGAGGCTGTTCCGTTCCCGCTGGATCAACAAAGTTACCGCGATCCGGCGACAGGCGAACAGCTCGGCAGCGAACTTTTGCTTGCGCCTTACGACGTGGTGGTGCTGGAACGCCGTCGCGGCTAGAAGAACCGGAACATGATGTCAAAACGAAGAACGGATACGCACAGAGTGTGCGCGTGTCCGTTCTTTTTTGTGCGGATTGGCTTCAAATGTTCACTTACCGACTCGGCTTCGGGCACGGTTCGTAAGACTCCTTTTTCAGACTTGACAGCGCTGAAACAAGCCTATTCGAACCCTTTTTCCGTGTCGAAAGCCTTGTTTCCTATTCGCAGCAGGGTCTATTTCGAACAGCCGGGGTAATAGCATTGGAAGCAAGGCCAACCTGCTACAGAAAGGTGAGGATGTATTTGAAAGCAATCGTAATTGAGGAGTTTGGCGGACCTGATAAGCTGCATGAACAGAGCGTACCCGAACCTAAGATCGATGCGAACCAGATCCTGATCAAGCTGTACGCGACATCGGTGAATCCGGTCGACACGAAGATTCGGGAAGGCGCGATGGGAGCAGCGGCCGGCGAGTTTCCTTTGATTCTTGGCGGAGACGTTGCGGGCATCGTAAAAGAAGTCGGCGATAACGTAAGTCGTTTCAAGCTGCGCGATCCGGTATTTGCCCGTCCGAGGGTATTCGGCACGTATGCGCAGTATGTGGCGGTAGACGCGGATGTTGTCGTGAAAAAGCCGGACAACTTGAGTTACGAAGAAGCGGCGGCGATTCCTTTGGCGGGTCTGACGGCGTGGCAGGCGCTGGTGGACCACGGAAAAGTCAAAGCAGGCGATAAAGTGCTGATCCACGCGGGAGCGGGAGGCGTCGGCACCATGGCAATCCAGATTGCGAAGCATCTAGGTGCGACGGTTGCGTCCACGGCAAGCGCGGAAAACGAAGAGTTGTTGAAATCGCTCGGCGTCGACCATTTTATCAACTATAAACAAGAAGATTTCTCCGAGGTGCTCTCGGATTACGATATGGTACTCGACACGATGGGCGGCGATATTCAGCATAAAAGCTTCAAAGTGCTGAAGCCCGGCGGCCATCTGGTCTCGATCTTGGAAAAACCGGACGAAAGCCTGGCTAAAGACTTCGGCATCCATACGGCGCATTTCATGATGGAACCCAAAGGCGAGCAATTGGAAAAACTGGCCGACCTGATCAAAAAAGGCGAGTTGAAGCCGATTATCGATTCGACTTACTGGCTCAACGAGCAAGGCGTGCGCGACGCCCATGCCAAAAGCGAAAGCCATCACGCGAAAGGTAAAATCGTAATTCGCGAAAAATAACGGCGCAGCGCCGTCGTTTCGATGGATATGATTCATCCGCACGGTTTCCTTCCGCGAAGGCGGTTAAGGAAATCGTGCTTTTATCTTACTTTTAGTATTGAGAGCGTATAAGCCAATCGAAAGGAAGGCGAGCGATATGAGTTTTGTTCACTGGATCGCCTCGGATCGTCCGATTCCCGAAGTCGAACCGACCGGCTATCGGCTCGCGACCGTACGCGAAATGATGGATCTCGGCGTACCGCCCGGCGATGCGCGTTGGGAAGAAATGGACCCCGACTCCACCGTTCTTTATGCTCCCGATCCCAAAGCGGTTAACGTTTTTTCCGTAAAAAAATGTCCGTCGGTTCCCAAAAGTTTGCAGCTCCATACCCGACATAGGCATGTCTACGCTCTTCAGGTGGAACTCGATTTCGAAGCCGCGTTATGGGTTTACATAGCCGATCTGGAACGGGAAACGCATATCGAAATCTGGAATCTGCGCGACGGCCAAGATTCCGACAACGTCTCCGTACATACCCGCTACCGGTCCCGCTCCGCTTTGAATCTTGCCGATCTTGAGTTTCCTTTTTACGATAATCGTTGTTTGCGTATCGGATGATATTTTGACTCTTATGAAAAAGCCCTCATCGAGAGGGCTTTCATTTTGTCGGAAACGTTGCTTCGACGTGGGAAGCGAGAAGACTGCGAGAGAAATTGCCAGCATAGGCTTCCGAAGTGCATTTCTTCGAAATGCTTCACAAGCCGCTGTCTCACTCGGAAAGATGGATTGGATTTGAATAAGGAATCTTTCCGAGTTCAAAGGCGTCTTGCCCTGAATTTCTCTCTCCGTCTTCTCGCTTCCAGCTACGTCGGACGTTTTCGACAGGTTTAAAGTCCTCTTTTCAGAGGGCTTTTTTCAATTGTAAAAAGGGTTTGGAAAGTTTGGGTTAGAGGAGCTTAAGCGATTCGTTGCTTCGTTTTGCTCATTGTTTCGTAGAACAATCGCTTTTTTCGGCCGAATACGCGAATCAGCAGGTGTACGGCAAAGGTCGCGTTGACGATCAGCATGACCATCAGGACGGCGATGCCGATCCAGTCGCTTCCGAACAGACCCGGCAGAATTTGCAAGCCGCCCAGCGCCCAATACAGCAGTGCGCCGCGGACGAACGTTTCGCGGAGGTTGGGCGGTTCGCCGTCGGGGCCGGCGATGCGCATGCGTACCAGCCATTTGCCTGGCGTGAATCCTCCGGTCCAGTAGGGAATCAGGAGGAAGTACAAGCCGGTGATGACCAGGTACGAGATCGGCGTCGGCACGTCGGTCCAGGCCGTCAGCATATTGATCGGAATGTTCCAGATGAAGTAATCGATCGCGAAAGCCACGAAGCGCCGCAGATAGGTCACCTTTTTTTCCGACAAATCGAGATCTTCGTCCAACTTGTCCATTTGCGGAAGCTTGCGGGTAAAGACTCCGGCTGCCGCTGCTCCGAGCATGCCCCCGGTCGTGTTGGCGATCAGGTCGTCCACGTCGAACACACGGTACGGGTAGTCGAACCAGCCGAACACCGCGGTAAGCTGGGTGGTCTCGAACAAAGCCGACAGCGCGAAAGAAGCGAGCAGGCACGCGACGAGGCCGGCCCGGAAGTAATAACGGACGAACAACCCGAACGGCAGCGTAAGCAGAACGTTGAACACGACCTGCAAAAAGGCGAAGTTCGTCAGTACGTTCACGTAAGTGGACGGATTGCCCGGCACCACTTCGGCTTCCCGCACGATATCCTGCACGAATTGAAACGGAAGCAGCTGGATGCCCGATCCGGTCGGCGCCGCGTTATGCCGCGAATCGGGAAAAGGCAGCAGCACGAGGAAATACGCGCAGATCAGGTACAACAGAAACAGGTAAAGCAGGAAGCCGCGCCATTTGTTAACGTAGCCATGCCGCCGATATTGCACGATCAGGAAAGGGAACGTGAACAGGGCGGCGGCGAACGGGAAAAACAGCACGGCCGAATTAATGGAATCCAGGTACGGTTGAAGCATCGACATCCCTCGCTTTCTTTCTTTGATTAACCGAAGTTTGCGGAGGAATATCGTCGCGCCGCAACTTTTTTCGGGTAATGATACAGAGAGGCAACAGATGCAGAGCGCAGAGGGAGTTTATCGAAAAGGAGTCGGATGCAGGCTATGGGACAAGAACGGGAAAAAGGCGAAGGCATTGAGGCGACGGGCAGGGTGGAGCAGTGGCAAAACGCATTGGACGAATTGTACGCCGAGTTTCGCAAACGGAGCAAAGCCGCGCTGAAAAACTACGACGAAGAAGACGTGCACCAGGCCCGGGTAAGCGCGCGCAAGCTACTGACGCTGCTTCAGGTGCTTGACCCGGACGAAGAAACAGGATTATACCGGGTGATCAAAAAAGCGCAAAAACGTTTCGGGCGGGTGCGCGACGCGGACGTGCTGATCGGAGAGTTCAAACAACTGCGCAAAGCGGCCGAAGCCCAAAAGCGCCAAGACGAAGCCAAGCTGTTCAAACGAATGGCGAAGTTGGAAAAAGAAGAACGCAAAGACCAGCGCAAAAAGCTGAGCCGCAAATTGCCGAAGATCGTGAATAACAAGCTGGACAAACGCTGGAAAAGTTTTTTGAAAAACGATCTGCCCGAGCTGTCGACTCAAGCCGACGTTCGTCGCAGCGTGCGCGAGTTGAAAGACGATTACCGCAAACGGCGTCATGTCTACCAAGTTACGTCCGACCGGGAAGGTCCGTACAGCGAGCCGGCGCTCGAAGCTTTGCATCAGGTACGGATCGCCGCCAAGCGCAGCCGTTACACCGCCGAAGCCGCCGCTTTTGCTTTGGACGACAAACACGCCCAAGAAGCGGAACGTTTCAAAGCGGTCCAAAAGCAGCTTGGCGAAGTCAACGACCGCCACGTCCGTATCCAGATCGCCGAAGACTACGGTCCTGAAGCGCTGGGTGCCGACGAAGAGAGCTGGACGCTGTTCCGCGAACGCCTGGACGAACAGTTGCACGAGTCGCTGTCGCGGATGGGCGAGTTGTGAATCGGATGATGCGTTCGTAAAAGACGGTCCGGAAGCGAAATCGAATCGCATGTTGATAAGCGCGACGTAAGCACGACGATAAATAGATGCGAATATGCAACTATTTCATTCTTTTCTCGCCGGAATTTAAAAATAAGTGCCAGAAGGCAATTATTCAGAGCGAAATGATTCGAATACGCACGAAATTAAGAAAATAAGTGCATTTGAGCACTTATTTGTTCCAAATCGGATCAAACGAGAAAAATAATTGCATATACGCACTTATTGCTCAACATTCGCTAGTTTCGAATCGGTGCCGGCATCGTTGTCGGTATCGGTAAGGGGAATTAGTGTTGGGATATACGGCGGCGACGGTGACCTAGCTATCGAGTTTCGCCGCCTGTTCCTCGATTCTCCGATCCGACCCTGACCTCAACCTCAAAAAAGACTGCCTCCATGCCGAATATTTATCGGGCTTGGTTAGCAGTCTTTTTTCGAATTCTGAATACGGATTCTTTCGTTCCGAATTCCGAACCTAACTTCAGCCCTAGCCCTAGCTCTCAAGCGGGCATTACATCTCCTTTTTCAAAAACGCAACCGCGTCGTACAGCATCACGGCCGCTTCGGCGCGGGTGATCTCGCTTTTCGGATGGAACTCTCCGTCGGCGTCGAGCTGCACGATGCCGCGCGTCAGCGCGCGCTGGATCGAGCCTTGATACTCGGCCGTCAGATCGGCTTCGTCGGCGATATCGCGCGGCTTGATATTGATCAGAGGCAGATTGCCGGCTTTTTCGACCGCCTGCATCAAGTAATGGACATAAGCTTCTTTGGTCATCGTCGCCGACGGGTCGATCGTTGCCGGAAGCTCGACGCCGTTGTAATACGCATTCACGAAAGCTTCGGCGTACCAGGCGTCGTTTTTCGCGGCCGGGAACAGATCGTGCGCCGTCGGTACTTTGCCGGCTTCGAACGTGATCGCGGCCAGGCTAAGCTGAAGACCGCCCGCAATCAATTGCACGCCCTGCGCATTCGTCAGCACTTGTTGAGGATGAAAAGCCGTGGCACTCACTCCTTTGACCAGCCCGTCGTTTTGGAGCGCCTGAATTTTCTCTTGTCCGGTTACGCCGCTCAGATCGCCGAATCCGGCACCCGCCGCGAACAGTTGACCGCCGAGCGACAAGGACAAAACGGATACGGCCAGTACGGAAGAAAACATTTTTTTGTTCATATCGATGACCTCCTTGAGAGTGGCAGAACCGCGCGAAGGCAAGATCGCGGCGATTCCGCTTGTTTTGAATATGATACTGCTCCAGACGTCGGCGTTTCAGGAAAAGTTGCAGCGGAGAGCAAAAGGAATTCGGCGCAAAGCAAAAACCGCTTTTCCGGGAAGATTCCCGGAAAAGCGGTGTAAGCGTGTATCGGATTTATTCGGACTTCGGTACGTTTAGCAGGGGGGATACATGTTGCGGCATCCCGTGTCTATACGTATGTTTTGTTTATTTCAGCATTTTTTTGACCAGTTCCATTTGCTCTTCGCCGTACGGAGGGAACAGCATCGTCGTGCCGCTTTCCGCAGACGCGCGTTTCAGGATGCTTTTCTGGTGCGAGAAAGTGCGCAGGCTATGGACGCCGTGGTACGAACCGGTACCGGACGCTCCCGTGCCGCCGAACGGCAGGTTCGGGTTCGAGACATGCAGCAGCGTGTCGTTGATGCAGCCGCCGCCGAAAGGAACCTTTTCCAGAACGCGGTCCTGCACTTGCTCGTCGGTCGTGAACAGGTACAGCGAAAGCGGACGCGGATGCTTGTTGATCGAACGGATCGCGTCTTCGATGTCTTCGTACGTCAGCACCGGAAGAATCGGACCGAACAGCTCTTGCTGCATGCTTGCGGCATCCCAGGAATCGAGATCCAGCAGCGTCGGTTCGATAAACTTCGTGTCGCGATCGCCGCTTCCGCCGAACACGATGCTGTCTTTGTCTTTTTCCAGAATCTCGGTCAGGCGGTCGAAATGGCGCTCGTTGACGATCCGGCCGAAGTCCGGGCTGCTCCACATGTCTTCGCCGAGGAATTCGCGTATCGCGTTTTTGAGAGCGATCAGCAGTTGGATTTTTTTGCTTTCGTGCACGAGCACGTAGTCCGGCGCGATGCAGGTCTGTCCGGCGTTGACCAATTTGCCCCAAATGATGCGTTTGGCCGCCATACGGATATCGGCTTGCTTGTCGACGATCACCGGGCTTTTGCCGCCGAGTTCCAGCGTGTACGGAATCAGCTGCTTGGCCGCCGCTTCGCCTACGATCCGGCCCGTATCCGTGCTGCCGGTGAAGAAAATGTAGTCGAACGGCGAATTGATCAGCGACGTGACCGTGTCTTTGCCGCCATCCAATACGCGCACGTAATGTTCTTCGAACACGTCGCCGATCAACTGCTTCACGACGCGCGACACGTTAGGCGTACTGTCGGACATTTTGATCACCGCGCAGTTACCGGTCGCGATCGCGCCGACCAACGGTTCGAGCACCAGTTGGAACGGATAGTTGAACGGGCCGATGATCAGCACCGTGCCGTGAGGTTCGTTGATGATAAAGCTGCTTCCGCCCGCGAGCGACAGTGGCGTCGCGACGCGCTGAGGCTTGGACCAGCGGTACAGTTCTTTGGAAATCTCGGAGATGCTGTTCAGCACGAAGCCGATTTCGGTCGAATAAGCTTCGAACGCAGGCTTGCCCAAGTCGGCTTGCAGCGCTTCGGTCAAGGCCGTTTCGTAACGCTGGATCGCCGCTTTGAGCTTGTCCAGACGGCGAATCCGGAATTTATAGCTGCGCGTGCGGTCGGTATCGTAAAAAGCGTGATGCTCCTCCAACATTTGCTTGACTTCCTCGGGGCTCCATTCTTTTTCGAGCGTGTCCTTTGCGATCATAGGTATTGACCTCCTTGGAAAATGGAATGCGATGATTCGGTAAGTAATAAAAAATATAGGGCTTGCGCGGACCTAAAGTCAAACTTGCCTGTTATCGGAAAAGAACCTCAGTAACTCTATTACCCAAAATTCGCGCACTCGTGAACAGAAATCTACGAAACGCTATGTTTTGTCCGGTTCAGCGATCTTATATTTTTGACTACGCTTTCATTCTTTGTTAAGGTAAAAGAACGATGATGGATTGTGACCATAAGATGGGCAAAACCTGATCGGGTCGGCAGAACGAGACACCTCTCTTCTGCGGATGCCGTTTGGGTTTTTTTGCGTGTCCGATCGTCGAAGATTCATACATAAACGGAGGGACGAACATGAAAAAGAGAACAGGTTTAACCTTGATCGCCGCTTTGGCATTGGGCGGAGTGCCTTGGGGAGTGAATGGACCAATCGCGAACGCCGCAGAAGCAAATGCCGCAACGACGCCGCTTGAAGTCACCGCACATACATACATCGGCGATGCAGGACGTATGGCGGAATCGTTCGAACTGGTTTTACCGGCCAACGCTTCTTATGCAGGTCTTCAAGCCTCCGACTTTGATATTACGGGCAACTACGACGGTTATCCGCTGAACGCGGCAGGGGAGATCGTGCAGGAAGATTATAAAGACGACGGCATCCTATTGAAACGGGACGGCAACGTGCTGTCGATGACGGTGAAGCCTTTTAAATATCCGGGCGGCTATGTGTCGGAATTTGCTGTCGTGAATAAGCGTTATCCGGAGTTGTCGTTCAACGCGGAGCAGGTATCGAAGGTGCAGACTCGCACGGTAGACGACTTCGAAGCGGGCAAGATTACGGGAGCGAACGGCGAAAGCCTGACCTACCAACTGAAGCTGTCCGAAAGTACGGAGGCGCGGCCGCTTGTGGTCTGGTTGCATGGCGGCGGCGAAGTCGGAACCGACAATTTCAAGCAGCTGACGGAAAATCGGGGAGCGACGGTGTGGACGGAATCCGGCTATGATACTTCGGTTCTGGCTGTGCAATTTCCGGAGAATTACGGCTGGAAAATCTATGAGAATGCCGAAGAATTGACGCGGATGCAAGACTTTTTCGAAGTGCAGATGGAATTGATTGATCGCCTCGTATCCGAAGGGAAAGTCGATCCGCAGCGGATTTATGTCGTAGGCCCTTCGAGCGGCGGGGGAGGGACGTTCCGCTTTCTGATGCAATATCCGAACAAGTTTGCCGGAGCGATCGCGATCGCGGCGAAAGATACGATAGCCGATTACGAAGGTTCGGTAGACGCGTTCAAGCAGGAGCTGAAGGATATTACGGATACGCCGGTATGGATCGTCCATGCGGAAAATGATCCAACGACAGACAGCCGCACAAGCACGCTCGCTTATCAGGCTCTAGCGGAAATGGGTGCGCCGCAAACGAAAATGACCATTTACGACGATGCGTTTATGGACGAAGGTCGTTTTTACGGCGGAATGAAGCATTGGTCGTGGGTTCCGGTGTTTAACGACAAGAAGATGCTGGACTGGTTGTTTGCTCAGAAGAACGAATCCTCCCCATCGGCTGCGACTCTGGCAAAAGAATCGTCCGTGGCACGCGAAGATCTGGCCAGAGTGCTTGCGCAGCGCCTGAATCTGGAAGAAGTGCGGGGAACGTCGATCTATGCGGATACGGCTGACTCTTCTTATGATTTGGCGATCCGGCAAGCGTCTACGGCAGGTGTGATGCAAGGCGTGGGTAGCGACCGCTTTGCGCCTGATCTGGCTGTGACCCGGGCTCAGTTGGCGGTTTTGGCGGATCGGGTGCTAGGTAGCGACAATGAAGCAGGTACGGCTGTAGCTTCGGCATATGGCGATGTTCCGACTTCATACTGGGCGGCTCAAGCGATTGCGCGCGTGACGTCCGAGAAAATCATGCAAGGGACAAGCGCGAGTGCTTTCGGGCCGAATCGTCTGGTGACGGGGGCGGAAGTCGAAGCGGTGTTGGCGAAGTTGGTGGCTGCGAAGCAGTAGAACGAATCGTTCGGGAAAAAGAAAAAGCCCCGGTTTCCGTTTTGGCGGAAGCCGGGGCTTTGCGTTGCATGAACTTTGAAACGGAGCTTACAGAGGGGCGAGCGGCAAGCGTACACCGTCTGCCTCGTCGCGAATATCGCCTACGATTTCCTCCAAAATGTCTTCCATGGTCACGAGTCCGATCGTGCGACCCGATAGATCGGCGACGGATGCCATATGCACGCGGCTTTGCTGCATGCTGAGCATGACTTCGCGCAGCGTGGCGGTTTCTTTGAATTGCGGCAGTTTGTGGATAAAGCCTTCGATCCGTCCGTCGCGTCCCGCCGCGATCGCGGTTAGGACTTCTTTGCTATGCACGAATCCGACGAATCCGTCCGGATTGCCGTTGGTTACCGGATAGCGCGTATATTCGTGTTCGCTAAGTTTCTCGATCAGTTCGTTTTGCGGGACTTCTTTGGCGATCTTGACGATTTTATCTGCCGGAATCATGATCTCGCGCAGTTGACGATCGTCGAAAGCGAAGATGTTTTGCAGGTAAGCCTGCTCGGTCTGGTTGATCTCGCCGCTTTCATAGCTTTGCTCGACCAACCATTTCAGTTCTTCCTCGGAGTGCACCGATTCGTGTCCGGCAGGCTTGACGCCGAACGTACGAAGCAGCAGCGTGGCGGAACCGTTAAGCAGGCGAATAAACGGAGCCGTGATACGTCCGAAGCGGTACAGCGACGGCGCGAGCATCAGGGTCATTTTTTCGGAAAATTGGATCGCCAACGTCTTCGGTGCAAGCTCGCCGATCACGACGTGCAAGAAGGTAACGAGCGCCAAGGCGATACCGTAGGACAACACGGTCGATACCGCTTCGGATACTTCAAAGTGTTCGAATACCGGCCGTAGCATGCGTTCAACCGTAGGCTCGCCAAGCGCACCCAGTACGAGCGCGGTGATGGTGATGCCCAATTGACAGGCAGAGAGATAGTAGTCGAGGTCCTGAGCTACTTTTTTCGCCATGACGGCTTTTTTGTTTCCGTCGGCGACCAGTTGGTCGAGTCTCGACATGCGGACTTTCAGTATCGCGAATTCAGCGCCGACGAAGAAGGCCGTAAGACCGATAAACACGGCGACCAGAAATAGGTTTAAGGCAATTGTTCCGTCCAATAAATTCCCTCGTAAGAGGGATTCACCTCCAGAATTTTCGGATTATTTGGTTAATTGATGACTTGCTGTTCGATGGTGATGGGTGAGGAACGGAAAATTTATTATTCCGTGTAATTGAGCCTCACTTGTTTGATCTGTAGGTCGTCTTTTTCCACGATGGTCCAGACGTGTCCGTTTTCGACCAGCTTCTCGCCTTCGCCAGCCGCGGTGCCTTTTCGATGTTGAATCCAGCCCCCGATCGTATCGGTGTCGCTGCGTTCTTCGAACTTCACGCCGAAGCGCTTCTCCAGCTCATCCAGCAGAACCCGGCCGTTGACGACATATTCGCGTTCGCCCGTCTGACGGATCTCGGCGATCTCGTCGGCGTCGAACTCGTCGCGAATTTCGCCGACCAGCTCTTCAAGCACGTCCTCCATCGACACGATTCCGGCCGTACCGCCGTATTCGTCGACCACGAGCGCGATGTGCATGCGTTCCTGCTGCATTTTGATCATCGTTTCCTGAATCGGCGTCGCTTCCGACACGATCGGAATCCGGCGGATAAACTCTTCCAGCCTGCGTGCGCGTCCGGCGATGATATGGGGAAGCATCTTTTTCGCGTTGATGACCCCGATAATCCGGTCTTTGCTGCCTTCTTCGGTAACCGGGTAGCGGGTGTAATTGTTCTCATCGAGCACCGCAATCAATTCCGCGTAATCCATGTCTTTGTCGATAGTCACGAGCTGCGTACGCGGCACCATGATGTCGCGCGCCACGCGCTCGTCGAACGAAAAGACGTTTTCCATATACGACAGCTTCGTTTCATTGATCTCGCCGCCTTCAAAACTCTGCGCCATAATAATTTTCAGCTCGTCCTCGGAGTACACGTCTTCGTGTCCCGCCGGCTTGACGCCGAACATCCGAAGCAGAACGCGTGCCGCGCCGTTAAGCGCCCAGATGAACGGGTACATAATGCGCCCGAACCAGAACAACGAAGGAGCGAGCAGCAGCGTCATTTTTTCCGCGAACTGGATCGCCAGCGTTTTCGGAGCCATCTCGCCGACGACTACGTGCAGGAACGTCACCAGGAAGAAGGCAATTGCGTAAGAGACGACGGAAGCCGTGGCGTCCGAGACGTTCAACCATTCGAATACCGGATAAAGCAACAGCTTGACGGCAGGTTTGCCGATCGCGCCCAGGCCGAGCGCGGTTACGGTGATGCCGAGCTGACAGGCGGACAGGTAGTAGTCTAGGTCTTGAGCGACCTGCTTGGCCCGCACAGCCTTTTTGTTGCCTTCCGAAATCAACTGGTCGAGCCGGGATACCCGTACTTTAACGACCGCAAACTCCGATGCGACGAAGAATGCGGTGAGCGCGAGCAGTACGGCAAGAATCAATAAATTGACGATCGTCATTAGGTCCAATAAGTTCCCTCGTTCGAGGGATTCACCTCCAGTGAGTTTTTAACGTTTAAAGCGAATGGGAGCTTGTCTCAATAAATACGGGACAAGCTGCCGGGCCTCTTCGATGCGGTTTCCGTATGAAAGAGACAGGTCAAAGAAACGGTGGTCAACGATGATGTGTGGTTAAACGCCTTCCCAAGTCTGCTGCCTCCTCCCTGAATGTATTACTAGATACTATACCATAACCTTTAGTAACCGTGCAGCATCACGTTAGGGTTATTAAAATACCAATATGATTTTATTGTGAATTTAATAACAAACTAGTTTACATTTTTTTGTTAAACAGTTATCATATATTTGAAAACAAGAACAAAAATACATAAAAAAAGATAATTTTTATTATTATGGTTTATATTTAAAATAAAAGACCAATATGGAGGAGTCATTGGTATGGGGATTTCTACTGAACAAGGCTATCATTTTCACAGCAAAGTCAAACCGTTTATGATAGAAGGAATTTCTATGATAGGGAATTTATTGAATGGTTCGATAATAGGTTTGGACGAAGAGGGTAACCGTTTTGTCCAACGTATCCTTGAGGCTGAACCGATCGAAAAAGAATACTTGTCTCCGTCCGAGCAGGAATTGTTGGACTGTATGAGTATAAATGGATTTTTCAACCCGGATGAAGCTTCGCCAAAAGCAGCTTATGTTCATCTTACGGATCGCTGCAATCTGCATTGTGTAGGTTGTTACTCTTTTATAGATGAGCGCAATCAGCAAAATGTTCTTTCTTTAGAGGAAGTTTGTGAAATATTGAGCAAACTTAAAGAAGCAGGCGTTGAGCATGTCGTCTTTTCAGGCGGAGAACCCTTTATCAGAAAAGACATTGTTGAGATCTGTAGATATGCCAAAGAAGAAGCTCAAATAGCGAATGTTTCTCTAATAACCAATGGAACGATGAATTACAAAAATTCGGCGGAAGCTTTATCTTACATAGACATGTTGAGTATTTCGATTGATGGTTATAACGAACGAACGCAATTTCTAAGAGACGAAGGCATCATGCCGAAAATCATTAAAAATATCCATGAGTTACGCGACCAAGTACCGATTACGTTAATTGTAACCGTACATGAGCAAAACGTGGCCTACATAGACGAATATCTGGCATTTGCAAAAAAAATGGATGTGCAACTCTCCTTCAGTATCTTTACCGTTGATCCAACAAACCCGTTATTTAAAGACTTCGTTTTCTCGTCCTCAAAATTACTTCAATTCTCGAATAAAATTCTGAATCTTGATCAAAATATTCCTATCTACGATATGCCTACAAGCGAGGTCGGATTGACGTGTAGAGGCAAATGCGAAGTCGGTCACGATCTGGTAAGCATCGGCGCCGATGGTAGCATTTATCCTTGCCACATGCTGCACGATCCAGAATTGAAGCTAGGAAATCTGCTTGAATTGTCTTTGGATGAGGCGATATCGAACGATAAAAATGTGTTTCTGGATATAGATGTGGAAAAAATTTCGGGTTGTCAAAATTGTGAATACCGATACTTATGCGGAGGCGGTTGTCGCGGACGCAGCTGGCTTTATTCGCATGACTTGTTTAATCGGGATGCTTATTGTGTTTTCATCAAAAACTTTTACCGGGACTCGATAAAAAAACTCAAACAAAGTATCGGTTGATCGACGCCTTGGCTGGAGAGGGGGTGAGACCATGCTGTTTTCGACAAGTAAAACTGCTGCAAAACCTAACTGCGTAAGCGTAGGCGTTGTTGTTTGCGTAAGTTTCGGAAAAAGTTGGTAAGCGATATTTGAAGCGATATCATTCTGTTGAATATAAGTTTCGTACTTAGAAGAATGAACTCAAGAAGCCGGTCTGTCATCGGGAGCTGTAGCAGGCGGGGAGACAGTTGCGTTGCATTCTTGAGTTCTTTACTGTATCGGTTCAAAAATCATGGCTACAGTAGGTGAATTTATTTATGATGCTGGAGATTAAAGAGGTCACCAAATATTACGGTAATCACCTTGCGCTCGAAAAGTTCTCAACGACCATACGCTCGGGTGAAATCGTAGGATTGATCGGCAAAAACGGTTCGGGAAAAACGACGCTGATGAATTGTCTTGTCAATCATATTCATTTTACGAGCGGCCAGATTTTGATAGACGGCAAAAATCTCATGGAAAATAAATCGTTGATTTCCAGATTCGGTGTTTTGATCGAAAGCAGCTTCCTCGATTATATGAGCGCTTACGACAACTTAAAGCTGCTGCTGGAACTGGAACAAAAACAAGATAAGCGAAAAGCGGATCAACAACTGTCCGAAATCTTAAAATTGGTCGGATTGTATGAACGCCGAAAAGAAAGAGTCAAGAATTATTCATTCGGGATGAAGCAAAGGCTGGGTCTGGCCCAAGCTCTTTTGAACCATAAACCTCTTTTGATTTTGGACGAACCGCTAGTCGGGCTTGATGTGATGGGACGGGAACTTGTGAAAGAAATCATCAGGAACAAAGCGCGCAATGAAGAGTGTGCCGTTATTTTCTCGGACCATAATTTAAACGAGGTCAAGGATATATGTGATCGAATCATCTACCTGGATAACGGCACGAAAATGTATGACGGCGTGTTTGAAGATCATAAAAAGTACGCGGTTACGCCTGAAAGGCTGGACAAAGAGCTTCTGGCTCATGCGGCAACGATAGGCGAACATGTTTTAGCGGAACCAGATATTTTGATGCTGGATAGCATCGCAGAACTGAATTCCGTATTACAAATCTTGGTTCGGAAAAATATTTCCGTAAAAGAGTTGGAGGTTATCGAAGGATCGCTTATCCGATTATTTAAAGGAGATATGAACAATGCCGACCATGCAAACGATATGCAAAATCGAATTCCGAAAACTTTTACATCGTAAAGATTTATGGCTGATTCTCAGTATGCTCGCCATCCCGGCTCTTTATAGTATCGGCATTTATACCCACTCTTCGGTAATCACTTTTAACGGCACGGATAAAGAATACGCAATGAGCTTTTTTGTGAATATGTTTCATTTCGTCTATGCCTTATACATTTATTTTTTTGTTTTGTCTTTGATCTCTGTCAGATCATTGGGAGGGGAAATCGAAAACCGAAACATTCTGCTGTACACGCAACGAATCAATGAACGTAAAAAACTTTATCAAGCTAAAGTGACGGCGCTAACCGCAATGGTGTTAGGAGTCAGTGCCGTTTTTTTCGTTTTCTCGATGTTGATGTTTTATCTTTTTGCTGTTCACCGCACAGATCTGATTTCCAGCCGGTTTATGGTGTCGAATGAATTTTTGTCTTTGATTTTATGGTTTCTTTCTATCGTGCTCGCCTATATACTTACGATTCATTTTAGTTTGATGCTGAGCACGTTTTTAAAATTCAATACGGCCGTTATTATTTTTATTCTAGTACTTATTGCTTCTGCTTTTATGTCGAAGTTCCCCATTGTTTCTTTTCTTTCTATTCATTATTATATCGAACAATTCGGAGCTCTCGACTTATCGGATAGTGGAGGTGCACTGCGTTTGTTCGGCATCAATTTGGCGGTAGTCTTCCTTTACTCGCTGGTATGCAAACAAGTTGGAGTACGAAGATTCGAAAGAAGGGATCTGTAAAAATGAAATCGGTCAGCCAGCGGCAAAGTCGTTCGGAGATCACGGATCTGGTTGTAAATACGCTAGTGATGATACTGGCCCCGCTGCTGGTGGTCGGAATCGTCGGCGTGTTGCTTTCCGTAGCTTTTAAAAGCGTAGATCATGGCGGAACCGTATTGATTGTCGTTGCCTTAAGCATGTTCTCGGGATTTGTGCTGATTCCTTATGGGCTTATTCGCAAACTTTACCGTCCTTCTCTCAAAGAACTGGGTGTTCTGCCGTTGGTCCGATGGGAGATGGTTCTACATGTATGCTTGTTTGCCGGCATTTTTTTGGTAGTGCGGCTGACTAAAGACTGGACTCATTCGTTCTTATGGATCACTTGCTTGCAAATGTTTTTGGTTGCGGTATCAGAAGAGTTCTGGGCCAGAGGCGTACTTTGTTATTTGTTTAAAAGAATATGGAATCAGCATGTATTCATTATCTTGGCCAGCAGTTTAAGCTTTGCTTTTTTGACGCATATGAATGAACCTTTTATGGAAAACTTGCTGTATAGGCTTCCTGGCGCTCTGATCATGGGATTTATTTACGTTCGAACCGGCAATTTGCGATACACGATCATGTTCCATTTTGCTTACAACTTACTGAATGTGTAGGAGGGGACTTGCTTGAATAAGAAAATGTTGCTGCTTGTATCCTGTATGATCCATCTGGCTGCTCTAGTGCTGCTATTTATTGTTCAAAAAAATATGGATATTTTCGGGATGTTCGCATTCGTTTTACTTCCGTTGCTGTTCAGCTTAGCGCTTGTTTGGTGGAGCCAGGTCAAACTTAAACAAGTTGAACTTCGAAATTTGGGCATTATCTACAGCATCCCCAATATCGTATATATCACGGCTGCTCTATTTATTATTTATCGGAATATGGATAGTATCTTTGCTACAAGTCAAAAATATCAGTCGGAGTACATGACGGTTTCTTCCGGAAATTCTCCTTGGCTGAGTTATATCATTCTAGCTGTATTAACTTTGACGCTGCACTATTTTATATGTAATCTGGTTTTACGAAAAACTGTGAAAAATGTCGGATAAGCAGTGGAGGAGATCGGCAATGAAATATGTGAAGATCGATATCCGGCTTATAGTTATTGTCGGCTACCATTTGTTTTTATCGCTGGTTTCGGTATTGTTTCCTCTGGCTCTGATGAAAGTAACGGATGCGCTGACTCAAGGCGAATGGAATGAATTTCAATACTATTTAATGCTTTCTTTCGCGGTGTTGATTGCCCAGATGAGTTTGACGTATGTGAGCAGCAGGGTCGGCAATACCTATGTTATGCAAAGGATGAACGAAGTTCGAAAAAGACTGATGCACGCGATCCTCCACTCTCGGTATACTGATTTTAAAAAGAAAAAAAATGAAGAATACCTTTCTTTGTTGCTGACTAATGTACAGACTCTTGAAAATGATTATTACAGCTCGGGAATTACGATCATGAGCAAATCGATTCTGATTATAGCTTCGATCATAGCTTTGTTGCTACTCAATTCTTTGCTGACTTTTAGCGTAATTGCCGTTATTGTACTGCTTGCTTTTTTTCCGTTGCTTTTTTCAAAACGTATTTTAAAACAAAAACAAGAACTCATAGAATCGACAGAAAAATATACAGCTTCTGCGACAGAATGTTTATACGGGTTTGAGGTCATCAAAATCAATGCAATTATACATAAGGTGTTTCACAAGTATACGGAAAAAGCTGAAAAAATGGGCAGCGACTCCCGCAAAATGGATAATACGATATCGCTGGCGAATGTGGTGTTCGGGAGTTCGACCATGGTGTTGATTCTGCTTGTATTTCTGATTGGCGGTTACTCGGTAAGCCAAGGGCTGCTTAGTATCGGTTCGCTTATTGCCTGTACTCAACTCATCATGTACGTGCTTGAACCCGCTGTTCAACTGGCTCAAGAAGTGAACGTTATCCGCTCCACTCAGCCGATTCGTCAGCAGCTTGACAACATCATCGCAAATTCCAAGCAAGAGGCAGAGCTTGAACGTTCGGCTACTCACGAACAAGTCCATTCTATTCGTATGAAAAATGTTAGTTACCGGTATGGCGTCGAACAGCGTATGGTCCTGCAAGATTTTTCTTTCGATTTTCAAGCGGGTAAACGTTACGCTCTGATCGGTCCCAACGGCAGCGGCAAGTCTACTGTATTGAAGATCATTGCCGGACTTATTGACGATTATAGCGGAAGCTTGAGTATGAACAACGCACCAGATACCAAAGGAAAGATAGCCAATCCAGGGTATGTCGATCAACAAAACTTTTTATTCAATTCCAGCATCTATGAGAACCTGTATATTTCCGGAGATGAGCATCATGATCCCGTATTCTTTTTGAGCATGCTTGAGCAAATAGGATTGGATACTTATCTTTCGAATCAAGCGGAAGGCACTGACTTTATTGTAGGAGAAGCGGGTCAGCTACTTTCCGGCGGAGAACGGCAGAAGATTTGTATAGCACGGGCGCTGCTCAAAAACAAGGGACTGCTTCTGATGGACGAACCGCAATCGGCTCTTGATCCCGAGGGCGTAGATCGCTTGATGGATCTGCTTGAACAGCTTGAGAACACGCTGTGCATCGTAGTCACCCACAAACAGGATGAAAGCCTGCGAATGTTCGATCAGCTTTTGGTCATGGAAGAGGGACGGTTGGTCAAAGCAGGACGCTATGACGATTTGTTTTCGGAAGACGAGCCAAAAGAAGCCGAACTGTTCGTCATAAATTCTCTTAACAGTCCAATCGCAAGATAAAAATATCGACAATTATTTAGCTCGAATGGAGTCGATCTGGATTCTGGCAGGCGAAAATGCTATTCTAGGTGAAAAGTTCTGTCGGTTGAAGGGAGAGAAAAAATGCAAAACATCGTATCGAACAAATGGCTGCTGGCCCGGCTGTACGAACCGGAGCAAACGATCGTGGATTGCCGATTCACGCTGGGGCAACCGGAAGCGGGACGTCAAGCCTACGAACAGGAACATATTCCGGGCGCGATCTATCTGGATCTGGAAAAAGATCTGTCGGCGCCGGTCTCGGATCACGGAGGACGCCATCCGCTGCCGGAGCCGGAAGAGTTTGCGGCGCGCCTTGCGAAGCTCGGCATCGGCAACGGTACGCGCGTGGTCGCGTACGACGACGAAGGCGGCATGAACGCGGCGCGGCTGTGGTGGATGCTGCGCTGGATCGGGCACGAGAACGTGGCGGTGCTGGATCGAGGTTTCACGGCATGGAAAGAAGCGGGGTTCCCGGTCGACGACAAGCAGGCGGTACGCGTGCCTTCGACATTCGTCCCGAACGTGCAGCACCATCTGGTGACGGACGTGAACGAAGTGCAGCGGATCGTCGGCACGATCAAAGCGGAACAGATCGTCGAAGGCGTCGAGGAAGAAATGGCGGCGGAGCGCGGCGACGTGCCGGTGCAGGATATCGAGATTCCCGCCGCGGGCAGTCCGGCCGTCTTTTTCACTCCGGTGCTGATCGATTCGCGTACGCACGACCGCTACCTCGGCCAGAACGAAACGATGGACCAGGTCGGCGGCCATATTCCGGGCGCGGTCAATTTCTTCTGGAAAGACCTGTTCAGCGATGACGGATCGTACAAGAGCAAGGAAGAATTGGAAAAACACTTCGAAACGGTGGATAAAGAAGCGGAGATCGTCGTGTACTGCGGCTCCGGCGTGAGCGCGACGCCGAACGTGCTGGCGCTCGAACAAGCCGGGTTTAAAAGCGTGAGGTTGTATGTGGGAAGTTGGAGCGATTGGATTAGTTACGGAGATAATCCGATCGGGACAGGGGAAGAAGTTTAAGTTGGTTTGAAGCAGGGAAGCCCGCGGCGGACGCGGGCTTTTTTCGTATCTCTTATACGCTCAATCCCCCGTCTACAGGCAGAACGACTCCCGTGACGAAAGAAGAATAATCGCTGAGCAGCCAGGCTGCCGCATTGGCGATCTCGATCGGTTCGGCCGGACGCCGAAGAGGCGTTTTGGCGCTGATTTGTTCGATAATATCGGGATTGATCGCCACCCACTGCTGGATCATATCCGTCATGGTCGTTCCCGGAGCAATCGCGTTGACGCGGATGCCCGCCGGTCCGTATTCGACCGCGGCTGTTTGCGTCAGACTGTTTACCGCCCGTTTGGATGCTCCGTATGCTCCCAAACCCGGGTTTCCTTTCAGACTGCCCACGCTGCTGGCGTTCACGATGGAACCCGAGCCCGAAGTCTCCAACATGGCTTTGATCTGGGCTTTCATGCACAGCCAGACCCCTTTATGATTTACGGATTGAATAAGGTCGAAATCTTCTTCTTTTTCCTCATGCAAAGGCGATACGGTCACCCCTACGCCGGCATTGTTGAACGCCCCATCCAGACGGCCATAACGTTCTAACGTCGCTTTTACCGCCGCTTCGACGCTGTCCGCCTGCGACAGATCGGCTGCAAAAACAGCCGCTTCGCCGCCGGTTGCCGCGATTTCTTTTCCGATCTGGTTTAGTTCGGATTCGGTTCTTGCGACAAGCATTACGGAAGCTCCCTGCTTTGCAAACAGTCTTGCCGATTCTGCTCCGATTCCTCGTCCCGCCCCTGTAACCATTACGACTTTGTTTGCCAATAAAGGCCTGAAAATAGCTGTCATCTTCATTCTCCTCGTCCTCGGGATTGTTGAACTCGTCAACTGCCTTGAGTATACTTGGACTGTAAAAAGGTGACGATAACCTGCTTGATGGTGGGTCTGCGAGTGACAGGATAAGGGGGAAAAGACTTTGAACGATCATGAGCGCCGTCTGGCGCTGGGCGACTTTTTGCGCAATCGCAGGGCTTCCCTTTCCCCGCCGGAAGTCGGTCTTCCGCCCGGCCACCGCCGCCGGACTCAGGGGCTACGTAGGGAAGAAGTAGCGGTTATCGCCAACATCGGGCTTTCTTGGTATACAAGGCTTGAACAAGGACGCGATATTCATCCGTCTGTTGCCGTACTGGAAAGCTTGGCTTCGGCGCTCCGACTTACCGCCAACGAGCGCAGGCATCTTTTTCTGCTTGCGGGAGAGTCGCTGCCTCCTCAATCCACAATCGCCGAAGAGAAGATTGGCGATTCCGTTCTGGACATGCTGGACAAGTTGAATCCGAATCCGGCTTACGTCATCGGGAAGAAGTGGGATTTTCTGGCCTGGAATCAAGCGGCGGATGCCTTGTTTACAATCACCGGTTCGCCGCTTCCGCATGGTTACAATCTAATGTGGCGTCAATTTACCGATCCGATGTGGCGCGAAGGTTCGGAGGATTGGAACAGCGTTTCGAAGAAAATGGTCGCCGAGTTCCGGACGTCGCGAGCACGCTATTTGTCCGATGCTTCCTTTGATCGCTTGATTAAAGATTTGAAAAAGGCAAGCCCGGACTTCGCAACAATGTGGCAGCAGCACGAGGTTTCGCGTTCTCTTGACGGCTATAAAAAGCTGCTTCATCCCGATATGGGAGCGGTAGAGTTTGAACAAATCACTCTGCAATTCCCCAACGAACCCGATCAACGGATCATGATTTATATGCCTGATCCGGCAGCAAAGTCGCAGTTGGAGCGTTATTTGGCGGACATACAAACCTTTTAGCCGTCTTTTCGCTTCCTGCGAAGTTTAGCATACCTTTTCAAAAGCCCGCGTTCTTTCGCGGGCTTTTTGCATGATAGCACTCATTCCCACCAATGCTTCATCTCCCGATAGCCGGCATCCCATGCTTTCTCGTTTCCTTCTACCGTGATCGTCAGCTCGTCGGCTTGCTCGAAGTACCATTCGAACACCAGCGGGGCATCTCCTTGATACGCTGCGGAATCGGACAAAATCTCTTGTCCGTTCACGGACAAGCTTATGCTTCCTTCGAAATCTTGGGGATCGGAGATTCCGTATTGCAGGCGAAAATAGAAATCTTCCTGATCGAGCTTGTAGCGGTAGGTTTGCTTTTTTCCGTCTTCGGCATCGTACAGATTGAATTCGGGAACGATTTCTTGACCGCCGATCGCAAAAGGTCGCGGCTTTGTTTCTTGCGCTGCCGATCCGCTGCCGCTGATTCCTTCGTTCAAAGCGACAAACGGACCCTGTTTTTTGGCAAGAGCCTGCTCGACTCCCGCGCCGACCGCTCCTGTCCCGATCAACATCAAGACGACGGACATCCCCATCACGGCCAGGCTTCGCCAAACGCTTTTGGTACGCGATCCAAGCTTGTACGCCCCGTATCCGATTGCCGCGCCTGTGGAATTTCTCAAAATATCGTCGACATCGAAGCTGCCGAGCATCGTCAACGCCTGCACGGTTTCAAGCACGGTAATCGATAACACGAAGCCGAGCAGAAAACGAACGAATCTGATCGGGTAGAGCAACGGGATCAATAGGCCGAAAGGAATAAAAGCGGCGATATTGCCCAGACTGACGAGATCCATCAGTGTAGGGTGAAGCAGATCCGACAGACTCGGCAATTTCAGAAAATTATCCGGGACAAACATAAAGGTGTAGCTGTCCGCTACGGAATCGCCCCTGCCGAAAGCGAAAAACATAAAATAAACAATCAACAGCGTGTACAGCGATGTTATGGCGAAAATAAGCTTGCGGTGTTTGGACATCGTCGACTCCTTCGGAAAAAACGTTTTGGTCTACGATGTCTAAGACCCTCCCAAGCTCGATTTTGTATCAAGCGGCTTCATTTTTATGTGACCATTAAGCAATTAGAGAAGAAAGGAGGCAAGAAGTTAAAGTGTAAAAATAAAACAAATCCCTATTTTATAACAAATCAGATTCCCTTAAACAACCGATAAAGGTTCTAAGTCGCTTTATAAATAGACAGGGTTGGAGGAATGATCGATGGATAACGCGATAGAAACGCTGGAATCGGCGGCAAAAGGGACGTACCTTCGAAAACTCCTTTTTAAAGGAAAATTGGAGAAAGAGTACCGGGAGTATCTGATGGATAGCCAGCATCGTCCTTTTTTGATGATTGCGTCGGTGGCGATCGTGATCTGGTTCGGTTTTTTGATCCTCGATATTTGGCGAATCACCTCTGCGGATTTGTGGCGGCATATGGATTTTATCGTCTTTTTATGGATAGCTAGCCGAACGTTTTCTTTTGCTTTTATCTTCTGGTTTTGTTGGTATATTCCGAAAAAGAAAGGCATGGTCGTCGTTGCTTTGGCCTGGACGGTATATATTCTGCTCGGAGCTTCCGTCAATATCGGCATGTACGCCGCTTCCGCGAAAGGGTTGTTCGTGATCGACAGCGCCTGCGTATTGGTCATTATGGCGGCTTATTTGCCGATCGGCCTGACCTTCCGCCAATCCACCTCGATCGCTCTGCTGCTGACCGCTTTTTCGTTGTTCACGCTTTGGATTTGTCCGCCCGGTCCGGAAAGCCATTCCAAAATCGCGATCATCGTGTTGATTTCGTTGCCTTTTTTCATGATCAGCGGTTATTTGCGGGAAAAGGCCGATCGGAAACAGTTCATGTACGCTCTTTTGCTCAAAAAACAGTCCGAAACCGATCAACTTACCAATATTCCGAACCGAAGACACTTTTTGGAGCATGTCTCGGTCTTGCTGGAACGCGCGCGCACGCGCGACGAGACGTTGAGCGTAGGCATTATGGATATCGACTTTTTTAAAAAGTTCAACGATACTTACGGCCATTTGCAAGGCGACGTGGCTTTGCGCGCGGTAGCCGACGCGCTGCGGCAATCGGTGCAGGAAGCGGACTCTTTGCTTGCCCGGTTCGGCGGCGAAGAATTCATCGTGGCTTTTTACAACCGCGACGCGCAATACATCTGGAGCCGGTTCGAGCAGATTCGCGCGCGGATCGAACAATTGCCTGTGTCGCACGTTCAGTCTCCGTTCGGGCATTTGACACTCAGTATCGGATATGCAATGCTGTGTCCGCAAGATTCGCAGATCGAAGACCTGATCAAAAGAGCCGACGATGCGCTGTATCTGGCTAAAGAGCAGGGACGGAATCAAACGGTAGCGCAAACCGATTGCTGATCGAACGCTCGGCAACGAGAAATAAAGCGGCAAGGAACTGTTCGATATGCGTCGGTGTCTGTCCGCGAGTGGTCTGACGACAACTCCGGTTTCCGATTCACGGCGTTTCCCCCAACGCATGCCGGGCATACTCGCGCGCGCTTTGCTCCACTTCTTCGTCGCTCGCCTGAAACGAAGCGCCGTACAACGCGAAAAAAGGCAGCTCGATCGCGCCGACGTGGCGCAAACTGGCTTTGAACGGCGCGAGAATTTCGTCCACGGTGAACGAAACGCCGCCGCTGCGGGTATAATTCTGCTTTTTGTCTCCGATCGAGATGGCGGTGCCAAATGTTTTGCCAGTCAGCTTGTCGCCGCTCGATCCGTAAGCCCAACCGTAAGCGAACACTTCGTCGAACCATGTTTTCAGCAGAGGCGGATAACTGTACCAATACAGCGGAAATTGTAAAATAACGCGATCGTACCGCTCCAGCCGTGCTTGTTCTTCCTTGACGTCGATCCGGCCGTCGGAGTAACGTGCGTACAAATCGTGCAGGTCAATCTGTTCGGGGTGGCGCAGCAGTTCTTCCCGCCAACGTCGGTTGACGCGGGATTCGGACAGATGCGGATGGGCCAAAATAACGAGCGTGCGTTTCATGAAAAGGTCTCCTTTTTGCGGACTGCGTATCGGAACGTCGGCCCGTTTTTCGAATCGGTGTGCCGTTTATTATGCGCCCGGCGGCGGAAGAAGAAAATACGCACAATGAAGTAAGAAGCTTACCTCAAGGTGCGTACTGTACGAAGCCCGGCAAGTATGCCACAATGGACGTTCGCAGATGGCGCAGTCCCGGCCGGAGGAAAGGAACCTGATCATGAAAACCTACAATATGGGCATCGAAGCCACGCTCGAAATCATCGGCGGCAAATGGAAAGCCCTGATAATCTGTTTGCTGATGACCGGAGTGAAGCGGACAGGCGAACTTCGTCGCGGCATCCCCGGCATCTCGGAAAAAGTATTGATCCAGCAGCTCCGCGAATTGGAACGGGACGGCTTGGTGCAGCGCAAAGTATACGAGCAGATGCCGCCCCGGGTCGAGTATCGACTGACCGAATACGGCGTAACCGCCAATTCGATCGTCGAGGTCATGTGCCGCTGGGGAACGGACAATATTCATAGAAGGCAGCGGAACGGCGAAGAGGTCGGATTGTCGGAAAAAGACTGAAAAGGAACCGCCGAAAAGCCCGCGTGTTTTCGCGGGCTTTCGGCTTGTGCAAGATGAGACGGTCGGATTAAGGCTGATAGCGCGTCACGTCTACCGCGACGTGTTCCAGCTTCGTTTTGCTCAAAGAATGGTACGGCGCGTAGATCGTCACGAACCGGTCTTTCAGCGGGAAGGTGAGCATATCGGTGTTGCCGACTTTGTACCATTTGCCTTTGACGTTGTTGGAATCAGGCAGCGTCACGGTCGTTCCTTTGTAGCTGTAGGAATCGTCGCGCGGAGATACGGATACCTTCATATATTTGAATGTAAACGTAACGCTGTCGCCGGATACGGCTACGTTTTTGAACGCGTCGCCCGTGATCATGCGCGACGGCACGTACGGGGTCTCGAATCCGTCGAAAGCGGCGAACGCTTTGACGATGCTTTTGGATTGGGCGGCCGAGTAGTTAACGTCGCTCAACGTAAAGTTGGCGGCTTTGGGTTTGGTGACGGCAGCGGAAGTTGCGGCGGTCGCCGGAGCGGTAACGCCTGCGGCCGAAGCCGTCTGCGCGGACACCGTCCCTGTCAAAAGTACGCCTGCGGCGAGTGAAGCTGCGATCCATTGGGGGTAACGCATAGTTGATCCATCTCCTTTGAGGTCTGTTTTCTTGTATCTGAGGTTATCTTACCCAACGAATGCGTCCGATTTGGAGCGTAATTGTATCCAAGATGTAAATAAATTCGTTTATCCGTCCATACGTCAAACTTGACTTATAGTACGCTCTAAGGAGTAAAGTGGAGAAAGAAAACGCAAGCCCTTCAAACTTATCCGAACTCAAAGGAGCGAACCAACATGGCACAGGCGTATACGCGAACCCCGCAGCATCCGATACACTCGGGATTCGGTCTCAGAAGCACGGCGAACGACGTTTTGAACGGAATTGACTTGTCCGGCAAACTGGCTCTGGTCACAGGCGGCTATTCCGGTCTGGGCCTGGAAACGACCAAAGCGTTAGTTAAAGCCGGAGCGCGCGTGATCGTGCCGGCCCGTCGCCCGGGTGCCGCGCAAGACGCGCTGGCGGGGCTTGACTCCGTAGAAGTAGAGAAGCTGGATCTGTCCGATCTGGGCAGCGTCGAAGCTCTCGCGAATCGCTTGCTGGCAAGCGGACGCAGCATCGACCTGGCGATTCTTAACGCGGGCGTTATGGCAAGTCCGGAGACTCGCGTCGGCCCGGGTTGGGAACTGCAATTCGCGACGAACCATCTGGGACATTTCGCGCTGATCAATCGGCTGTGGCCGCTGCTGACGGCGGGTGCAGGCGCGCGAGTCGTGGCGACTTCGTCGACCGGACATCATTTCTCGTCGATCCGCTGGGACAATCTGAACTTCGAAGGCAACTACCACAAGTTCGAAGCGTACGGCCAATCCAAAACGGCGAACGCGCTGTTCGCGGTCGAATTGGACCGTCGCGGCGCCGAGCAGGGCGTTCGCGCTTTCGCCGCGCACCCGGGCGGCATCCTGACGCCGCTTCAGCGGCATATGGACCGGGAAGAAATGATCGCGCTGAAATGGATCGACGAAGAAGGCAACGGCAATCCGGGCTTCAAAACGCCGGAGCAAGGCGCCGCGACGCAAGTCTGGGCCGCCACCTCGCCGCAGCTTGAAGGCAAAGGCGGCGTGTATTGCGAAGACTGCGATATCGCCGAGCCCGCGCGTGAAGACGGCCCGCGCGTCGGCGTCAAAGATTATGCGGTCGATGCGGAAGAAGCGAAGCGGCTATGGGATCTGTCGGTGAAGCTGACCGGAGTGAGCGGGGCTTAAGCCCGGATTTACGCGATATAAAAAGCACACAAAAACATTTCGTTTTTGTGTGCTTTTTTGTGTTTTTTTGAAAAAATAAAACCGAATAAGGCGTTAAAACGTCTATGTATGCAAGATGCAAAAACGACGTGGCAGGTGTGGTCATTCATCATGACCCCAAAGACCTGCGCACGTCTTTTCGATTATACCAATAAAAAGTTACTTGAGAGAACTTGAACGACGTTTACCGGCTTTTTTGAAAATCCTGATAAATACGGGAAGGTACAAAAGAATGCCTAAAAGGAAAAGAGTATTCTCTGTAATCGTTATTTTTCCGGTATAGGCCGATACGATTAACCAAATAAAAGTCAAATGAAGGGCTAGATAGCCATATTCATACGCTTTTTGATGTTTGGGGAAAAACGGAACTTGAGACATGTAAGCAACCGCCCCGATCGTCATTAGCATAGTAAGCATAGGTATCCTCCTTACTTGTTCATAATTTATAGGCAAGATTTGAACAATTATTCCTAAAAAATAAAATAAATATAAAAATATTTTAGTAAACCGTATCACACTTATTACAAACGAGTCAAAACTTTATTCAATAATCGAACCCCGTTAGCTGTAGACAAAAACGATTTTTCGAATAAAAGAAGTGTTTTTTGAATTTATAATTTATCTTATTAATTTAAATAAATATATAAATTTGACTTCTAAAGGATGTAGTGCTAGGCTTTTTATAGGCAACAAAAAAGTATTAATATTGAAATGGAGGAATTTTTGTGGAATTTAAAATCAATCAAAAAGCTAAGAAGATGATGGCAACCGGACTTGCAGCCGCGTTATTGACGACTGCTTTACCGCTCTACGGAGCTTCGGCGGCAGAAAGCGGAACGATTGAGTCTTCCGTTTCGGCCAACGATGCGACAAATGCTCAAAACGAACAGCTCGTAAACGAGTTATCCAAGTATGTTGAAAAACAACCTGACGGACAGGTCTATCTAAATAAAGACTTTAAAAAAGAAGTTGCGATTAGCGAAGAGGATGCGCAAAAGCTGGAAAATCATATCAATCTAATCAATGAGTCCGTAAGAAACGGCGATCTGGTCGTCAATGATGATTTGTCTGTAGATATTGTAGGCAATCCTTCCGGCGTATTATCCGAATATGGAATCAATTCCGCGACGGCAGCAGCTTCGGGCACTTCTTATACCATCAGCGTATGGGGCGTTACGGTGTTTATGGATAACAACGCTGCTGTTGAATTTGCGCAGACGCTGATCAGCAACGGTGGAGCTGTCGTAGGGGCTTCCGTGATTTCAAGATTTATTCCGACTCCTCCTACTGTACTGGTCTCGACAATCGCGGGAGTGATCGGCGGCGGCGGCGTAGCGGCAGGAAAACGCATAGAGCAATACAATAAAGGTAAAGGCGTGCGTCTGGAATTTAAATTGCCTGCCGGATTCTATGTCTATACAAGATATTAAAATATGTTCGTTTCATGACTCTTTATCATGAATTGTTTTAAATAGAAGAAAGCGACCTTTTCCGAATCGGAGAGGTCGCTTTTTTTATGCAGGAAGTATCGGCACCTGTTTGAATACGTATTGCACACACGATCCGCTGATTTTTGTCTAAAAAACGCACCTTCTTTGTTCATCATCAACAATTTTGCCTCGAGAATTGTATGTTTTGAAACTAGTCGCCTTCCCGGCTAAGCGTTTACAATGAACAGGAACAGTGATTTCGGCTGTAATCCTACCCACGGAAAGGGAACGATTAGACATGGGATATAAAAATAATAACGTCGGCTATCTGGATGGAATTCTCACTTCACGCGCAGTCGTTAAAAAAAATAATTACGCGATTTTGCCTCATGACGGGTTGGTCAACAACGTCGTACCGGGCTTCGAAAATACACGCATCAGCATTCTCGGTTCTCCGCGTCTAGGCGCAAGCTTTTCCGACTTTATCGCGGAGTTCCAGGAAGGCGGCAAAAACATGCTCGGCTTCGGCGGCGAAGGCATCGAGACTTTCGTTTACGTCATTTCCGGAAAATTGACGGTCAGCGACGGCGGAGAGAAGCACGAACTGACCGACGGCGGATACGCGTTCTTCCCTGTAGGCGAGAAAATGTACTTCGAAAACGCCCAATCCGAAATGACCGAAGCTTTCCTTTACCAACGCAAATACGATCCGCTCGCAGGCTACGAAGCGCATAAAGTCGTAGGCAACCGCGCGGATATCGAACCGATCGAATACGAAGGCATGACGGACGTGCTGTTCTGGAATCTGCTGCCGACCGACGATCTGGGCTTCGATATGAACATGCACATCCTGGAGTTTTCCCCGGCGGCCAGCCACGGTTACGTCGAGACGCATTACCAGGAGCACGGCGCGTACATCCTGTCCGGCAAAGGCATGTACAACCTCGACAACAACTGGTATCCGGTCGAAAAAGGCGATTATATCTTTATGGCTTCTTATGTACCGCAAGCGGCGTATTCCACGGATCGCAAAGAAAAGTTGGCTTATGTCTACTCCAAAGACGCCAACCGCAACCCGGGCGTTTAATCATCCAGAAGGGGGTCTTTGACCATGTCGACCACAGAAGAAGAAAAAATGATCCGCGTCAGCGGAGAGCAACTGCACAGCCTGATTAAAAATAAGCTGGTTGCGGCGGGATTGAAAAGCGAGCAAGCCGAAGAAACCGCGCACCATTTGGTCTACGCGGATCTGAGCGGCATCCATTCCCACGGCGCGGTACGCGTCGAGTATTATGCGGAGCGTATCAACAAAGGCGGCATCAACGCGCAGCCGGAGCTGAACTTCGAGCAAACGGGACCGAGCACGGCGATTTTCCACGGCGATAACACGCAAGGACATTACGCGGCGAACGAAGCATTGGAACCGGCGATCAAGATGGCAAAAGAAAGCGGCGTAGCCGTAGTCGGCGTCTCCAGAGTCGGCCATACCGGAACGCTGTCGTATTACGTGCGCAAGATCGCCGAGCAAAACCTGATCGGCATCTCCATGTGTCAATCCGATCCGATGGTCGTTCCTTACGGCGGCGCGGAACGTTACTACGGTACCAACCCGATCGCTTTCGGCGTGCCGAGCGCGGGCGAAGATCCGTTGATTTTCGATATGGCGACGACGGTTCAAGCGTGGGGTAAAATCCTCGACGCGCGTTCGAAAGGCAAACTGATCCCCGATACGTGGGCGGTCGACAAAGACGGCGCGCCGACGACCGATCCGAACGAAGTCAACGGCCTGCTGCCGATCGCGGGACCGAAAGGCTATGGCCTGATGATGATGGTCGACGTGCTGTCCGGCGTGCTGCTGGGACTGCCGTTCGGCAAAGACGTCAGCTCCATGTACCATAATCTGCACGAAGGCCGCAATCTCGGACAGATCTATATCCTGATCGACCCGGAACGTTTCGTCGGATTGAAGCCGTTCCAGGAATCCATCACCCGTACCATGAAAGAGCTGAACGCGATCAAGCCGGCAGCCGGTTTCGACCACGTTCAGTATCCGGGGCAAGGCAGCCATGAACGTTATCTCAAAAATCTCAAAGAAGGCGTCGATATTCCCGAATCCATTATCCGTTACTTCGAATCGGACGTGATCCATTACGACCGGTACGAAGGATTGGACGCGTTCGCGAAATCTTCCAAGTAATACTCTGTATCAGGTCAAATAGACGGATAGAACCATAGCAAAAAAGCATGGAAAGCGAAATCGCGAAAGCTTGCGGCGTGTCTGGTTTAAAAAGGGACACTCCGCTTCATACAGCTTGCTCCGAGACGTTTTCGATGCTTTTTTGCTTTAGGATCTTTTAACATGCAAGTTGGTTTTTAATGATTTTCGTCGCTAAGCGCCAGCGCCAATCTCAGGTTCAGCGAATGGCTCGGCGAATTGACGGCATGGCCGAGAATTTCTTCGCAGCGGAGAATCCGGTATTTGACCGTATTGCGGTGCACGAACAAAGCGGACGCTGCGCTGGCGATTTCGCACTGCGCGCCCAGGTACACGGCCAACGTTTTGCGCAGTTCCGCCAAAGCGGGCTCTTTCGGATAAGCGAAGTCTTTCAGGATGTTTTCGCAAAAAAATCGCACGTCGTTTTTCTCCAAATGATGGAACAACTGCACCATGCCTTTGTCTTTGTAATGGATGATCGGCTGGGTTTGCAGTTTGTTTTTCCGTTCGTCAAACATGAGCCGCGCTTCCGTATACGATTGATTGATCCGTTTCCAGTCCGTGTACGGGTTGCCAATACTGAATACCAATTGAATATCCAGGCTTTCGCTCAGTTGATTGCGGATTTCGAGCAGCTTTTCATCCAGTTCCGCCGTTTCGCGCTGGATCAAAATCACGCTTTCTTTGCTGACGCCGAAAAACAGCACCAGAGCGTTTGCGAAATAATCCGGTACATGCTTTTGCAGCCATTGCGAAGACAGCACCAAACGTTCTTCCTGATGCAAACTCGGCATGGTTTCTTCGAGCGCCGTTTCGTCGAACACATGCACCACTTGATAATAATCCGACAACAAATACCCGTGCTTCATGTTGAGTTCGAACGAGCGAACCGAAGGATTGGAGCCGGAATGGTAGTCGATCAGTTCTTTGAAATATTCCGTCGCGATCGACTGCCTTGATTCCGATACTTTTTCGTTTTTGAACAATACGAACGACAGCACCATCGCCGCCTGATCGATCGCGAAACTTGAGATGGGATACGGGATTTGTTCAGGGTTCACGATCACCAGATAATGCGGGAAATACGTATGCACCCGGATCGGAATGATCGAGATTTGGACTTCATGGCCTTTGGGACCGTTGATGATAAAGGAGTCGTTTTCTTTTGGCATCTCCTGCATGGTCTGTACGATCTGATTGACGTAATGCTGCGCGGGATTGCGGGATTGGTTGAACTGTTTGGAGTAATCCATGATTTCCTTGAACGGGTTGAGCAAAATAATCGGCGTTTTTACGATCTCGCTCAGCTTGTTGATGACCACCTGGTTGTTCGCGTTTTGCACCAGCAGGCTGAAGAATTTTTTTTGAATATCCAAAGCGAACGAAATTTCTTCATACCGCGTGCCCCAGATTTTGTTGAGCAATTGGTGCAAAAGAGAACCGAGCGAGTACGTGTTGGGGATATCAAACAGCGGAAAATTCACTTTTTCGGCGTAGGCGATGATTTCGGGTTCGATTTTACCGATAAAACGTCCCGTTTTGATACCCAGCCCGACCGCTTTGGCGCGGATCAGGGAGTCAATCAGCGAGATTAGACCTTTCTGGTCGTCGACATAGCTCATGGCTGTGGTCAACAACAAAACGTCGTTCGGAATATAATGTTCGATATCGGGCGTTTCGGAAATTTCTACGCTTTGTATCGTTTTTTGCGTATCGACAGACTCCTGATTCGTTAAAAGCTTGAGATCGGAGTAACGGGGAAGACTCAAAATTTCGGCTAGTGTCGTCATCTTTATTTCCTTTCTGTTCAAGCGTGCTACAGGCTCATAACTTCGATCTTAATGAATCGGACGCATGACCCCTAAAGTATAGCATGACAGTTCGCGACACGAAATGAAAGCGATCAATTTTGATTATATGGATATTAATGGATTTTTGCATACGATTTTTGAGCAAAAAATGTGCAGAGTAAACAAAAGAACCGCGACGTTTTGTATAAATCACCAATGATATTGAAAGCGGTTATATTTATACTTGGTGTAGCAAGTCGATCGGTAAGATCATTTAAGGTAGAAAATCAAACATAACGGGGTGAGCTTTGTGATCCAATCAGAACCACAAACAATCGACGAGTTGATGGACTGGATTTCCGGTATATCGGATGCCGAAGGTCCGGGGACGACCCGATTGCTGTATAGCCAATCTTGGATCAAGGCGCAACAGGCGTTAAAAGAAAAATTCGAAGAATTGGGCATGAAAACGGAATTCGATGCCGTCGGCAATCTGTTCGCGACAATCGAAGGCACGGAGCAGCCGGAAGAAATCATCGCGACGGGTTCGCATGTGGACACGGTTGCCAAAGGCGGACGTCTGGACGGGCAGCTCGGAATCATGGCGGGTTACATGGCGGTCAAAGAACTGCTGGAAACCGAAGGCAAACCGAAAAAATCGCTGCAAATCATCTCGATGGCCGAAGAAGAAGGCTCCCGTTTCCCTTACGTATTCTGGGGCTCCAAAAACATTTTCGGTATCGCGGATTCCAAAGACGTCGAAGAGATCGCGGACGCGAAAGGCGTGAAATTCACGGACGCCATGCGCGAAGCCGGATTCGATTTCCTGCAAGGCGAGCCTAGGCATAACCGAATCGCCGCTTTCCTGGAACTGCATATCGAACAAGGCAACTTCCTGGAAAACACGGGCAAAAAGGTTGGCGTGGTGAACGCGATCGTCGGCCAAAAACGCTATACGGTCACGCTCAAAGGACAAGCCAACCACGCGGGTACGACGCTGATGGAATATCGCAAAGATACCGTTGAGTGCATGGCGCGCATCGTGGTTCAAAGCATCGACAAAGCGAAAGCCGAAGGCAATCCGCTTGTTTTGACATTCGGTCGCGTGGAACCGAAGCCGAACACGGTCAATGTCGTTCCGGGGGAAACGCTGTTCTCGATGGACTGCCGGCATACCGACGCGGACGCGCTGGATCGTTTCACCAAAGAGATCGAAGCGGATATGCGGGCGATGGCCGAAGGAATGGGCATCGAGATTGAAATCGACAACTGGATGAACGAGAAGCCGGTTCCGATGGACGCGCATATCATCGACACGATCGAAAGCGTCTGCAAAGACAACGGTTTGAGCTATCAGGTCATGCACTCCGGGGCCGGACACGACTCGCAAATTTTCGCGCCGCGTGTACCGACAGGCATGATCTTCGTTCCTTCCATCGACGGTATTAGCCACAATCCGGCCGAGCACACGGAAGCGGTCGATATTCAGCAGGGCGTGCAAGCGCTGGCGGAAGCTTTGAAACGTTTGGCTTACTAAGAAAAATAGAGACAGATAGACTAAAAAAGAGAGTTGGGTAGCGATGTCCACACTTCAAAACCAAAGTATTTACCCGCCGAATTATTGGAAAAGAGTCGTCTTCACGTTCTGTATGGGCTGGGCGATCATCTGGGTATACCGTTCCATGCTTTCGCCGATCTACACCGAGATTCAAGGCACCATCGGTCCGCAGACCAATGCCGCAATGGGTCTGATCGCATCGTGTTATTTCTTCGGTTACACCGCTTTGCAGATCCCTTCCGGGATTCTGGTCGATAAATTCGGGCAGAAAAAAATCTTGATTCCCGGTTTTATCGTATTCGCGCTGGGCGTTCTGTCGATCGCGTTCGCGCAAAACCTGACCATGATCTACCTCGGTGCCGTTTTGGCAGGCGTAGGCTGCGGTACGTATTACGGCGCGGCGTTCTCGCTGACGGCGCAGCACGTTCCGCCCGAAAAGAAAGGCATCGCGACGGCAATCGTTAACTCCGGTTCCGCGCTGGGTCTGATTTTGGGTATGACCGGTTCGTCGTTTATCGTCAAACAGCTCAACCTGCCTTGGCAGACGATGGCTTTCATCTCGGCGGGTCTGATCGTATTTTTGGTGATCTGGTTTGCCGTTATGATCGTGGGCGCCAAAAACCCGCAAAACGTTCCGACCGCTCAAGCCGCCAAAACGGCCGGAAGCGACGAGACGATCGAGCCTTTGGCTCAAGCCGCAGCGGAAGAAAACAAACCGAAAAAAGGCTTGTTCCGCAGAGAACTCGTGGCTTCGTATATTTTGTACTTCTCGACGTGTTACGCGTACTACCTGATCGTCACGTGGCTGCCGAAGTTCCTGGAATCCGAGCGCGGCATCCAAGGGTCGATGATCGGTCTGATCACGTCCATGATCGCGGTCGCGGCCGTTCCGGGCGCTTTGTTCTTCGCGAACATGTCCGATAAAAAGAAACACAAAAAACCGCAAATCATTATCGGGCTTGAATTTTCGGCCTTCGTACTGATCGCGGTTTCCGTATTCGTGCCGAACGCCGGTCTGCTGGCAGGCGTGCTGCTGCTGTACGGTTTCCTGGGTAAACTGGCGGTCGATCCGGTCTTGATTTCGTACATTACCGACAAAGCCGATTCCAAATCCGTCGCGTCGACGCTCGGCGTGTTCAACTTCTTCGGCATGTCGTCGTCCGTTGTGGCACCGGCGTTGACCGGGTACATCATGGATACGACGGGATCGGGCGAATGGGGCTTCTATATCGGGGCGATCATTCTGTTGGTGGGTACGGTGATCTTCACCGTTATCTCGGTCACTTCGAAAAAGACGGTCGGCGTAAGCTGACTTTAGGCGAGGGAAACGAGAAGACTTCGAGAAAAATCCGTTCAAGACGCTGTCTCACTTGGAAAACTGGATTGGAATTTTAGTTGTAGGGTTTTCCAAGTTCAAAGGCGTCTTTCACTGGATTTTTCTCTCCGTCTTCTCGTTTCCAGTTACGGTGAGTGTTAATAGGTAGGGGAAAGTAAAGGCGGCTTGAACGTGTTTCTACGTTCAAGCCGCCTTTTTTTGAAAGTGATGATTTAAGCAATTATGGGTTTGAAGATCGGGTATTCAGCCAGGCGATCAATTTTTCGTAAAGGTCTGTTCCGAACTCTTGGATTTGCGTGCGGTCGAAGTCATGTTCGGCGGATTCCACCAGATGGAGTTCGCTGTTCGGGATGAATTTGTGCAGCATTTTCGATTGCCGTACCGGAACGTCGGGGTCTCCGGTAGCGGCGGCGAGGAAAGAAGGGGGCAAAGCGGCCAATTGTTCTTTGGCCAAAGCGTAGGTGCTGGCGTCTGCCGGGTCGTTCGAGATGAACGGAATCCAATTTCCGCGCTGCCGGACGGCCAGGTACAGTAGATAACGTTGATCGGAAGGCGAAGTCGCTAACGGTTGTTGGCTGATCAGGCTTTGCATCATCGTATCGGACACTTGAGGGTAACTCAGGAAATGCCGATTGGGTACGCTGAAGCTGGCTTCGTGCAAGGTGTAATAGCCGTATAACGCGATTACGCCTTGCGGACGAACCGGAGCATGGACGGCGTGATACAGCGCCAGATAAGCACCGGCCGAGCGTCCCATCAGATAATAGCGGGACGGATCGACGTGAAGTTGGTCCGCCGAGTTTGCCAAAAACCATTCGATCCCGCGCTGGACCGATCGCATGATCGCGGGCAGTTTGCTTTCCGGAGCCAGCAAATAATCCAGCGCGAGCACGTTATATCCGTTATCGGTCAACATATCCAGGTAGACTTGCGGCAGATCTTCCCGGTGGCCGAAAATCAATCCGCCGCCGTGAAAATAAAGCAACGTCGCTTGATCGGCACCGCCGTTTTTTGCCCGGTAAAAGGTTCCGTTCAACTGTGCGCCGTCAACGGTTTCGATCGGAACCGTCCGGCTTTCGTAAGCAGGCAATCATTTTCCCACCTTTCTTATAAACCATGACTGTTTTCTTTCTTACTTTATCATAAGGCGTTTATCGCTCTTTTGTTGAAAGTGCACAAAGGTATGAGCGTTTTTATACGGATTGTTCATTTTTCGTATCCATGAAAGCGGTTATACTAAATGCAAAAGGAGGGTTTCCATGTTACACTCTGTGATCCAAAAAAACAATTACCAAGACTCGATCAACTTAATGCTGTTAACCAACTCCATTAACGGATTAGAAGGTGTTCAACAAGGCCAGGTCATGATGGCTACGGACGCCAATAAAGATATTTTGAAAGCTGCGGGATTGTTCACTGACGAAGTTCAAGCTGCGGGTGCCAACGATATGGCAATTGTCGTGGAATCTGACAATGCCGACATTCTCGAATCGGTCGTCGAAGAAACGAAACGCTTTTTGAGCAACCTGTCGGGCAGCAAAAAAGGCGACGGAATCGAAAGCGTGGACAACTGGAAAGACGCGCTCGAAGGCATGCCGGACGCCAACCTGGCACTGCTTTCGATCCCGGGCATCTACGCGGCGGGCGAGATCGAAAAAGCGTTGGATTCGGGACTGCATGTATTCTCCTTCAGCGACAACGTGAGCCTGGAAGACGAGATTCGCCTGAAGCAAAAAGCGCATGAAAAAGGTCTGCTGTTGATGGGTCCGGATTGCGGTACAGGCGTACTGTCCAGCGTTCCGCTTGCCTTCACCAACGTGACGAACCCGGGCAATATCGGCATCGTGGCCGCATCCGGCACGGGTATTCAGGAAGCGACCACCATCATCGACCGTCTGGGCGGCGGCGTCGTTCACGCGATCGGAACCGGCGGGCGCGATCTCAAGGAAGGCGTGAATGCGCAAACGATGATCGACGCCGTAGTCGCGCTTGAGCAGCACGCGCCGACCGACGTGATCCTGGTTATCTCCAAACCGCCTGCGAAAAAAGTCCGCGACAACGTGATGCAGCTGCTGCAATCGTTGTCCAAACCGGTCGTCGCGCTGTTCCTGGGCGAAAAGCCGGAAGCGCATATCGGCAACGTATCGCTGGCTTACACGCTGGAAGAAGCGGCGAAGATCGCGGTCGATATTTCGAACGGCGACGACGTGAAGCCTAACTACAACGAGCCGATCGAATTCACGGTCGACCAACCGCTTGCCGCAGGCAAAACGGTGAAAGGCCTGTACTCCGGCGGCACGCTGGCGAGCGAAGCGGCGACGCTGATCTCCGACGCGCTCGGCCTGGACAACGTCAAAGGCGAAGAAGGCTATATTCTGAACACGCAAGGCTTCCAGGTCATGGACCTCGGCGACGACGTGTATACGCAAGGCAAGCCTCACCCGATGATCGACCCTGAAGTGCGCGTGAACAAACTCAAAGAAGTGCTGAAAGACGAAACGACAGGCATCATTCTCGTCGACGTCGTGCTCGGATACGGCGCGCATGCCGACATGGCGGGCGCTCTCGCTCCGAGCATCAAATCCGCTTTGGACGAAGCCCAAGCTTCCGGCCGCCAATTGTACGTGATCGGCAGCGTGGTCGGTACGGACAATGATCCGCAAAACTACGCCCAAGCCGTGCAAACGCTCAAAGACGCCGGCATAATCGTCGAAAGCAGCAATGCGCGTGCGATCCGTTTGGCGCTCAAGCTGATGGGACGCGAACTGCAAGTGGCCGACAAAGGCCGCGTGGAATATACCGATTCTAAGATCGAAGTTCCGGCTCCGGGCGAAAAAGTGCTTGAGTTGTTGAACAGTGTGCCGCGCGTGATCAATATCGGCATTCAAAGCTTCACCGAATCCATTACCGCATTCCAGGGCAAGGCGCTGCAATTCACATGGCGTCCGAAAGCGGGCGGCAATCAGAAGCTGATCCGTATCCTGAACGAACTGGAAAAACGCGAAGAAGAAATCAATGCGTCCAACGATAAAGTCGTGGCCCGCCTGATCGAATCGCAACCGTTCCTCGTGGACGCGCGTCCGGCCAAAGAAGTGATCGCGGAACTGAACACAGGCGAGAAAGTGATTCTGCACGCGGGACCGCCGATCAAGTACGAGAACATGACCGGCCCGATGAAAGGCTCCGTGATCGGCGCGATGCTGTTCGAAGGCTGGGCAGCCGATCAGGAAGACGCTTTGCGTCAGCTCGACAATAACGAAGTGAAGTTTATTCCGTGTCACCACGTCGGCGCCGTAGGCCCGATGGGCGGCATTACGTCGGCGAACTTCCCGGTATTCGTCGTCGAAAACAAAACGGACGGCACGACCGGTTATTGCATCATGAACGAAGGCATCGGCGAAGTGCTGCGGTTCGGCGCCAACAACGAGAACGTCATCAACCGTCTGAAATGGATGCGCGATGTGCTGGGTCCGGTACTGGGTCAAGCGCTGCGTACCCTCGACGAAGGATTGAACCTGAACGTCATGATCGCCCGGGCGATCGCGATGGGCGACGAGTTCCACCAACGCAATATCGCGGCGTCGCTCGTGTTCCTCAAAGAAATCACGCCTGCGATCACGCTGCTCGATATCGATCAGAAAGACAAAGCGGACGTGATCCAGTTCCTGGCGAACACCGATCAATTCTTCTTGAACATCATGATGGCGACAAGCAAAGCGATGGTCGACTACGCGCGTAAAATCCAAGAAGGCTGCGTCGTCACGACGATGGCCCGCAACGGCGAAAACTTCGGCGTACGTATCAGCGCTTTGGGCGACGAATGGTTCAACGGTCCGGTCAATACGCCTGACGGCTTGTACTTCACCGGCTATTCGGCGGAGCAGGCCAACCCGGATATCGGCGACAGCGCCATTACCGAGACGGTCGGCGTCGGCGGCATGGCGATGATCGCGGCACCGGGCGTAACGCGCTTTGTCGGTCTGAACGGTCTGGACGACGCGCAAAACATTTCCGAAGAAATGCAGCGCATCTCGATCACCAACAACCCGACCTGGACGATTCCGAACTGGAACTTCAAAGGCGCGACGCTCGGCATCGATATCCGCAAAGTCGTGGAAACGGGCATCACCCCGATCATCAATACCGGGATCGCGCACAAAGAAGCGGGCGTCGGCCAGATCGGCGCGGGTACGGTGCGTGCGCCGCTGGTCTGCTTCGAAAATGCGCTGATCGCCTACGCGAAATCGCTGGGCATCAACGTTGAAGAGTAAAACACAATGAACGATCGGAGCTTGACCTCGGAAAAGTCCTGTATCAGCTCCTACGTCTTTCTGCAACTTCAGCAGCATAAGCAACAACCAAGCATTCAGGCGCGGGTCCATTCGATCTTCTCGAATGGATTCAACCTGAAAGTTCAAGATCGGTTATGGTTCGTCGGAAAAGGGGAAGGCAATCTGTCGGCGATCGGGCTTGCGCTCGATGCCACAGACTTCGAGCGTATTGCGGCAGGCTTATTCGTAGGCGCACAAGTCAGACTGAATCCCGTTTTTTCCCGATCCGACGAACAACTTGATCTGACATTGACCTGCTATATCAGGCCGATGCCGATCACGGTAACCGTACCTTCTATTCGTAGGATAGATTTGTCTGTTCCTCACATCCCATACGAAAAGTTGAACCGTAGCACTTTGCTGCATCAACTCGAAAAAGCGAAAATACGGGAAAAATCAGGCTTTGCTTCGGCAGCGCTTGAACAGGCTTATACACGCTTCGTTGACGGGTCAGACTCGTTTTCTGCCGTTTCTCTTCAACCTTTAATCGGTGCGGGAGTCGGCTTGACGCCTTCGGGCGACGACTTGTTGCAGGGGATGATCTTGTTTGAACGAATCACGGGCGGCGCGGCAACAATCACGGAGCTGACCCGGCAAGAACTGCAAAACAGGTCTACGACGGAGATCAGCCTGACTTATTACCAAGCGCTGTTCGACGGATACGCCAACATACAGTGGATCGACCTTTGCCAAGCGATCGACAGCGAAAACGAACAGCGGATTGCCGCAGCGATCAAAAAGATTCAAGCATACGGAGCAACCTCGGGAAACGACAGTCTGATGGGTGTGCTTACTTTTTTAAGACAAGCCAAAATGGAGGCAATCATGGGAAAACGAATCGTAGTCGCACTCGGCGGTAACGCCATTTTGAACGAAGATCCTTCGACGCAGGGACAGATCGAAGCGCTGCGTCATACCAGCAAACAGTTGATCGAATTGATCAAACAAGGGCATCAGCTTATCATCAGCCACGGCAACGGTCCTCAGGTCGGCAATCTGTTGCTTCAGCAGTCGATCGCGCAATCCGAGAAAAACCCGGCGTTGCCGCTCGATACGTGCGTGGCGATGACGCAAGGCAGTATCGGCTACTGGCTGCAAAACACGATGAACGAAGCAATCGCCGAAGCCGGTCTGAACCAGCAAGTGGCTTCGATCGTGACGCAGGTCGTCGTAGACGAAAACGATCCGGCGTTCAGCAACCCGACGAAGCCGATCGGCCCGTTCTTCACGCAGGAAGAAGCGGAAAAGCTATCGTCGGAAACCGGCGAAGCGTACGTCGAAGATTCGGGCCGCGGTTACCGCAAAGTCGTGCCGTCCCCGAAACCGCAAACGATCGTCGAATACCCGATTATCAAAACGCTGATCGAAAACGGCTATGTAACCGTATCGGCAGGCGGCGGCGGTATTCCGGTCAAAAAAGTCGCGCATGGTTATGAAGGCGTGGAAGCCGTAATCGACAAGGACTTTGCCTCGGCGAACCTGGCAAATCTCGTCGAAGCCGACTATCTGTTCCTGCTGACGGGCGTGGACAACGTCTATGTGAACTACAACAAGCCGAACCAGGAAAAGCTGGAAGACGTCACGATCGACCAACTGCAAGCCTGGATCGCCGAAGACCAATTCGCGCCGGGCAGCATGCTGCCGAAAGTTCAAGCGGCGATCGCGTTCGCGGAAAGCCGTCCGGGCAGCAAAGCCGTCATCACCTCGCTCGAAAATATCGGCGCGATCTTCGATGGCGGATCAGCTACGGTGGTAATGGCGGGAAACCCGGTGCAGGCGGTCTGACCACCCCATAAGGATCGTCTGCTCCCTTCCCGCGTTATCCTATATACAATAGAAGAAACACGATCGACGAATCCTTTCGTTTCTCGGCTTAGGCCGTGCGCGAAAGGGTTTCTTTTTTTATCAACATATCTTGAAAGCGGTTAAAATTTGTGATACCTTATGTGTAACCGGTTACTCATTTGAGGTGAAAAGCATGGTCACGATAAAAGATGTCGCAAAACACGCCGGCGTATCGGTCGCTACCGTATCGCGGGTGCTGAACGAAACCGGCTATGTGCATGAAGATACGCGCCGTATGGTCGAAAAGGCGATTGAGGAACTGAATTACACGCCCAACGAAGTGGCCCGCTCCTTGTATAAGCGCAAATCTAGATTGATCGGATTGCTGCTGCCTGATATTACCAACCCTTATTTCCCGCAGCTTGCCCGAGGCGTGGAAGACCGCATGCAGGAAAGCGGATTTCGCCTGATTTTCGGCAACAGCGACGAAAGCGAACAAAAAGAACGGCATTATATCCAGACCTTCGTGCAAAATAATGTGGTCGGCATCATCTCGTCCACCAATTTTCCGGGCATGGATTTCTATCGGCGTTTGAAAATACCGGTCGTGTTTTTGGACCGGATCTCCAGCGACCGGCCCGCGGTTTACGCGGACGGTCGCGAAGGCGGGCGGATCGCGGCGCAGCAGATCGTCGAACGCGGCAGCCGCCGCGTCGCGGTGCTGCAAGGCCCGGCGCATATCCGTCCGGCACAGGACCGCTTTCAAGGCGCGATCGAGGTACTTCAGGATAACGGCGTTTCGCACGAAGTGATCCGGACCGATTCGTTCGCGCTGCATGAAGCGGAGCAAAAAGCGAAAGAGCTGTTCGAGACGGTCCCGGATGCCGACGGCGTGATCGCCAGCAACGATATGGCGGCGATCGCCGTGCTGCACGAAGCGCTTCGGTTAGGCAAAAAGGTGCCGGAGGACGTGCAGATTATCGGTTTCGACGATATTCCGCTGAGCGGACTACTCTTCCCGCCGCTGTCGACGATCCGCCAACCCGCTTACGATATGGGCTACAAAGCGGCGGAATTGATGATTCAATTGATCGAGGAACAAACGGTAGAACTCCGCAATATCCAGATGCCCGTCGAATTTATCGAACGGGGCAGCACGCGCGCGAAGCCGGAGCAATGACAGCCTGTCCCCTTTTAAATCAAAGAAAGCATTAAGCAAATTTCTTGACCGTAACAAACTATTTTATAGAAAAGGCGTGAATATAGATGAGTATAGCTAACGAAAAACGCGCACGCGTCGTCGTGGTCGGAAGTTGTTCGATGGACTTGGTCGTTACGTCTTCCAGACGGCCCGGCGCGGGAGAAACGGTGCTTGGAGAAAGCTTCAAGACCGTCCCCGGCGGCAAAGGAGCCAACCAGGCGGTAGCGGCAGCCAGACTCGGCGCGGAAGTGTCCATGATCGGGCGGGTCGGCGACGATTCGTTGGGCCAAACGATTTTGGATAACCTGAACCAGAACGGTGTTCTTGTGCAAAATGTGGAACCGGTTACACATTGCGAAAGCGGAACGGCTCATATCATTTTGGCCGAAGGCGACAACAGCATCATCGTGGTCGAAGCGGCCAATCGCGAAGTAACGCCCGAGTATGTGGAAAAAGCCCGCGCAACGATCGAGCAGGCCGATATCGTGCTGATCCAGCAGGAGATCCCGGCCGAGACGGTGCTGTTGGTTAGCCGCATCTGCAAGCAGGCCGGCGTGCCGCTGCTGCTGAATCCCGCGCCTGCCCGGCCGGTTGAAGCGGAAATCATCGAAAATAGCACGTACTTGACCCCGAACGAGCATGAAGCCAGCCTTTTGTTTGACGGAACCGATCTGAGTGAAAGCTTGCGGAAGTACCCGAATCGCCTGATCGTGACCGAAGGAAGCCGGGGCGTGCGTTATTTCGATGGCAGCGAAGAAGTGGTCGTACCTTCTTATCCCGTCGAAGCGGTCGATACGACGGGAGCCGGGGATACGTTCAACGCGGCGTTTGCGGTAGCGCTGGCTGAAGGACAAGGGATCGCGGACAGTTTGCGTTTTGCCAACAGAGCCGCATCGTTGTCCGTCACCCGCTTCGGCGCGCAGGGCGGCATGCCGACCCGGCAGGAAGTAGAGGAGGCGCTGGCATGAAAAAACACGGCATCCTGAACAGCCATATCGCCAAAGTGCTCGCCGATCTGGGGCATACCGATTATATCGTCATCGCCGACCTCGGGCTTCCGGTGCCGGCCGGCGTGCCGAAGATCGACTTGGCGTTGACTTACGGCGTTCCCGGTTTCGAGCAGGTCGTCGAGACCGTGGCCGCCGATATGGAGATCGAACAGGTAACGATTGCGGAAGAAATGGTCGCACAAAATGAAGCCGCTTACGCTTTTACGCTCAAAACGTTTGAGAATGCCGAACTTCGACGTTGCAGCCACGAAGAGTTCAAGAAGCTTACCGCGGGGGCAAAAGCCATTATCCGAACCGGCGAAGCCAAGCCTTATGCTAACTGCATTTTACAAGCGGGCGTTCATTTCGGAAACGAAGTCTAAACAAAAAGGAGGAAGCGGCATGCATATCGGAATGCAGGGCATTCACAAAGCATTCGGCACGAACCAGGTGCTTCGGGGCGTCGATTTCGAGCTTCGCGAAGGCGAAGTTCATGCGCTGATGGGCGAGAACGGCGCAGGCAAGTCCACCTTGATGAATATCCTGGTGGGCCTGCACGCTCTGGACGAAGGCACAATCACGGTCGATGGCAAAAAAACGGTTTTCGCGAATCCCGGGGAAGCGGAAAAACAAGGCATTACGTTTATCCATCAGGAGCTGAATATTTGGCCGGAAATGACCGTGCTCGAAAATCTGTTTATCGGCCGGGAACTGAATTTGCCGTACGGCCTGCTGGATACGCGCAAAATGAAGCGGCTTGCCCGCGAGCAGCTTCAGCGGTTGTCGGTCGATCTGCCGCTGAGCCGGGAAGCCGGTGCGTGTTCGGTCGGACAGCAGCAAATGATCGAAATCGCCAAAGCGCTGATGACGCAAGCCAAAGTCATCATCATGGACGAGCCGACGGCGGCTTTGACCGAACGCGAGATCGTCAAGCTGTTCGAAGTCATTCGCGCGCTCAAAGCCGAAGGCGTTTCCATTGTGTATATTTCGCACCGGATGGAAGAAATCTTCGCGATCTGCGACCGGATCACGGTGATGCGAGACGGGATTACGGTCGATACGAAAGACATTCCGGCGACGAATTTCGACGAAGTCGTGCGCAAGATGGTCGGACGCGAACTGACCGAGCGTTATCCGAAGCGGAATCCGAAGCCCGGCGAAGTCGTGCTGGAAGTGAAAAACGCGACCCGTCGAGGATTGTTCGAAAACGTCAGCTTCAACGTGCGGGCAGGCGAAGTGGTCGGTTTCTCGGGGCTGATGGGCGCGGGACGGACGGAAATCATGCGGTCGATCTTCGGGTTGGACAAACTCGACAGCGGAGAGATCGTGCTCAAAGGGAAAAAGATTAACATCCGCCGTCCGGAAGACGCGGTGCGGCATGGGATCGGCTTTATCACGGAGGATCGCAAAGACGAAGGGTTGGTGCTCGACTTCTCGATCCGCGAAAATATGGCGCTGCCGAATCTGTTCAGCTTCACGTCCAAAGGCTTCATTTCTTCCCGCAAAGAAAAAGAGTTCGTGGATACGCTGGTCAAGCGCCTTCAGGTCAAAACGCAATCCGCCGAAACGCCGGCCGGAAGCTTGTCGGGCGGCAATCAGCAAAAGGTAGTCATCGCCAAATGGATCGGCATCGGACCGAGCTTGCTCATTCTCGACGAACCGACGCGCGGGGTGGACGTAGGCGCCAAGCGGGAAATCTACCAGTTGATCAACGAACTGACCGACCGGGGCGTGGCGATCATCATGGTGTCTTCCGAACTGCCCGAAGTGCTCGGCATGAGCGACCGGATCATCGTCGTGCATGAAGGGCATATCGGCGGAGAGCTTACGGGCAGCGAAGCGACGCAAGAAAATATTATGACTTTAGCGACAGGGGGACAATAAGATGCAAAAACCAGCTTCCGCAGCCGATATGGGTAAGCGCTTCAAATTATCGGAGGTCACGCAAAAACTCGGACCTTTACTGGGCTTTATCATTCTGGTCGTCATCGTGTCGGTCCTGAATCCGGCATTTATGGAACCGCTTAATATTTTGAATCTGCTACGCCAGGTAGCGATTAACGCGCTGATCGCTTTCGGTATGACGTTCGTGATCTTGACCGGCGGCATCGACTTGTCGGTCGGTTCGATCCTGGCGTTATCCAGCGCGTTCGTCGCGAATCTGATGCTGGCCGGCGTCGATCCGATCCTTGCGATTCTGATCGGCTGTATCGCCGGCGCGATCATGGGCGCGATCAATGGCCTGCTGATCACGAAAGGCAAAATGGCTCCGTTTATCGCGACGCTCGCCACGATGACCATTTTCCGGGGATTGACGCTGGTGTACACCAACGGCAATCCGATCACGGGCTTGGGCGACGATCTGTCGTTCCAATTGTTCGGACGCGGTTATTTCCTGGGCATTCCGGTTCCGGCCATCACGACGATGATCGTGTTTGCGGTGCTGTGGATCATTTTGCATAAAACGGCTTTCGGACGTAAAACCTATGCGATCGGCGGCAACGAAAAAGCGGCGATCGTATCGGGCATCAAAGTGCATCGCGTCAAAATCATGATCTACAGCCTGGCCGGATTGCTGTCCGCGCTCGCGGGCTCCATCTTGATGTCCCGCCTGAATTCCGCGCAGCCTACGGCCGGACAATCGTATGAACTGGATGCGATCGCGGCCGTCGTGTTGGGCGGAACCAGCCTGACCGGCGGACGCGGATGGATCGTAGGTACGCTGATCGGCGCCTTGATTATCGCGACACTGAACAACGGCTTGAACCTGTTGGGCGTCTCCTCGTTTTTCCAGATGGTGGTCAAAGGCGTCGTGATCCTGATCGCCGTGCTGATCGACCGCAAACGGTCGGCTTAAATCCAGAAAGAAGGTGGCTTTTATGAAAAAAACAATCACTGCGCTCGCCGCCGTTCTCGTCGTTCTAATGCTCGCGGGTTGCTCGATGCAGCCTCCGGCTTGGGCGCGAACCGACAAATCGGCGAACGGCGGACAGATCAAAATCGGCTTGTCGATCTCGACCTTGAACAATCCGTTTTTCGTATCGCTCAAAGACGGCGTGACCGCCGAAGCGCAAAAGCTGGGCATCGAAGTCATCGTCGTCGACGCGCAAAACGACTCGGCGAAACAAAGCAACGACGTGGACGATCTGTTGCAACAAGGCGTGGATGCGCTGCTGGTGAATCCGACCGATTCGGCCGCGATCTCGTCCGCCGTGCAAGCAGCCAACGGACTGGACATTCCGGTGATCGCGCTCGATCGCTCGGCCGATCAAGGCGACGTCAAAGCGCTGGTCGCGTCCGATAACGCCAAAGGCGGACAGATGGCGGCCGAGTACCTCGTGCAGCAACTTGGCGAAGGCGCCAAAGTGATCGAACTGCAAGGCGTACCGGGCGCGTCGGCGACCCGCGAACGCGGCAAAGGCTTCCACGAGATCGCCGACAAGCAGCTCGACGTGATCGCCAGCCAGGCGGCCGACTTCGACCGGACCAAAGGGCTGACCGTGATGGAGAACCTGCTGCAAGGCAATCCGGACGTGCAAGCCGTGTTCGCCCATAACGACGAAATGGCGCTCGGCGCGATCGAAGCGATCGAAAGTTCCGGCAAAGATATCCCGGTCGTCGGCTTCGACGGCAACGACGACGCGCTGACTTCGATCAAGAACGGCAAACTGACCGCGACCGTGGCCCAACAGCCCGAGCTGATCGGCCAAATGGCCGTCGACGCCGCGCGCGACGTACTGGACGGCAAAGCCGTAGAAGCTTCGATCCCCGCGCCTCTGAAGCTCGTGACGAAAGACGATGCGCAGCCTTGATTCGGGCGGCGACTTGCCGATCGAAGTAATCGCATCGCATACACGCATCTACACGTAAAAGGACTGTTCCCGAAGCCGTGATCCGGCCGGGGACAGTCCCTTTTGCATAACGCTTGCTTTCGACCGCCTATATGGCCCGGACGGATCGGTTCGATTCCCTGAATCGCCGATACGCCAGACCGACATACCTCTCGTTTTGCGAATAAATGCGTATATACACTTAATTTTGTATCCTTTTACCGCAAAACCTTTCTTCGCTTTGCCCCGCGTTCCGGCTATACTGAAAGCTAACGTCAGACGAAAACCAAAACCCCGCTTTTTACCCTTAACCCTATCCGAAAAGGAGCATCCACGATGATCTACATCGCTTTGCTGCGCGGCATCAACGTAGGCGGCAACAACAAAATCGAGATGAAAACGCTCAAGGCCGCTTTCGAAGCGGCGGGCATGGAGCGCGTCAAAACGTATATCAATTCCGGCAATATCGTTTTCGCGAACGACGAACTGGAGCAGGCGGCGCTGCCCGCGGTTTTGGAAGCGGCGATCGAAAAGCAATTCGGTCTGCGCATCCGTGTGCTCATCCGCAGTCTCGAAGAGATGCGGGCAATCTCGAACGTGCTGCCCGATTCCTGGAGCAACGGCAGCGAGATGAAAAGCGACGTTTTTTTCCTCTGGGATGAAGTGGACGAAAATTCCGCCGCCGAAGCCCTTCCTTTAACGCCCGGCGTCGGCACGCTGCTGGTCGCTCCGCGCGCGCTTCTGTACTCGGTGAGCCGCGAAGACGCCGGGCGCAGCGGGATGAACAAGCTTGTCGGATCGAAGCTGTACGCGCAAATGACGGTACGCAACGTGAACACGACGCGTAAGATTATGCAAATGATGCTTGAGCTGGCTTAAGACGCGAACGATAGTAAAAAGGAGTGCGAACGACGTGAACATGGACCCTCATATTCGACTTTGGACGCAAGCGGCGTTCAAGCTGCACGATATTCGCGCGCAAACACTCGAAGTAGGCAGCGGCGAGTACGGCTACAGGTTTCCCGCCAGCGCTTTTTTGGTCATGCGCAAAGGCAGGCTCGAACTGAAGCTGGACGGGCAAAATTTGAACATGGAAGCGCGGCAGATCGTGCATGCAGGCCAAGGCGCGAAGCTGCGTATGCGGCCGATCGAAGACTGCGAGTATGTGCTGATGCTGTACCGGGGAGAGCTGCTGCTGCCTTTTTCCCAAAAGCTGCGCCGGCAATTGGAAGAATGCAATCCGTTCGCGGTTCAATACCGCTTTATTCCCGCTTATCCGCTGGAGTTGCTGGAGCTTGCGGAAACACTGCTGCGGGATTGGCAAAGCGACGACGCGCTCGATAAGCTGCATGCGCGCGCGACATTCGCTTCGTTCGTGCACGAGCTGATGCGGCAAATGAAGCGAAGCGAACATCATCCCGTCCAACCCGACCTGCTGGATCAAACGCTGCGTTACCTGGAGAGCCACTACCGACATCCGATCTCGCTGGAACAGCTTGCCGACGTTTTCGGATGCAGCGTAAGTTTTTTGAGCAAATTGTTCAAAAACAGGTTGGACGAAAGTCCGATGCGTGCTTTGACCCGAATTCGCATGGAGCGCGCCGCGTATGATTTACGATACGGCGAGTGGTCGGTGCAACAGCTTGCGGAACGATGCGGGTATCCGGACGCGCATAGCTTCAGCCGGGCTTTCAAAAAGTTTTACGGAACGGCGCCGATGCGCTACCGGGCCGGTTCGCGACAAGGCAACGCCGTACCGGATTTGCCCTTTTTCGATCCGAAATCTGCCGTATTCCCTCCAAGCGGGCAGTGCTATAATGGCGAAAGTGTTGAGAAACATTATCATTTGAGCCATAAGGGGGATTTATCGGTGAGAAAAAGAACATCCGCGGTCATGTTGACCTTCGCTTTGTTCGGCATGTTGTTGAGCGCATGTTCGGGAACGGGGACCGCGAACACCAACCAGTCGGCAAACGCGGTCAAGGAAGGGACGGCGTCGCAAAAAACGGCAGCTGCCGAAAATACCGCAGACAAAGCCCCGCAAACGGCTACCCAAGTCTATCGCGACAGTATGGGCGATGTGACGATTCCGGCGCATCCTCAGCGCATCGTCGATCTCACGGGCAGCGCGATCGGCAATTTGCTGGTGCTTGGGGTCAAGCCTGTGGCGGCGGTCGATTATTCGCTGTCGAATCCGTACCACGACGGCATGCTGGACGATATCGAAGATATCGGGGACGCGCCTACGGCCGAGGTCGTGCTGGCTCAAAAGCCGGACTTGATCATCGCGTTCGATTATTTGGAAGAAGCGGATTACGAACAGCTCAAGCGCATCGCTCCAGTCGTCCGATTGAAGTACGGAGGCATGACGCCGCAAAACCTGCTGATGGAATTCGGGAAAATCACCGGAAAAGAAAACGAAGCGCAGCAATGGGTGGAAGGATGGGAAGCAAAAATCGCCGAAGTCAAACCGAAAATCCGGGCGGTCGTTGGCGAACGGACCGTGTCGATTTTGCAGCCGTATGCCAAAGGCATTTACGCATGGGGAAACAAAGGAGGACGCGGCGGGGAAATCCTGTACGACGATCTGGAACTGAAAGCTCCCGATATCGTTCGCGAAACGCTGATCGACGGGCAAGGGTTCGGCGGCGATTTGTCGCTTGAAAAGCTGCCGGACTACGCGGGCGACTATATCTTCACCAGCAATTGGGGCTGGGACGACGGAGACGCGAGCGTGGTCTACGACAGCGAGATATGGAAATCTCTCGAAGCGGTGAAGAACGACCGGGTATTCTGGATCGATCCGAAAGGCTCGTATTACAACGATCCGATCTCGCTCGAAGCCCAGCTCAAGCTGATCGAAGAAAGCTTTTTGGGCAGCGGGAGTTCGTCGGATTCGTAAACGTTGACGGTTGCGGGCCTTTTTCAAGGGGTTAAAATCAGATTCGGACGCATTGGTTCGCTCATGCCTTCGCCGAGGAAATAATCCGTCAGATGCGATTGCGCGTAGCCTTTGATCGTCATCGAGTTGCGGTAAGCCGGATTTTGCGCCATCGTATACAGACGGGTATCGGTCGGCACGTCCGTCGTGAAAACGACCAGCTTCGAATAATTGTCGGCCGACATGATCACTTCTTCGCGCCAATCGCCGATGATGTCGCCGTAAAACAGCGATACGCTGCGGTAATTCAAAGAAGCGTTGCGGTATTTGTACAACGACTCCACGCGGGAAGAACCGTTCGTCAAGTAGTTCCATTTGTTGATGACGTTCTCGTGCAGTTGTTCGCTGAGCAAATCGCCGTCCCACCAAATGCGGATCGAAGGCCACGGCTGCGTGCCGGAAGGCGTAACCTGCCGATTGCCGGAGCCGTTGTAGATGCCGGAAAACGACCACGTTTCGTAACCCGGATAGCGCGGATCGAGATCGCCGACGTCGCCGCGTCCCACATCGCCCGCAGGCGGCGTCGTGCTATGTTGCCAAAGCATGTTTCCGGTCGCGGCGTCATAATAATATTCCAGCAAGCCGTTCCCGTTGTCCTGTTGAATCCCGTATCCTTCCAGCCCCGGACGGTTTGGATCAAGATCGCCGATATAGAAACGGTCGCCGTGGATCACGCCCTGATCCGCCAGCGAGTAGCGTAGCGTGCCGTCTCCGTTCAGCACGAAGCCGATCTCCGCGATCTCGTCTTTGCCGTCGCCGTCCACGTCGATAATGCGCATCTGATGCCCGTCCGACGCCGCTTGCGAACCGCGTTTCCACGTCCATTGAAGAGCGAGATTGTTGCCGGTGTACCGGTAAGCGGCTACCACGGCGTTGAAAGACCGGTTGGGCTTGCGGTTTTTCATGAACGCGACAAGGCTCGGCTTTTGCCCGTCGAGATACCCGATACCGAGCTGCATGGCGAGCGGACCGTCCGCGGCGTAATCGTCGGGCAGCGCGGCGTACTTTTTCAAGCTGCCGTTCATGCCGCCGAGCACCGCCAGCCACTGCTTGTCGTCGCTGTTACGCGTCGACCATTTGCTGCCGTCGCCGAACGTGACGCCGTTGGCGATCCGCAGCGCGACTTCGGCTTTGCCGTCTCCGTCGAGATCGTACACCGTCACGCCGTCCCACATGCCGACGTCGATCGCAGTGGGTCCGGGGGAGATGTTGTTTTTATTGACGCTGCCCGGCCCCAGATCGACCGACCATAGAAACGTGCCGTCGCGTTTGTACGCTTCGAGCGTTTGCGTTTCCGTGGCGCGGCGGCTGAGCACATAATCGTACTCGTGATCGCCGTCGAGGTCCCCGACCCATACGTTCCCGATCTCTCCGCCTTCGCGCAGCGGAACGATGAAGGCCGGTTCGTCCGGCGCGTTCGCAGGCAACGCAAAAGACTCGCTTGCCGCCTGTTCGTTGCCGCCGCTCACCGGCCTGACAAAGTAGGCGTTCGTCTGCGTGCGGTCGGCGGTCCGATCCGTAAAGTTCGTGCCGAGCGTCAACGTTTCCGTATTCAACTTTTGCGCCGTGCCTCCCGCCGTGGAGCGGTACACGTTGAATCCGAGATCGGACGCGTCTTTTGCGAGCAGTCTCCAGCTTACGAACACGTTGGAACCGGCTCTCACCGCAACGACGCCCCGACCGAGATTTTCCATCTGCCTGGCGGCCGGAGCGGCTTCTGCCGGAACCGGCGGCAGCACCGCGGCGGCGGCCAATCCGAACGACATCATCAAAGCCCAACCTTTTGCCCAACCCCGCTTTTTTGCTTTCATTTTATCATCCTTTCATGTGAATAAAATTTCTAAATCGAGTTTATTTTACATAAAATATGTATAATTAAACATGCTGAAGAAGAACCAGATTTATGTGTGTTCGTGCATGGATAAGCGAGGCGGGTCGGTAGGTCGAAAGACAGGAGTGGTCAATCAAGTGCCCGAAATCGTCATGAACGAATCGTGCAAACGCTTGGTTTTGAAAAGGTCGACCCAAAAAAGCTTCGCTCCATCTAAAACGATAGGAGCGAAGCTTTTAAAGTTTTCTTATTCGGTCACACAGTCTCTTCCGTACCCAAACTCCGCAGCAAGAATTCCGTAAAATGCACCGCGTGACGCCCGGCCAGCTCGACGTTCTCGTCGAAGCTGTCGGCCGATTCCGCGCCGTGTCCGGCGATATCGGATACGGATTTGACGGCGATGACCGGAATTTCGTAACGTTGTCCGACTTCCACGATCGCCAAGCCTTCCATATCGGATACTTTCGTAGCAGGCAGCTTGTCCAGAATGCCCTGAACGCGCTCGCCTTCGCTCATAAACGAATCCAGCGTCAGCGCGAGTCCGAAGTCCAGGTGGTAAGGCAGGCTGCCTTGTTCTTCCTGGGCGATGGCGCGCAGGCGTTCCAGCCAAGCCGCGTCGATCTCGTAGGAAGGAGGCATTTGCGGCATTTGGCCCCAGGCATAGCCGAAGCAGGTCGCATCGACGTCTCCGTAGATGTAGGAAGTCGGGATAACGACGTCGCCGACTTTCAGCGTAGCATCAAATGCGCCGACCGAACCGGTATTGATGATCAGATCGGGGCGGTGACGTTCGGCCACAAGCGTTGTCGCTACCGCCGCATTGACCTTGCCGATGCCGCTCTCGACGAGCAGCAGTTCACGGCCTTCCCGGACGGCATGTTCGATAACGGTCTTGCCCATTACTTCACGGCCGGTAATATCCGAATTGATGCGAAAAGGTGCAATTTCTTCTTCCATGGCACAGATAACAGCGATTTTCATGATCGAACCTCTCTTATGAACGGATTTCTTTTCCAACGATTAACGCTTAGTTTTCTTCCAGGTACGAAATCGGCTCGTTAACGTCTACTTTCGTACCGCCGAATTCGTCCTTGATGTACTGCTGCGTATCTTCGTTGTGGTACAGTTCGCCCAGCTTGAGCAGACCTGCGTCGTCTTTCTTGTCTTCGGTCGTGACCAGAACGTTGATGTTGGCCTTCGTGTCTACGGACACTTCTTCGTGGAACAGGGAATCTTCCAGCACGTTCAATCCGCCTTCGAGCGCGATCGTGTTGCCGATGAGAACAAGGTCAACGTCCTGAATAACGCGAGGACCTGTTGTGTCGTCGATCAGCTCGAACTTGAGGTTTTTCGGATTGCTGGTGATATCGTTGGTGCTGCCTGTGCCGACATCGAATCCATCCTTAAGCTCGATCAGACCTGCTGCTTGCAGCAACAACAGCCCGCGAGCCGTGTTGGCCGGGTTGTCCGCAAGGGCCACAAGCGCGCCGTCCGGAACGTCTTTGATGTCTTTGATTTTATTGGAGTAGATACCCATCGGCTCCAGGTAAGTCGTCGCGATTGCCGTCAGGTTGGCGCCGCTGTCCTTATTATAGCTTACGAGATACGCCCAGGATTGAAAAGCGTTTACGTCGACTTCTTTTTCTTTCGTTGCGTTGTTCATTTCCACGCCGCCGTCGATTTCTTTGACCTTGATATCCAGCTTGGCGTCTTTGGCTGCTTGGGATGCCGCGATATGCTCCCAGATTTGGGCGTCGGAGCCCATCGAACCGATCGTGATCGTCTGTGTACCGTCTGCGGCTACGGCGCTTGTGCCGCTGTCTGCCGAGTTGCTGCCGCATGCTGCGAGAACAACCAAAGCGCTGAGTGCCATGCCTGCGAACCATTGTCTTTTCATCTGTGTTTCCCCCTAAATTGTTCTTTTTGTATAAGGATGTAATACGTTCAATCGGTAACGTGTGAAAGCGAGCAAATATAAGAAGATCCGAGAATAACGTCGTGCGTGCCTTTGTTTCTTTTAGTGCATGGTCATGCCGCCGGTTACGTTGATCGCTTGCCCCGTCATGTACGAAGCGAGAGGGCTTGCGAGGAACAGTACGACATTCGCGACGTCGCGCGGCTGCGCGGTCCGGCCAAGCGGCACCTGCGAGCAATCTTCTGCGTAAATCTCTTCTGCCGTCATGCCGCGAATCAGACCGCCTTCGATCCGCTCGCGATGCTTCATTGCGGTCTCCACGATGCCCGGACATACGGCGTTGACACGAATGTTTTGGGCAGCCAGCTCAACCGCCATGACTTTGGTCAGGCCCAGCACGGCATGCTTGGACGCGCAGTAACCGCCCATGGCACGATAGCCGTTTTTGCCTGCCTGCGACGAGATTTGGATGATGCTGCCCGGTTTGCCTGCTTCGGACAAGGCTCGCGCAGCGCGTTTCGATGCGACATACAAGCCGGTCGAGTTAATCGCGAATACTTTTTCCCAGTCCTCGGTGCTGCTGTCGGTCACGTAATCCATCGTCGAGATCCCGGCGCAGTTGACGAGCACGTCCGGCACGCCTTCGCGTTCCAGCACGGTGTCGAACCAGCGCTCTACGTCATCGGGTTTCGACAGGTCGAGCCGCGTTTCCGCAAAACGCTCGCCTGTCTCTGCATAGTCTTCGCTGTAACGGAGATCGGCGGAGATCACTCTCGCGCCGCTCTCCAGAAACAACTCGACGATCGCGGCCCCGATGCCTGATCCGCCCCCGGTCACGACGACCTTTTGCCCCGTGAGATCGATGGCGATCATGGCTTAAAATACCCGGTTAAACGGATCGCGGCTAATGCCGGCTTCCAGCACCTGACGGGCATACTCTTGGGCGGAGAAAAGGGAATGGTCGCGGTAGTTGCCGCATTCCAGCGCCGATACAGCCGGAACTTCCGTCGTTTCGATGACGAGGCGCAGTGTTTTTTCCAATGCCGTCGCGACTTCTTCCGGGGAATGCTCGTTCCACAGAATCATGTAAAAACCGGTGCGGCAGCCCATCGGAGAGATGTCGATAATGCCTGTCAGCTCGTCGCGCAGGTAAGTCGCCAGCAGATGCTCAAGGGTATGAACGGCCGCCGTTGGCAGCGCATCTTCGTTAGGTTGGAGGAAGCGCAGGTCGTATTTTTGCACCGTGCTGCCTTTCTCGTCATGTTCAACTCCGGCAGGACGTACATAAGGAGCCTTTACGATTGTGTGATCCAATTCAAAACTTTCGACTTTTGCCATTGCGCTTCATTCCTTTTTCATTAGATTGGGTATTGGGATGCGCCCTGAATTTCCGGTTCGGCTGAACATCCCAAGCTTTCTGTCGAGCGATACGTTTCGAAATCAATGCGTGGACTTGCGTGTGAAATAGTCTCCGATAAACTGACAAACGAATACAAGCAGCAAAATCAAGATCGTAGCGACAAAGGTGATATCCAGTTGGAAACGGTTATAGCCTTTGTTGATCGCGAGACTGCCAAGACCGCCGGAGCCGATCGCGCCTGCCATGGTGGTTAGGCCGATCAGGTTGATGACCGTGACCGAAGAAGCTCGGATGATGCCGGTCAGGCCCTCTTTTAAGTATACACGGAAAATGATCTCTACAGGACCCGAACCCATCGCCTGGGTGGCCTCGATAATGCCGGGATCGACTTCGAGCAGAGCGTTCTGGATCTGTCTCGCGTAAAAAGGCACGATTCCGATTACCAAAGGTACGATTGCCGCATTCATCCCGATCGAAGTGCCTGTAAGGAGTCGCGTGACCGGAACGACGATCGCGATCAGGATGATGAACGGCACGGAGCGGAAAAAGTTCACGATCTTTTCCAAAATGCTGTACACCCAACGGTTAGCGAGAATGCCGCCTTTGTCGGTTGCGACCAGAATGACGCCGAGCGCAATCCCGAAGATCGCGGAGAACAGGGAGGTCATGAACACCATGTACAGCGTCTCGTAGGTGCTTTCCCAAATTTCCGATTTGTTTTCCATGACGTTGGGCAAATACCGGTTCAGAAAATCATTCATACAACGCTTGCACCTCCCAAAGCCGCTTTGCCCGGCGAATCCAAGCGGTCAACCGTGACGTCGAGCGAGCGCAGATAAGCAAGTGCTTTTTCCAACTCCGAACGTCCTCCCGACAGCACCACGATGAGACTGCCGACAGGCGTTTGTTGCAGAATCTCCACGTTGCCGAACAAGATGTTGGCCGAGACGCCGAAACGGGTCGCGATATCGGAAACGATCGCTTCGCTGGTCCGGCTGCCGACGTAGGAGATTTTGCAAAGCAGATCGTCGTTTTCCATACGGGCGAGGGACGGGTGCGACATGATCTTTTCCATCGTCTGCCCGAAATGCGTCGCCGTATGGATAAAATCGCGCGTCAGCGGCTGCTTCGGCTCGCTGAAGATCGAGACGATATCGCCTTGCTCGACGATCGCGCCTTCTTCCATCACGGCCACTTTGTTGCAGATTTCTTTGACCACCTGCATCTCGTGCGTGATGATGACGATGGTCAGGCCAAGCTCGCGGTTGAGATCGCGCAGCAGGTCGAGGATCGACAGCGTCGTTTTCGGGTCGAGCGCGCTGGTCGCTTCGTCGCACAGCAGGATGCGCGGCTCGTTGGCGAGCGCCCGGGCGATCGCGACGCGCTGCTTCTGCCCGCCCGACAGCTGGGAAGGGTAGGACGCGAGTTTATCGGACAAGCCGACCAATTGAAGCAATTCCCGGACTTTGCGGTCTTTTTCGCTTTTTGGCATGCGGGAGCTTTTAAGCGGATACAGCACGTTGTCGTAGACGGTACGGGATTTCATGAGGTTAAAATGCTGAAAGATCATTCCGATTTTTTTGCGTGCGCTGCGGAGTTCTTTCGGTGTCAGTTCAAGCAGCTTCTGGCCGTTGACGACCACCTCGCCGGAACTGGGACGTTGAAGCAGGTTCATCACGCGGACGAGCGTGCTTTTGCCCGCGCCGCTGTAGCCGACGATGCCGAACACGTCCCCTTCGTCCACTCGAAGGTCGATGTCCCGCGCGGCGACGAGGGTGCGCGAACCGGTATTGAACGTGACGTTGATGCGAGATAACGAGATCATAAGCAGAACCATCCTTAATCCGGTTTCCGATGTAAGCTTTCGGTGAGTTATTTTCCGATATTGTACACCGTGTTACTCGGAATTGCTAGAGGAAAAAACAGATTAATTTTGAATGGGGCAAAAGGCACAACACATTAACGCTTCCAATGGAAAAGAAGGCGAAAAACAGCAAAAAACCTGCTTTTCACGATAAGGAAGGCAGGTTTGATTTTTGTCGCAATCGGTTTAGTCAAGCGCGCTTTGCAGATCTTCCAGCAGGTCTTCGATATCTTCGATTCCGACCGAGATTCGGACCAGGCCGTCGCCGATGCCGAGTTCGCGGCGGCGGTCCGCCGGGATAGACGCATGCGTCATGCGGGCCGGAACGGAGATCAGGCTTTCCACCGCGCCGAGACTTTCGGCCAGCGTGAAGTAACGGACTTTGCCTAGCAGGATATCGACGTTTTCCGCGCTGCCGACATCGAACGAGATCATGCCGCCGAATCCTCCGGCTTGCGTCGCCGCCAGTTCATGCTGCGGATGCTCGGCCAGACCGGGATAATGCACTTTGGATACTTTCGGGTGGTTGTTCAGGAATTCCGCGATGCGGCGCGCGCTGCGCTCGATCGCTTCCATGCGCAGACCAAGCGTTTTGATGCCGCGCAGCACAAGCCACGAATCCATCGGTCCGAGTACCGCGCCGATCGCGTTTTGCAGGAAATGCAGGTCTTCGCCGAGCTGTTCGTCGTTGACGACCGCAAGGCCCGATACGACGTCGCTGTGCCCGCCGACGTATTTGGTCGCCGAATGCACCACGATATCGGCGCCGAGCGTGATCGGTTGCTGCCAGTACGGCGTGCCGAACGTGTTGTCGACGATCACGAGCAGGCCGTTTTGTTTCGCCCAGGCGGAAACGGCGCGCAGATCGGTGATTTTAAGCAGCGGATTGGTCGGCGTCTCGATAAAGACCGCTTTCGTTTCGGGACGAAGCGCCGCTTGCAGCGCGTCGAGCGAAGTCGTGTCGACGAACGTCGCTTCGATGCCTTGACGGTTCAGCACTTTGGACACGATCCGGTACGTGCCGCCGTACACGTCGTCGGTCAGCAGCACATGGTCGCCGCTTTTCCAGAGCGAGAAGACCGCGTGGATCGCCGCCATGCCGGAAGAAAAAGCGAAGCCGCGCACGCCTTCTTCCAGTTCCTTGATGACTTCTTCCAACGCGTGGCGCGTCGGGTTGCCGGTGCGGGAGTATTCGTAGCCTTTGTGCACGCCGACCGATTCCTGTTCGTAGGTGCTGACCTGGTAGATCGGCACGCTGACCGCGCCGGTATAGGGATCGCCGACGATGCCGGCATGGATCAGTTTCGTTTTTTGTCTCATCGTTATTCGCCTCCGCCGTAAATGTTTTGACTCAGATACCGTTCGCTGCTGTCCGGGAAAATAACGACGATCCGCGTGCCGGGCGCGGCCTGCCGCGCTTCGCGCAACGCCGCTTCCATCGCCGCGCCTGACGAACTGCCGACGAGCAGCCCTTCCGACGTCGCGAGGTCTTTGACCCGCGCGAACGCGTCCGCGTCGGAAATGGTGTGGATCGCGTCGAAATACCCCGTATCCATAAACGCCGACAACTTTTCGACCCCGATTCCTTCGGTACGGTGCGAACCGGACGGTCCGCCGTTCAGGATCGAGCCTTCCGGTTCGACGATGCACGTTTTGACCTGCGGATTGAGGTCTTTCAAATATTTCGAAGCGCCCATGAACGTGCCGCCCGATCCGGCCCCGGCGACGAAAACGTCGACCGCGCCTTCGAGATCGCGCCAGATTTCCGGCCCGGTATGTTCATAATGCGCTTGCGGATTGTCGAAGTTGGAAAATTGGCCCGGAATATACGAGCCGGGAATTTCGGCCGCCAGTTCTTCGGCTTTGCGGATCGCTCCGGTCATGCCTTCGGACGTCGGCGTGTTGACGACGTTCGCGCCGAGCGCCCGCATCAACTGCTGCTTTTCCACGCTGAATTTTTCCGGCACCGCGAATATGACGTTCAGGTCCAGGCCGATCGCCGCCATCGCCAGCCCGATTCCGGTATTGCCCGCCGTCGCTTCGATGATCGTGCCGCCCGGCTTGACGTCTCCGCGCTTGAGCGCCTGTTCCAACAAAAATTTGCCGATCCGGTCTTTGACGCTGCCGCCGGGATTCATGAATTCCAGCTTGGCGAACAGCCGCACGCCTTCGGGCAGCGGGTAACGGGTGAGTTCGAGCAGCGGCGTATTGCCGATCAGCTCCTGTACATGCGTATAAATGGTCACGGTGAACCGGTCTCCTTTTTTCGATGGCGAGCTTGTCCGCGCAGCTAGCGCTATGTCCGGGTAACGCATTATCGCATAAAATGACCAGTGGTCAAATGTGTCGCAAAAAAAGGCGCAAAGCCCGGGAGCCGCCGATCTTTCGTTTAATTCATAGTATGTCAATTGGGATTATATACGATAGTCGGAAAATAAAAAAGAAAAATTTTTCGACGCGGCGATCCGTTCCGGTTTTCTGCGCTTTTTCGGGGCATACGGTCGTAAAAAGGAGCATACGGCCGCACATTTGCGAACCGTTTCGCTCAGTCGCTCCTTTGTTTGCTCAGCATGGCTCGCCGCGTCTGAGGCAAGCTGACCCGCGTTGGGAGCCGGATTCTTTTCCCGTATAATAGTAAACGTTACGCCGGATGGAACGCTTAACGGTTGGCAAGCGTCCTACGACGTCGGAAATCGAGCAAGCCGAAAGGATGAATCCCATTGGGTTATACGGAAGTGCTGGAACGGAAAAGCGAAATTCTGAAAAAGACGATGGAGAATTGGATTTTGAAAGAGAACCGCGACGGGTTAAACCGCCAGGAAGCGCACATTTACCGGAATATGCTCAAAGAACTTCATCAGAACGAACAGGAACTGAACACGGTACGCGGCGAGGAAGTCGTGAAGCAGCCGGAATCGGCGGAATCTTCGACCGAGCGTGTTCTCGTAGGAACGACTGTTTAATCGAACAGAGGCCAAAGTCTTTTATACGGACAAAAAAGATCGAAAAACCGCCCGAACTTCGCTGGATGCGAGGTTGGGCGGTTTCTTTATAATCTAACGACTCTCCGGTAAACGAGACAATCCAGCAGCTCCGGCCAATCCAGCTCCTGCTCATACGGATCGCGGAAAGCCGTGGCGGTAGGCAGATAACCCAGCAGTCGGCCAAGTCCGCCGTGGATGTTATTTCCTCCGTCGCCGCCTTTTCCCGTATAGCCGTCCGGCGCAAGCACCAGCTCTTTGATATAAGGATCGCCGGGAAAACACAGGCCGAGACTGTTGGGCAACTCCAGTTCATACGGCGCCTGCGCGAAATGCTTCAAACGCATCGACTCGCCGATCTCGTCCCCCCACGGGAAAAGGGTGGTCGCTCCTGCGCCGTACACCGTTTCCCATTCATCTTCGGTAAGCAAATCAAACCCGGCTTCAACCTCGGCTTCGCTCCATTCTTCAAACGTCTCGCTATCGTCGAACAGATGCAACCGAATATCGTCTCCGTTTCGTTCAAGTCGAAGATATTGGTAGATTTCCAGGCTTTGTTGCGGCATCGAGCGGAAGCGTTCAACCTCTTCAAGCAGATCGGCATCTTCTTCGGGGTCCAGTTCGTCAATCTCGAAAGGATACCAACCGGCGGAAAGGGTCTGACGTTCAACCAGCATCGGTCCGGTCGAGACTTCGCGGATAGGCGACATCAGCTTGTTCAGGTAAGTGCTTGCTTCTTGCGAAGTCGCCTGAAGCTGCTGTTCGAAAAAGGCAAGCAATCGTCGGCGCGCAGGCGTCTCGGCAGCGGATGACGGCTCTATTCCTGTCCAGCCAAGCCTCGCGGTATCGCCGGGCACGAACACGAATTCGCGGCCTTGATAAGCAAAAACTTCGTTTTCCCGCGTTTGTCCGAACCGTTCGAACGTCTCCGTGCGCAGCCATTCGAAACCGGAAGGAAGCTGCCGGAGCAGGTTTTCGATCTGTTTTTGCCGCTCGTCCTTCGTTAAAGCATTCCATTGTTGACGATTCCATGAGTCCATGAATAATGTTGCTCCTTTCGCCGTTTTTCGATGTACGAAGTGAAGGGATGCAAAAGAAATTCCGTCCCGTTATCGCCTATTTTAGCGGTCGGAGTTGTCCGATTCAATCCGGCAGAACGAATTCGGTCAACCGTATATCTTGCCCGCCGCCGGACGTATGACCAGCCGCCGAATCGGACGCGAGACCCGTTATCGTCTGTACGCCAAGCTTTTGGAAAAATCAACACCGGCTATCCTTTCCCTGCGCTTCGTTTTCCGCTACAATTGATTGATAACCATTCTCAATGAAACGGAGGTGAACGCAAATGCAGGCAAGCACGTTATCGGAGATCTACGGCAAATATCTGAACCGCCCTCCTTTTCGGGAATGCGAGACGGATCTGTACGCGCTGTGTCCCGAAGCCGGAGCCGGTCTGATCCGTCGGTGTACCACGTTCGGCGGAATCGAGATCGTGCATTCGCAAATCCGCTACCACGATCCGTACCGCAGTTCGTTTTCCGCCAGAGGCCAATTGATCGAGCTTCAATTCGCGCTGTCCGGCCAGCGTTACGTGACGATCGACCGTCAGGAATACACGCTGCCCGTGGGAAAAGGCGCGCTCGTGCTGCTTCAGGATTTCCGGGCCAGTTTTCATCCGCCGTCGGATCAGCCGTACGATTCGTTCGCGCTGGGCATTCCGGTTCCCCTGTTTCATTACGCGCTGTCGTCGCTGGGCATTCGGTCGTCGGCCGATCTTCCGCGGCTGCTCGCGGGAAATTCGTTTTGGTCGATGGACTTCGAGTTGGACGCGGTGTGCATGGCGCAGGTACAGCGGTTGATCGCCGAGCTGCGGCATCCGCTGCGTTCAGCGCTTCGGCTGGAAGCCGCGGCGCTGGAACTGCTCGACCGCTCGCTGCAACGGTTGTTCGATCCGTCGCCCGCGCCGGAAGGCTTTTCGCGGGAAGATGTGCGTCGGCTGCACGAAGCGCGTCGGATCGTGGAAACTTCGTCGGAGCATCCGCCTTCGCTGCTTCAATTGTCGCGCCTTGTCGGCATCAACGATTTTAAGTTGAAAAAAGGCTTCAAAGCCTGCTTCGGCACGACGGTGTTCGAGCATGTACGGGCGACGCGGTTGGAGCGGGCGATGGCGCTGCTGCGGGAAGGCAGCAGCGTGACGGAAGCGGCAATGTCGGTCGGGTACAGCAACGCCAGCGCGTTCGCGCAGCAATTTTTCCGGCGCTACGCAGTCAAGCCTTCGTCGGTGGGGCGGCGCAGATGACGGTTTTTTTGCGGAAAAAGCGATAGTGGCTTAAGCGATGATGTCCTTTTTCAAATCGCTGTATAGGTGCTTCGGATTTGCGAATAAGTGCGTAAATGCACTTATTTGGATCGGATCTTGCGATTTGGAGAAAATAAATGCAGATATGCACTTATTTTCTCGGTATTGTGGAGCATTACGCGTTTTTTCTTCAAATAAGTGCAGATTCGCACTTGTTTGAAAATTAGGGGGCATATCGAATGAAATAAGTGTATTTGAGCATTTATTTCGCGATACGATTGTGATTGCTACTGTTATGGTTACGTCATGCGCGTTACGTCGACCGTATAAAAATCCGCCGCGCGTGCGTTCGCTCCGTCAGCAGGCGGTTTGACCTTTTTCGCTTTGCTATCCTTTTTCTATACATCATAGAGGGCAAGCCTGTGTGGCAGAGCTGCCCGGAAGGAGAAGGAAAGTGGAGAAGGCAAACAAAGTCAAAGGAAGTATCTTTTTCAGTATATTCGTAGCCATGCTCGGCTTGATGCTGATCGCTCCGATTATGCCGCCGCTGATCCGGGAACTGGGTCTGAAAGCGGGACACTCGGGGCTGATTATCTCGCTCGGATCGATCATGATGGCGGTGATGGCTCCGGTCTGGGGAAAATTAAGCGATAAGCTGGGGCGTAAACCCGTTATTTTGGCAGGTTTTGCCGGAATGACGATTGCTTGCGCGTTGTTTGCGGCTGCTTTGTATGCGGGATTGCAGGGAGTCATCCAAGGAGGCTTGCTGCTGGGAGCGCTCATTGTCACGCGAAGTCTGATCGGCGGATTTATTCCGGCGGTATTGTCTTCGTGCCAAGCCTATATGGGCGATATTACCGAAGGGGAAGAGCGAACCAAAGGCATGGCGCTTATCAGCGCGGCTAACGGACTGGGGTTGGTATTCGGTCCGGCGATTGCGGGAGCCTTTACGTTGGTCGGTCTGTTATGGCCGTTGTACTTTGGCATTGTCGTCTCGGCAGTCGCTTTTGTGATTGCATGGATGTCGATTCCGGCCGCGCGGCCTGTGTATCGAACAGAGACGACAGAGAAGCTTAGACTGAAAAATTCAGGCATGACTTCTTATCTTTTTGCAGGCATGGGGGTTATGATGGCAATCGTTACGCTTCAGGTTGTCGGAGGCTTCTACTTTCAGGATATTCTGGACTTGTCCAGCGGAGCGACGGCACGTACCGTATCGTTTGGCTTGATGGCGGCTGGTATCGCGATGCTGTTGGTTCAGGTGTTCCAGATGAAAAAACTGACCTGGCCGCCACGGCGCATGATTGCGGTGGGCGCGATCTTCGCAGTCGTCGGCTTGCTGATGTTTTTGCTGCCGGGCGGTTTGCCGCTGTATTACGCCGCTTTTTTCGTGTTCGGCGCGGGAGCGGGCCTGTTGATGCCGGGATTTATGGCGGGAGCCTCGCTTGCGGCGGGAGCGGGTAAGCAGGGCGGCGCGGCTGGATGGGTCGCGTCGATGCAGGGGATTGCGGCGATCATCGCACCTTTGCTCATGACGGGATTGTATAGCGTGAATCTGCGGATTCCGTTTGCGTTGTCGGCTCTGTTGATCGCGGTATCCGCGGCGGTGCTGGGATTGAGCCGACCGGATAAGAAGGTAGCGTTGCCCGAAGCCGAAGCTTCTTGATCTCGGGCGACATGTCGCGCTCGACCGCTCGCCGATCAAATTTCATCGTGTCGATCTAACGATTCGATTAGGAAAAAGGAAAAGGCTGCGATCCGAAGATCGCAGCCTTCAAGCTGTCGAGCGAGTCACTCCGTCTTGTTGATTCCAGTCACGTTGGATTTTCTCGGCATTCTTTCTTTGTCTTTTCTTCGATTGACGCTAGGCTTGATCCGATGCCGGAAAAGAGGATACAATCTTCTGATGCACATATAGACAAACTTCATGCACGGATGGGGAGCGTTGAAAAAAACCAACTCCGAAAAAGCTTGAATCGGGACAAATCAGGAGAGGGATGTTGAAAATAAGTGCGAATATGCACTTAATTCATTCAAATTATGCCATTTAGAGAGAATAGATGCGGATATACACTTAATTTCTCCATATCCTGATCTTTTGCGCGTCTTTTATTCAAATAGTTGCATATATGCGCTTATTTGAAGATCCGGGAAGAAATCGAGCGAAATAAGTGTATTTTGGCACTTATTTCAACCGCTCTTGCTGAATTTTCGCTCGCCCCTTGCTCAAATCTGATTCCCATCTCGCTCGCTCCTCGCTCAAATCTCAATTCAAACCAAGCTAACCTGAAAAAGCCTTCTCGGCGCTTCCCGCCACCTCGGCGGTGTCAAACTTCCGAATCAAGCCGGCGAACCGTTGGTTGTGCGCGTCACTTTCTCGGCAAGCTAAAGGCTGCGATCCGAAGATCGCAGTCTTTTTCGCCTTCACAGATTGCCGCTGACTGTCACGTAGTCTCCGACTTCCAGCGCTTCTTGCAGCCACTGCCCGAACGCGTTCCGAAAATCGGCTTCCGCTTCGTCGCGCGGGCGGATACTTTGCAGTTCCTCCGCGATCGCGGCCCATACGGCTTTGGGAACAGGGTTCTCCCAGCAAGGGTCGAACGATTCGACCCGTTCGCCGCTTTCGGGATCGGGCAACGGATATTTGAGGCGGAGCCGGGCCAGAATGAATTCCGCGTCGATCTCATACAGAAAGATGCGGCGGAATTCCGCAACCGGCTCGCCGTTTTTGGCCGCGAAAAACGTGAAGCCCACGTTTCGTCGAGGCCCTGCATAGTGCAGCTTCATGATCTGGGTCTTGTTCATTTCGGCATCGCGCTTTCCGGTTTATTTGTAATACGAAGTGGTCAAAGGCACAAACAGTTTGCCGCCGTCTTTTAACTCTCCGTACACGTAAAGCTCTTTCGAACCGGAGATGTTCACGGTGATCGTTTTGAGGCCTTCGCCGCGCGCGATCGAGGTGGATTTCAGTTCTTTGCGCGTATCGCTGTCCAGCACGACGAACTTGGTAATGTCTTTGTCGAGCGCCGCAGCCTGAAGCACGAGCGTCGCGTATTTTTTATTCGGGTGCAGCATGAACGAACCTTCGCGGTCGCCATCGCCGTCGTTGTAATACACTTCTTTGTAGTCTTTGCCCGCGTACGTCGTTTTGGCCGGTTCTTTGGTATGGTACATATCCGAAAATCCTGCCGCGATCGAGACGCCTTGCGTTTGTTCGCCGAGCTGAACCAATCCTTTGGCGGCGTCGTAACGCACCGGCACGTCCAGCGCGTCGGCGACGGAACGAAGCGGAAGATACGTAGTGCTATTGTATGTAATCGGAGCGGAGGACGAGGTGAAGCTTTGACCGTTCACTTGGATCTTTAAGCCGGTATTGAGAAAAGCCTGAATCGGCTGCAAATTCGATGCCGCGAACGCTCCTACACCCATGCTGAAAAACATTCCTGTTCCGATCAGAGCTGCTGCCGTTTTCTTTTTCATGTCTGGAAAGCCTCCCGAAAGTCAAAGTATAAAACGCTTGCAAAAACTTTATAAGAAAAACGGAAATAAAACAAGAAGCTTTTTGCTTGCATGACCAAAGACCCAATCTGTTCGAAAGAAAGAAAACTCCGAAGCTTAAAAGCGAACGTGCATTCGTTTTCTATGGATTTTATATGCTATACTTAACGAAAAAAATGGTGGAGGACGTTATGGCTGTAACTTTGTATCGAAAACGTATCGTTTTAAAACAGGTCGAGTTGTTTGTACTGGATACGCAAACGGAAGGGCCGGCGATTGTATGTCTGCATGGCCGATGGGGAAGAGGAGAGACATGGGCAGATCTGATGCGCCGTTACGGTGACCGTTACCGGGTGATCGCTCCGGATCAACGCGGTCACGGCTTGAGCGGCAAGCCGCTTGCCCGGTACACGGCCGAAGAGATGGCGAAAGATGTGGTTGAACTGCTCGACGCGTTAGGGATTGAAACCTGCATGCTGGTCGGACATTCGATGGGGGCGCAGAATGCCGCCCATGTCGCAGCCATGTATCCTACCCGCGTATCCAGCCTGGCGCTTCTCGACAAGACTCCGGCAGGACCGTCCGTTCGGATCGATACGCCCCCGGAACAGCTTCCTGCCGTCGACCCGTTGACCGCCAATTGGCCGCTGCCGTTTTCCGATCGTGCAGCGGCCCGTGACTTCATGCGCCGCGAACTGGACAGCGAGCTTGCTTACGAATATTTTATGAACAGCCTGATCGAAACACCGGACGGCTATCGCATGATGTTCAGCGCTCAAGCCATGGCCGCCAACATCGCATACAATATCGACTGGTACGCTCGGCTGGGCGAGATTGCTTGTCCGACGCTGTTGATCCGGGCGCAAGATGGAGACAATATGCCGGACGACGTATGGGAAAAGGCCAAACAGCAGTTGCCTGATTGCATGGCACGCGAAATGCCGGGGCCGGATCATAATGTTCATCTGAGCGACCCCGAACGGTTTTACGGATTTTTGGATGAGTTTTTGAAAATTGAGCGTTAAAAAAACAAAAAGCCGTTCCGGCGAGCCGAATAAATCGGCAGGCCGGAACGGTGTTTTTGTGCCCGGTTCCAGAAGAGTCCAATCAGGCAGCGGTATAGAAATATCGACGAAAGTTCATTTTACCGGTAAACGTTCAGCTCTGCGACCGACCACCAGTAATCGGCAGAGCCTGTTTGTACAATACGAAGATAACGGGACGTTTGCGAAGTATCCAAAGCAGCGTCGACCCCGTCGGTTGTTCCTTCGCCGGAAGATACCTGCGTCCATTCGGTTCCGTCGGCAGAAGTCTCGATCGTATACGCACGTGCATAATCATCGGGTGCGGATAGGGAGGTTAACCGCACGCGGGAGAACGTAGTTTTTTCGCCCAGATCGACCCTGATCCATTGCCCCGGAGATTGGACTTCGCCGGAAGACCAGCGGCTGGAGATATCGCCGTCCAGCATAGAAGAGATCGCATAGTCCGCACGTTCAGGTAAGGACGTGGTCACAGTCCAGTGCGTGCGATCCAACAATGTAGGAAGACCGTCGTGCGGCGCGGAAGGATCGCGATCCGGCGCAAATACGGTCACACCGGAGATCGACCACCACTGCGAATGCTCCGCTGTCAATTCGATCCGCGCGTAACGTGCGGACTGCGGTTGGAAAGAAGACACGACCTGCGCACCGCTGCCGAATCCTTGCGCCACAGGTTCGCTCCAGTTCACGCCGTCAGCCGATACGGAAACGGCGTAACCGCGTGCGTAATCGTCGGCACTGCCGGTACTGTCCCAGACAAGCTGGCTGAATTCGATCGCTTGGCCGAAGTCCAGCGTCAGCCATTGGCCGACACGCTGCTCCGTACCTGTCGACCAACGCGTGCCGGAGTTACCGTCCAGCACGGCAGCCGGCTCTTGGCCGGAAGCGGAAGACGAAGCTTGCGCCGTCCATCCTGTCGGTGTCAAAGCTTTCAATTTGCCTGTGCCGTTGTATTGCACGTCAAGCTCGGAGATCGACCACCAATTGGACGATTCTCCGGTTTGCACGATTTTGATATAACGTGCCGCTTGTTGCCGGAAGGTGGAGCGGACGACCGAAGTTTCTCCGCGTCTTCCTGCGGCAACAGGTTCGCTCCATGAGCGCCCGTCTTCCGACAGCAGAATCCGGAAGCCGTCCGCACCGTCGCCGATGGATCCGCCTGAATTCAGTACGACCGTATCGACTGCGGATAAGCGACCCAGATCAACCGTCACCCATTGCCCGTTCGTTTGCGGACGCCCGGAGGTCCAGCGGGTGGAGATATCGCCGTCGAGCATAGCGGCAGCGGTGTCGGTTCCGTTATCGGCAAATGCCGTCACCTGCCAATCTTCGCGGCTGCCCGGCCCATGATCCGGAATCGGTGCCGTAGGTTCTTCCGGTTCGCTCGGCTCCTCGTTGTTATCCGAACTGCCGTTGAACGAAGCCAGGCGAAGCTCGGCAATCGACCACCAACTGTCGGTGCTTGCCGTCAGCTCTACGCGGATGTACCGGGCTTGCTGCGTCCCCAAGTCAACCGCTATGCCTGCCGAGTCTCCTGCGCCGGAAGCAACGGCTTCCGACCAGTCTTCGCCGTTATCCGAGACGAATACCTCATACCCGCGCGCATAGTCGCCGCCGCTTGTGCCCGAGTTCATGAACAAGGTATCGAAGCTTTGCTTCGAACCGAGATCAAGCTGGAACCATTGCGCGGCGTTTTGCGCAGCGCCTGACGTCCAACGTGTGGACAGATTGCCGTCGATCATGTTGGATACCGGATCGCTGGCCAGATCGGCGGAAGCGGTCAGCGTCCAATGAGTCCGATCCAGATAGCGGATGCCGCTGGAGCGATCCGGCTGCGTGACGGTTTCTTTTTTCGGATCGACTTGCACGAGTGCTTTCGGATGAACGACCGCGGAACCGACCTTGCCATTCGCATCGTAGAACCCGACCGTTTTGGACGCAGAAGAAGGGTTCCAGATTTGAGCGGCATATCCGTTCGTTCCTTTATACACCGTGACTGCCGGATCATCGCTCCAAATCTCCGCGGTGCGGCTGCCCAGTGCGTTCATGGAATGAGTGAACCAATACGCATTGAAAATTTCGTTTTGCTGCATCAGACCGGCATCCCATTTGGCCAGTACGGCCTGCGGGTCGCTTAATGCCTGGAAAGGCCAGATGATATGCTGCCAACTGCGTTCCCGATCGGCGCTGCCGCCGCTTTGTTTACGGATATCCGCAAGCAGGCCGTCATACAGTGTCGCGGCTTTTTGCGGATCGCGTCCGTAAGCCGACATCCATTCGCCCAGCGGCAACCAATGAATCCCGTAAATATGTTCGGCGTCGCCGGAGAAGAACGTGGTATACGCATAAGCGCTGCCATAGACATGTCCGGCCGTTTCGTGCGTGTAACCCGGCAGGAAGTTATCCCCGTCGTAATCGAACCAATATTGCTCCGCCGCTTTCAATTCCGTGGTGAAGCCCCAGATCGCGGCATCCCGGTAATCGGCATTGTTCGTGACTTCGCCCCACATGAACTGTCCCACCCAACCGAACAGAGCTTCTCCGGCTGCTTCCTGGTTGTTGCCGCTCGCGTTGTCCGCGAAACCGCCTGCCCAGGAATGGCCTTCATAGGGATCGAAATTGCGCATCCAGGGGTATAGGCTGTCGGTACGCGAAGGGTTGGCGTAATCGCGAATCAGATGCTCGACCATATCCCCATAATCGCGTACGAAGTCTTCGTCGTATTGCCCCAACACAGCAGACGCGAACGCATAATACCCGTAGGTGAAGTGATGGTCGGTCAGCCCCGTATTCAATCCGAAGCCGCTGGCATACGGGAAGATCGAGCCCCACGCCGGAGAGTAATGGAAGTAATGCGAATGCTGCGGCTCGTCTTCGGAATACGTATACCAATCCGTTAAAATGCTGCGTAGCGTGTCCAGATACAGATCGCGCCGATCCGTGTCTCCGATCTGATCGCTGACCAGCACGCCCATCGCCAGCGGATGCAGCTTTTTGCCTTGCCAATATGGATCGCGGCTCATCAGTCCGGCTGCGATGTCCGCATCCAGCATATCAAGGTAGGCACTGAGCTGCACGCGGGAATAACCGGCAGAATCGCTCGGCTCGGCAAACTGCGGCAGCAGGCCGCTGAAGCGATCCTGCGTCGTGAACGCGTTTCCTTCATGCACTTTCAATACGCCACGCACAGAAGGATAAGTCAGTCCGGTCAGCTCGGACGTCGTGATTTTCCATTGGTGCGGCAGCAATGTCGCTAGCGTCTCACTGGAGAATCCGTCCCGTTTGGACTCGGTGCTTGCCGTGAAACGAGTGGTAACCCGTGCCGATTCGGCGTTGTAATCATAATCAACCGCGGTATCGGTTACGAAGGCGTAGCCGTGCAGCCGATACAGGGAAAGGTCGTCTGCCGAAGGCAGCGCGGCCAGCGACAGATAAGCTTCGTCCCCCGCGAACTTGATTTTGATCGTGTCGCCAAGCTTCATGAAGGTGGTTCCCGGCGGAGCGAACACGCCGTAGTTCCGTTCGAAAGTCTCCGGCACGGGCGCCCGGTCCGTGTTCGTGATCGCAAGCCCCACATGATCGGCGGTTATCGTATCGCCGTCTTGCAGCTCGATCGTACGACCGGATTCGTCATACAGGCGCGTCAGATTCGCCGTACGCAAGACGACGGCATCCGGGTTTTCGAAGGTGTGGTACAGATACGGCGAGCCTTTGACGAAAGTGGTTTTCATTTTCGCTGTGTCATCGTCGCTCATCACCACGTCAACGGAGTAGTCGCCGTATCCGGTGACCGTAGTCTGAACCTTGGCCGGATTGATCGACGCTTCATTGATATACAGATCGGGCTCGCCGTCCGCATTGACGGAGCCGCCGTCCGAGGACGCATAACCTGCACCGGGCGTCATGACCGCGAGCCCCATCGTCGTATATTTATTTTTAAAAGGAAGCGTGATAACGCCGTTGCTTTCGCCCAGATTGAAGATCAGCAGCGATTGCCACCAGTCATTGGACGGGAAAGGCGCCTTCAATCCGTCCGAGACAAACTTGGGACTGCGCGGTTCAAGCTGGGACAGATCGCCGATCTCATAGCTGCCTGCGCCGACTTGGACTTTCTCGATCGTTGGCAATTCCGGGATGTCGTAAACAGGCTTGGCATCGCCTTCACGGTACCCCGGCACTTCGAACTCGAACAGCGAATAGCCGTAATCGTTGCTTCGCGCGAGACCCTGCATTTTTATGTAACGTGCTTTCGCATAAAGGTCGATTTGCTCTTTTTTGCCTGAGCCGTCCAGTTGACGATAGATCGTTTTCCAATTCTGTGCATCGTCGGAGATCTGAATATTGTAGGCGCGTGCATAGGAATTTTCCCAATCGAAACGCACGCCGCCGATTTCTTTGCTTTCGCCCAGATCCACATAAATCCAACTATCCGTGCGGAACATGGAAGCCCAGCGTGTATTGCGGTTGCCGTCGGTAGCGTTTTCGGCCAGATAATTATTCGGAACCGGCCGTTCGTTTTCCGGGCGGTTCAAATGTTCGTCGATTTCCAGCGAAGATGCCGTAACCGGCCGATTCAATGCCAGATTAACAGGAGCGGGGCGGAGGTCATCGTTTAGCCCGCCTGTCCCGTACACACGCAATTCCCAGATCGAGATGCCGTAAGCGGCTTGGGAACGTTGGGTGCTGAACAAACGCATATATCGGCCTTGAGCCTTCGTGGCCAGCTCGATCTTTTCTTTTCCGCCGCGACCGTCGGTTGTGTCGTAGACGTCGCGCCAGTTTAGCTCATCGTCCGATACCTGAAGCTTGTAAGCCGTTGAATAAGCGCCTTCCCAATCGATCTCGACCCGAGATATATCCGCTGTTTTGCCCAAATCCAGATAAATCCATTGCGGGTCCCGTTTCCAGACACTTTCCCAACGCGTATCCGCCAGGCCGTCCGTGGCCAGATTCGGCGTACCTCCGCCTAGCGACGATGAAGCATAAACGGGTCGGTTGGCCGACAACAAACGCACGGCCTCGCTCGCTTCTGCGGCCTGCGTCGTTGCGGGCTCGAATCCGATTGCACTGCTAACCCCTCCAGTCAGCAGCATAAGCGCCAACGCCGCATTCCGCCAACGCCGTTGTCCGCTTCGCCGTGCAGCCCGACTTTTGCCTGTCCTTGTTTTCTCCACCTTTCAATCTCCCCCCAAAATTCACTGTAATCATTCCGCCAAGACCGACAAACACGTTGATATATTCGGTCCTTCGGTACAATCTCCTGTTCATTTCTGCAAAAAAATGTGAGAAACGCTCTCTAAACGTAAAAATAGACGAAAAGGAGGGGGCCTATCGAACTAAGCGAACGAGCAAGCGAAAGAATATTTGAAGAGTGCGTACAAAGTGGATTAAGAGGCTGAAAAATCTGGATAATGTTGAGGGAAAATAAAAAACCGTCTCTGCCAAGTGGACAAAGGACGGTTTGGTTACACCGAAAAACACGAACATATCAAGCTTTGTCAAGTTCTTCGGCATGAGAAACTCGGTTTCGGCCGTTGCTTTTGGATGCGTACAACGCCAGGTCGGCACGCTCCAGCAAAGATTGTTCCGTCGATCCGGATCGCGAGGTCTCCACGCCTACGCTGATGGTTACGCGATGCGTGCCAAGAGGGGTGTTTTCAATAACGGAACGAATTTGCTCGGCGGTGGCGCATGCGCCTTCACTGTCGATCGCAGGGAGTAGCACAACGAATTCCTCTCCGCCAAACCGTGCACAGATGCTTAAAGGTCCAGCCGTTTCGCGCAGTAAGCGAGCCAGCTCGATGAGCACAAAGTCTCCGACGGGATGGCCATACGTATCGTTGATATTTTTAAAATGATCGATATCGACAATGAGCAGGGAAAGCGGTTGGTTGTTGTCTATGCTGGCCAAAAGTTCACCGCGCAGGCAGTCTTCGAAAAACCGACGATTATGCAGCCCTGTCAGCGGATCGGTCGAAGCTAGCGTCTCCAGGCTGCGATTCATCTCCAGCAGTTCTTGCTGTTTGTTCTCGTACTCCTTATGCAGCGCTTCCAGCCTGTTATTCACTTCGCGGGTAGTCTGGTACAGCTCTTCCAACTGGCGTTTGCTGCGCAGGGTATCTTTTTCGTACTCCAGCCGTTTGCGCATCAACAGGGCGACGCAGTCGATGACCGCTTCGCCGCAACGCTCTTGTTTGATCCCGTTGACCAGCACCGGCACGCTTTGCTTATCGGCCGCCCGAAAAGAGAAGTACATTTCGTCCACCCGTTGATACAGCTGAATATGCGGATAAAAGTACGTATGGAAAAAAATTTTGTTGGTGGGGGACATGACGGTTTCGATATGTCGTCCAATTAGCTCGTCTGCGCTTTGGATACCGAGCATATTCAGGAAGGTACGATTGACGGACTGGACGAATCCCGATTCCGAGATTGAAAAATAACCGCCGGGCGCGCAATCCAATTGATTATCCATAGGCGTACTGCCTTTCTTCCGGTACGTTTACAGTCCGGCCAAATATTGATCGATTTGCGTGTAGGTTTCTTCCGGTTGGCTGAGTTGGGGATAATGCCCTTTGGCCGTCAACCGGCTTAATGTGCTGCCCCGCAAGTTGCGGTGCAGATAGTCTCCCACTTCGAGCGGCGCGATACTGTCGTCTGCACATTGCATGATGAGTGTCGGAACCTTGACGTCGGCCAAAATATCGCGACAGTCGCAGTAGAAAGTGACTTCGGCGAATTGCCGGGCGATTCGCGGATCGCGCGAAGCGAATTGGCGCTCCAATTCATCGGCCAGCTCGGCGCGGTCCGCGTTTTTCATGATGGCCGGAGCCATATAGCTGGCCCATCCGCTGAAGTTGAGCTGCATCATTTCAAGCAGCTCATCAATATCCTCGCGATCGAATCCGCCGTAATAATCCGGAAGATCGTTCAAATAACGAGGAGAAGGTCCGACCATGACCAGGCGATCGAAATATTCCGGGTGCAGCGTAGCCGCAAGCGCGCCGATCATGCTGCTGACCGAATGACCTACAAATATGATATCGGTTGTATCCAGCGTTTCGATCACGTCCAGAAGATCCCGGGCATAGCCCTTTAGACTCGAATATTTGGCCGGATCGTATTGATCCAACTGGGATAGACCCGAGCCGACGTAATCAAACAAAACAACGCGGTAGCGATCGGCAAAACGCGGAGCGACAAGCCTCCACATTTCTTGGTCGCAGCCGAAGCCATGCCCGAATATAATCGTTTGGCTCCCGCTGCCCAATACGGTTACATGATTGCGTTTCAGAATATCCATCGCCATTCATCCCTTCTTTCGTTCCGTCTATCTTTGGAATCCATATCGCTTCCCATCCTGTAAGTGTCCCATAATTCTGTAGAAGGGTTAAGTGACTTTTTACTCATTATTATAATGAAAAATGTCGGATATTGGTGGGCGGATCAATAAAAAAGAAGACCGCGCGGCTGCGATCTTCAGGCTGTTGAGAAAGTCACTTCGGCTGGGGAAGCGAGAAGACTCCGAGAAAGATTCGTTTCGGTCGCGTGTTGAAATCGGGAAAAAGGATTGAATTTCTAGCTGAATTTTCCCGATTTCAAAGGCGAACGCTATCGCTCCTACACTGAACCTTTCTCTACGTCTCCTCGCTTCCTGGCACATTGGACTTTTTCGACACATCGAAGATCGCAAAGCTGCGATCTTCTTTTCTATTTGCTTTGTAGAGGAGGGAGTTTCAATTGCATTTCATCGGCGTATTCAGAGGCTACGGTTTCCAGGGGAGCGGTGGTGTCGTCTCGTAAGTGATGATCGAAGAACGCATTGAGCAGGTCGGTCGTGAGACGTGAAACGACGGGGCCGTCGATAGAGATGGTGGGTTCGACGGCTTTCAGCACTTCGTTCGCGACCACGGCCATATCGCAAAAGAACCAGTGGGTGCTGCCCGGGATGATGGCGTGGGTCAGGTTGGGGTCATCGGTTCGGAAATTACCGGGCAGATGGCTGTCCGAAGTCGAGATCACAAGACCGGGTACCGGGATGTGACGATCAAGCAGACCCGCGCCGTATTGCCAGCCGTCCAGGTTGACCGCCGCGAGAACTCTTGGGTCGAGCAATGCGGTATGAAGGGACGACGCTCCGCCAAGCGAATGGCCGAACAAACCGAACCCGTGCGTATGTAGTCGTTGATGTAGCCAAGATTGCGGATCGTCTGCGATTCGTTCGATTTCATCGAAGGCCGCTACCGTATGCCGAGCCCAGGCTTCGACGCATTCGCGCATCGTATGGGCTTCGCGCAAATAGCCGGAAATTTCGTCCAGCGTAAGCGAGCCGGGATCGGTTTTGCCGATTTTTTGCATGTAACGCACATTGTCTTCCGTGGCGCGGGCGATAGTCCCGTTGTTGATGCCGACCTTGCTGCCATCGCTGAGAATCGTACAGAACGCATCGCCGGGATGGGACAGCGCGAAAACGACATAACCCCGGCTGGCCAGTTCTTCGTGCTGGATCAGATTCGACAGGTGAAAAGACATATAGCCGTGCGAATAGACGACGACAGGGAAAGGCGCATCCTGCTCCGCGACCGGTGCGTTCGCGTAACTGTGCGTCGACATCTCGGCAACCGCGCCCAGCAGAGGCTCGAACGATTGGTATAAAGGCATGGCGAGCTGCATCTCCACCATTTGCGGATCGGGATAATACGGTGCCGGTGCGTCCGTTATATGCCGTGCCGGATAGAAGCAGCGAAAAGCAATCTCTTCCGAACCTTCAGGTCCGTCGCAGGCAAAGGTCCCGTCATAAAAACCAACAGCATAAGAGCCGGAAGGCTCCGGTAATTGAGGTACAAGCAAAGTCATGAAGTCCCTTCTTTCCGGTGGTATGAGCTTTATTATATCGAATTCCCACGCAACTTGCCCAACCGGAAAAACCGCTAGAATTTACTTTTCCATTATTCATACCCCCACTCACCGAAAACCCAAGCGGAGAGCGAAATTCAGTTCAAAACGCCTTTGAACCCGGAAAGTTGAGGATGGCATATATGCCATCCTCAACTTTCCGGGTGAGACAGCGTTTTGAACGGATTTCTCCCGCAGCGCCTTTTTCGCCATCCCCCTCTAACAAGTTAGCAGGATTCTGGCGATAAAAATAAAGGATGTCCAGACAACAGATAGGGGTGTACACATGCTAAAAAGAAAAAAATTCAAAAGCCTTGTCGGGATTTCTGCGTTGATTGCTCTGCTGTCGTTGACGGCTTGCGCAACTCGCGAAGAAGCCACGATGGCAAGCGCGCAAGAACGTCCGGAGATCGGAGTCGTGTTGTCCGATGTAGGGCTTGGAGACCAGTCGTATAGCGACGCCGCTTTCCGCGGACTGGCCAAAGCGCGCGACGAGGAAGGCATTTTATTCGACTATAGAGAAATCGCGCAGACAGATACCTACGACGAAGCGTTCAAGCAACTCGTTGAAGGAGATAACGATCTGATCATCGGCCTGGGTTACATGGTCAAAGACAGCCTGGAGAAGATCGCCAAAGAAAATCCCGACCAACAGTTTCTAATCGTAGACGACTCGTCGGAACTGCCGAACGTCGCTTCGATTACTTTTAAAGAAGAAGAAGGCAGTTATATGGCAGGCGTTGTCGCCGGACTGTCCACGAAAAGCGGTCATGTCGGCTTTCTCGGCGGCGTCGAATCCGATCTGCTGAAAAAGTTCCAGTTCGGCTACGAGCAGGGCGTCAAAGCGGCGAATCCGCAGGCTGACGTCAAATCCGTATACGCGGGCGACTTCGGCGATTCCGATCTGGGCACGTCGATCGCGACTTCGATGATCCAAGACGACGATATCGATGTGATCTACACGGCTGCCGGACTGACGGGGGTCGGGGCTCTTCAGGAAGCGCAAAAGCAGGGGACCTATGCGATCGGCGTCGATGCGGACCAATTTTTTATTGCCGAAAAAGCCGTAGTCACCTCGATGATCAAAAACGTGGATAACGCGATCTTCAGCGCGGTACGGACTTTTAATGAAAACGGCGGCAAATTCCCACAAAAGGATATGGTATTCGGTCTCAAGGAAGAGGGCGTAGGTCTGGCTCCGATTCGCGTGGTCGAGTTGACGCCGGAGCAGCAAAGCCTGATCGACAAGCTGACGCAGGACCTGATCTCGGGCAATATCACCATTCAGCTTCCCTAAAACCGGACAGAGGAGTTTTTAACGATGAAATTACAGGGTAAACTGCTTCTGAATGCCATGATCTCGCTGATCGCTTCGTTGGTGCTGGTCGGCTATATCATTTTTCAATTGCTGCAAATCAATTCGCAAAACCAGACGCTCGTGCCGGACATGATGAACGTGCAACAGTTGAACGCGGATCTGAGCGGCTTGGGCCAATCGCTCGACAGTTACTCGTTCTCGATGACGGAGAGCAACAAGGCCGATGTGACAAGTCAGATCGAGACGGTAAGCGCAACATTGGCTTTGCTGACGAGTTCGGAAGAAACCAGCCTGGATACGGAAGAGCAGCGCTATTGGTTGGCGTCTCTTTCGACGAAGTTTACCGAGCTGTCCGAAGGGGCGCTTCAGGCACTGAACAGTCAGGATAGTCCGGAAGCGAAGCGTCAAGCCACACGTATCCAGGGCATTCAAAACGATGCGTATCGCCTTGACCTTCTGACGAAGGAACGTTACGACATCTACACATCGAAGCTGACGGCGGATATCGAGCTGACCTGGCATATTGCATTGGGCGGAGCGGTGGTGCTGCTGATCGCGCTTGGCTGGTTTAACGCAAGTTTTGCGCGCAAACTGGCTCGTCGTACACGCACGATGAAAGACGCGGCGGTACGGCTTGCGGACGGGGATTTGAGTCTGCATCTGGCGAAGTCCAAAGGGCGCGACGAACTGGACGAACTGAACGATGCTTTTGCGACCATGATCGACAATCTGCGCGGCATCGTGCGTTCGATCGAGTCGAGCGGCGGCGTGCTGGATCGCGTAGCTAGCGAACTGGACGGTCAAAACGACAAGATGCAGGAGATCGTTTCCCAAGTGGCGACCTCGACGGAGGAGCTTGCGATCGGCAGTCAGCGCATTGCGGAAGATCTGGGCCAGACTGTGGAAACGGTGGACGGCATGCAGCGCAATTTTGAAGTGAACTTGTCCGAGACCGAGCAATCGTCGTCGGCAACGGAAGAAGCGCTGCGTTTTGTCGAGCATGGTGAATCCGTAATGCGCGAACAACTGCGAATCACCAGCGAGAACCGCGCTGCGATGTCCGAGGTGGAGCAGACCGTCAACGAATTGGAAGCCAGCGCGAAGCGGATTGCGGCGATGACCGAGCATGTGGCGCAGATCGCGAAGCAAACGACGCTGCTGTCACTCAATGCCTCTATTGAAGCGGCTCGCGCCGGGGACGCAGGCAAAGGCTTTGCCGTGGTGGCGGGCGAAGTGAACAAGTTGGCGGATCAATCCGATTCGGCAGCGCGTGAGATTTTTGCCACAGTAGAAGAAATCGCCGCCGCTATGACCCGCGTAAAAGGTTCCGTTGAACAGAGTCTCGGTCTGTTCCAGCGTCAGGAGGAGGCTTCGACGACGACCGAGCAATCTTTTGCCGCAATCAGCTCGCAGGTGCGCCGTATTTCCGGCAGCGTCGGCAAACTGTCGCAGGATATGGAAGAATCGCGCCGTCTGAATATGCAGGTGCAGGCCGCGATCGAGAATATCAGCGCCGTGACCGAGCAATCTGCGGCGGGCAGCGAAGAAATCACGGCTTCCACGGATGAGCAAAAACGTTCGTTCGAAGAAATCGGCGGCAAAGTTAAAGAATTGTTGCAAGTGCGCGAAGAGATGCAGCGTGAGCTGGCAAGATTTAAGTTGGACGCGTAATCAATCTTATAACCCTATACAAATGTATCTCAAAAAGACCCAAACCTTTTCCATCCCGAAAGCGTTTGGGTCTTTTACATACAAAAAATATTTTTCTATAAAAAAGTAAGCGAAAAGTGTTGCGCATCGAAAAAAGTCGTGCTATGATTCATTCATAACAAAAAGTTAGTAACATTTAAAAATTAACCTAAAGAGAAAAAGAATGCGAATGGTGAAGTCGACCTTTGCCCATGCGCTTTCCGATCTCACCCAAAAACAAATTACTGGAGGAATTAATCATGGAAAAGTTGAACATCGGTATCATTCTCGGAAGCACGCGCGAAGGTCGTCTGAGCCCGCAGGTAGGCGAATGGGTACAACGCATCGCAAACGAACGCGGCGACGCCAACTACCAAATCGTCGACATCGCCGACTACAAGCTGCCGCTGCTCGGCGAAGCCGATGCCACCGCACAAGCTACCGCTTGGAACACCAAGCTGGCCGAACTGGACGGATTCGTATTCATCGTTCAAGAATATAACCATAGCATCTCCGCTTCCCTGAAAAACGCTCTCGACTATGCGCGCGAAGCTTGGAACAACAAAGCAGCCGGCATTGTCAGCTACGGCTCCGTCGGCGGCGCCCGCGCAGCCGAACATCTTCGCGGCATCCTGGGCGAACTGTCCGTAGCCGACGTCCGCGTACATCCGGCTCTGTCTCTGTTCACCGACTTCGAAAACGGCGCGACTTTCAAACCGGCCGACCTGCACCTCGTGAACCTGAACGGCATGCTCGACCAAGTCCTCGCGTGGAGCGGCGCCCTGAAAACCCTTCGCGCATAAGCCTTTAAGCTGCCTTCGAAAGTCACGTGTGCGTGGGAAGCGAGAAGACTGCGAGAGAAATTGCCAGCATACGCTTCCGAAGTGCTTTTCTTCGAAATGCTTCACAATTCGCTGTCTCACTTGGAAAAGTCGATTGAAATTTTGAGTTGAAGTTTTCCAAGTTCAAAGGCGTCTCGAACTGAATTTCTCTCTCCGTCTTCTCGCTTCCAGCTACGTTGGACTTTCGAGAGACATTAAAGGCGTACACGCTCAAGCTTAGTCAGTTCTTTTAATAGTTTTAAATTTTGCAATACCGTAAAGCTAAACCCTCTGTTAGCTTGCGATTTGATAGATTGGACTCCGAACCTGCGAAATGCAGGGGCGGAGTCTTTTTTTGTTTGATGGGGAACCGAGCGAAGCTATGGAGCATGTTTTTGAAATCGTGTTTTAGTTTTGACAATCCAGCTAGGAATTATGGAGCACGGAGAGCTTTTGAATCGCAACAGATCAGGAAGCGTTGAAGTTCCAGAAGTACTCATATAACGTAGTGAAAGAGATGGGATATGAGACGACCGAGGAAGTATACGATAACGGTTTGTGGAAAGAGTACCGGGACAACTCAAAAGAAGAGATGAAGCGGGATTTGGGGATTGATTACGTAGGCAAGATCTACATTTTTGGATTCAGTTATGATTACGTAAGAAACGTACTTGTTCATTTAGAAGAAATCGAAGCAAAGCAGCTCGACTAATACATATGAAAGATAGAGGCTGTTCGAGATAATCGAGCAGCTTTTTTGTTTTAACTTAAAATTTTGTGAGTTTTACTTCTTGTAATAAAGTATTTTTTTATTCTATCGAGATAAAAATCAGACAGAGTAAAAGTAGGCAGAAAGAAAGATCTACATATAGTAAGATTTATACTTAGGATTAATATTGTATCAAAAAAACAGCCCTTCTCCAATTAAACGCAAATACGCGTTATCAAGAATAAGAGCTGTTTTGTGAGATTTAAATACTAATCTCATTGGTTTCTTGAGGCCTAATTTAAAATATCAATTTCTTTAGCAGCTGCCTGTGCAGGGAAAGAAGTATTTACTCCTCCACGTATCGTCACTTTGATTCTATCGCCAACGTTATAATCTTCAGTATTTAATGGAGTGTCTACACTAATCCAAGTTGCATTCGGATCTGCTTTTTCTAAAATTTGATTTTCAGTATATCTACTCGTATCCGCCTCTTCTTTTGAAAGATTTTCTACCACTAAGATTTTGCTATTTTTTATAGAAATGATGTAGCCTTCGATTAGCATTACGTCTGACGGAGTATCGTCTGCGCTATCATTGTTGGTTTGGGATTTATTTGTACAGCCCAACAGAAGCACAACCATAGATGCGATTAAAAATAAGGTAATTAGTTTATAGGAGCGAATAAGAATTCTCCTTTCTATTTAATTAGTAACGCTCTCAGGAAGTAATACTTTTATCAATACTCTATAGATTACTACCTTACCAACTCTTAATCATAGGATTATGTTCGCCTGGAATCCGCACGCTTCAGGTGGGTCCAGGCGGGCATAACCTTACTTTTAGTATTGATGAGGTACTACCAGGTTATTGGTGTTACATTTAACCTGGCCATTACATGTGTTACATGTGAATACGTTCCTAAGTTTCTACCATTGACTGTAGTGTTTCCTTTATTAACACCCTTTAAAATACCATCGGCAAAGACAGTTCCTCCGCTATCTCCAGGAGTAGATGTATAGCTTGCTGCTCGAAGGTTATTGAAATAAATATCAGCATAGTAGGCTGAATGTTGTTTAGCCATTAGTATGCCTGAAGTATTTATTTCTCCCCTATTTCTGCCTGACATCCATACCATTTCACCCAAAATATCATTTCCAGCCGTTTGTATGTTGTTTAAGCCATAAACTTCGCCATATACATAATTACTAACCCATGAACTAGAGTTTAACGCAATAGCAACTGCATCTACTTCGTTTCCACGATGATATAATGTAGAAGTAGATCCAATATTTTGATTTCCTTGGTAAATCGTTACTCCCGGTCCCCAACAATGTGCTGCCGTAATAAAGTAACGACTACCGTTTGAACCCAACGCTGCAAACCCCAAAGAACAATTCCCTGATGTGTTAGGGGAAGAATCAATTGTTAATCCGCCCTCCAAGGGACTGTGATTTGTGGTTCTTGAAGTATTAAAAGTTACAGCTTCATCCAAAGTTTCTATAGAAAATAACGAAGCGCTATGACCAGTTAATTTAGTTAAATACCCAATCAATTTCTCTTTATCGTTTGATCCGCCAACAATACCGATTTGAATTTTTTGGTTTATAAAATCATCTTGTACATAATCTAAATTTACAATAGATGAAATATCCTCATGATGGTTTGCGATTAATTCAGCTAAGCTTTCAATCTCTTTCTGTGAATACCTCACATTAACAAACTCAATAGGAATTTCTGAATACAAGTTTTCTATAGAGGCCATTGATTTTGAAATTGTATTATCAGTAACATTTTTCAATGTATTAATCTTTGGAGTTTCTTCTTTCAGTGCGATTACCGCAACGCCACCTTTGGATTGGTCAAGATATATTCCTTGAAATTCTTCTTTTAAAACCAAGTCTTGCTCAATATAAGATAGAATTTCAGGCATTATTTCCGTTTGCAAATCTAATCTTTCGTCTAATGCTTTTTCCTCTTCTTGAGTCATATAAAAGCCATATTTTTGAGAAAGACTATAACTATCTGTTAGTGAAGATGTTCTGGCTTGTGGTGTCTCAAGACCAAATTCTTCTCTTTTTGACATGCTTTCACCTAGTTTGTTAAAACTCTCAATAGGCTCCGAAGTCGATGCGCTTAATTCACTTACATTAGTTCCCATTAAAATAAACGATAAAAATAATGAGAAAATCCAAATTGTTTTCTTTTTCATGGGTAACCTTCTAATAGTTTTGTTATACTATATTAAAAATATGGTATATTGTAAATTTAAGGATAAGTATTTCTCTTAGTGGATACGTATATAGGCTTTAGAAGAGCATTTAGCCAACAAGTCATTAATTGAGTATTGGACTTATTAAGATTTCCATCATATCTATCAACTGTAGAGGGACTTAAAACTGAGTGGACGTTGCGGGAAAAAAATCGATTCTTCTTGGCTAAACTGTACCCTATTTTTCTGTCCAACTAAGTGTAGTCGATGCACCTCCCCATCCAACTTAACAACACAACTAAAAAAGCCCGCCTCCCTTTTTACAAGGAAAGCGGGCCGTACTTTCTTTTACTGCGCAGCATTCTTCCGAACGCGAATCCGGTTGATCAGGAAAGTAATTGCGAACACCGCAACCAGAATAACGAAGAACACTCCGTGTTCCATGTGATAAATATCGGCTGTTTCGAGAATCATCTTCAACCCGATGATGAAAATCAACACGAACGCCGCATTTTCCAGTTCCGGAATTTTGTCCATCAGCTTAAGAATAACGGTAGCGACGAGACGCATCATCAGGATACCGAGCAGGCCGCCTGTGATCAGAATCCACGGGTTCGGCGAGATCGCGAACGCCGCAAGGATCGAGTCGATCGAGAAGGCGATGTCCATCATTTCGACGGTAATGATTGTACGAACGAACAGGCTAAGTCCGGTTTTGGCCAGCAGTTTTTGCAGCCCCGATTCTTCTTCTCCTTCTTCGTCATCTCCGCCTTTTCTGGCTTTATCCCAGAAGTGCTTGATGGCGATCCAGAGCAGGTACGCGGCGCCGATGTACTTGACCCATGCGATCTGAACGAGATAGATCCCGACGCCGATCGCGATGATCCGGAAAATATAAGCTCCCCATAATCCGTAAAGCAAAGCTTTCTTTCTTTGTTTTTCCGGGAGCTTGTTGACGATTGCGGCGAGAACGAGTGCGTTGTCCGCCGACAACAGTCCTTCGATGATAATCAGCGACAAAATGAATCCCCAGCCCGCAGGCGTAGCAAACGCTTCGAGGAAGGTGCTCATTTCGAACAAATGGCTGTAGCCCATTTCCATTCCGTTACAATCCTTTCCTGGTTATATGTTTTTAGTTACAGTTGCACGTTTGTTATACGTGCGAAGTTGCATTGCGTTTCAAAGAATTTTAGAAAATTTTTGACTGGAAACTGACGTTGCAAGCTCCTTTCCCGTTAGAGGTTATGAATGAAAGTGTAGCATAATCGCCGCAGATGCGCAGGACAAAGTTCGATTCGCAGGGGAGCAAGGACGGGTAACGGGTAGAAAGACATTTATTAGGCGCAGAAGGGCGGCGTATTATTCATGAACCGAACGGCAATCCATACGATCGGCAACGCAAAATTCAACGTATCCGTGCAAGGTCAGGGAAGCCCGTTGGTTCTGCTGCACGGCGCGTACTGCAATCTCGATGTATGGAACGAACATGTCGAGCTGCTGGCGCGAAGCTTTACGGTCATTCGTTACGATCAACGGGGGTACGGCCGCAGCGACGCGATTACCGGTCCTTTTTCCCATCACGTCGACCTTAAACATATTCTCGATTACTTCAACCTGCCCCGCGTATCGATTATCGGCTCATGCACGGGCGGGGCGACAGCAATCGATTTCACGCTGGCTTATCCCGAATATGTCGAGCAACTGGTGTTGGTGGCGCCTTCGCTGAACGGAACGCCGCCGCCGCTGCGGCTGATCTGGGAACGGCTGCTTGATCATCGGCGGGTAAAAAGCGAGGGTATCGAGCGAGCGGCAGCCCGGTTCATGCGCAGTCGCTACTGGCGACACGTCGTCCCGAGAGAACGCAGAGGGCGCACGCGTCTCAAAGAGATGTATTTGGCAAACGGTGTCCACTATCGTTCGCGGCTGAGCATGCAGCGTCCGCTGATGCCGCTCGCCCGCAAACGTCTGCATAAGATCGAATGTCCGGTGCTGATCGTCGAAGGGGAATGGGATTCGCCTTTCAACCGGAAAGTGGGACGTTATCTGCGCGAGGAGATCATGCATGCTTCCTTGATCCGTATGGAAGGCTGCGGCCATTTTCCTCAATTGGAGCAACCGCTGGAGTTTTCGGCGATTGCGATGAGCGCGTTAAAAGCGGTTCCGGCGGGACGTTTTCGTTAATTCAGGACTATAGAACGGAATAAAGATTCATAGAAATTTGACAAACTCGATACAATTGTAATTTTTTGATTTGATCTCCTCTAAATGTTTCTTAACTTGTATAATGGTAAGTAAATGAGTATAAGAAACAGGAGGTCGGTTATGAAAAAAGGATCTTTCGTATCGCTTGTCTTGGTATTGATCATGCTTGTAGGAGGATTTGTTCCATTGACGGAAAAGGTAGCTTCGGCTACTAACGTATCGAACAAGCAATGGCTACAATTACCGTCCGGCGTCAAATACTACGGGGAAGTGGCTAATGGGAAGCCGCATGGACGCGGAACGTTGACGTGGAGCGAGAACAAAAAGTATTCGGGAGACTTCGTAAACGGGAAAAGAAGCGGCACCGGAACCTACACAAATACATATGTTGATTTCGATAGTTCTCGGTTGCACGAAATTATCTATACCGGAAGCTGGAAAAACGATAAAATGAACGGCGAAGGCACGCAAACGGAAAAAGTTAAAGAGAATGATTTTGATCAGACAGTTACATTGAACGAAATTAAAAAAGGTACCTTTAAAGATAATGTTTTCGTCAGTGGGTATGATGTAGCTCATGGGCTTTACGATCCTGATTTTAATTTTATTTATAAAGATCAGAAAAAGTATTTAGAAATCATGCATGGTAATAAAAATTTAATTTACAACTGGAAAAGCGGCGATCTTATGGGCGTAACCTATAAAAGAAATGCAGTCATTTATGATTATGGAGCCATACCTTATGAGAATAATGAAATTGCAGAAAAACAACGTCGTGTCACTCTCATGCACCTTCGTACTTTTACCAAAGAAGTTACACCTTATCTGAATCAATTTGAATACCTATCTAAACTGATTCCTCTTGAATAAATGTATTTCAGCTTTTCATACGAAAGGAATGTTGGGTCCATGAAAAAGAAATTCGCGTGCTCGCTGATGTTGGCGTTGATTCTTCCGTTCGGCGCGTTCGCTCCGGTCGGAGCCGGCACGTCTTCGGTTCAAGCCGCTTCGGCGAAGCAATGGCTGCAAATTTCTGCGCGCACGACGTATTACGGCGAAGTCGCGAACGGTCAGCCGCACGGGCGCGGAACGATCAAGTGGGGCGAGGGCAAGCAGTATTCCGGCACGTTCGTGAACGGCAAACGCAGCGGAACCGGCAAATACGTCAACACGTATACCGACGACCAAACAGGGCGCGAGCATACCGTCGTGTATAACGGGACATGGAGCGGCGACGCCATGCACGGACGCGGCACGAGAACGGAAAAGGTGACCGAACCGGGCGGCATGATTTTCTCGGACGGCATTCAGATCGGCGTATTTCAAAAAAACGCGTTAAGCAAAGGTTACGAGGTCATTCACGCGATGGCGGACCCCGATTACAGCTTCTCCTACCGCGCGGCGGATTATCGGCTCGATATTTTGGGCAGCAATATGAGCCTGGTGCAGGATTGGAAAACGGGAACGCTGTTCGACGTGCAATACCGCAAAGGTTCTGTCCGCAAAAGCTATTCGCTGTTCCAGGGACAGACGTCCGCGGAAGAAAAAGCGCGGTTGTCCTCGTTGAAATACCTGCAAAGCGTAACCGGCGAAGTGACTCCGATCCTGTGGCAGTTCAAAGCGCTGTCGGAGCGGGTCACGTTGAAAAAACCGCAGTAAACACATTGTGTCTCGCGGAAGTCGCGGTACCCCGTATCGCGCATCCGGCCGTTTTCCCCGCATATCGGCGGAAAACGGCTTTTTCGCGCGCAAAAAAATTCCCTGGACGCGGTCCGGGAACGCTTCTTGATCTTGCTATTCGCGCCGGGCGCCTTACTGGGCCAGCGCTTCTTCGGTAATGCGTTTGATATCGACCGGCGACAGCGACTCTTCGTTGACCATTTCCGGCAGGATATGTTCCAGGAAATAATCGACGCAGGCGAGCTTGATCCGCTTGATCTTGACGAGCGCGTTGCGGTACATCACGACGAACTCTTTTTCCGTATTGCCTTTTTGCAGCTCGGAGAACGCTTCGTACACCTGATCCATCTTGTCGGCGACTTCGAGAATCAAGCCTTCGATCGAATCGTCTTTGCCTTCGCGCAGTTGGTTGCGGAACGTCGGCTTGAACTCTTCCGGAATATTTTCCTCGATAAAATGCGCGATCATGCCTTCTTCGACCTGTTGGATCAAATGGCGCAGCTCGGGCGAAGAGTGTTTGACGGGCGTTTTGATGTCTCCGATAAAAATTTCCCCGTAATCGTGGCTGCTGGTGATCTCGTAAAGCTTTTTCCAATCAATGACGGCGCCGTGCTGTTCCTCGATATCGGCCAGCGTTTTGGCGTATTGCACGACTTTCCAGGAATGCGCGGCCACGCTGTGTTCTTCGAACTTGAATTTGCCCGGGCAGCGAATGATGCGTTCAAGCCCGGTGAGCGAGCTGAAATAACGGTGGATTCCCATGGCTGTTCCTTCTTTCCGTAGTGTGTGGAGTATGGCGTATAGAGGAAGACCTTTTCAGTATAAGCAGGCGATATTCGGAGAATATTAACGAGGGGTTAAAAAAAGGTCAAATTTCCGGAGTTGTCAGGTAAGGCGATAACGCGTATGATATATCTAATAGATACATATATTTTAGATATATGGAGGTGCGCATGGGGAAAATCAATACGACGCAGTATGCGGTACTGGGCGTGCTGACCCTGGGGGAAAGCTCGGGCTACGAGGTGCGCAAGCATTTCGAGACGGCGGTCAGTCATTTCTGGAGCGAAAGTTACGGGCAGATCTATCCGGCGCTCAAAAAGCTGACGGAAGAAGGGTACGCCGAAGAGGTAGAGGGCGGCGAGCGTTCGCGGGGACAAAAACGCTACCGCATCACGGACGAGGGAGAGCGGCGGTTTCGCGACTGGCTGGGCGGCCCGATCGACCCGGTGAGCTATCGGGACGAGTTGTTGCTGCGTACTTTTTTTGCCCGGAAAAAGGACATTCCCGCCGTGCGCTTTTTGTTCGAACGCGAGTTGGCCGGGATGCAGCAGGCGCGCGAAGCGTATTTGAAGCAGCAAACCGCGTTGGTACAGCATGAAGGCGGCGAGGAGCATCCATTTCTGGCGCTGACGTTGCGTTACGGAGAATTGTTCGTCGAAGCGCGCTACGCCTGGTGCACGGAAGCGCTGGCGCTGTTGGATCGGCTGGAAGGAGAGAACGAATCATGAAGGAATCATCATATATACAAAAGCTGCAACCGCATAACAATGCCTGGTATCTGGCGGAAAGCTTCCAAGTTCCGAAGAACCAAAGCAGAGACTTTAAAACCTATTACAAAAATACGCTGTCGCCACTGCTCGATTCCTACCAACGAACAGGCGATGTAGGCGCTCATGCCCTGCATCGTTTGCGATTCAAAGCAGAAAAGCATGGCGAATTCGAAGCCTGGAGCTTTTTGCTTCTCATCGAAGTACGAGACGCGGAAGTCGCGAAGACGTATTTGGCGAAAGCCCAAACCTTGCCCGCGTTCGAACAAGCATCCGTTGTCCGTCGCGAGCTTCTGGTGTCTACACCGGAATCCAACTACCCCAATCCTACGGCCCAGGTACGCGAGCGCAACAGAAAACCGTTCTTCGCCGTGGAATACGTAGACGTACAGCAGCCTTATTTAAACGAGTTCCGCGAGATCATGATCCGCCGCAACGGCCCGGCAATGCGTCATATCATGGAACACACCCGCTGGTGCCACAGCATGGTCGCATTAGAAACCGTCGAAGTCTGGGAAAGCGTCCCCCAAGCGCCTTCCTGGAACCAAATCCACGTTATCGGACTCTACCCCGAATCCTTCCTTCGCTATAAAAAAGACTTTGCCTCCGGCCTTGCAGCCAGCGGAAGCGACATCACTTTCGAAGAAAACTTCGGACAACTGAAAAAAATCCGCACCATGCTCTACAAAACCGTAGGCAGCCGGATCGGCGGGGATTGAGACGTATATGAATAAAAAGAAGCCTTCTTTATTAGATGAAGAAGGCTTCTTAGCATGTTGCGATCTGTTAAATCTTCATTTGAGCTGCTTTAACGAGCAGGATCTACCTGCCTTTTTTCTTCATATAATAAAACACCGGCAGCCCGACCAACGTGATTCCGATGCCGATCAACGAACGTCCCGGACTGTCCGTCAACGTGCTGCCCAAAATATACAATCCGCCCGCGATGCCGATGATCGGCGTGACCGGATATAGCGGCACGCGGTAACGGCCTGCCGACGGAGCTACGGTGCGACGCAGAATGAAGACCCCGAATACCCCGGCCGTGAAGAAGATCCATAGCACGAAAACGAGCAGATCGGTCAATGTATTGAACGTGCCGGAAAAAATATAGATGACGGCGAGCGCGGCCTGAAACATCAACGCGTTCGCAGGCGTGCCGAATCTCGGATGGATACGCCGCAAAAAGCCGGAGAACGGCGCAATGCCGCGTTCGCCCATTGCTTGCGGCACCCGCGCGGCGGTCATCAGATACCCGTTCAACGCGCCCAAGACCGAAACGATGATGCCCGCCGTAATAAACGCGCCGCCTCCGCTGCCGAGCAGAGCCTGAGCGGCGTCCGCTCCCGGCGTCGGCGACGAGACGATCTGCTCGAACGGCAGCGCGCGGAAAATAGCCAGATTGAATAGCACATACACCGCGATCACGAACGAAACGCCGATCAGAATGACTTTAGGCAACGTTTTGGCCGGGTTTTTCATCTCGCCCGCCATATTGGTTACGCCGATCCAACCGTCATAGGCCCATAGCGTACCGAGGATCGCCGCGCCGAAGCCTGCCGCTCCGGCGGTTAAGCCGGATACGCCGGCGAAGCCCGGCTGCGTGCCGGAGATCAGGCCGAATGCCACGATGCCGACGACCGGAATCAGTTTGCCCGCCGTGGCGACCAATTGAATGATGCCGCCGTACTTGGTCGAGATCACATTCATGAGCAAAATGAACAGCAGAATGCCGATCGCGAGCAACTTTTGCTGCAAGCCGTTCATCGGTAAAAAGTAGCCCGAGTACGAAGCGAAAGCGATCGCCAGCGCGGCTACGGATGCGGGATAGGAGATGACCGCTTGCACCCAGCCGAGCAGGAAGCCGACGACTTCGCCGTACAAATCTTCGAGGTAAGCGTACAAACCGCCTGCTTTCGGAATCGTGGCGGCGATTTCCGCGACCGACAAAGCGGAAGCCAGCGTAATGATGCCGCCCGCGACCCAGGCCAGAATGCTCATCCACGGCGAGCCTGCGCTGGCAAGCACGATGCCGGGTTTCAGAAAAATGCCGGAGCCGATAATCATGCCGACCACGATCGCCATGGCTTCGAGGAAGGTCACCGATTTTTTGAGTCCGTTGCCCGATGGGCGGGAAGAGGCTTTGGATAGGTTGGACAAGACGTTCACGTTTCCTTTCGGGTACTGCCGAGACGGCATCGTTGAAATAAACACTTTTTCGGATTGGTCCGTTAATGGAACAAAGCATAAGCAAAGTCTCATTTTAGCATGTTTTCCCGCAAACGAATATGACATCTTTGGTTTGCTTTTTCCGAAACGGTTCGACGGCCCTACCTCGAAAAAACAAACATCTTCCCTGAATAATTTCCATTGTATGCGTTTACAGTAAAAGCCATAATGACTCTAGTAAGAAGAACCAAACCATGAATCAAGGGGAGGAAATACAGTGACAAAGAGAAAAATGAAATGGTTCGGCATGGCGATGACAGGGGTGCTCGCATTCAGCCTTAGCGCGTGCGGCGGAGGCGGCTCGACCGCGAACAACGCGAGCGACGGCGGAGGCACGACGGATTCCGGCACCGCTGCCGGCACGACGGAACCCGCTGCGGAGAACATCACGATCACGTTCCAGAACATCTATCCGGACGCCAGCGATCCGAAAAACCAGATGATGAAAAAAATCGTCGACCAGTATGAAAAAGACAATCCGAACGTGACCATCGAATTGGATTCGCTGAATACCGACCAACAAAAGCTGAAGCTGAAAACGCAGGCTGCTTCGAAAGAAGTTCCGGATATTACGGTAGTAAACCCGGCCGCGCAAATGCAGCCGTTCGTGGACGCCGACCTGTTCGCGCCGCTGAACGACATGGTCGAAGAAAACGGTCTGAAAGACACGTTCCAATCGGGCATTCTGGATTACTACACGTTCGACAACAATCTTTACGCGCTGCCGGACGGCAACAATATCGGCGTCGTATTTTATAACAAAAAGCTGATGGAACAAGGCGGCGTGGAAGTGCCGACGACGTTCGAAGAAATGATCGAAGCGATCAAAACGCTGAAATCCAAAGGCATCCAGCCGATGGTTCTGGGCGAAAAAGACACGTGGACCGGTTCGTTCCTGTTCATGAATATCCTGCTTCGCACCAACGGCGGCCCTGGCTTCCTGCAAGACGTGCTGGACGGCAAAAAGACGTTCGAAGATCCGGCTTACGTCGACGCGATTACGGCGTTCCAACAACTGGTTGACGCGGGGGCGTTCCAGGACGGCGCGACTTCGTTCGACTACAACGCAGGCGAAAACCTGTTCAAAACAGGCACGGCAGCCATGTACTACATGGGTAGCTGGGCAACAGGCGGGATCGAGACGGCTGAAGTCAGCAAAGACGGCAACGTCGGCGTGTTCCAATTCCCGACCGTGAACGGCAAAGGCAATCCGGACGAATTCATGCTGGCGCCGGGCAGCGCGTTCGCGATCTCCAAAGACAGCAAGCACCTGGAAGAAACGAAAGCGTTCCTGAACTACTTCATGCTGAACTTCCCGAAAGAAGCGTTCGAAGCCAAAGGCGCAGTCGGCATCGCGCAGAACGTCGACGGCGACTTCAAAGCGGCGGGTTACTCGGAAATGGCGATGAACGTGCTGGATCTGTTCAAGAAAGTTCAAGGCGGCGACCTGGCGTTCGACAACACGATGAATCCGGCGGTCACGCAGGTTCACCTGTCGGGCACGCAAAGTCTGTTCGTCGAGAAGAAAGACCCTGCTGCGGTGGCGAAAGAACTGCAAACCGCATACGAAGAAAACAAATAATAACGTGAAGCCGGACGGAAACAAAAGAAGGGGACCACAGGTCCCCTTCTCTTCGTCGGCGGCTCACTGAAGGAGGCGGACTTTCGCGTGAACGTATTGAAAGTATCCCGTTGGACGATCGCGGCGTTTATTCTGCCCTGCCTGATCGTGTATGTCGGTCTCGTCTTTATCCCGATTCTCGTTTCCCTGTACAGCGGATTGCTCGATTGGAACGGGATTGGTCAATCCACCTTTGTCGGCCTTGATAACTACGTGAAAATGTTTACCCGCGACGCCGTGTTTTGGCCGGCCGTGCGCCGCACCTTTACGCTGGCCGGATTTTCGATGCTGGTGCAGGTTCCGATCGCTTTGCTGGTCGCGGTCCTGATCACACGGTTCGTTCGTCGGCCCAACTTCCTGGTATCGAGTTATTTCCTGCCGGTCATCTTGTCCGTCGCGATTATCGGGCAACTGTGGAAAACGATCTACAACCCGGCTTCGATGGGCGGAATGATTAACCAAATCCTTACCAGCGTCGGTTTGGAATCATGGACGCATTCCTGGCTGACCGAGCCGAAAATCGCGATCTACGCGATCATACTCGTCTCGCTCTGGCAATATCTCGGCTACCATATTCTGATCCAATTCACCGGCATCCAGAACATTCCGAGCGAAATCTACGAAGCGGCCAAGATCGACGGAGCCGACGGCTTCAAAGCCGACCGTTACATCACGCTGCCGATGGTTCTGCCGATCCTCAAAATCTCGATCGTGTTGTCTTTTATCGGTTCGCTGCAATCGTTCGACCTGATCATGGTCATGACGGGCGGCGGCCCGGCCCATGCGACCGAAGTGCTGGCAAGCCATATGTACAATATGTCGTTCCTCACCATGCAGTACGGCTACGGCAGCGCGATCGCCAACGTGCTGATCACGATCTGCCTGATCGCGACCGTATTGATCAACCTATTGTTCAACCGTCTGGAAAAAAGATATTCGTGATTATTGCCGCTTGACGCATCTTCTCATTATATAAGGAAAGGGGGCTCCGCCCATGAGTCAGTTCGCAAGTTCCGCGGGATCGAAGCCCGCGCTTAAAATTTTGGGCCGTCGCTTCTCGTTCAAAACGGCTATCGCTTTTGTGTTGTTCGGCATCCTGCTGCTTACCCAATTGTATCCGCTGGTATGGCTGCTGATCTACTCGCTCAAAACGAACGAGGAAATTTTGTCGGGCAGTTTTTTCGCCCTGCCTGCCGAGTGGCAGTGGAGCAATTATCAGGGAGCGATCGAAGGCGGGAACTATCTTCGTTATCTCGGGAACAGCTTGTTCGTCACCGCAACCACGATGGCGGGGGTTATTTTGCTAGCGTCGCTGGCGGCTTTCGCGATTGCCCGCTTCCGCTGGAAGTACGGCCAACTCGTGATGCTGCTGTTTTTGCTCGGCATGATGATTCCGATGCAGGGCACGCTGCTGCCGCTGATGATCATTTTCAAAAACCTGCATATCCTCAACACGCATCTGGCGTTGATTTTGCCTTACATGGCGTTTCAAATGCCGATCGCGGTCTTCATCCTCAGCGGATTCCTGCGTTCGATTCCGCACGAGATCGAAGAATCGGCGATCATGGACGGAGCCGGGCCGTTCCGCATTTTCCGCAGCGTGATCCTGCCCGTATCCATTCCGCCGATGATGACCGTATGTATCCTGACTTTTATCAATGTGTGGAACGAGTACATTTTGGCCGCGACGTTCATCTCGTCCGAAAAGCTCAAAACGTTGCCGTTCGGCGTGTACAGCTTCGTCAGTCAGTATTCGGTCAACTACGGCGCGATCGGGGCGTTCCTCGTGCTTGCCGCGCTGCCTGTTATCCTGGTGTACTTCCTGTTGGCAGAAAAAATTACCAAAGGCATGGTGGCGGGTGCCGTTAAAGGTTAAGATGAGTCTATGAGACGCTTAACGAAACGCCTAAACACGATTTACGGCCGGCTGTTTCCGGTGTTCCTGTTCAGCCTGCTCGGGCTTCTGCTGATCGTCAGTCTCGTCTATTATCAACGGGCGACCGAGCAGGTTCGGGATCAAGTGGGAGCCCTGGCCGAAAAAAACATGTCCCAGACGGTGGCGCTGTTCGGGCAACTGTTGGACGGTTACGACAGCGTGACCAAAACGTTGAACAGCAACGGCGAATTGATGCGGCTGCTCGGTCGTTCGTACCCGCCGGCCGGGACCAGCGCGCAAATTCAGGACGAGCGCCGGATCACCGATATTTTGGGCGCTATTTTTTATTCGAGAAGCGATATCGTGGGCATCCATATGCTGACGAACGGAGGCAAGGTGTACAGTTTCGTCCGGTCGACCGGAGCGGTAGTGCAGTCGTATCCGCAGCAACCGTGGTTCGCCGAGCTGAAACGGTCGGAAGGCGATATCCGCTGGCTCGGCGTGTATCCGGAATCGCTGATGAGCGGCTGGACCGGGCAGTCCGTTTTCGCGTTCGGCCGGCAGGTATTCGAATTGGAAGGGTTGAAATCGGTCGGTTATGTGCTGATCGAGGTCGAAGCCGACGCGATCATCTCCGCCGTATCGAACGTCAGTCTCGGGCAAAGCACGCAGATCGCGATCCGCGACGGTTCCGGCCGCGACATCGTTCGAACCGGGAGCGACGCCAGCGCCTGGGCGACCGTGCCGGACGGTTGGCCGGGCCAACTGCTTCCCGACGAGATCCGTTCGTACGAAGGCGGCGACTGGATGCTGACGGCCGCGCAGGTGGAAAAAAACGGCTGGACCATCCTGCGGGCTTCCCCGCAAAGCGATCTGAAGCTGGAGCTGCGCGAAACGCAACAGTTTTTGCTCACCGTCATCGTGGCGCTTATCGTCGCGGCGACGATTCTGTCGACGATCGTCTCGCGTTCGTTTTCCTTGCCGTTCAAGCGTCTGGTTCAGCAGATGAAGCAGGTCGAGACCGGCAACTTCAAAGGCCAGGTGCATATCCAGTCTTATCAGGAAATCAATGTGCTGGTCGGCTCGTTCAACCGCATGGTGCGCGAGATGGACGGACTGGTCGAAGGCATCAAGCAAGCTTCGATCAGCGAAAAAAACGCGCAACTGCAAGCTTTGCAATCGCAGATCAACCCGCATTTTTTGTTCAATACGCTGGATATGATCTACTGGATGCTGGACGAACGCGAAGACGACCGGCTCGAAGGCGTGATTTTGGCCTTGTCCAAAATGTTCCGGTACAGCAGCGATTGGGAAGAAGGCGCGAGGGTGCGTTTGCGGCTTGAATTGGAGCAGTTGAAGTCATATCTCACGATCATCGAGACGCGGCTCGGGCGACGCGTGCTGACGCGGATCGATGTCGAAGAACGCTGGCTGGACGCGCCCGTGCCGAAAATGATTTTGCAGCCGATCGTGGAAAACGCGGTCAAGTACGGACTGGAACCGTTGCGCGAAGGCGGCACGTTGCGGATTTATTCCGAAGCGGACGAGCGGTATTTGCATATCATCGTCGAAGATAACGGAGCCGGAATCGACGCGGTCACGCTTCGGCGGCTGGAGATTCTGCTGGATTATCCGCCGGCGGCCGCGAGACACGTCGAAGGCGGGCGGATCGGCATCGGCTTGCTGAACGTGCAGCGCCGCATCCGTCTGACGTACGGCGACGCTTACGGACTCACGATCCACAGCATACCGGGAACGGGGACGAAGGTAAGAGTGACGTTTCCGCTGCCCGAGGAGGAGGACTTTGCGTGAATATACTCGTCGTGGACGACGAACCGATTATTCGCAGCGGGATTCAACGTACAATTGAGCGAGCTTTTCCGCAGCATCGGGTGGTTCTCGCCGAAGGGCCGGAGGAAGCGGTGCAGCGGCTGAAGAACGAGCTGATCGATCTGGTGCTAACAGACGTTCTGATGCCCGGCATGAATGGACTCGAATTGATGGAAGTATCCCGAACCCTGCATCCGGAGGCCAAGTGGGTCGTGATCTCCGCGTATTCCGAATTCGAATATGCCAAAAAGGCCGTTCGACTCGGGGCCAGAGATTACCTGCTTAAGCCGATCGGCAAAGACATTTTGGTCGAACTTGTTAAAAAAATGAGCGATGAAATCGCCGAGCGCAACGTGCGGGCGAAGGAAAGCCTGTTACTCAAGCAAAATTTACGTTTTCTGCGCGAGGCTGTTTTTGCCAGATGGGCGTCAGGACTGGATCTCGGAGGAATCGATCTGGCATCTTTTACCGAATCGTACCCGGACTTTTATCTATTGATGGTCCATGTAGAGAGCGATACGGATACGAAGCTGGAGCATTTTATTGTAGAAAACGTCATGAACGAGCTGATCGCCTCTTTCGGTCGCGGCTTTGTCGCAAGCATCGACGCCAAAAGCCTGCTCGGGCTGGTCAAACTTGAGCGTGGAAGCATGGCGGGATTAAACGAGGAGCTGCGGAGCTGCTTGAAGCGCTATCTTAAAAAGCCGTTCCAATTGTTGATGTCGAGCCAGATCGAAGATCCTTCCCGAGTGCCCGAGGAGGTACGGCGTATGCGTGAATCGTCGGAATACCAAGTGTACGATCACTACGCCAGCGGAGGAGAGCAGGCTGTCGAAGTGGCGCTTCAGTACATCAAGGCTCGCTATGGCGCCGAGTTGTCGTTGGAAAAGGTGGCGTCCGTCGTTTATCTCAATCCAGCCTACTTCAGCCAGCTTTTCAAGCAGAAGACCGGACAAGGGTTCAAAGAGTATATCACTCAGCTTCGTCTGGAGCACGCCATGGAGATGCTGGGCGAATCCGAGTTGAAGGTCGGCGATATAGCGGAACGTGTGGGCTACCCGGATGTACGCCACTTTTCGCAGGTATTTCGGAAAAAGATCGGAAGCACGCCGTCGGAATATCGGGAGCAAGTGAGAAGCAAATGTTGAATTCGAAAAGGCCGAAAGGCCTTTTTTTGATAGGGAAGGAGTAAAAGCTATAACACCGATTTTTATATAGATTTTTTATTTATTTTTGGTTTTTTATGTTACATTTTGTCGGGGGATGGATAATGTAAAGGGTAGACCTAAAAATTACATAACCGGAAGGGGAAGTGAACGGGTGGAAAACAAAGTTCGGACTTCGCTGCTTCGTCGGATCTTCATGGTGGTATTGGGAGTGATTTTGGTAGCCTCGTCGGCGGTATGGCCGAGCGGGGTTAATCGTGCGTCTGCGGATATTCCTACGAAAGAATGGGCTGACCTGTCTTCGCTCGATTACGGCGATTTGCAAGACGTGGCTTACGGCAACGGCGTATGGATCGCAGTAGGAAGCGGCGGGACGATCTTAAGGTCGACCGATACCGAGAACTGGACTCGCATTCCGAATCCGGAAAGCGGAACGTTGTATGGCGTGAATTATTTGAACGGAACTTGGTTCGCTGTCGGCGACTCGTCCGTCATTTATACGTCGACGGACGGAGTGACTTGGCAGAATCGGCAATCGGTGATCGGAGGGTATTCGCTCTATTCGATCAGCACGGGAGTCGACGAACAAAGCAATCCGGTATACGTAGTCGCAGGCGAAGGGACGCATACTTTCACTTCAAGCGACGGAGCGATATGGACAGCGGGCAACGTGGCTTTGGCCGATAATTACCCGCTGGACGTCGCGTACGGCAACGGACGCTTTTTGGCGGCTTCGAAAACGGCGGGATCGGGTTCCGCTACCGTATCGGAATCGACATACGGAACTACTTGGACAACGATAACTTCCCCTTCTAATTCGGTAACGGGCATCGTGTACGGAGAAGACCGGTTTGTCGCCGGCAGTACCTATTACGGCGAAGTCTATTACTCGCCTGACGGAAGCTCCTGGAGTACAAGTCTTCTTGGCTCGGGCAAAGATACAGCGGTTGTGGATTTGTCTTATAACACGGAGTACCAAAATCTTAGCGTGCTCGTAAGAGACTATAATACGAATTCAATTTCCGCGTATATCGGCTATGCGGATTCGAACAATGAGTGGCTGAAAGAACCTATTCTCCAATCGTCTAACGTAGCGGCCTACTTCAGATCGATTGCCGTGCATGACCAAAACGGCGTGGCCGTAGGCGATAACGGCACGCTGTTCGCCAGAGGCATCGAACTCTCGACGGACAATACGTTGTCATCCCTATCCGTATCGGGAACTCAACTGAACGTGCCTTTCTCGCCGACGACTTTGAACTATACGGCGACGGTCGAAAGCAACGTTACCGAAGTCGAAGTAACGGCCGCCACCACGAGCGACAAAGCGAAATTGTCGATCAACGGTTCGCCTGCGACGAGCGGGCAGGCTTTCAAAGTGCCGTTGAAAGGACCGGGACAAGAAACGCTCGTAACGATCCAGGTCGTGCCTCAATCACCTTCGGCGTCTTCCCAATCCTATACGGTGACGATCAAGCAAAAAAGGGACACCGAACTCAGCTCCCTTGTGATCAGCGAAGGTACGCTTTATCCGGTTTTCGAGCCTCAGCGCTACGAATATTGGACGGAAGCGGCGACCCAGGCTCAAAGTATCAGCGTGACGCCTACGGCGATCAACGCGGGAACGAACGATATCGAGATCTGGATCAACGATTCGCAACCGGTCAAAGCGACTTCCGGCACGGCGACTACTTTGAATCTGCGCGAAGGCAGCAATCATATTCAAATCAAAGTCACGTCGACGTCGTCGTCGCAATCGGTTCCGACCACGTATTCGATTTATCTGTTCCGCGAATACAGCTCTTATTTGAATAATCTGACGGTCAGCGAAGGCACGCTGACGCCAGAGTTCAAACCGCTCGTCAACGACTATGAAGTGTATGTCGGCAATGCGACGCAGCAAATCGGCATCACGCCGACAGCCGCCAGCGAAAGCGCCTCGATCACCGTGAACGGACAACCGACCGTAAGCGGAAGCGTGTATACGGCGCCGCTGGCGGAAGGCTGGAACACGTTCAAGGTCGTAGTCACGAACCAAGGCTATTATCCGAAATCGACCGGCGATATTCAGATCATGGCGCCGATCCCTGTCAATACCGAAACGTATACCGTCTCGGTTTACCGTGCCGGAAAAGAACCGAATCCGTTCCTGGAAAGTTTGTCGATCAGCCCGGGCACGCTGACGCCGTCGTTTGCGCCGTCGCAAACGAATTACTCGGCTACGGTCAGCAATTCCGTATACAATCTGGACGTTTCGGCGATTCCGTTCGACGATAACGTCAAAGTGTCGATTCAAGGCAATCTGGTCAAAGCAGGTCAAACGCAAACCGTGCCGCTTGGAGTCGGTTTGAACGTCATTAATGTGGTCGTGCAAGCCAACAGCGAGATTTCCAAAACGTATACGATTAACGTGACCCGCCAATCCGCGCCGGGAACAACCAATCCCGATCCGGGAACGACAACACCTGTGACGCCGACTACTCCAACGCCAACCACGCCGACACCGACAACTCCCGCCAACGGCTTGGAAGTATTGGTGAACGGTCAACCGACGTTGGTAGTGGCTACAGGTGGTCCCGCGCAAGTCAACGGACAAACCGTCTTTACCGCCACGATCGACACGGCACGCCTGACTACGTTCCTTAACGGAACGACAGGCAGTCCAATCGTCACGATTCCGGTTCGCACGGAAGCCGACCGCGTTATTGCCGTGCTGACGGGAGAAGCCGCGAATCTGCTGAGTTCGCGCAACGCGACGCTTCGCATCGAATCGCTGCTCGGCAATTACACCATTCCGTCTTCGCAGATTCGTCTCGGAACGGCTGCGAATTCTCTGGGGGTGACGGCAGGTTCATCGAACCTGAACGTTAATGTCGTGATCGAGAAAAGCGGAACGAATGTGCAAAACCGCTTGTCCCAAGCCGCGGCAAACGGAGGATTTACCGCCGCGTCCGCGCCTATCGACTTTATGATCACCGCTTCGGCAGGCGACCGCACGGTCGAATTGAACAGCTTTACCGAATACGTGGAACGCGAGATTCCGCTGCCGACAGGCACGAATTCGAATCAGATCACGACCGCCGTCGTGATCGAAGCCGACGGAACCGTGCGTCATGTTCCGACAGCCGTTACGCGTACGGGAACCAACGATTACGCTCGCGTCAACAGTCTGACCAACAGCAGTTACGCGCTGATCTGGAATCCGAAGCAGTTCTCCGACGTGGCCGGCAAATGGTCGCAAGCTTCGGTCAACGATATGGCTTCCCGATTGGTCGTCAACGGGATCGGCAACGACCGTTACAATCCGGAAGGCGCCGTTACGCGCGCCGAGTTCGCAGCGATTCTGGTCCGTGCGCTAGGCCTTCCAACGACCGCTCAAACGACCGGATTCAGCGATGTCGCGTCCACGGAATGGTACGCCGGAGCTGCGTCTACGGCTAACGCTTACGGATTGATTACCGGTTATCCGAACGGTACGTTCCGTCCGAACGCCACGATCACCCGTCAGGAAGCATTCGCGATCCTCGATCGCGCAACGCAGATCGTGCCGCTTCAACCGGCGGACGCTTCCAGCGAACTGAGCAGCTACCGCGATCGCGCGGAGGTGGCAAGTTGGGCCAGAACGTCCACGCAAGCGATCCTCGCTTCGGGACTTGTGCAAGGTAGCGGCGGATGGCTCCGTCCGGAAGCTACATTGTCCCGTGCCGAGTCCGCAGCCGTCGCGCAGCGACTGCTTCAGCAAGGCGGATTGATCGACTAAAGCTAGAAGCTTCGATTCGTGATTATAGGTTCGACCGAAAACTCCGCTTCCTTTTTAAACCGAGGGAAGCGGAGTTTTTTCTGCTTTTGAAACAGAAAACTACCGAAATCAAGAACGAGTACCATGACCGCTTAAGAGGTTAGGTTACGCCCTTCGAACCCCCGCTTAACCCGTGCGTGTTTTCGATGAACGTAAACCTTAGATTTGATGCGGTCAAGCTATTGGATACTTGGATTACACTCAAACTTCAGTATGTTAAAATGGGGATATAAGGAGGAGATGGAATGAGAATCGAGCAAAAACGCGAGATGCTTTGGACGATTGGCGCTTATTTGTTTATAATAGTCTTCTTTATCCTTTTGGCACCCGCTCCGAAAGATATACTGGGAATCATCATTGCCGGCAACGTGATCGGGCTGATTATTTCCCTGCTCAAAATACGCGGGGAAGAAACGAGCAATGAGCGTTTTGTACGCAAACGTGAAGAAAACGGACCTCTGGGTTTTTGGAAGAGTAGTCTATCGGAAAGCATGCGAGCATTCGCTTACTTGTTTATGGGATTAATGATCCTTGCGGTTGTTGTGTATCTGACCGAAGGCGCGAATCTGTTACAAATGCTAATTGAACAGCCTTTGGATACAATAGGCATCCTGACGTTGATTCTGGTTATCGTATCTTTTTTGATGGGAATGGTTTTTCACGCCGGAAGCGAGGATCGTTACGAGAGGCTGAAGCGAAAATTAGAGCGCCAACAATAGGCGTTCTTTTTGTTTTCTCTTCATTTTCAACTCGTAAGAGCCGATGAATAGAACAAATACACTTGGAATAAAATGGAGGTTACCCTATGTCCGGAAATCGCAGAAAGTCGCCGTTTCGCTATGTATTGGAAGAGCCGATCGTATTCGAGCTGTACATCGTGAGTCTGAATTTTACGCCTGCTCCGCGCAAACCCGTCTCGGCGCACATGCATGACATCAGTCGCTCGGGCTGCTTGATCTCGCTGCCGCTTGAGATTCCTGTAGGGAAAAACCGAATCCGTGTGGCTTTGGATTTCGTGTTGAATGAAGATCCGATGCACTTCGAAGGACATTTGCGTTGGAACAAAGAAGAGAATAATCGGCATTACTACGGGGTCGAGATGGATGTACCGGAAGATCAGAAAGACCGTTTACAATTAGAGCTTCGGGGACTGGCAGGGGCAAATCGTATTCGCGTGATGTAAAGCAGAGGATAGAAACGCGGAAGTGAGGGAGAATCAGTCGTTTTCACCATAGAACTTACATTGCGTATTACATCGGACTCTCTCCTTTCTTTTTATTGATCAGGTTAATAGGTTAAAGAATTCGCATGAGCTTGCTTTCTGGCTGCGGCTTATTTGCGTTGCTTACGAAAGTTCGTTCGGTTCTACCGGTTGGCTGAGCCAATGATCGTCCGTTTGAACATGATTTTTACGTACGAATTTGGCTAAACTTTGCTTGAAGCCGTCATAGGCAAAAGGATCAACCAGACGCACCACGTAACCTTCCTGCTCCCCGCCATATTTCGATATACGGGTGTAGCAGTCTTTAACGGCTTGTTCGTCCCAGACTCCCCGATACAGTACCGGAACCGTCGGAATATGCAGCTCGCGCGCCAGACGCTCCGTCTCGTCCCATGACAGGCAGACATTGCGGTCGTCCCAGACCGAGAACAGCATGAAATACCCCGGCAAAGCCTCGTATTTGATCGAATGCTTCGCGTACACATTTTCCCCGCATAACCGCCAGCCTTCCGGAATCAGATAGCGAATGCCTCCGTGCAGCGTTTTGACGTAATGCCGAGAAATATGGTCTTTGCTGTCGAGCGATCGTGCATGGATATGGTCCGGGTACATCGTCGTGTTTTCCCCGTCCATTTTCTCCGTTACGACCACTTCTTTTCCGATAAAATGCGCCGTGTCCCGTAAAATCTTGTCGTCGTCCGTATAGCTTCTGGACCAGGGCAGGTGCATCGTTTTCGGATATTTGATTTTCATGGAATCACCTCTTGAATTCGTTCATGAATCGATACGGCTTGTCAGGCTCATTTTCCATAGGTGTCGGCTTCCGCAAAAAAGTACATTTTCGCCAGCAGTTCGCCGCCCAGCAGATGGTAGACGTTGGACGCTCCAGCGTCTCCGCCGTGCATAATCTCCATGTGCATTTCTGTCCGGCTTGCCACGTCCAGCACGAAATCGTCGTCGTAGCCCAGGCTTTTCAGCAGATTGCAAGACATCGAAGCCGAGACATGCTCGTGGCCGAAGTACGAATAGTAGCCCCGGTTTTCTTTCCACACTTTGCAGAACGGTTTGCCTATATCGTGCAGCAGCGCCGTCCATTGCATCGCGAGCCGGTCTTCCTCTTCGTAAAAAGCGTTCACGTATTCCAACACGGCGTACGTATGCAGAGACAGCGTGCGGCTGTGATGCGGATTGCCCTGGTCATACCCGGGCATCTGCGCGAACAAGGGATGGCGGGACAAATGCGCGAACAGCTCGTCGTGACTCGCTTGCCGAGCCAGCAGTTCTTCGATCTCCGCGCGGTCTAGCGCAAGCTTCGAGCCGTCGGATGCTTCGTCTGCTTGCTCATGCACCAGATGCACATTTTCAAATCCTTCGCCCAGCAGCGGGAACTGAAGATTTTTGGCGTATTTCGTCAAAATCTTGTCGTCCAGCTTGCGTTTGCGCGAAGCGATGCGTCGCTGCGCCGTTTCGTAAAACGTATCGAAAAAGTAGCACTCCACCGGCGTATCGGAGAAACGTTTCAAAAACTTCGCTCGCTTCGCCCGATCTACGTTCGTCGCGTCGAAAATCACGTTCCGTCCGTCCGCCAAAGCCTGCCCGATTTCCCGGAACGCTTCGTCGAAAATGATATAGGTGTTTTTTTGCTTGGATTCGCCGCCGAACAACCGCAGCCGGATACCATCCGTCGAGACGATCACGCCTCGCGTCGATTTTTCCAACTGCCGAGCATAGACGCTTTTGCCGCTGCCGGGAATGCCGACCAGCATATGAATCGTATTCATAAGGAATTCACCTCCTTTCGGCGGTGGTCCCGTCTTTTAGTATACCCCGAATCCAATCTGATGCGAATACCGCGATGGTCCCGGGACTATTGTGGCATTGGCATAGATACAGAATCTGCTTTACGGTCACGGCGACCGAATCGCGTCCGAACGTCTCAATCTCGCTATCGTGTTCGAAAAACCCGTCCTGAATGCCGTTGATCGCGATGGTTACCCGTCAAGCGAACGAAAGCGTTAACCTTGCCTGGTTACGTTCGCTTCGCGGATCAGTTGAAACAGATTGGCGGCGGCTGGCGATAGCGCTTCTCCGCGACGCGTACACATCGCGATGACGTTCTCCAGCGAAAAATCTTTGACGTGAACGCGGCATAACACGCCTCGCTGCACGTCGTCGCGAACGACGAGCGAGGAGACAAAATTGGCGCCGTAACCCGCAATAACGGCTCGGGTCGCTTCATGCAAACCGCTGAACTGTAAAGCCACGCGGGGAGCGGGAAGATTGTGCGTACGGCACAGCGCGAACAACCGCTCCCGGGTCGAGCTGCCTTCGGCGCGCATAACGAAAGGTTCGCGCATTATATCGGCCAAGTCGACACTTCGATTCGCATACGGATGTTCAGGAGCGACGACAAACCATAACTCGTCGCGAAACAACTCCTCGGCTTCGATATCGTCCGAATAGTGTTCGGGCGATCCTCCGTATATGGCGATGTCTGCTTGTAGATCAAGCAGTCGCCGGAGCGCGCCGCCCGAGTGGGTCGTCGTGATCGATAACTCGACTTGTTCGTATCGTTGCTTGAACGCCGCAATCCAGCCAGGAAGCAGAAAATGGGCAGGCAGATAGGTTGCCGCAATCGCTATGCTGCCGACATCGCCATGATTGTACTGCTCGGCGAATTGTTCGATGCGGTATTCAGCGGCAAATAGTCGATTCGCGAGTCGATACACTTCTTGCCCGGCTTCGGTTAACGCAATGCCTCTACCTTCGCGCCGCAGCAGAACCAGCGATAACTCTTGCTCGAACTTTTTGATCTGTGCGGTAATGGCGGGTTGGCTGATGCTTAACTTTTCCGAGGCTCGGGTGACGCTCCCCAGGGAAGCTGTCTCGTAAAACAAACGCAGCGCATGTAGATTCATAGAACCCCCTTTTTTAAGTCGGCATTGCAGACGATGATCTATTTATACATTTTATATATGAATATCGAATAAAGATATATTATATTTATTTCTTTTTCCCATCTACAATTAGGGTGTAAAGACAACCATTCCCGAAAGGAACGTGATTTTGATGAATATGCCAACTCAACCGCAAGACCGTTCGCACACCTGGGCCAAAGTGGATCGTTATCTGGAGCGGAAACTGCTTGTACATGACGCTACGCTAGAAGATGCTTTATATGCGAATGAAGTCGCCGGACTTCCGAATTACGATGTCTCTCCGCTTCAAGGAAAGCTGCTTCATCTGCTTATTCGGATGAGCGGCGCAAAACGTATACTGGAAATCGGCACATTGGGAGGATATAGCGCGATTTGGATCGCAAGAGCTTTGCCTGAAAACGGACATTTGACAACGCTGGAGTTGGACGCCCGACATGCAGAGGTGGCTCGAAATAATCTGCGCCATGCGGGTGTTCCTGATGAACAGGTTCAAATTCGGGTAGGGGATGCACGCGTGCATCTTGCGCAGTTGGAGGAAGAAGGCGCAGAAGCTTTTGACTTTATCTTCATTGACGCGGATAAGCCGAGCAATCCTGCCTACTTGGAAGCGGCGCTTCGATTGTCGAAGCCGGGAACGGTTATTTTGGCGGACAATGTGGTGCGAAACGGCGAGGTGATTGAAGAAACGAGTGCAGATGCGAGAGTGCAAGGGATTCGCGAGTTTTTCGAACGGCTGGAAGGAGACGGACGGATTCAATCGACAGCGTTGCAGACGGTAGGGGTCAAAGGATACGATGGCTTTATGATCGGGATCGTATGCTGAGAAAGCAAAAAGCAGCTGCTCCGTTTAAGGGATGCAGCTGCTTTTTGCCGAGGTCTAAGGCAAGATCGCGAACGACCGTACCGGGAATCCGGACGCTTTTTCCGCTTTCGGTACGATATTGAAGATCACGGCGCCTTTCGGCGGAAGCAGATCCAGGTTTGTGAGCAGCTCCACCTGGTAGGCATCCTGCTCCAATACATAATATTCCCCGATCAGCGCACCGTTTTTCGTATAATCGGCGGCGGAATCGGTATCGAACGTTTCATGGCCAACCGCCGCGATTTTGCGCTGACGGAACAAAAATTCCAACGCTTCTAGCGACCAGCCGGGCGCATGGTTGTTGCCGTCCGCGTCTTGGTTTTCGAACCGCTCCTGACTCGGCCAGCGTTTGCTCCAATCGGTGCGCAGCGCAACGAAGCTTCCGGCTTCGATCGCTCCATGCCGCGCTTCGAAGTCTTCGATGTCGGCTACGCTCAGGGAAAAGTCGGCATCGGCGGCAGCTTGTTCGGATTTGTCGATCACGACCAGCGGCAGTACCAATTCTTTTAACTCCAGCTCATCCAGATAACGCGTGTCGCGCACGAAATGGATCGGAGCGTCCAAATGCGTTCCGTATTGTCCGGCGAAGCTAAAGCGCTGGGCGAAAAATCCGTCATCGTGATTGAACAGCGTTTCGAACTCGGCAGGCGCGAACGCGGCAAAATGCGGGGAGTCCGGTCCGAAGGTGTGGGTCAGATCGATCCATTGTTTTTGTTTGAGTAGCTTAAGCGCGTCGAGCAGTTCGTTTGTCATGAATACCCACCTCTTTTTTCCTTTTTTAATCATTCATTATAGGTGAAAACGTTTCGTGAACACAAGTTTGAAAAGTTTGCGGCTCAGGGAGCAGCTTGACCAAGTTAAATGTAAGGTTACGCTCACCTGAAACTCACCTAAAGCATGTGTGTTTCAGCCGAACGTAAACCTTTAATTAAGTTTGGTTAAGCGTTAGTATAGAAATTAATGTACAGGAAGTAAGAAAGGAGGCATGGACAAATGGAATTCGACAAAACAACTCGCGCCGTTCTGGCTTTCGGCTTATTGGCGATTTTGATTTTTATTCCTTTGCGCGTCGAAATCGGATACCCGGCGATCTACTATACGATTGTCGCCTTGATCGGAATACGAGTCGCTTTTTTACTGATCAACGACAAGAAGAACGAAGAGCGTTTTTTCAGAAGCTGGGAACGCAAAAAGTCTTGGCCCAAGCTGTTGGTCGTATTGTTCGAAGCGCTGAAATCATTGATTTTGATACTGTCTATTGTGGCTTTCGGACAAATCGTCGTCGACGGCTATGATTTTATCGAATTGCTAAGCAACCAGCCGTTAGGCATTCGAATCGTTCTTCCCGCTATGGTGGTGGGGTTCAGCGTGATCCTGGGCTTCGTGAATTTGTATGAAAAAAACCGGAAATACGATCGATTGTATGCGCAGTACCGTCCGTAACCGAAAGCACAGGCAGCATAGCGGATTCCGCAAAGCTGCCCGTGCTTTTTGGTTTATCCGTTTTTCCAGTACGATCGGTAAACGCGCGGTGCATCCAACTCTGCATTCAACTCTTTTGCCGCTTCTGCGGTCCAGAACGGATTGCGCAGGAAAGGCCGTCCGATCGCGATCAGATCAGCCCGTCCGTTGCGCAAAATTTCCTCGGCTTGCTTGCCCGTCTCGATCAGGCCGACCGCTGCCGTAGGCATATTCGCGGCCAGGCGAATGCGTTCGGCGTAAGGAACCTGATAACCCGGATAGACAGGAGGCGCTTCCGGTAACAGGCCGCCGCTGCTGCAATGGATCAGGTCGACGCCTTGCGCTTTCATCCATCTTGCGTATTGCACATGGTCTTCGACGTGATTGCCTTCCGGATGGTATTCTTCAGCCGAGATGCGCACGAAAAGCGGCCCTGTCCACACTGCCTTAACCGCGTCAATGATCTCGCCCAGCAGCCGATAACGGTTGCGGCGTCCGCCGCCATACTGGTCTTCTCGCCGATTGGTGAGCGGGGACAAAAACTCGTTGATCAAAAAACCGTGTGCCGCATGGATTTCGATCACGTCGAAACCGGCATGTTTGGCTCGCTGCGCGGCTTCCCTGAATTGCGTGACGACCTCGGCGATCTGCTTCGTGTTCATGGCTTGCCGGGCTTTTCCTTCAAACGGCACGTCCGACGCGGACAAAGCCGGTTCTGCCGAAGTCTCGTTTTCTTTTTTTCGGCCGGCATGCCAAAGCTGGATTCCGATTTTGGAGCCGAGCCGGTGCAGCGTGTGATTCATGCGTCGAAGCCCTTCCGTTTGAGCTTCGTTCCATAGACCGAGATTGACAGGCACGCTTCGGCCGGAAGGCGATACGGCGGTCGATTCCAACATGATCAAGCCCGCTTGCCCCAATGCGCGGGAAGCGTAATGGATCAGATGCTCCGGTTGGACTATTCCGTCATCCTGTGCAAACGAGGTCGCCATAGGAGCCATCATGATTCGGTTTTTTAAACAAAGAGTTCCGAGATGCAGCGGCGAAAACAACATTGTGATTTCCTCCTTTTGTCAGCGGCTCGCGAGTCCGGTACAATCGATTATAAAGACACCGTTTCTCGGCGAACAGTATGCACTTTTTTGTAGGATACGCACCAAAAGGAGAGTAAAGGAGTGTCGAACGACGTGGAAAAAACTTCAGAACAAACGGCGGAGAACAACCCGTTCGAATATACGTTATCGCTGATCGGCGGCAAGTGGAAAATGAGGATCATCTACCGCCTGTCGCGTCAGCAGACCCAACGCTACGGCGAACTGAAGCAGCATATTACGGGCATCACGCACAAAATGTTGACCAGCCAACTCAAAGAACTGGAATGCTCCGGCATCGTGCACCGTAAATCGTTCAACGAGGTCCCGCCCCGGGTCGAATACACGCTGACGGAAAAAGGAAAAACGTTGATGCCGGTGCTGGATCTGATGTGCAACTGGGGCGTCGAACACCAAAACTGACTTGCCGCGTCATTTTGCGTTTTTGCAGCCTCGCTTGTATGATAAAAAGAAATTAATTCGCTCATTAACGCGTCACCAGAGCAATCCTGTACATTCATGCTTACCGAAAAAGCGGACATTGCCCGCGAACACTGCACCTCAATGAATATTGTTCAGGCCGAAACCCTTTCGCCGATAATCTTTTTAGCCCTTAGCACTTTACCGATTCCCACCCAGCTCGTAGTAAGCGGAGGACAAAGGGAGACGAAGAAGCGCCAGCGTTCGCCTTAAAGACTTTCGGAAGGAAAGTCACATCGAAAGCATATGCTAAAACCGATTCCCACCCTCCAGCCCTGTTTTATACAATCAGAGGGAATCGGTTTTCGACAGCGATCGAAGTCCCCTTTGTCCGCAGCGCCTCACGAGCTCAAACCAGGAGGCCCACATGATGCCCGATTCCCAAAAAACAGCCATATCCGAAGAAACCACGCAAGCTTTCGATACCCTGAAAAACCACGACGCCGTCCGCCGTGCTTTCGATTTCCTTCAAGCCGACAACGACCGTACGACCGAAGAACAGATCGAGCTGACCGAGGTTGAAGCGCCGACCTTCGAGGAAGCGGAAAAAGGCGAATTGTTCGCCCGTAAATTAGCGGCACTCGGTATCGAAGACATCCAGACCGACGAGGTCGGCAATGTGTTCGGCGTACGCCGGGGAAGCGGAAACGGCCCCAAGCTGGTCGTTTGCGCGCATCTCGACACGGTTTTCCCGCGCGGCACCGAAGTCAAAGCCCGCCGCGAAGGCAGCCGTGTCTATGCACCTGGGATTTCCGACGACGGCCGAGGCTTGGCTTCCGTACTCACGATCGTGCGGGCGCTGAACGAAGCCAAGATCGAAACGGTCGGCGATCTGATCATAGGCGCGACGGTCGGCGAGGAAGGGCTCGGCGATCTGCGCGGGGTCAAAACGTTGTTCGCCAACCGCAGCGATATCGACGGCTTTATCTCGATCGAGCCGGGGACGCCGGATCGGATCACTTATCTGGGAGCGGGAAGCAAGCGTTACAAAGTGACTTTCCGAGGACCGGGCGGACATAGCTTCGGCAACTTCGGCACGCCGAGCCCGATTCATGCGCTAGGGCGCGCGATTGCCAAAATTTCGGACCTCGAAGTCCCTCGCAATCCGAAAACCACCTTTAACGTAGGGTTGATCAGCGGAGGGACTTCCGTCAATACGATCTCGGAAACGGCGGAAGCCGTTATCGATATGCGCTCGACCTCGCAAGCCGAACTGGAGAGTTTGGAAACGAAAGTGCTCACCCTGATTCGCGAAGCGGCGGAGACGGAAAATCGTCGTTGGAGAAAACAGGGCGCGATCACGGTTATATTGGAGCGCGTCGGCGATCGTCCGGCAGGTTCGCAATCGCCGGATAGCGAGATCGTGCAGACCGCCGCCGCTGCGGGCCTTGCTATGGGGTTCCGGCCGATCTTGGAAGGGGCAAGCAGCACCGATTCCAATATCCCGATCCATCTGGGTATTCCGGCGGTTACGCTTGGAGGCGGCGGAGATTTCGGCGGCGCGCACACGCTGAATGAATATTATGATCCGACGGATGCCCATCTCGGCGTGCAGAAGATTTTGCTGACGATGCTGGGTTTGACGGGACTGACTGCTGCCACGAAGCCGCTGCTGCCCAAACGAATTTAATGCAAAGCCCGACCCCACACCTTTTTATGGCGTCGGTCGGGCTTTTTCAAAATCGAAAGGGGATAAGGATGATGCGCACCGTAGGCATTTTGATGTTCGACGAAGTGGAGGTGCTGGACTTTGCCGGCCCGTTCGAAGTGTTCGCGCTGGCTTCGATTCGGCAGCCGGACGCTACGGAAGAAAAAGCGTTCCGCGTCGTTACCCTTTCCGAAAAAAAGGGACAGGTCGCCGCTCGCAACGGACTCAAAGTTTCGACCGATTACGGCTTCGACGACCACCCGGCGCTTGACGTGCTGATCGTGCCGGGCGGTTACGGAGCCGAAGAAATCGCGATTCGCAGCGAGGCTACGCTGGCCTGGATCAAGCAGCAGGCCGAATTGTCCGAATTGACCGCATCCGTTTGCACCGGCGCGCTGTTGTTGGCGGAAGCCGGCTTGTTGAACGGGCTTGAAGCGACGACGCACTGGATGGATCTCGACCGTTTGGAGCACGACTATCCCGCAGTCCGCGTACGCCGCGAGATACGGTATGTCGACCAGGGACGTATCGTGACTTCGGGCGGGATTTCGGCCGGAATCGACATGTCGCTGCATCTGGTCGGGCGGCTGTGCGGAACGGACGTCGCGCGAAATACGGCCTTGCGAATGGAGTATGAATGGAGAGCCGTTCCCGAGCCAAATTGAGTTTAGCCTTATGAATCGTGTATAAGTAGAAAAAAGGCCGCGGCGGTGTATATCCACCTTTTCCGCGGCCTACAGGGCTTGACGCTTGAACAGCAACGCGGCTATGCAGATATTCAACGCGCTCCACAATAACGAAATCCCGATCGCGATCGCATATTCGGATAACCGTCCGGTTCCCTGAATCAGCGTCGAAGCCTCCAGCAAGCGTGTCGGCAGATATTTCGCAGCTTCGGGAAGCAAGCCGATGACATAGACGACCGCGAATAACCCGCCTACGCCCAACATAACCCCCGACCCGCTAGCCAAAAAGATCGACAGAGGAAGAATCAACGAAATCAACCAGACGCCCAACACATACACGCAAAAAGCAGAAAATAGCAGATGGGAAGCCGCGCCGTTATCCCAAAAGTATGCCGTGTATCCGTACGTGATCCCGTAACACACCCAGTAGCCGATACTCCAAGACGCGACAAGCACGATCCCTTTCGACGCGATAATCGCCCATCGGTTTAACCCTTTTGTCACGAGAGGGACCAGCGTTCCTTTCGAGCGTTCACGGGTCAAGATTCCGGCAAACAGCAGCAGGAAAACGATCAACACGAGCGGAGCGTTTTTGTAAAACTGCGCCCATGAAGTCAACGCATTTACTTCAATCGCCGAAGCGGACAATCCCATCCCGGCCATGCTCTCCGACATCAAAGCAAACATCCAGGGCGTTAGCTTGGCGATCGCGGGATTCAGGATGCCGAACAGGATGAACACCAGAGCCAGAATCGTCGCTTTCCCTGTACGAATGACTTCCAACCCTTCTTTGCCGATAAAAGCGGTCAATTGTCTCATTCGCGCACCAGCTCCGTAAACAAGTCTTCCAGACTGTGTTCGAGCTTTTCGATTCGCCGCACAGGCAGTTGATGCTCCGTCAGTACGCGCAGTATATCCAGCATGTCCGCCTCCATTCGTTGATCCAGACGGAGAGTTCGTGGCGCTGTGAACAGACTGTCGGGAAAAAGAGCTTTGAACCGGTCCCGATCGTTCTCGGAATCGAATTCAAGTTCAAGCTTCAAGCCGCTGTGTTGAGGCGATTCTTTGATTTGTCGCAGCGTGCCGCTACTTACGATTCGCCCTTTGTGCAGAAAAGCCAGCTCGTCGCATATTCGCTCTACGTCGGATAAAATATGCGTAGAAAAAACGACGGTTGTATGGTTTTTCACAAGTAGCAGCAGCTCTAACACTTCTTTCCGTCCTACAGGATCGAGTGCGGAAGTCGGTTCGTCGCAGATCAGGAGCAGAGGATCGTTGAGCAGAGCTTGTGCAATCCCGAGCCGCTGCTTCATCCCGCGAGAGAATCCCTGGATACGTTGGTCGATTTTCTTCAAACCGACCAACTCCAGCAGCTCGGCACTTTTTCGTTTATACGCCGCTGGTGTCATCCCGGTTATTTTGCCGCACAAGGCCAGATACTCGATCGCAGTCATAAAGCCGTAAAACTCGGGCACGTCCGACAGATAGCCGATATGCCGGTTGGTCGGCGTTTGCCCGAATAAAACACGCTCGCCGTTGACCTTGATTTCTCCTTGATCCGCCGGCAGCAAACCCAAAATCATTTTCATCGTGGTCGTTTTTCCTGCGCCGTTTTGCCCGATAAAACCGAAGATGCTACGTTCGCGCACGGAGAAGCTGAGATCGTGGACCACCGGATGCCCGCCGAACGATTTGGACACCTGGGAAAGGGTCAATATGCTCATCAGACGTCCTCCTTACCCAGCAGGAAATACAGAACGGGGCCGATAAAGTTGATGCCGATCACGATCACGACGATCCATAACGTTCGGCTGCCTCGCTGATACGTCTTGTGCGTGAGGATATGTCTGAGCGTAATTCCGAACAGAATCAGCTCCACTGCGATCAGAGGAACCAGAAAAGGAACAAAATCATGAAGACTCATCAGGTTCGCCCCTTTTCCGATAATGTCTGTTTCAGTCGTTCGTATCCCGCCATGCCCTGCAAATTCTGAAAAGCCGGATGGGCAAAGATCTGCATAGCACTTTCCAGAACCACTTTTTTGTCGCGCGGAGCCGCGCTGCCCAGATCAAGCTGTTCGAACCAAGGCTCGATCGTATCGAAATACCGGTCACCTTTCAACACCATTCCTTGTTCGAGCAGATTCGATATGCAGGACGCGTAGCGCTCCAGGCGTTTGATCGCTTCCTGATTTTTGCCGTGCATCGCATAGACGATCGCCGCTTGATAATGGAACAAAGCCGCCGTGTTCGCATGCAGGCTTTCCAAGCGATACGCGCCGAATACCTGATCCATCCGCTGCATCGTTTCCTCGCACACCGCGAAATCGGCGGCATGGATTCCCATATACTGAGCGGCGCTGCCGATCAACGAAAGCAGATGCGAGAACATGCTGATCTGCGTAAAGCTGTTTGCTTTTTGCGCTTCGTTCGTGATCCGATAGGCTTGGATCAGCAGCGAATCGCTTTGATTGGACAGCCGCATTGGATTCAGCACTTCTTCCAACGTTTCGATGACCTCCGTCATTTTGCCGAGCTGGAGATCGACCGAAGCTTTGAGAATGACGGCATCGTTGACCAATCGAACGTCCCGGCAATCGGCAACGATACGTCCGGCCAGCTCCGAAAGGTCAGTCAATATTTCCTGTTGGCGCGCTTGCCCGTCAGCCAGCATGAAATGATTCAACCAGAGCGTGCACATTTGGAACAGAAACGGATAACAGGAATAATATTTTTTGATCAACGCTTGGCTTTGCCGTATCACATCTTCGAACGGGCGCTCCGCAAAATCGGCTGCCAGGTCGCGATAAATCTTTTGAATCTGTTCTTTGCTCAACTGGGGTTCGTAGCCAAGCAAATCATCAATCGTAACGTCGAAAAAAGCAGCCAACACCGGCAAAATCAAAATATCGGGCATGCTTTGTTTGTTTTCCCATTTGGATACGGATGCTTTCGTCACCCCGATAAATTCGGCCAATTGCTCCTGGGTAATCTTTTTGCGGTGTCTCAGTCTGATGATATTGGTAGAAAAGTTCAGTGTGTCCATCGCGCTCGCCTCCTATATCCATTATCTCTGCGGGGCCACGTGCGCTCAATGGATTGTCGCGATACTTTACGGGAAAAAGTCAACTGCCGGGAAACTTCGTATGCCGCAAGAACGGTTCATTTTACCCGGCTCTGTTCCCGTAAACTGTCCGTATAGGTTGGGCTGACGGACGGGACGGCTGGTTAGAGGGAAGGAAAGAGAGGGAACGCACAGATGAATTCGACGAGCGAAAAAATGGAGCAAGTCGTTCGTGCATACAACGAGAACGAAAAGCATGGCGTGCCGTTTTCCGGCGTAATCGGAGTTAGCGGCGCGTATGCTCAATCGGCAGAAGCCGCGTACGGATATGCCAATCGCAGCGAAAAGATTCCGAATCAAGCAGCTACCCGATTCGGAATCGCGTCAGGCTGCAAAGTATTCACTGCCGTCGCGATTTGCCAATTGGTCGAGCAGGGCAAGCTGGATTTCGATACGAAGCTGAGCGAATGCACGGATACTGCTTTTCCGAATTTCGATCCGGGAATCAACGTGCATCATCTGCTGACGCACAGCTCGGGTGTACCCGATTATTTCGATGAAGAAGCAATGGACGATTTCGAAGAACTGTGGCGCGAGCGGCCGACGTACGGGATGACCGAAGTGTCGCATTTTTTGCCGCTGTTTGCGGAACAACCGATGAAGTTTGCGCCGGGGAAGCGGTTTGCCTACAATAACTCGGGCTATATCCTGCTGGGGCTGATCGTGGAAAAAGTATCGGGGATGAAATTTCGGGACTATGTGCAGACGCATATTTTCGATAGCTGCGGTATGAACGATTCGGGTTACTTCCGCATGGACCGATTGCCGGAACGCACGGCGCTGGGCTACATGGATAGCGAAAAGGATTGGAAAACGAACATTTTCTCCCTGCCCGCGATCGGCGGACCGGACGGCGGAGCGTTCACGACGACAGGCGATCTGGACAAGTTCTGGGACGCGCTGCTGAATTACAAGTTGCTGTCGGAAAAGGTAACGCAAAAGCTATTGTCGCCGCAGATCGCGGAAGACGAAGATACGGCTTACGGCTACGGCATTTGGATCGGAATGGACGGCAAGCAGGTACGCTGCCGCTACATCATGGGCTTCGATCCCGGCGTGTCGATGGTTTCCCGCATATATGCGCAGTCCGGACTGCGGGTGCATGTGCTGGCAAACGTTGACGGCGCGGCTTGGCAGGTAGCCGCGGACGTAGGAGCGAGCACGCGCGAATCAGAGTGTCGAAAAAGCCCAACGTAACTGGAAGCGAGAAGACGGAGAGAAAATTCAGTTCAATACAGGATTTCGAAGAAAACCTGCGGTAACATCCAGCGCTATGTTGACGCCTTTGAACTTGGAAAACTTCAACTAAAATTTTTAATCGACTTTTCCAAGTGAGACAGCGAATTGTGAAGCATTTCGAAGAAATGCACTTCGGAAGCCTATGCTGGCAATTTTTCTCGCAGTCTTCTCGCTTCCCGCACGTGCTTTAACCCTCTAACCCTCGACCTCCACAAACCGCGCTTCGTGCCGCAACAGCCACTCTTTGCGCCAAAGTCCCCCGGCATATCCGGTTAGCTTGCCGCTGGAACCGATGATCCGGTGACAAGGCAAAACGATGCTGAGCTTGTTGCGTCCGTTGGCCGAGCCGACCGCCCGGACAGCGCGTTCGCTGCCGACCGCAATCGCCAAGTCTTTATACGAGCTTGAAGCGGCGTAAGGAACAGCGGCAAGCTCGGTCCATACCGACTGCTGAAAGGTTGTGCCGTGGAAAGCGTAAGGAAAATCGAAGCTGCGACGCTCGCCGCGGAAATATTCGGCAAGCTGAAGCCGGCATGTGCGCAGCGCTTCGGGAATATCCGATGCCGATTCGCTGTTATCGTTCTCGAACGCAAACGCGTCGGGAAAAGGATTGACCGCAGGCCAGCCTTCCGGCATGGCCGTGTCGCTGAACAAGATGGATAACACAGTCGTTTCCGTTCCTTCGATCACAAGCTCGCCCAACGGAGACGGGTAGAGCAGGCGATAGAGCGCGGAGTCGTTCGGCGACGTCGTCGATAAGGCAGGTTGCGGGATGGATAAAGTGTTCATGGCGAAATTCCTCCTGTTAAGTCAAAATGGAAGCTTGCCGCTTTGGAGCCAATAGCGAATGCCACAAGTAAAAGGTTGCGTACGCTTCCCAGCCGTGCCAGCTTGCGGAAGCTTCAATCATCTCGGAAAGAAGCGGCTTGCGATCAAGCTGAAGCCCGCGTTTCAACGCCTGTTGCAACCCGGCATCGCCGACGGGGAACGCGGTAGAGTGCCTGAGGCATTTTAACCCTACGTAATCCGTTGTCCAGGCTCCGATGCCGCGAATCGCAAGCAACGTTTCGCGCGCTTCCGCCGGTTCCATATGCAGCAGCGTTTGTTTATCCAGTTTGCCTTGCTCCATTAGCTGCGCGATGCCGATGATATATTCCGCTTTGCGTCCGGAGAATTGCAGCGGCTTCAGATCGTCCGGCGAGAGGTCGGCAAGGCGTGCGGGTCGGGGGAACAGCAGAAAAGGCTTGTCCGCGGGAAGCGTTGCGTCGGTGGCTGCAAGCGGTTCGCCGTATTGCTCGACCAGCCGCTTTTTCATCGTGTAGGCGAAGCCCAAACTGATCTGCTGACCCGTAATCGACCAGACCAGCGCTTCGAACAGTTCCGGAATCCCGATCAGCCGCAAGCCCGCATGGGCGGATACGACCGGAGCGAGGATCGGATCTTGCTCGGCCAGTGCGTAGAACGGAAGCAGATCTTTGTCAAGACCGAACCATTCCCGCACGTAAACAGCCGCAGCGTCGCGTATTTCGGGGGCGACTTCCCCTTGCGGAAAGTTGATCTCAAGAGAAGCCGAAGCGGCTGCATAACTTAGCTCCAGCAGCACGGGATTTCCGCCAAGTTCGACCGGTTTATACACCCGATTTTCTTCGATCCGGTGCATGATTTCCACATCCGATCGACCCAGATAAGCCAGGCATTCGCTCCAGCTAAAAGGCTCGGACACACGAAGCAGCAGCGGCGATGAGTGGGAGTGTTCGGATGTTGCGTAAAAAGAATCGGATGGGTTCATGGTAAGGGAAGTTCTCCTTTCGTACGAAATGAAAATCGGTATTTGCAAAGGATCGGCGCATCGGTTATTTGCCGGCGGAAGATGAAGACGATTGGCGTTGCGCTGCGTGCGTTTGCTGTCTCGGAATTTTGCGTCGGGCCGCTTCCCGTACAATGGGCGCACCTTGCTCCCGGTATTCGCCCGGCGAACAGCCGTGGTGACGTTTGAACGCTTTATAGAAATTCGAAGGGGTATGGAAGCCCGATTCGTAACAGATATCGAGATTGGATTTGTCGCTGCATCGCAGTAAGTGTGCGGCACGGTCCACGCGGACTTTTTCCAAAACCATGCGCGGCGTCTCGTTCGTCTCCTGCTTGAACAGCCGTTCCAGATAATACGTGCTGAGTTTGACGTGATCCGCGATATCTTTGAGCAGCAGGTTTTCCCGATAATGTTCCACGATAAAGGAGCGGGCTTGGAGCACGAATCCATTCCACGGCGAATGCTCGAATTCCGGCTGGCATCTTTTGCACGGGCGATACCCTGCGGCTTCCGCTTCGTTCAGACGGACATAGAATTCCACGTTTTGCTTTTTCGGCTTGCGGGATCGGCAGGACGGGCGGCAGTAGATGCGGGTTGTTTTGACAGCGGTGAAAAAGAGTCCGTCATACCTCGCGTCGCAGGCCATGATGCGCTCCCACATTTCTTCGAAGGACAGTCGGATCGTTCCGATGGTTGTGTTCATGCGTGCGGCTCCTTTCCGGTTCGGCGGTGACTTCTGAGTTCATTGTAACAGGATGCGGGGGAAAAGGACTCCTCATTATTGCGGTTAAGGTCGGGAAGCTGCTTTTCGAAAACGTGGGGGAGGACGCCTTGAGAGGGCGTCTATAAAGAAGTCTAAGATCCTGTTCGTAAAAGAAGAATGGGCTGCGAGAGAAATTCAGTTCAATTCGCTGTCTCACTCGGAAAAGGGATAGGATTTGAATAAGGAGTTTTCCGAGTTCAAAGGCGTATTTCGCTGAATTTCTTTCTCCGCCTAAGGACATGTTTTAAAAGGCCAGGATCGTTTGAAAAGAGTATAGGGCAGCCTCAAGGGTGCTTGGGTAGAGCGGTTTTCGAAAAGAGCTTTTTGAGGTAGGGTAGATGGAGAGCTTGCTAAGAGGTTCTGATCTGAAGATTCGGTCGGATAACGTATCGTCATTGGGTACAGGGCCTTGAGTGGAAAAGATCGAGTTGCGCGGTGGATCTGGCGGAATAAGGAAAAGGGAATGCGCGCGGGCGCATTCCCTTTTTCTATTGCGTATATGCAGCTTCGTTAGATCTATGTGTCAATGGGTTTTTAAGTATTCTTTGATTCCCGCTACGATCGCGACGGCTACTTTTTGTTGAAAAGCATCCTGCATCATCAGCTTTTCTTCGTTGGCGTTGGTCAGGAAGCCGATTTCGAGCAGGGCGGCGGGCATGGTGGTTTTGCGGATGACTAAGTAGTTGGCCTGCTTCGAACCGCGGTCGCGGAAGCCGGTGGCGGCCAGGACGTGCTTTTGAATGATATCCGACAACGCTTTGCTGCGTTTGGCGTCGGCGTAGAATGTCTCGGTGCCGCCCGCGTTGGACGATGCGGCATTGCCGTGGATCGACAGGAACACGTCGGCTTTGGCGTCTTGGGCGATTTTTACCCGTCCGTCCAGCGGGATAAAGGTGTCGTCGGTTCGCGTCATAATCAGGTCGATATTCGGTTCTTGCTTGAGCAGCGCGGCGACTTTCAAGCTGACGCTCAGCACCATGTGTTTTTCCAGTTTGCCCGTGATTCCGACGCCGCCGGAGTCTTGGTCGCCGTGTCCGGGGTCGATCACGACGACTTTTTTGCCGTCCGTGCCGATCGGCGCGGCTGCGCCGTCGTCATTCAGATCGACGATCACCAGATTGCCTTGCGTGTACAGGTTGTGACCCGTCGCGCGGTTCAGGTCAATCACGACCCGTACCGTAGATGGGCTTTGGCTGAACAGCGAGTACCGGATTTGCTTGACTGTTGAAGAATCCGTTACAGGCAGAGTCACGATTTGTCCGGCCGATGCCGTTTGATTTTGAAGCAGTCCCGGTCCGAACGAGCTGCTCGGAAGATCGACGACGATTCGGTCCGGGCTTTTGAGTACCGAACCTTGAGGTTTCACGGCGCCGTCCGCCGAGAGGGTCAGACGGTTGTCGCTAAAGCTGATGCTGTTGATCGCGGTGACTGTCGAATCTGTAGGCGGTGCGACCGGTACGGTTGGAAGGGAAGGCTCTTCAAGCTCGGATTGCAGATACACCGTACCTGAAGACTGTTCCCATCGAACCGCTACGCCCATTTGCGAGCTGACCAGACGAAGCGGCACATAAGTCGTATTCGAACGAACAAAAGGCGCCTGTTGCATGGCAATACGGGTTGAGCCTGAAGTTGCCGTCAGACTGCCCAGCGTCAGGATCAGCGAACTCGGCGCACTTCCGATTTCGATCCGTCCTGTTGCCTGGTTCCAGTTCACCGAATATCCGAGTTGTTCGGATACGGTTCGAATCGGTACCATCGTTGTTCCTTTGATCGTCATCGCCTGGGCATTGTCCAATTTTTTGCCATTCAGCATGATGCCGGGTTCCGCCGTTGCCGCCAAAGCCTGTCCGGTTGTACCGGGCAATGCTAACGTAACCGCAAGCACAAAGGCCAGAATAATAGCGGCAGCTTTCTTGCATACTTTTCGCTCGAATCTCATGATCACTGCTCCCTTCATGTTAATAGACGTCATTACGATTAAAAAGTTTCTCTGGGGAAAAATAAATTCATGCGGGAAAAATAAGTTGCCGAGTAAAAAATAATGGCGGGGGAGACAAAAAAAGAACCCGCAATTGTGGGTTCTCAGGTTGCCGATGAAGTTACGTAGGCGCGGGGAGACAGAAGGCTCCGAGAAAAATTCGTTCCGGTCGCGTGTTGAAATCGGGAAAACAGATTGAATTTTTAGCGGAATTTTCCCGATTTCAAAGGCGAACACTATCGTTCCTTCACTGAATTTTTCTCTCCGTCTTCTGTCTTCCAGCTACGTTGAACTTTTCGGCATCTGGGAACATGCAATTGAGGGTTCTGTTTTTAGAAAGAAAAGAAGAGAAGAAAGAAAAAAGGATTGGTTCACACGCCTAAATATTCTTTCAAGCCCGCAACGATCGCCAGGGCTACTTTTTGTTGGAAGTCTTCTTGCATCATCAAGGTTTCTTCTTCGCTGTTGCTCAAAAACCCGATTTCGACAAGAGCACCCGGCATGGTCGTTTTGCGGATGACTACATAGTTGGCCTGTTTGGAGCCGCGGTCGCGGAAGCCTGTGGCGGCCTGAACATGCTTTTGAATCGTATCGGACAAGGTCTTGCTGCGTGAGGCATCGGCATAATAGGTTTCGGTGCCGACGGCGCTACTCGTATTGGCTTTGTTGCCGTGGATCGACAAGAATACATCGGCTCCGGCATCGTTGGCGATCTTGGCTCTGTCGTCCAGCGCCACAAAGGTATCGTCGCTGCGCGTCATGATCACATCAATGTTCGGCTCTTGCTTAAGCAGCGCCGCTACTTTCAAACCGACTTGAAGGACCATGTCTTTTTCTTTGACGCCTGTAATCCCGACGCCGCCGGAGTCATGGTCGCCGTGTCCCGGATCGATAACGACGACCTTTTTGCCGTCTGTGCCAACAGGCGGAGCGGTTCCGTCGTCGTTCAGATCAACGAAGATCAGATTCCCTTCCGTGTACAGGTTGTATCCGACAGCTCGATTCAAGTCGATGACGACTCGAATGGTCGAGGGGCTTTCGCTGAACAGCGAGTACCGAACCTGCTTGACCAGCGAAGAGTTTTCCACGGCCAGCGTGCCGACTTTTCCCAGTCCGAGGCTACCGTTAGCCAGCAGGCCGGGGCCGAAAGCGCTGTTTGGCAGATCGACAACGATTCGGTCTGGACCGGCCAGCGTTGAGCTTTTTGGCGTAACCGCGGCTCCGGCCGAGATGGTCAGGCGGTTATCGCTGAAGCTGATTGCATCGATCGACGCGTTGTTCGAAGGAGCGACAGGCGTTGGCGTTGTCGTGCCTGGCGTCTCCGGAACCGTCGGAACGGAAGGCGCGGGCACGGGGGATTGCAGATACACGGTGCGGGACGCCTGCTCCCATTTCACGCCGAGTCCCATTTGCGAACCGACAAAGCGCAGCGGCACATACGTGGTGCTTGAACGGACAAACGGCGCTTGTTCAAGCTGGACGTTGCCGGAAGCGGAACCTGCCGTCGCGCTTCCGATGGTCAACACAAGAGGGGAGGCTTCTCCTCCAATGGTTACGCGTCCTTCGGACTGGTTCCAGTTAACCGAATAACCCAGTTGCTCGGACACGACACGGATCGGCACCATGGTGGTCTGGTTGACGATAACCGGCTCCGCGCCGTTGATCGTTTGGCCATCCAACACGATGCTCGCCTCGGCCGTAGCGGCTGCGGACGCATGCCGTACTGTACCCGGCAGTGCGAAAAGAGCCAGAAGCAGGACGGCGGCAAAGAGGAGAGCTGTTTTTTTCCAGGCAAGATTTCCGAATTTCATTCTCACTTCTCCTTTGGGTTATGTATGAACGCGATGGCACGACGATGAACCTCTAGGAATTTGGACGCCCAAGGCGGAACTAAAGTTTCACTTGTGCAAAAATACAACTTCTACAACCAAAATAGAGCATGATCCGGCAAAATTCAAGAGGTTTTGATTTGACAGAAAAGCAGGAACGCCGTATGCTCTGGTTAAATCGTAATTATTACTATTAAAGTTTTGAGGTGAACAAAGTGGAAGAGTTCGATTGTCTGGTCGTGGGCGCAGGTGCCGCAGGGCTTGGTATAGGATGTGTGTTGCAAGATTTGAAAATCGACCGTTTCGCCGTGTTGGATCGGGGCGGAATCGGCTCTTCTTTTCGACTTTGGCCGAAAGAAACGCGCATGATTACGCCTTCGTTTACGGGCAACGCGTATGGCCTGCTTGATTTGAATTCGATATCGCTGCGCACGTCTCCTGCTTTTACGCTGGGCACGGAGCATCCTTCCGGTGACGAGTATGCGGATTATCTGGAGGCATTGGCCGCTTATCGCAAACTGCCTGTTTATCCAAACACGGATGTTGCGGCTATTCGTCCGTTGGACGGAGGCGGATTTGAGCTGGATACGAGCCGTGGCCCTATGCGAAGCCGTTATGTGATCTGGGCAGCCGGTGAATTCCAATATCCGAATACCGACGCTTTTCCCGGATCTGAGTATGCGACGCACAGCAGTCTTGTTCGTGAGTGGACAGAGCTTCCCGGTGACGAATATATCGTAATCGGCGGGTATGAGAGCGGCGCGGACGCGGCCATTCATTTGGCTCGGCAGGGGAAAAGGGTCACCGTCATCGACCATAGCGGCCGTTGGACAGCAAAAGGGAGCAGCGATCCCAGCTTGACGCTATCGCCGTTTACGAAGGACCGTCTGAAAGATGTTGAAGACGGAAAAATCAAGCTGTTGGCCGGTCACGAGGTACATTGGATCGAGCCCAAGGAGGATGGAGGCTACTTGCTCTACAGCGAGAACGCCAATGGAGAGGAAAGCTTTTTACATACGCCTTATCCCCCGATTTTGGCAAATGGCTTTGCAGGCAGCTTGCGGATGGTGGACGAGCATTTTGCGAAAAAAGAAGACGGCGCCGTGCTGCTGAACGAATACGACGAATCCACGGTTACACCGGGTTTCTTTTTGGCCGGGCCTGGCGTGGTGCATGACGATCTGATTTTTTGCTTCATTTACAAGTTCCGGCAGCGCTTCGGGGTCGTCGGTGGAGAGATCGCCAGACGCCTGGGGCTCGACCTGTCTCCGCTGAACGAATATCGGCGCGAAGGGATGCTGCTGATCGACCTGTCCTGCTGCGAAGAAGATTGCACGTGTTAGGGCGTGTACGCCAATCGGACCCGGATACCGCTTTGCGTTCGACCGTGCCGGTCGGCTTCGAATCGGCAGGCAAGCAGGAGGCGACGTCGCTCGCGACCACAGCGGGGCTTGTATGGTTGTTCTTTTTTTAAAAACGAAAACGATAAAGGTAGGGATCGAATATGGATGCGCTCGATGCGAAAAGATTGGAAGCTTTGCTTCGCGGTTATATTTCGGAAAAAATTCCGCCGAGCATGCGCAGGGCGGTACGAATCGTTTACCGGATGGAGGAGGATTGCGTCACTTTGACCGAAGAACGCCCGGAGCCGCCGCGTTACGGTTGGCAAGGCAAAGACCTGGCGCAGTTCCGTTTGGAACAGGGTGCCTGGAGCCTGTATGCCAAAACGGAAGACGGAAAATGGGCCGAGGCGCCATCGCTGACGCCGCAGCCGCATTTTGAGGATCAGCTTGAGCAGTTCGAGCTTGATCCGGAGGGATTGTTTTGGAAGTGAAGACACGCAGCGTATTGCTCACGGAAACAAGATTTGTCCGGATTGCGGCCGACGATAACGAATTCGCTGATCTTGGCTATTCCTTCAAACGTGCAAGCCGGAAGTCGGAAAAGGAGGAATCGTTACGTCCGTACGCAGAGGAATAACCCGTTTGGTAAATCTGCTGGTTGTACTGTTGGGCGTGTCTTTGATTACGTTCAGCCTGATGCATCTGGCTCCGGGCGATCCGGCCGAAATCATGCTGCGTGCGGACGGCGTGCAGCCGACGCGCGAAGCCGTTGAAGCCCTCAGGCAATCGCTAGGTCTGGACGCGCCGCTGCATATCCAGTACGTCGAATGGCTGGGACGGGTGCTGCGACTGGATCTCGGCTTATCGCTGACCACAGGCAAACCTGTAGCCCAAGAGTTATTAAGCCGCTTGCCCGCTACGGCTTGGCTTGCCTTATGTGCCGTCGTGTTCGCGGCGCTGCTGTCGCTGCCGCTCGGAATCGCGGCGGCCCTTTTCCAGGCGAGCTGGTGGGACCGGATCAGCAAGCTGATCTCGTTGGCGAGCGTGTCCGTGCCGGCCTACTGGTTGGGTCTGCTGTTGTTATTTTACGGGGCGGTTCGGTTGAAAATGTTCCCTGTCGCCGGGATGGATAGTCCTGTTAGCGTCGTGCTGCCTGCATTGACTTTAGGCTTCGGCATTGCCGGCGTATATATCAGGTTGATCCGGACAGGCATGCTGGAAGTGCTTGAACGGCCTTATGTCCGGGCGGCCCGGGCAAGAGGATTACGCGAAGGCGCGGTGATCGCGGGTCATGCGCTGCGCAACGCCCTGCTGCCGAGCATTACGCTGCTCGGCATGCAGATCGGCGCGCTGCTCGGAGGGGCGGTCATTGTAGAGACGCTGTTCGCCTGGCCGGGAATCGGCAAATTCGCGGTCGAAGCGATCTATGCCAAAGACTATGTCGTCATTCAAGGGTATGTGCTGCTGACAGCGCTGATTGTCGTCTTGACTAACAGGGCAGTGGACGGCTTCTACAAGCTGCTTGATCCCAGAATGAAGTGAAAAGGGAAGGATGAACGGCTTGATTATGCCAAAAAATGTTCCGGCCTATCTCGGCGGCTTTATCGTGCTGGGAGTTCTGAGCGTGGGCCTGCTTGCGCCTCTGATAGCTCCTTCGAATCCGCTGGACGTGCATATGACGCATCGATTGGCCGGACCGTCGATGGATTATCCGCTCGGAACCGATCATCTGGGTCGCTGCGTATTGTCCCGTTTGATCTACGGCACCCGGCAGTCTTTGTTCTGCGCGCTGGCCGTCTTGGTCACCGTGCTGGCAATCAGTGTGCCGGTCGGCGTTTTGTCCGGCTATGTCGGAGGGACAATTGATCGTTTTGTGATGCGGATTGTCGATATTTTGCTTGCTTTTCCAAGTCTGATTCTGGCTCTGGCTATTGCCGCGATGCTCGGTCCGGGCCAAGCCCATCTGCTGCTGGCGTTCGCTTCGGTCTGGTGGGCAGGCTACGCCAGATTGATCCGGGGCATGGTTTTGCAGCTGAAAGCGAATGATTATGTGCTCGCTGCCCGCGCTTCCGGTTCTTCGCATTTGCGAATCGCGTTCGACCATGTTTTGCGCGGCGCGGCACGTCCGATTCTGGTACTGGCTTCGATGGAGGTGGGAACGATCATGCTGGCACTGGCCGGTTTGTCGTTTCTCGGTCTGGGATCGCAGCCGCCTGCTCCGGAATGGGGCGTGATGCTGAGCGACAGTAGGCCTTATATCCAGACGGTGCCGAATTTGATGATATTTCCGGGCTTGGCTATTGCGCTATGCGTGTTGGGCTTCAATTTGCTGGCGGAAGGACTGCGCGAACAAAGGAGGGTCGCCAAATGAGCGCTTCTGCTGAAGCTTCTACCGAATTGCTTTGTATCCGGCATTTGACCTTGCGTTACGGCTTCGGGCCTACGGCTGTAACGGCCGCGAACGATGTCAGCTTGTCGGTTAAAGCTGGCCGCATTACGGCGCTGGTCGGCGAAAGCGGCAGCGGCAAAAGCGCCATAGCTTTGGCGGCGATGGGATTGCTGGGTTCGTCCGGACATGTGGAACAGGGCGAAATCCGGTTGAACGGCATCGAGCTTCAAAGCCTTCCGCCGCACAAGCGGAAAGCGTTTCGCGGTCGCGATATAGCGATGGTTTTTCAAGATCCCGCGAACGCGCTCAATCCGGTCCTGCCGATCGGGCGGCAGTTGATTGAGACGATCCGCCGTCATCGACCTGTGGGCCGGACCGAAGCCAGACGGATCGCCGTCGCCCAACTGAAGCGCGCCGGTCTGCCGAATGCCGAATCGCTATTGTCTAAACACGCGTTTCAGCTTAGCGGCGGCATGTGCCAACGGATTATGATCGCGCTGGCGCTTGTGTCGGGAGCCAAGCTGTTGATCGCCGACGAACCGACGACCGCGCTCGACGTCAGCGTGCAGTCGCAAATTTTGCGCGAGCTGCGCCGGGTGAGCCGGGAAGAAGATGTAGGTATTTTGCTTATTACACACGATTTGGGCGTTGTCGCCGAGCTGGCGGAAGATATGTATGTGATGCAGGCGGGGCGGATCGTGGAGTATGGCGACGTTTATTCGGTGTTTGATCATCCTCGGCATGCGTATACACGTGAACTGCTGAATAGCCGGTTATAGCGAAAAGGAGTGAGGTCTTGAAGCTGCTGGAAGCGGTCGAACTGACGAAAATATACGACGGGCAAAAAGGCGGTCTGTTTGCGAAGCGCAATCCGCGACAGTCGCTCCCTGCCGTGAATAGCGTGTCTTTTGAACTCCGGCAAAACGAAACGCTTGGATTGGTCGGCGAAAGCGGCTGCGGGAAAAGCACGCTGGCACGCATGCTGCTGCGCCTGGAACAGCCGAGCGCCGGCCGTGTACGGTACCGGGGAACGGATATCACGGATTGGAGCTTCGGCCGGATGCGAGAAGTGCGAAGTCGGATGCAGCTTGTTTTTCAAAACAGTCTGTCTTCGTTCAATCCTGCTTTTACCGTTGAGCGAATCATAGCCGAACCGCTGCGTAACGCGGGCATCCGCAACGCGGCAGAAAGGCGTGCACGTATTTTGCATACGCTGGAGTCTGTCGGGCTTGGCGCTTCGCATCTCGGCCGTCTCCCAGCCGAATTGAGCGGAGGCCAGCAGCAGCGGGTCGGTATCGCGCGGGCGCTCGTGCGGAAGCCGGAGATTCTGATTTTGGACGAACCTTTTTCCAGCCTGGATTTCGGTCTGCGCCGACAGGCAATGGATTTGCTTGACGAATTGAAAAAAAGTCTCGGCTTGTCCTACTTGTTCATCACGCATGATCTATCGATCGTGGGCCGTTTTTGCGATCGAGCGATCGTCATGCGTCACGGCGGGATCGTAGAGGAGCTGCCTTATGCCGATTCGCTAGAGCAAGCGACTCACGCCTACACGCGGATGCTGCTGGATTCGATTCCGGCGCGACATCCCCGAGAACGCAAAATCGACAGTCGCCTATCCAATCCATCCTTTTAATAGACATAGAGAAGAGGGCTTATCCATGCAAAAATCAACTTTTTGGAAAAAAGCAATAACGGCGGCGACCCTGCTGTCCGTATTGCTGGCAGGATGCTCGGGAGCCGGAAGTTCGTCGCCGGGCGATCCGACAGCCAATACGGATACCGATAAGGTTCAACCTGCCGCGCAGCAGGAAATCACGGTGGCCGTGTCGGGCGACGTGGGGCTGGACCGTCTGGATGCGGGCGCCTACGACGGTTCGATGAACGTACATGCGATGATCTACGATGGTTTGGTGCAATACGGTGAAAAAGGACAAATCGAGCCGGCGTTGGCAGAGTCTTGGGAGATCTCGGAAGACGGCAAAACGTACACCTTTCATTTGCGGCAAGGGGTAAAGTTTTCGGACGGATCGGATTTTAACGCGGAAGCCGTAAAATTCTCATTCGAACGCTGGATACATGATCCTTCCAATTCGCTGACTGTCGCTACCGCGATGCAATCGCTGGAGATTGTAGACGATCATACGGTGCAGATGACGTTCGACCGCGCTTATTATCCGCTATTGACCGAGCTGACCTTCGCGCGTCCGGTACGGATCATCAGTCCGAACGCGGTCGAACCGGCAGGCGATAGCCAAGGAACATTCGTTAAACCGATCGGCACCGGCGCATGGATGGCGGACAGCTATAAGACCGATCAGGAAGCGGTGCTGGTGCGAAATCCGAATTATTGGGGCGATGCGCCTAAGCTGTCGAAGATCACGTTAAAAGTCATTCCCGATCCGCAATCCCGCGTATTGGCTTTGCAAAGCGGGGAAGTCGATTTGGCCGGAGGACAGATGAGCCGCTTGCCGCTGGAAAGCCTGCCGGTGATCGAAAACGAAGCTTCGTTGGAAAGGCTGAGATCGCCGGGCACCAGCTCGCATTTTCTCGTCTACAACGGCAGCAATCCCGATCTGCAAGACGTGAACGTGCGAAAAGCGATTAATCTGGCGATCGACAAGTCAAGCATCGTGAACGATCTGATGGGCGGTATCGGCAGCGAAGCCAAAGGGCTGTTCCCGTCGACCGTGCCTTACGTGACGGAGTCGAACAGCAAAGGTTACGGTTATGATCCGGAAGCTGCCCGATCGCGGCTCGCCGAGAGCGGCTACACCGATACGGACGGAGACGGCCTCGTCGAAAAAAACGGCACGCCGCTTAAGCTGAGTCTGGTGTTGCAGCAGGTCGATTTTCCCGAATGGAAGCCGATGGCGGAACTGATTCAGGCCGAGCTGCAAAACGTAGGCATTAGCGTCGAGTTGCAGGTGCTGGAACCCAATGCCTATTACGACGCGCTGTGGACGACCAAAGCGTACGACATGATCGTGTATCGCACCTATGACGACGCCTACAATCCGCATTCGTTTCTAAGCTCGTTGTTCCATCGGACCGGAGATACTGCGGCCGTGGCTTGGTCGGACGCCGAATTGGAGCAGCTTATCGATACGGCGCTGGCCTCGACGGAGGAAAAGAAGCGTCAGGGCACGTACGATCAGATTTTTGCCCGGATGGACGGGCAGGCGATGTTCGCGTCGCTTTATTACCCGGATGATTTGTTCGTTTTCAATAAAAGGCTGCGAGGCGTGGAAGCCGGCTATACGACATTCGAGCCGATCTTATGGAACCGTCTGGAGGTCATGGAATGAGCAAGCTGGAAGATGTATCGAATTATTGGAATTCGGGTGCGGACGGCTATGACAAAGTGATCCATACCCAGTTTCGCAGCCGGACGGAAGTCTCTTTTTGGGAAAAAAGATTAACGGAAGGGTTGGGCGACGCTCCTTCCCAACAGGTTCTCGACGTAGGCACGGGGCCGGGTTTCTTTTCTATTTTGCTGTCACGGCTCGGTCACCGTCCCGAGGCGGTGGACGCTTCGCCCGGGATGGTCGAACGTGCCGGGAAAAATGTGCGGGAGTTCGGTTTTCCCGATGTTCCGGTGAGTCTGGCGGATGCTTCGGATTTGCGAATATTCCAAAACAATCGCTTCGATGCGATCGTGTGCCGGGATGTGGTATGGACGCTGCCCGATCCGGTTCGCGCTTATGCGGAGTGGCATCGCGTATTGAAGCCGGGCGGTCGGCTGATCGTGTTCGACGGGAATTATTTATATGAAGAAAATCGATCGTTCGCGAACCGGATTCGTTACGGGTTCTCTTGGCTGTTGATTTTGCTGACCGAGCGCCGGATGCGTAAAAAGGAAAGCCGCAAGCTCGGCGTGTTGGATGATTTGCCGTTCGTCCAGGTGCCGCGGCCGGAGGAAGACGAGCGGGTATTGAAAGAAGTCGGGTTTGAAAAGCTTGAGGTACGGCGGGACCATATGTCCGCGAAGGAGCTACCGATGCATCATTTGAAGTACGGGTTTATGAATGGAGCGCGGTTCATGATCGTGGCGGAGAAACCCTTCTCGGGCATGCAAAAAGCGGATAACGAATAGTTTCGTCATCCGTGTTTTTGGATTACGTTGTGCTGCGCTGAACCAGATGGAACTTCAGCGGGCGCAGCGGCAGTTCGATCTCTTCGATGCGGCTGCGGATGATCGAGAACGCGTTGCCGGCCTGCTCGTTGACGGGATAATGAATCGTCGTCAAGTCGAGCATATCCGCGAAGTCCAGATTGTCGAAGCCGCAGACGGCGAAATCTTCGGGAATCCGCAAACCGAGCCTGCGCGCTTCCGCGACCATGCCTGCCGCGACGCGGTCGTTGGTCGTGGCAAACGCGTCGGGAATCTGTCCGTTTTCCAGCCACCAACGGACCATCTGCTCTCCGTGCGAAGGGTTGCCCATATCGTCAAAAGACGGACAGGCAAGGGGGTCGAGTTCATATTTGGCGCAAAAATCCCGAAACGCGTCGATACGGCTTTGTGTGTTCAATCGCGTCGGTGATCCATAAATGTTGCAAATCCGACGATAGCCACGCGCGTACAAATGTTCAAGGGCGATCGTATAGCCGTCGTACTGATTCATGAATACAGATGGAATGTTAGGATGGATAATCCGCTGCCATGACACGATCGGACCGTATTTCGTATAGCTTGCAATCAGCGACAAATCGCTTTTGAACATAACGAACACAAGCGCGTCCACCTGTTTGCGTCGAAGCGCTTCGAGCGCTTCGACCTCTTTGGATACATCGCTGCCTGTCATAAATAAGGTCACGGTATATCCGTTCTCCTCGGCGGCCCGCACGAATCCGCCCGTGAACAGGCTGACGGATTCGATAAAAGCAGGCGCCACGAGCCCGAGCCTGCGCGTTATTCCCGTTTTGAGCGAAAGAGCGTTCAGGTTGGGCGCGTAATCGAATTCTTCGGCTACGGCCAGCACCCTTCGTTTCTTTTCTTCGCTGACATAGCCTTTTCCGCTGAGCGCGCGAGAAACCGTGGAGGGCGATACGCCAGCACGTTTTGCAATTTCTTTGATATTCGTCATCCCCGTCGCCCCCTTTGCCCAAAAGTATATCAAAAAACCGCTTTTTTCGCTGCGAACGAAAAAAGGGGTTGACCTGAAATCGATGTCACAAATTATGCTGGTATCAACGGGAGAGAACGAAAGGGAGGCGACAAGAATGAGAATCACGCAAATCATTAACGAACATATGGTAATCGCGGAAGAAGAACAGATGAACGAAGCGATCTATTGGCAGAAACAGGCGACGGGCGGAGAAGGTGAGCTTTTGTTTGCCACACTCGAAAACGCATTCGACATCATCGAACGACGTTTTGGCATAGCAAGCTCTGACGTATCGGTTTTGACTTATCGGCGGTTTGCCGAGCATATGCGCACTTCGGTGCGCCGTGCACTGCGTACGGAAGACCGCAGCGCCGCGACCGACGGCACGCTCGGTCGGCTGATCCGCGAACATATGCCGGAATGTTACGCATGCGCCGGAGAAATCCGGACCGATCTGGAACGCCGTTGCGGCACGCGTTTGCCGGAAGACGAATTGCTCGACCTGATGCTGCATGTGCATAAAGTGGTTTCGGGCAGCGTGAAAAAAGGAGCTTGATTGTTATAGCGGAATAAGCTTCAACGTTCGCTTGCCGTACGGTTTTCGGGCAGCTTTTTCAATCGGCGGATATCGGCAAGCGGCGGCCGCCCGAACAAGCGGACGTATTCGCGGTTGAACTGCGAAGGGCTTTCGTAGCCGACGCGAAAAGCGGCTTCGGCAGCCTGGACAGGCTCGCTGAGCAGCATCCGCCGCGCTTCTTGAAGCCGGATTTGCTTTTGGAATTGCAGCGGGCTCATCGCCGTCACTTCGCGGAAGCGCCGATGCAGCGAAGACGGGCTCATGCCGACGTTTTCCGCCAATTCGTCGATCCGAAGATTCTCGTTGTAGCGCTCGCGAATCCGGCGAATCGCTTCGGCGACGGAAGCGGCATGTCCGGCGCCCGGCGCCATCTGCCGGATCGCTTGTCCCTGGCTGTCGCGTAGCGCGCGGTACACAATTTCGCGGGCGGCCATCGGGGCTAGCACGTCAAGATCGTCCGGCGTTTCAAGCAAACGTACCAATCGCAAAAAAGCGTCGAGCATGCCCGAAGCGGCTTCGCTGACATAAAGGCCGCGGGAAGTCGCGCCGCGAGGCGTCGGACCGCTTTCGCGGATCAACTCCAGCACCTGCTGCGGGTCGATCCGCAAACGCACCGCCAGATACGGGAGTTCGTTCGACGCTTCCGTCACTTCGCCGGAGATCGGCAGCTCGACCGACACGGCGAAATATTGCGAAGGCCCGTAACGGTAAGTTTCGTCGCCGAGCAGCACCCGTTTGCTTCCCTGGGCGACGAGGCAGATCGACGGTTCGTACACGGTGTACACCGGAACGGCGTCCTCTGCGCTCCGAATGAGCGACAAGGGAGGGAAGTCGGTCGGGTGCGTGCCGTCGCTCGTGGAGAATCGGGCAATAGAAGCGGCAAGCTGGCGAAGCTTTTCTTTTTGGCCGGTATCGGGAAAAGAAGTTGAATACAAGGGGAATCCTCCTCTGCTTGCTTGCGGATGAGTATTCTTCGATTATACATTGCCGGTTTGCGCAAACGAAAGACATTGCGCGGATTAGGCAATTTTTTGCGTCGATCGTTCTATCTCCCCGCGTTCCGCATCCTTCATACTGAACACGAGCACCAGCCAAAGGAGGGATAAACATGAACACGGGCAGTCTCGATAACAGTCTCCATAACGGAAGCGAAAAGCCGCATTCCTACGCCGGGATGTGGGTAACGGCGGACGGGGTGATCCGTCAGGAACTGCTGCCGAACGGACGGTACGACGAAGCGCGCGGCAGCCGGATCAGTGCGTACACCGGCCGTTATACGATTCAAGGCCGGCATATCGATTACGTCGACGACACCGGTTTTACCGCGGACGGCGAATTCCGCGACGGCGTGCTGTATCACGGAGGCATGGTTTTTTACCGCGAAAAATAAAATAAGCGTTCGGCGATAGCCGGACATGACAGGGAGGAATCACTATGAACGCGGATAAAAAGACGACCAACGAACAGCAAACGCACGGCGTGGCAGGCAAGGTCATTCTGATCACGGGCGCGAGCAGCGGGATCGGCGAAGCGGCGGCAACGCTGCTGGCCGAACGCGGAGCCAAAGTCGTGCTCGGCGCGCGTCGCGTCGAACGGCTGGAACGGTTGACGCGGCAGATTCGTTCGGCGGGCGGCACGGCGGAGTACCGCAAGCTCGACGTGACCGATCACGAAGACATGGAAAAGTTCGTGCGGCACGCCGCAGAAACATTCGGGCGCGTCGACGTGATCGTGAACAATGCAGGCGTGATGCCGCTGTCCAATCTGCAAGAACGCAAAATCGACGAATGGAACCGCATGATCGACGTCAATATCCGCGGCGTGCTGCACGGGATTGCGGCGGGACTTCCGATCATGCAGCGTCAGCGTGGGGGACACTTCGTGAACGTCGCGTCGATCGGCGCTTACGAAGTGACGCCGACCGCGTCCGTGTACTGCGCGACCAAATACGCGGTGCGGGCGATTTCGGACGGGCTGCGAATGGAAACGGACCGCGAGATCCGCGTGACGTTGATTTCGCCGGGCGTCACGGAATCGGAGCTGGCGGACAGCATCTCCGACGAGCACGCCCGCGCGGCAATGCGCGAATTCCGGCGCGTGGCGCTGCCCGCGCAGGCGATCGCCGAAGCGATCGCGTACGCCGTCGCCCAGCCGGAAGGCGTGGACGTGAACGAACTGCTCGTCCGGCCGTCGAAAAACGCGGGCTGATCGGCCTGGAGCCGCAGGCACGAACAAAGCAGACACATGCGGCGGCGAGTCCGGCAAGCGTCAGGAGCCGAAACGTCAAAAGCCGACTTCCCGAAAAGGAGGTCGGCTTTTTGCGGATTGAAACTGTGATTTCGAAGAGATTCCGGATGCGGTTCCGAGCGCGGTTCAATCTTCCGATGAAACGCTTTGATCCTGATCGTTCCCGTTCTGCGCATGTTGGTCTTGCCGGGTGCGAAACTGCCGCGCCACGGTTTGCATGCCGTCGGCCACTTCGGACAGCCGCCGCGCGATAGTGTCCAGTTCGAGCGCGGAACGCTGTTGTTCTTCGGCGCTCGCGGAGACTTGTTCGGTCATGGCCGACGTCTGTTCGGTCGCCGCGGCGATATCGTTCATATGCTGCTCGACTTCGCGGCGCGCGCTTTGCATATCGCCCGCTCTGCCGTCGAGCCGCTCGGCCAGCGTTTCGATCTGTTTGGACAAATCGGAGACTTCGCCGAACGTCCGCAGGCATTGGGCGATCTGCATTTCTTGCTCTTGCGCGCTGACGCGATTCGCTTCGAAATGTTCGTTCATCCGGTCGACCTGCTCGACGAAAGAACCGAGAATGGTTTCGATCTCCCGAATCGAGTCTTTCGACTGCTGGGCAAGCAAACCCATCTCCCCGGCGACGACCGCGAAGCCTTTGCCCGCTTCGCCGGCCCGCGACGCTTCGATCGTGGCGTTCAGCGACAAAATCTGCGTTTGCTTGACGATCGTGTTCAGACGTTCGCTGACCGAAGCGGCCAACTTGGATTTGCGGTCCAGTTCGGCGGACATCCCGGTCAGATCGGCGGTGCGCCGCATATTGTCGCGGCTTTTGCCGAGCAGCGCTTCATGCTCGCGGCTGACTTCCGCCTGCACGGAGCCGAGTTTCTCCGAGACGTCGGTGAAATGCCGGACGTAAGACGCGACTTCGTCCATCATGCCGCCGAGCCGATCGGTCAGCTGCGCGGCGCGTTCCGTTTCTTCGGCTTGCTGCATCGAGCCGGAAGCGATCTCGCGGATCGCTCTTGCCAGTTCTTCGGCTTGCTGATTGTTGGTACCCGCCGTCTTTCCGACATGTCCGGCCGACAAGACCAGCGTGTCGGAGCCGCTTTTGATCTGCCCGATCATGTCCGTGATCCGCGCGGTCATATGTCCGGTCAGCACGGCGATATCGCCAAGCTGGTCGCCGGTGATTTTTTCGACGGACGCGTCCAGATTGCCTTCGGCTACGCGTTCCAGTCCTTTTTTGATCCCGTCCACCTGTTTGAGCAGACGGTTCACCACCAGCAGCATAATCAGCATCGACAGCAGCAAGGTCGCGGCGAACAGCGGAACGATAAGCCGGTACGAATCGGCCAGCGTATTCGCCGCGACTTGCCGAAGCGTATTCGCGTCGACGTCGATGCCCAGATAACCGATCACGCTGCCGCTTTCGTCGCGGATCGGCGTGAAGGAAGAGAACAGATCGCCATATTCGGCGCTGTGCACGACAGGCGTATTGACCGTTTCGCCTTGCAGCAGACCCGTATCGACGTCCGCGTCGAACGACGCTTCCGAGCCGAACGGGCTGTAGTCGTCATCGCCCCAGTCGGCTCCGTCCACGGTATAGGTCCAACCTGCCTCCGTATGATTCAGCATATATACGTACAGAACCCCGGCCTGTTGACGGAGCGTACTCAATTCGTCCCGGAGCGTGCGGTAAGCAGGAGCTTTTTCGCCGTCCGCGTACACGCTTTGAATCGCGCTTGCTTGTTGGCCGAGATGGATCGCCGTATTTTCCGCTAAACGGCGCGTATCCTCCTGCATCGTCGTCAACGCGGCCTGCTTAATGGCCGAACGTGTCGTTAGCATGACAAGTATGCCGATCACCACAAGCGGAACCAAGATGATCAGATACAGCTTTGTTCGCAAGCCCAATGTTTTCCGTTTACCTGCTTTCAATCCGATACACCTCCTTGATGAATACCCGTTGTTCATTATCGTCGAAAAAACGCGAAACTTGAAGAGGTTTCATGCTCCGGCCGTACAAAATGTTTACGTCACGGATACAATTCATTGGCTTTTTCGAGATATTGCTTCGGTATATTTAGGGCATCGCAACAGCAAAGGCTTCAAAAAAACGATACCCCAGGGAGGCAATCAATCATGAAATCGAAAAAATGGATCGCAGCAGCAATGGTAGCGGGCATGACCCTTTCCGCTTCGGTAGGCGCGTACGCCGCGTCGAATGTCGAAAGCATCAAAGCGCAGCTGAATCACGAATTGGGCTTCGTCGTCAACGGACAGGCGTATACGCCGAAAGACGCGGCAGGCAAAAGTCTCGATCCGATCGTGTACAACAATACGACGTATCTGCCCGTACGCGCATTGGGCGAAGCGTTGAACGTTCCGGTCACGTACGACGCGGCCGGGAAAAAAGTGGTTGTCGGAACCCAAAGCGCCGGAAACCATTCGGGCACGCCGACAGGGCAAACGCAATCCGGCTTGACGGCTATCACGTATACGGCCGCTCAAAAAGCGGCGGCGAAACAAGCTTTTGCCGCTTTCGAAGGCTTCGAAACGGCGTACGCGCCGATGCAGGCCGCGACCGGAGACACATTCCGCAGCGTAGGCGCCGGGGGCGACTCGGTCACGTACGTTTTCGATAACATGAAGGTAGCGATCGCGCCGCGCGACGATTCGTTCGGTTACGACTTCACCCCGGTCACGCTGTCCAACGGCGTCAAAGGCAACTGGTACAAACCGTCCGACCGCGACATGCTTACATTCCCGGTCGGCGACCGTTTCGTGACGATCTGGTCCGACAACGGCAGCTTGAGCAAAGCCCAAATCCAGGCGGTAGCCGTGCATGTGGAAAAAGCTTCGTTCTGATTCCGGCGGTGGGATAACAAAACGAGAAGCGTAAAACGAACACCCGAAACCAAAACAAAGGCGAAAAATGCACACGACAAAGCAGCTCAAAAGCTTGAATTCGGGCTTTTGGGCTGCTTTTTTTGTGCGGAGTATCGAGTATGGAGTGCGGAGTCCGGTGTTCGGCACGGAGAGCAAAATGATCCAATCCGATGCCGAGGTATTCGCTTATCCGTCCAAAAAGCGCGTCAACGCGGCAGATGCGAATATAGCGATTCCGTGTTTTGATCGTGCAGCAATTCGTTCGCGGCTTTTTGGATAAAAGCGAGCGACAGATCGGCCAGCGCGTTGCCGAAGCTGAAGCGCCGGACGCCGAGTTTTTGCAAATGCCGCGTCGAGGTCAAACCCGGCAGCGACATAACGTTCAACGGGATCGCCGAAGCCGAAGCGACGGCGGCGATATCGGCGTCTGCCGACAAGCCGGGAACGAAAATGCCGTCCGCGCCGCTCGAAGCATAGGCTTGCGCGCGAAGCAGCGTTTCGGCCAACGGGTCGCTTACGCTCGGCGTCAGGTACGTATCGGTACGCGCGTTAACGAAAAAGCCTTCGAAGCCGCGCGCGTCCAGCGCGCTGCGCAGCTTCGATAGCAACCGGGCTTGTTCGGCGGCGTCCCGCAACGTTTTCAGATTTTTGGGCGAATCTTCGATATTGAGCCCGGCCGCGCCCGCGTCCGCGATCCGCAGCGCGTTGTCCACGATATCCGCGTCGCTCGAAGCATACCCCGCTTCGATATCGGCCGATACCGGAATGCCGACGCGCGCGACGATATCGCGAACGATCGAGACATGGCGTTCGAACGGCACGTTCTCGCCGTCGCGCATGCCGAGCGCTTCGGCGATGCCGTAGCTGGTCGTGCCGATCGCCGCAAAGCCGGCTTGTTCCAACGCGATCGCCGAAGCGACATCCCAGGCGTTGCCGAGAAACAGCAGCCCGCCTGCGCGATGCAGATTGCGAAACTCGGCTATGGATTCGGCGGAGCGGTTGTCGTTTGGAGAGAAAGCGGCGGCCGGGTTTGCACAATTGTCGGTATTCATAAAAATGCCTCCTGTTGGATAAGGTAGTCCCGTCCGGCGGACGGAATAAAATGCCGATTCGCGCAATCGGCTGGCGAATTTGACGCTACCGACGCGATCGAACGTTGTAAGTGTACCCGCAGACCGAAGCGTGCCGCATCCTGATTCTTGCGCTCAGTATCGGTATCTTTCGCCTCTTTGCGGGATCGTGTACACTTTGGCTATGCGGTTCGAGGAGGATGGAAGATGAAATCGGATGATCGCAACAAAGCTTCGGAGGGTGCCGGCCCCGTTTTTTATTTGCCGAAAAAAATCACGGCGCTCGAACGCGAGCGTCTGTTATTCGCGGTTCGCGGCACCACGCTGTCCAGCGCGATCTTGGTGGTCACGGAAGGCGTAGGCCGTCTTCGATTCGAAGGCGCGGAACGGAACGTCAGTCGCGGCAGCGTGATTTTATGCGAAAAAGAAGCACGGATTCGTCTGAGCGGCTTTATACGCGGATTGGTGATCGAATATGCCGCTTACGGGGAAGCTGCGGAAACAAACCCAAAACTGCCGGCGCTGTTCGAAACCCGGTATATGGATATCGGGTCTTCGCGGATCGTTCGGGTCGCGGAAGAATTGGCCGGAAGCTGGCATTCGCGATTGGCCCAAACGTTTTTTCGGACGCAGCGATTGTTTTTGGAACTGGTCGAACTGCTGAACGCGGAATGCCGCTTGTCGGAAGGCGCGGACGCCGAAGACTGGATGCCGCGCGTTCTGGATATTTTGCACGACCGATATGCCGAAGAATGGACCAGGCAGCGGATCGCCGAACTTGCCGGAGTCAGCGAAGAACATTTTTCCCGCAGTTTCCGTCGCCGAACCGGCTATACGTTCGTCGGATATTTGACGTTGCTGCGTATCCGGTCCGTTCAGCGTTCGTTGCTGTTGCAGGAAGGAAGCGTTCAGGATCTGGCGACCCGCTCGGGCTATCGGGATGGCAGCGACTTAAGTCGCGCGTTCAAACGCCTGGTCGGCCAGTCTCCGCTGTCGTACAAGCAAAGCGAGAAACGTATCGTTTCCTACAATTTCAACTACACGGCCTGTCTGCTCGCGCTCGGTATCCGTCCCGTGCTGGGCGCCTATTCCGGCTGGATGTTCCGTACACATGACGGTCTTCCGCCGGACCAGCGCTCCGAGCTTAGCGTATACGGGATCGAAGAATGCCGGCGCATGGTGCAAGCGTTGGAGCCGGACGTCGTGTTGGGGTACGACCATCTCGATGAGGAAAGGGAATGGTTGAGCGTCGCGCCCGTGGTCGGCATTCCCTTCATGGATATGGATTGGCGCGAGCAGTTTCGTCAGGTCGCCAAGGTGGCGGGGCGCGCGGAAGAAGCGGAAAAGCTGTTGTCCATATACGAGCGAAAAGTCCGTCAGGCCAACAAAAAGCTGGATACCGTTTATGCGGAACGCGGAACGGCGATCATCTGGGAAGTGGGGCGGAACTGCGCCTATACGTTCGGCACCCGTTTCGGCCGGGCCGGGCATGTTTTGTACGGAGACTTGGGTTTTCGTTTCCCGCACCATTTTCCCGAAAACGAGATCGTGCAGTATGGCTATGCCGAGATGCCGTTCGAGCGTTTGCAAGAATTCGCCGCGGATCGGATCTTCGTGATCGCGGACAGCAAAACCGATCGCGAAAACGTGCGCAACCTGTTTGTTCGAACGGATGGATCGTTATGCGGGGAAGTCCATATCGTCGGTTCGTCGGATTTGTTTTACGGTTTCGATCCGTTATCCACGCTGCGGCAGTTGGAAGCGATTCAAGAGTCCCTTGCTCATAAAATGTAAGACGAAAGATCATTTTGTGCTATGGATTTCCTGCAAACGAACCCGTAAAGTTATTGATTGAGAATGATAATCAGTAACAGAAACAAGGGGGAGTATTTATGTTTAACCGTTCGGAACGTCCGGCATGGGGACGGCTGACAGGATGGATCGGGCTGGCGTTGATTCTGTTGATGCTGGCCGCTTGCGGATCGCCAAGCAACGACGAAGCGGCGGCCGATCCGGCTCCGGCTTCCACTACAGAACAAACGGCGACTGCCGATACCGCTTCGGAAACGGCGACCGAGCCGACCGAACAAGCGGAGTCGGCGACACGCATTGTCAAAACGGATAACGGCGATATCGAGATACCGTCTTCGCCGCAACGCCTGGTCGTAGACGAATATTATCCGTCGCTTTTGGCGCTCGGCGTGCAGCCGATCGGCGCGCCGGGATTGTTGACCAAAAATCCGTATACGGAAGGTCTGGCCGGAACCGTCGAAGATATCGGCGATTACGGCAGCGTATCGTTGGAAAAGGTGCTCTCGCTGAAACCGGATATGATCGTGACGAGCAATCAGGATAACTACGAAGCGTTCAGCAAAATCGCGCCGACCGTGGTTATCCCTTACGGCGAGTTGAAAAACGCGCACGAAGAGTTGACGTATCTGGGCGAGCTGTTCGGCATCGAAGAAAAAGCCGCGGCATGGCTGGACGAGTACGACAAGCGTATCGCCGCAGCCAAAGCGAAAGTGGATGCGGCGATTCCGGCAGACGCCACATTCTCGATCATAGAAGACATCGACAAGATTCCGTACGCTTACGGCGATAACTTCGGCCGGGGCGGACAGCCGGTGTACCAGGCGCTCGGTCGCAAACCGCCCGAAGACATCGCCGAGCAGATCATGGATAAGCAGTGGATGGAACTGAGCGCGGAACTGCTGCCGGATTACGCGGGCGATTACATCATTCTCACGTCGAACAAACGAACGCTGGAAGACTTGAAAGCCGATCCGATCTGGAACTCGCTGGATGCGGTGAAAAACGATCATGTGTATGTATGGAAAGAAGAAAGATCCTGGTATTACGATCCGCTGGCGGTGCTATCGCAGACCGAAGAATTGGCGGATTGGTTGGTCAAAACGGCAAAGTAAAGTGTAAACGGGCCGTAACGTTATCGTTTCGATCGGCAGATTGGCCGCTGCCGAATCGAAACGAAACGGAGCTTGCCGCTTTGACGATATGAAGCCCGTATATTTACGCCAAACGAAATCCCGCTGCGCTCAGGAAACAGTTTCCGAAGCAGCGGGATTTTTTGCATGCGGCTGCTGTTATTTTTCGGTTTCGGAATCAGGAATGCGGCTGTCCGCCAGCAGATGCTTCAGCGCGCGGCGATGGCGCTTCAGCAGTTCGGTCTGAATCGCGAACGGTTCGATAACCGTCACGTCTCCGCCGAACGACATCAGAAACGAATAGATCCGTTCATCGACTTCCAAGTGCAGCGTTACTCTCAGACGTCCGTCTTCTTCGTATTGAATCAGCGACGGATCGGCAAAGTCTCGAACCCGGTAAGCGACCGCCTCTGAAAAAAGAACGACCAGCCGAGGCGGCTTGGGCGCGTCATGGTGATGATCGTCGGCGGCGGGAATCGCCGGATCGTTGTCGAAAAAGCCGGGAATAAAATCGAGCTGCGAAATGCGTTTGATTTTGAACGTTTTGAAGCCGTGCTGCTCAGGCTCGTTTTTTTGCCAGCCTTTGAAGTACCAGGTGTTGTTTTTGAAAATCAGTTTGACCGGCTGCGTCGTTTCCGTGCTGGCTTCCCCGTTGGAATTCACGTAATGAAAAGAAAGAGGATGCCGCGCGAAGATCGCTTGCTTCACCTGATTGAACATTTCCATCTCTTGCGCCGGGATGCTTTCCCAGGGGGAATGCTCGAATTCGATCCAGTCCAGTTTGTGATCGAACAGCGTGGTCAGCCGCGTCAGCATCCGGTTGCCGTTCAGATGGGGAATCGAGCTAACGCTGTACAAGCCGAGCAAAATCTCGTTTTGTTCTTCTTCGCTGAGCAGCGATTTGTCCATGACATAGTTGTCCATCAGATGAATGCCGCCGTATTTTCCGGTCGTGGTATAGACCGGAATGCCTGCCGAACTAAGCCGATCGATATCCCGATAAACGGTGCGTACCGAGACTTCGAACAGCTTGGCGAGTTCCGGGGCGGTCGTTTTCTTTTTCTCCAACAGCAGCAGCAAAATCTTGAATAATCGATTATGTTCCATGTTGGAATTATACCATGACAAGTCCTGTCAGGGTATGGATGATAAACTACGGTTACAGACTTCACCCAATCATGGAGGAGGAACAAAAGAATGAAAATGAGAGACGGATTTTTCTGGGGTGGCGCTACGGCAGCCAACCAATTTGAAGGCGGCTGGAATCAGGGCGGCAAAGGCCCAAGCACGTCTGATATGATGACCGGAGGCACACATACGACACCGCGCCGGATTACGCCGGTACTGGAAGAAGGCACTTACTATCCAAGCCACGAGGCTGTTGATTTCTATGGTCATTATAAGGAAGACATCACGTTGATGGCCGAAATGGGCTTCAAAATGTTCCGTATGTCGATCAACTGGTCGCGGATCTACCCAAGCGGTTACGATCAGGAGCCGAACGAAGAAGGGTTGAAATTCTATGACGACGTATTCGCGGAATTGAAAAAGCATAACATCGAGCCGCTCGTCACGATCTCCCACTACGAAACGCCGTTCGGCCTGACCGAGAAATACAACGGCTGGGCTTCGCGCGACGTGATCGACCATTTCCTGCGGTATTGCGACACGATCTTCAACCGGTATAAAAACCAGGTCAAATACTGGCTGACTTTCAACGAAATTAACTGTTTGACGATGCCGCTTGGCGCTTATATGGCGGCAGGTATCCTGTTCGAAGGCAAAACGGAACTGACGGACGGCGTGGATAGCCCGCAAACCCGCTTCCAGGCACTGCACCATCAATTCGTAGCCAGCGCCAAAGCCGTTAAGCTGGGCCATTCGATCAACCCGGACTTCCAAATCGGCTGTATGATCGCGTTCATGACGACTTACCCGAATACCTGTAACCCGAACGATATCGTTCTGGCGCAGAAGAAAGACCAAATCTCCAACATGATCTGCGGCGACGTACAGGTTCGCGGCGCATACCCGGGATTTGCGAAGCGCTTCTTCGAAGAGCAGGGCATCAAGCTTGAACTGCACCCGGAAGACGAGCAAACACTCAAAGAAGGCACGGTTGACTTCTATTCGTTCAGCTACTACATGTCGATCGTGGAAAGTGCCGATCCGGCAGTCGAAAAAGTCGGAGGCAATCTGCTCGGCGGCGTGAAGAATCCTTATCTGGAAGCATCCGACTGGGGTTGGCAGATCGACCCGCAGGGTCTGCGCTACACGCTGAACCACTTGTATGACCGTTACCAACTTCCGCTTATGGTCGTAGAGAACGGCCTTGGAGCAGTCGACGTTGTAGAAGAAGACGGCTCGATCAACGACGATTACCGCATCAATTACCTGCGCGACCATATCGTTCAGATGAAAGAAGCGGTCGCCGACGGCGTCGATCTGATTGCCTACACCATGTGGGGCTGTATCGACTTGGTCAGCGCTTCGACCGGCGAAATGAAAAAACGTTACGGCTTTATTCACGTCAATAAAGACAACGACGGCAACGGCGACCTGAGCCGTACGCCGAAAAAAAGCTTCTATTGGTACAAAGACGTGATCGCTTCGAACGGCGAGCAACTCTAAATCCATCTAACGGAACGCATCCGGCGATAACGCCGGGTGCGTTTTTTCGGTGCGCGACCTCATGCCGGGGCGAATGTTTGCCGGAGTGTTCATTTTGCGGGCAGCTTGGCTGCCGCCGATTTGATCGCGGCCGAAATCTGCTTTTCCCAACCGTAAATTTTTTGTTGGGAAGCGTGGATTTTGCCGAGCTGGGTATACATCATCGTGATTTCGGCGGCCGCCGTGATCGCATTGCCGGATTTGATCGCGGCGCGGTAGCGTTTGTAGGAAGCGGCACGCGTTTTGTTGAATGCGGTGATAGACTTATTTTCGGCCGTCACCTGTTTTTTGAGCGAAGACACCGGGAGCAGCGCGTCTTTGACGATCTGGGCTTTGGTTTTGGCTTGTTTTTTGGCGGCTACCAATGCTTCGTTAGCCTGCTTGATCTCCAGCTTGGCCGCCTCGACCGACGGCTTCAGCTTATTGCGTTGCAGATCGAGCAGATCGGCGTTCTTTTTGTCTTTGCGTTTACGGGCATCGCCGGCTTGTTTGCCCAGATCGCTGTATTGCTGAAGCAACGGCGCATAGCGGGTTTTGAGAGCGGCCGCCGTAGCGGTCAACGTGTCGATTTTGGATTTGTCGATTGCTTTGATCGCCGAATTAACGTTTTGCAAGCGGGCAGAGCTGTCTTTGCGCAGCAGTTGAATCTCTTGTTTTTCGAGTTTGTTGGCGGTCTCAAGCGCGGTATACCCGTCGTACAAAGAGTCTACAGCGGATAGAGATACCGCCCAATTGTTGCCCGAAGCTTCGGCTTGAGCGGGAAGCGAGACCGTGCAGATCAATACGGCAACCAGACAAACAGACGCTAGGCGCAACCCATATTCTTTTGCGGATTTCAAAAACATACATTCAGCTCCTTTTTTTGGCGAACGACAAAAAGCACCCTGCGGAAAAGGTTGAATCAACCTGATCCGCAGGGTGCTTCCCTGCGCCGTCCGTATGCGATTGGTTTGACTATACCATCGGAACAAGACGCTGTCAATAAAAAGGCGAACGAACGTTTGTGTGGAAAAGCGGAAATGCCGACATTCAGGTTTTATCGTTTCAGCCCAAATATCCGGCGGGTACAAAACAGACAGTGAGCAGGGAGGAAAAAAGATGAGTGACAACAGAATGATTTCGGACGAAAACCAATCAGCCTACCGGGAAGGCGAACCGAACTCCGAACCTTCCGTAAGAATCGTGCCGCTGACGTTTTGTTTCGTGCTTGCGGCCGCGGCGCTGGTCGGCCTGGGAGCGGCGGTTTATCTGGGAGTGCGCGGGCTTTGGCTTTCGGTGTACCTGGTGCTGCTGGGCGCGGCGCTTGCGGCGTTTTTCGCAAAGATGCTATGGAATTCAGCGTTCTTTTTCGTACGCATGTACAGAAACGCCCAGCATGACCGTCAAGCGCAGCCGCATTTGGATTTTGTACTGCACGAAGAGCTGCTGAACCGCTGGTCGGTCGACGATCGCATAAGCGAAGCGCTGGTCAGTCTGGACGGCTGGACGACTTCAAATCCGCAGACGCCGGGATTTTCGTATTGGCTCGGCGCGAACCTGGTGTTGCGCCGGCTCGACGAACACGGGCGGCTTCTGTATATTCGAACGTTTCCGTTTCGGCGCGAGGAAGACGCTGCTTTGCTGAGCGAAGTACTGCTTCGGCTTCAATCTTCCGGCGCTGCCGTTTACCGGACCGATCTGAACCTGAACGAATTGAACGTGCGCGATCTTGCGGAAGCGTACGAATCGTTGCCCAAATCGGCCTACGATTTTCAACAGCCGTTCGAGATCGGCAAGCAGGTTCGGGAACCCCAATTTTCTTATCCGTATCGAACGCCGGAGATGTTGGCACGCAAGCAAAATCAGCGTCGGCGCAACGATACCCGGTTTTTCCGTCCGGTATATATCGTCGGTCTTGTCGTCAATTTGCTGCTTGCGCTGATCTGGATTCCATTTTGGATACCTCAAAATCAAGGAAAAGGTTTCGTCTGGGAAACCGATTGGCATTCGGGTGCGCTTGCGCTGCAACTGTTGAATATTACGGTGTTTATCGTAGCGGGACGGTACTGGCGCGATACATCGAAGCGGGCTTGGCGGCCGTTGCGGGACGCGGCATGCGTGTTGGCGATACATATGGCCGGCTTGATGCTGGCAGGATCTTATCAAGCAGGCACCTGGGGGAAAATGAAGCCTTTGGCGATACTCGATTTGCTGCTGGCGGTATGCTTGATAATCGCGTATGCGTTCATTCGCACGATCACGCGCAAACAGCGTTTGCATGCGACGTCCGCTTCCGTGGACGCGAACGGGCAAAAAGCGAAAGCGCCGCAGCCTCGCAAATATTCGAGCGACCGCGTGCTGCGGCCTTTGTTCGTGGCGGTGCTCGCCGCGAATTTCCTGATGGCCTGGTTGCTGATGCCGAATTGGCGCTACGACGCCGATGCGGGCGGGTACGAGCCGCTTGGCATGTATATGCTGGCGACGGCCGCGTTGCTTACGATCGCAGGCGCTTACTGGCGTAAAGAAACCAAAGGCCTGACCCCGTTTTACGCGGCGGCTTCGGTATTTATCGTCCAGTTCATCGGCGCGATGCTGGGATTGCCGCAGGAAGTGGTATGGGGACAAGCGCGCGACTCCCTGTTCATGAACCTATTGTCGCTGTTGATCGTGCTGTACGTTATATTCGCCGTATTAAAAGGCATCGGCTTCCTGGTTCGCAAATCCAAAGCGGACGGCCGGGACTGAGTTTCGTTTTCGCGAACGAACCGGTTAACCGAAAGACGCAAGCTATGGTACACTGGCTGTTGGAGAACGCGCAGACGTTCGTCCGACAGCTTTTTTTATAGAGGAGAAATGTATGTTGAAACTGATTTCATGGAACGTGAACGGCCTGCGGGCCGCTGTCAATAAAGGGTTTCTCGATTATTTCGAACGCGAAAACGCCGATATCTTCTGTTTGCAGGAAACCAAGCTTCAGGAAGGGCAGATCACGGTCGAGCCGACTCGCGAGTACTACCAATATTGGAATTACGCGTTGAAAAAAGGCTACTCCGGAACCGCCGTTTTCACTAAAATCCGTCCGTTGTCCGTGCGTTACGGCATGGAAACCGATTCGGAAGACGAAGGCCGGATTTTGACGCTGGAATACGAAAGTTTTTATCTGGTCAACGTGTATACGCCGAACGCCAAACGCGATCTTACCCGTTTGCCGTACCGCTTGGAATGGGAAGACCGTTTTCGCGAATATTTGACGGGGCTCGACGCCGTGAAGCCGGTTATCGCGTGCGGGGATCTCAACGTGGCGCACCAGGAGATCGATCTGAAAAACGCGCGCCCGAATATCGGCAACTCCGGCTTCACGGACGAAGAGCGCGGCAAAATGACCGAACTGCTGAACTCCGGTTTTGTCGACACGTTCCGCTACTTTTACCCGGATACGGAAGGCGTCTATAGCTGGTGGTCGTACATGGCAAAAGTGAGAGAACGGAATATCGGGTGGCGGATCGACTATTTCCTGGCTTCCGAGCGTCTGGCGCCCAAGTTGCAAAACGCGCGGATCGACAGCGGGATTATGGGGAGCGATCATTGTCCGGTGGTGCTGGAGACGGAAGGATTATAATTTTCTTTAATAAAATGATCTATTTTGCAAACTTTCTTTAAAAAAATCGTCTCTTGATGTAAAATCGTGATGGATAACAATCGACGAGGAGGTTTACGGGAATGGATTACGTTTTGAGTGCAGAATTAAATAAGCATTTGGTTCGAGGGATCGAAAGCGGTTATAATCTTTACGCGTTGGAAAGAAGCGAAAAGCGACAAACGATGCGTGTAAGTGCCGCTTATGCTTGGGTAAAAGGAAATCATATCGATGACCAAGTCTCCAGGGAACTTGAGAATCTAGGAGTCAATTATCAGGACGATAAAGCCGGATATACTTGGTCTTACTTGCAATTTTCTATTCCTGAATCCAAATCGCTTTTGCTGATCAAAAACGCAACCATCATCAAAAGTTCAAGCAAACAGCCTGAACTGGATGTCAAAAATCCTGATAATTATTTGGTCGAGTTGTCCCGGATCAATTCCAAAGTCGATTTTGAAGAATTGAAACCCGAATATCAAGGCACCATGAAATTTAACGAACTTATGCAAGATTCGCTGAAAGAAGTGCAAAACCAAATTGCCGTTTCGGAATTCGACCGTTTTTATATCGTGACTTATGCGATCGAACCGAATAGCCGCATGTTGTCGAACGTCTCTTTATGGATGCCGGAGTTTAAGCAAGGAAGTAAAGTCGAGATGGTTCGCATCGACGACCTTTCACCTTACCTCGGCAATACAGGCATTGAGATGAACATGGAAGCCATCGGTGCGCTTGCCAATACGCCGGATAGCGAATTTTCCGGCGAAGCCGAAGAGTATGGGTATTCCGTCGCTGCCAAAAAGGCCGAAGAAAACGCGTAAATACATTCAGTTAACGTTTTGAGAAAGAGGGCTGCATATGTTTATTGGGGAAAAACTGAAAGATATTCGTTTTTTGCACGGATATTCTCGCAGCGATCTGGCCCAAATTCTTGGTGTAACCGAACAGTCGATCTGGCAATATGAAAATGATTATAACGGGCCCGGTTTGGATGTCGTGAATAAAATGAAAGAATTATTCAACGTCAAAGCCAAATATTTTTATGATCCCAAATCGATAAAAAAACCGATTCATGCAAGTCTGATCGCTTATCGTTCCAAAGAAATTAACAGCGTGACCCGTACGAACTATGAAGCTGCGCATATTGCGCATATCGAAGGGGTGCTTGACCTGTTCGAGAACTATATCGAGCATCCCGAAAATAAGCTTTTGAGCATTCGCAATTACGCGATCGATTTCATGTTCCGGAATGAGCATCGTTTGACGCGTACGGAAATCATTGATGATCTGGCCGATTATGCGCGAACAGCGCTCGGCCTGGAGCATCAAAACGACCGGTTGCTTTTCATTCTCGAAAAAAACGGAGCTTTCGTATTCGAAAAATCGTTGGGCAATTCTATTGGCGCTTACAGTGTATGGAGCGAGCAGCAGCGACCGATCATCATGTTAGGGACCGAAAAAAAATCGGCTGTACGCAGAAATTTCGATCTGGCGCATGAGTTAGGTCATCTGCTTCTGCATAATCAGATCGACATGAGCGAATTGAATAAAGCCAAGCATCAAAGTATCGAGCAAGAAGCGAACGAGTTTGCTGCCGCTTTTTTGCTGCCTGCCCATGAATTCGCGAGTGATTTGCTTTCGATCCGCAAAGTTTCGAATCCCAACTCTTATATCGAATTGAAGCAAAAATGGCAGGTTTCGATTCAGGTTATGGTCAATCGCGCGTATCGGTTAAATCATATTACGTACGACCAACAGCGTTATTTTTATGCTTCCATGAACCGAATGAAGTACACGCATAGCGAACCGTTGGACAATGAACTGAAATTGATCAGACCCGGTAAAATCAGAAGCTGTCTACAATTTTTGTTTGAACAACATTTGATTTCTTTTGAAGAACTGTCGGATGCGACATGGTTCAACGAACATCTATTGTCGAAAATTTTAGGATTGGAAGAAGGTTTTTTTGTACCCTATAAAAAACAAAACGATTTCTGCTTCAATGTAACGCCTTTACGAATACGCTCGAACAGCAACTGATTTCGCAAAAATTCATATATCGTTCTGAACGAATATCCGCTGAGCGACTGCCCCTTCCCCGGAGCGGCCGCTTCTTTAATTTGAACCCTACTTCTTTATTTTCACCTCTTATTGAAAGGGGTTACATCCGCTAAGGTAAAAAGATAAGCTTAAACACGCATGGGAGATTGATGTCCGGTACGAATGGACAGATGTCGCAGGGAGTGCGAAAATATCGTCAAGACGGTCGGGAAGGAGCGAAGTATGGATATCCTGGGGTTTTACCGAAGAACCGTGAAAAATAATTTGTTTACCAAGGCTGTGCTGCTTTTCTCCTTCATTACCATCGTGACGATTATCGCTTTTTCCTACTTCATGTTCACCTCGATGTCCCAATCGGCCGTACGCCGCGAGCTGGACAATCAAAAAGCGGCCATGTCGGCGATCGATCGCTATATCAATCTGCGCGTCGCGGAAGCGGATTCCATCATGCCGGACATTTACCGGGACGACGCATTGTCGATGGATTTGTCTTATTTCATGTTAAACCCGTACTCCGACTATATTCGTTACCGGCTCGACCGTTACGCGGAGACGGGGATCGACTCGGCCAACGCCAAAGCGCATATGGAAAACGTGCTGAATACGCGGCCGGACATTCAAGCGCTTATTCTGTATAGCAGCGAGCAGCAGGTGTTGTATTCGTACGGCAACGACGGGGAATTCCGCGCGGTCGCCGTCAACGCTTCGCAGTCGTACGTACCGGACGCGATGGCGATCGAGAACGCGAACGTATCTCAGCCGAATGCCTGGGTCAGCCGCGCGCTGGGCAAAGCCGATCAAGCGATGTATTCGGTCACGACGCCGGTTAACGACAAACAAACGCTCAAAAATCTCGGGCAACTGACCGTCTGGTTCGACTCTTCCCGGTTATGGAACGCGTTGACGGCTTACGAAAAAGAATTCAAAGGCGATATTTTCGTGCTGTCGGCGGACGGCCGGGTGCTGTTTGATACGTCGGGCCATTATTATGGGGAGCGCTTTCCTTACGCGGAGCGGCTGGATTCGGTGTATGACGTCAATACGTCGGGACCTTCCGAAGAAGACGGCATGTACCTCAACAAGCTGGCTTCGACGTCCGGCGGATATACGGTAGCGGGGCTGATGAGCCGGGCCGACGCGGCGGAATCGTATCGCAGTTTGCAGCGGACGATCGTGACGATCAGCATCGTATGTATCGCGTTCGCGATTCTCGTGCCGTCGCTGTTCATTTTCAGTTTCGCCAAACGGACGAACCGCATCATCCGTTTGACCCAGCAGGTAAAGCGCGGCGATCTGACCACGCGTTTGCGGGATCAAAAAGAAGACGAGTTGGGCCAGATCTCCAGCGGTTTCGACGATATGCTGGACGAACTGAATTTATATATCGACCGGGTGTACAAAGCGGACATCAAGCAAAAACATACCGAGCTGGCCGCGCTGCAAGCGAGGGTCAATCCGCATTTTCTGTACAATACGCTGGAAGTGATCCGCATGCGCGCCGTGTCGCAAGGAGCGAAAGACGTGGGCGAGATGATCTACAGTCTGTCCATGCTGTTCAAAAGCTTCGTGCAGCAAAAAGAACGGCATACGCTGAAAGAAGAACTGGAAGCGTGCCGGTTGTATCTGGAATTGTTCCGTATCCGGTACAAAGACCGTTTGGCTTATGATATTCAAGCGGACCCGGAGCTGTTGGATACGGAAGTGCCGCGTCTGTCCGTTCAGCCGATCGTGGAGAACTATATCGTGCACGGGATACGCAACCGCGATGCCGATAACCGGATCGTGATTTTCGCGGACCGCGAGCACGGCGATATTGCGGTGCGGGTACGCGATAACGGCCGGGGCATTCCGACGGAAAAGCTGCGGGAACTTCAGATTGCGCTGCACAACGCGGGCGAAGAAGCGGACAGCGAAGGCGGGTTCGGAATGCGCAGCGTGCATGAGCGGTTGCGGTTATTGTACGGACCGGATTACGGCATTTCGCTGCATAGCGGAGGAACCGGTCAAGGAACGCTGGTGGAAATCCGGTATCCGGTTTCGGAAAAGGGGGAGCGGCATGTACAAAGTATTTCTGGTGGATGACGAACCGTTCATTACTGAAGGTTTGGCCGATATTATCGATTGGGCTTCTTTCGACTTGGAGATCGTCGGCAGCGCGCAGGATGGCCGCGAAGCGTTGGAAGCGTTGCGGGAACAACAAGTCGATTTGCTGATCACGGACATTTCCATGCCGGAGATGAACGGGCTGCAGTTGATCGGCCGTATTCGCGAATCCCGGCCCGAACTGAAAGTCATGATCTTGAGCGGCTTCAACGAATTCGATTATCTCAAAGAAGGCATGAAGCTGGGAATCGAAAATTATTTGCTGAAACCGATCAACGTCGAGGAGCTGGAAGCGTCGCTCGTTAACGTAACGGAGAAGCTGCGCCGCGCCGAGCGCGAAGAAAAGTTTGGGGCGTTCGGGGCGCGAATCATTCGCGACAATGTTCTCCATCGTTGGTTGACGGGAGAAATTTCGCAGGCTGAGTTTGCCGAACGGGCCGGCTTGATGGGCATCTCATTGCGGCATCCGCAACTCGGCGTGTTGATTTTGCGTGCGGTCGAAGAAAACCAGGCGCTGTCTTTGCAAGCGGAAGAAGCGCTGCATGACGAACCGGAATGCGTCGTGTTTCGGGATATGGACGGCGACGCAGCGGTGATCGTGCCTGTAACGGCGAACGAGTGCAAAGAACGGTTGCTTGCGGCGTCTTCGAAGCTTGCACAGCGACTCGGGGGCGAAGGATTGCGGATCGGCGTGGGCAGCGTCGGTCCGATGCCTCAGCATGGTTCGGTCAGCCGGGCCGAAGCGAAAAAGGCGCTGGAGTACGCGCTCGTCGATTCCCAGCGTCAAATCTTCGAATACGCGCCGCCGACCGCCGTGGGAGCCGGATCGGGCGACGAAGCCTTGGGCGCATTGAAAGCGGATCTGGGCCGGGAGTACACCCGTCTTGTGCTGGCGCGTGACCACGAGGAGCTGAAACGCAGAATCGGCAAGGATTTTGTCGCGCTTAGCAAAACGGAAGGCATGACTCCGGAAGAGCTGCAAAATATCGCGCTCGGCGTCTGTACGGATTTTCGCGCTACATTGCGTGAGGTGAAGCGCGAGGAGGATGGTGAGCCGTTTCTTCAGGTACTTGAACGGATTCGCGGCGCTTCTCATATGGAGGAACTGATCGAAGCTGTTCGGCGCGCGGCTGAGGAGACGGTCGGCCTGCTGACGCGCGATACGCGAAGTCCGGTGGTGCAGCAGGTGCTTGGGCATGTGGTCGCTCATTACGGCGAAGAATTGTCTTTGAAAATGCTTGGCTCGCAGTATCATATTCACCCGGTCTATCTGGGACAGCTTTTCCATAAAGAAACGGGCGAGACGTTTACCGACTATCTGAACAAATACCGGATCGAGCGAGCCAAAGAAAAACTGCGCACCACGACGCATAAAGTGCAGGATATTTCCCGCAGCGTCGGCTATTGGGAAACGGGCTACTTTTACAAACAGTTTCGCAAATACGTAGGAATTTCCCCAACGGAGTATAAAGCGCTTCAGTAGGCGTATGAAAGCGGCGAATACGCGTAATGAAGCAATAACAGATTCGATTTTTGCCTGCTCCGAACTTACATTGCCGAAAAATCAATGTACGGCGCTTAAATCTTTTTATTTTTATACTACGTTGCCAATTATGCAAGGTGGAACTCATTTCTATACGAATTAGATAGAAAATCTGTTTTTACGTTGTCGTTTTAACAATGAAGCTTTCGAAAAGGCTTGAAATAAAGCTGTACATTGCTTAAAAAGCAACCTGGCATACTATTTTGATCCGCTTGACTCCAACAGATCGCTAAAGTACCGAATGCCCGACCAACTCGTTTGGGAAGCCATCTTTACCGCATAAAAACATTCAAACCGAAATTCATGAAAATCAAAGTCACGTTCATGTTATTTTCATGTAAATAAATCTTTCTAATTCATGGAAGAGATCGCCCTTTAGGCGGTCTTTTTCTTTATTTTGTACCCTGACATCTTAGTTTTCACTTCTTTTTGAAAGTGCTTTCATCATTTAGAGTGAAGATAGTTCTTATCGCAAGACACAAACAGACAGCAATTCAAAAGAGGAGGTCTATTTCATGCAAAAAGGCAAGAAGAGATTTTCGCTCGCAATTACCGCACTGACGGCGCTTAGCGTCGCACTCTCTGGGTGTGGCGGAGGCGGAAGCGCGGCTTCGGGCGGCGAAGGCACTTCGGAGAAACCCGTTGAGTTGATCTGGTATACCATCGGTACTCCGCAAAAAGACGTCGACACGGTTATGGCCGAAGTCAGCAAGTACACAACGGAGAAGATCGGTGCAACGGTAACGATGAAAATGATCGACTGGGGCGATTACCAGCAGAAGATGCAGGTTATGGTCGCTTCCGGCGAGCCGATGGACATTATCTTTACCTCGTCCGGCGGTTTCGATTATGTACAAAATGCCCGCAAAGGCGCGTTCATGGAACTGGATTCGCTGATCGAAGAATACGGTCAGGATCTGAAAAACACCATCGATCCGGCCTTCCTGGAAGGTTCGAAGGTTGACGGACACAACTACGCGATTCCGGCAAATAAAGAGCTTCCGCAACAGGAAGTCTGGCGTTTCAACCAAAACCTGATCGACGAATACAAAATGGACACAAGCGGCGTTCGTACCCTGGACAGCCTGGAGCCACTGCTGAAAACGATCAAGGAAAACGCGCCTGACGTGACGCCTTTTGCGATGGATAAAAACTATATTCCTTACGTGCCTTACGACTATGTGATCCAGAATCTGCCGATGGCCGTGAAGCTGGATACAACAGACTACAAAGTCGTGAACATTCTGGAAACGCCTGAAATGAAAGAAGCACTGACGACGATGCGCAAGTATTATCAAGCCGGTTATATCGCTCCGGAAGCGGCAACGACAGGCTCCACTTCGGACTTGGGTACTTCGGGCAAATGGCTGCTGGACCGTGCGCAAACGCAACCTTTCGCGGATAACGTCTGGTCGACAAGCAACGGTTACCCCATCACGTCGACACCAGCCAGCGATGCAATCATCACGAACAATTCCGTACAAGGTTCCATGATGGCGATCTCCGCCAACTCGGAATACCCGGAAAAAGCGATGCAATTCCTGAACCTTCTGAATACCGATGCGACGCTGCGCAATATGGTGGACTCCGGTATCGAAGGCACGCATTACAAAAAAACAGCCGACAACCGGATGGAAAACCTGCCGGAGTCGAAAAACTACGATATGCCGTCGTACTCGCTGGGCAACAACATGCTGCTCAACTTGAACCCGAACGACCCGGACAACAAATGGGACGAGTTCAAAACGTTCAACGAATCGGGCGTGGATTCCCCGATCCTGAGCTTCAACTTCGATCCGAAAAACGTATCGAGCGAACTGGCTGCGGTACAAAACGTGAAGGAGCAATTCTGGTCCTCGCTGATGACCGGTACCGTCGATCCTGAAACGTATCTGCCGCAAGCGATCGAGAAGTTCAACCAAGCCGGCCTGGAAAAAGTCATGGCTGAAGCGCAAACTCAGCTCGACGCCTGGAAAGCGGAAAACGGCAAGTAACAGCTGACCGAAACATAGTAGGGAGGAGGTCGGGCGGTGAAGGATCGCCCGGCCTTTTTTTAAAAGGAGGAGAGCATACGCATGGCAAACTTTTTGAAAAATTTGAGTCGAAATAAAGCACTGCTCTTCATGGTGCTGCCGGGGACGATTTGGTTTTTCTTCTTCTCGTATCTGCCTCTGGCGGGCACGATCGTAGCATTCAAAGAATACCGCTTCAGCCGTGACGGGTTCTGGGCCAGCATTTTCCGGAGCGAATGGGTCGGCTGGGACAACTTCAAATTTCTGTTCAGTACCGACGATGCTTTTACGATTACGCGGAATACGCTGCTGTACAATCTCGCGTTTATCCTTTTAGGCTTGGTGTTCTCGGTATTGTTGGCGATTATTTTGTCCGAGCTGGTCAACCGTAAGCTGTCGAAAATTTATCAAACCGGGATGTTCCTGCCTTACTTCCTGTCCTGGGTTATCGTCGGTTACTTCGTATTCAGCTTCCTGAGCATGGACCGCGGCTTGCTGAATCAGATTCTGGGTTGGTTCGGAGTAGGTCCGATCCAGTGGTATTCGGAAGCTGCTTACTGGCCGTATATTCTGATTATCGTCAATCTGTGGAAATCGATCGGGTACAGCAGCGTCGTCTATCTGGCGGCTATCCTGGGCATCGACAAATCGCTGTACGAAGCGGCAATGATCGACGGAGCCAACAAATGGCAGCAGATCCGCCGAATCACGATTCCGATGCTGACGCCGATCATCACCATCATGACGCTGCTTGCCGTCGGCAAAATTTTCTACGCGGACTTCGGTCTGTTCTATCAGGTGCCAAGAGATTCCGGTACGTTGTACGCGGTGACGAACGTAATCGACACCTATGTTTATCGCGGTCTGATGACGACAGGCGAAATCGGAATGAGCGCGGCCGCAGGTCTGTACCAGTCGGTCGTGGGCTTCGTGCTTGTTATTCTTTCCAACTATGTCGTTCGCCGCATGGATAAAGACAGCGCCTTGTTCTAGGACTCGAAACAAGCAGCCAAACCTTGTCGTTATCCGTTAACCCAGAAAGGAAGGTGCCGTTATGCAACTGGCGCGTAAAGCCGAGAAAACCGGCAAAGCCGAAAGAACCCGTAAACCCCGCGACTTCCACCGGATCACGCCGGGCTGGAATATCGTGTTCAATTTAATCGCCGGACTGTTTGCTCTGGCTTGTGTTTTTCCGTTCGTTTTCGTAGTCATCATCTCTTTGACGGACGAAAGCGTATTGGCCAGCGAAGGCTACCGCTTGATTCCGTCACAATGGAGCCTGGACGCTTACCGTTACATTTTCGAAAGCGGCGATACGCTGCTGAGAGCGTACGGCGTAACAATTGCGGTAACGCTGATCGGTACCGTGGTCAGCCTGATCATGATCTCGCTCTATGCGTATGCCGTATCGAGAAAAAGTTTCCGTTACCGTCGCTTCTTTTCGATCTTCGCGATCTTGACGATGCTGTTCAACGGCGGCATGATCCCGACCTATATGATCGTGGCGCAATTGCTCGGCCTTAAAAACAGCATCTGGGCGCTGATTCTGCCGCTGGCGATGAACGCGTTCTACGTCATGATCCTGCGTACGTTCTATAGCACCAGCGTGCCGGACGCCCTGGTCGAGTCCGGCAAGATCGACGGCGCAGGCGAGTTCCGAATTTTCCTGAAAATCATCGTCCCCCTGTCGCTACCGGGCCTAGCCACCATCGGATTATTCAGCACATTGGGCTACTGGAACGACTGGTTCAATGCCCTGCTGTACATCGACAACCCGAATCTCGTTCCGCTCCAGTCCATGCTCATGCGGATCGAATCCAGTATGCAATTTATCCAACAAAACTCCGCCAACGCCAATATCAGCATGGCCGCTCTCCAATCGCTGCCACAAGATACCGCCCGTATGGCCATGGTCGTTCTGGCAACCCTGCCAATTATTTTTGCTTATCCGTTCTTCCAACGCTATTTCGTGCAGGGCTTGACCGTAGGCGCGGTGAAAGAATAAAGGGAGCCGAAAACGGGTTCGAAAAAAGATATACCCTTTAAAATAAAAAAATGCCTGTCTAGGGTACTCAAAGTGTCAAAAAAGTCCAACGTAGCTGGAAGCGAGAAGACGGAGAGAGAAATTCAGTGAAGGAATGAAATGTTCGCCTTTGAAATCGGGAAAATTCCACTAAAAATTCAATCCTTTTTCCCGATTTCAACACGCGACCTAAAGCATTTCGAAGAAATGCACTTCGGAAGCATATGCTGGCAATTTCTCTCGGAGTCTTTTCGTTTCCATCACCTACGTAACTTTCTCGACAGACTGTCTACCTTAAAACAAGGCGAAGGAGGAAGCCCGTAATGACGGAACGGACAACGACGACGAATACAAACACGGCAAAACCTTGGCTGGACGCGGCGCTGCCCGCCGAAGAGCGGGCGAAGCTCCTGCTCGCGGCGATGACGCCGCGCGAAAAAGTGGGACAGTTGGTTCAGCCGTTCGGCTGGATGACATACTCGCGTCACGAAGGGAAAGCCGAACTGACGGAGAACTTTAAAGAGCAGGTGCGTCAGGGCGACGTCGGTTCGCTGTACGGAACCCTGCGCGCCGATCCGTGGACAGGCGTGACGCTGGAAACCGGATTGTCTCCGGCGGAAGGCGCCGAAGCGGTCAACGAAATCCAGCGTTACGCGGTCGAACATTCGCGGCTTGGCATTCCGCTGCTGGTCGGCGAAGAATGCTCCCACGGGCACATGGCGATCGGGGCGACGGTGTACCCGGTGCCGCTGGCGATCGGCAGCACCTGGAACGTCGATCTGTACCGGGAGATGTGCCGGGCGGTCGCTGCGGAGACGCGGGCGCAAGGCGGAGCGGCGACGTATTCGCCGGTGCTGGACGTGGTGCGCGATCCGCGCTGGGGCCGGACCGAAGAATGCTTCGGCGAAGATCCGTTCCTGATCGGGGAAATGGCGGTTGCTTCGGTCGAAGGATTGCAAGGCGAGAGTCTGAACTCGGCAGACAGCGTAGCCGCGACGCTGAAGCACTTTGTCGGCTACGGCAGTTCCGAAGGCGGCCGCAACGCGGGGCCGGTATCGATGGGCTGGCGCGAACTGATCGAAACGGACCTGTATCCGTTCGAACGGGCGGTCAAAGCCGGGGCCGCCTCCGTCATGCCGGCTTACAACGAGATCGACGGCGTGCCGTGCACGACGAACGAACGCCTGCTCGGCGGCATCCTGCGTAACGAATGGGGCTTTGACGGTCCGGTCATCACGGACTGCGGCGCGATCGATATGCTCGCCAGCGGCCATGATACGGCAGACGGCGGCGAAGATGCCGCGCTGCAATCGCTGCGCGCGGGCATCGACATGGAGATGTCGGGCGTCATGTTCGGCCAGCATTTGCTGGCGGCGTTCGAGGGCGGACGGTTGGAGCCGGACGTGCTGGATCTGGCGGCTTTGCGCGTGCTTAAGCTGAAATTCCGGCTCGGGCTGTTCGAACGCCCGTACGCGGACGCGCAGCGGGCAGCCGAGATCATCGGCTGCGACAAGCATGTGCGGCTTACCCGGCAGCTCGCTGCCGAAAGCGTCGTTCTGTTGAAGAACGACGGGGGTGTGCTGCCGCTGCCGGACACGGTCGGCAAGGTGGCCGTGATCGGTCCGAACGCGGACCGGGGGTATAACCAGCTCGGCGATTATACGTCGCCGCAGCCGGAAGGCAGCGTGACGACGGTGCTGCGGGGATTGAGCGAGCGGCTGGGGCAAGAGCGCGTGTTATACGCGCCGGGCTGCCGGATACGCGGCGAATCGCGCGAAGGGTTCGCGCGAGCGACGGAAATCGCGGCGCAGGCCGATGCCGTGGTGCTGGTCATGGGCGGATCGAGCGCCCGGGACTTCGGCGAAGGCACGATCGACTTGCGGACCGGAGCTTCGATGGTCACGGGCGAAGCGGTCAGCGATATGGATTGCGGCGAAGGGATTGACCGTATTACGCTGGAGCTGTCCGGCGTACAGCTCGATCTGATCCGCGAAGTTCATGCCGCCGCCGTCGGCAAACCGGTGATCGTGGTCTACATCGGCGGGCGTCCGGTCGCCGAGCCGTGGGTGGAAGAACATATTCCGGGGCTGCTGCAAGCCTGGTATCCGGGTCAGGAAGGCGGTCATGCCATCGCCGATATTCTGCTTGGCGACGTGAATCCTTCCGGACGCTTGACGATCTCGATTCCGAAGCATGTCGGCCAGTTGCCGGTACATTATCGGGGCAAGCGTTCGCGCGGTAAACGGTATTTGGAAGACAATTCGAAGCCGCGATACCCGTTCGGGTATGGGCTGAGTTATACGTCTTTCGATTACTCGGAACTGACGCTGTCGGCAACCGAATTATCGCTGGAAAAAGTGACGGCAGGAGAAAACGTTACGGTATCGGTGAACGTCACGAATTCGGGGCAGTACGCCGGAGCGGAAACGGTGCAATTGTATATCTCTGACGTCGTCAGCGCAGCGACTCGCCCGGCGAGCGAACTCAAAGGCTTCCAAAAGATAGCTTTGGAGCCCGGAGAAACGAAGACTGTTGAGTTTCAGATTGGCGCGGAGCAGCTCCGCTATATCGGACCGGACTATACGCCGGTCGTGGAACCTGGATTATTCAGGGTGAAGGTTGGACGGAACGTTGAGGATACGCACAGTACAGATTTGATTGTTGGAGAGGAATGAGACAACGATGCAACGTTTGAGACGTTTTATCCGGGAGTTGTCCCAGCAGCAGTGGCTGAAGCAGATGGAGTGGAAGAACTGGGACATTACCCGTTCCACCTACGGGCTTCCCGGCGAGTACACCGATATCGAGCCTTATCCGCAAGGCAAGGAACTGAACCCTTTTCCGAGCAAAAACGGCACGACGTACTTCTTCCGTTCGAAGCTTGAGGTTCCGGCGGATTGGAACGCGGATTCGGTAGGCCTGATCTTCGACTGCGGCGGCGAAGGGCTGCTGCGGGTGAACGGCAATTCCTATCAAGGTATCGACGACAACCATACGTACGCCACGCTTGATCTGGAGCGGGTCGGCCGCGAGCCGGAGCTTGAGATCGAGATGTTCGATATTATTCCCGAGCCTTACGATCCGCTGAACGAGCAGGCGACGATCAAGCCTCCGATCCGCGCCGTACGCAGCTTGATCGTACTGCCGAACAAGCCGGTACGCAGCCTGATGTATACGGTGACGGTCGTACGCGATTCGCTGGCGCTGCTGCCGGAGACGGATTTCCGCCGCGTCCGTTTGCTGGAGGCCTTACATAGCGCGATGGATGCTTTTACCGGACTTGGCCCGGACGAAGTTCAGGAAGCTTCTGCCGTAGCCGCGATCGAACAGCAATTGCGGGACCGCGTGCGGAAGATCGGCGGCAACAACGCGGAAGGGCAAGAGATCATGGTCGGCCAATCGCATATCGATATCGCCTGGCTGTGGCCGGTGCGGGAAACCGTGCGCAAAACGAGCCGTACGTTCTCCAGCGTCGACACGCTCATGAACGAATATCCGGGCTACCTCTATACGCAAAGCCAGCCGATCCTGTTCGATTTCCTGAAGCAAAACGATCCCGAGCTGTACGAGCGCGTCAAGGCACGGATCAAAGAAGGACGTTGGGAACTGGTCGGCGGGATGTGGGTCGAGCCCGACCTGAATATTCCGAGCGGCGAATCGCTGATGCGGCAGATGCTGTACGGACAACGCTTTTACCAAGAAGAGTTCGGCAAAATCTCGCATATCGAATGGCTGCCGGACACGTTCGGGTACTGCGCTTCGCTGCCGCAAATCCTGAAGCATGGCGGCGTGGACTACTTCATGACGACCAAGCTGAACTGGAACGATACGAACACTTTCCCGTACGATCTGTTCCATTGGGTCGGCATCGACGGCACGCCGATTCTGTCGTACCTGAACCATGGGGTCAACGAACATACGCATCCGAAAGACATTCACGAACACTGGCAGTCTTACCGTCAAAAAGACAAGCACACCGAGCAAATGCTGCTGTACGGACACGGCGACGGCGGAGGCGGCGTGACGCGGGAAATGCTGGAGTATATCGACCGCGCCGATCTAATGGTCGGACAACCGGTCAGCCGTTACGGCACGGCGGCGGAGTTTTTCGACGGTATCACCCAGGCGGACCCGGATCTTCCGATCTGGCGCGGCGACCTGTATCTGGAACTGCATCGCGGCACGTATACGACGCATGCCTACAACAAGCGCGCCAACCGCAAAGCGGAAATTCTGTACCGCGAAGCGGAACTGTGGAACGTGCTGGCCGCCGGGGCGGCAGGTTCGGCCTCGCCGTCCGGCGCGCAGCCGCATGAAAAATACAGCGAAGCGCTGGAATCGCTGCACAAAGGCTGGAAGCTGATCTTGCTCAACCAGTTCCACGATATCATTCCGGGCTCGGCGATTACGGAAACGTATCAAACTTCGGATGCGGAATATGCGGAAGTGTTTGTAGAGGGAGAACGCGGGCTGACGATCGGCGCAGAAGCGCTTGCCGGGCAGATCGATACGCAAGGCGAAGGTACGCCTTACGTCATTTTCAACAGTCAGGGTTGGAGTCATTCGGCAGTCGTACGGATCGAGGGAGCAGCCGGACAAGCCGCCTACGATTCGGAAGGCAAGTCACTGGAAGCCGATACGGAAGCCGGCGACCTGTTCGTTCACGTGAATGATATTCCGGCACTGGGGTACGTAACCGTTTGGCTGCGTCCGATCGCAGACACTCCGGCAAAGACAGTGTCTGCGGACGCGTTACCGGATGTTTGGGAAACGGCGCATTATACGGTTCGTTTCAATGAAAACGGAGAAATCGGTTCGTTGCTCGACAAAGCCGCAAATCGCGAGATCGTTCAGGCGGGCGAAGCGGCGAACGCATTCCAATTCTTCCACGACCGTCCGACCGAATGGGATGCTTGGGACATCGATCCTCGCTTCGAGCAACAACCTGCGGGCAAAGCGGAACTGTTGGAAAAAACGATCGTGACTTCAGGCGGCGTGCGCGACGTATTGCGTTTCCGTTGGAAGCTGAACGAATCGACGATCGAACAGGACGTTATTTTTTACAAGCATGATCGTCGCATCGACTTCAAAACGCATGTCTCGTGGCATGAAGCGCACAAGCTGCTGAAGGTTGCGTTCCCGGTCGACGTGCTGGCGGAAAAAGCGACGTACGAAATTCCGTTCGGTTCGCTGGAGCGTCCGACGCATCGCAATACGAGCTGGGAGCAGGCGCAGTTCGAAGTGTGCGGACATCGGTTTGCCGACGTGTCCGAGCGCGGTTACGGCGTGAGCCTATTGAACGATTGCAAATACGGCTACGACATTCAAGGCAGCAATATCCGGTTGTCCCTGCTGAGAGCGCCGAAGTGGCCGGATACGCAAGCGGATCTGGGCGAGCACGACTTCACGTATTCGCTGTATCCGCATGAAGGAGACTGGAGAAACGCAAACACGGTAAAAGCTGCGGCTGCACTGAACCAAGAGCTTCCGGTAATCCGCACCGAAGCTCGCGCTGGCAGCCTGCCGTCGAATTCCTCGCTCATCGGTTTCGATGGCGTGCATGTGATTCTCGATACGGTCAAACCGGCCGAGGACGGAAGCGGCGTCATCGTGCGTTTGTACGAATCGGCAGGAGGTCGCGAGACCGTCAAGCTTGGCTGGAAAACGCCGATCGAACGTGTCGTATCGTCCGGCGCGCTTGAAGAAGACGGCGAAGCACTCGAACTTATCGAAGGGTCTGCGGTGTCGCTTGTTTTCAAACCCTACGAGATCAAAACGATCAAATTGATTCTGGCCTAACGGTTTCTGATTAACGATTCCGATCCGCTTTTCGCGCCGACGTCTTTCGCTCAACCATCCAAACGACGGCTTTCGCTGCCGAGACGGTGATTGGCGGGGCGTCGGCTTTTCTTTTCAGCGTTACGCATCAAGGTACATCCACTTACAAAGGAGCGATCCACTTGGAACAATTCCGCCTTCCAAAAATCCCGATGCCCAAATTCGAACTTCCGCAAGCCGTACAGGACGTGCTGGCCGAAGCTGACGTCGCGCTCGCGCATCGCCCCAAGCTGCTGAAGCTGTTCAAAAACTGTTTTCCCAACACGCTGGAAACGACGACCAAGCTGATGGACGACGGCACGACTTTCGTGATTACGGGCGATATTCCGGCAAGCTGGCTGCGCGATTCGGTCGAGCAAGTGATCCATTATGTGCCTTTCGCCAAAGAAGATAAAGACCTGCAACGCATTATCGGCGGATTGGTCAAGCGTCACGTCAAATACGTCCTGATCGACCCTTACGCCAACGCGTTTAACGAAACGGCCAACGATTGGCACTGGAACAAAGGCGACGGCACCGACATGTCCCCGTGGGTGTGGGAGCGCAAATTCGAGATCGACTCGCTGTGCTTCGTGGTGCGTTTGGCGTATCTGTATTGGAAAGAAACGGAGCAGACCGATATTTTCGACGAAAGTTTCCGCGAAGCGATGGAAGCGATCGTGAACGTGTTCCGCACCGAGCAATACCATTTCGAACAATCGCCGTACCGTTTCACCCGCGACAACGGCATCGAGCACGATTCTTTGCAAAACAAAGGGATGGGCATGCCGGTCAACTATACGGGGATGGTCTGGTCGGGCTTCCGCTCCAGCGACGACGCGTGCGATTTCCATTACAATATTCCGGGCAATATGTTCGCGGTCGTGGCTTTGCGCCAGATGGGCGAGTTTTTCGAATGGATTTTCCGGGATCAGGATTACGTGCGCGAGCTGAAAAAGCTGGAGCAGGAAATTGATCGAGGCATCCGCTTGTACGGCACTTACCGCCACCCGGAATTCGGCCCGATCTACGCGTACGAAACAGACGGCTTCGGCAATTACTGTCTGATGGACGACGCCGGCACGCCGGGTCTGATGTCGATTCCTTATCTGGGCTACGTCGGCGCGGACGATCCGGTGTACCAAAATACGAGACGCTTCGCGCTTAGCAAAGAAAATCCGTTCTATTACGAAGGCACCGCGGCAAAAGGCATCGGCAGCCCGCACACTCCGCCGGATTACGTTTGGCATATGGCACTTTCCATGCAAGGCTTGACGGCTTCGTCGAAAGAGGAGAAGCTGGAGTTGATTCAGATGCTGGAGAACACGGACGCGGACACCGGCTTTATGCACGAAGGGTTCCATGTGGACGACCCGACGATTTTTACGCGAAAATGGTTTGCCTGGTCCAACAGCCTGTTCTCGCAGCTTGTGTATAAGGCGATGAAGGAGGATATTTTGTGAGCGAGACTTATTTGAAAAAAGCGATAGAGCCGACTAATCAAAAGGTGATCTTTTTCCGCGACCCGAGCTTTCCGGCTTCAGGTCCGCTGCCGGGCCTGAAAGAACTGGGTGCTTACGGTTTGGTGACCAGCGCGGCCGATCTGGGAGATGCGTTAAACGATCGCTTCGGCGACGGGGAAGGGGTATTGGTCAATCTGCATGCGCCGTATTTCCCGGAGAGCGCATGGACAGCCATTCTGAACTTTTTGAAAAAAGGCGGCGGATTGCTTAGCGTGGGCGGCGCGCCGTTTAAACGTCCGGTGCGTCAGGAAGGCGGGCGCTGGCGGATCGGGCCGGAGCAAACGGGGTACCACCAACAGCTCTTTATCCACGAAACGCTATCGGTCGAAGCCAAACAGGCGGTTCGTTTGGAAGCTTCGCCGGAGCTGCCGTTGCTCGGCGGCGACGAAGCCTTATTCGCGGCAGCCGACGAAAGCGACGGAGCGGCGGGCGGCATGACGGTCGGCGCGACGTGGAACCTGGTTCCGCATACGACCCGCGACGCCGACTTGCCGGAACAAATGGGTTCGGCCGGAACGATGAGCACCAAGATCACGCCGCTTTTGCGCGCCTACGATGCGGCGGATCGCCCGATTGCGGCGCCCGTCGTGCTGTGGGAGCAGGTGCGGGGTCCGTTTGCGGGTTCGCGCTGGGTGTTCGTGAACCGGCCGCTAACGTCCGCACTGGCGGAAGGTCAAGGGCTTGAAGCGTTGGCGCGTTGGGCGGCGTTTGCCGCGCGCGAAGCCGTCGAACTGTCGCTGGCGCCGGATAGCGCCGTATACGAACCGGGCGAACGCGCACGTTTGAAGTTGCGCGTGCAGCGGATTCGGCGCGCGGGAGTTCCGGCCAATCTGCCTGCATTCGTCGGGCAGCAAGACGCCGATTCGCTGATTTCCGGCGGCAAAGTTTCGCGTATTGCGAAAAGCAACAGCGGACAAAGCGAAGGAAGCGGAGCAAGCAAAAACGGAAAAGCTTCGCAGACTGCTGCGGGCGGCGGGAACGAAGCCCAGCAGCCTGACGCAGCCGGAGCCTGGACGTTCCGGTTGTTGGTGACTGCGCCCGACGGCTCCGAAGCCTACGCTCAGACCATCGAGACAGCGGTAGCTTACGATTGGAACGTGTCCAATATCGTGCTGCCTTTCGATATTCATCCGGGCCTGCATAACGTCACTTGCTATGCGCAATCGCCCGAAGGCGAAGTCCGCGTGCTGAGCCAGGGCTTCTGGGGACAAGATCAGGAATTGCTGGCTTCCGGCAGCCCGATCTCGTCGAACCGCGATTATTTTGTCCAGGACGGACGGCCTCTGCCGATCGTCGGCATGACGTATATGACGTCCGACGTGGCGCGCAAATTCCTGTTCCTGCCTAACGCGGCGGTGTGGGACCGCGATATGGCGGCGATGGCGAAAGCCGGGATCAATTGGATTCGTACCGGAATCTGGACGGCTTATCGCAATATTATGCAGGTGGACGGCCATGCGTCGGAAGAAGTATTACGCGCGATCGACGCGTTCTTCCTGACTGCTGCCAAGCATAAGCTGCATGTAACCTTCACCTTCTTCTCCTTTACTCCGGAGACATGGGAAGGGCAAAATCCGTATCTCGACCCGCAAAGCGTCGAAGCACAGAAACGCTTTATCCGCTCGATCGTCAGCCGTCATACGCAAACGACGCATGTCGATTGGGATCTGATCAACGAGCCGTCGATGTTCGATCCGGCGAAAATCTTCTCGGCCGGACCGCGTTCGCTGCGCGATCAGTTCGAACGTGCGGCTTTCGTAACCTGGCTCAAAAAACGCCATGCTTCGATCCACGAGCTGCGCGAACACTGGAACATGACGCCGGCCGAGCTGCCTTCGTTCGAAGCGGCCGCGATTCCGGAACCGGAAGAGATCAACTTCGACGTGCAGGATATGCACAGGGGCAAAAAAGGCACCCGCTGGCTGGATTACAGCCTGTTCTCGGTCGAAATGCACAGCGCTTGGGCGGCCGAACTGATTTCTTCGATCAAGCAGCTTGTTCCGCATCACCTGGTTACGGTCGGCCAGGACGAAGCACAGGGCGCGCAGCGTCCGTCGCCGCTGTTCTATGAAGACGCCGTTGATTACACCACCGTGCATTCGTGGTGGCTGAACGACAGCTTGGTCTGGGACGGCGTTTTCGCGAAAACGCCGGATAAGCCGAACGTCATTCAGGAGACGGGCATCATGTACGTCGAGACGCCGGACGGCCGGGCCAAACGCAGCGAGTACGAGCTGCGCAACTTCCTGGAACGCAAATACGCGTATGCGTTCTCCACAGGCGGAGCGGGCGCGATCCAATGGATCTGGAACACCAACTTCTATATGGACAACGCCAACGAATCGCATATCGGGGCTTTGCGCGCCGACGGCACGGAAAAGCCGGAAGCGGACGTCTCGTACGACTTCGGCCGTTTTATGGCGGAGATCCGCGATCTGTTCACAGGGCGCAAGTTGGAAGAAGTGGCGGCGGTCTATCCGTATTCCAACGACTTCTCGAACCGTTCGTTCGCGGTCGAGACGACGAATCGACTGACGCGCGTGCTGACATACGATCTGAAGCTGCCGTTCCGCGCCGTGTCCGAATACCGTCTGGATTCGCTTAAATCAAACCCGGCCAAGCTGATCTTCGTGCCGAGTCCGCATAATATGGACGACGATTCCATGAAGACGCTGCTGCGGATCGCCAAATCGACGCAAGCGACGTTGGTCATCACCGGTCCGGTCGGGCTCGATGCGTACTGGCACGAATCGGATCGCGCCGACAAACTGCTCGGCATTCGCACGCTGAACAACGTTCGCCGCGAAGAAATGCTGGAGCTGGACGGCAAACGGTTGCCTGTCTCGTTCGGCGGGCGCCGGATCGCGGAGACGCTCAAAGAAACCCCAGCCGACGCAGAAGGCCGCGCGGATCAGGTATTGGATGTGCCGAACGGCAAAGGACGCCTGGTCTGGAGTCCGCTGCCGATCGAATTGGGCATGGGCGACGCGCCGATCGCCGAATTGTATCGGTATGCCGCGGAAAAAGCGGGTGTCGTCGACGATCTGGAATGGTTGGCGGGCGGCGAGCTGGCGGGTATTTACGGCCGCAAGCTGAAGTTTGCCGAAGGCAGCCTGTATGTATTCGTATCCGAATACGCATGGGATACGGAAGTGAAGGTTCGCGACCGGGCGACCGGTCAGGTCTATGGCTTCACGCTGGAAAGCGAGCGTTCGGTGCTGTTCGCGACAGATTCGCAAGGTAAAATCACGGCGGTCTATCGGCCGGAAGAAGTGGAGATCGAGATCGGCGAATAAACTGCCGAATCAGGATCTACGCCAAGAAAATACGCAGCGGGAGAGACTTTTTCTCTTCCGCTTTTTGCGTTGAATTTAGCTATGCCCGATGCTTCTTAATGCTACCGAATGATTTGCTTCCTGAGTCACATCGCGGCGTAAGGGTTAAAAGGAGACAGTGCAAAGATGAGGCTTTTTGTCGAAAGCTTTCGATAAAAAGCTATACATATTTGCCTTTATTTCTTTTACACTCAACAGGAGGTGCATTTCCATGAAACCTTACAATCGTGCAGCCAGTATTCTTGGCGTGCTGCTGCTGAGCAGTGCTCTGGCAGCTTGCGGAAGCGAATCGAACTCCGCATCTCAGAGCGAGCCGAACACATCGACAACGACAACAGACAATACGAGCATCGAGGAGCCTGCAACGGCGACGCCGGACGAGGAAGCAGCCACCGATCAGGAAAACGGTGGAGATAACGCTAGCGATTCGACAGACTCGGCTACCGAAGATCCAGCAGCAAGCGAGACTGACAAGCCGAATGATTCTGCTACCGACGATACGGACGCAACGGACGACGCTTCTTCCGCAAGTGCGACCATTGCCCAAGAAGACCCGGCCGATGCCTCCAAGCAAGGAGACAAAGGCGCAGGCGCAGACCGTCCGAAAACGGAAAAGTTCCAGATCGCTACAGCCGACTCTACCGATTCCGTAACCGGCAAGCTTCAAGAAGGCTACGGCTATGCCCTTTACGCCATGGAAGGATTGGAATTCGACGCCGAAACCAACCGTCTGTCGATGACCTCCAATCCCGACTACTACGCCATCATTACGCCGCTTGAAAAAGGCTACGCACTGGCAACATTACGCAACGAAGCCAAAACTGCGCTGAAAGCCTACGGAACGCCATCCGAACTCAAAGGCGACAAAATTCCGGCAGCTCTATCCAGCGCGCGTCTGTTCCTTTCCGCCGAAAACGAAGCCGGAACCGGACAATTCGCCCTCTGGGAAACCCCATCCAAAGGCTATGACCTAAAAATCAATATCCCGACCGGAGAAGACGCCGAAACCTTCACGACCCTGGCCTATGCCTCCCTCTCCACGCTGGCAGACTAACAAAAGCTAAAAATACGTTAGTTCGAACATGTATCAAAGAGACTTTTTCAAACGAAAAACCATATCCCTAAAAAGAACTTATGTTTAAAGGTCTTTGACCCCATCCCAACACCATAGTGACTGGGCGAAGGGAGAAATTCAGCGAGAGACGCCTTTGAACCCGGAAAATTCCAATAAAAACTTCAATCGATTTTCCGGGCGAGACAGCGTCGCGAACTGAATTTCTCCCGCAGCCTTCATCCACTATGCCAAACCGTGCCCATTCGTGCACGGTTTTTGCTTGCCGCCAGATCGGGTATGATAATGATATAGATGCGCGAAGAAATTCAGAAGCAAAAGGAGGCGAACCATTTTGCCAGACCGAAAACTGCTGGACGAACTGTACCGCATGCGCGATTTTACCGGAGATGAAGATGACCTGGAAAGGTTTTCCGATATTTTAAATGAACTTGGCGAAAAGGCTTCGGCAGAAGTGATTACCGATCTATGCCGAATGCTGGAGGACGATATCATCGAACCCAGCGCCGCAGGAGATTTGCTGGAGACGATCTTTTACATTGCCGATCGCTGCGGCATTGAGCAAAGTATGCACTATTTGGCGCTCGGGGTCCCCGGTCTGTTTCCGCGCGCGGAAGGATGGGCCGTGCGTCTGCATCGCATGTTGCTCAACGCGGATCGATCGGGTTACCCTTATATCGAAGCCTACAGCGGCGCGCTTAAAAAAATTCCCGCGCGTGCCGCCCGGCGTGTCGTGAATACCTTGCTGGATATCAAACGAACCCAGCCGCAGCTGTATACGGAAAAGGTGGATTGTTTCACGGAAGCGCTGACTCGCGGCGAAGAGACAGGGGAAAATCGTACCTTCGCACCGAATTAGTACAGGGTTAACGCTAGTAGAAAGACGGAGGTGGAAGACGTGCCGATGATGCCCGAACAATTTATAGCTGCCTGGAATACGGCCGTGGACGGTCCGCTGCTGCGCTTCGACTGCGAGGCGTTGGAGTCCGTGCCGATCGCGGACGAGGCCAGGCGCTTTTTATGCCAAGCCGGGCTTCCCGCCGATTCGGCCCCGTATCTCGAATTTCGTTCTGGTGAAGGTCGGTTGTCCGATTTGAAAAGCGCTTTTGGCATGCCAAAGGAATACTCTGCTTACTGGCTGCTCGGAACGACAGGATATGGCGACCCCGTTTGCCTGAAAGCGGGCGGATCGGAAGTGGTCTGCATACGTATGGATCAGGGAGGAACGGAATGGTTTATCAACTCGTCCGTGCCGCGCTTTGCGGAGTTTCTGTTGATCTATGCGGAGATGGTGCAGCGAACGATCCGCGAGAACGGACCGGACGCTTTTTTGGAAAATAAAATCCCGCAGGATACGCTCAAATGGGTGGTGCAAGAATTCGGACGCATCGACCCGGCTGCTTTTGCTCAAGGTACGTTTTGGCGGGAAGAGGTCGAAGAGCGGCTTCAGTCGTAAAACGTCAAGCAAGAAACGGTCGCTTCGCCTTAAACGGCCTGGGCGAACGACGGTTATACATAAAAAAGCGGAAAAAGAACGCGGCGACTGTCGATTGTCCGGATATCGCCGTGCAACTAACCTGAAGCCTTATGCGTCTATAGCTTGAGCGAAATCGCCGAGCCGGATACGTCCGACGTTTAAGACAGGAGGGTTTTACCTATGAAAAGCAATCCAAAAAACGAAAAAAATATCCGACTTATACGGGGTAGCAAATCGCGTTCCCTGCTTGCGGCATTCGTCGCGGTCGGCGCGCTTCTAGCCGGATGCGCTTCGAATGCTTCGGCGCCTGCATCGAATCCCGAGCCGCAAGCGAGCGCCCAAACGGACGCTTCGCCGAAAGCCGCGGACACGACCACCGTTACGATCGCCGATCAAGCCGCCGAGAATCAAACGGAGTATCTCAAACCGGAATATTACGAAGGCAGCCTGATCCAGCCGGAGCAGATCGCGTTGTTCAACGAACTATTCCGCGCGCAACAAGCAGGCGACGCGGAAGCTTACGCTTCGTTGTTCACCCAGGAAGCTTCCGAAGCGGACAAAACGATCTCGTTCAAGGTAGACAAAGTCGAATGGCTGAACCTATACGGTCAAGATCAGGAAAAAAGCGGGATGTACCCGATCGGCGGAGTGGTTCAGGATCAAGAATCCGGCCAACAGCGTTCGATTCTGTATGTGCTCAAGCAGGAAAACGGAGATTGGAAAATCGACAGCATCCAGCAAGCAAGCGAAAGCTCGCAGATCGACGAAAGCGGTTATGCCGGAGATGCGCTGAAGATCGCGAAACTGATCAATGCCAGCGTAGCGTATCAAAATGAACAGGATGCCGAAGGATATGCCAGCTTGTACCCGCCGGATTCCGAAGCGGGCAAACTGGCGGCGGACGCTCCGAAAATCGGACACATCCAGGTCTTCGATATTCCCGACGCCGCGTCGGATACGATCATCGCGAACGTGGCGTACAAGATCGAAGGAGACAGCAAAGTTCAGGTCAATGCCTATATTTTCACGTATCAAGATGGAAAATGGTTCCTGTACGGGATCGACTGAGTATCGGCGATAGCTGTTTTGAAAAAGACGAAATCCTTCACCGACGGACAGTTTGCGTCCGTTCGGTGATTTTTTTCGCCATCTGATGCGGATTTGCGTTTTTTGTTGTAGGATAGAGTATGCGTCCCGCAAACGCGGGTGTGCATTACTGTGCAAAAGAATCGGAGGAAACAAAGTGGAAAGCGCAAACAAGCCGGGTGGCGAAAAGCTTCAAAAGAAACTGCTGCCGCGGCATATCAGCTTTATGGCAATGGGTGGCGTCATCGGAACCGGCATCTTCAAAGGGAGTGCCGAGACGATAGGACTTGCAGGGCCAGCCGTTGTACTCACCTACCTGTTCGGCGGCTTGCTGCTGCTGGTGGTGATGGGAGCGATCGCGGAATTGGCGAGCGTGTATCCCAACCGCAATATGAAAGAATTTATCCGTCAGGCATTTGGCCCGCGCCCGGCTTTTATCGTGGGTTGGCTGTATGCTTTTCTGATGCTCAGCGTCTGTGTCATCGAAGTTACGGCGGCAGGTTCGTTTTTGCAATATTGGATGCCGGGCGTTCCGCTGTGGGTGCTGAGTCTCGCCAGCGCGGCGCTGATTCTCGGCATCAACCGGATGAGCGTCGAAAGTTTCGGGGAAACGGAGTTCTGGTTGGCCGGCATCAAGATCGCGATGATCGTGGTGTTTATTATTTTGGGCGCCGGTCTGTTGTTCGGTCTGATTCCGGGCACAAGCGGCGAAGCTCCGGGGCTTACGAATTATTCCGCGCACGGCGGCTTTATGCCGAACGGCTGGCTGTCTATTTTCTCGGCGCTGCTGGTCGTGATGTTTTCCTACGGCGGTTCGGAGCTGATCGGGATGACGTTGACGGAAGCGAAAGACGCAGAGAAGGTCATGCCTAGAGTGGTTAAAAGTTTCATTTTGCGCGTCGTGCTCTTTTACACGTTGCCGATCCTGATCATTTGCGGACTTATTCCTTGGAATCAGCTGGCGGGGCAATCGAGTCCGTTCGTGCAGGTGTTGGAAGCGACAGGGCTGGGCGGCGCCGCTCATATCATCAACTTCATTCTGGTCATCGCCGTGCTGTCGGCAGCCAACTCCAGCATTTACGGCGCGACGCGGATGCTGCATTCGATGGCGGCCGTCGGAGAAGCGCCGAAAGCATTGGGCGTGACGACAGCCAAAGGCGTACCGGTCGGCAGTCTGCGTTTGTGCGCCGCGGTGCTGGTGCTGGGAGCGGTGATCGCTTTCGTCGCCCAAGATAATCTGTTCGCGATCTTGCTGGCGGTTCCGGGTTTTGTCGTGCTCGTCGTTTGGCTGTCGATCTGTTTGGCGCAGCTCAAGCTGCGGCCGCAGTATCCGACCCGTCCGACGTTCCGCATCTGGGGGTATCCGTACATCACGGCAATAACGGCGATCGTTTTGGCGGTCATCGCGGTGGGCTTCGTGATCGATCCGCAAAACCGTTTCAGTATCGGCATCTGTATCGGCGTGTTGGCGCTGCTTACGGTCTGGTCGATCTTGAAGTTCAAAAAGCCGGAACGATCGTAATGGGTTTGAAAAAGGTTGAAAAAACCGAAAAAGCCGATCCGTTTTTTTGTCCGGATCGGCTTTTAAGCGAGAGTTGTTGAAATAAGTGCGCAAATACACTTATTGGATTCGATTCGTTCCGGGATGTTCAAACAAATGCGAATCTGCACCTATTTCCAAAAGCCCGATCGGAGCCTGCTGCGATCCGGGCTTTTCGGGCTGCGCTTTCTGCGCCTATCTGTCTATCCGTGTATGTAGCAGGGTATACGGTACCGTCGCGCAATCCTTTACAGATACGATCCGAACCATTTTTTCGCCGCATCCCAATCGACGCCGAGATGTCCGCGCCAACCGGCGTACGGCATATCCAGATCGGAGCGTCCTTGCGTCGTGTCCAGATTCATGCCGGCTTCGACCATCGTTTCATGCTCGATCCAGCGATCGGTCACGATCGGTAGCGCGAGATTCGGCAGCACGCCTACCTGAGCCAGCGCATCAAGCAGGGCGCGCCGCGTGCCAGAATTACCTTTGACGACCTTTTCGGCGCTCAAACGCTTTTCCAATTTTCCCGGCGTTTCTTCGGCGTCCGCGCGATCGACGGCTTCCAACAAAAGCTTCAGCGCCGCCGCGTCTTCTTGCGTCGGATAAATCTCCGGCAGCTCCATCCGTTCGCTCAGGTCCGCATAGATGCCTAACGGAGAAGACCAATGATGTCCGATCCATAGCGATTCGCGGATATCCGACAGATTGGAACAGGTGCGAGCATCCAATTCGGAAAAACCGCATATTCCGCAAGAAGACAGTTTGCGCGCGGGACGGTACCCGTGTTCGGGTGCCAAATCCGCGAAACGCAAGCTCGTCAAGCCATTTACCCCGCGCCGATAGCGCCCGCTTGCCGCAGCCACGAATTCGCCGATCAGCCGATCCGGAGTGATCCGCTCGTTTTTCATCAGTCCGGCGATCGCGGGGATCAACTCGTCGTGTTTCAGCTCCGAGATATCGTTCGCTTTCCATTTGAGTTCATTCATGAAAGCATATTCGTCGGCAGACAGGATTTGATCATCGTACACCGTGACGCCGCGCTGACCATCATAAGTGCCGTTGTCGTACCGGTAAAGTTTTTTGAACAGGGCGATCCGTTTTTTGTAAGTTCCAAGGATATCGGTCATGAAAAAAACTCCTTTCGATTAGGACGTCCATTGCGCCGATGCGCGCTTCACCCATTGATCCGCTTGGCGCGTCGTTTCCGGCAATCGGTAGCGCGGCGCAAGCTTCAAGATCCAGTGGCAAGCATCTTCCTGCGATATCCGATGACCGGCAGACACGTAGACCGGTTTGACGCCGTTTTGCGTACGCAGGCAGTAGCCGATCGTTTCGCCGCGGTCAAGCAAAAGCGAAGTGCTGCCTCGTTCGTCACCGGGTTCTTCGTATTCGCCGATCAGCCGCGTTTTGCCGCAGCCGATCGTCGGCGTATCGAGCAGCAACCCCAGATGGCTCGCCAGTCCGAACCTTCGCGGATGCGCAACGCCTTGCCCGTCGCACACGATCAGGTCCGGCATCGCTTCAAGACGCTCGAACGCTTCAAGCACCGGAGGCAGTTCGCGAAACGAAAACAACCCCGGAATATACGGAAAAGAAGGCTTGCCTGACGCGGAAGCCGTTTCCGTCACTTCGAGCGTGTCCGCGTCCAGCACGACGACGGCGGCGATCAGCCGATCGTCATTTTTGTCGTACGCCACGTCCACGCCCGCCACCCTGCGTACCGCGAAGCGCTCCGGCGTTTCCAGCGACACTTTGCCCGCCCATTCCTGTTGCAGCGTGATCGCTTCTTGTTCGCTCAAATCCCAAGCGTGCTTCATTGCCGATCGTATGACGTTCTCCTCCCTTGATTCAAGTAGATCAACAAAAACAAAAATGCCGCCGCGAACGAACCCGTAATGATCCAGATCGGTATCCGGGGATCGAGCGTATATGCCCAGCCTCCCACAATACCCGCCGGAGACGTCAGCAGCAAGATCACAACCGACAGCATCGAGAATACTTTGGCTCTTTTTTCGTCGTCGATCGAATTCTGCACCGCCGCTTCCAGATACGGCGAGCTGATCATCAATCCGACAGCCGCAAGCACCGTACTCAGACCGATCCAAGCCAGATTCGACGTGGGCCAGACGACCAGCATCACGTTCGACAATACCGACAACGCGAACCCCGCCATCATCGAACGCGTTTCGCCTTCGGCGGGAATCTTCGGCATGATGAACCAGAGCGCAAGCAGCATGACGATCGAAGAGACGGCGGGCACGAGCGAGATCAGTCCGCTGTCCACCTTCAGATAATCGGCCAGATAGAGCGAAAGATACGTCGTTTTGAGCGTCATCTGGAAGTTGAACAAGATATACACGACGAAGATCAGCATGAGGCTACGGCTGGCGAACAGATCGCGGATCGCGCCGCTGTAATCGATCATGCTCTTTTTGAGTCCGAGCTGTTTCGTTTCCTGCATTTTCCGATAACCCATTTCCGTTTCTTTTGTGGTGATATGCCGTCCGATAAACTGGAAGGTCATCAGCACCGAACACATCACGTACATGATCCGGGTTCCGCCTACCAGACCGTAATGATCGACGAGCAAACCGCCGAGCGGAGCGAACAGCCCGCCGATCACGCCGATGATCTGAAGCAGCGTAAAGACATAGGTTCGGTCTTTCTTCGGCGTGTCCTCAACGATCAGACAATAGAAAGCGACGTGCGGAACCCGCTGAAGTCCGTTGATGAATGTCGCAATTACGAAGAACCAGATATTTTGCGAAAAAGCGAAGATCAACATCGCCACGCTCCAACTGAGCACGTCGAAGGTGAGAATGGCGCGTTTGCGTCCCATTCGGTCGGTCAGGTATCCGCTCATAAAAGCCGACATTACCTGCACCATCAGCCCAAGCGTCGTGATCCAGCCGATATTCGTTTCGCTTACGCCAAGCTCGTACATGTACAGCGTGGCGTAGGTCGCCATCATGCTGTACGGAATCAGGAAAAAAGGCTCGAAAGCGAGACAGCCCCGGCTATTGCCGCGAAGTCTCGGGAAAAGCGTTCTTGCCATGCGGGATTTCCTCCGGTGTCGTCATATTGAAATTAAAGCGTTCCCAAAAAAACACCCAGTCTCTAAAAGGAAGGGTGTTTGCCAATTCTATGTAAGCTCGTATCCCCATTGTTGCAGCTCTTCAGCTACTTCGTCGATCGTTCGGTTGCCTTGGGCAGCCTCCATAACGACGCGCTCATATAAAAACTCGGGCATCGTTATCGACCAGCCGTTACGTAGTAAGAATACGTGACAGGCAAAGCCTCAGTTCGTTTATTAGCATCGAAGAACATATGGGAGCGGGCAATCAACACCAGATAAGCAGCTGCTTTAGAAAAAAGATCCGGATACGTTTCCTGACCGAATACGACTTCGAATGGCTGTTGGGCTATGAAGTCAAGACAGCCGGGATCTTTCGTACCCCGAACTCCTCCGTGCTCAGCAATCATATCGTCGTGTAATTGCTGAATGTCTTCGGTTGTCAGTTCAATCATGCTTTGGAGAGACGCTCATAAGTCTTGCCGTACTGCTTTTTCGACAAATCCATAGCCTCTTTCAGCGTCAGCGGCTTTTTATTCTTCGTATCATGCTTGATTTGTGCCATTTGAATTTCTCCTTTGCTGGTAGTTTACCACGCTCCCGATGGGTTAAACAAGAAACTATGGCTGAACGAACCTGATCTATAGAAGTTGCTTTCTGATCGTCCAGCTTGGCCCGAGTCGTTCGATAAGATCAACGCAGCGTTAAATAAGCGGGTTCGTGTTATCGACCACAAAAGGCTGCTTCGCTTCGAGAAAAGCTTGTACCAGCAGTTTTTCCCGATCCAGATAAACGAAGCGGTTGATATAATCCCGATCTTGCGAAAAGACAGGCGTGTCCAGATCGGCTTCCCATCTGCGACGCACAGCCGTGCCTTTTAAGAAGGTGTGGAAGTGGCAAAGAACCGACGATTCGAATATCGTCGGTTCAAGTTGCTCTCGAAAGTTACGTGGGCGTGGGAAGCGAGAAGGCTCCGAGAAAAATTGCCAGCATATGCTTCCGAAGTGCATTTCTTCGAAATGCTTTAGGTCGCGTGTTGAAATCGAGAAAAAGGATTAAATTTTAGCGGAATTTTCTCGATTTCAAAGGCGAACATTTCATTCCTCCACTGAATTTTTCTCTCCGCCTTCTCGCTTCCAGCGACGTCGAAGTTTCTCGATACATCGAACCGACGATTCGATATCGTCGATTTTCTGATCGGTAAGTAATAGATAAGACAAAGAATAAAGAATGATCAGGCTTCAGTCAGCAGTTTGTCCGCCGCGATCGCCAGGAAAGCTTTGGCGGCGACCAGCAGGGCGCGTTCGTCGATATCGAAACGCGGGTGGTGGTGCGGGAACGCGGTGTCTTCGCTTTCGTTTTGCGAGCCGACGTTGAAGAAGTTGCCCGGGCGATGCTGGAGGTAATAGGCGAAGTCTTCCGCGCCCATCGAAGCGTCGACGCCGAACAGTGCTTCTTCGCCGAACTGGCGAGTGAAGATGTCGCGGACTTCTTCGGCTTGTTGCGGCGGATTGACGAGTGCCGGATAGCCGTTTACGTAGTCCAGCTCATACGTCGCGTGTTCGGCCAGCGTGATGCCGTGGATCATGTCGCGGATATCGCGTTCGAGCTGTTTGCGTACGTCCGGATCGAAGCTGCGCACGGTGCCTTCGATTTTGGCTTTATCGGCGATGACGTTGAATGCCGCGCCCGCCTGGAATACGCCTACGGTCACGACGGCCGAATGCAGCGGGTTGATATGGCGCGCCACGATATGCTGAAGCGAAGTGACGAGCTGGCTGCCGACGACGATCGCGTCGACGGTCTGATGCGGCTTCGCGCCGTGTCCGCCTTTGCCTTGCACGACGATGGAGAACGAATCGACCGCCGCCATCGACGGGCCGGACGAGACGGACAGCTTGCCCAGCGGCATATAGCTCGCCAGATGCGCGCCGTACACTTCATCGATGCCTTCGAGCGCTCCGGCTTCGATCATGGCGATCGCGCCGCCTGGCAGCTTTTCTTCGGCATGTTGGAAAATAAAGCGCAGGTTGCCTTTGAGATCGCTTTGGCGATCGGCCAGAACTTTAGCGACGCCGAGCAGCGTGGACGTATGGCCGTCGTGTCCGCAAGCGTGCATCACGCCGGGATTGTTCGATTTATAAGGAACGTCGTTTTCTTCGTCGATCGGCAGCGCGTCGAAATCGGCGCGGAACGCGATCGCGGGGCCGGGATGCGCGCCTTTGAGATCGGCGAGAATGCCGTTGCCGCCTACGCCCGTACGTACGTCGTAACCGAATCCGGTCAACGTTTCCGCGATAAAGCGGGCCGTGTTCGTTTCCTGAAACGACAATTCCGGGTTGGCGTGCATATGGCGGCGCCATTCCACGATTTGTTCGTATTCGCCTTCAAGGCGTTCGATCCATTGGTCTTTGGTCTGTGTGGTCATGTGATCGGTCCTCCCGCGGTATGTAATGAAATGATGGGCTGGCAAGCTTCTACATATGGTTTTCAAAATATCACTTTCCCAATCAAGCGTCAAATGCAGAAAAGAGTCCGAAAAGCGCGAAAACGAAGCATACCGGATGTTTGAAGGTGTTAAATTTTATTTTTCCGAGTTAAAAACTATGATTTAGATAGAAAAGAAAAAATGATCATGTGACTTTTTTCGACAATATCCTTTAAAAAACCGGGACGAAAGACCGATAATAAAACATAGAAACCGAAAAGGTAGGCGAGTTGCCGAATTCGATTCGTAACAGAAGATCATCCAAATTTATTCGGGGAGCAAAAAACCATGAGAGTCAGAACCAAACTATTTGCCGTTATTTTAATGCTGATTGTCGTGTTGATCGGCAGCGGCGTACTGTCGTTGGTCGCGATCAACAGCAGCTTGCGCAACGCGTCGCTTTTGGAGCACAAACTGGAAACGCAAAAATTCCTGAAACAGCTGCAATACCGATTGACCGGGCTGGCTAACGACGAGCGCGGCTATTTGCTGACCGGCGATACCGAGTTTGCCGACGGTATGGGAAAAAAGACGACGGAGATTCGCGGTCTTTTGGAATCGGAAGCGCTCCTGTTGCAAGGAGACGATCTGGATTCGCTGCAAAAAATCGGAACCGAGTTGGATGAAATGATCGAACTGAACGGTCAGGTTCTTCAGCTTGTCGGGGGCGGGCAGCTGCAGCAGGCAGAGGATCTGCATTTCGGCGAAGAGCGCACGCTGCGCAAAGAACAGGTCGATCCGGCCGTCAACGAATTCGTCGATCGGCTCGATCAGGAAGTGACCGCCATGAAAACCGAGAACGAAAGCCAGGCGAAACTGAATCAAAGCATTTTGCTCGGCGTCGTGCTTACAGCCGTGGTTGCCGGGCTTGCTTTGGGCTTATGGCTGCTGCGTTCCATCATGCGGCCGCTGACGCTGCTCGAACGCAGAATGAGCGAGATCGCGGAAGGCGATGCCGATCTGACTAGCCGGATCGAGTGGGATAAAAAAGACGAATTCGGTCGCCTGGCAGGCAGTTTCAATCGTTTTGTCGGCTCGCTGCGGGATATGATGGCCAGAGTCGGCGAAGCGTCGGAACATCTGGCTTCGGCGTCCGAGCAGTTTTCCGCCAGTGCGGAGCAGTCCAAATCGACTTCGCATCAGGTAGCGGCTGCCATGCAGCAAATCGCGGAGCGCGCAGGGGAGCAGACGCAGACGGTTGGACAAAGCACGGAGTCGGCAAAAGAAACCCTGGAAAAAATTACGCAGATTGCCGCTTCGACGGCAGAAGTCGCGGCCTTTTCACGGGATATGAGCCGCCAGGCAGCCGAAGGCGAGCAAGCGATCGTACAGATCGACGAGCAGATGAGCGATATCAAAACGGCCGTGGTCGAAGCGGACGAGCGGATCGCGAAGCTTGCCGTTCACGCGGAACAGATCGACGCGATCACTTCGCTGATCAACGAGATTTCGGCGCAGACGAATTTGCTTTCGCTGAATGCTTCTATTGAAGCGGCTCGCGCAGGCGAGGCTGGACGCGGTTTTACAATCGTAGCCGGCGAGGTGAAAAAGCTTGCCGAGCAATCGGCCGATTCGACGCGCGAGATCCGGGAGTTGGTCGCCAGCATTAAGGGCGAGACGCAGGCGGCGATGGAAAAAATGCACGATGTCAAGACTCGCGTCGAGGAAGGCGCGGGCGTGACCCATCATGGCGCGCAGCAGTTCGGCGGCATTTTGCACGCGATCGGCGAAGTGTCGGATCGGACGGAAGCGATGGCGGCTTCGACCGCGCAGGTGCATGACGGCTTCGCCGATGTCTCGCGTTCGATGGAGGACGTCAGCTCGGGCACGCAAGAGATTTCCGGCGGCACGCAGGAGATCGCGGCCGCGACGGAGGAGCAGTTGGCGGCAGGGGAAGAGATGCTGCACGGAGCGTCGTCGTTGAATCGGTTGGCGGACGAATTACGCTTGCTTGTGGGGCGGTTTAAGGTTTAGGTCAAAAGCAACGCAAAAGCGGCGATGGCTTGGCTGATCGCCGCTTTTTCTTTTCGCAACACGGCGGAAGCGTGCAGGGGGTTGAGCAGGCGCAGCAGTTCGGCGCGCTCCGCGTGGCCGTTCGGACTAGTAAGTAAGGCTGAAATTTGATCTTCATACAGCATGCCGATTGCGGATACGGCGGTCATTTGGAGAGCGTCGGCGCTTTGCAGCCAGCGGATATCCCTTTCCCGGTAGAGTGCTAAATTTGGAATTGTAAATTAAATTGCTCTAAATAAAATTTTAAAAAATTTGTGAAGAGGTGTTTAAATACTTACTAACTGGGCTATAATAGCTAGTAGATAGTAAGAACTAGATCTAAAGACCTTTTTCGAACATAGAGCTGTCGGAATAGAGAGAAAGACGGCTTGTTTTTAACTGCTATGCAGGTCTAAAGTTCCTTTTTACTCTCAATCACGATAAAAGAGGTGCGAATTAATGAAAAACCGATTTAAAATGCTGGTCGGAAGTTTATTCACCCGGATTCTGGCTGCTGCCGTGCTCGGTATGCTGCTTCCTACCGTTTTGAATTTCGTATTGATGAGCGATTTCGTTCAGCAGGCCAATGTATGGCGAATCGGACCGTTGGTCGTGTCGGTGTTCGGATTCGTTGTGTCTTTCGTTTTGTTATTCTTTATTGTAAAAGGGATCGTTCGTCCTATTCAAGCGGCTACGGCCCAGTTGGATAAAATGGCGGACGGCGACTATACGCAAAAATTGCCCGAAAAGTATTTGAAGCGCAATGACGAAACAGGAACGCTCAACCGTGCGGTAGATCGGATGCACAAAGCGGCGCGGATGCTGCTCGGCAGCGTGTCCCGCGAAGCAACCGAATTGAAAGACGCTACCGCGATCGCCCAAAGTAAGTTTATCGGGATGGAACAGTCGCTGGCAGGCGTGTCCTCGACGACCGAACAGATGTCGGCAGGGATGCAGCAAACGGCAGCTTCCGCGGAAGAGATCGACGCGTCGACGCAGGAGTTCGAACGCGCGGTCGGCTCGATCGCCAAGCGTGCCGAAGAAGGCGCCGAGCAGGCAGGGCAAGTCAGCATGCGCGCGATGGAAGCTCAAGAGAATCTAACGGAGTCGGTTGAAGTGACCACCAAAGTCTACACGGACGTCAAAACGCAATTGGAACGCGCATTGGAAGAATCGCATTCCGTGAACATGATCCGCGAGCTGGCCGATTCGATCCTCCAGATCGCGCAACAGACCAATCTGCTCGCGCTCAATGCTTCGATCGAAGCGGCAAGAGCCGGAGAAGCGGGCAAAGGCTTTGCGGTCGTCGCCGACGAAATCCGCAAGCTGGCCGATGCTTCGAAGCAATCGGTCGGACAGATCCATACCGTCACCGAAAAAGTGGTCGGTTCGGTCGACAACCTTCAGCACCAGACCGGCCGCCTGCTGGAATTGATGACGAAAGAGATCGCGAACGATTACCAAATGATGCAAAGCAACGCCGACTCTTATTTGCAGGACGCGCTCTACATCGAAAACATGGTTTCCGACTTCAGCGCGACGAGCGAGCAGCTTAGTGCCTCGATACAAAATCTGTCCAAAGCGATCAGCGAAATCGCGGCAGCCAACGGCGAAGCGGCCAACGGCACGGAAACGATTTTCGAACAGGCTTCCCATGTGCTGGCCATGTCCGGCGAAGTCGCCGTTCAAGCGCGCCGTACAGGCGAAAGCTCGAAGCGTCTGGACGAACTTGCCGCTCTGTTCCGGTTCGATGATCCGCGAGACGGAGCATTCGTCGAAACGGCCCAATCGGCCGCGCAGCGCGAAACCGAGAAAAAGCCGGTTCGCAAACCGAGCCTTGTCTGAAGACATCGGAAAGCCGTCAAAGCCAGGAAATTAGCGAGGTCCTTAGGGACTTCGCTTTTTTGTTGGGTTTTGGCTGTTCATCCAAGCCCGTGTTGGCGTGCGTTTGATCTGCGAGATGTGCCTAATTGTGAAATAATTGTTACAATACTACGGATAGGCGTTGCATCGATCCGTCGATCGCGCCCAAGAATCGAAAAAGCGAGGTACACAATCATGATTATCAAACCAAGAACGCGCGGATTCATTTGCACGACAGCCCATCCGGACGGTTGCGCCGCGCAGGTTCAGCAGCAGATCGACTATATCGCGGCCAAGCCGCGTCTCGAAGGACCCCGAAACGTGCTTGTGATCGGAGCTTCGACAGGCTACGGCTTGGCTGCACGGATCGCGGCGGCTTTCGGCTCGGGAGCCGCAACCGTTGGCGTATACCGCCCGAGTAAAAGCAGTGAGACGCGCACCGCGTCCGCAGGTTGGTACAATTCGGCCGCATTCGAACAAAAAGCGGCCGAAGCCGGACTCCGTTCGTTCAGCGTAACGGGCGATGCTTTTTCGGACGAAACCAAAGCCAAAACGGTAGAAACGATCAAATCGGAGCTGGGACAAGTTGATTTGGTCGTGTACAGCGTCGCTTCTGCGCGCCGTACGAATCCGAAAACGGGCGAAACGGTCAATTCCGTGCTCAAGCCGATCGGTGCGTCCTACACGAACAAAACCGTCGATTTCCACACCGGCGAAGTGAGTGAAGTGACGCTCGATCCGGCAACGGACGAGGAAGTTGCGGCGACCGTGGAAGTGATGGGCGGCGACGATTGGCAGCTGTGGATCGAAGCGCTGCGTGACGGCGGCGTATTGGCGGACGGCGCCACCACGATCGCATACTCGTACATCGGCCCCGATCTGACGCAGCCGATTTACCGCGAAGGCTCGATCGGACGGGCGAAAGACGATCTGGAGGCGACGGCGCACCGGATCGGCGGTCAACTGGCAGCAAACGGCGGACGTGCTTTCGTATCGGTCAGCAAGGCATTGGTCACGCAATCCAGCTCGGCCATTCCGGTCGTTCCGCTGTATGTATCGGTTCTTTATAAGATTATGAAGGAAAAAGGACTCCACGAAGGCTGCATCGAGCAGACGTATCGATTGTTCGCGGAGCGCCTTTACGCAGCAGGGGACGTTCCCGTGGACGATGCAGGCCGTATCCGTATCGACGATTGGGAAATGCGCAGCGATGTGCAGGCGGAAGTCGAACAGATCTGGGCACGCATTTCATCGGAAAACATCGAAGAGCTGAGCGACCTGTCGGGCTATCGCAAAGAGTTCTTCCAGCTATTCGGCTTTGAAACGGAAGGTATTGATTACGAAGTCGATACAAACCCGGTGGTGGACATGCCCGCAGGTAGTGAACGTCAACAATAAAACAGTCGGTCTGAACCGGATCGATAGTCGGGAAAAGAATAACGGACAGTCCGCGTGAAAGCGGCTGTCCGTTTTTGCGTTGGGTCGGCTTCAGTTAGTGAACGGGTTACGCGCAACAATAGCCTTTCATAAATGAAGCATCCGATCAGGACTCGTACACTTTTTTCAACAATCCAGCCAGCAGGGCTTCTTCTTCCATACTCAGGTTGCGGGTGATGGCAGCGTTATGTTCTTCCATCAATCGCAGCAGGGTAGGGAGGAAATCGAGTCCTTTTTGCGTGGGATAAAGCAGATAAGCTCGGCGATCCTGTTCATCGGCGACTCGCTCGATATATCCTTCCTGCTCCAGATGCTGCACTGCGCGTGCGGTCGTGGCTTTATCGAACTTGAGGTCAAGCGTGAGCTGATCCTGACGAATGCCGGGATGAAGCAGTACATTTTTGAGAAACGCATGTTGGCCGCCGCCGCCCAGCCCGTAAGGCTTGAGGACTTGCGACAGCTGTTTCTGATTTTGCCGGTAAAGGATCGAAATCCATCGGCCGATCGGATGTTGTTCGGACATGCCGGGGTAGACTCCTTTCTTGAAACGCAGCGGATCAGCAGCAGGCTGTCCGCTTGGATACCGTACGTTTGATAAACGCTATATCAAAAAGTGTAACGAATATTGGTTGCGTTCGCAACCTTTTTGGCGTACACTGTACGAGTCAACTCGTTGCGTGCGCAACCAATAAGCGGAGGTGTAAACGTGAACCCGGCCATTTCTTCGTATCAGGACGATCCGCAGGTGCAGCAGCGCCGCTGGCGTATCCTGATTATTTTGAATTTATTTACGTTCATGGCGACGCTCGACGGAAGTATCGTCAATGTGGCGCTGCCTACCATCACCGCCGACCTCGGCTTGCAGCTCGGACATGCGCAGTGGGTGTCCAGCATCTACTTGATGGCGATCTGTTCGTTTATTTTGCTGTTCGGTCGGCTGGGCGATATTTTCGGCAAGATTCGCATTTTCCGTATCGGCACGATCGTTTTCGTCGCCGGCTCGCTGCTGTGCGGCCTTAGCGGATCGTTGGCGACGTTGATCGCGGCGCGCATCATTCAGGCGATCGGCGCGTCTATGACGATGGCGAACAGCCAGGGCATCGTCACCGACATCTTCCCGGCCAACGAACGCGGCAAGGCGCTCGGATTGGTCGGTACGTTCGTCTCGCTGGGCAGTATCGCGGGACCGGGAATCGGCGGGATCATGGTCAGTTCGCTCGGATGGGAGTCGATCTTCTGGATCAACGTGCCGATCGGCGCGATCGCGATTTTGCTCGGAGCGAAGCTGCTGCCCGGCGATATCCGTACTTCGAAAAAAAGTATCGACGGCGGCGGAAGTCTGTTGTTTGCCGGATTCATCGTCTCGCTGATCGCGGCTATTCTGCTCGGTCAGGAGATCGGCTATGGCGACTGGCGCATTATCGGATTGTTGGTGTTCGCGGTTGCCGCGTTCCTGGTATTCTTGCGCGTGGAATCGCGAATGAGGGAGCCGATGCTGGATTTGAGCTTGTTCCGTAATCCGTTGTTCACCTTGAGCATTCTATGCGGCTTCCTCGTGTTCGTGAGCATGTTCTGTTATAACATCATCGCGCCGTTCTACCTGCAATCGATCGTCGGCTTATCGCCAAGAAATGCAGGCTGGATGATGATGATTTATCCGCTGATCATGGTCGTCGTGGCTCCGCTCAGCGGCGCGATGTCGGATCGGTTCGGCTCGGAATGGCTGACGTTTATCGGCCTGCTGCTGATGGTCGGCGCGCAGGCGGGTTTGGCTTCGCTCCATGAAGGCAGCACGCTGGTCGCGGTCGGCGGCTTTATCGCGCTGCTCGGTCTGGGCGGCGGTATGTTCCAGTCGCCGAACAACTCGCTTGTGATGTCGACCGTTCCGCGTCCGCGCCTCGGCGTAGCGGGCAGCGTCAATTCGCTGATCCGTAACCTCGGCATGGTGGTCGGGATCGCGGTCGCGACGACTACGCTGTTCGGCGTCATGAGCAATCAGGCGGGATACCGCGTAACCGGCCTTATTCCGGATCGCCCGGACATTTTCCTTACGGGTATGCATATCGTCTTTACCGTTTCCGCATCGATTTGCGTGGTCGGCGCATTGCTGACCGGATGGCGGTTGCTGACGCGCAAACGGCGGAGAGACGAAGACGGGGAAGAGCGGAGTCAGGGAAAAGGAGCAGTAGCGAAAGCTTGAAAACACTTCTGATGCTAAGATTCATAGTTAAAGGCGACTTACATTGACGAAGAAGCAACGTAGAATCCGAAATTCAACCTTTTGAATAGTTACATTGCCTTTTCATCAATCTGGAACTTGTTCGATTAGCGTTTAGAGGTAAGAATGATTTCTACATGTACAAAAAAGCAACGTAGCGTGAGAAATCGAATTTTCACGGGCTTCACGCTGCTTTTTAGTCAATGTAGAGACAGTAAAAGAACAAGCGGTATGCCATAAGCCGTTTTCTTCGCTAAAAGCAAAAAACTTTCCGACTCTCCTCTTTAATAAGAAGAAGAATCGGGAAGTTTTTTGCTTTTGACGCTTATTTCAGTAAATAGGAAGGAAACTTCGCGTTTGTATCCAACTCGTAACCGCGAATTTGTTTGCCGTTTGCGCGAGGAGTCATTAATCCTGATTCGACAAGTTGTTTCAATACATTTCTTGCCGGTCGGAAACTGAGATCGTACACCTCCATCACGTCTTTCGGCCGAATCGCTCTGCTCAACCGCCAAGCCAGCTTCAGCACGTCTTTCTGCATCGGGGTGAGTAGGGGTTGCGCACAAGTTCCCGCCATCATCGGCATCACGCTCATTTGCAGCAACATTCGGCATACTTCCGGGCGGTGCCGAATATCGTCGAAAGCGAAGTGCAGCATTTTCCAACCCATTCCCGTTAGAAAATTATCGCGGTTGAGCGCATAGCTAAACTTTTCGCGGTCCATGTCTTTGATATGGCTTTGGAAGCCGTCGCATTCAATCCCGATTTGATCGCCGCGCGCCGTAATCAAAGCAAAATCAAGAAATTGTGAACGGCGGTTCCAATCGTAGATTTCGTATTCGGGATGCAGATGCTCGAAGTTGCCGAACAGCGGCCACCATACCTTTTCCAAAAACAGCTTCTCCGCATACTGATGTCCCCGCTCCAGTCGGCCACGCCGCTCGCCGGAGCGAAGATCCAAGTGCTGCCGGACAAATACGGCATGCGCCGATTCGAAGCCGGAACGTCGTTCGAACTCGGATCGTGTTGACCGTTTCTCCGCATGTTCTGTTTCTTTTTCCGGCTGCGCCGTTTTATTTTTCAACCTTTTCACGCTGTCCGCCAACTCGCTCATCCTCCTCAAATCTGCCCGAACGCCAAAAAACGCCCTCTCGGCCGAATAGCCGGGAGGACGTTCTTCGTCGCTCGATCGCTTATTATGAATAAAAGTATACCATACGCTGCTTCCCGATAGAAAATCTGTTACCCGATCGCTCCTTTTTCCCGACTAGGGCGTGTCTTCAAACCTCGATGGAAGCAGATTTTGCCGAATTTTCGTTCTCAACAAGGAACTTTTCCGAAGGCGTGCCGGGGCACGTCAAGGGAAAGTGACGTAGGAGAGGGCGAAAAGGCGGCAAAAGATGCACATTGGCAGGTTTGAAGACACGCCCTAGGCACTCCGTCAGTTTATCTTTTGTTAAAATCCCGTTTAGCCCTTCGTTATCCCGGCATGCTATCATTCAGAGGACGACGACGCGCGCGGCGGACCGAGGCGACTTTAGGGTCGGGACCGGGATTTCGCGAGACCTGTTCCTGACTTCGCCCAACCCGTCCGCGCCAACCCTAACCGGAAGCGGGAGATTGCCCATGACGATAAAACGAAGACTTTTCATATCCAACATCCTGATGATTGTCATTCCGATCGTACTGGCGATCATGTTATCTATTTTGCTGGCGTTGCTGCTGTGGAGGGAGTTCGATTTCGAGTTCAGCAGCGATAAGGATTACTACGACGCGCGCGATTCCGTGATGGAGGCCGCTCATGCTTTTTTGGAGAACCCGGATATCGACGCAGGCAGACTTGAGTTTATGATGAATCGTGTCGATGAGCTGCTGGTGAACAACGACATGTCGCTGCGCGTGTATGAAACGGATACGTCAACGGACGCGAAAACGGAACTGGGTAGCGGCACGCTGCGTTATTCGTTGGGCGACGAGCCTTTCGACGCGACGACGCTGGAACAGGCGCTCGCTTCGCTCGGCGGCACCGGTCTTGTCGGTCGGGACGGCCGCGAGCTGTACGTGACGGATGCGGAAGGCTCGGGTAACACGTACCGGATCGAGCTGTACAGCACACGGATCGTCGACGAGGAAGAAAGCGTGCACGGCGGAGGAGACGGCTGGATTCCGGTCGGGATCATGCTGGGCATGCTGGCCGTATTCTTTTTCACCAGCCAATTCCTGACCCGCTTCGTTTTCCAAAAGATCCGCGAACCGCTGCAAATACTGTCCGACGGGGTCAATCAGATCCGCGACGGCAATCTCGACTACCGCATTCAGTACAAACGCAAAGACGAATTCAGACCGGTCTGCGAAGCGTTCAACGAAATGGCGGGGCGCTTGAAGGAGTCGGTCTGGGCGGTGCAGAAGCAGGAAATGAACCGCAAAGAACTGCTGGCCGGCATCTCGCACGATCTGCGCTCTCCGCTGACTTCGATCAAAGCGTATGCGGAAGGATTGCTGGACGGCGTAGCGGCGACCCCGGAATCCCGGCACCGTTACGTCAGCATGATCAAGACCAAAGCGGAAGACATCGACCATATGGTCTCGCGCCTGTTCCTTTTTTCGAAAATGGATCTGGGCGATTACCCGAATTACCCCGAGGAGCTGGACGTGCGCGAAGAACTGGAGAGCTTTTTCCGGGCGGCTGCCGAAGAGCATGGGCATGAAGGATTGAAGATCCATATCGGCAAATTGGAACAAGGACTGACGCTGCATGCCGATCCGGTTCAGTTCCGGCGGGTGTTGGCGAACATCGTGGAAAACAGCTTGAAGTACAAAGAACAGCCGGAAGTCACCGTATCGGTAGAAGCGACCAGGCATAACGATACCTTGCGGATTGCCATCGAGGACGACGGGCCGGGGGTGACGGACGAGGCGCTGCCGAAGCTGTTTGACGTTTTTTACCGAAGCGATGCTTCACGCAACAGTCCGAATCGCGGCAGCGGTCTGGGGCTGGCAATCTCGGAAAAAGCGATTACCTTTATGGACGGCAGTATTCATGCGGAGCATGCGACCAACGGCGGACTGCGGATGATGATCGAACTGCCGATTCGCGAGTAGTCCCTTGTCCGAGAGAATAAAAGGAGGAATGCGACGTGTCTAACGGAAAAAAGATTCTGATCGTCGAGGACGATAGCGCTATTGCGGAGATTGAACGGGATTATCTGGAGATCGACGGTTTTCAGGTGGAGATTGTGGATAACGGTCCGGCAGGGATAGAACGGGGCGGCAGCGGCGAGTTCAATCTGATCCTGCTCGACGTCATGCTGCCGGGCGCGGACGGGTTCGCCGTATGCCGGAAGCTGCGGGAAACGGTGGACGTGCCCATTCTGATGGTAACGGCAAGGCAGGAAGACATCGACAAGATTCGAGGACTTGGACTGGGCGCGGACGATTATATCGTAAAACCTTTTTCCCCCGGTGAGTTGGTCGCGCGCGTGAAAGCCAATCTGGCTCAATACGAGCGGCTGCGGGGCCGAGGCGGAGCACCTACAGACGGCGGCGAGCTGAAGGTCGGGCAGATCACGATCCGGCCCCAGTCGCGGCGGGTGTATGTACGGGGTGAAGAGCTGACGCTGAAAAACAAAGAGTATGAGCTGCTGCTGTTTCTGGTCGAGCATGTCGATATGGTGCTGAGCAAAGAAACGCTGTATGAGCGGATCTGGGGCTACGACGCCATCGGCGACAGCGCGACGGTGGCGGTACATATCAATCGGCTGCGCGACAAGATCGAAGAAAACCCGGGCGATCCCAAAGTGATCCAGACCGTCTGGGGAGCGGGCTATCGTTTGAAGGCTTGAGCGAATATTTACGGATGGTTTAACTTTTGTTTAGAAACAGTGAAAAGTCCGTTTATCCCTCCGCTGTAGGATGTGAATAGGCAAACGAAGCCAACCACTATCTTTAAGAGGAGAGATTGAGATGAAAAAAAGCGTACGCAACAAAACAATCGGCGTGATGGCGGCAGGCATGATCGTAACGGCAAGTCTTGGAGCAGCGGCATACGCGAACGGCAGCGCTTACGACAACTTCCGCACGGCAGTCGTGAAAACGGCGGCTATCGACAACTCGACACTGACTTCCAATATCCAGATTAAGCAAAACGGTACGGTCACCGCGAGCGGACAGTTGGAAGTTCAGTCGGCGGGCGAAGACATCTACTCATCGGGACAGTTTGAAATCGGCGGCAAAACGCTTGCGGTCGAGCAGTCTACAGACGGCGATAAGCTGATTCTGCGCAAAGGCGACCAATACTATTCCGTAGACGCTTCGGGTAAGGATATGGGCGAAAAGCCAGACTTCGAAGCTTCGCCAAGCGCGGTTCGGCTGGCGGAAGCAGCGAGCGACCTTTTGCTGGGCGATATCAAAAACCGCTTTACGGAAAATGGGGATACCATCACGCTCAGTTTGACGGATGCGCAAATTCCGGAGCTTGCGAACCTTGCGATGAATGCGGTCTTGGAAGCGGGCGCGCAGCATGGAAGTGATCGGCTGAGCGAAGAAGCACAGTGGCAGTCGGAATGGTCGGATTTTGACGGAGCTGCGCTGTTCCCGATCACATCGAACGGCCGCGTGGAAAGCGTGCGTCTCGACGCGAAAGTAACAGACGGTGCAATTACGTCTTTGAAAACGACGATCGGCGTATCGGGTCTGGACAAGGACGGTCAAAAAGTCGAACTGGAAGCTTACGTCGACAGTGCTTTCAGCAACATCGGCACCACCGTTCCGCAGGACATCGACGTAACCGGCAAAAATGTGGAGGCGGTCGATCTGGAGTCGGGCCACGGTAAATTCGGTCACGGGCCTTTCGGCAGCGACCGATCCGAATAAGAATAAGAGAGGAGCTTTAAGATGACCATCGTTCGCATCGAAAACCTGACGAAGAAGTATGCCAATCGGCGCGGTGTAGATCGGTTGTCGTTCGAGGTTGAAGCCGGCCAGGTACTCGGCCTGCTTGGCCCGAACGGCAGCGGCAAAACGACTGCGATGAAAGCCATGACGGGGCTGCTTACGCCGGACGCGGGAACGCTCTCTCTGCTCGGCATGGACCCTGCGGAAGACCTTCCCGCCATTTTGGAACGGACGGGCTGCATGATCGAGACGCCCGGCCTTTATCCCTATTTGACGGCGGAGCAGAATCTCCGGCTGACCGGCCGCTTCTATTCGGGCTTTCGTGCGGAGAGGGTCGAACCGTTGCTGGAACGCGTGGGACTGCTGCCTTACCGCAAAGAAAAGGTACGCAAGTTCTCGGTCGGCATGAAGCAGCGTCTGGCGTTGGCGACGGCGCTGCTGCCGCAGCCGGATCTGCTGGTATTGGATGAACCGACAAGCGGGATGGATATCGAAGGCGCCGCGATGTTCCGCGAATTGCTGTTGCAAGAACGCGAACGGGGCTGCGCGGTTGTCTTATCCAGCCACCTGGCGCATGAGATGGAGCAGTTATGCACGCATGTGGCGGTGCTGCGCGAAGGGATATTGGTGGATAGCGCAGCCGTATCGCAAGTGTTGGAGCGGTACGGAAGTATCGAGCGTTATTACTTGAGCGTAACGAATGCGGACGGGAGGGAAGTCATATGAGTCGAACAGGCAACGAAGCGATGAAGGCCAATTCTAGGGTGGGCGCCGATGCAAGCATGATGAAAAAGGCTTCAACACGTTCAGAGCCATCGGCAAGTTTCGGTGCTCCGGCAGGAATCAGACAGGGAAATGGCCCTGCACTTGGCGGAATGATCCGGCGAACGGCAGAAGTGGAGCTGTACAAGATTTTGGCCCAATTCAAATATCGCGCCGTTCCTGTACTGGTGGCGTTTGTTCCGCTGGCGATGCTGTGGCTAAACGGCAATACGGGCAGCTTTATCCGCTTCTCGCCGGACAACCTCCCGTATACGCTGCTCTCGCTCGCAGCTTCTATCATCTTGCCGCTGGTAGCCTGTATGCTGGCCGCCGATCTGTTCGCCGGAGAACGCGAACGCGGCGAATTGAAGATTCCGTTGACCCGCCCCGTTAGCCGTCCTGCACTTGCGATCGGCAAAATAACCGCGATGCTTCTGTACCAAGCTGGGCTGCTAGCGATTCTACTGGTTCTATCCCTGACCGCAGCCCTGTTATCCGGCGCAAGTCTGGGAGACTTGAACCTACTCATCATACTCGGCGCCTACATCGTAACTCTGCTGCCTATAGCCGCAATCAGCACAGCCGCGGCTTTCGCTTCAACCCTGGCACGCAGCGCAACCTCGGGCTTCCTGCTTGGCATCATCCTGCTGGTCGCATTCAACGGTCTTGGCTTGGTATTCCCGACAATAGCTCCTATGCTTCTGACCGAATACGCAGCCCTTTACAAAAGCATCATCGGATCAGAGATCGCTACCGGCCAACTCGCTATCGGCGCCGGCATCCTAATCGGCAGCGCCACCGTTCTGACGACTGCGCAAATCCTGGTGTTCGACAGAAAAGAAGTCTGATTTTTTATACCCATCCTCCCCCCGCATAGCCCAGCCGGGAGCCGGTTTCGAACCGGAGCGCCTTTGCCCTTTCCCCTCACCTCTAATCTCTTATTCAATCAAAAGGGGAAAGGACAACGAAGCGCAGGTCGAAACCGGCTCCCGGCGCCACCTATCCGCCCCCTCAATTAAACCGACGAATATGCGGCGAACACAACGCCACCAACAGGATCAGAATCCCCGCGCAAGCAAAAATCGCAATCGTCGGAATCCCGCCGATCGTATCCGCCAGCCGCCCGACGATCAGATACCCTACCGGAAGCAGTGCGAACGATCCCAACATATCAAGGCTCGCCACGCGTCCGAAGCTTTCGGCAGGCACCAGCTCCTGCAAGCTGATCTCCCATATAATCATAAACATCATCATGCCGAAGCCTTCCAGCACCATCGCCATCACAAGCCCCGGTACCCAAGTCACGACCGACAGCAGCAGCAACGCCACCCCGCCAAGCAGCGCTCCGCCGTAAGCGACCAATCCGCGGCGTTTCCAGTCTTTTTTCGAGCCGAACAGCACAGCCGCCAGGATCGCCCCGACCGCCGTACCAGCCATCGCGATTCCGTATACGAACGTATCCAGCCCGTGATGGACTTTGAACAGCCACGGCACAAGCACCGCGATAATGCCGGTATAGCAAATATTCAGCAACGAAAAAGCGAGAATCGTAATCCATAGCCACGGCAGCTTGCTCAGCACGCGAACGCCTTCCATAAACTCCGTGCCGAAGCCGGACAGAACGGAGGAGCTTGCGGTTTTTCCCGCTGCCGGATCGGCAACAGATTGCGCAAGGTCGGCTGCGCCAGAAGGCGAAGCCGTAACGGTGCCGGGCGCAATCGAAGCGGACAAGTCCGTATCCGACGCGGCCGAACCGGAAAAGTCGGCGTTCGCCGAACGTTTCTTCTGCGCGGCTTCGGTTGGCACGAACGCTCCCCGCCGCCCTTTTTGCGCAGCGAGCACACGGCCCAACATCGCGAAGCAGATCAGCGAAATCAGGTACGTCACCGAGTCCAATGCAAAGCCTGCCCCCGGCGACGCCGCGGTGACTAACACACCGCCGAGCGCCGGACCGAGCAGCCGAACGCCTTGAATACTGATCTGGCTCAGCGCGTTGGCCGCATTGCGGATATCCGGCGTAAACACTTCGGCGCGCAAAGCGGAGTAGGCCGGATTGAACACGCCTTCCATCATGCCGTAAAACACCAATCCGATATACAGCCGCTCCAGCGTCAGACCGCCGTTAAAGATCGACACCGCCGCAAGCAACATGATGCACAGCCGCGCTCCGTTGCTTAGCATCACAAGCCGCAAGCGGTCGGTTTTATCCACAATCCATCCGGCAAAAGGCAGCGCCAAAACATTCGGTACCATATAACACGTCATCGCAAGCCCGAGCGCCGTGGACGAATCGGTCAGCGAGTAGACGACAAGCGGCAAAATAAGCACGGATACGGAGCTGCCCAGCATCGCGATCCATTGCCCGAGCCATAGATACGTGAACGCTTTGGAGCGGCGGATCGGAGAAAGGAAAACAGAGAGCCGCGAAGCGTTGCCGTCCTCAGCCGGATTTTTTTCAAGTTCGGATAACATGTTTAAGGCTCCTTTTTCTCGTCGATCCGTCCAAGCCGGATACTGACTCCGTATTCTTGGCCGCCTTCGGTGTTCTGCTCCCATTTTTCCAGCAACGTCTTCAATTCATCCGAAAAGCGAACCGCTTCTTCTTCCGACAAATCCAGCCGCGTGGCATGGTATTCGGAAAAAGGACTGCCGCCTGTCCACGCATCGTCGTCCGCCTGCCAACTTTCGCCTTCGGCCCGTCCGGGAAAATGGAACTGCGCGGCTTTCGCGGTATAATACTTTTCCACGATGCCGGCTACGCTGCGCGTATCGCTCAACTCCAGCAGCCCGCCTTCGTACAAGCGTTGAATATGGTAATGCACGTTGCCCGGCGTTTTGCGCAAACGGTCCGCCACCTGCTTGGACGTCATCGCTTCACGCGACAACGCGTGCATGATTTTGATCCGCAAAGCATTTTGCAGCAGCTTGTTTTGTTTTTCGTCGATAATCAGGGGATGTTCCTTGGATTGTTCGGATGTCACGGTAAACCCTCCGCTTCGTCTATTCTGGATTTTCGATCATTCTGGAAATAGATCAATCTGGAATCCAGATCATAGAGTGAATATAACATCGTTAATGCGAGGAGTAAACAAGGGTTTGGCATAAAAGTTTTGAATGACGGGTTACGTTGTATAAAAAGCAATGTAGACAAGCGCAAGTTCAACATCCAATCGGCTACATGCGCAAAAAAGCAACGTAGCGTTGTCGATCAGGCAAAAATGCGCCTAATCGAGTGTCTACGTTGCTTTTTAGGATGTGTAAGCGGTGAATGAAAGAAATACGGCAAGCTACAAGGACTAAAAGACAACGTAGCTCATCTGGTCCTAGGTGTTTTTTAAGTTAAGAAAAAGCATCCAGCAGTATCGCCGTCAACAATCCCATCGACGCGATAAATCCGACCAGCGGACCGCCTTCCTCGAACGCTTCCGGCATCATGGTCGAGCACAGCATCGCGATGATGCCGCCGCCCGCGAAAGCGCCGATCGCCGCTTTCATTTCCGGAGACAATTGTTCGAGGAACAAGTAGCCGCCCATCGAAGCCAAAGCCGACACCAGCAGCACCGCCGCCCACATAATGAAGATTTTTTTACGCGAGTAGCCGTTTTTTTGCAGGCCGACGGTACTCGACAGACCTTCCGGAATATTGCTGACGAAGATCGACACGACCAGCACCACGCTGATTCCTTTGCCTGCCAGTAGACTGGCCCCAAGCATGATCGATTCCGGGATCGCGTCCATTACCGTACCCGCGAAAATGCCCAGCCCGCTCTGATCCGCTTCGCCTGCCGCTTGCGAACCGGATTCGTCACCGCCCGAACGCTTGCGATTGGAACCGCCGCGTTTGGATACGATAACGTCGAACACGGTGTACACGAGCGCGCCAGCCGTAAATCCGATCGCGGTCGCGGTCAATCCGCCGTCTTCGAGCGCGTCGCCCAGCAGCTCGAACGCGGCGGCCCCGATCAGCGTACCGACGCCGAAAGCCATGATCCAGCCGATCGTTTTTTTGCCGATGCGCAGGAACAAGGCAGCCAACGCCCCGAGCACCACCGCCGAAGCCGAAATACCGCCCCACATCAATGCACTCCACATGAATATTCCTCCTTCGTTGTTGCTTGTCCATTGCGTCTAAGCTGACATAGTGAAGTGCTTCTGAATGTTCATTAAACAGAGAAACAGGCATGCCAAACGGGAATGGGTGTTCCGGGCGTTTTTCGCAATTGCCGTCACCGGATGCTATAATGCTGCGTAGATGGATACGGAACGCTTGAGCCGTAAAAAAGCTATGTTGAGCAAGCAACGATATTTTTCGGGAGGCGATCAGATGGCAATACCTCAAACCGTTTTAACGACAGGCGCGAACGCGCCGATCGGACAGACGTCAGAGCTTCGCGTGCATGTAAAATGGGATAGCGCGCCGGCCGATTTGGACGTGAGCTGCTTTATGGTGGGAGAGAACGGCAAAGTTCCTTCCGACGATTACTTTATTTTTTACAATCAGGATGCCAGCCCCGGCGGTCATGTGCGGTATGAGCGAACCGGGCCCAACGGCGTCGTGTTTACGATCCGAACGAACGAGCTGGACCCGGCCACGATCGCCAAATGCGTGTTCTCGGCTACATTGGACGGAACAGGAACCTTTGCCGATATTCAAGGATGCCGCATCGTGGCGGAGACGGGCTCCGGCGAGATATTGTACGAGATCAAGGAAGCGACGCAAGAGCGTTCGTTGGTTTTTATGGAGCTGTACCGCCATTCGTCGGGATTGAAGTTGCGCGCGATCGGCCGGGGCTTCAACGGTGGGCTTAAGCCGCTTGCCGAAGCGCACGGCGTGGAGATTGAAGACGAAGTGCAGCCGACGGCGGCGCCGGCATCGACTGTTGCGCCGACTCCCCAAGTCTCGCCGACTCCTCAAACCCCGCCGCCGACTCCTGCCCGAGCGCCGGAACCTTCCGTTCCGCTCGGCAAGATCGACCTGCTCAAGCGCAAAGTCGGCATCTCGCTGGAAAAGAAAAACATCGCGCATGAAAAAGCCAGAGTGGCCGTCGTGTTCGACGCTTCCGGTTCGATGAGCCATCTATATAAAAAAGGAACGGTTCAAAGCGCCTTCGAGCGCATTCTCGCCGTCTCGGCGCAAATGGACGATGACGGCATTCTGGACGTATGGTTCTTCGCGACCAAGATGATGCGCGCGCCGAGCGTGACGGAGCATCAATACGAAGATTACGTCAAAAAGACGTACGCGGGGCCAAGTATGAAAAGCAAGCTGGGCTTCGGCAACAATGAGCCTGTCGTCATGGAAGATATCATTAAGAAGTATACGCAGGAAGACCCCGATGACCGCACACCGACTTACATTGTCTTTTTCAGCGACGGAGGGATCTATGAGACGAAAAAAATCTCCAAGCTGCTGATCAAGCATGCCGATAAGCCGATCTTTTGGCAGTTCGTGGGTCTCGGCAATGCGAACTACGGCGTGTTGGAGCAGCTTGACGATCTCAAAGGAAGAATCGTCGACAATGCCGACTTTTTCGCGTTGGATGACTTGGATCGGGTCAGCGACGAAGAGTTGTACGATCGGCTGCTGAACGAATTTCCGGGTTGGTTAAAAGAAGTACGGGCTAAAGGGATTTTGAGATAAGAGATTATAATAAGGAGAACTCATCATGAATAGACATCCAGAAGTTTCTTCAAGTTCATCGGATTCGCAGGTACTGACGCTCGGGCAATGCTTGAATATGCTGCACAAAGACCTCGTTCTCGTCGACATGGCAAGTCCGGGCAAACCCACCCATCCGGTAGCCAAGTGGAAAAAGCTGCTGCCGCTGGACTCGCCGGGCTACGAACTGCGCACGATGAGCTTCAATCATGGTCGTACGCAGAAGAAGTCGATTGTTCAGATCGACGGACCGAGAGTTTGGCACGAGTGGTGAAAAGCAGCGGAGAGCACCGAGAGTGAGCAATCAAGCAGCAAGCGGATCGCCGATAGGCGGTTCGCTTTTTTGGTCGTTGTGATTGACCGATTGATGCGCCGATGCTGGCCGCAAGTCCCGAATATGCGCCAAGATATTGAATCGTAAAAGCGTGTTGCGGTCGCGAAAAGGGTAATGAAGCGTGTATCCTTTTTTATCAAGCTTTTGCGAAAAGCCATGTCCATAAATAAGGAGGCGATTGAGCATGAGACAAGATATCGGAGAAAAACAGGATTTCTATATCGTTCGTGTATCCGACGCCCCGCAATCCGAAACGTTCGGACCCGAAGATCCGCCGGGCGTCCAGCCCGGACCCGATCCGGAGATCGAGCCGCAAAGACCGCCGGGCGTCGAGCCGCAGCAGCCGCCCGAGATCACGCCGAAAGAACCGCCCGGCGTGCAGCCCGGTCAGGAACCGGAGATCGTTCCGGCCGATCCGCCCGGCGTTCAGCCGGGTTCGCCGCCGGAATTCGATCCCGACGATATGCCGGGCGTGCGGCCTCGCAACCCGGAGATTCAGCCGAATGAACCGCCGGGCGTCCAGCCGGGTCAAGCGCCCGAGATCCAACCGGTAGACCCACCCGACGTGCAACCCGTCAGCCCGCCGGAGATCGAACCGATCAATCCGCCCGACGTGCAACCGAGCCAGCCGAGGGAGTTTTGAGTCGGAGGGAAAACGGCAAGGAACAGGCGAATAAGCAATAGGCGAACCAGGCGGTATAGACTGAGGCCGGTATTCGCTTCGAAACAAGTTTTAAGTTGAGGTATAGCCGTGGAAGGGTAAGGACATAAGGAGCCGATAAAGTCGCCGAAGCGGCTTTGTCGGCTTTTTGCGGATTGCGGGATTGCGCATCAAGCGAATAAAAAACGGCCGGGCGAGCGTGAAATAAGTGCGTATATGCAATTATTTTTCAATCTTTTTACCCGAATACGAAAATAAGTGCTCAAGTGCAACTATTTCAAGCGAGAAGGCGAATCTAGGAGTGAGAATCAGGAATTAATTGCATTTGAGCATCTATTTTCGGAAAACGATCCGATTCGGACGAAATAAGTGCATATACGCACTTATTCGCCAAAAAGCCGCTTCCACGAAGGAGCGGCTTTTTGACTTTTCAACTTTTCAACGTGTCGAGAATGTCTAACGCAGTTGCTTCAAAGCTTAAAACCCGTAGCCAAACGGCCGCCACCTTCGCGTCAAAACGGTTCGTTATTCATCATTCGTCATTCATTTTTCACATAAAACGTTTCCCCGCTCTCGATCGCAAGCGCGTTGAGCTGACCTTCGAACACCGCGCCGCCGTCAATACCGATAATGCGGTTGCGCCCGTAATAAGGATCGTTATTGTCCGGATCGCCGTGCAGTCCCCGGGTGGGCGTATGGCCGAAGATGACTTTTTTCGCTCCGTTGTAGCCTTTATGAAAGTCTTCGCGTATCCAGATCAGATCGGACGGGTCCGATTGTTCAGCGCTCTTGCCCGGCGGAATGCCCGCATGAACGCAAACAAACTCATCGGTTTCGTAATAAGATGGCAGACTCCGAACAAAGTTCAAGTGGCGCTCCAACGTATCCGATTCCAGCCCGGGCTGCCGAAAAGCTTCGCCGGTCTCGATCCGGAGCTGCCGTTCGGTGAAGCCATAGCTTTGCAGCGTGACATAACCGCCGTTGCGTACGATCCAGCGTTTCCAATCATCTTCTCCGCCGCCGTCGAGCGCGCGCAGCATCAGGTCTTCGTGATTGCCTTTGAGCACGATCGCGCCTGCGGCATGCAGCTCCATCACGCGCTCCAGCGTCTGCATGGACTTGGGACCGCGGTCGATGTAATCGCCGAGCAGCACAAGCTGATCGACGGCGGGATCGTATCCGGTTTGCTTCAGTAGGCGATCCAGCAGATCCAGTTCACCGTGAATATCGCTGATCGCCAATGTTCGTTTGGACATGGGAGAGGCCTCTCTTTCGGGGAAGGATTAGCCCAACAGGGCTGTCCATAGCTGGGATAGGGGCATAACGAAGACAAGCGCCGGAAGCATGTTCGCCACCGGAAAAGCTTTGATCCCGCAAATCCGAAAACCGGTAACCAGCATGATGATACCGCCTGCGGCCGAGAAGTCGGCGATCATCTCAGGCGTGGTGAGCGGCAAAATCAATCCTGCTGCGAAAAACAATCCCAAAAGAACCGCGGCTTGCGGCAACGCGATCGTCGGCACGATAAACCCAAGCGACGTAGCAAAAATGAGCGCCGTGCAAAAATCGAGGAACGACTTGGACAGCAATACCGTATAATCGCCGGTCATCCCTTCGTTCAGCGCGCCGAAGATTCCCGTACCGCTGGCACAGAATAAAACGACGATCCCCACAAACTGCTGCATAAACACATCGGGATCGGGGCCTGTAGCTTTTGCGGAAAAAAGACGATCGACGGGTCCACGGACTTTTCCGGCCAACCATTCGATTCCTTTTTCCAAACGAATCAGTTCGCCGACCACGCTGCCGAGAAGCAGGGCGAGCACGACGGGCGGCAGCGTATGGACTTTGACGATAAGCGCAACGCCCATTCCCATCGAAGCGGCGCCGAACGTCAAAGGAAGATTGACGCGCAACCGCTCGGGAATCCGATTCCCCAGCAATGCGCCAAGCACGCCGCCCAACAGAACGGCGAGAGCGTTAATAAGAGGCCCGACGGGCATGTTCGATCTCCACCTTCGCATAAAAATAAGGATTATCGAGTATCCCGGCATTCTTCTTATTCTAATCCGCCTTGCATGTCCCGACAACAAAAGAAAGCGAATCGGCAAAAATACTTTCCTAACGAGAGAGTATCGCTTCTGCTTATTACCCAGTAAAAGGAAAAATCGTTTTAACCGTTCAACAAAAGGTATGTATATATTGTATTAATATTTCAAAAAGAAGGTTTTCTGATGAAGAATATTCATTTTGGTATTGACGATTCCTTGTAAAACTATAGACAATGCTGCGTTGATTCGTTACCATGAAAAAATGCAAAACGGAGCTTCAACAGCTCGCAACGCATTATATCATTGAACGCGGAAAGGTCGGAGGGGCATGGCAGGTTTAGACAAAAAATCGGCAAAAGCAGGCGAAAGACTCGGAGAGGGCAACGCAGGCTTTTCCAAAAACGGATTTATCCTGGCGGCGATCGGAAGCTCGGTCGGCCTGGGCAATATGTGGAAGTTTCCGTACATCACAGGCGAAAACGGCGGAGCGGCATTCTTCCTGCTGTTCATCGTGTGTCTGGTCGTGGTCGGGTTACCGATCCTGCTGGCGGAAATGACGATCGGGCGCGGCGGCCGAGGGAATGCGTCTTCCTCGCTGTTCAACCTGACCAACAAAAAGCATTGGAAATGGTTCGGCCTGATCTCGATCATCACCGCTTTCCTGATTATGTCGTATTACAGTGTCGTGGCCGGTTGGACGCTGCATTACATGATTCAATCGTTCGCAGGCGCGCTGTCGGACGTCAATATGGACTACGCGGCGACTTTCCTCGGCTTCGCAGGCGGTTATATGCCGATCTTCTGGAGCGCGGTCGTGATGGTCATCACAGGCTATGTCATCGCAAAAGGCGTATCGGGCGGGATCGAGAAATTCAACAAAATTCTGATTCCCGGCTTCCTGATCCTGCTGCTCATCATGATGGTGCGCGCGTTGACGCTGCCGGGAGCGCTTGCCGGAGCCGAGTTCTTCCTGAAACCGGACTTCTCCAAGCTGAACGAAGAATCGGTCCTGATCGCGCTCGGCCATTCGTTCTTCTCGCTGTCGCTTGGCATGGGCTGCATGTTGACGTACGGTTCTTATGTGCAAAAAGACCAATCGCTCGGCAAAGCCACACTAGCGATCGGCGCGGGCGACCTGCTGTACGCCTTCATCGCCGGACTCGTGATCTTCCCGACCGTTTTCGCTTATGGCATGGAGCCGTCCAGCGGCGTGGGCTTGGCGTTTATCGCTTTGCCGGCCGCGTTCGCGCAGATGCCGCTCGGTTTCCTGTTCGGCGGCATTTTCTTCCTGCTTCTGGCGATCGCGGCGCTCACTTCGGCCGTATCCATCCTTGAAGTTCCGGTCGCTTACGCGATGGAGCAATGGAAATGGACGCGCAAAAAAGCGGCGATCGTACTGGCGGGCGTCGCTTTCCTGCTCGGCGTTCCTTCGGCATTATCCGTCGAAGGCGCCGACGGCCCGTTGAGCAACCTGGTCGTGTTCGGCAAAACGATCTTCGACCTGTTCGACTTCTCCACGTCGTATATCCTGATGCCGATCGGCGGTTTGATCATCACCTTGTTCACCGGCTACGCCTGGAAACGCGCAGGCGAAGAAGCCGGATTGACAGGCGGCATCTATACCACTTGGATGTTCCTGCTCCGCTACGTTTGCCCGCTTCTGATTATTTTGATCTTCCTGTATTCCGTAGGCGTTCTGAAGTTCTAGTCGCTGCTCCAAAATTAAGACTCTTGTTTTGAAATAGACCTTTTTCGGTCTTCTACAGGCTTTATTTTTTCTATTCCTATCCCCATAAAAAAAGCGCTCCGCCCGGCTCCGCATCCTCGTGCGGAGCCTTTTTGTGTTCCAAGCGAAGCGAGGGTGCGGAGGGAGAAATTCAGTGAAAGACGCCTTTGAACTCGGAAACAACCTTATAAAATTTTAATCGTTCTTTCCGAGTGAGACAGCGCCTTGAACGAATTTCTCCCGCAGCACCGCCCTTCAGCTTCCCTACCGAACAGGAACTCCCTCTCCCTTGAAGCTCCCACCCAAGGAGCGCTTTTTTCACCCCTCCCCCTTAAAAGTCAGATTTTTATAAAAAACCTTCGCTTCCGTATAAAGACCGCCCCAACTTCCCGATGCTATGCTAAAACGCGTACGGAACACCAACGGCACCACGGAATTGAAAGCGTTATCCAAAAAGCAATACGGGAGGAGTCCGGTGATGAAAAAAATAGCGGCGCTTCTGCTGACGCTGATGCTGACGGCGATGCTGGCCGGCTGCAATCTGGCGGAAAGCAGCGCGGGAAGCGCGGAAAAAGGCTATATCGGGTTGTCGATGCCAACCAAATCGTCCGAACGATGGGTAGCCGACGGCAGCAATATGCGGAAGCTGTTCGAAGAAAAAGGCTACAAGACCGATCTGCAATACGCCGAAGACGTGGTCGAAAACCAGATCTCGCAGATCGAGAACATGATTACCAAAGGCGTCGACGTGATCGTCATCGCGGCGGTCGACGGCAACACGCTGACCGACGTGATCGGCAAAGCGCACGACCAGGGTATCAAAGTCATCGCCTACGACCGCCTGATCCGCAACACGCCTTACCTCAGTTATTACTCGACGTTCGACAACTTCAAAGTCGGCGTGCTGCAAGCTTCTTATATCGAAGAGAAACTCGGCTTGAAAGAAGGCAAAGGGCCGTTCAATATCGAGCTGTTCGGCGGTTCGCCGGACGACAACAACGCCTACTTCTTCTACGACGGCGCCATATCGGTGCTTCAGCCTTATCTCGATTCCGGCAAACTCGTCGTGCGCAGCAAACAAACGACGATGGCCCAGATCGCGACGCTGCGCTGGGACGGTTCGTTGGCGCAGTCGCGGATGGACAATCTGTTGAGCGCGTACTACTCGTCGGACAATCTGGACGCGGTGCTGTCGCCGTATGACGGCATCAGTATCGGCATCCTGTCTTCGCTCAAAGGCATCGGATACGGATCGTCGTCCAAGCCGCTGCCGGTCATCACCGGGCAAGACGCCGAGTTGGCTTCGATCAAGTCGATCGTCGCGGGCCAGCAAACGCAAACGGTATTCAAAGACACCCGCAAGCTGGCGCAGCAAACGGTATCCATGACCGAAAGCGTGCTCAAAGGCGAACAAGCGGAAGTCAACGATACGAAGTCGTACGATAACGGCGTCATGGTCGTTCCGGCTTACCTGCTCGATCCCGTTTCCGTCGATATCGACAACGTGCAGGAAGAAATCGTCGACCAGGATTATTACACCAAAGAAGAAATCGGATTGAAATAAAGCCGGAGGAGGGACCGATCATGTCGGAGTACATTTTGGAAATGCGCGGCATCGTCAAAAGTTTTCCCGGCGTCAAAGCGCTGGACGACGTCAATATCCGCGTGGCAAAAGGCGAGATCCAATCGCTGTGCGGCGAAAACGGGGCAGGCAAATCGACGCTGATGAAAGTGTTGAGCGGCGTCTATCCGCACGGCAGTTACGAAGGCGATATTTTGTTCGAAGGGCAGACCTGCGAGTTCAAAGACATCAAGCAAAGCGAAGAAAAAGGCATCGTCATCATCCATCAGGAACTGGCGCTGATCCCGTATCTGTCGATCGCGGAAAATATCTTTTTGGGCAACGAGCGCGCGAAAAAAGGCATCATCGACTGGAACGAAACGATCGTCAAAACAAGCGAATTGCTGCAAAAAGTCGGCCTGAACGAAAATCCCAACACGCTCGTCGGCGATATCGGCGTCGGCAAGCAGCAGCTTGTCGAAATCGCCAAAGCGCTGTCCAAAAAGGTCAAACTGCTGATCTTGGACGAACCGACGGCGGCCCTGAACGAAAACGACAGCGAAAACCTGCTTCGGTTGATGCTGGAATTCAAACGCGAAGGCATGACCTGCATCCTCATTTCCCACAAGCTGAACGAAGTGTCCAAAGTGTCCGATTCGATCACCATTTTGCGCGACGGTCATACGATCGAGACGTTGGATATGCGAAAAGACCAGGTGACCGAAGACCGGATCATCAGCGGCATGGTCGGACGCGACATGACCAGCCGTTATCCCGAGCGCAACCCGAAGATCGGCGGCGTGGCGCTCGAAATCCGCGACTGGAACGTTTACCACGAGCATCATCCCGACCGCAAAGCGCTGGATCATATCAACATGACGATTCGCCACGGCGAAATCGTCGGGATCGCCGGACTGATGGGCGCGGGGCGCACCGAACTTGCGATGAGCATTTTCGGCAAATCGTACGGACGCAACATCAGCGGCACGCTGGTCAAAGACGGCAAAGAAGTGCGCAACAACACGGTCAATCAAGCGATCGACAACGGCTTCGCCTACGTGACCGAAGACCGCAAAGAATACGGGCTGATCCTGATGGACGATATCAAACGCAATATTTCGCTGACCGGACTGCGCAAATTGACCAAGCGGGCGGTCGTCAACGAAAGCGAAGAAGTGCTGGTCGCCGAAGACATGCGCAAACGGATGAATATCAAATCGCCGAGCATCCTGCAAAAAACAGGCAATCTGAGCGGCGGCAACCAGCAAAAAGTGGTGCTTGGCAAATGGATTTTCGCCGAACCGGACATTCTGATCCTCGACGAACCGACGCGGGGGATCGACGTCGGCGCCAAATACGAGATATACACGATCATCCACCAGCTTGCCGCGCAAGGCAAAGCCGTGATCGTGATCTCGTCCGAACTGCCGGAAGTGATCGGGCTGAGCGACCGCATCTACGTGATGAACGCGGGCAAAATCACCGGCGAAGTGGACCGCGCGAACGCGTCTCAAGAAACGTTGATGAAATACATGACCAATACTGGAGGGGTTAAGCGTGGAAGCGATCACCAAACTGTTTAAAAGCAACGTTCGCCAGTACGGCATGATTATCGCGTTGATCGTCATCATGATTTTGTTCACGGTGCTGACCGGAGGACTGCTGGTCAAGCCAATCAATATCACCAACCTGATTTTGCAAAACAGTTACATTCTCGTACTCGCGATCGGGATGGTACTCGTTATCATCACCGGGCATATCGACTTGTCCGTCGGCTCGATCGCCGCGTTCGTCGGCGCCATGTCGGCGATCATGATGGTCGATTGGGGACTTCCGGCGTGGGTCGCGGTCGTCGCTTCGCTGGTCATCGGCGGATTGATCGGCGCGTGGCAAGGCTTCTGGGTCGCTTACGTCAAAATCCCGGCGTTTATCGTCACGTTGGCGGGCATGCTGCTGTTCCGGGGTTTGACGATGATCGTGCTGGAAGGCCAGTCGATCTCGCCGTTCCCGGCGGGCTTCACCAAGATCAGTTCCGGCTTCGTGCCGAACCTGGCCGATACGGCGACCAACCTGGTCGCGATTTTGGCGGGGATCGCGTTTACCGTGCTGTACGTATTCAACGAACTTAGAGCGCGGCGCGAGCAACTCAAATACAAATTCGACGTGTCTTCGTCCGGATTGTTCATTTTTAAACTCGTGGCGATCGCGGTCGTGCTGAACCTGTTCACGTTCATGCTGGCAAGCTACGCGGGCATTCCGAATATTCTCGTGCTGCTGTTCGTGCTGATTCTCGCCTACTCGTTCATGATGAACAAAACGGTGATGGGCCGTCATATTTACGCGCTGGGCGGCAACGAGAAAGCGGCAGGGTTGTCAGGCGTCAAAACGAAAAAAGTCACGTTCTGGGTCTTCGTCAACATGGGTGTGCTCGCAGCCGTCAGCGGTCTGATCTTCGCGGCCCGTCTGGACGCGGCGACGCCGAGAGCGGGAACCAACTTCGAGCTGGACGCCATCGCGGCGTGCTTTATCGGCGGCGCTTCGGCTTCCGGCGGGATCGGCACGGTGTTCGGCGCGATCATCGGCGGTCTGGTCATGGGCGTGCTCAACAACGGCATGTCGCTGATCGGCCTCGGCATCGACTGGCAGCAAGGGATCAAAGGGCTGGTGCTGCTGCTCGCGGTCGCGTTCGATATTTACAACAAAAACAAACGGGTCGCGTAAGCTTGAGCGTGATCGCGTTCGGCCGTATCCGCAGGCAGGCTTTCGCCGACTTGCGGGTGCGGCTTTGGCGCGTTCGGAGCGTAAGCGCTTTTTTTTGACACGCGCATCCGCTAAAATCAACATGAACGGCCTACGGCACTTCGGGTCGGTCTTCGCGCTTTTGCAGCGGAGCAAGCCGTTATGAAGAAAACGAAAAAGGAGGAAGCGGTCCCGTGAAAAAAACGACGCTGCTCTACATGGTGCTGATCGCGGCTTTTTTGGCTTACGCGGCCCGGCATGTGTACACGAATCAGGTCGGCGAAGGATCGTTCCGATCTGAAGAACTGCGGGGAGAACTCGGCGAAAACTACGTGATGGTCACTTTTTTGTCGGGCATCGAATATTGGAAAAGCTGTCTCAAAGGGTTCGAAGACGCGGCGGAAGCGCTGAACGTCTCGATCGAATACCGCGGAGCCACGCAGTACGACGCCCGGGAGCAAATCACCGTGCTGGAACAGATCATTGCCAAAAAGCCCGCCGGGATCGCGATTTCCGCGATCGATCCGGATTCGCTGAAAGGCGCGATCGACAAAGCGGTGGACGCCGGCATCCCCGTGGTGCTGTTCGATTCCGGCGCGCCGGGCAGCAAAGCCTATTCGTTTCTCGGTACGGACAACGCGGCGGCGGGAACGGCGGCGGCGGAACAGATGGCCGGACTGCTCGGCGGGCAGGGACAGGTCGCCGTGATCACGTTGCCCAACCAGCAAAACCACGACGAGCGCACGCGAGGTTTTCAAGACGCGATCGCGCAGCGCTATCCGGGCATGGAAGTCGTGGCGGTGGAAGACGACAAAGGCGACGCGATGGTCGCGAAAGAATTGACGAAGTCGCTGCTGAAGCGTTATCCGAAGCTTGCGGGCGTGTTCGTGACCGAAGCGGCCGGCGGCAAAGGAGCGGGCGAAGCGGCGGCGGAACTGGATCGGACGGGCGAGTTACATGTGATCGCGTTCGATACGGACAAAGACACGCTGGACATGATCCGCGAAGGCCGCATTTCGGCGACGATCGCGCAGGGCACATGGAATATGGGTTACTGGTCGCTGCAATATCTGTTCCATCTGCATCATGACCTGACGATTCCTTCGCCTACGGCTTCCGGCGACGTTGCGCCGCTCCCGGTCAACGTGAATACAGGGATTTCGGTCGTGACGCCTCAGAACGTGGACGATTATTATGCGAAATGAACGAAACTTTTCAGACAAGCGTTCGAACAACGGAAATCGGCATCGGTTCTGGGAAAAAGCCAAAACCTTTCGCCTGCACGACCTGCGGCTGCGTTACCAGCTTATGATCCTGTTTTTGCTGATCAGCCTGCTGCCGTCGATCGGTCTGGGTTATCTGGTCAACTGGACGGTCAGCCGCGTGCTGGAACGTCAAGCCGTCGACCATACGCTGCAATTGATCACGAAGGTCAACCAGACGCTCGACAGCGATATGGAAAATCTGCAAAACATGACGTATCTGATCGGCTTCGACGATCGCGTGCGGCAATTCATGGCCGACGGCGCGGCGAGCGAGCAGGAATCGTATCGATTGAAGCAGTATTTGCAGCGGTATACGACGTTGTATCCCGAGATCGCCGGACTGCTGATCGCGGGAGCGGACGGGCAATACATCAGCAACGAACTGTATGCCCGCGATTCCGGCCGCTCGTTGACGCAGGAAGACTGGTACAAGCAAGCCGTGGATAGCGAAGGGCTGTTCACCGTTCTGGGTCAGCCGTCGGGCCGTAATTTAACTTCGCACGTCAGTTACCAGGATAACGAAGTGGTCACGGTCGCCCGCGCGGTCGTTAATCCGGATACGGAAAAAACGATCGGCGTCGTCTTGATCGATCTCAAGCTGTGGACGATCTCCAAAGCGGCGCGCGACGTCAAACTGGGCCGAACCGGTTATCTGACCGTCGTCGATCGGGAAGGACGCCGGATCTACGCGCCGGACGAGCCGTATATCGACCGGTTGCCTTCGGCCTGGTTCGCGGACGGCGCGACGGGCGCGGTCACGCGGCAGGTGGACGGGCGGGAACTTCAACTGATCTACGGAGAGTCGTCGTTTACCGGATGGCGGACCGTCGGCGTTTTTTTGACGCGGGAATCGTTGTTCGAAGTCGGCCAGATCCATTTTTACGTCATCTGCTTCCTGTTCGTGGTCTGCATGTTGGGCTTGACCGCTTCGCTGCGGCTGTCGCGTTCGATCTCCGAACCGATCCGGTTGCTGCAAGACGATATGCGCCGCACGGAATCGGGCGATCTGACCGTCCGGCATACCGCCGCAAGGCAAGACGAGATCGGCATGCTGGGGCGCAGCTTCAACCGCATGCTGGTCGAGCTTCGGCGGCTGATCCAACTGAACGAACGCAAAGAACGGCAAAAAAGGGAAGCCGAGCTAAGAAGTTTGCAAGACAATATCAAGCCGCATTTTTTGTACAACACGCTCGATACGATTCATTGGATGGCCCGCAAAAAAGGCGCCGACGAAGTCTCCGACATGGTCGAATCGTTATCCAAACTGTTCCGGATCGGATTGAGCAAAGGCAGCGACATGATCCATCTGGCGGACGAGTTGGAGCATATCCGCAGTTATATCTTGATCCAGCAAACGCGCTATCAAGGCCGGTTGAACGTGAAGATCGAAACGGACGAGGAAGCGGACGAGCCGCTCGGCGACTTTTTCGTGCTCAAGCTGCTGCTTCAGCCTTTGGTGGAAAACGCGATTTACCACGGGATCAAAGCGCGCCGGGGACCGGGAAGCATCGTGATTAAAGTCGCTTCGGAACGAAATACGCTGCTGCTGGAAGTGTCGGACGACGGGGCGGGCATGGAGCCGGAGCGTTTGGCTGAACTTGCGCGCAAGCTTGAGCATCCGCTCGAAGCGATCGAACGTCAAGCTTCGGAATCGGAAAAAAGCGGACGCAGCTACGGGATGCTGAACGTGCAATCGCGGTTGCGGCTGGCGTTCGGAGACGCATACGGCATACGCATCGCAAGCGCGGCGGGCGAAGGCACCGTCGTCACCGTGCGTCATCCGCTGCTGCGCGAGCCGCCTGCTTTCGCGAGCGAAAACGAGAAGGAGGAACAAGCATGAACGACACGCCGTATCGGGTATTGATCGCCGACGACGAACCGATTATCCGCGAAGGGCTGCGGGAGTCGATACACTGGGAAGCGCTGGGCATGGCCGTCGTCGGCGAAGCGGAAGACGGGGAAGAAGCGCTGGAACTGGCGTTGGAGCTGCATGTGCAGTTGGCGCTGGTCGATATGAATATGCCGTTCCTGAACGGAATTTCGCTTATGCGCAAACTGCGGGAAAAACTGCCGGATTGCCGCTTCGTTATCATCACGGGACACGACGAATTCGATTACGCCCGCGAAGGCATCCGGCTCGGCGTCGAAGATTATATTCTCAAGCCGGTGAACCCGGAAGCATTGCGCGGCGTACTTCTGCGGGTCAAAGACAGCCTCGACGGCGAAGCCAAGCAGGCGGGATACCTGAAGCTTGCATCCGAGCAGATCCGGCGCAATATCCCGATGCTCAAAGCCCGTTTCGGACAAGAATGGGCGGAAGGGAAATTGGATCGCGAAGAGATCGAAGAACGGTTGGCTTTTCTCGGGCTGCCGGCAAGTCCTCTCGTGCAACTATGCGTGATCCGTTGGCCCGAACCGGAAGCGGCGCAGCCGATTTTAAAAGAAAGCGATCGCCAGTTGTATTGGTTCGCCGCGGAAAATATCGTGTCCGAATTGGCCGGGGAACGTCGACATATGCTGATCCGGGATTCTTCGGGCTTGCTGCTGCTGTTTTTGTGGGATACGGCCGAGCAGGAGATCGCCGAGCAGATCGAACGCCACGTGCGCCGCTTTTTGAAACTGGGCGTGCAGGCGCATATCGAGTCGGTGCCGCCCGGCAGCGACGCCGAAGAATTGCCGGGCGTATACGCACGCTGCCGCGAAGCGGTCTACAAAGACGCGCAATTGTCGCCGCTCGTGCGCCGGGCCAGAGAATATATCCGCGATTATTACGGGAATCCCGAGTTGTCGTTGGAATCTTTTGCCCGGAATTTGCAGGTGTCTCCCGTTTATTTGAGCCGCGTGCTCAAAAAAGAACTGGGTGATTCGTTCGTCGCGCTGCTGACCCATACGCGGATACGCAAAGCGATCGAGCTGCTCAATACGACCGACCTGCCGATCTACGAGATCGCCGAGCAAAGCGGATACGACAGCCAGCATTATTTCAGTACCGCTTTCAAAAAAGTGATGGGCGTGTCGCCGAACCAGTATCGCCGGGGAGCGGCTTTTCCCGAACGGCCGTCCGGCCAGTGAAGCCGCTTTGCGCCGATCGCGGCAACGTTTCTTTTTTTCGATAAGGCGCCCGCATGGTTGCGAACGGGGCGGGGCGTGTAATAGAACGTAGCGGCCGGATTCTGTTTGTGCTGTGAGACAGATCGGCCGGACGAGAACGTCGAAGAAAAGAGGGGAAAGCATGCAACAATCCGACAATTTCAAAGTGCGCTTCGATTGGCCGCATCATTTCCTGGCGCTTCCGCTGTCTTTGATCGTGCTGGTGGCTTCGATCGTTCATCTGATCGGCGAGCTGCGGCAGGATCAAGGATCGCTGGACGACTGGATATTGGTCGGTCTTGCTTTTGTCCTGCTGCTTACGCTGCTGCGTCTGCGGGTATACGCGACCAAAACGCAGGACCGCATCGTACGGGTGGAAGAAAACTTCCGCTATTACCGCCTGACGGGCCGCGAGCCGGACCGACGCCTGAGCGTCGCCCAGATCATTGCGCTGCGCAATGCCGGCGATACGGAGTTCCCGGCGCTATGCGCCCGCGCCGCCGAGGAAAATTGGGACACCGAACGGATTCGTTCGGAGATCAAACAGTTCCGGCCGGATACGATGCGGATCTGATTCCGTCGTTCGTTGCGCCGATCGGCGATAAGCACGCAAAAAGCGCGGCACCGATTTCGATCGGCTGCCGCGTTTTGGGTATTTGGGGAGTTCGTCAGACTTAGCAAGCGAGAAGAGAAAACGCTGAGATTAATCCGCAGGGATTCAGAACAAGATCGGTTGAAATAAATGCTCAAATGCATTTATTTTGCTCGATTTGATCCCAAATCTTCAAATAGGTGCAAATCTGCAACTATTTGAAGAAAAAAAGGGTGAAAGAGCGTAAGGTCGAGAAAATAAGTGCATATTCGCATCTATTTTCTCGAAATCGCAAAATATGAAGCAAATAAGTGCATATCCGTACTTATTTGCAACAAGTTAAGCGCAGCACCGATTTGGATCGGCTGCCGCGCTTTGGTTTTGGTATGGGCGATTCGCATTATTGTGTGTTTAAAAAAGCAACGCCTTACACGACGCCTTGAGCGATCATCGCATCGGCAACCTTCAGGAAGCCTGCGATGTTGGCGCCTACGACCAGGTTACCGGCTTGACCGTATTCTTCAGCGGCTTTTGTGGATTCCGTGTAGATGTTCTTCATGATTTGGTGCAGCTTCGCATCGACTTCTTCAAATGTCCACGACAGACGTGCGCTGTTTTGCGCCATTTCCAGCGCGGAGACGGCTACGCCGCCGGCATTGGCCGCTTTGGCAGGGCCGAACAGAACGCCAGCCTTGAGGAAGTTCTCGATTGCGCCCAGCGTGGATGGCATGTTGGCACCTTCGCCGATCGCTTTGACACCGCGGCTAATCAGACCGGCAGCCGCTTCGGCGTCGATTTCGTTTTGCGTCGCGCATGGCAGTGCGATATCGCAAGCGATGCTCCAGATGCCTTCGCAGCCTTCGGTGTACGTGGCATGCGGATGCTCAGCGACGTATTCGAAAATACGGCCGCGTCCCGCTTCCTTGATCCGTTTCACCGTCGCGAGATTGATGCCTTGCGGATCATGGACATAACCGGAGGAGTCGCTACACGCAATAACGTTCGCGCCAAGCTCTTGCGCTTTTTCTATCGCATAGATCGAGACGTTGCCCGAACCGGATACCGTTACGCGGCTGCCTTTGAAATCCAGTCCGGCGCCGTTCAGCATTTCCTGTACAAAGTATACACAACCATAACCGGTCGCTTCCGTACGAGCCAGGCTGCCGCCGTAAAGCGGGTTTTTACCCGTAAGGACGCCGGCTTCGCTTGCCCCGCGGATACGCTTGTATTGACCGTACATATAACCGATCTCGCGTGCGCCCACGCCGATATCGCCTGCCGGAACATCCACGTCCGAACCGATATGGCGATACAGTTCCGTCATGAAGCTTTGCGTGAAGCGCATCACTTCCAGATCGGATTTGCCTTTCGGATCAAAGTCAGATCCGCCTTTACCGCCGCCGATTGGCTGGCCTGTAAGCGAGTTTTTGAGCACTTGCTCAAAGCCCAGGAACTTGATGATGCTGGCATTGACCGAAGGGTGGAAGCGCAATCCGCCTTTGTACGGTCCGATAGCGCTGTTGAACTGAACGCGGAACCCACGGTTCACCTGCACCCGACCGGAATCATCAACCCAAGGCACTCGGAAGGAAATCAGACGCTCCGGCTCGGACAAGCGCTCCAGCAGACCTTGCTCGCGGTAACGAGGATGTTTGGCAAACACAGGAACGAGCGAATCGAAAATTTCACGTACAGCCTGATGGAACTCGTCTTCATAAGGATTGCGACGTACTACAGTAGCAAACACGGATTCAACATAAGCTTTGGCTTCAGCATAGGCAGTTTCGTTTTGAGTCTCGATCATAAATACACGCTCCTTCGAAATGGGTTTCGGTAATAGTACTCTGTACCAAATAAATGTAAGGTTACGCTTGTCCGAAACGCACTAGACCCGTGCGCGTTTCGGACAAACGTAAACCCACTATCTGACCTGGTACAGAGTGATAGATGCTTTGATAAAATACCGGGTTCTAGCGTTAATCGGATAAAGGGAAAAACTAAATAGAAACACCGGAGAATAAACGAGAATGCCGCCCTACTCTTAATGCCTGGATCTTAATAGCAAGTAGGCTCTTTGCATTTGAGGAAAAGAGCTGCAAAACCCGGCAGCCCTTCATGTCTTAAAATCCCGCTATGCCCAAGGCGTAGCGAATCCTTTAATCTTTTCCTTTTTCCGCAAAAAAAGAATTCCGAATATCGTGAAAGCCCTATTCCGGCGAAGCGCTAGGCGGAGGGAGAAATTCAGTTCAAGAAGCCTTTGAACCCGGAAAATCCCTTACTTCAATCCAATTCAACTTTTCCGAGTGAGACAGCGCGTTGAACTGAATTTCTCCCGCAGCCGCCCCAGCTTCACCCCACGAATAGGACTTTCAATTCGATCTACAGCAATTCTTTGCGCAGCTCGGCCGCGCTTTTCGGCGACAAATGACCCAGCGGAATATCGAACACCGTCCGCGCCCCGGTCTGTCCTTCAGCCGCCAGCTTGAACGCCGCACGCGCATAAGCGATCAATACGCTGGCCGTGAACTCCGGATTGCTTTCCAGCTCCAGGCCGAATTCGATCCGTTGCTTCGTTCCGGCTCCCGTAACCCCGCTGCGCATTACGAATCCGCCGTGAGGCATACCCGAATGCTCGCGTTCCAATTCCTCGGCCGTGATGAACGTTACGCTTGTGTTGTAATCGGAGAAGTAGTTGGGCATCGATACGATCGCTTCGCGAATCGCGTTCTCGTCCGCACCGTCTTCGGCAACCACGTAACAGTCACGCATATGCTTATCGCGAGTTTTCAATTCCGGTGTTTCGCCTGAACGAATCAAGTCGATAGCGGTTTGTACGGGCACCGTGTATTGAACGCCTGCTTGGACACCCGGAACGCGACGAATCGCATCGGAGTGTCCTTGGCTGACGCCTTTGCCCCAGAATGTATATTCCTTGCCTTCAGGCAAGATGGATTCTGCAAGCAGTCGGTTCATCGAGAACAAGCCCGGGTCCCACCCCGTCGAAATAACGCTGACTCGTTCACCTTCGAGAGCCGCTGTATTTACCGTCTCGAAAAAGGCTGGAATCTTGGCATGCGTATCGAAGCTGTCCACCGTATGGAACAGCGAAGCAAGCTGAGGGGTTTGTTCAGGCAGATCCGTAGCGGAACCCCCGCACAGGATCATCACGTCGACATCGTTACGAAATTGCTCGACGTCTGCGATATGTACAAAACGGACAGATTCTCCGCGCTGTTCCAGCGACTTTGGATCGCGACGGCTGAATACCGCCACAAGCTCCATGTCAGGATTTTGCGCAATTGCGCTGCGCACGCCCCGGCCGAGGTTGCCATAGCCGACGATGCCGATTCTGATTTTTTGTTGCATGAAAGAATCCTCCCTTTGCAAACGTTTGACTGTAAAACGCCGAATATCCGTTAAGTATAGTGATAGTTGACACGGTGTGTAAACTGCTTAATTGATTTTTTGTTGAAAAATGCCCCTAAAGTCCTAGATTACATGGATGGTTAGTTAACACTTTGACAAAAGGGAACGATTGCGTTTGTGGCATCCAAGCGCCGTTTCGCTTAAAATATGGGCAAGACGTCGAGAGCGATAAGCTTTTGAACATAAGGAGGGCCGAACGTGGCTGGAACGGTATTGATTATCGAAGACGAAGACAAGATTGCCCGTCTATTGGAGCTTGAATTGGGCTATGAAGGATATCGGACAGGACGCGCAGGTTCGGGAACGGACGGGTTGGAACTGTACAGGGAAGGAGGGTGGGATCTGATTTTGCTGGACGTGATGCTGCCGGGACTGAGCGGGATCGAAGTGCTGCGACGGATTCGGGCAACCGATCCGTTGACTCCGGTCATCCTGCTGACGGCAAAAGATTCGGTTGAAGACAAAGTATCCGGTCTGGATCTGGGGGCAAGCGATTATGTGACCAAGCCTTTTGAAATCGAGGAACTGCTGGCCCGTATTCGCTCCTCGCTGCGAGTCAGCGCCGCCAGAACAGCTCGCAAGGAAGGGTCAAATGATGTAGCGGAAGAGTTTCTTGCGATCGGCGATTTGCGCTTGAACGAACAGACGAGAGAAGTGTACCGGGGAGAACGGCGGATCGACCTTACCCCTCGCGAATTTGATTTGCTGGTGTTCCTGCTTCGCAACCAGCGCCAGGTTTTGAGCCGGGAACAGATGATTCGTGAAGTGTGGGGATACGATTACGCGGGCGATACGAATGTCGTCGACGTGTATATCCGTTATGTGCGAAAAAAGATCGACGAGACCGGACTCCCCGAGTTGATTCATACCGTGCGCGGCGTAGGTTACGTTTTGAAGGAGTCTTCCTGAGATGCGGCTCAAAAGTAAAATCTATCTCTATACCTCCGTGCTTTTTGCGGCGCTGCTGGCTGTAGTCTGCATATCGGTCTATGTATTGTTTCAGCGAATGTCGGTAGAGGACGAGACGCAGCGCATCCAAGCCGAAGCTTTTCTTATCGCAGAGCGGGTCGCCGGATCTTCTGCTCAAGTTGCTCCGGATGATCTGCTGCGTGCTTATGTACCGGCGGACGGCATGCTGCGGGTTGTCCGTCCTGAAGGGACAAGTCTCTCTGCTGTGACGAATGGCATAGGCGATGCGTTTATCTCTGAAACCTATGCGTATCACGAAGAGGTTACCAGCGAGCGATTAAGTGCAGGCGGAAGCGGCTATATCCGCGTATCGGTGCCCGTCATCTGGTCGGACGGCGAAGTGCGCAGCGTACAAGTGAGTCGGAGCATCGCGGATACGGAAGGGCGCCTTGCCGTACTGCGCACCGTATTGGCAGTGGTTTCTCTGCTTGCGCTGATTCCTGCTATTCTGGCCAGCCGTGTGCTATCGAATCGGATCGTGAAGCCGATCTCTGCGCTTACGGGAACGATGGGGGACATCCAGCAGAGCGGGAAGTTTCGGCAGATTGAGACAGGGCAAAAGCCTGGTGACGAGCTGGCCGACATGGAGCGTGCGTTCAATGAGATGATCACACTGCTTGAAGCCAACTTTGCCAAGCAGGAGCGCTTTGTTTCAGATGCTTCGCATGAACTCAAGACCCCGCTGACGATCATCGAGAGCTATGCGAATCTGTTGCGCCGGCGAGGCAAAGAACGCCCGGAAGTATTCGACGAGGCTGTGGGCGCGATCTTGTCGGAATCGGTACGGATGAGGGAGTTGACCGAACGGTTGCTGCAATCAGCCCGTCGCCCTGAGGCGGACACTCTGGAATGGGTCGAGACCGATTTGATTGAATCGGTTCAGGAGTCGGCTACGGCATTTTCCAAAGCGTATGGACGAAGTGTAACGGTGCGCGCGGATGATTTTGTGACAGTCACCACAGACACGGCCAAAGTCCGCCAACTGCTCTTTATCTTGCTGGACAATGCGCGCAAGTACAGCGAAGATGGAATCGAAGTCGAAGTTTCCGGCGGAAGCGGGATTGCGGCCAATATACGGGTCATAGACCGGGGTGTAGGGATTCCCGAAGCCGAATTGCCGAAGGTATTTGACCGCTTCTACCGGGTCGACTCTTCCCGTACCCGCCAGACAGGCGGCTCGGGTCTGGGCTTGTCCTTGGCTCGGGATATCGCGGAGGTATTAGGCATTCAGATCGGAATCGAAAGTCAGGTGGGCAAAGGAACCATCGTGAACTTGGCGTTTCCGACTTTAAATCCACCGGGTCCTACCTTGGAAACCCGAAGCGGCAGAACCGGTCTTGGACGAAGAAGCAAACGTACGGATGAACGCCAATCGGAGCGAAAGGAGAGATCGTGATGAAACGCATGTCAGCAAAACTAGTCGGATCGGCGGCTGTGGTAGCAGTCGCGGTGACAGGGATCATTCTGTGGAGTCCTTGGGGAGCAGCCGAACCTGCACTTACGCGCGAGCAAGCCGAGCAGGAATTGCTCGCGCGTTACAGCGGACAGATTGAATCGGCCAATCTCGCAAACGGTCGCTACGATATGCTACTGCGGACCGACGCTGGCCTATACGCCGTAGCACTCTCCGCTTCCAGCGGACAGGTCCAATCGATCAGCCGTCTGGAAGTCGCCGAACAGAACCCACCTGAAATCCTTGGACGCACACGGGTCAAAGATCTGCTGGAAAAACGTTCGACAGGCACAGAAGTCACGCGCCTGGAATTGGAAACCCCAACAGACGCCGACAACCCGATCTATGTGGCGGAATTAACGGAAGACACAGGCCGCATAATCAAGCTTACCATCGACGCTTACAGCGGCGATATCCAGTCCGAACAAGAGGTTTCCGCGCCATCGGCAAATGGAACCGATTCACCCCAACCGCCCGACGAGCCTTCATCGGCTCCTGACACCGGCCAAGATCCTACGCCGAGCGAAAATCCCGACGATTCAACCAAGCCTGATGACAAAGGCAATCAACCGCCAAAACCGGGTACAGACGAACCGGTTCGTTTGCTTACCGAAAAAGAAGCCGAAAAGATCGCCGCAAAATCTCTGGCAGGCGCAGGCTCCAAAGTCGAAGACACCGACGCCGACCTCCGAACCGAAGACGACGGCCAAGCCTACTATCTGGTCGAAGTCGAACTCGAAGACGGCAGAGAAGCCTCCGTCCAAGTCAACGCCGTCTCCGGCAAAATCCTCTCCACAACCTGGGACGAGGACAAAGAGAACGAAGACGACAACAATGATGAAAATACCTAAGAATCGCCTTTCCCAGGCGATTCTTTTTCTATCTCTTAATCTTTTATTTCTTATCTTTTGCCACTCAGCTCTTGCCTTTCCTCCCTTAAGAAGATTTTATGTTTTAAAGTGAACAGCGGAGGGAGAAATTCAGTGGAAGACGTCTTTGAACCCGCAGCGCCCCAGCTTTACCCCCAATTAAACTCTTCTTATCCTTTTCTCATTGTTTTCTAATGTCCCTCTCGCCGCCTTCTCAGACAACCGGGTTAATCTAATATTGCAGCAGGGCAGCACGCCTTGCAAAACCTACAGAGAACCAATAGCCTGTCAACACCAAAGGTAAGGTTGCGCTCGCCTGAAACATACCTAAAGCGTGTGTGTTTCAGACGAACGTAAGCCTCTGATTAAGAGTTGACGAGGTACTAAGAGGAGGAGATCGACATGGTAAAACGTAAAATGATGATCGGTATGGCTGCGGCGGCATTGACGCTCGGAGGAACGGCGGCGCTGGCAAGCGCTTCGGGAACGGGAAACTCTCCGACACTAACAGTAGCGACAACCAGCACGACCAACCAAACGCAAAACGTGGCGGCATCTTCAATCATTACGCCTGAACGTGCGAAACAGGTAGCACTCAAAGCGCAAGCCGGAACGGTAGACGATATCGAACTGGAAACCAAAAACGGCAAAACGTACTACGAAGTCGATATCGATCGCGCAACGGGCGGAGACGTCGATGTCTGGGTGGATGCGTATACCGCTTCCGTATTGAAGGTCGTAAATGACGATGACGATCAAAAAAGCTCTTCCAGCACTAAACAGAATAAAAGCACCGCAGCTGCTGCCTCTGTGAAAATAACTTCGGCACAGGCTGAAGAAATCGCTCTGAAACAAACGGGCGGGGGTACGGTAACGGATATCGATCTGGATAAAGACGACGGCCGTTTCATCTACGAAATCGAAATCCGTACGGCACAAGGCGAAGCGGATGTAGACGTCGACGCCAATACAGGCAAAGTGCTTTCGTATGACGAAGACTTCGACGACGATGGTGACGACGACTGAGTCCGGGTTTAATCATAAATAGTTGTATGTAAAAAAAGGAAGATGCCACAGCGGCATCTTCCTTTTTGTTATGTTGCGAGGTCGTTTGGATTATTCGGCTTCGATCACATGGCCTTTTACCGCGATCTTATACAAAATGTCTGCTGCCTGAGCACGGGTTAACGGTTCATTTGGATGAATATTTCCTGCCGAATCAAGTTCCAAAATACCAAAAGCAAGAGCTTCCTGCATCAGGCCGCTGCTTCCGTCGGGAATCGAAGCTTCGTCCGTAATCTCGACGGGAATCAATCGGAACACAGGCAGTGCGCCTTCTTTTTGTCCGGCATTGATTAAAAGAGAAGCGAACGAGGCGCGAGTAGCAGGAGCATTCGGATCAAGATCGCGCGGCAAGTTCAGATCGCTATACGCTGCAATGACCAACGCGTCGGAGTACCAGGCGTTATCGGATGCTTTTGGGAAGGAGTCCGAAGCTTCGGGTTTCTTGAAAAAGTCCAAATCGTCAATATTCAATCCGAATGTATCCACTGCGAGTTGAATCGCTTGAGCATTTGTTAGTGTGCCCTGCGGGTTGAACTTGCCGTCTTTTGAACCTTTAACGATGCCTGCTTCTTGAAGGGCTGAAATTTGCGAGGCTTGAGGTACGCCTTGCAGATCGCCAAAAGCGGATGCAGCGTATGCGGAACCGCCGGCCAAGCCAGATAGCAGAATGGCCGCAGCGGCCGGAATCGCGACGAATTTTTTGCCGAAAGTGGTTTTCATCAATAACACGCTCCTTGATTAAGCTTGGATATCCTTCAGACGCGAAGATTCCGGCGAATGTTGCAACCCGGCATAAAAAAGCGACGGTTCTGTCGCGAGATGGGTAAAAACATAGCAAGCTTTCGGCCCGAATGAATCACGATGGAAAATCGTTTGTTTTTCATTTTAGAGAGGAGTTGAAAATATGGGATATTTCGATATGATCGATTTGCCGCTGGAGTTCGAACATTTGCTGCGGATTTTGATTGCGGGTATGTGCGGAGCCATGATCGGTTACGAACGGAAAAGCAGAAGAAAAGAAGCCGGGACGCGGACGCATTTTATCGTAGCCGTAGGCGCGGCACTCATTATGGTGATCTCGAAGTACGGATTTATGGATTTGGAAGGGCGAACGGGCGTGCAGATCGATCCGACGAAAGTCGCGTCCGAGATTGTCAGCGGCGTCGGATTTCTCGGCGCGGGTATGATCTTCATGCGAAAATATACAATTAACGGACTGACCACCGCTGCCGGAATGTGGGCAACTGCGGGAGTCGGCATGGCGATGGGAGCGGGCTTGTATATTTTGGGGATTGCGGCGACGTTGTTGATTTATATGACCCACATCATTATGCACGGTAATTTTAAAGGTCGTTTGGTGGCTTCAACACATCGTCTGCTGGTTACGGTTCGGCAAGAAAAAGGCGCGGCGGAGCAATTCAAAAGCCTGCTTGAGGAGCGGGGAATGACCGTCGTCGACTTCAAAGCCGGGGGAAAGGACGAGGAAAAAAAGCAATTGACTCTCGATTTGGTGGTGCGATTGCCGAAAGGGAAGACTGCGGAAGAGCTGATGCCGCTGCTTGAGGAGCATGACCGGATTAGGGGGATCGAGATAAAATGAAAAATGAAGATTAAGAAAGTTCTATCTCCATGCGGGAGACGCTGCGGGAGAAATTCGTTCAAGACGCTGTCTCACTCATAAAGCCTGCGGCTTTACGAGTTCAAAGGCGTCTTTCACTGAATTTCTCCCTCCGCTCCGTTTGTGCATAGATAGAGCTTTCTTAGTGGCGAGGACAAAATAGAAAGTGCAAAGTGCAAAGTACATAAGGATAAGGGCGCAAAGAAAAGAGCGAAGGCGTTAGCCTCGCTCTTTTAGGAGTTCTTTTCCATATTGGGTGTAGTAGGTATTGGCGTTGCGGGTGTCCAGGGCTTGGGCTGTGGTGAAGGCTTCTTCCTCCAGTTTTTGGCGCAGCTCGTCGTGGTTGTCGGCCAAGGCGTAGAAGCGCGAAGACGGAGGGAGGTTTAGCACGAAAGCTTCTTCGGTACGGATCAGTTTTTGCAGTAGGGCAGCGGCGTTCCAGTAGAACATCATGCGGCTTAACGGATCTTCGTGTCCTTCGACCTGCGGCAGATGGCGTTCCAGCAGGGGAAGGGCTTTTTGAGGATCGACGATGGACAGGTAACCGATATGCTCGCCGAACTCGTGTACGAAGGTCAGATTGTCGCGAATCAGTTTATAGCTTTTGGGCTGAAGTTCTTCAGCTTCTTCGGTGCGTCCGAGCCGGTGTAGCGGGAGCAGCAGGAACGGCAAGGTGGCATGCGGTACATGAGCGCAGCGCTGGCGGCCTTTGACGATCGGTTGGGCTTTTTTGATCGCCGCTTCGTCCTGTCCCGTAAGCAGCAGGTAGCGAACTTGCTCATCCAGCTCGCAGGCGGAGCAGTCGCTCATGGAGTCTCTTTTCAGCTTGCGGAATTCACTCAGGTATTCGCCGGCTTTTTCCAGGTCGCCCATATACATCGAGATACGGAAACGGTAATACCAGTAGGTGCGATCGCTGACTCCGTACTCTTGATACCGCCGACGTAGGTCTTCGAGCAGCGACTCGATCTGTTGCGTGGGAACATCGGGGAATGAAGGGACGTCGTCGATGACCCATTTGTAATTCCAATGCAAGGTGTGGTCGTCAAAAGCTTCCGGGTTGCGGTCATACTGACCGAGCTGCCAGGAGTACGCCACGATCGCTTTTAACGGAAATCCCCCGAAACTGCCGACTTCCACAATCTCCTCGCGTGCCTCGTAACCGGCTTCGATATTGCCTGCGAGATCGGCAAGTTCGGCTGCTCGCTCCAATAACGCCATTTTGGCTGCGCCGTTCGGCAGGCCGTAGGCTTCCGTCATCAAGTCTTCGAATTCCGTTTCAAAATGGTCCATCGCTAGTTATTCCCCTTTCTCCGGCTCTATGCTCCAATCGATCAAAGACAAAATCCCTTTATTCAGCAGCGCTAGCTCCGAACGGCTCATCGGATAGTGTCCCATCATCAAAGCATTCGCGTATAACATCTCGATCAACGTGCTCAAACGACTTGTGGATTGGCCCGTAAACATGCGTTCCACCACAGGGTTACTCAGGTTCAGATATAAAAGGGAATACGAGCTTGCATCTCCTTGAAGCGAACCGCCCAGACTGCCGAGTATAGAAGCAAAGGCTTGAGGACTTTCTTCGCTGGCCCGTTCGATCGAACGCAGCGTGGCGGCTTCTTCCGGCAAGGTGAACAAAGCAGGCAATTCCTCCGGCTTAAAGCGTTTCAACAAGATACGACAGCGGAAACGTTGGAGTGCAAGATCCGCGGCGCGAGCAGCTTGAAGGGTTAAGGAGCGTTCTTCTGCATTCAAGTCGGTAAAAGCAAGCGATACGTCTTCGGGCAATAAACGGCGAACGTCGATTCCCGGCAAGATGCGAGTGAGCGATTCCAGCAATTCCGCTTCGTAAATATAACCCCCGTTGACGACCAGCATCGATTGCGCGGAAGCGACATGGCGAAGTTGGCGATAATGGTCCAGCGTAGGGGTATAGTAGAGGGTTTGTTTTTCATCGATCAGCTCGCCCAACGATTTATGTCCGTAAGTGCTTTCGAACGGCAGCCAGCGGTGGATCATCCGATAGAACTCGTCGTCTTCCGCCGCCAGGTTTTTCATCGATAACGCGTGCAGTTCGACGATACGCCGCAGCCGCGTCTGATCCTGTTCGCTCATCTGGATCAGTTCGTCCCGAATGGCTTCGCCCAGCTCACCGCGTACCCGCTCCAACTGTTCATTTTCATAAAAATGTTCGCGCGAAGCTGTAGGTTGAAGCTCGTCGGTCCAGATCAAGCATTTAACGAAAAACGCCCATTCCGGCAAAATATTATCGGCTTGCTCCGAGATCAACATCCGTTTCAAATAGACTTTATGCGAGCGCTTGGCGTTCAGATTGACGGCGTGCGGAAGAATGTAGGCGATTCCGCCCGTGCGTCCCGTCGACGTCCGCAGCGGAATAAAGTCCCGGAAGCGCTCGCCCAGCATATTTTCGCCAAAACGCAGCACTTCGTCCCGACTGCCGCGTGCGAGATCCGGGCGAACGATCCAGTCAGGGACTTCCGGGTTAATCCGGTGTTCGCTTCCTTGCGCGGACAAACGGATCGGATACGGCAGCAGTGCTCCATAATGCAGAAGATCCAGTTCCACCGTTTCCGCTTCGAAATAAAAGTCCGTCTCCGGCTTGCAGCGCAAATAGACCTTGGTGCCCGGCGTCAGCGAAGTTTCCAGTTTGCGAATCGTATAGGTACCGTCGGGCTTGCCTCGCCATTCGATCGAAGGACCGCCGCTTGCCGATTGGGTAAGCATGACGATCTCGTCGCTGACCATGAAGCAGGAAAGCAGACCGATCCCGAAACGTCCGATAAAAGAAGTCTCGCCGAGCAGCTCGGTTCCGTTTCGTTTGGACGAGTGGCCGATCATGGCTAGAAATTCGTGTACGTCTTCTTCTGTCAGTCCGATCCCATTATCTTGCATCAATAACGTGGCGTCTGCGCCTTGTCCTGCCAGTTCGACGAAGACTTCGCCGCGATGGGAAGGATCGAGATCGATTCGTGCCGTAATCGCGTCGGTCGCATTTTGCAGCAATTCGCGCAGGAATACACGAGGGCTACTATACAAGTGATTCGATAAAATATCGATCATTCCGCTCAGGTTGACCTGAAAGCGATACTCCTGTGAATCAGGCATTTTTCTTCCTCCTCTAATTTCCGTTTTCCATAAAACCCCTGCCTCTATTTTAGCTTGCTTCATCTTCATTTCCAAATGAGGCAAGGATTTTGCGACTTTCGGCATAGAAAAAAGGCGTCTTTCCCGACTGGATGTGGGAAAGACGCCCTGTATGCCCGGCGTATCGCTTATTCGGTAATCGTGCCGTAGATCAGCGTTGGCGCTTCGGCGCTGTCCGCGATCGAGATTGCGGCAAGGATCTTCTCGGTCACGTTAGCAACATCTTCGCTGTTTGCGTGAATGGTAACAAGAGATTCGCCGGCTTCGACCGCTTCGCCGACTTTTTTGTTCAGCATCAGGCCGACCGCCAGGTCGATCTCTGATTCCTTCGTCGCGCGTCCCGCGCCGAGCCACATCGCCGCCACGCCGATCTCGTCGGCGATGATCTCGGACACGACGCCGCTGCGCGGAGCCGGAACTTCGATCCGGTACGCGGCTTGCGGCAAGCGTTCCGGGTGGTCGACGACGGAAGCGTCGCCGCCCTGATTCGCGAGGAAGTCGCGGAACTTGTCCAACGCTTTGCCGTTGGCGATCACTTCGCGCAGCTTGGCTTCGGCGTCTTCCAGCGAAGACGCTTTGCCCGCCAAGAAGACCATCTGGCTGCCCAGCGCCATGCACAGGTCTTCCAGATCTTTCGGGCCTTGTCCTTTGAGCGTGTTGATCGCTTCCTGCACTTCCAGGGAGTTGCCGATCGCTTCGCCGAGCGGTTGGCTCATATCGGAAATGACGGCCATCGTGCGGCGGCCGACGTTGTTGCCGATCGACACCATCGCGTGAGCGAGGTCTTTGGAGCCTTCGAGCGTTTTCATGAACGCGCCCGCGCCCGTTTTGACGTCAAGCACGATCGCGTCCGCGCCTGCCGCGATCTTTTTGCTCATGATCGAGCTTGCGATCATCGGGATCGAGTTGACCGTCGCGGTCACGTCGCGCAGCGCGTACAGCTTTTTGTCGGCTGGAGTCAGGTTGCCGCTTTGGCCGATAACCGCGATCTTGTGCTCGTTGACAAGCTTCACGAACTCTTCGTTCGTAATTTCGACATGGAAACCTTTGACGGCTTCCAATTTATCCACGGTACCGCCGGTATGTCCGAGACCGCGTCCCGACATTTTCGCCACCGGTACGTCCAATGCCGCTACGAGCGGTGCGAGAACGAGCGTCGTCGTGTCGCCTACGCCGCCGGTGGAGTGCTTGTCGACTTTGACGCCTTCGATCGCCGACAGGTCGATCGTGTCGCCGGAGTGAACCATCGCCATCGTCAGGTCGGCACGTTCCCGATCGTTCATGTCCTGGAAAAAGACAGCCATAGCGAATGCGCTCACCTGATAATCCGGAATATCTCCCTGGGTGTAACCTTCAATAATGAAGTTGATTTCTTCGGTGCTGAGTTCTTTCCCATCCCGTTTTTTCTCGATCAAGTCTACCATTCTCATGTTTGTCTGCCTCGCTTTCGTAAGATGGATACGGCTATTTACAGAGTGAGTGCTGTTTCCAGAGCGACTTCCATCATGTCATTGAAGGTCGATTGGCGTTCGGCCGAAGTCGTTTCTTCGCCAGTCAACAGGTGATCGCTGACGGTAAGGATGGTCAGGGCATTAACGCCGAATTTAGCTGCAAGCGAGTAGAGGGCTGTGGTTTCCATTTCGACGCCCAGCACGCCGTACTCCATCAGCTTCGTCGTTACCGTCTTGTCGTCACGGTAGAAAATGTCGGAGCTGAGGATGTTGCCGACATGGACATTCAGTCCTTTATCCACGGCGCGCTCGTAAGCTTCTTTGAGCAAGCCGAAGCTTGCGATCGGAGCAAAGTCGAAGCCCGGGAAGGTGTTGCGGTTCATGCTGGAATCGGTACAAGCCGCTTGTGCCAGAATGACGTCGCGAACGCGGACGCTTTCCTGCATGCCGCCGCAAGTGCCGACGCGAATCAGGTTTTTGACGCCGTATTGGCTGATTAGCTCGTTCGCGTAGATTGCGAACGAAGGGATACCCATGCCGGAGCCTTGAACGGAGATACGCTTGCCTTTGTACGTGCCGGTGAAGCCGAGCATGCCGCGAACCTGGTTGTATTGAACAACGTCTTCGAGGTAGGTGTCGGCGATGAATTTCGCTCTTAACGGGTCGCCCGGGAGCAGGATGGTTTCGGCGATGTCGCCGACGTTAGCTTCGATATGAACACTCATTGTAAAACCTCCAGTTTTGGTGTGGGAGGCGCTGCGAAGCGGTAGGGCCTGCGATCGCCGTTGTTTTCCGATTTTTCTATTTGAACTTTAAAGGTGAAAATCGGAAAACAAATGCGAGCACTTCGTTTCTCCGGCTCCTACCGCTTCTCCGCTAGTACGAGGTGTACAAGCATGTTTTGCAGTCGCGTTCCTTATTTTGGGTTAAGGGAAGATCCTATTCGTTAGACCTGATTGGTGGCCAGGCGAATAGGGGCTTCGGGTTTTGTTTGTCGTTTACTTCAGGTCGCTCAGGAAGCTGGTGCCGTATTCCGGGGCTTTGACGCCGAAGTTTTCGGCTACGGTAGCGGCGATGTCGGCGAAAGTGGTGCGGACAGGGAGCTTGGTGCCGCCGTTTTTGAAGCTTGGCGAGTAGGCAAGGAGCGGGACATATTCGCGCGTGTGGTCGGTGCCGCGGTAGGTCGGGTCATTGCCGTGGTCCGCGGTGATGAGCAGCAGATCGTCTTCGTTCATTTTCGCGAATACTTCCGGCAAGCGGGCATCGTATTCTTCGAGCGCTTGACCGTAGCCTTGCGGATCGCGGCGGTGGCCGAACAGGGCGTCGAAATCGACCAGGTTCAGGAAGCTCAGACCGTTGAACGGATTGTCCAGTTCTTCGACCAGCTTGTCCATGCCGTCCATGTTGGAAACGGTGCGCACCGATTTCGTGACGCCTTCGCCGTCGTAGATATCGGAAATTTTGCCGAGGGCGATGACGTCGAAGCCGCCGTCTTGAAGTTCGTTCATAGTGGTGCGGCCGAACGGTTTCAGCGCGTAGTCATGGCGACCTGCGGTGCGTTTGAACGCGCCCGGTTCGCCGACGAACGGACGGGCGATGATGCGGCCGAGCATGTACGGATCTTCAAGCGTGATTTCGCGGCAGAACTCGCAGATCTCGTACAGTTCTTTTAAAGGAACGATCTCTTCGTGCGCGGCAACCTGAAGCACGGAGTCGGCGGATGTGTAGACGATCAGCGCGCCGGTCTTCATATGTTCTTCGCCCAGTTCGTCGAGGATTTCCGTCCCGCTGGCCGGCTTGTTGCCGATCACTTTGCGTCCGGTCTTTTCTTCGATGCGCTGGATCAGCTCGTCCGGGAAGCCGTCCGGGAACACGCGGAACGGCGTGTCGATATACAGGCCCATGATCTCCCAGTGTCCGGTCATGGTGTCTTTGCCGCGCGAAGCTTCCTGCATTTTGGTGTGGTAGGCGAGAGGGCGGTCGGCTTTGGCTACGCCTTGAACCTCTTCGATATTGGACAGGCCCAGTTTGGCCATGTTCGGCATGTTCAGCCCGCCCATTTCGCGAGCGATATGGCCGAAGGTGTCGACTCCGAAATCATCGAACTCCGCCGCATCCGGCGCTTCGCCGATTCCGACCGAGTCCATCACGATCAAGTGGATACGTTTGAATGTAGACATGGTTCATGCTCCTTTCAGATCAGAAAATCCTATTCTACACCTTTTTTCTTGCTTTTTCACGATTAAATGAACAGTCCGACGATGATCGCCGACAGCATGCTGACGAGCGTTGCGCCGTACAGCAATTTCAGGCCGAATCTGGCGACGACGTTGCCTTGCTTTTCATGCAGACCCTTCACCGCGCCGGCGATGATGCCGATCGAGGAGAAGTTGGCGAACGAGACGAGGAAGACGGACACAATGCCGATGGTGCGCTCGCTTAACGTGCCGGCTTCGATCAGGCTTTGCAGGCTAACCATCGCGGCGAATTCGTTCGTCATCAGCTTGGTCGCCATGATTCCGCCCGCCGTAACGGCTTCGTTCCACGGGATGCCCATGATGAACGCGAACGGCGAGAAGACGTAACCGAGCATTTCCTGGAACGAGATGCCGAAGATCGTAGCGAAAATGCCGTTCAGCATCGCGATCAACGCGACGAAACCGATCAGCATGGCCGCGACGATGATCGCGACTTTGAAGCCGTCCATGATGTACTCGCCGAGCATTTCGAAGAACGATTGTTTTTCTTCTTCCTGCACTTCCAGTATATCTTCTTCCGGCTCGACTTTATAAGGATTGATAATGGAAGCGATAATGAATCCGCCGAACAAGTTCAGCACGAGAGCGGTCACGACGTATTTCGGCGGGATCAGTCCCATATAGGCGCCGACGATCGACATGGAGACGGTGGACATCGCTGAAGCGCAAAGCGTGTAGAGCCGGTGCTTCGGCAGCAGGCCGATTTGCTTTTTGACGGAAATGAACACTTCGGACTGACCGAGAACGGCGGAAGCTACCGCGTTGTAGGATTCCAGCTTGCCCATGCCGTTGATCTTGCTCAATACGAGCCCGATATAACGGATGATAAAAGGCAAAACGCGAATATACTGGAGAATGCCGATCAGCGCCGAGATGAACACGATCGGCATCAGTACGTTCAGGAAGAAGATCGCAGCCCGGCCTTCGGCCAATATGCCGCCGAACACGAAACCGATCCCTTCGTAGGCGTATTCGAGCAAGGTTTCGAACGTTTTGGAGAAAATCCCGATCAACGTTGTACCCACTACCGTGTTAAGCAGTAAAAACGCCAGCAGCGCCTGAAGCACGACCATCACGATCAACGGACGGTAACGAATCTTTTTCCGACCGTTACTGGCAACGAAAGCAAGACCGAACACGACGGCCAGTCCAAGCAAAGCAATCAAAATATTCATGGGCGAAAATCTCCTGGAAGGTATTTTTGGGCTATCGGCGAATGCCGGATTGATCAGAAAGCTAACTTTTGAATGATGTTGAAGCGTTTACAAAAACAGACCGTTAAAATATCGACTCTCGCGATTGCGCCGGATAGGTCTGCTTCGACATGGCTGCCGTCAACAGACGCATCCGTGCATTCGTGAATTTGGTTCAGTTCGACTTATCCATATCCTTGGCCTGGAAGTAGCCGGGAAGCAGCGTAGCCATCGTCCATTCCTCGGTGTTGCCGTGAAGATTGGTCAGATAGATCCGCGTGTTCTCGTCGGCAAACTCGGCAATGACTTGGCGACAGGCGCCACATGGAGACACCGGACCTTCCGTGTCGGCCACAACCGCGATCGCTTCGATTCGACGTACGCCTTCGGAAGCAGCCTTGAAGATCGCGGTGCGTTCCGCGCAATTGGTCAGGCCAAACGAAGCATTTTCAATATTGCAGCCGGAGTAAATCTTACCGTCGGCAAGCAGCGCGGCTCCGACTTCGAAATGCGAATACGGAACGTAAGCGGCAGTGCGGGCTTCGATTGCGGCTGCAATCAATTGCTCTTTCATAGGGTGACTCATAGGAAGGCCTCCTGGAATCCAAAATGGGTTAGTGCAGGTATCAATACGAAGAGTCGGACTTTTCGCCCTGCATGATCTTCACGCCGGAGCTTGCGCCGATACGCGTTGCGCCTGCTTCGATCATTTTCTCCATATCTTCGCGGCTGCGCACGCCGCCGGAAGCTTTGACACCGATCTCAGGACCTACCGTTTTGCGCATCAGCGCTACGTCTTCGGCGGTTGCGCCGCCTGTGGAGAATCCGGTGGATGTCTTCACGAAGTTAGCGCCTGCACGAACGGACAGCTCGGAAGCGAGAACTTTCTCTTCGTCGGTCAGCAGGCAAGTCTCGATGATGACCTTGACGATCGCTTTGCCCGACGCTGCTTCGACGACGGCGCGAACGTCGCGTTCGACCTGTTCGGCATTGCCGCTTTTCAATGCGCCGATGTTCAGCACCATATCGATCTCTTGAGCGCCTTTTTCGATAGCGTCACGAGTTTCAAACGCTTTGGTTTCCGGCGTGGATGCTCCCAGCGGGAAGCCGATTACGGTGCAGACTTTCACTTCGGTACCTGCCAGGCGTTCAGCTGCAAAAGCAACCCAGGTAGGATTTACGCAGACGGAAGCAAAGACGTAGGTTTTGGCTTCTTCGATCAGCTTGGCGACCTCGGCTTCTGTCGCGTCTGCGCGCAGCAAGGTGTGGTCGATCATGGATGCAAGATTCATCTTGGATCTCTCCTTCAAGTGTGGAATTACCCCTATCATAACATCGACGTGAACAAGTGTAAAACAGTTATTGAAATTTTGTTCACGTTTACTGAACGTATGCTGCTCAACCAGTAGCTTACCCTTATCCCTATGAAAAGGAGCAATGCAAAAAGCCCGCTCTCCGCCTGTTCGTCCTGATTGGAACGAACGGGCAGAAAGCGGACGCATGATGACCGCTCCGGTCGGTACAAGCTTTAATTTTTGCGTCCTGCTTTTTCCTGGATTTTTTTCCATCCTGCGTAGTCATGCACGGCAAATCCGGCGAAAGAAGGACTGTTACCGAGCTTTTGCCGAACGAACTCAAGCTGACTGTTCAAAAATGCGGTTCCTTCTTCGGCAAACGTGATTCGCGGCGTTTCCGCCGAAGGGTTGGTTTCTACGGCGATACGAAGCGGCTTGCCCAGCTTTTCCGCTTCAGCCAGCTCATTTTTGGCGACTTCGGCAATCTGTTCCCCGGAATCGCGGTACGCCATGATCGTAACTCCGTCGAACCGGTCGATCATCCAGGCGCTAAGCGTTCCTTTTTCGCCAGGCATCCGATGTTCGTCGAACCAGAAAGGCATATCGGCTTCCGCTCGCAGTTGCAGCCGTTTCGCGCCTTTGAGCAGCGTATTGATCGATTCTTTCCACTTGATCAGCAAAGGTTCCCGATCGCTTTCCCATTCGGCGAGCAGATAAGGTTCGACGTCAATATGGATTCCGGAAAATCGTTCATCCGCACGGACCGAAGACTGATATGCGCTCAGCCAATTCAGGAAAGATTGCGGCAGGCTGCGATCAAGCGCCCAGCTTGGAGCACCGTCGAGCGCGTATATCCGAATATTTTGCGCGGATGCGCGGCGGATAAAATAGGCGTAATCCGTCGCAGCCATCTCGGCGTCAATCTGTACATAAAGCGTCGAGACATTGTTCGCAGCCGCGAATTGCAGCAGGTCGTCGGATGAAGTCCGCAGCAGCCCAGGGTTCCAGACCCAGGTCGAGAAGCTGCTTTGTTCGCGTGCTTCGGCCGTTTGCGTTTCGAATGATCCGGCAGTCCAAGCGAACAACAGGCATACAACCAGTAGCTTGTCTCGCATAAATGTAGGTTTCGGCAAGCGCAAGCCCCGGATGAAAGCAAGACAAGCTACTAGGCAACGGGAAAACGTGGAGCGTGTATTCATGATGTTTCGTCACCTTTCGGCGGATTTTGTCGCTTTTTCACCGCGTACTCTTTGTATCGGCGGGCGAGCAGGCAAACTTAATCCGCGAGCAGGGCAAGCGCCGTAAACTGGTCCGTCACTAATGTATTGGCATAACGTCCAGCCAGTGCTGCGCGGATCGCCCGAATTTTACGTGGCCCCCCCGCCACGAGAATCGAACGTTCCTTCCGACGCAGCTCCGGCAGATCGATCCCGACGGTGCGCGCATTGATCTCTTCGCTGCATATGTTGCCGTCGTCGTCGAAAAAACGTGAACAGATATCGCCGGCGCCAGCCTTCTGGAGACTGTGCCGCTGCTGCTCATCGAAATAGCCAAGCCGGAACAACAGCGCATCCTCCTCAACGGTTCCGACCGTGAACACGGCGACGTTGGCTTGACGCCCCAGTTCGATGATGCGCTGGATATGGCGGTCTTCCTCGACCATCCTTTTCAACTCCACGCTATCGAAAATTACCGGAAGCGGGAGATAGCGCGCGACGGTGCCGTAAGCTTCCGCGAACAGATTCGCCGTTTCGGCCGCGTAAGTGGGCACCTGCGAATGGCTGACGCCGCCTTTGAGTTGGACCACTTCGACGCCGCGTACCGGCTTATGCTTCAATCCGAGCGAGAGCGCGTGCATCGTCGTTCCCCACGTAATGCCGATAATATCGCCGTCTTGAATATTTTCGTCCAAATATTCCGCAGCCGCGGCAGCGACGCGGGATCGGATTTCCCGATAGTCGTTCAGGGGAGAATAGCAGACGCGAGCGGCTTGCAGGCCGAACCGGCGCGTCAGTTCCGCGCCGAGCGCATCCAAATCTTCCAGCGGATCGGAAATGGTGATACGGACGAACCCGTTTTCTTTGGCATGCTGAAGCAAGCGCGATACGGTCGGGCGCGAGACGCCGAGCCTGACCGCGATATCCTGTTGGCTATAGTCGGACAGATAGTAGAGCCGCGCAGCTTCAATGCTGAGGCGCTGTCTGTCCAGGTCGATTTTATCCGTCATGATCGTTCCCTCGATTTTTTAGGTTCATTATACGTGTCTGCCGCATGCTTTGCACGGAAGAAAGAAAACCACCTAAAGGTGTGAATCCAAAAAAATGGGACTTAAGGATGAAATGAGACTTTTTTCTTAAAAGTATTTCATTTTTCACCCAATGTTCCGATATTCTTTGTATGAGTTTTTTTGGTATCATAGGGATAAAGAACGAATTTAGCAGGCTTATGTATCTGATTTTGTCATACTCGCGTCGCATACTCGAATCTTCGGAAGGAGTCTGGCCCATCGACGTTTCAGCAGCTTTCCTTCAGCCGTTCCCCATGGAAAAGGATTGGTCCAGCCTGATTTCCGCCTTCGATCCCGCGGAACAGGCACGTATTTCGCGCTTCGCGCGTGAAGAGGACCGATTGCGCAAAGCAGCCTCGCATATGCTCGTATCGGTCCGGCTCGGAGAACGGCTGGGCGTAGGTTACCGTGAACTCATTTTTCGACGCGGAGGTTACGGAAAGCCGTATCTCTATCGTGATCGAGCACCTAGGTTCAATATATCGACCTCAGGTGCTCTTGTCGTATGTGCAATTGCCCGGACCGAGGTCGGAATTGACGTGGAGCTTGTGGCTCCTCTTGAAGCGTCCACGATCGGTCTGCTGCTCGGGCATTCGCAAGCCGCGTCGCAAGCAGGCTCTTCTGAAAAGGAGCTTGATGCTTTCTATGAGCGCTGGACGATGTTGGAGAGTTGGTTGAAGGCCGAAGGAACAGGGTTGCACGACGGGCATCCGCTTGCGGAATTTGCTCCGAAGTCTGTCGATTCCAAACGTTTTTACATGGAGGCCCGGCAGCCGGGAATGACTCCGTGGATTTTGACGTCGTTGAATTTTGCTCCGCCTGTGCCCGAACGTTATGCACTGGCCATTTGTCGAAGACCGGAAGAGGACTGGACGGAAGAAGTTGCGCTGCTTGACGGGATTGAGCTGGCCAAGCGATTTCGGACGTTGTTATAACGAGATGCACGATACGCGGAAGGGGAAAACGATAAGCGATGAATGCTGAGTTAAAGAATAACCCGGAAACCCGATGGTTGGAAAGATTGCAGGCTGTGGAGGAGAAGACGTTTTTATCCGGTGAAACGCAGCTTGCTTCAAGCGAAATCGGGCAGGTTGAATGCGAGCTGGCGGCGCTTGACCCGTCTCTTTTGCGCGGTGGATATGCTCATGCTGCATGGGCGATTCTGCTTCAACGTTATTTGCGGAGTGACGAGCCGTCATTTGCCGTATATTCGTCGGACACGGGTGAAATGTTCCCTTTGCTGTTAAAAGCAAGCGAAGAAGAAACATTCCGTATGCGTCTGGAGACTACGGTAGAGCTTCTGCTTCAGGCGGCTGATATGGCTTTGAAGCCTGAACATGTTGCGGAATTGTATGCTTCGGGTTCTGTGGACCGGCCTTATAATACGGGGATCGGATTCGATCTTTCGATTCAGGCTGCGGAAGCGTTGGAGTCTTCGGATTGCGATCTATTCCTCGTATTCTCGGGTACGGAATCGACTCATGTCCGTGCGGCTTTCCGAAAATCCGTGTTCGGCGAAGTCTTTGTACAGAAAGCGCTGGAACATCTGCAAGGAATTCTGGTTCGGATGACTGCGGCACCAGACTCGCGGATCGGGGAAGAGGATCTGCTTGGCGAGCAGGAACGAGAACTTCTTTTACGGGAGTGGAGCGGCAAACAGTCTTCATTTGTCGCGTATCGTCCGATTCATCAAATGATCAAGGCGCGCGCGGCGCTTGTGCCGAACCTGGATGCGGTTGTCTATGAAGGCGGATCGCTGAGCTATGCGGAGCTGGACCGGCGTTCGGATGTACTGGCGCATGAATTGCGCCAAATGGGGCTCGGAAGCGGACAGATTGCCGGAATCATGGCGCGCCCGTCGGCAGAAATGATCTTGTCTGTGCTGGCTGTGCTCAAGACCGGAGCGGCCTATCTGCCTATCGACCCGGAGTATCCGCAGGAACGCGTACGCTTCATGCTGCAAGACAGCGGAGCCGAGTTACTGCTGCTAACGCCTGGGCTCGAAGCGCCGGGAAGTTACGCAGGTCGCGTACGGCCTATCGATAACGATCGGGATTGGGCGGTTGCGGTAGAGGAAGGAACGTTCGGCGAACCGGATTCCGCTGCTTATGTGATCTATACATCAGGCTCTACGGGTACGCCGAAGGGTGTGGTGATCGAGCATCGGTCGCTGATCAATCTGGCGGAGTGGCATATCGAGCATTTCCGAATCACTTCGGAAGACCGTACCGTCAAATATGCAGGCTTCGGATTCGACGCATCGGTGTGGGAGATCTTCCCTTACCTGCTGTCGGGTGCTTCCATTCATATGATTCCGGAGGATTTGCGTCTTGACCCTTCCGGTTTGAACCAGCATTTTAACGAAAAAGGAATCACGATCGCTTTTCTTCCCACCCAGCTATGCGAACAGTTCATGGAGCACGACAACGATTCGCTCCGGATTTTGCTGACAGGCGGAGACAAGCTGAAAACGTTCCGCCCGCGTCCGTACGAGCTGCACAACTGCTACGGTCCGACCGAGAATACGATTGTGACCAGCTCGCACCTCGTAACCGAAATGGAAGACAACATTCCGATCGGCAAGCCGGTTCGGGGTTCGCAAATGATGATTCTGGATGCCTACGGGCACTTGCAGCCGGTTGGCGTTGCAGGCGAGCTTTGCGTGGCGGGTGACGGATTGGCCCGTGGTTATTTGAATCGTCCCGAGCTGACTGCGGAGAAATTCACGTCGCATCCGTATATAGAAGGAACGCGCATGTATCGCACAGGCGATCTGGCGCGTTGGAAGCAGGACGGTACGGTCGAATTCCTCGGCCGATTGGATCATCAAGTCAAAATTCGCGGCTTCCGTATCGAGATCGGCGAGATCGAACAGCGTATTCTGGAAAGCGAAGGCGTGCTTGACTGCGTCGTCGTTGCGCTGAAAGACGCTTCGGGCGATGCTTTTCTTTGTGCTTATGTCGAATCCGATTCGGAGCGCAGCCATGCGGATTGGACACGTGAGCTTTCGCTGACGCTGCCGGATTATATGGTGCCTGCTCATTTTGTCACGTTGGATAAGCTCCCGGTCAATGCCAACGGCAAAATTGACCGCCGTGCGCTACCCGAGCCTCAACTCCGCGAAGGCGCAGCCTATGTATCGCCATCGGGCGAAACCGAGGAACGGTTGCATTCGTTATGGAGCGGCATTCTCGGTCATGACCGTTTTGGCGTGCTGGATCGGTTTTTCGATATTGGAGGCCATTCTCTTCAAGCGGCGGTACTGCGTGCACAGATTGAGCGTCAGTTTGGAGCAAAGTTGTCGATCCGCGAGCTGTTTGAATACACGACGATTCGTACACAGGCCGCCGAGATTGCGCAGCGCGCTGGCGAAGTCAATCTGTCGGCTGCCGAACTGCCGTCGATTTCCGCCGCGCTGCCAGCTGAGCATTATCCGACCTACCCGGCCCAAGCCCGTTTGTTCCTGATCGAGCAGATGGAGGGCGCGGACACGGCCTATAATGCGCCTGTATTGTTGCGCATCGACGGCAAGCTGGATGTGCAGCGTTTGCAAAACTCGTTACAGCAGCTTGTGCAGCGGCACGAGGCATTGCGTACGACTTTTGAACTTCGAGGCGAGCAGATTGTCCAGCATGTACACGCACAGGCCGAGCTTCGTCTGGCCGTATCGCGTGCGGGAGAACAAAATATTCGCGCCATGATGGATGCTTTCGTGCGCCCGTTTGATCTGAATCGTGCTCCTTTGATGCGGGCCGGGCTCGTATCCTGCGAAGACGATCTGCATTTCATTATGCTCGATTTCCATCATATCGCGGTAGACGGCGTATCCATGCATGTCTTTTTCGAGGAATGGTCGCTATTGTACCGAGGCGAGTCGCCGGAGCTGCCACATATTCAGTTCAAAGATTTCTCGGTCTGGTATGCGCAAGGCGCTGCGGCGAGCATCAGGGAATCACAGTTGGGCTATTGGCAGGAGCGTCTCGCAGGCGAGCTGCCGATGCTTCAGCTTCCGACGGACAAGCCGCGCCCGGACAAACAGAGCTTCCGGGGAGCAACTTTGCATGGCGGAATCGATCTGGAATTGCAAGCCGGGTTGAAAAAGTTGGCTGACCGTACAGGTACGACGCTGTTTATGGTCATGCTCGCGGCTTACGGTACGCTGTTATCCCGTTATGCGGGGCAGGAGGACGTGATTGTCGGGGTTCCCGTAGCAAACCGCAACCGCGAAGACGTACACCGTGTAATGGGGATGTTCGTGAATACACTTCCACTGCGCACGTATCCGGATAAGAAAAAGACTTTTGCAGCCTACCTGGACCATGTGAAAACAGAGCTGCTGGGCGCATTCGATCATCAGGAGCTTGAATTGGGCGAACTGGTCAACGAGTTGAACGTTCCCCGGATCGCCGGACGCAGTCCATTGTTCGATACGATGTTCGTTATGCAGAATACCGGTAGCTTGTCCCCTAATCTTACCGACGCGAAAACGACATTGGAGCGGTATGCACCGGCTATTGCCAAGTACGATTTGACGGTCGACGTCACGGAACGGGAGGACGGCATTCGTATCGACTTCCAATATTGCAGCGACCTGTTCGAAGACGCTACCGTTCGCGGGATAGCCGATCATTATGTGCAGTTGTTGCGGTCTGCGGTGGCCAATGAGCATCTTACGTTGCTTGCCCTTCCGATGCTGCAAGAGCAAGAACAGCGTTCACTCGTTTTCGATCTGAATGATACATCGTCGCTGTATGAGCGCCATTTGACCATTCAAGAATCTTTCGAGCGTCGCGCTGCGCAATCACCCGATCGTGCGGCTATTACCTTCGAGGGTACGTCGCTGACCTACGCAGAATTAAACGAACGCTCCAATCGTCTTGCGCACACGCTTATTGAAAAGGGCGTTGCAGCCGATAAATTGGTAGGCCTTATGCTTGATCGCTCACCGGAAATGATTATCGGTCTGCTTGGTATTTTGAAAGCAGGCGGAGCTTACGTTCCAATCGACCCGGAATATCCGGAAGACCGTATCTTGTACATGATGGAGAACAGCGGATCGGATCTGTTGTTGACGCAACGCCATCTGGCCGGAAAACTGCAATTTAGCGGAACTTCCCTGTATTTGGATGAGGCCGATGCCTATTCGCCGCGTACGGATAATCCGGAAGCCCGTTCGACAGCCAGTGATTTGCTCTACGTGATCTACACGTCGGGTACGACGGGCCGTCCCAAAGGCGTGATGCTGGAGCATCGCAATATGATGAACCTGATGCACTACGAATACACACAGACGAATATCGATTACACGGCGCGAGTGCTGCAATTCACGACGCTCAGCTTCGATGTCTGCTCCCAGGAAATCTGGTCCACTTTGCTTGCCGGAGGCACCTTGTGCATGATCCGCAGCGAGATGAGACGCGAGGTTGGCCGACTGCTGGATCTAATCGAGCGGCAGCAGATCAGCGTATTGTTTATGCCTGTGTCGTTCCTGAAATTTATTTTGAGCGAAAAAGAATACGAAGAACGCTTCCCAAGCTGCATTCGTCATATCGTTACGGCAGGCGAGCAGTTGGTGGTACCGGAGAAGTTCCAGGAGCATCTGCGCCGTAACGGGATTTTCCTGCATAACCATTATGGCCCTTCGGAAACGCATGTTGCGACCGCACATACCCTTGATCCTGCGGGCGCGATTCCCGAGCTGCCTCCGATCGGCAAGCCGATTACCAATACGCGCATTTATATCCTGAACGATGCGCTGCACCTCCAGCCCAAAGGCGTGGCGGGCGAGCTGTATATTGCCGGGGAATGCGTAGGCCGCGGCTATTACAATCAACCGGAGTTGACTGTCGAGCGTTACTTGGCCGATCCGTTCGAAGCCGGCGATCGTATGTACAAAACAGGCGATCTGGCGCGTTGGAACGAAGCCGGGGAATTGGAATTCCTCGGCCGATTGGATCACCAGGTCAAGATTCGCGGGTTCCGGATCGAGTTGGGTGAGATCGAGACCGCACTGCTGGAACATGTTTCGGTCAAAGAAACGATCGTGCTGGCCAAAGAAGACGAAGCGGGCGGCAAATATTTGTGCGCATACGTGGCTTCGCCTGCTCATACGACCCAGCGTGAGCTGCGGGACCATCTGGCAGACCGTTTGCCGGATTATATGATTCCGTCTTATTTCGTACAGCTCGATGCTATGCCGTTGACGCCGAACGGCAAAATCGATCGTCGGTCTTTGCCCGAGCCGCAGCCGGGCGAGTTGATGGCAGGAGCGGAATATACGGCGCCGCAAAGCGAGACCGAGCAGAAGATTGCAGAGGTGTGGCAGAGCGTATTGGGTGTAGGCCGCGTGGGATTGCATGACAACTTTTTCGAGCTGGGCGGTCATTCATTGAAGGCCGCTGTAATGGTGGCTCGTTTGCAAGAACAGTTTGAACTTAGTATTAACGATGTTTTTGAGCATCAGACCTTGGCGGAATTGGCAGCGGTGGTCAAGCCGGCGTCTAATCGCATGATCGAAAAGCTTGCCGAACTGAAGGAAGCTAGCCGGAAGCAGGGCGGGGATACGTTGGTAGAAGCTCGCGAAACGTATCGACGCCAAGCCGAAGCAGACGCAGCCACCGTCGATCTGACCCGGAACCGTAAATATAAGGGGGTGCTGCTGACCGGAGCCACGGGCTATGTCGGCGTGCATGTTCTGCATGATATGCTCACACGGACCGATTGGACAGTCTACGCGATTGTACGTGGAGACGATGACGCCCAAGCGTTCCGCCGGGTTCGAAGCAAGCTGGATTTCTACTTTGGTGCAGGTACGTTGGAAAAAACGATGCCGCGGCTTCATGTGTTGTGTGGAGATTTGTCCGAGGAAAATATGGGACTGTCCGAAGTCGCGTATAGCCAATTGCAGCAGAAAACGGATGCGATTGTGCATGCAGCGGCTACGGTGAAACATTATGGCAGTTACGAAGACTTTAAACGGCACAATGTCGAGGCTACCGAGCGCTTGTTGCAACTGGCCGATTCAGATCGCAAAAAAGACTTCCATCATATTTCTACGCTGGGCGTAGCCACAGGAGTCATTCCCCATAAGGAAGAAGCATTCTTCGGAGAATACGATCTGAATATTGGGCAAGAGTACGAGAACTATTATGCCAAAACGAAATTTGAAGCGGAAGAACGGGTGGTTGAAGCGAGAAAGCTTGGCTTGCGAACGAGCATTTATCGCCTCGGCAACGTCGTATTCCATTCGGAAACGGGCCGATTCCAGGAGAACATTGGTGAAAACGCCTTTTACACGATGATGCAGTCCTTTATTAATCTGGGCATGGTGCCTGAGCTTGCGCCGGATACGGACTTCTCTTACGTAGATGGAATCAGCCAATCGATCCTGCTGCTCATGCAACCGGAGAATCTTCAGAACGAGACGTTCCACCTGTTGAATCCAAACCTGGAAAGCATGCATCGAATTTTGACGGCAGAAGCGGTCGATTACAGCGTCCAGCCATTAGAATTTGCAAAATTTGTCGACGAACTTACGGAAAAATTCGCGTCCGGGGAATCCCGTGCCGAGATCGACAAGATTATGCTGCATTATGGTTGGTTGGAAAGCGCACAGATTCAAACGACATTCGAAATTGCTTCAGACCGTACGGTTGCCTATTTGGAGCGGCTCGGCTTCAAATGGAAAGCGATGGATAGCGTCCTTGTTTCGAAGATGATTCGGTACGCCCGAGAAACGGGATTCCTGAAGTGACATTTGAATGAAAAGAAAGAATTTAAATGAAAAAATGCAATTTTTTGCTTTGAATTCGACAATTTTTTTAGTACACTAGAGCTTGAGGCCACATATCTGAATCGAGGGGGATTTTCCATGTTTAAAGTTGAATATCTGCCAGCCCAAAATCGTCTTGTTTGCACGGTGGAAAGCATCACGATGGACGAAGTCGAAGCGTACAATCAGGAGTACAAAACCCAACTTGCCAAAGTAAAACCGGGCTTTACCGGCCTGACGGATCTCAGCAAAGGCAAACTGTTCACCCAAGAAGTCGCGGTAGCGCTGGCTCCACTGGGCGAGTTGTCTGTGCAAAAAGGCCTGACGAAATGGGCATACTACACAGGTTCCGCAGTATCGAAAATGCAAATGAAGCGCATGTTCGGTGATATCGTAGTGTCGTTCGAGAAACTTGATGAAGCGGAAGCTTATCTGAACAGCTAATCGGTTGCTTTTCAGCTCTTCTGTTTATCAAAGAAGCGTCAAATTGTCGCTTGGAAAGAAGCCGTTTAGTGGCTGGAACGGACTTTCCTGCGTGCCTAAGCCCGGTATACCCGGGCTTTTTTTGTAGACATTCTGAGGGGAATGGTGGGGGAAGAATGAATAGACAGGCTAACAAACGTATGATTTTAACGGGTGCGGCAGCCGTTGCACTGTTGGAAGTTGTAATTGCTTTTCTGTTTATGATGCCCGGCCGGGGTTGGGGAAGCTTTGTGCCGGGAATTATTTTGGCTGCGATTGCGGGCGGCGGCGCCTTCGTATCCGGAGTGTGGCTGTTACTGCGCGAGATGGATCGCAGAGCAGCAGAGATGAACAAGCATTTTGCGGCGGCCGGGGCGGCAGGAGTCGATTCGTCGGAAGCGGAAGCTGATGAACCGGGCCACGCTTCGCAAAAAACGATGGAACGGATGCAAAACTATTTGCTGGAGATCGATCAAAATGTCGAGCAGGTCAAAGCTAACGCAGATGTCAGTGTATTCGTATCGGATCTGATCACCGAATCGGCTCGCAGTGCCGCAACGCGTTCGGATGAGCAAACAGCCAAAATGAAAGAAATTTCGCGTACGACCCATGAAATGTCTGCGGCTGTTCAACAGGTGGCTGGAAGCGCGGATGAAGTAGCCAGTGCGACGTTGATCACTTCCGAACAGGCTTCCTCGGGTTATCAGCAGTTGATTAGCGCCATGAATCAGGTTCGCAAAACGGACAACAGCATTCAGACGTTGCTTGAGCAGGTGAATCGTCTCGACGAAAAGTCGGGAGAGATCGAATACTTCGTAAGTATTATTACAGAGATTGCTTCGCAAACGCATTTGCTGGCCTTGAACGCAGCGATCGAAGCGGCACGTGCGGGCGAATACGGACAAGGTTTCTCTGTGATCGCTTCGGAAGTTCGCAAGCTTGCGGAGCAATCTTCCGAGTCCGCGAAGCGGGTATCTACCATCAATGCCAGCATTCAGAAGGATACCAATGAAGTCGTCGATACTTCGTCTCAAGTAGCGGGCGATATGAAAGAAGGAATCGGCTCGCTGGAAGAAGTCGGACGTTCCTTCCAGTTTATTCAGGCCGCCGTTGACGAAGTCAATATGCAGATGCAGGATGTATCGGCTGCCGTGGAACAGATTGCCGCACACACGGAGCAGGTCAGCGATACGATTACCCATGCGGAAGAGATGGTTGCCAGCACTTCGGAAGAAGTCGCGACGGTGCGCCAGGCTGCGGAAGAGCAACTGGCAAGCATGCAGCAGTTGTCCCAGACGGTGAGCGGATTGTCCGAATTGACAGGCGGGGTCAAACAGGCTGTCGAGCATTTCCGGGAGCTGCAAACCGTCAATTAGGGCATAGATGCAAACCCCGGCGGCAGCAAAAGATGCACGTTGGCAGGTTTGAAGACATGCAAAAAGAGCGCACTCCGTAAAGATTACGGGATGCGCTCTTTTTGTGCAGTACGCGGGCGATTTTTATTGAAAATCGTTTAGGCGTTCTGGCTTATGTTTTTAAAGTTCGTTACGGTTAGGCTCTGTTTTTACGACCTACCGAACGCATGATCAGGCTCACAACCGCTACCAGAACGATCGCACCGATTAATGCAGGAATGATGTAGAAACCGCCTGTTTCCGGACCCATAGGTCCAAGGATTACTCCGCCAAGCCAACCGCCGATGAAACCGGCGATAATGTTCCCGATGATGCCGCCAGGAATGTCTCTGCCCACGATGAGTCCGGCCAACCAACCGATAACCCCGCCGATAATTAAAGACCAGATAATACCCATTTTGTATCGCCTCCGCTGATGTTTTTGTTTGCTTCAAATACAACTTAACCTTATAGCAAGCATTTGAATAAGAAGTTGAAAATTTAATTTTGAAACAGTTGAGAAGGTTACATTTTTGAAACTCGTGGCGATCTCGTGGCGATAGGGAGACGCTGCGGGAGAAATTCGCTAAAGACGCTGTCTCACTCGGAAAGTGGCTTTGAAGAGAATTCAAGGGGACTTTCCGAGTTCAAAGGCGTCTTGAGCTGAATTTCTCCCTCCGCTACTGCCGTGTTTCATAATAGGGGAGAGGAGGTAGGTAGGAAGGAACAAAAAAGAAAAGAGATCTTCGCTTTTGGCGAAGATCTCTAGCGTGTCGAGAAAGCCCAACGTAACTGGAGTCTTCTCGCTTCCCGCGCATACGTAACTTTCTCGGTAGATGGATCAGTTCAAGGTATATTTGACCAAAGAACCGGACTCGGCGGCGTATAGGACGTTTCCGGCGTAGGCGAAGGCGTAGTCGGAACGCAGGGGAAGATTGGATACGGCGCGGGTGATGTCCAAGGTGTCGGGATCAAGGATGTAGAGAGTTTCGGCCATATCCACTTGCAGTTCGCCGTCGTCGGAGCGTTCGAGCACGACGATCTGGCCGGGTTCGTCGGTGAGGGTGCGTTCGGCTTTTTTTCCGTCCAGTTCAAAAGAAGTGAGTTTGCGGTTCGAATAAGTCACGTATCCGGTTCCTGTTGACAGGATGACGGCATCGGCTGGGATTACGCGGCCCCATAGCAACCGACCCTCGGGCGAAAAGGCAAATAGTTTGTTGACTGTGCCTGTGACCGAGCCGCGGAAAAGAATCGTGCCGTCGTCTTGTACCAAGATCGGTTGACCGCCGCCGTCGCCAAGAAGATTGACGCTTGCAGGGAATTTGTACGTATAGATGCGTTTAAGATCAGGGGTATAGACCTCAACGGAAGGGCTTGGCGAGCGGTCCCAGTTTTGGTTGCTCATTTTGAGCAGGCGGCTGGTGTCGACCACGATTCGTTCGCCTTCAGCCGTTAAGACGCTTCCTGTTAGCCTTTTGGACGCCAGTGTCTGACCTGTCGAATCGCAGTGTACAGCCGTCGTTTTGACGACCCCGCGTTTATCCGGCCCTTGGGGAGAAGCGATTAATAGGCTTTCGTCGCCTAACATATAGACTTGGCTTCCGAACGGAATCGAACGACTCCACGCTTCTTTGCCATCGGCGCGAATCGCGTAGATTTTCTGAGTCTTGTCCGAAAAGGTTCCTGTAAAATAAACCGTACCATTCTCCGCATAAAGAAGGGAACTGGCAATGGTATAAGGACCGTTCTTTTCATGGAAAGTCCGGGACCATTTTTGGGCTCCGGTAGCGGCATCAAAAGCTGTAACGCTTTCCAGATACCAGTCGTACGACGTTTTGGAACTGTTCTTTTTGATATTTTGCACCGTGTGCGCGTAGACGAGACTGCGGGATTTGATGAAGCGGATATCGTGAGCTGAGGCAGACGATGTATCGTATACAGCTGCCGAGGTCCAGGAAGGCTGGGGCAGTTCATTACCCGTGAGATTTCCTGCAGCATCTGCATAGCCGGGGGCGCTTAGCAGCACGGCTGCGCTAAGTACGAATGCTCCCCATTTTTCAGTCGATTTCATGAACAATTTTCCATTCCTCTCTATAAACTTAACGTTCGGTGGAACTTGACTACGCTGATTATACACGTTGGATGCCATGTTTACCAGAAGTTTACGCTTTAGCATACATGATTTTACGATCTGGTCCGCTGGGCCGGGTTTTTTCTTGATTTATCCCTTCATTAGGCTTGTAAACAGCTTTTATTTAGAGTAATTCCCAAAAAAAGAGGCTTTTAATGGAGCTAGTCATACAGTCTTAGAAGCTATGGCTTCAGTAGCGATTTGCGCTTAAAGACTCCACCTTTGTCCCTGAATACGGTAAAAGCGGTTTATTTTTAACTATCCCGGGTTATATAGTCGTACATAGAAGAGAGCGACCTAATATTCTGTGCCAAGTTAAATAGTGCGTTGCGGCCGAGCGTAACCTTACCTTCTTTTGGTACAGAGTACTAACGATGTGTCTTCACACGAAGTTCGGCGAAACTTGAAGGCATGTCCTTAAAAGCGCGAGTGTAAGCGAACCGATTTTACATTTGCGTCCTATATTACTTGGGAGGGACATCTACTTATGAATATGAGCGTACATAACCTAATGGCTTTTCACTCGCAATATACCAGACCGCAACCGGCAGCAGCACCTCAGAAAAACACGAACAGCGACCAGGAGCGGAGCTTCCACGAGATCCTGAAGGAAAAAATGGCTCGTTCAACAATGAATCTGAACATCAAGTAAGCGAACTGTCTTTTGACTTACGTTTTTTTCGAACATACATATCAAACATAGAATCGGCTTTCCAAACCTATACGTGTATAATAAAAGCAAACAAACTTGAATTAACGGAAGTGCACTTCATTTTTTAAAAAAAGGAAGGCATGCAAGCCCGAATGCCGAGAATCTTTCGATTTTAAACCCAGCTTGAAGCGGAGGGAGAAATTCAGTGAAAGACGCCTCTGAGCTCGTAAAGCCGAAGGCTTTATGAAGCGAGACAGCGTCTTGAACGAATTTTCCCCGTAGCCGCCCAAGCTGCTCTCTGAAATAGAAATTCCTCGGCATCCAGCGAGGCATGCTTTCAAAGGAGGCATCGTACATGGAGTTCGACTTCACAACCATCGTGTTGGCGATTATTGTTTTTTCGCTGATGTTGATGGTTATTGGCCTGCGCTTCGAGGTAAGAAGTTTACGTGAAGAGATGAATCGACTCGCCGAGTCGCCGCGTTATCCTCGTCCTTCACCAATGATCGCATCAAGCGACGGCGAGCAAGGGCCAAGACCTTCCTCAGCGGGGGATGATCATCTGCGCTCACTCGTCGCCAAAGGGCGTAAGATCGAAGCCATCAAAGAAGCGCGGGAAATGTACAACTTTTCGCTGAAAGAAGCCAAGAACTACGTGGAATCGCTATAATAACCGTACAATGATCAAGTCAGGCAGGAAGCCGCGGCATATGCCTGCGGCTTTTGCTGCACTTGCAAAGTCTACTGAAGTGGGTAGGGCTGGGGACCGAGCGTAACTTCAATCGCTCGGTGGAGCCGGTTTGGCGAGAGACGCGTTACAATGAACGGGAAGACGGAAATCGGCTTTAGAATGTTCAAAAAAAGTCGGGAGGAACGCTTATGTTCGATTCAACGCGGATTTCGGACTACACGCACCCGGAGTCTTATCCACTGCCGCGTACCGAAGACGGATTTATACATGCCGTGCGGCCGCAAGGCATGGAACTGACCAACGCTAGAGCTATGGCATTGGCCGACAAGCTGGCGCGTTTCTATGCGTTTGCGCATCGATGGTATATCCGGCTACGTTTTGGAGGAGAGATTCAGTATCGCTGGACCTTTTTGTCTGAACTGAATATTCAGCGCGGCGATCGGGTGTTGGAGATTTCGGTGGGCACCGGAGCCAACTTGCCGATACTGCCTGCGGGCGCGCAATTGTACGGTCTGGATTTGTCTCAAGCGATGTTGCGTGAAGCGTCCAGACACTTGAAGGAATGGGGAACGGAAGCGGAGCTGATCCATGGCGAGGCGGAGCATTTGCCTTTTCATACCGAATCGTTCGATTGTGTGTATCACGTTGGCGGACTTGGAGATTTCAGCGATCCCCCGGAAGCCTTGCGCGAGATGATTCGCGTGGCGAAGAGTGGCACCAAAATCTTGATCGCTGATGAGGTAGACCGTCGTGGGCATGAGCGAAGGTCTCGAATTTCGCTTGCTAAAAAAACAGGTCCTTCGTCCCCCGAAATTTTGCGTATGCTTCCGGCAGGGATGCTCGATGTTCAGTATGAAGAGGTCTGCAAAGGAGTCATGTACCGATTGACGTTTCGCAAACCCTGAACGCCTACATATTTCACCTATCGTTAACCAGACTCCAAGATCAAGGGGAATAAAAAGCGCTTTTCGGTAATGAGCGATCCTTCCGTAAGGAAGCGATGTTCATACCGAAAAGCGCTTTTTGCGTTACAACGTTTTATCGAACCCTTGCGGACTTAAAGGTCTTTGGGTTCCGGAGGCTCTTGATGTCCGCTTTGACCTTTACCCGACGCTTGCGGAGACGGCTCTCCGGGCATGTCATCGGGTTTGGAGCCGGAAGACATCATCGGTCCGGATGTGCCCGCATCGGGTACTCCTGCTGCTTTTGCGGCTTCCGCCAACTCATCTTGAATCGTTCCTGTCCATAATGGCACTCCGCTCCGATGAGCAGCTCGCCCGTTCAAATGTCCGGCAACCGGAGCGGTAATGAAGAAAAAGACAATGCCGAGCAGAATGTTCATGCTGGCAGTCTGCATACTGGACGCGAAATACAGGAATACGCCGGTCAACACGCAGAGTACGCCGAGCGTCGCGCTTTTGGTAGCCGCATGTGAGCGCAAGTAGACATCGGGCAAGCGGATCAGGCCGTAGGCGCTGAATACGCTGAGCAGGGCGCCCAGAAGGATCAGCAGCACCGATAACCATTCAATCGCCAGTTGTATCGTCTGGAGCATCCAGCACCCGCCCCCTTTCCATATAACGAGCTAACGCTACGGTACCGATAAACGCCAGAATACCCATCAGCAGCACCAATTCGAAATAAGCGGTAGAGCGCGTGTAGGCACCGGCTACGGCGACTTCCGCCGCAACATTGACGCCGATCGTGTCAAGCGCGGCAATCCGGTCCGCGATCGAAGGGCCTTTAAGCACCCGATAAAGGCATCCGCCGATCGCTAGAGCAAGCAGCATCATCGAAATCAACAAAACGGTTTGCATCAGCTTCGGGTCACCTCCATGATCGCTTTCTCGAATGTTTCGCGAATATGCTTTTCCACGCTGTTTGCTTCCTGCATATCCATAGCATGGATGTACAGCGTTTTTTCGTCTGGACTGACTTCCAGCAGCAAGGTGCCGGGAGTCAGATTCATCAGTCCGCATAAAAGGGTCAGCTCCCAACCGGGTTTCAGATCCGTCTCGTATGCGAAAATGCCCGGCGACAGCGTCAGTTTAGGCTTGATGATCTGACGGATGACGGCGAATGAAGAAACAACGAGTTCTTTCAACAGCAGTCCGAGCAGCTTGACGCAAGCCCACACTTTTCGCGGATAAAAAGGTTGAGGGAAAAAGCGTCGCATCAGCGTCATCAGCAGCAATCCGATCAATAGCCCGACCAGGAAGCCGGATATCGTCATGTCGCGCATCAGCAGCATCCAGACGAAGGCGATGACCAGATTGAGCAGTAGTTGAAAAGCCAAAGGCATCTACTCCTTAAATACGGCTTGAATATAGATCGAAGGATCGGTTAACACGTTCGAAGCGCTCGTGATATACGGCATGACCGATTCGGCAAAGACCCCGAGCAGAATGATCAACATCATCAGTGGAGCCGAAGCCAGAAGCAGCTTGCGGGATTGTTTCCAATGGGCTTCCCGCGGTCTGCGTGCTTTGCCCCAGAATCCGAGGATGAAAATCTTGATTAGCGAATACAGCAGCATCAACGTCAGCAGTACGCCTGCCGCGGCAATGACATACTGACCGTTTTCCAGACTGCCCTGAATGATCAGAAGCTTGCCCGGGAACCCGCTGAGCGGCGGAATGCCTACTACCGCCAGCGAAGCGATCAGGAACATCCAGCCCAGCAGCGGAGAATGGCTTAGTACGCCGCCCATCCGATTAATCCGCTCCGTTCCCGTTTCCGCAACCAAGATGCCGGCTAACAGGAACAGCAGCGCTTTGACGATCATGTCGTGGACCAGATAGAAGACGGCACCTTGCAAAGCATCGACATTGGAGACGGCAAGGGCGAGCGAGATAAATCCGATACTGGCAATCACGTTATAGCCGAGAATCCGGTTGACGTTGGTCTGGGAAACGGCGCCGAATCCTCCGAGTATAATCGTGGCGACCGCCATCGTCCCGATCAGCATATGCGTGACTTCGACTTCGTGGTAGAAGATCAGAGTGAACGTTCGAATCAGCGCGTACATGCCGACTTTGGTCAATAAAGCGCCGAATAAAGCCGAGATTGCAGCGGGTGGAGCGCCGTACGAGCCGGGCAGCCAGAAGAACAGGAACAGCCCGGCTTTGACACTGAAAACGACAAGCAGAAGCGCGGAGACAACCGTGATCGGTCCGGTTTGTCCGCTCTCGGCAATCCGCATAGATAGATGTGCCAAATTCAATGTACCCGTCGCGCCGTACAGATAAGCGACGGAAGCGACAAAGAGTGTCGAAGACAACACGTTGATCAGAATGTAGTGCAGAGTCTCGCGGAATTGGCGCTTGGTTCCGCCCAGTACGATCAAGGAATAGGACGACATCAGCATCAACTCGAAGCAGACAAATAGGTTGAACAGGTCGCCGGTCAGGAACGAACCGTTAACCCCGGCGATCATAAAGTGAACGAGTGAATAGAAATAATGCCGTTCCCGTTCTTCGTCGATGCCGCGGAACGAGTACCATAGACAACATGCGGTAACGATCGAAGCCGCCAGTACCAACAGGACGGCGAACATATCCGCGACCAGCACGATGCCGTAAGGAGGCGCCCAACCGCTCATATTAAGCGTCTGAATGCCGTTGTTGCGGACTTGAACGATCAGGAAGATCGCGACTGCGACGTTCAACAGAGAACTCAGAAGGCTTATCCAGCGTTGCAACTTGAGTTTGTTATGCAAAAAAATGAGCAAAACGGCTGTGAAAAGCGGAATCAAGAGTGGAGCGACTACCCAGTTGTTCATCGGCGACGCCCCCTATGTTTGGAAGATTCGCTGCGCATCCGATCCATGTCGGTCGTATCCAACTTCTGGTAAGCACGATAGGACAAAACAAGGAAAAAGGCGGTGATTCCAAAGTTGATCACGATCGAAGTCAGAATCAAAGCTTGCGGCAGCGGGTCGACAAATTCTTCTTGGCCGCGACCCAGCAGCGGAGCTGCACCGGTCTTAAGCATGGACATGGCCATCAAAAGTAAATGCACGGCGTGAGTCAGCAGCGAGGTGCCAAGCACGATCCGCAATAAATCCTGGGTCAAAATGAGGTAGATCCCGACGGCGAACAGCACGCCGACGATGACGGCTACGATGATTTCCATCAGTTATCCTCTCCGATCGTGAGCAGAATCGTCATGGTCACGCCCACGACTGCCAGATACACGCCCAGATCGAAAATCAAGGCCGTATGCAGCTCGGTCTTGCCGAGCAGAGGAAGATCGAAATAACCGAAAGCATGTTTCAGGAAAGGCTCGCCGAACAGCAGCGCACCGGTTCCGCCGCAAAGCGCGATAAGCAAGCCGACCGCCGTTACGATTTTGAAGTCGATCGGGATGACCTTGCGCACCGTTTCGATATCGTACGCGAGCGCGAGCAGCAGCAAAGCCCCCGCACTCATCAGTCCCGCGATAAAACCGCCGCCGGGACTGCCGTGACCGGTGAAAAACAAATACAGGGCAAATGCCAAAATGATAAAGACGACGATCTTGGAGATGTTTTGCAGAAAAATATCGCTGCCTCTAGGCATCCTGATCTCCTCCTTTCTTACGGCTGTTATCAGCTTCGGAGTCCGAATCCGACAAGCCACAATCGGATTCGGGTTCAGGCTCAAACTCAGAATCGGAATTCTTCTCTTGTTCAGGAGCTTTGTCGTTCAGATCGCTCACGCAGTTGATCCAAGGCTCTTTTTTGCGCGGGACTTCAATCGGGCCGTCGTGCCCGTATTGCGCTTTGCGGAAACGATCGGCGACGTCGTCGGATTCGTCGTCTTCATGCGACACGTGGCGCGATCCTACGTCCGTTGCTTTGCGGCGCAGCTTGATCATGTTGTAGATGCCGAGCGAGGCAACGCCGAGCACCATGATTTCGAGCATCGTATCGAATCCGCGGAAATCGACCAGAATGACGTTTACGATATTTTTGCCGCCAGCCGATTCATAGCTTTCCCGAACGTAATAGTCGGATACCGGCTCGAACGGATTCGTGCCCAACACGGCGAGCGCGACGAGCGTCATCAATACGCCGACCGCAACGGCCACCAGGAAATTCGGCAGACGGAAACGGACAGCCTGTCTTTCCGTGCGCAGCTTGGGAAGATGGTAGAAACAAAGCAGATACAACGTTACCGAGATGGATTCGACGACCATCTGCGTGAGCGCCAAGTCAGGCGCGCGCAGAAACACGAACATCAGCGTCATCAGATAGCCGACCGATCCGGTCAAAATAATCGCGACGGGACGGGATTTGGCGAACGGAACCGCGAGAGCCGCAGCCGCCAGGCCCAGCAGGATCACCCACTCGTAAGGAGCAATTTGCGCGTAAGCGCCGACCCGGTAGCTGATATCGGTTGAACGGTACAGGATGAATCCAAGAACGAGCATCATGAATCCCAGAATGTATTTGACATAGCTGCGCGATGAACCGTTCATGTACAGCGAAGTCACCCGCACCGTAATATGTTCGAAGAATCGCAAGCTGATATCGTAAAATCGGTTGATCGATACCCGGCGCGGGATAAACGCATACAACTTCATCCAGCGTCGCACAGTCAGGGCAAGAAGAATTCCGACCCCGACTACGGCTATGGTCATCCATAGCGCAGGCGTGAATCCATGCCAGAGCTTGATATCCATCGGAAGCCGTTCGCCGGAAGCCGTAACGATTGGCATCATGGCTTCAGCGGCGGGACGAATCAATGAATAAGCCACCGTACCTGGGAAAAGACCAAGTACAAGCGCCATCACAGCCAATAACGCGGGAGGAAGCACCATAAGAAGCGGAGCTTCGTGAATCTTTTTGTTGATCAACGGTTTTTTACGCGGCCCAAGGAACGTTCGGAATACGAACAGGACCGAATATACGAACGTGAATACACTGGCAATCCAGGCTACGATAGGGAATAGTGCTGCCCACGTCGAAAGTCCGAACACGCCGGCGTGCAAAGGTTCGATGACCGAATCCAGAAACATCTCTTTACTGATGAATCCGCCAAAAGGAGGAATGCCTGCCATCGAAAATGTACCGAACAACGAGATGGTAAACGTAATAGGCATAACCTGGGCGAGTCCACCCAGTTTGCGGATATCCCGTGTACCGGTTTCGTGGTCGATAATGCCGGCGGCCATGAATAACGCACCTTTGAACACGGCATGATTGAGCAGATGGAACATCGCGGCGGTCCCGGCAGCGGCATACAGCATTTGCTCTTCGCCGTCGAAAATGCCCGATAAAGAGGAGAGGCCGAGCAAAGACATGATCAAGCCCAATTGGCTGATCGTCGAGTAAGCGAGAATACCTTTGAGGTCCGTCTGCTTGAGTGAAGCAACCGAGCCATACAGCAAAGTGACCAATCCGCCAAGCGAGACAATCCAGAACCATTCCGCCGTTCCGGCGAAAATCGGGCTCATGCGTGCAACCAGATACAGACCGGCTTTGACCATGGTTGCCGAATGCAGGTAAGCACTGACTGGGGTAGGAGCTTCCATCGCGTCAGGCAGCCAGATATGAAACGGATACTGGGCCGATTTGGTGAAAGCGCCGAGCAGAATCAAGATCATAGCCGGTAAAAAGAGAGGGTGTGACACCAACGGCGCTCCGGCTTCGAAAAGCTCCCGAATCCGGTATGTTCCGCTCATCACATACAGCAGGATAAAACCGCTAAGCAGACCGAGTCCGCCTGCCATCGTGATCAACAGTGACTTGAGCGCGCCATAACGCGATCGGTGCTTCTCGTTTTTGTAGCCGATCAGCAAGAAAGAAGTGATACTGGTGAGTTCCCAGAATCCATACAGCGTCAGCAGATTGTCCGAAAGAACAAGCCCAAGCATGGCGCCCATGAAGACCAAAAGAAAAACATAAAAGCGCGTTAACGATTCCTTAGCAGCATTCATATACGCTATCGAATAAAGGGCAACAAGAACCCCCATTCCGGTAATCATCAAAGCAAACAACAGAGACAATCCATCGAGATAAACAGTGAACGAGATTCCGAGTGAAGGAATCCAGTCGAACGATTCGATAATCGGGGAGCCGTCGCGAACATCGGCCAGGTAGCCGAGTAAAGTCGCGAAGACGAAAGCCGACAGTGCGGCTGCGAACCATCCTTTGTGTAGACGGGGAACCGCTTTTCCCAAAAAAGGGATCAAAACGGCAAGCAAGAACGGCGACAGCGTCAAGAGATGGAGTAGGGACAAACGGCTTCTCCTTTCCGCTTCATATAGTTTCGGCTTGGTAGCTTTCAACCAAGCTTTACTTTTTAATATTACCCGAATTAAGGTAACCAAAGCTAGTAAATTGGATTTTTATGCGAAAAAGATCCTAATCCGTCTGCTTGAAGAGGTTATGGTATGGACAGAAAAGGGAGATATTGCTGTTACCTATCCTAACGAAAGGTCTACGGGCCTAAGGAGTGATGAGGATGAGCCGATATTCAGGCGGATCGGAAGCTGGGGAACTGCGTTGGACGTGAGAAATTCCAGCGGCTTTTGATTTATATGAGCTTTACGAAGCGTTGGATCGGAATGCTTTTTTGCGGTTGGAGTCTGAGCGACTTCGTTTGGCTGCTTAAAGTGAGCCCACTTAAAAAAGAGCCGCTCTCAAGCCAAATACGGCGTTGAGGCAGCTCTTTTTTTAAATATAAGGCTTCCGATCGTTTTACGTTTATTTTTCCGGCACGCTCACCTGAGCAGCACCGTAAGTCTCGAACCATCCTTTAACCGTGTCGAAGTCATTGGAGAACGACAGCGACAGCAGCAACATAAGACGAGCATGAACGGCGTTCAGATTATCTCCCGCAATGATATTGTCGCCGCTGGAATAGTTGCTGCCCGATCCGGTACGGGTCGTCGTAACGAAGATCGTATCATGGTCGGCGATTGCCGCTGTGCGTTCTGCGCTCATTGCACGCGAGATGCCGCCTGCTCCGGTTCCTGCGGTGACAATACCGTCTGCACCGTTTGCGACAAAGGACGAGATAGCTCCCGCTCCCGCATCTTGGTACGAGTAAGCAATTTCAACCTTGGCCAGATTGGATTTGTTGAGTTTCGAGAGATCGAAAGGAGTGTTCCAATCGGTAGCGCTCAACAGTGCACGGGCAGGTGCGCGATAGATACGGACTCCAGCTTCATCGATATAACCCAGTGCGCCAAGCTCCGGAGTGATGAAGGTGTCGGTGCGGTAGGAGTTGGATTTTGTGACTTCACGTGCGGCATGGAACTCGTCGTTAAGCATCAGCACGGTGCCGAAGTATTTCGTTTTTCCGCTTGCTGCCAATTTGATCGCATTGTATAGATTGGCTTGAGCGTCGCTGCCGATAACCGTCCAAGGTCGCATCGATCCGGTAACGATCACGGGCTTCGAACTGCGAACCGTCAGATCGAGGAAGTAAGCAATCTCTTCCATCGTATCGGTTCCACTGGTTACTACGACGGCATCCTGTGTTTTGAGGGCTTGGTCCACGCGAAGGGAGAGATCGTACAAGTCGGCGATACTGTAAGCGCTGGAGCCTGAATTGCCGAATTGATATGTACTTACCTGTGCGATCTTGTCCTTGTCGGGAAGCTCTGCAACCATGTCGGCGATCAGCAAGGTGCCGGCGCGATAATTGCCAAAGCTTGTTGCGTCAGCAGACTGACCTGCAATCGTGCCCCCTGTAGCAATAACCTCTACCTTTGGCAGTGCGCTTACGACTGTACTTGTTCCTGCTGTGGCCGGTGTGCTGGCGACAACTGTTCCTGTAACTTCCGCTGCATAAGCACCCGGAATGCGAACGACTGGAGCCACCGCAGCAGCAGTAACACCAAGGGCAAGCACGGCTTTCAGAACTTTCGTAGACATCGTGGACATTGAATTCCTCCTTAAAAAGGTTTGGGAAGGAACTTTAAGTGACATAACTTGCTTCCCGATGTCTATAAATATAAATTCATGTTAAGTAAATTAACAAATTCAATAAATGATCAATAAAGCGTTTAATTCGATAATATACGCCATATTTCGTGCTTTTACTTGGTTTGACGAATAGATTTAATCAGATTGTTCAAAAGAGAAGGAAACGATTAAAAAGTTTGTTATGTGAATAAATATAACTTTAACAAAAAAGCTTAAATGCAATGGTTTGTATCAAATATTTTTTGGGAAAAAGACAAAGAAAGCATAGAAATGAATTTATATTTAAATTTAAGAATAAATATTCATATTAAATCGGTTAACGCGCTTTTTTGTGGAAAAGGGATTTCCCAGCACTCCACGTCAAACTTCATTCCATAATACGAAATACTAGGGCGATCGCACATATTGAACCCGTAACGGATAAGCAACCTTTGAAGTCGGGTTTGGTCTCTGACCGTCCAAAGAGTCAGTTGCCGGCAACCGCTCTGTCGAGCGAAGCGGATCGCTTCGTCCAGAAGGCTTCCGCCAATTCCCAGCCCGCGACGTTTCGATTCGACCATAAATAGCTTGATATGCAAGCGTTTTTCATCTAAAGGCTCGACGATGATCGATCCGGCGTTTTCGCCGTTCATCTCGGCGATCCAGCAACGCGCTCTTGTCGTGCATGTCGGGTCAAACAATCTCTGATTGGTATCGGCCATTACGGCGCGGAATTCTTTTGCAGAGCCGAACGTTTGCTCGAATAAGTTTTCGTAAGCTTTGGTTAATCGCTCGGCATCGGAAGGCTCGGCTTCACGCAGGAAATAGCGGCTATCAAGCACATAGTCCGCGCGGGAATCATTGATTTCCTCGATCGTACGTATGGCTTCCATCAGCCGGGCCTGGTCGAGCTCGGACAAGCCAGCCAAGTATTCGGCAACGTCATCATCGACTCGACGATTAAGCAATTGTGCAATTCGTTGGCCGTCTTCAGTCAATTTGAGGAACCGTCGTCTACCATCGCGTTCGCTTCGGGGACGTTCGATCACGCTCCCGGATTCCAGTCTGCCCAGTAACCGACTAAGATACCCGGGATCAAGTCCTAAATTCCGGCTTAGATCGGTGGCGGTTAATTTGGATTGGCGGGAAATCTCGAGAATGACTCGTGATTCAGTCAAAGAGTAGGAACTATGCAACAAGCGCTCGCGCAGTACGCCAGCCTGCATGGTGTCACTGTAATTGAAGGCGCGAAGGGTTCTGATTCTCTGTTTCCAGAGTGAGGGATCAGGCATCGATTCACTTCCTTTCCGGTCTGTACAAGCCGGCAGCCATCTATTGAAGTCAGGTAATTTGAAAGGCTTCTTCCGAATTATAACAAGAAAGAGAGTTGGTAGCTTGTCTTGTTTTAATCTGAGGTTTGCGTTTGCCTAAAACGTGCTCAGATTTTCAGGCAAATACACCTGAAAATTTGCTCCCTGTATCAGATTTTCAGGTAAATTACACCTGAAAATTTGATACCTGTATCAGATTTTCAGGCAAATTACACCTGAAAATTTGATACCTAACCCCGAAATTTGAAGCCTTACTTCGATTGTTTTCACAGGCTACAATGAATCCATGGAATGTAAGCACTTACAAAAAAGCCGGCTACAGGGTCGGAGGGGGCTGGAAGATGGAGAGAAAAATAGAGACGCGCGTCTCGGAATTGCCGTCGGAGCGGGACGGTAAGGCACGCAAATGGTGGAGAAAGCTGCTCGGACAGCGGCATTTGCAAACGATGGCGCTGCTCGGCGTGGCCTGGATGTTCATTTTTAATTACATTCCGATGTACGGAATCATCATTGCTTTCAAAGAATACAATATCGTTGATACGATCGCCAACGCGCCGTGGGTCGGGCTGGATCATTTCCGGGAATTTTTGCAAGACGACGAATTGGGCGGGGTGATCCGCAATACGCTCGGCATCAGTCTGATCAAGCTGGTGATCGGATTTCCGCTGCCGATCATATTCGCTTTGTTCCTGAACGAACTGCGCTCGGTTAAATTCAAAAAAACCGTGCAGACCATTTCTTATTTGCCTCACTTCCTGTCATGGGTCATTCTCGGCGGCATTCTGGCGACCTGGCTCGCCGATGTGGGCATTATCAACAATATGCTGATAGGGCTGGGGCTGATTACCGAACCGATCTCGTATTTGGCGGAGCCGAAATACTTCTGGGGCATCGTCATCACGTCGGATATCTGGAAAGAGTTAGGCTGGTCGGCGATTATTTATCTGGCCGCCATGGCAAGCGTATCGCCTGAACAGTACGAAGCAGCAACGATGGACGGGGCCGGACGTTTTCAAAAAATGTTCTACGTCACCTTGCCCAATATTCGTCCGACGATCGCGATCTTGTTTATTCTTGCGGTCAGTGGCGTGCTAAACTCCAACTTTGATCAGATTCTCGTTTTGCGTAACTCGCTGAACGAAAGCGCAAGCAACGTGATTGACATTTACGTCTACCAGACCGGGATTCAGCAGGGCCGCTTCTCCTATTCGACCGCGGTCGGCCTGCTCAAATCGGTGATCGCGCTGATCCTGTTGCTGATCGCCAACGGCGTGACCAAAAAATTGAACAACACCTCGCTGTTTTAGGCTGGGCGGAAGGAGGAACCTGCAATGTGGACATTAAAACGCAAAACGAGAGGCGAGGCGCTGTTTGATTTTCTCAATACGCTTGGCATGGTACTGATCTGCTTCGTCACGGTCTATCCAATCTGGTACGTGCTGGTCAATTCGTTCAACGACGGTACCGACGCGATGAGCGGAGGGATTTACTGGTGGCCGAGACAGTTCAGTCTGGAGAACTTCGGAGCGGTATTCCGCAGCGAAGGAATCATGATCGCGATGGGCATAACGGTCGCCAAAACACTCGTCGGCACGGTCGCCCACGTCTTTTTCACCGCGATGGTGGCTTATGCGTTCTCGCGTAAAGGATTGATCGGCGGCAAGTTTTATATCCTGATGGGGACGGTGACGCTGTTCTTCGGCGGCGGACTGATTCCGACCTATCTGCTGATTCGAGACTTGCATCTGCTGGATAACTTCCTGGTTTATATCATCCCTGTTTTGTTCAGCTTTTTCGATCTTATTATCTTCATGACTTTCTTCCGCGAAATTCCTGAAGGATTGGAAGAAGCGGCTCGAATCGACGGGGCGAATGATTGGTCGATCTTTCTGCGAGTGGTGCTGCCCGTGTCTATGCCCGTACTTGCGACGATCGCTTTGTTCCATGGGGTGTATCAATGGAACGACTACTTTACGGGCATGATTTATATCAACAATACGGATTTGCAGCCGATTCAGACTTATCTATACCGCGTTGTCGCAGAGTCGAGCTCGAATCAGATGATGGCGGCTGTTCCGGGAGGCGTGACGCGCTCGGTGACCTCGCAGTCGATCAAGTTGGCTACGATGGTGGTGACGACGGCGCCGATCGTATTCGCTTACCCGTTCCTGCAAAAGTATTTTGTCAAAGGCATGATGATCGGCTCGATCAAAGGCTGATTCCCAGACCGGCTTTACGCTCCATGTTTCCATATAAGCAAGACCGGAGTCATATCGTACATCCATTACACAGAAGAGGGGTACTCACATGAGAAAAAGAGGGAAAAAGTTCTCTATCCTCCTGGCTGCGATGCTGATGATTTTCAGCACGGCGTGTTCGTCAGGCGGTCAAAGTAAAGAAGCGGCAACCGAAAAAGAAGCAGCGGCGCAAGCGGCAGTTGATCCAAGCAAGCCGTCCTGGCAAAACGATACTTCACCTATTACCTTCGATTGGTACATCAACTTCGCCTGGTACACCGGAACGGATTGGGGCAAAGACCTGACGAGTCAATATGTAACGAAAAAGACCGGCGTCGATCTGAACTTTATCGTACCGGCCGGCAACGAAGCGGAAAAAATGAACACGATGATCGCATCCGGCAAACTGCCTGATTTCGTGACGATTGCCTGGAGCGACGACGCGGTGAAAAAAATGATCGAAGGCAAACTGGTGCTGCCGCTCAACGAGCTGGCCGAGCAATACGATCCGTACTTCATCTCCAACGTGGCCGATCCGGCCAAACTGTCGTGGTATACGCAGGAAGACGGCAATGTGTACGGGTATCCGAACGCGTCCTCGTCTCCGGCCGACTTTGAGAAATACGGCAAAGACTACGTCTCGAACCAGGTGTTCGTCGTGCGCAAAGACATGTACGAAGCGCTCGGTTCGCCCGATATGAGCACGCCGGAAGGCTTCCTGGCGGCGCTGCAAGCAGCCAAAGAAAAATATCCGCAAGTGAACGGACAGCCATTGATCCCGATCGGGCTGCACGAATTCACCGACAACGGCAACTATTCGCTGGAAGGCTATCTGCAAAACTTCCTGGCGATCCCGCAGGAAGAAGCAGGCAAGCTGTACGACCGTCAGACCGATCTCGAGTATATCAAATGGTTGAAAACATTCCGTCAAGCCAACGAAAACGGTCTGCTCGCCAAAGACATCTTTATCGACAAACGCGCGCAAATGGAAGAAAAGATCGCGCAAGGCCGTTACTTTGCTATGATGTACCAACGCAGCGACTTCGGCGTGCAGCAGAACGCGTTGTTCGCGAACGACCCGAACTCCGTCTATATTGCAGTCGACGGTCCTGCAAACGCGGCGAAAGACCAACCGAAACTGTCGGGACCTGGCATCTCGGGCTGGACGCTGACGCTCATTTCCAAAGACGTCAAAGACAAAGCGCGCGCGATCGGTTTCCTGGAATACCTGACAAGCGAAGAAGGTCAGCGCGATCTCTACATGGGTGAAGAAGGCGTGACTTATGACATGGAAGGCGATAAGCCCGTGTTCAAGCCGGAAGTACTGGAGATGCTCAATACCGACCGGGCGGCGTTCGATACGAAGTACGGAGCCTCCCATAAATATTGGATGATGATGGATACCAATATTACGGATCAATGGGCGCCTGCCCCGGTCGATCCGTTTAAGCAAATGATGGATTGGACGCGCGGCAAAACGGTCAGCGCTTCCGAATTCGATCAGATCAACCCGACGGGCAACTCCAAAGAAGGCATTGCGAATACGAAACTCGGACAGCTATGGGGCAAAACGCTTCCGAAACTGCTGCTTGCTTCCACGGAAGCGGAGTTCGATCAGATCTGGAGCGATTATCAACAAAAACGTGAATCGACGGGACTGGCCGACGTACAAGCGTATCAACAAACGGAATACGAGAAAAACCTGGAGAAATTGGGCGGAGCGAAATAAAGCAGACTTAAATAAAGCGCAGTTCCCCCGCATCCCTTTTCAACAAATCCCAAGCCCCGGAGCAATCTGCCGGGGCTTGTGGGTTGTTCGGCGATTTTAGGTCTTGTCATCATGCGGAAAGGCTTTGTATGATAGGAGGGCTTCTTTTATGAAAACGGATACAGGAGGAGCCGATGAGGACAAAATGGAGGGATGGAGCGTACGCGGTACGCCGTTGGCTTCAGACCCGATCGTTGCAAAGTCGGTTGGTGGCCGCGTACGCCTTGTTGATATTGATACCCAGCACGTTGATTTCTGCCTATTTATATAACGATATCCGAGATAGTTATATAGAAGATGCGCGGGTGAAAAGCGAGTATTTGGTGCAAAGCGAGAAGCAGGTCATCGAGAATCAGATCGAGACGATGGAACGTTCCGCTCAACTGCCGCTGTCTGACCAAAATGTACGCCGCTATTTGACCGAGCAGACAGACCCGACAGCCGCAGAGCTAGTTGATTTCAATAATACGGCCTACGCCAATCTGGCCCGTATCCAAATCAGCAATCCGGCGATTTTGCATTTGCGTCTTTATACCGCCAACGAACGGAACTATGAGATTTGGCCGATCATTTTTCGGGAAAGCCGGGTACGCGAAAAGCCGTGGTTTGCATTGACCGAAGGGTTGGGGGAACGTCAGGCTTGGTACTTTCAACCGGAATCAACTGTTCAGGACGTCGGAGGTACTGAAGAAGACCCGCCCAAAGTATCGCTGCTGCGCGAGATCAATTTACCGAAAGACGAGCATATCGGCGTCGTTCAGGTCGATATGCGTCTGGACCAATTTTCGCCGCGAACCTTCGGAGAACTTCAGGAAGAAGGCTCGCAGATGCTGCTGGTCACATCGGGTGAGGTTTATGCACGCGCAGGCGGATCTGAACCTTCCACCGATTCGCCTGCGGTTCAATATGCGGTATCGCAACTGCGGAGTTTGGGCGATCCCGGTGAAGTGCCGAATATCTCCGATGGATTTTTTCGATATGAAGAAGGCGGAGAAGCTTATATGATGCTGTACACGCCGGTTGAGCGAATGGATGCTTACGTGCTCAATGCCGTTTCTTTGGAAAAGGTGCTTAAAGATCTCAACCGGACGCGCGGTATGCTTATTTGCGCCAATATCGGGTTTGTGTTGATTCTGGCCTTGCTGACCTACATCATGAATTCGTTTATTTTGAAAAACCTCAAGCAGCTCGCCGACGCGATGAAAAAAGTACGCAAAGGCGAGCTTCAACCTGCGCTCAGCATCAGCGGTGGCGGCGAGATCGGCGATCTGGCGTATCATTTTAACAAAATGACCCAGACGATTAACGAATTGATTGCCGAAGCCGTACGCAAGCAGGCCCTGATGAAGGAAGCTGAATTGCGGACGCTGTACAATCAGATCGACTCGCACTTTCTGTATAACACGTTGGAAAATATCAAAATGCTGGCCGAGATCGAAGATCAACGCAAAATCTCGGATGCTTTGACCTCGCTCGGCGGCATGATGCGTTATAACTTCAAGTGGACCGGGGAATACGTCAAACTCAAGGATGAAATCCGGCATATCGAGAACTACATTGAAGTCATGAATATTCGCTTCGACGAACCGGTTGCTTTGATCTGCGAGATTCCGAAGTCTTTTATGGAACTGGAAATTTTGAAAATGTCACTCCAGCCGATCGTCGAGAACTCAGTCAAGCATGCCTGGCAGACGCTTGGGGACGGAGCGCGGCGTGAATTTGGAATCGAAGTCCGCGAAGCGGAATTGTCGAAGATCCAGATTGTCATGACCGACAACGGCGCGGGGATGGATGCCGGCCGATTGGCCGAGTTGAACTCGGAAATTCAGAGTGCCGGAGAAGAAGGGACAGGCTCTGCCTATACGGGCGTCAAGCTCGGAGGAATCGGTCTGCGCAACGTGCATCAGCGTATCACCTTGTTTTACGGGCATGAATACGGGTTGTTTCTGGAGAGCGAGGAAAGGGCATACACGCGCATTGTGCTGACGATCCCCAAAGTGTTGCTTACCGGAGGAGGATGGGAAGAATGATCGATCTGTTGATCGTCGATGATGAAAAAAATATACGCCAAGGGCTGAAAGTGATGATCGAGCGGGAGTTTGGCGATACCTGTCGGATTCGGCTCGCAGCCCACGGGCAAGAAGCTTTGGAGCTGCACGCACAGCATCCGGCGAATGTGGTGATCACGGATATTCGAATGCCCGTCATGGATGGCATGGAATTATTGGAGCGGCTTCGCCAGCAGCGCCGGGCGGCGGAAGGTCCTATTGTGCTGGTACTCAGCGGCTACGACGAGTTCGAATATGCCAAAACGGCGATTCGTTTTCAAGTACGGGATTATCTGCTTAAGCCGATACGGCGCGAGGATCTGTTCGAAGCGCTGGGACGGGCTTTGGAAGAACTGGAGCAGCGCAAAAACGAATCGGAGCGAATCGATCTGGCTCAGGATTACAAAAAGCGATTGCGCGTCGCCCGTCTTACCCAACTGCTTGAGGCGGATGGTACGGAATTCCGGGCGGCATTGGATGATTTGTCCTCCGGCGAAGCGGGGTTAACGATTCCTTTTTCCGTGGCTACGGTCGCTTATCGCGATGAACAGGGTGGACATATGAGCCGTGAAGAGCTGGCTGCCGTGGTCGAACGTCTGGAAGGACCGCTGGATCGCGCTTTTGAAGCCGTATTGTGGGATCGGGAGGGCCATTTGGTGATAATCGATCCTTCGCCTGAACGCTTCGCGCGTCTAGCCGAGCTGGCCGAGAAAAGGGAGTTGGGCGGACTGCTGGTTGGTCTTGGATTGCAGGGAAGCCGACTGGAAGACCTGCCAGGTAGCTACCGAGAAGCGTGCCTGGCGCTGAAATATACCTTTTTACATCCCGGCATTCATCTGGTGGACGCCCGAGCAATCAAAGAAGGCCGACAGTTGTTCCCCGCTCCGAAAGAAGAGATTCGGCTGCTCGGCAATCTGCTGGGGACCGATCGCAAGCGCGAAGTGAATGAGCTGCTATATCGCATTTTCCATATCGACCAGCTGGCCCGAATAGACATTTCCTACATCGAACATACGGCTCGGCTGATCAACGAACATGTACTCGACGAAGTGTTCCGCCGTTACGGCGAAGCTTCGATCGAAGTGCTTAAGCTGTATCGCAAAGTCGGAGATTGGAACAGTTTTCGTTATTTTCACGATTATTTCCGGGCTTTGGAGAATCTGCTTGTCAGCCTGAACGATTACATCAAACAAGTGCGTCTGGCTTATACGGAAAACGAGAACCTGAAAGAAGCCGTCGCATTCATCGAACAAAACTATGCCAGACCGCTCAATATGGCCAGTGTCAGCAACCATGTTTCTTTGAACTATTCGTATTTTAGCGAGGCGTTCAAAACATATACCGGAGAAAGCTTCGTCGTGTACTTGAAAAAGGTCCGGATCGAAAAAGCAAAAGAGCTGTTGGCGGAGCGGGAGTTGAAAATGGCCAGTGTCGGCGAAGCGGTAGGGTTTGAAAACGTCAAGCAGTTTGCACGCGTTTTCAAAGAGCTGGAAGGCATTTCCCCGCACGAATACCGCAGCAAAGCCCATGCTTCCGAGCCGGGATAAATGCCAAACCTCGCGTAGGCGATTAAAGGTCAGAGGCGGCGGTTAAAAAACGGTATACGAGGGAGGAATTTATAAGATGAGCATACTTTTGAAAAACATGCCTGAAAAGGTCAAGAAGATGCTGCTAGTGGTGGCGGCAGCTCTGTTGATCGCGCCGCTGGCGCTTTCAGTGGGTGGAAAAAGCGCGCTGGCCGCTGCGACGACGGTGTACATAAATGGAAGAGTCGCGCAGGGCGAAGTATTGGTTCGGAATGGTCTGACCTATCTGACGCTGACCGATTTGAAAGCCTTTGGAGACTACAGTTTCCGATATAACAAAACTTGGCGCACGGTTACGATCACGGGCGGCGACAATGGGGAACGATTCGTTTTGACCCTTGGAAGCCGGGAGGCCAAGCGCAATGGGCAGAATATCACTTTGGAAGCTGCGCCATTATCGTACGAGAACAAAACGATGGTTCCCGTACGCGTTGCGGCTGATCTATTCGGCGCGGATCTGCAATGGGATCAAAATGGCAGTCGGGTATTGTTGACAAAAGAAGTAGAATCGAACGGGACTACCACTGCGCCTTCTACACCTTCGCGTCCGCCGGTCTCGCCATCAGGGCCATCGGGACCGAGCGTACCCAAGCCGCCTACCGTGCCTTCGATTTAAGCGGGAGCGAATAGGCAGAAATCCAATACGATAAAATGCGGCGAAAGACCTTCGGCTGGTTGTGAAGGTCTTTTTGTATCCGCATAAAAAAGCCATCTCCAAGGTCGGAGACGGCTTGTGTTCATGTGGATATAAAAAAGGCTCCCGAACAGGGAGCCTTCTACTCAAACGTCCCAGGAGGGATTCGAACCCCCGACCGTGCGCTTAGAAGGCGCATGCTCTATCCAACTGAGCTACTGGGACAAAAAGTGAAAAACAGAACAGAAATTAATATACCATGTAGCTAGCATTTAGGCAAGCACAATCTTCAAAAACTTGTCTTGCAGCAAAGAACGGATGTTACCGTTGATCTGTTCTTACATCTAATAGAAGGACATCCGACAGCTTGACCTATCTTAACCGTAGGGCGTTGCAGGAAGCAAACGTGATTCGCTTATGCTATAATTGACCCTCATCATTCATTACGAGAATTGCGAACGGAAGTTGGCCTGCGGGAAAGGGGGAATGACATATCGATCAGACGCGAAAGGCGGGCGTTGTGTTGCTTCCGAAAACGCTCGATCATTATCAGGAGCAGATTACCCGGATGTTGGAAAGCGAGCGTTACGGAGAAGCAATAGAGACATTGGAGTTTCTTTTGGGCTGCGAAGGGCAAGACGAGCAGCGGAGGCAGGAATGGAGCACTTTGCTTGAATGGTTGCGTGTCGCTTTTCCCGGCGGCGCTCAAGACGCCTATGGCAATGAGGCGGCACTGGCCGGAGAAGAACCGGAGAGCGAAGCGCAAGCCTTACAGCGCCGAACGCTTGAGAAGCAGCGGGAAAATCCCGGCTATGCTTTTGAATTGGTTCGCAGAGTGACAGAAGAACCGCTTACGGAACGTGGGCAAATCGCATTGGAGCAACTGGCTTATTTGGAAGGTGCGGAAACGGATCGGTTGCTGGTCGAATGGTTGCAGGCAGGAGAGCTGCATCCCTTGCTTCAGTTCCGTGGGCTACAGACGCTGAAGCGCCGCGGAGCTCAAGGTTCGGTCCGGCTTCCGCGCGAAGGCATTTCACTCGAGCTGGAAATCGAACGGACGCCGCTTACCCCCGGAGATTTTCCCCACGCCGTCGATGAAGTGTTGGAGCGTGTATCCGATCAGACGGATAATGAGTCGCCTTCCATGTTCTATTTCGCCCGTGAGTTGTGGATGCAGTTCATGATGGCGACGTATGGAACCCATGATTATGCCGTATTGATCCGCGGGGAAGAAGGAGAGTTGGACGCTTGGGCCGCAGCGCTGCACGCGCAGGCATCCGAGTCGTTGGGCAGTGACGGAAATGCGGATCGAATCCGGGAAGCCTATGGCATTACCGGAGAGCTGCGCTTCCGTTGTGAGCGCGCGGAACGGGCGCTTCGTGCATTCACGCAAGGCTCTTTGATTCGATAATCTGCGGGAAACGGTTACTTTTTTTGCGTTAAGTCTATGGATTTGGCTGTGCAGTGGCGTTGACGCTTGAAATCCGCTGCAAATTTAGTTATGATGGTATGGTTGTTGCGAGCGTGAACGTAGTGCCTTGTCAACGCTGAAAGTAAGGTTACGTTCGAATAAACTTAATCCTGCAAGTAAGAGTTGACAAGATAGTAGTGTGTTAAATTAACTTAATTGATAGCTAATTGTTGGAGGGGAATACTCAATATGACAGCAAGTTGGGAAAAAACGGAGAAAAACCTTGGCGTTCTCGAAGTTGAAGTATCGGTAGAACGCGTTGAAGCCGCACTTGATAAAGCATTCCAAAAAGTCGTAAAGAAAGCCAACGTTCCGGGCTTCCGCAAAGGCAAAGTGCCGCGGTCGATCTTCGAAGCGCGTTTTGGCGTGGAAAGCTTGTACAATGACGCCATCGACATTCTGCTGCCAGAAGCTTACAGCGAAGCTGTAGAAGAAGCGGGAATCTTCCCTGTCGACCGTCCTGAAATCGACATCGACCAATTTGGCAAAGGCCAAACGATGAAATTCAAAGCAAAAGTTACCGTTAAACCAGAAGTTAAACTGGGCGACTACAAAGGCGTAGAAGTACCGGTATCCGAAGTTGACGTAACGGACGCGGAAATTGCAGAAGAGCTGGAGCGTCTGCAAACTCGTTACGCCGAGCTGATCGTCGTTGACGAAGAAGCGGCAGCAAACGGCGACACCGTGTCCATCGACTTCGACGGATACGTAGGCGACGAAGCATTCGAAGGCGGCAAAGCTGAGAACTATGCACTTGAACTTGGATCGGGTTCGTTTATCCCAGGTTTCGAAGAGCAAGTCGTAGGCATGTCGACTGGCGATTCGAAGGACGTTAACGTAACGTTCCCGGAAACTTACCATGCAGCTGAACTGGCTGGCAAAGAAGCAGTCTTCAAAGTTAAACTGCATGAAATCAAGCGCAAACAGCTTCCTGAGCTGGATGACGAGTTCGCGAAAGACGTAAGTGAATTCGACACGCTCGACGAATACAAAACAGACCTGAAGACTCAAATCGCAGATCGCAAAAAACGCGAAAACGACGCAGCCCGCGAAAACGCGGTTGTTGAAGCCGTAGCGGCAAAAGCAGAAGTTGAAATTCCGGAAGCCATGATCGAAGGCGAAGTCGAAAACATGATGCGTGATTTCGACAACCGTCTGCGCCAACAAGGCATGAACCTGGAAATGTACACAAGCTTCTCCGGTCAAACGGTTGAAGATCTGCGTACACAAATGAAGTCCGACGCCGAGAAGCGCGTACTGAACAACCTGGTTCTGGAAGCAATCGCAAAAGAAGAAAACATTTCGGCATCTGAAGAAGATATCGAAAAAGAACTTCAAACGATGGCTGACATGTACAAACGCAGCATTGACGAAATCCGCAGCATTCTGGGTGCGAACGGTTCGCTCTCCAGCCTGAATGACGAAATCACTCTGCGCAAAACAATCGAATTCCTGCTTGAAAACAGCAAGGAAATCGCAGCATCGGCTGAGTAAGCAATAGCTTGACTTGCGCCTTGTCAACTTTGGATTCGAGGTCTAACCTTACCTTTGACGTTGACAAGGTGGTCGCATAGGCAAGGCACGTATGATCTTATGCGTGCCTTGCCTTTTTATCTCTTTCGATGTGGGAATTCATATTCTTGCGCCGAAAAATGACATTGGCATTTGAAAATGGTAAACTAGAGGCGTAGGATAGAAGCAAGTACCTTGTTAACTCTCGATAGCTTGCTTCACCTCCAGACACTGTCCCAATGAAAGCGAGGTTGATCGCATGAATTTAGTCCCTACAGTTGTTGAATCAACAAGCCGCGGCGAGCGCTCTTACGATATCTATTCGAGGCTCCTGAAGGATCGGATCATTCTGCTTGGCGATGCGATCGACGATCACGTAGCCAATCTAATTATTGCACAATTGCTGTTCTTGGCAGCCGAAGATCCCGAGAAAGACATCTACTTGTACATTAATTCCCCCGGTGGTTCTGTGACTGCGGGCATGGGTATATATGATACAATGCAATACATTAAGCCCGATGTATCTACGATTTGCGTTGGCATGGCAGCGAGCATGGGATCTCTTTTGCTGACGGCCGGAGCGCCGGGCAAGCGGTTTGCGCTTCCGAACAGCGAAGTCATGATTCACCAGCCACTCGGCGGTGTCAGCGGCCAAGCTTCGGATATTTGGATCCATACGGATTGGATCATCAAGACGAAGCAGAAGCTGAACAAAATCTATGTGGATACGACAGGTCAGCCCCTTGAGAAAATCGAGCGGGACACGGACCGCGACTTCTTCATGAGCGCCGAAGAAGCCAAGTCTTACGGACTGATCGACAAAATTCTTGAGCGACCGATTAATTCTTAATCCTCGAAGGGGTGGTTAGATGTTTAAATTCAACGAAGAAAAGGGTCAGCTGAAGTGCTCTTTCTGCGGTAAAACGCAAGAACAAGTACGGAAGCTCGTTGCCGGACCCGGCGTATATATCTGCGACGAGTGCATCGAGTTGTGCACGGAGATTGTAGAGGAAGAACTGGGTCATGAAGAGGAAGTGGATCTGAAGGATATTCCGAAGCCACAGGAAATCCGCGCAATCCTCGACCAATACGTAATCGGACAAGACCAAGCGAAAAAATCGCTGGCTGTTGCCGTTTACAACCATTACAAACGCGTTAACGCGCAAAGCAAATCGGAAGACGTGGAACTGCAAAAGAGTAACATCATGCTGATCGGTCCTACCGGTTCGGGTAAAACGCTGCTTGCGCAGACAATGGCCCGCATCCTGAACGTTCCGTTCGCGATTGCAGACGCAACTTCCTTGACGGAAGCCGGCTATGTCGGTGAAGACGTGGAAAACATTCTGCTGAAGTTGATTCAAGCAGCCGATTACGATGTGGAAAAAGCAGAACGCGGCATTATCTACATCGACGAAATCGATAAAGTTGCCCGTAAGTCGGAGAACCCTTCGATTACGCGCGATGTATCCGGCGAAGGCGTACAACAAGCCTTGCTGAAAATTCTTGAAGGCACAGTAGCTTCCGTTCCTCCGCAAGGCGGACGTAAGCATCCTCATCAGGAATTTATCCAAATCGACACTACGAACATTCTGTTCATTTGCGGCGGTGCATTCGACGGCCTCGAACAGATGATCAAGCGTCGTATCGGCAAAAAAGTCATCGGCTTCAATGCGGACGGCGAAGGCCAACGCGAATTGAAAGCTGGCGAATACCTGATGATGGCATTGCCGGAAGACTTGCTCAAATTCGGTCTGATTCCGGAGTTCGTTGGACGTCTGCCGGTTATCTCGACCCTGGCTCCGTTGGACGAAGAGACCCTGGTACGTATTTTGTCCGAGCCGAAAAACGCCCTGACCAAGCAGTACAAAAAGCTGCTTGAGATGGATAACGTGAATCTGGTATTCGAAGATGCGGCTCTGCTTGCGATTGCGGAAGAAGCAATCAAGCGCAAAACGGGTGCACGCGGTCTGAGAGCAATTATCGAAGGACTGATGCTTGACGTGATGTACGAAGTGCCTTCGCGCGACGATGTCACGGAGTGTGTCATTACCGAGAAAGTCGTCAAGGAGAAGGTTGTGCCTGAACTTGGCGAAGGTAAAGATAAAAAACGGGAAGAGAGCGCCTAAGGCGCCCTCTTTTATCACATAGGCCTCATGCCGAGCCGGTCAACCCTACATGGTTTGGCCGGTTTGCTATGAGTGTGTTAAACGGGTAAACGATCCAACGCCGCGTCATGCGTCCGGAATGGACGACATCTTGCTTTTTCCGATTTGGAGGTCGAATGAAATGTATTTAAGACATCAGACACGGCCCGTAAAGGTGGGCAACCTGGTTATTGGCGGCAGCGATGAAGTGATTATACAAAGCATGTGTACAACCAAGACGGCCGATGTCGAAGCGACAGTGGCCGAAATTCTTCGTTTGGAAGAGGCTGGATGCCAGGTTGTGCGGGTTACCGTCAATAATGACGAAGCGGCTGACGCAATCAAAGAAATCAAGAAAAAAATCAATATTCCGTTGGTTGCCGATATTCACTTCAATTACAAATTGGCATTGAAAGCAATCGAGAACGGCATCGATAAAGTTCGGATTAACCCAGGTAATATCGGGAAGCGCGAAAAAGTCGAAGCCGTCGTTAAAGCCTGCAAAGAAAAAGGAATTCCGATCCGTATTGGCGTAAATGCTGGCTCGCTGGAAAACCACCTGCTTGAAAAATACGGCTATCCGACCGCGGATGCCATGGTGGAAAGCGCACTGTTCCATATCGGTATTCTCGAAGAGCTGGATTTCCACGATATTATCGTTTCGCTGAAAGCTTCCGACGTGCCGATGGCTATCGAAGCTTACGGCAAGGCTGCACAGGTTATCCCTTATCCGTTGCATCTGGGCATTACCGAAGCCGGTACGCTTAATGCGGGAACGATCAAAAGCTCTGCCGGTATCGGTGCGCTGCTTTCGATGGGAATCGGTTCAACCGTGCGAATCTCGCTTAGCGCCGATCCTGTAGAAGAAGTGAAGGTAGCCCGCGAGCTGTTGAAAACGTTCGGTCTGATCACGAATGCGGCAACGCTGGTCTCCTGCCCGACTTGCGGCCGACTCGATATCGATCTGTTCTCGATCGCGAACGAAGTCGAAGAATATATCTCGCAGATCAAAGTCCCGATCAAAGTCTCGGTACTCGGCTGCGCGGTTAACGGCCCCGGCGAGGCACGCGAAGCGGATATCGGCATCGCGGGCGCCCGCGGCGAAGGCTTGTTGTTCCGCTATGGCAAGATGATCCGTAAAGTTCCCGAAGCCGATATGGTCGAGGAATTGAAGAAGGAGATCGACGCGATCGTCGTCGCGTACGAAGCGACAGGCAAGATTCCGGGTCGCGAAGAGCGGCATCAACCGAAAGCCGCGCAAGTCGAAGCGGAAACGACGCAGTAAGCGCATAATCGAAAACGAATGTACAGGCGGCATGCGGGGTTAGCCCGGCAAGCCGCCTTTTTTCGCAATATACGTCTGACGGTTTTGGTAGTCGCAGTAGCGATATGCTACACTTAACACACGCATAAAGATTGCAGATTGCATATGCACGATAAGCCTTTTGGGGGTGTGAAAACGATGGGATTGAGTAAACAGAAAAACCGCCGTTTTCCGTTGCTGCCTTTGCGGGGACTTCTCGTCTATCCGAGTATGGTGCTTCATTTGGATGTCGGACGGGAACGCTCGGTCAAGGCGCTGGAAAAGGCGATGGTCGACGATCACTTGATTCTTCTCTGCTCGCAGTCCGAGGTGAATATCGAGGAACCGGCGCAGGATGATATATTCCGAATCGGAACGGTTGCCAAAGTGAGACAAATGCTGAAGCTGCCGAACGGCACGATTCGTGTGTTGGTCGAAGGGCTGGAGCGTGCAGAGGTTCTGGAGTTTATTGAGGACAATACAGAGTTTTATGAAGTGTATGCCCGTGAATTGGCTGAACCCACGACCGAAGATCCGGAAGTCGATGCGCTGATGCGCACGGTATTGACCCAGTTCGAGCATTATATCAATCTGTCGAAAAAGGTAACGCCGGAGACTTTGGCTGCCGTATCCGACATTGATGAGCCTGGACGACTGGCGGATGTGATTACCAGCCATCTTCCGCTCAAGATCAAGGATAAGCAAGCCATTTTGGAAACGGTCGAATTCCGTCCGCGTCTGGAAAAGCTGCTCGATCTGCTCAACAACGAACGCGAAGTCTTGGAGCTGGAACGCAAGATCGGCCAGCGCGTGAAGAAGCAGATGGAGAAGACGCAAAAGGAGTATTACCTGCGCGAACAAATGAAGGCGATTCAAAAAGAATTGGGCGAAAAAGACGGACGGGCCGGAGAAGTCGAAGAACTGCGCGAGCAGCTTGAAAACGGCGAATTCCCGGAGAAAGTCCATGAGCGAATCAAAAAAGAAATCGATCGACTGGAGCGCATGCCGACCAGCGCGGCGGAAGGCGGAATCATTCGCGGCTATGTCGATTGGCTGCTGGCTTTGCCGTGGAGCAAAGAGACCGAAGACGTGCTCGATATCGTTCGAGCCGAAGATATTTTAAATGAAGACCACTATGGTCTCGAAAAACCGAAAGAGCGCGTACTGGAGTATCTGGCCGTACAGCAGCTCGTCAAAAAGCTAAAAGGCCCGATCCTTTGCCTTGTCGGTCCTCCAGGGGTCGGCAAGACGTCGCTGGCGCGCTCTATTGCCCGGTCGTTGGGACGGGAGTTCGTTCGCGTATCGCTCGGTGGGGTACGTGACGAAGCAGAAATCCGCGGCCATCGCCGCACCTATGTAGGCGCAATGCCGGGCCGCATTCTGCAAGGTATGCGCACGGCAGGTAGCTCCAATCCCGTGTTCCTGCTTGATGAGATCGACAAGATGGCTTCCGATTTCCGGGGCGATCCGTCTGCGGCATTGCTTGAGGTGCTTGATCCTGAGCAAAACAACACCTTCAGCGACCACTTCGTTGAAATTCCGTATGATCTGTCCAAGGTGATGTTCGTGACGACAGCGAATATGCTTCAGGGTATCCCCCGTCCACTGTTGGACCGGATGGAGATTCTGAACATCCCGGGTTATACGGAACTTGAGAAATTGGAGATTGCGAACCGTTACCTGCTTCCAAAGCAAAAACGCGAGCATGGCTTGAATGAAGAACAACTGGACTTGCCGCGGGAAGGCTTGCTGCAAATCATTCGGGAATATACGCGTGAATCCGGTGTGCGGAATCTGGAACAACAGATTGCTGCGATTTGCCGTAAGGCAGCCAAGCATCTGGTTTCGGGTCAAAGCGAACGGATCGAAGTCACCAAGGATTCGCTCAAAGAATACTTGGGCAATCCAAGATTCCGTTACGGATTGGCTGAGGCCGAAGATCAGGTCGGCAGCGCAACGGGCTTGGCTTGGACCGAAGTCGGCGGAGAGACGTTGACGATCGAAGTCAGTGTTCTGCCGGGGAGCGGAAAGCTTACGCTGACGGGTAAACTGGGCGATGTAATGAAGGAATCCGCACAGGCGGCCTTTAGCTATACGCGTTCCCGTTCAGAGCAGCTTGGGATTGACGGGCAGTTCCACGAGAAAAACGATGTGCATATTCATATTCCGGAAGGCGCGGTACCGAAAGACGGTCCGTCTGCGGGGATTACATTGGCAACGGCGTTGATCTCGGCGCTTACAGGTCGTGCAGTATCGAAAGATGTTGCGATGACCGGAGAAGTTACGTTGCGCGGACGGGTCTTGCCGATCGGCGGTCTCAAAGAAAAATCGCTTGCGGCGCATCGTGCAGGTTATAAAAAAGTGCTGTTGCCTGCCGATAATGAACGCGATCTACGCGATATTCCGGACAGCGTAAAAGAAGCGATCCAGTTTGTTCCCGTATCCCATATGGATCAGGTTCTGGAACATGCCTTGACCGATCAAGTGCTTGTGCCGCCTATGGCAGAAGCTTCCGAAATCCAGATCGAAACGCATTGAATCCAGGCTCGATTCCAAGCGGATCGAATATTGAAGTTGTGAGGACGGAAAAGCGATCGGTTTGCGCGTCGCTTTTCCACGTCCAAGAGAGGAATTTTCAAACATGAATGTAACAAGCTCCGAATTTAAGATCAGTGCTGTTGGACCCGCGCAATATCCGGTAGACGGTTTGCAGGAAATCGCGTTGGCCGGACGTTCCAATGTCGGTAAATCTTCGTTGATTAACCGTCTTTTGCGTCGTAAAAACCTGGCTCGAACGAGTTCGGTTCCGGGCAAAACGCAGCATATGAACTATTACCTGATCAATCAGTCCTTTTTCTTCGTCGATTTCCCGGGCTATGGCTTCGCAAAAGTATCGAAACAGCAGCGCGAAGTCTGGGGACAGATGATCGAGCGCTACATGCTGGAACGCGAGCCCTTGAAGCTTGTGCTGATGGTCGTCGATCTTCGCCATCCGCCGAGCAAGGACGATGTTATGATGTATGAATGGCTGACTCACTATGATCGTCCGATCTGTGTCGTGACAACCAAGGCGGACAAAGTTCCGAAAACCCGTTGGCAAAAACATGCGAAAGTGATCAAGCAGGACCTGGGTATGCGTCCCGGCGATCCGTTTGTCATGTTCTCGTCCGAGACCGACATGGGCAAGGAAGAGCTGTGGAAAATCATCGAAGACCATCTGGGCGAATTGAAGACGCTGGATCAGCGCGCGGCCGAAGCGGAAGCCGAGTCTGAAGCGACTGCATATGCCCAAGAAGATGCAATCGAAGAAGAAACGGCAGAATAAAGAGCAATAAGAAGAATAAGTTATAAAACGCTTACAATATGACTGCCCACAGTCGTATAAGCGCGAATTCAAAGCGAAGGCGGCTCCGGAGACGGGGCCGTCTTTCTATGTAAAGCGGGTATAATACAAGTAAACAATCCGATCCACCCCATCCTGAAGAATCGAGGGGATACGCTATGGCGCAGCGATTAGCTACGGAATTCGTAAAGGCCCGTTTACTGCTGCCGGAAAGCCAGATGTCGAGGTTCATGCAGCATATTCAAGATCCGCGCATTCATTGCCACGTGCGGGTGCTTGACGGCGGAAGCCGGGAGATCGTGCTTGAAGATGAAAGTGGCGAGGAAGTCAGGCTTCCTTTTGACCGCCGGCGCAATCTGTTCGTTTGCGAGCTGTCTTTTCGTCTCGTCAATCCGCGCTTGACGCATCTTATTCGCCAATTGTTTGTTGCGTTCAAAGGGGATGGGATGGTGCGCAGAATTTATCCGGGATTTGTCATGCTGGACTTTTATGCGGAAGGCTCGGTGCGTCGGATTATCGAACTTACGCCGGGAGCGAGCCGCCTGGTGTTCGAGCACCGTGATCAGATTCCGGAACTCGAATATCGCTTTGCTTCAACCGATATTGAATATGAGATTGCCTGTATCCGCGTGCAGGTAGACCGGTTGCTGGACTGGCGTCTTGCCACCCGAAGCGCCGAGGAAATCAAGCAAATTGACGCGCTGCTGTGCGAAGAGGCTTTCCGTTTGTTCAGCTTGGAAGCGTAGGATTGTTAACAAACATCGAATATTCATAAACATTTCATTTAATTTGCCAAAATGCAGGAAGGCGTTGTGATATACTTTATATAGTTTGTAGGAATGTTTATGTGGCAGCAATCCCAGATCAGGCGGTGAACTAGTTATGCACATCATGGTAGTCGGATTGAATTACCGAACGGCTCCAGTCGACATCAGAGAACGGTTTGCCATTGCGCAAGAGGACCTTTCGGAGGCGCTCGATCGGCTGAAAGAAACGAAAAGCGTCCTTGAAGGCGTAATTGTGGGCACCTGCAACCGGACCGAATTGTACGTCGTGGTGGACCGGCTGCACATGTGCGCTTTTTATATCCGCAATTTTATGGAGCAATGGTTCGGTATTCCGAAAGCCGAATTTACGCAACATCTTTATATTTACGAAGACGAGCGCGCAGTCGAGCATTTGATGAAAGTCGTTTGCGGACTGGATTCGATGGTACTCGGCGAGACTCAGATTCTTGGCCAGGTGAAGCAATCGTTCCTGACCGCGCAAGCGGAGAAGGCGACTGGAACCTGGTTTAATATGTTATTCAAGCAGGCCGTAACGCTCGGCAAGCGCGCGCATTCGGAGACTTCGATCGGCGAGAACGCCGTGTCCGTAAGCTACGCGGCGATCGAGCTGGGCAAGCGCATTTTTGGTATGTTTACCGACAAGAAGGTGCTGATCCTCGGCGCGGGCAAAATGAGCGAGCTGACCGTGAAGCATCTGTATGCCAGCGGAGCGGCGCAGGTTATCGTAGCGAACCGTACATTGGAAAAGGCCCGAGAGTTGGCTGGCCGGTTCAACGGGTTGCCTTGCACGCTTGAAGAAGGCGTAGCGATGCTTGGCGAAGTGGATATTGTGATCAGTTCCACCGGTTCTTCCGATTATGTGCTCACGCGCGAGCAGGTGAAGACTTTGGCAGCGGCGCGCCGTTCGCGCCCGCTCTTTATGATCGATATCGCGGTTCCGCGCAATATTGATCCGACGATTGCCGAACTTCCGGGCGTCTTTTTGTACGATATTGACGATCTTGAAGGCATCGTGGAGAGTAATATGGAACTCCGCCGCGCCGAAGCACTCAAGATCGAGCGCATGATCCGGCAGGAATCCGACAACTTCTATGGCTGGTTGAAGACGCTTGGCGTTCGTCCGGTTATCCGCGCCCTTCAGGAGAAGGCAACGGATATTCACCAGGAAACGCTGGAAAGTCTGTTCAACAAGCTTCCGGAGCTGGATGAGCGCCAACGCAAGGTCATCGGCCGATTGATGAAAAGCGTCGCCAACCAGATGATGCACGATCCGATCAATCGGGTCAAAGAGATGGCGGCGGATAAGAACGGTGCTGAAGCTGTCGATATGTTCACCCAAATTTTTGCACTTGAATCGAGACTGGAACAGGCGGAAGAAGCCGTGACCCGAGAGTCGGAAAAAAAGACTTTGGACACTCCGGTTTTTGCTCTGCGTCCGGCAGTCCTCTAGGTAGGTGAACGGCATGCTGCTGCTTGCGAGTTTGATCGAGTTGATGATTTACATTTATGCCCTGAGCCTTCTGTTCTATTTCTCCGATTGCGTAAGCCGCAGCGTGAGATCCCGGCGGATCGGCACGGGGCTTCTTGGCGTCACGGGATTACTGCAATTTTCGGTCATCGGCGTACGGATCGTATTGGAAAACCGAGTGCCGATGTTTTCGGTCTACGATTTTCTGTTCTTGTTCATCTTCGTACTCACCTTAGCCGGTTTCGGCCTGGCCTTGACTCAAAAAGCCGAATTCGTTGTGCTGCTACTCGGCATCGTCGGGTTTACAGCCAGCGTGCTTAACGAGTTTTGGTTTTCGGTCGGCGAACACGCGGAGCATATCGGGTATACCCAGCAGTTGTTGTTGATTCTTCATGTGGCGCTAGCGAATTTGAGCCTTGTGGCTCTGACGATCGCGGCGGTATTCGGCATCTTGTACCTTTTTTTGTATGCGATGTTAAAAAAGAAAAAATGGAACGATACGATCCGGCGGCTGCCGAGTCTTGAACAGACAGAGCGCTGGGCGCATCTCGCCGTACTGACAGGAACGCCGCTGCTTATCGTATCGCTATTGGTCGCTTTTATCATGATTGTGGCGCAAAAACGATGGGAGATGCTGCTCGATATCAAAGGCATTACGACATTCGCGGCGCTTGCCGTGTACGGGTTGTATTTCGTGTTGAAACGCACGCACAAGTATTCCGGCTTTTCGATCGCCAAGTGGACATTGGTCGGTTACGCGCTCGTGATCGTCAACCTGTTGAGCAACGCGTTTTCCGAGTATCATAAATGGAACGGGGGCTGAGCGGGTAATGACCGAGTATATGCCGATCATGATGGATCTAAGCGGGATGCGGGTTCTGCTAGTCGGCGGCGGGAAGATCGCAGGGCGCAAAGCCTCCCAATTGCTTGCGGCAGGAGCGGAATTGACGGTAATCAGCCCGGAGATCGGCGAGGAGGTCCGGGCATTGAAGCAAGACGCGGCGCTCAACTGGATCGCCCGCGAAGCCCAAACGGACGACGTGGAAAACTATAGGATCGTATATGCGGCCAGCGGCGACGAACAATTGAACGAGCGGATTGCCGAAGCGGCACGTCGCGGCGGAGCGCTCGTCAACGTCTCCAGCCGCGCCCGGTCGGGCAATTTTATTCATCCGGCCGTATTGAGACGGGGCAGGCTAATCGTAGCCGCTTCGACGTCAGGAGCCGGGCCATCCGCGGCGTCTGCGCTGATTCGGGAACTCGACGAACGTTTCGGCAACGAATACGAAACGTACGCCGAGTTTCTTTATATGATGCGGCAGACGATCAGGGCGAGTGTAAGCGAGCCGGAGGTTCGGCACCGTCTGATGCGAAAGTTGGCGGAAACAGATATACTGGACCATATCAGACAAGACACATTCGTGCCGTGGAGCGAGTCGCAAATGGCCGAATGGATCGAGACAGAGCGGGAGGAATAAAGGGAATGCGTACAATCGTAGTAGGGACAAGACAAAGCGCGCTGGCTTTAACGCAGACGAACCAGGTGATCGGGGCGCTGGAAAAGCTGGCGGCCGAGCTGCGCCTTGAGGTTTGTTTCGAAGTGAAGAAAATCGTGACCAAAGGGGATCAGATTCTGGATGTGACCCTATCGAAGGTTGGCGGAAAAGGTCTTTTCGTTAAGGAAATCGAGCAAGCGCTACTGAACGGCGAGATCGATATGGCGGTACATAGTATGAAAGACATGCCCGCGTTACTGCCGGAAGGGCTGGTTAACGGGGCTGTGCCGCTGCGTCAAGACCCTCGCGATTGCCTGATCTCCCGGGAAGGCGTCGATCTGGACGGTCTGCCGCACGGAGCGAAGGTCGGAACCAGCAGTCTGCGGCGTTCCAGTCAATTGCTCGCGTATCGCCCTGACCTGAAGCTGGAATGGATTCGCGGCAATATCGATTCGCGTCTGCGCAAACTGGAGACGGAAGGGTTCGATGCGATCCTGCTGGCGGCCGCGGGACTCAAGCGTATGGGCTGGGAAGATCGCATCACTTCGTATCTGCCGGTCGAGATTTGTTTGCCAGCGGTCGGACAAGGGGCATTGGGCATTGAATGTCGCGAAAATGACGCCGAGCTGCTGGAGCTGCTGGGTCATTATCAAGATGGCGATACCGCCCGTACCGTGGCGGCGGAGCGTTCGTTGCTTTCTGCGCTTAACGGAGGCTGCCAGGTGCCGATCGGTGCTTATGCGGTATTGGACGAAGACGGCGCAACCGTTCATCTAACCGGACTGGTCGGCAAGCCGGACGGAAGTCTGCTGCTCAAAGAATCCGCAACCGGTACCGATCCACAAGCATTGGGGCATGAAGTCGCTCGCTTGCTGGCAGACAGAGGTGCAGACGAGATTCTCGAACAGGCAAGGGGTTGAACCTATGGCAAACGAACCCAAACGTGTAGGGAAAGTGTATCTGGTCGGAGCGGGTCCGGGCGATGCCAAGCTGATTACGATCAAAGGGCTGGAGTGCATCAAAAAAGCCGATGTGGTCGTTTATGACCGTTTGGCGAGTCCGAGACTGCTGCGTCAAATGAAGCCGGGCGCGCGTAAAATCTATGTAGGCAAACGCACCGAGCGCCATACGATGAAGCAGGAGGATATCAATAAACTGCTGGTCGAATTGGCTCTGGAAGGACATGTCGTCGTTCGTCTCAAAGGAGGCGATCCGACCGTGTTTGGCCGTGTGGGCGAGGAAGCCGAAGAACTGCGCCAACACGGGATCGGCTACGAGATCGTGCCAGGCATCACGTCTTCGATCGCGGTTCCGGCTTATGCGGGCATTCCGGTTACGCATCGCAATCTGGCATCGTCTTTTTCCGTAGTGACGGGACACGAGAACCCGGAAAAGCTGGACAAGATGATCAAATGGGACAAAGTCACGAACGCGACCGGCACGCTCGTGTTCATGATGGGCGTGGCACAGATCGGGCATATTACCGCTCAGTTGCTTAAGCATGGCCGCCCGGCATCGACTCCTGTAGCCTTGGTTCGGTGGGGCACAAGAGCAGAACAGGAGACGCTGATCGGCACGCTGGAAAATATCGCGGAGAAGGTAGCGGCGCACGACTTTAAGCCGCCGGCCGTTATCGTGGTTGGCGATGTCGTCAGCCAGCGCGAACGCCTGCATTGGGCGGAGCAGATGCCGTTGTTCGGACGAAGGATTCTCGTGACGCGTTCGCGCAGTCAGGCAAGCGAGCTGGTCGACCGGATCGAGGAGCTTGGCGGCGAGCCGTACGAGTTCCCGGTCATCGAGACCGTTATGCCGGAAGGCGAAGAGAAGCTCCAGCCGATCCGGGAAGCTTTTGCGGAGATCGAGCGCTATGACTGGGTATTTTTTACCAGCGTCAACGGCGTCGAATACTTCTTCCGCCATCTGGACGAGCAGGGGCTGGATATTCGCGCGTTATACCGTGCGCGTATCGCGGCAGTGGGTCCGGCGACCATCGAAGCGCTGCGCATACGCGGTATTCGTAGCGAAGCGCCGCCGGAGACGTTTGATGCAGAGGGCATGGTCGAGGCCTACGGAGAGAAGCTGCTTGCCGGTCAACGCGTTCTGCTGCCTCGCGGAGATCTGGCGCGTTCCTGGTTGCCGCAGGCGCTGAGCGAACGCGGCCTTGAAGTGACCGAGCTTGATACGTACGAGACTGTATTGACCGGCGAAGACGATGAGGAATTGCTGGATCTGCTGCAAGACGGCAAAGTTCATGCGATTACGTTTACCAGCTCGTCGACGGTTCGCAATTTGGTAGCCGTGCTGAAACGTATGGGGCAGGAAAATGCCGTAGAGCTGCTGAATGCGTCGACGCTGGCCTGCATCGGTCCGCAAACGGCCAAAACGGCCGAAGAACTCGGTCTGCGCGTGGATCTGCTGGCTAAAGAAGCGACGATCGAAGGTCTGTTGGAAGCACTGTGTGCATGGAAAGCCTCGGCAGACGGAAAAGAAACGGGTATGTAACGTTAAGAGCGGCTTTTTGTATCAAACGAGAAGAAACCGTTCACCTTCCTGCAAGAGTTACGCGTATCGAACATCATCGACCCCGAATGTACGAAACGGCCGGCCGCCTTCGCTTGAAACCCGAAGGACCCGGCCGGACTGCTGTTCGGGCGAACCTCTACATTCATTTTTTATATAAAAGGAGTCCTGTTATCATGTCATTTCCAACCGTTAGACATCGTCGTTTGCGTCGCAGCGCGGCGCTTCGCAGCATGGTACGCGAAACCGCGATCAGCGCAGACGACTTTATCATGCCGATCTTCGTCACTTACGGCGAAGGCGTGAAGACCGAAATCAGCTCGATGCCGGGCGTGTACAACTTTTCTCTCGATACGATGAAAGCGGAAGTGGACGAGATCGTCGAACTGGGCATCAAAGCGGTAATCCTGTTCGGCATTCCGGAAACGAAAGACAGCGTCGGTACAGGCGCTTACGCACAGGACGGGATCGTGCAGCAAGCAACTCGCCAAATCAAGGAATGGTATCCGGATTTGCTTGTTGTCGCGGATACTTGCCTATGCGAGTTCACCGATCACGGCCACTGCGGCATGGTGCATACCTTTGAACGCGACGGTCATATCCACGGCGACGTGTTGAACGACGAATCGCTGGAACTGCTCGTGCAGACCGCCGTTTCGCAAGCCGAAGCAGGAGCCGATATCATTGCGCCTTCGAACATGATGGACGGTTACGTGCAAGCGATCCGCGAAGGGCTGGACGCTGCGGGTTACGATCAAATCCCGATCATGGCGTATTCCGTTAAATACGCTTCGGCGTTCTACGGGCCGTTCCGCGAAGCTGCCGATTCGGCGCCGCAATTCGGTGATCGCAAAACGTACCAGATGGACCCGGCCAACGCGCTGGAAGCGATCCGCGAAGCGGAAAGCGACGTGCTGGAAGGCGCGGACATGCTGATGGTCAAACCGGCGATGGCGTACATGGACATCATCCGTACGATCAAGAACGAATTCGATCTCCCGCTTGTGGCCTACAACGTCAGCGGCGAATACGCGATGGTCAAAGCAGCGGCAGGCAACGGATGGATCAATGAAAAAGGCATCGTGATGGAATTGCTGACAGGTCTCAAACGTGCAGGAGCCGATATCATCATTACGTATCACTCCAAAGACGCCGCCCGCTGGATTCGCGAAGACCGCAATTAGGCCGCTTGCGATCCGGCATACCCATCGCAAGCGGCTCGTACGTTGACCGCGTGCCAGATGAGTCTTGCGTGCGAATCGAAACCTTCACCCTCTAGCAAGGATTCGCCGCGTCAAAGCTCCGATTCAATTCCGTCAGGGTAGCGGTTTCGGATTGTTGATCTTTTGCACACATTTTTATCGTTTGAATCCCGTTTTTTTGAAGATGCTGACGTAAAGTCAACATTTTGGCGATCTTTACGCTTTTTCGGCGGGAATTTGCTCGAAATGTTGACGAAACATCGGCATTCGGACAAAAAAGCAGGGTAGCGTACCGATTTTTTTGACTTTTTGCACACATTTTTCGAAGGAGTGATCCTATGAGCGAATCCGTAACCAAACGTATCGACGCCAAGTCGAGCGCGGCTTTCGAAGAAGCCAAACAATATATCCCCGGCGGTGTGAACAGCCCGGTTCGGGCCTTCAAGTCGGTCGGTTTGACGCCGGTTTATATCGAACGCGGCGAAGGGTCCCTCGTGTACGATATTGACGGCAACGTTTTTATCGACTACGTCGGCTCCTGGGGACCGCTGATCATGGGGCATGCCCATCCGGAAGTCGTTCGCGCCCTGCAAGAAACGGCGACCAAAGGCACGAGTTTCGGCGCTCCGACGTTGCTGGAGACCGAAATGGCGAAACTGGTCGTCGAGCGCGTGCCTTCCGTCGATATCGTACGCATGGTCAATTCCGGCACGGAAGCGACGCTGAGCGCGATTCGTTTGGCGCGCGGCGCAACCAAACGCGACAAAATCCTGAAGTTCGAAGGTTCTTACCACGGGCATAGCGACAGCTTGCTGATCAAGGCGGGATCGGGTGTGGCGACATTGGGACTGCCTGACAGCCCCGGCGTGCCGGAATCGGTAGCGTCCAATACGATTACCGTTCCTTACAACGATCTGGATTCGGTCAAGCTTGCTTTCGACAAATTCGGCGAGCAGATCGCTTGTATCATCGTGGAGCCGATCGCGGGCAATATGGGCGTCGTGCCTCCGCAAGCGGGATTCCTGGAAGGGCTGCGCGAAGTGACCGAGCGTCACGGAAGCCTCTTAATCTTCGACGAAGTGATGACGGGGTTCCGCGTACACATCGGTTCGGCGCAAAGCCGCTTCGGCGTCACGCCCGATCTAACCTGCTTCGGCAAGGTGATCGGCGGCGGACTTCCTGTCGGCGCTTACGGCGGTAAGCGCGAGATCATGGAGCAGATCGCGCCAAGCGGGCCGATTTACCAAGCGGGTACGTTGAGCGGCAATCCGCTGGCGATGGCTGCGGGTTACACGACATTGAAGCTGCTGACTCCGGCGGTTTATGACCGTTTGGAAGAAGCGGGTGCGCGATTGCAAGCCGGATTTGAAAAGAACGCGCAGGAAGTTGGCATTCCGGTCACGATCAACCGCGTAGGTTCGATGGTTTGCCCGTTCTTCACAGAAGGACCGGTCGTGGACTACGATACGGCAAAAGCCAGCGATTTGAACTTGTTCCGTCGCTATTTCGCGGCGATGATCGATCGCGGAATCAGCGTCGCGCCTTCGCAATTCGAAGGGATGTTCGTGTCGGGCGTGCATAGCGACGCCGATATCGATGCCACCATCGAAGCGCACCGCAGCGCGCTGTTGTCGCTCTGATGACGCGTTCCTGGACACGTCGGGGCGAGTGGATCGAAACGGATTTGCCCAAGAAAGCGGCCGGGCCAAAAGGCACGCCGGAAATTGGCGCGGTGAGTTCGCCCGTGCTCGGCTCGCCCGACGAAAGCATCGCCGACGATAAACTTGGCAGCGACGAGACAAAATCAACGGCGGAAAACGCAAATGCAGCGCCTTCCGCAGCTGCTTCTTTCCTGCCGAGCGCGGAAGCACTGGCCGCCGCAGCGATTGGCGTGCCGGTCAAGCTTGCCCGCCGCCTGCTGCATGCGGGAGAAGTGCAAATCCGGGGCAACCGCGCGCGGCTGCGGCTTCGCCCGGACGAACCGCTCGGCTTCGAGCCCGTCTGGACTGAAGACGGGCTCGAAGCCTTGTACGAGGACGACTTCTGCCTCGTCGTCCGCAAGCCTGCCGGGATGCCGGTTCATCCCGACGGAGGCGCTGCGCGCCCCACGCTGGCGAACCTCGTCGCCGCGCATTACCAAATGAACGGCGAAGCCTGCGCCGTCCACCATGTGCACCGCCTGGACGAATACACGTCCGGGCCCGTGCTTTACGCCAAAGGCGAGTTCGCCCGGCTGGCGCTGGACGCGCAGATGCGCGGCAAAAACATCGGCCGCGTCTATCTCGCGCTGGCCGAAGGCCAAGTCCCTCGCAACCTGCGCGTCATCGACGCGCCGATCGGTCGGGACCGCCACCACAACAGCCGCCGCCGGGTATCCCCCGGCGGCCAGGAAGCGCTCACCCGCGTCGAGCTGGTTCGGACGCTTCGCGCAGGCCGGGCCAGCCTGGTCCGCTTGACGCTTGAAACCGGCCGCACGCACCAGATCCGCGTGCATATGGCCCACGCCGGCTACCCGCTGATCGGCGATACGCTGTACGGCGGTTCCGCCGACTTGTTGCAGCGTCAAGCTTTGCATGGGGAAAGCCTTGGATTTGAGCATCCTTTTACAGGAGAAAACATCGAGGTGGCCGACCCTCTTCCGACAGATTTTCAATCGTTATTGGACCGCTTGAGATAACCGGGTAACTCTAGCACGGAATCATTGACGCGCGAAGCTATGCACGGTATGATAAAAGATATTCATGAAATTTTTCAAAATTACAGACAGTGAACGGGAAGAGTAGGCAGCAGACCCTTCAGAGAGCGGAATCCACAGGCTGGAAGATTCCGTGGGATAGATGTTGACCGAAGTCGCCCGGGAGTCGTTTTCCTGAACGTTAAGCTAGGGAAAGCCGGTTTACGGCCGTTATCCGTACGAGTGCCGCAGTCAGGATGCCGATTTTCTTTTGGAAAAGCAATCGGGTCCGAAAGAACAGCGATTTTCCTACGGAAAATGCCCGCTGCGGAACAAAGGTGGTACCGCGAAAGCAAGTCCTTTCGTCCTTTGCGACGAAAGGCTTTTTTTATTGCCTTTTTTCACCCACCAAACGAATGTAAACCCAAATAACGGGAGGGCTGTCCGATGTCGGATATTCAAAACAACGAAAATCAAACGTCTTTGCCAACGACTTACGATCCGAAGTCCGCGGAGCAGAAATGGTACAAATACTGGATGGAGAACGACTTCTTCAAAGCTGGCCGCGTGCCGGAAGCGAAGCCTTACAGTATCGTGATTCCGCCGCCGAACGTAACAGGCGTCCTGCATATCGGTCACGCACTGGATTTCACGCTTCAGGATATTCTGGTTCGCGCAAAGCGTATGCAAGGCTACGACGCGCTCTGGCTTCCGGGCTCCGACCACGCAGGGATCGCGACGCAGGCCAAAGTGGAACAGAAGCTGCGCGAGCAGGGACTGAGCCGCCACGATCTGGGACGCGAGAAATTCCTGGAACAGACTTGGGAATGGAAAGAAACGTACGCGGCCAACATCAAAGCCCAATGGGCCAAGATCGGATTGTCGCTCGATTACTCGCGTGAACGTTTTACCCTGGATGAAGGTCTGTCCGACGCGGTTAAGGAAGTCTTCGTTAAGTTGTATGACAAAGGGCTGATCTACCGCGGTAAGCGTATCATCAACTGGGACCCGGCTGCCCGTACGGCGCTGTCGGATATCGAAGTTGAATACAAAGAAACGCAAGGCCATCTGTACCATCTGCAATATCCGCTCAAGGACGGAAGCGGCTCGATTACGGTAGCCACGACACGTCCGGAGACGATGTTGGGCGACTCCGCCGTAGCCGTTCACCCGGAAGACGAACGCTATGCCGACATGATCGGAAAAACGCTTCTTCTGCCGATCATCGGCCGCGAAATTCCGGTTATCGCAGACGAATACGTAGAAAAAGACTTCGGCAGCGGCGCGGTCAAGATTACGCCTGCGCACGATCCGAACGACTTCGAAGTCGGTCTGCGCCACGATCTCCTACAGATCACGGTAATGGACGAAGGCGGCATCATGAACAGCGAAGCGGGGCCGTACGAAGGTCTGGATCGTGCGGATTGCCGCAAAAAAATCGTGGCCGACCTGCAAGAACAAGGCGTGCTGATCAAGATCGAAGACCACTTGCATCAGGTAGGCCACAGCGAGCGTACCGACGCCGTTGTCGAGCCGTATCTGTCCACGCAATGGTTTGTTAAAATGCAGCCGCTGGCCGAGCCGGTTGTCGCTGCGCAAAAGGAAGGCACAGGCGTAAACTTCGTACCTGACCGCTTCGAGCGCACCTACCTGCATTGGATGGAAAATGTTCGCGACTGGTGCATTTCCCGTCAGCTGTGGTGGGGACACCGCATTCCGGCTTGGTACTCCCAGGAAACGGGCGAGATGGTTGTTGCCAAAAACGAAGAAGAAGCCCGCGAAAAGCTGGGCCGCGATGATCTGGTTCAAGACAACGACGTTCTCGATACCTGGTTCAGCTCCGCGCTGTGGCCGTTCTCGACGATGGGTTGGCCGGACGAAAACAGCGAAGACTTCAAGCGTTACTATCCGGTCGACGTACTCGTAACCGGCTACGATATCATTCCGTTCTGGGTATCGCGCATGATCTTCCAGGGTTACGAATTCACAGGCAAAATGCCTTTCAAAGATACACTGATCCACGGCCTCGTTCGCGACAGCGAAGGACGCAAAATGTCCAAGTCGCTCGGCAACGGCGTCGATCCGCTGGAAGTGATCGAGAAATACGGCGCGGACGCGATGCGCTTCATGCTGTCGACGGGCATCACTCCGGGACAGGATCTGCGTTTCCGTTGGGAACGCGTCGAGCAGATCCGCAACTTCGCGAACAAGATCTGGAACGCGTCGCGCTTTGCTTTGATGAATCTCGAAGGCTTCACGTACGACCAGATCGATATCACGGGCGACCTGACGACGGCGGACCGCTGGATTCTGCACCGCTTGAACGAGACGTCCCGCGATATTACGCGTCTGATCGACTCGTACGAGTTCGGCGAAACCGGACGTCTGCTGTACAACTTCATCTGGGACGACCTGTGCGATTGGTACATCGAGTTCGCGAAGTTGTCGTTGTATGGAGAAGACGCAGCGGCAAAAGCCAAAACGCAATCCGTGCTCGCTTACGTGCTCGACCGCACCATGCGCATGATCCATCCGTTTATGCCGTTTATCTCCGAAGAAATTTGGCAGCATTTGCCGCATGAAGGCGAGACGGTCACATTGGCGGCTTGGCCGACATACGACGAAGCGTTGGAAAATGCGGAGTCCGCGCGCGAAATGGAACTGCTGATGGAAATCATCCGTTCGGTTCGCAACATCCGCGCCGAAGTGAACGTGCCGATGAGCAAAAAGATCGAACTGAACGTCAAAGCGACTTCGCCGGAAATGTTGAGCATCCTGACTGCCAACGAAGGCTATATCCGCCGCTTCTGCAACACATCCGAGTATGCGAGCGGATTGGATCTGCAAGCCCCGGACAAAGCCGTGACATCGGTGATTACGGGAGTCGAACTGTATCTGCCGTTGGCCGGGTTGATCGACATCGCGCAAGAAATCGCCCGTCTTGAAAAAGAAGTGAAGACATTGAATTCGGAAGTGGAGCGCGTAGACAAAAAGCTGTCCAATCCTGGTTTCACGTCGAAGGCTCCGGCACATGTGATCGAGGAGGAGCGCGCCAAACAGGCCGACTACTCCGAGAAGCGTGACAAGGTGTTGGCCCGTATTGCCGAGCTGAAAGGGTAAGGGGAGTCAGCGATGGACAACAATGATCGGGGCGTTTCGGCGCCCCTGACTTCTTATGCGGAAGCGGTGGAATGGATTAACGGACTGATTCCTTTTGGTATCCGTCCGGGGTTGGAACGCATTGAGGCGCTGATGGATCGTTTCGGACATCCGCATCGCCGTCTCAAGTTTGTTCACGTTGCGGGAACGAACGGCAAAGGATCAACCTGTGCTTTTCTGACCAGCGTGCTTATTCATAACGGCTATGACGTGGGGACGTTTACGTCTCCGTACATCACGAAATTCACGAACCGTTTTCAGTATAACGGACGGGATATTCCGGACGAGACGCTGCTTGCGCTTTCGAACCGGCTGCATCCTGTCGTCGAAGAGCTGGCAGAAACGGAACTCGGTTCGCCGACCATGTTCGAAGTGTCGACAGCGCTGGCGATTTTATACTATGCCGACGTTTGCTTCCCGGACGTCGTCATTTGGGAAACCGGACTCGGCGGACGGATGGACGTGACGAACATCGTCAATCCCATCCTTTCGATCATCACCAATGTGGGACACGACCATATGGATATCCTGGGCGATACGTTGGAGAAAATCGCGGCCGAGAAAGCGGGAATCATCAAGCCCGGCGTTCCGGTCGTGACCAGCGTGAGCCAACCGGAAGCGTTGCAGGTCATCCAGCATACGGCGAAGCTTCGCAGCAGCACTTGCTATACGGCGGGCGAGCAGTTCTTTTATGAAAAAACAGCAGTTGGCGAAGAAGGTCAAAGTCTGCATTTCAAAGGTCCGTTCCGGGAATTCGATCTTTCTCTTTCACTGCGCGGGGAATACCAATTGGAGAATGCCGCAGGAGCTTTTATGGCGCTTGAGGTGCTGCGTCAGTATATGGCGTTCCAACTGGAGGATGAGCAGACGACAGCAGGGTTCGAAGAGGCTTTTTGGGCAGGACGGATGGAGCTTGTACAAAAAAATCCGCGTATTCTGATGGACGGCGCGCACAATCCCGAAGGGGCTGCCGCATTGGCGCAAAGTTTGCAAAACGGCTGGACGTATAACAAACTCGTACTGATGATGGGCATGTTGTCCACTAAAAGCCATGAAGATTATTTGAAATCCATTTTGCCGTTGGTCGATGAACTGATCTTGACAGAACCGGATTTTCGTAAAAAAATGGAGGCTTCGGCGCTGGCTGATATTGCGGAGGGACTGCGGGCGGAATACGCCAAGCCGAACCTTCGCATCGTCGTGCAGCCTGATTGGCAAACGGCGCTGGCTGGGTTTAAAGCTTCAATCGGACCGGAGGACCTTGGAGTCGTTTCCGGTACGCTGTACTTAATTTCCGACGTGCGTGCGCAACTGCTGCACCAGGCCGATTCTGAGAAAGGTTGGTGAAACGTAGTATGAAAAAAACAGAACACATCCATTTCATCGGCATCGGCGGTTACGGCATGAGCGCGATCGCCCGGGTACTGCTGGAAATGGGCTACAAAATCACAGGTTCCGACGTGGCTGAACAAAGCCTCACCAAAAGATTGGTTGAAGGAGGCGCGGTGATCCACTACGGGCACAAAGCCGAATACGTAGAGGGGGCCGATACCGTCGTGTATTCGACGGCGTTGCCCGAAGATAACGTGGAGCGCGTCGAAGCGTTGCGTCTCGGCATTCCGACTATTCACCGCTCGCAAATGCTGGCGCGCCTGCTCAACGAACGTCAAGGCATCGCGGTAGCGGGAGCGCACGGCAAGACGACCACTTCGTCTATGACGGCACTGGCGATGGAAGAATGCGGAACCGATCCGACGTATATCATCGGCGGCGAGATCGTCGGTTTCGGCACCAATGCCAAAGCGGGCAAAAGCGATTTTGTCGTAGCGGAAGCCGATGAGAGCGACGGTACGTTTTTACAGTATCATCCTTATATCAGCATCGTGACCAATATCGAAGCCGACCATTTGGAAAACTACGACGGCAGCTTCGAAAAGATCAAGGAAGCGTATGTGCAGTTCCTGAATCAGACCCGCGAGGACGGTCTTGCGATCGTATGCGGCGACGACGAAAACCTGCGTGAATTGATGCCGAAACTGAGCTGCAAACTGGTAACTTACGGAATGGGCGAAGACGCGGATTACCGCATTTCGGATATCGAACTCGGAGACCGTCGTGCCTCGTTTACGGTAAGCACGGAAGGCCAAGAACTGGGACGCGTGAACCTGTTCGTTCCGGGGAAATATAACGTCTACAATGCAACGGCCGCACTGATTGCTTGTTTGAAAAGCGGCATTCCGTTCGAAGAAGCGGCGATCGGCCTGTCGAAGTTCCATGGCGCGAAGCGTCGCTTCCAGGTGTTGGCCGATGTCGCCGGCGTGCTCGTCGTAGATGATTACGCACACCATCCGACCGAGATCGAAGCCACGTTGCGTGCAGCGAAATCGACGGGTAAACGCATCGTTGCCGTTTTCCAGCCGCAGCGCTACACGCGGACTTTCTTCCTGCTGGACGCGTTCAGCCGGGCGTTCTCGGACGCCGATGAAGCGATCATCATTGATATTTATTCGCCGGCCGGGGAGCAGCCGATCGAAGGCGTTCATTCCTCGTCGCTGACAGAACTGATCAAGCAGAACAGTAATCCCAACGCGCAATATCTGGCGACCAAGGAAGAAGTGCTGGAAAATCTATCCAGACGTATTCAAGATGGCGATCTAGTCATTACGATGGGTGCGGGCGATATCTGGAAAGTCTCGCATAAGCTCGCGGAGGACTGGAAGAATCGCAATCTCTGATCTAGCGAAATCGGCAGCTTCGATCTTTGGTCGATTCTTCCGAACAGATACGCCGAGAAGAGTTGCCGCTTTAAATAGGGTTTACAAGTCGTTCCCCGCCGCAGCGCGAAGGAGCGGCTTTTTTTGTACAGGAGAACGGGCTTGAGACAGCGGTATCGTTCAATTATAATGATGAAGTGCTATTTTGAAGGAGGAACAATAGGGATGAATCAACTAGACAAGCCACTGATCCTCGCTTCGGGCTCTCCCAGAAGACGGGAGCTGCTGTCGCTTTTGAATTTGCCTTTTGAAGTCAAGGTGAGCGATGCGGATGAGAGTGTGCCGGAAAAGTGGTCGCCGGAACGCATCGTGCAAGAACTGGCATTGCGTAAGGCTCGGGCCGTTATTGCTGAAGGCGTTCCCGAGGACGCTGTTATCATCGGCAGCGATACCATTGTGGTATTGGAAGGTATTGTGCTGGGTAAGCCAACAGATGAGGCAGATGCCAAGCGAATGCTGAATGCCTTATCGGGACATACTCATCAGGTCTATACGGGATTAGCCTGCATTCAAGGGTCTGGTGAACATGAATTGTCTAACTTCAGTCAGGCCAGCGTGACGATGCGCAACATTACGGAATCGGAGATTGAAGCTTACGTTGCCGGAGGCGAACCGATGGATAAGGCAGGTTCTTATGCCGTACAGGGGCTGGGAGCGGTCTTCGTTGAGCGAATCGAGGGCGACTATCATACGATCGTCGGTCTGCCGATCGCCGCTTTGTACCGTATGCTCGGGCAGTTCGGCATTCATGCGCTGGCTTAGCTTAACGCCTTGGTCAACGTGGAAAATAGGCCGACTCGATTGCGGGCGAAGGCCGTGGTATAATAGCAAGGTTACATAGCTGTCGACCTACTACCTTGTCAATTCTTAATCAGAGGAGTACTGGGAGAACGGGCGACGGCGGCTGCACGATGCGGCGCGCAGGCTTCAGGTTGACAAGCCGCTTTTAGCTGGTATTGTTTAAAAGGGGCAAATCGGTGCTGCCGTTTTTGGGTTGAACAAGCGCATGTCCCGATCCTGCCATGATCGAATACACAAGTTGAACACGGAAGCGGCGTTCCATTTCGAAGGGACGACTGCAAAAATGGAATTGTTGAATATTATGCTTCGTGATCTTCCTCGTGAAGAACGACCTAGAGAACGCATGCTGCAATACGGAGGAGAGGCACTTAGCCATGCGGAACTGCTGGCGATCCTGCTCCGAACCGGAACGCGCAGCGAATCGGCGATTATGATCGCTCAACGTATACTGGCGCAGTCGGGAGGCCTTCGCGGCCTTGCAGAATCGGGAGTCGAAGAACTGGTAGAAATCAAGGGCGTGGGCCCGGCAAAGGCCGTTCAACTCAGGGCGGCAATCGAATTGGGGCGGCGTATGGTGGCCTCGCGTCTGAGTGAATCGGTCGTGATTCGCAGTCCGCGCGATGCGGCGGAACTGTTGACCGAACAGCTTAGATACCTTCAAAAAGAACATTTCGTTTGCCTTTTTTTAAATACAAAAAATGTTGTCATTGCGCAGGAAACGTTGTCGATTGGGAGTCTTAATGCTTCGATCGTCCATCCGCGTGAAGTTTTTCGCGCCGCGATCAAATATAGCAGCGCGTCTATCGTCTGTGCCCACAATCATCCAAGCGGCGATCCGGCTCCAAGTCCGGAAGATATTGCGATTACCAAGCGTTTGGTGGAATCCGGGCAAATTGTAGGAATCGACGTGCTTGACCATATTGTCGTAGGCGATGGTCGCTTTGTCAGCCTTAAAGAGCAGGGATTTATGTGAAAATTGAACTCGAATGAGAAAAGGAGTTAATTGAAAATGATGGGCAATAAAGATCTGGGTATCGATTTGGGAACAGCAAACACACTGGTATACGTACGAGGAAAAGGTATCGTAGTAAGAGAACCGTCCGTTGTCGCGCTTCGTACCGACACGAAAACGATCGAAGCCGTAGGTGAAGACGCGAAAAAAATGATCGGCCGTACGCCGGGGAACATCCGCGCTATTCGTCCAATGAAGGACGGCGTTATCGCAGACTTCGATACGACGGCAACGATGATCAAATATTTCATCAATCAGGCACAGAAAAAACGCTCGTTCTTCCAACGCCATCCGAACGTCATGGTGTGCGTGCCATCGGGAATCACTGCGGTTGAACAGCGTGCGGTCGAAGATGCAACCAAACAAGCCGGTGCACGCGAAGCGTACACGATTGAAGAACCTTTTGCAGCCGCAATCGGCGCAGACCTTCCGGTATGGGAACCAACAGGCAGCATGGTTGTGGATATCGGCGGCGGTACAACCGAAGTCGCAGTCATCTCGCTTGGCGGGATCGTTACGGCACGTTCGGTGCGTGTAGCAGGCGACGAGATGGACGAGTCCATCATTCAATATGTAAAACGCCAATATAACCTCATGATCGGCGAGCGTACGTCCGAGATGCTGAAGATGGAGATCGGATCGGCGATCCAACTGGAAACGCCGGAAACGATCGAAATTCGCGGCCGCGACCTGGTAAGCGGCTTGCCTAAGACGATCTCGATCACTTCGCATGAAATTACAGAAGCTTTGGCCGATACGGTAAGCTCCATCGTTGAAGCCGTGAAAGTCACGCTGGAAAAATGCCCGCCGGAACTGGCAGCCGACATCATGGACCGTGGCATTGTACTGACAGGCGGCGGCGCGTTGCTGCGTAACCTGGACAAGCTACTTGCAGGTGAAACGGGAATGCCTGTGATCGTAGCCGAAAACCCATTGGACTGCGTCGCAATCGGCACAGGACGCGCGCTCGACAATATCCACCTGTTCAAGTCCCGTTCGAAACGCGGCTAAACGAAGGGTGTCCGTACTTATGAACAATTCAGCAATGTTAGAGGGTGTTGTAACTGTTTAGACTGCTAGGGAATCGAAAACTATTCATCCTGCTGATTGTGATCGTTCTTTTCGTTGCCTTGATGGGCGTAACGCTCGGCGACCGGATCGGGTTGACCTGGCCGGAGAAATTCGTTAAGGATACGGTCGCATTTACGCAGCGCGTAGTCAATAAGCCTGCGACTGCAGTGTCGGGATTTTTTGAAGATATTTCGGAATTGGATAGCGTGTATAAGGAAAACGAAAGTTACCGGATGGAAGTTGCCGAGCTTAAACGGCAACTGATCGACTACAGGGAACTGACCACGAAGAATAAGCAGTTGCAACAAGATTTGAACTTTACGGACCTGCAAAAAAGAAACTCGAATAAGTATTACCGTTTCGCGCATGTCATTTCGGTCAACGAAGATGTGAACAATCCGACCGTCAATATTGACGTAGGTTCCAAAGACGGCGTGGAAGTCGGACAAGCCGTAACGAGCATCGACGGCATGGTCGGCGTCATCAGCACCGCTACTGATTATACTTCCACTATTCAATTGATTACTTCTTTAAGTCTGACCTCGCCGGACGGATATGCGATTTCGGCTACGGTAACCGGCAAAGAAGGAAGTTTCGGAATCGTTGAAAGTTACGACAAAAACAAAAAGCGGCTTTTGATGACGGGAATCGATCCGAACAAACCCAAACTTGAACCTTACGACGTGGTTGTCACTTCGGGAAGCGGCGGCGTATTCCCTGCAGGAATCGTATTGGGTGAAGTCATGCAGGTCACTCCGAGCGAATTCGGTCTGACGGAAACCGCGTTGATTAAGCCTACCGCGAGCTTCGTCGAATGGAAAGATCTCTTCGTCGTGATTCCGGGTGTAGATCCTAACGCGGGAGACGATACGCCATGACGTGGCGCAAACAGTTCCTCGTCTTGCTGCTTTTCGTGATTTTCCTGATCGAAGGCAGCGTTCTTCCCTGGTTCCTGCCGGACGCCTGGATGCCGCATCTTATGCCGAACCTGGTATTCGTCTGCGTTTTGTTCGTATCCGTATACCGCCACCGCTATGCGGGGATGGTGCTCGGCGCCGTGTTCGGCATGCTGCACGACGTCGTATATTACGGTGCGATGCTGGGTCCGTATTCCTTTACGATGGGGTTTACCGCCTACGTGCTGGGATTGATTTTTCAACTTCCCAAAGCACCGTTACCCGTCATGCTTACGGTCGTCATGCTCGGAAGTTTCATTTTGGACAGCATGTTGTTTGGCATTTACACGGTATTTAATTTTAATGAGCAAACGTACGACTGGGCATTGATCCAGTACATCATTCCTGACTTGTTGTTCCGACTCGTATTTGCGTTGATCATCTACGTGCCGATTCGTCGGCAATTCGACAAGATGCCGCTTCGTCCGAAAAAGGATGAGAAAGAGTAAGATCCGTCGCTTTGAAAAGCGGGCGATTCGCTCAAAGTAACGGATTCGCGGTAACTTTTATGCAATTCGTGCAGGAGAAAGGAACCTTCGTCTCGAAACATTCAAGTCGAAGGGGAGCGGGGGAGATGTCCATCAAGCGCAATCTCATTACAATCAAAGGAATCAAAGATGGTCTCGTGTTCCGGTTAGATGAACGATGTGAATTCGATGAATTGCTGACCGGATTGCGGGAAATGTTGGACAATAGCGAGACGTTTCTTAGCGGTCCGCTCGTTTCGATTGATGTGCGGTTCGGGGATCGGGACCTGTCGGACGAGCAGAAGCTGCAAATTTTGGATATACTGCGAAGCAAGCGTAATTTACTTGTGCGTTCGATCGAAGGCTCCAAATCGGCTGAACTTCGGGAGAATGCGGTACTGCGCATACCGATCACGACAATAAGCGGCATGGTCCGTTCCGGGCAGGTGCTCCAACATGATGGAAACCTGCTGTTTTTGGGTGATGTTAATCCAGGAGGTTCGATTGTGTGTACCGGAGATATCTATATCCTCGGAGCGCTGCGCGGAATGGCTCATGCCGGCTCTGAAGGTAGCGAGCATGCGATCATTGGAGCTTCGTATCTGGCACCGACGCAGCTGCGAATTGCTGAAGTCATCAGTCGTCCGCCTGACAGTGCCGAAGAGAGCAGCGCCCATCCGCATGAGACGCAGATGGAGTTCGCCTATCTGAAGGACGGGCAGATGCAGATCGACAAGATGGCGAATATCGCCCGGCTGCGCCGGGATCTGAATGTGTTCAAAGGAGTGTAGAAGATGGGAGAGGCTATAGTCGTCACTTCGGGAAAAGGCGGCGTCGGCAAAACGACGACCACAGCCAATATCGGAACGGCGCTGGCGCTGCTCGGCAAAAAGGTATGTCTGGTCGATACGGATATCGGCCTTCGTAACCTGGATGTCGTGATGGGACTGGAAAACCGGATCATTTACGATATTTGCGACGTGGCCGACGGGCGTTGCCGCTTGCATCAGGCGCTGGTAAAAGACAAACGCTTCGAAGAGTTGTACATGCTTCCGGCTGCGCAAACCAAAGATAAAAACGCGGTATCGCCGGAGCAAATCCGCGATATCATTATTGAATTGAAAGCCGAATTCCAATATGTGCTGATCGATTGCCCGGCGGGCATCGAACAAGGCTTCAAAAACGCGATTGCGGGTGCCGATCAGGCGATTGTCGTCACGACGCCGGAGAATGCGGCTGTGCGCGATGCCGACCGGGTCATCGGATTGCTGGAAAGTTCGCATATCGGATCGCCTAAACTGGTCGTCAACCGGATTCGTCCGAACATGGTCAAAGCCGGCGAGATGTTGGATGTGGATGAAGTGCTTCAGGTGCTCAATATCGATCTGCTTGGCATCGTGCCGGACGACGAGATGGTGATCAAGGCAGCCAATACCGGCGAGCCGACCGTCATGAACCCGGATTCCAAAGCTTCGATCGCGTACCGTAATATTTCGCGTCGGATTCAAGGAGATACGGTTCCATTGATGCAATTGGATGAGAAAAAAGGCCGTTTCAATCTGTTTCGCAGACTTTTTGGCGGCGGTAAGTCGTAACGTCATCCTATCAAGTCCCCTTCACTTTTCGTGAAAGGGGCTTTTTGATGTAGTCGTACAAGCCGGCGAAACTTTTTTAAGCCTTATCGCGTCTAGTGGAATAGAGGCAACCTGCGCATCCGAAAGCGTAGAAAGCCAACAAAATGCAGGGCTAGAGGTGACGCATGAAACAATTGGTTGTGCATAACGAAACGGAATGGACACAGGCGGCGCTGCTGGAAAACGGACGTCTAATCGAGTTTGCCGCCGAACGCGTTCAGGAGCATGGGACAGCCGGAAGCTTTTACAAAGGACGGATTGTGAACGTGCTACCGGGCATGCAGGCTGCTTTTGTAGATATCGGACTGAAAAAGAATGCCTTTTTATATATCGACGATATGCTGCCCGCCCATTTGGACAGGCAGCCCAAGTCAAAGCCTTCTATCGAACAAATTGCGCGTAAAGGTCAACAGTTGCTGGTGCAGATCACCAAGGAGCCACTAGGCGGAAAAGGAGCACGAGTGACGACCCATTACTCGCTGCCTGGGCGTCATATCGTCTACATGCCCGAAGCCGATTATGTAGCCGTGTCCAAAAAAATAGAGCCGGAGTCCGAGCGTGCGAGACTCAAATCCTTGGGAGAGCATATGCGGCGTCCTGGCGAGGGAATGATTTTGCGCACGGTGGCCGGCGGTGAACCGGACGAGACATTGCTTGAAGATCTGCTTCAGCTTCGTAGCCAATGGGACAAAATTTACTCGGCTTCCAAAGGAGCGGAGGCGCCGAGCGAATTGTATCGTGACCTGGATCTGGCACAGCGTATGATTCGGGATGTATTTGATCCTGGCTCCGATGAATTGATTGTAGACAACGCTGCGCAGCAAGAACGAATTCATGCTTATTTGGAGCAAATACTGCCAGGGGCCGAGACCCGGGTTCTTTTGCACCGTGAGTCAACTTCTTTGTTTGAGGCTTATCCGGTTGAACATCAGCTTCATCGGGACTTCGGCCGCAAGATTAGGTTGCCCGGAGGCGGAACGCTGATCTGGGATCAGACCGAGGCGTTGACTGTTGTAGATGTCAATACAGGGAAATTTACAGGAGCGGACGATAGTCTGGAAACCACAGTGACCGAGACCAATCTTGAGGCCGCCGAGGAAATTGCAAGATTGCTGCGGCTTCGTGATGTTGGCGGTATCGTGATCGTGGACTTTATCGATATGCAGGAAGAACAGAATCAAACCCGTGTATGGAACCGTCTTGAGGAAAGGCTCGCCAAAGACCGTACCCAGTCGCATATCGTGGGCTGGACCAAGCTTGGACTGTTGGAAATGACCCGTAAAAAGGTACGAGAAAGCGGCGCGGTGCTTTTTTACGAAACGTGTACCGTATGCGGCGGAACGGGACAAATTATGATTCGCTGACCTGTTGACTTTTCATGCAAGCCATGCTAAGATACGTTGGTATGTGTGCCGGTGTACTTCACTTTGCACAACATGCTGTAACCGCACAGGCCGGGTCTAAGCGATCGCTGCTTGCAGAAGATCCACCCGAACCAGGCGAGTCTGAGACATGAGGAGGTGCAAGAAGATGTACGCAATTATCGAAACAGGTGGTAAACAGTACAAAGTCCAAGAGGGCGACGTTCTGTTCATCGAGAAGCTGGAAGCCGCAGACGGCGAAAGCGTAACGTTTGACCGTGTCCTGGCCGTTTCCCAAGAAAACGGACTGACAATCGGAGCTCCATTGGTATCCGGAGCAACCGTAACGGCGACTGTTGAAAAACACGGTAAAGGCCAAAAGGTTGTTGTATACAAATACAAGCCTAAAAAGAACTATCACAAGAAACAAGGCCATCGCCAACCGTACACTAAAGTAACGATCGGCAAAATTCAAGCATAACTGAAGGTGATAACTTGGTTATCGTCCAGATTTTAAGATCGCCGGACGGCAAGATCACGGGCTTCAAAGTCGAGGGTCATGCGGGTTACGCCGATCGCGGCGAGGATATCGTCTGTTCCGCCATCTCGGCCATTACGGTCGGTACGGTGAACTCAGTCGAAGTGCTCGCGGGAACGGAAATGAAAACCCGGATGAAGAACGGTTTTCTCAGCGGAACTCTTCCGCCGATGGAATCGGACGAACTGAAGACCAAAGCTCAGGTGATTCTTGAATCGATGGTGGTCATGCTGAAAACGATCGAGACTTCTTACCGTGAATATATTCGCCTCGACGAGGCAAAAAAATAAGCAAAGAAGGAGGTAGACCACTATGTTGAAATTGGATCTCCAGTTATTCGCTTCCAAAAAGGGTGTAGGTTCGACGAAAAACGGACGTGACAGCCACTCGAAGCGCCTCGGCGCTAAACGTGCGGACGGTCAAGCCGTACGCGGCGGCGGAATCATCTTCCGTCAGCGCGGAACGAAGATTCACCCGGGAACGAACGTAGGTATTGGCAAAGACGACACTTTGTTTGCTCTGATCGATGGCGTTGTGAAATTCGAACGTCTCGGCCGTGACCGCAAAAAAGTCAGCGTCTACCCGGTACAAGTTGCTGACGTAGCAGCTTCCGTAGAGGCCTAAGACCTAACGGGTAATCAAGAAGCCTTCGGTATTCGTACCGAAGGTCTTTTTTTGTTGAAAGGTTTTGCTCGGCAATTGGATGTTCTTGGCTTGTGCTGGCTTGGATTTTTGCCGAATTCTGGGTATACTCAGACTAACTACGTATCAGAAACGGAGAGAGCCGATGAGAAGGTGGAGGGACTTATCCTTAATACTGCCGCTATCTACCGCAGTTCCCTTGGTTCTGGCCTGGATTTTCCCAAGAGTGATCACGTTTATCCTGCTGGGAGCATGGCTTGCTGCCGTGTTCTTTCTTTTGTCTGAACGGGAGAAACGTCGCAAGGATCGGGAGCTTCAGGAATTGAGACAATCTATGCAAAAGTTCTTCCTCAACGTCCTCAGTCACCAACGGCATGATTGGATGAATGATCTTCAACTGATCTTCGGATACGCAAGAATGGGCAAGCCAGAGCGGGTCGAAGAGATCGTAAGCAGAGTGAGCGAAGAAATGCACAAAGAAGGCCGCATTGCGAAGTTTGGACTTCCTGAACTTGTTTTTTACCTGATGACGATCAAAGGAGAAAATCGGGAAGTTGCGCTGCACATCCAGGCAGACCAGGAGCTTCGGTATGTAGGGAGCCTGACACCGGAAGAGGAAGAAGGGCTTATTCGTGCGGTGAGAGCAGGAATGGCGGCTTATCGCTATTCGGGACTTGCGGCGCAAGCTGCGGAACCTGCGCTGCGTATCGTGTTCGGCGAAGAGGGCGGGGAAGCGACTTTGTTCATCGAACCGGAAAATGATCCGCAGGCGGCATCTGTTTTACATCACGCGGTTGAAGAAGCTCTGGAATCCTGTGCCTTATCAGCGGAAGCTTCGGATCACGGAACGTTGATTCGTTGGAAGCTTCCTGTTTAATTTGAAACGCGTACGCAGCCATTAAGCTTTTGTGCATGGGATGCGTACACCATCTAGAAGAGGTGAAACCATGTTTGTAGATAAAGCGAAGATTTATGTAAAAGCCGGCGACGGTGGAGACGGTATGGTTGCGTTCCGACGCGAGAAGTATGTGCCGAACGGCGGTCCTGCCGGCGGCGACGGCGGTCGAGGCGGCGACATCATTTTCCGCGTGGACGAAGGTTTGCGTACGTTGATGGATTTCCGGTATCAGCGCCATTTCAAAGCTCAACGCGGAGAAAAAGGACGCAACAAAAACCAGTATGGAGCGAACGCCGAAAACATGGTGGTTCGTATTCCTCCCGGTACGCTGGTGATCGATGACGATACTCAGGAAGTGCTGGCGGATATGACCCGTAACGGTCAGGAGATCGTCGTGGCTCGCGGAGGACGCGGAGGACGCGGCAATGTCCGGATGGCTACGCAAACCAATACGGCTCCGGAACTTGCGGAACACGGCGAAGAAGGCAAAGAGCGTTATATCGTGCTTGAGCTTAAAGTTATGGCGGATGTCGGCTTGGTCGGTTTCCCGAGCGTGGGCAAATCGACGCTGTTGTCGGTCGTATCCGCGGCGACGCCGAAGATCGGCGCTTACCACTTTACGACGATTACGCCGAACCTCGGCGTAGTCGGGATCGACGACGGCCGCAGCTTCGTTATGGCAGATTTACCCGGATTGATCGAAGGCGCGCATGAAGGCATCGGTCTTGGCCATGAGTTCCTGCGTCACGTCGAGCGGACTCGGGTCATTATCCACGTCGTGGATATGTCCGGCTCCGAAGGACGCGACCCGTTCGACGACTGGGTAAAAATCAACGAAGAGATCAAGCTGTACAACGCGGAGCTGGAAAAGCGTCCGCAGATTGTCGCAGCCAACAAAATGGATATGCCCGATTCGGAAGAAAACCTGCGTATCTTCAAAGAAAAAGTAGCGGAAATCAATCCGGATATCGAGATCATGGCGATTTCTTCGCTGACCCGTCAGGGCGTGAAAGAACTGATGTATCGGGCGGTTGATGTGTTAGATTCGATCGCGGACATTCCGGCAATCGAAGAAGCTGCCGAGCAGGTTGAGCGTAAAGTTTATCGTGTCGAAGAAGCCAAAGAAGAAGGCTTCACGATTCGCCGCGAGAACGAGATGTTCGTCGTGGAAAGCGTTCAAATCGAACGTATGATGAAACGGATGCAGTTGACTACGCATGATGCGATTCTTAAATTGGCGCGTACGCTGCGCCATATGGGCGTCGACGAAGAGTTGCGTAAACGCGGGGCGAAGGACGGCACGATTGTGCGCATTGCGGACTTTGAATTTGAGTTTGTTGAGGGTAGTAGTTACTATTGAGCGGGCGAGCGGTTTGCGCTTGTCGCTCGGGCTTGTTTTCCTCTCGGGCCCTTTTTACGGGCCGCGAGTAGAAGGAAAGCCAAAAGTCGCTCCAATCGCAAACCGCTCGCTGGGGGTAGAGGGAATACCCTCGCCGCTTTTAGGCTCGGGTTGGGGTAGGACTTAAGATCAAAAGCTTAAAGTCAAAGGCGTAAGATCAAAGGCTTAAGATCAAAAGCAAAAGAGGATCGCAGGCGCCCGTTGTTGACGGGCTATGCGATCGAAGGGCAGTTCATATATTTTGGATAAGCGGGGCGTCTATCAGGGGCGCTTCGCTTTTTTTTGTGGGGAAATGGAGGAGCAATTTGAGATAAGATTAACGCGGCATGTAACTTTTTTGCGGTAAAGGGTTGACGCTAGGTCGGTTTATTGGTTATAATGTCCGCTATATGAAAACAGTGGTCTTTAAGGAGAGGACGTTATATGAAAGAGCGTTATTATCTGGCTAGAGAAGATATTTTACCGGAAGCAATCTTGAAGACGTTGCATGTGAAAGAGCTGTTGGCTGGAGGGCAGGCGAAGACGGTTAATGAAGCTGTCGCGATTGCGGGGATCAGTCGGAGTGCTTTTTACAAGTACAAAGACGGGATTCATCAGGTCAATCAGTTGGATCGGGAAAGATTGGTGACGTTGTCGTTGTTGCTTGAACACCGGGCGGGGATTTTGTTTAAGGTCCTCGGGTTGATTGCCGAAAGCGGCGGGAACGTGTTGACCATCAATCAGAGCATTCCGCTGCAAGGTACGGCGAATGTGGTATTATCGGTAGAAACGTCGAGACTGCACGAGGAGCTGGGGCGCCTAACCGCGTCGTTGGAATCGGTCGTAGGCGTCAGCCGGGTCGTTGTGATCGGGCAAGGATAAGTCGACGTAAACGGAACACATTTTTGAAATCGGAACGAGCAGCGTGTGCGGCAATATCATTGCTATAGCAAGGACTGCATAGGGACGGGGAGGAAATTGTACGTGAGTAACAAGCCGGTAAAAGTTGGATTGCTCGGTCTGGGTACGGTAGGAACGGGTGTCGTGCGGATCGTGGATATGCACCAGGAGGATCTGAGCAGTCAGGTGGGCTCGCCGATCGTGATCGAAAAGATTTCGGTCAAAGATCGGGAAAAGTCGCGCAATATTCCGATCGATCCCTCCAAATTGACCGATGATCCGTGGGAAGTCATTCATGATCCCGAGATCGACGTGATCGTGGAAGTGATGGGCGGCGTCGAGCAGACCCGTACTTATATTCTTGAAGCTCTGTCACAGGGCAAACATATCGTTACGGCGAACAAAGACCTGATGGCGCTCTACGGCACGGAGATTTTGGCCAAAGCCCAACAAATGAAATGCGACGTCTTTTACGAAGCCAGCGTAGCCGGAGGCATTCCGATTATTCGCACCTTAATCGAAGGATTCTCGTCGGACCGCATTACGAAGATTATGGGGATCGTGAACGGTACGACCAACTATATGCTGACCAAAATGAGCAAAGAAGGCGTGTCCTACGAGGACGTACTCAAAGAAGCCCAGCAGCTCGGTTACGCAGAATCCGATCCGACTTCCGACGTAGAAGGACTGGACGCCGCGCGCAAGATGACGATTCTGGGTACGCTCGGTTTCCGAACCAATGTCGAGCTTGCCGATGTGCAGGTAAAAGGAATCTCTGGCGTCAGCCAATCGGATATCGCGTATGCGAGAAACTTGGGGTACGAGATCAAGCTGCTTGGAATCGCGGATCGCGATGACGATGCCATCTCGATCAGCGTCCAGCCGACGATGGTCAAAGCTTCGCATCCGATCGCTTCGGTAAACGGTGTGTTCAACGCGGTCTACGTCTACGGTGAAGCAGTGGGCGAAACGATGTTCTACGGAGCGGGCGCGGGCGAGATGCCTACTGCGACATCGGTCGTAGCGGATCTGGTATCGGTAATCAAAAACCTGCGTCTCGGCGTGAACGGACTCAAGCAGATCGCGCCACACAAACCCAAAAAGCTCAAAACCGATGCAGAAATCGAATTCAAAAACTTCATTTTGCTGCATGTGGACGATAAAGCGGGCGTGTTGGCGCGCATTACACAAATTTTTACCGAATATGAAGTCAGTCTGGCCTCTGTGGTTCAACAACCGAATGAACTGAACCCGAATGCGGAGATTGTGATTGTCACACATAAAGCAAGCAAAGAAAGTATCGATAAAGTTCTGAAACGGTTTGACGAGTTGGAAGTCGTTCGTCGGATCATGAGTGTGTATCGGGTAGAAGGCTGAAGTCGGAAGGAGCAGGACATCATGATGAACGAAAACGCTGGATCGGTACGCGTCAGAGTCCCGGCCAGCACGGCCAATCTTGGACCGGGATTCGATACGCTCGGCATGTCGCTTTCCCTGTATATTTGGGTAGAGATGCGCAAGTCTGAACGTACGGTTGTACACTTTTCGGGTGATGGCTTTGAAGGAATCCCAGCGGATAAAAGTAATTTGATCTACAAAGTGGCTCAACTCGTATTCAAAGAAGCCGGCGTCGACGTTCCGGACCTGGAGATCGGGATGCGTTCGGATATTCCGTTGACGCGGGGACTCGGCAGCAGCGCATCGGCGATTATCGCCGGGATGGCTGCTGCAAACGCGCTGATTGGTTCGCCGTTGTCTAAAGATCGACTGTTCGATTTGGCGACAGGGTTAGAACGTCATCCGGACAACGTTGGCGCATCGTTATTCGGCGGTATCATCGCAGCTGCATGGGACGGGGAGCATGCGGACTATGTTCGAATCGATCCTCCTCAAAACCTGAAAGTGCTGGCCCTGATCCCCGAGTTTGAGTTGGCGACATCGGCAGCGCGTGCAGTTTTGCCGGAGCAGCTCACTATTCAGGATGCCGTTTATAATATCAGTCGTTCTTCATTGCTGACTGCTGCCTTGGCGTCAGGTCGATTAGACCTGTTGTCTTCTGCGATGAAGGACCGATTGCATCAGCCTTACCGTGCCGCACTTGTTCCGGGCATGGAAAAGATTTTGGAACAAGCGACTCAATACGGAGCGCTTGGTGCTGCGCTCAGTGGAGCCGGACCGACCTTGCTCGCCCTTGTTGACCGTACGTCATCTGAATACCGTCAACTTGAAGATTTTATGCAGAGTGTCATGTCGGAAAACGGAATCCAGGCTCGTACACTCTGGTTGGAGCCCGACTTGGATGGAGCTGTTTGCGAAATAGGGATTCATCCGGATCTTTTTCTGGAATCGATTAAAGGAGAAATTTCGTCATGAAACGTATTGCGTTGCTTCCGGCCGGTTCCGTATCCCATGAAGCCGTCGATTATCTGTTGGGAGACGAGCCGGTTGAACTGATTCATTATAAGTTGATTTCCGACGTTTTTATGGCTGTGGTTCAGGGAAAAGCCGATTATGCGGTTATTCCGGTCGAAAACACGATCGAGGGCTCGGTCAGTCTGCATATGGATTGGCTGGTCAATGAAGTCGATATTCCGATGCGCGCCGAATGGGTGTATCCATCTATTCAAAATCTTGTCGGCCGCCGAGAGGAATTCACCGGAGAAGACGGGAGTCTCGATTTTTCAAAAGTGCTCAAAGTGTTATCCCACCCTGTTGCGATCGCGCAGTGTCGAACCTTTATTAGCGAACATCTGCCTAATGCGGAGCTTGAAAACGCAAGCAGCACGGCGGAAGGCGCGGCTCAAGCAGCGGCGCATCCGGGAAACGGTTGGGCGGCTTTTTCAACTCGGCTCGGTGCGGAACGTTACGGTCTGGATATACTTGCCGAGCGGGTGACGGATCACGACAACAACTACACTCGCTTTGTATTGATTGGCCCGGAGCAAATTAACCTGGGCAAACCTAGCGAGCATGAGAAAACGAGTATGCAAGTCATTTTGCCGGAAGATTATGCGGGTGCGCTGCATCAGGTACTGTCTGCTTTTGCCTGGAGAAGATTGAACCTGTCTCGGATCGAATCGCGTCCAACAAAAAAGAAGCTGGGCAACTATTACTTCTATATCGATGTGCTTGAAGCCGGAGATTCTGTTCTTTTAAAAGCGGCCGTCGAAGAAATCGCAGCGCTTGGTTGTCAGGTGAGAGTGCTTGGTTCTTATCCTTGTTTTGAATATGAGAGTGAGAAGTCCAGAGTATAAAGCTTGCTGGAATTTGGAAGTTTGGTACGTTGATGATATTTGATGAGAAGGGGCGCATAGTGCTCCTTTTTTTAATTCCAAAGCTGATAGAGTGAAGAAATGTTGCATTGCGTAAAGAAAATTGGATTAGGGCTTGAAATGTAATCGGCAGCATGTTAAACTAAAAGTCCAGTCGAGCGATTGCGAGATTGGATGTTTGTTTTTCGGATGTAGGTTTTAGAAATTCGGGTTTAGTATTACATAAAGTAAGCTAAAAAAGAATTTCAAAAAAAGACTTGCAAAACGAAAAATAACATGCTAATATATAAGAGTTGCTGCTGCGAGCGAAACATTGAGCGGCAGAAACGAGAAACACAGTTTGCTCCTTGAAAACTGAACAGTAAGTGAGTCGCGATGATGAAGATCATCGTGAGAATAAAGGTTCTTGAGCAATCAAGAATCGCCACGTTTTAAACGAGCACATGGTGCTTTCTTTTAAAGCGAAGACCGAAGTGATCGCTTCGTTCAATACTCTTGCCCAGATTGTGAATGTTAAAGTAGCTTGCTACTTCAGCAATCACAAGGTGGGTCAGGCATTGAAGCCGCGGTTGCGAAAGTGTTCGCAACTTTAATGGAGAGTTTGATCCTGGCTCAGGACGAACGCTGGCGGCATGCCTAATACATGCAAGT
>NZ_JBBKAR010000015.1:0-546 GCF_037722395.1 Saccharibacillus sacchari | reverse complement strand
GAATCGACAGCTCACGCTAGAAATCCGGTCTTCGATTCCAGTTAAACCTCGTTCACCTAAACGAATGGACTATGAATACAAGCGAAATGGAGTTGTGAATCTATTCATGATGTTTGCTCCGCTTGAGTCCAAACGTTATGTTCGAGTGAGCGACCAACGTAAGCGAGTCGACTTTGCAGCGTGTATTCAAGAGCTGGTAGACGTCCATTATGCAGAAGCCGAGCGAATCGTACTGGTGATGGACAATCTGAATACCCACAGTATTGGATCTCTTTATGAAGCTTTTGAACCCGCGGAAGCCAAGCGAATCGCGAACAAATTAGAAATTCATTATACGCCGAAACATGGAAGTTGGTTAAACATGGCTGAAATTGAGATTGGCGTTCTAAGTCGGCAGGCGTTATCCGATTATGTCCCCACTCGAAGCGAAATGATCTCGCGTGTAAAAGCTTGGGAATCCGACCGAAATGATGCTCATTCGACGGTGAATTGGCAGTTCACCACTCAAGATGCACGAATTCGACTTAAACGACTTTACCCTGAAGT
>NZ_JBBKAR010000014.1:0-4374 GCF_037722395.1 Saccharibacillus sacchari | reverse complement strand
TTTTGATTTTAAGCAACTTAATTTTTAGCTATTTATGTGTTTTGCGCGATACAAATGACGTAGTCGAGTCTTTGCATACCAAATTCGATTGTTCAACCATTTCGATCAATATTGTTTACATAATTTTTATTATGTAATTTTAGTTTATTCGTACTGTTCATACCTGAGCAAAAGCGTTTCTAGCAATATCGGCAAACTGCTCCACGTCGCCGGCACTGCAATCGATCGCCCAGCGCAGTTTATCGAATGAACGCAAAACGAATAATTTTTTCGTCTCCTCGAGAATGGAATCCGGAAGTCCATATCCTTTCAAAAAGGCCGAGATCTCGTTGTCTTCGGGCTTTCCTTCGACCATTTGAATTAGCATGAGTTGCATCAGGTCCACATGCGGCACCGGACCGACTTCCGCGCTGCCCCAGTCGATCAGCACAACATGCGGAGACGCCGTACCCGGCGTATCGCTTACCAAAATGTTCTTCAACGACAAATCGCCGTGGTTCAATCCGAAATTCCATGCTTGCCCCGCCAATGTTTCGAAAAGCTCGCGCGCCTGCCGGGATTGAGACCGTGTGATCACGCCCAGCTCCAGCAGCGGGTCCCGATCGTTCAAGCTTTCGATATTGTAACAAAGATAATCGTTCCAGCTTCCGTCCGAACCCGGATGCGGCGGCGAAAAGAACGTTCCGCGTTTCGGGTCCGACAGGTTCTCGCCGTATCCTTCCACCGGGATGCGATGAAGACGAGCCGCGTATTCGCCGATAACGAACCATAATGAGGCTGGATCGGCGGAGTGATCGAGCCCGTTAGCACCGTTTTCAAAGGTCTGAATCATATAAGAAGTTTCGCCGCAGCATCCCAGTTCCAGTACTTTCGGTCCCGGAATTCCGGCAAGCCCAGCCTGCTCCATGCACCATTGTTCCTTCAAGTAAATATCGCTCGCGCGCGAATCTTCGACGTTCATACGGATCACGATCCGACGTCCTAACGTTTCCGCGATCCAGACTTCATTGACAAAGCCTTTGCCGAGGATCGGAAAGACCGAGACTTTAAACGCGCTATCGCGTTCTTTTTCGAAAAAAGTTTCCGCGATCCGAATCGCCAACTGTTTCGTTTTTACGCTCATGGGCTGACCTCTTCTTCTTTTTCGATTTGCTTCAATTCCATGTTCAAAACGTCGAGTAGCGAATAGAAAAAGCTCATGGAACGCAGCGGGGTCGCGGAATCTTTATGCCTGTCCAGGAATTCGTCTTTGAACAAGAACGCTTTTTTGTGCCAGTTCCGATCGTACATCCCGCCAAACAGACCGAAAAAGGCATTGGACAGCATGGAGGCGAAAATAATGAAGCGCAAATCTCGGCTTTGCGGGCTTCGGGCTCCTTTGACTACCGTATATTCGCTTGCCCATAGTTCCGCCAAGGACATCATTGTCATTTCCGGGCCGCCAGGGCGTACTTCAAAGTACTGCTCTCTTTTGCGTTCGCCAAGTTCTTTCAATTCCACAATCGTCAGAAGATGTCGGCTACCCCGGCTTAAATCTTTGCGCATTTTATCCCGGATGACCGGTAACGAAATCTGGGGAGGAGCATTCCAATCTTCGGTCATTCCCCAAAATTCCATATCGATCGCTTGCCAATTCGGGCGAGGATGTAATTTGACCTCATGCGTCTCCGCCTCCCACCGCTGCTCTTCTGTCAATTCTATCTCTTTATATATAAAAGGTTTTTTCTTGGACGGATTCATCCGCTCGACGTAATCATCCCACATTTTTGCTTCATCTAACACGGTCAAGCGTCTAAAATGCGGCTTGACCGCGTACAGCAGCTCGACGATTCGTTCGTGAATCTCATCCGGCGCGAATGCGGTCTTGGTAAAATCGTCCATGCGCAATTTGCCGTCAAACACAAATCTGACGCTTTCCGATTCCGGATGCGGAGCTGCCCAAATCCCTTTTTCAATCCCGTCAATCTCTTCATACGGCCAATTATGCTCCGCGCAAAAGACCTTGACCTTTTCGATCAGTATGTCCCGGTCCTCGGTCGATTTCAAAGTTCCTTTGTAAAAAATCGTTACGCCCATCCGCTTGATCCTCCTCTAAAGTCTGCGGATTACGCAGAATCTTGTATCCGCATCCGCTAGCTGCTTCGCCGATCCGACTTCATCTGATTTTCGCAGCATGAATTCAGGTTCTTGATTATTCATAACACCCTGCCGAATCGGTCAAACTTTTTCTGCCCGTGTACGTTAAATTTTGAAATAAGCATATTGATACATAATTTTTATTATGTAAACTTATATATCCGCGTTGGATTTATTCTTCCCATACCATCCGATCTATTTATCGCACGAAAAAGACGAAGAGCCATAGCTCTCCATCTCTTTTTAACTTTTTAAGATTAATAGCGATCCAAAATCAAATTCGTTTTCAACGAATCGGCAGGCACTAACCAGCCTTCGGATTGTAGTTCGTCCATCAGTTCTATACGTTGCGAAGCAGCGTCTGCATAATTATCGGTCTTGAACGAAATTTCGACGACAGAGTCTGTTCCCGTACCTGAAGCGTTCAGGATTGGCCATACTTCGATATCCACGTCCACGCCATTAAAATCACCGCCATACTTGGTGACTAACACCGGACCATAGGCGCGTGCGTCTTCTAGCGTATCTTTACCCCAGCCTTTGGAACGCGTTTTTTCTAACTTGCCCGGAATTTCGTCGACCAGCATTTCCAGCGCTTTTATATCGGAAGGAAGAGTCAGTCCTTTGGATGCTTTCTTCTCCTTGGTCACCGAGAAGCTCAGCGTCTGCTTGCCATATCCCCAGTCCACTTCGGCCTTGTAGTTGTTGTCGGAAGAATCGAATCCTGCGGCATTAGCTGCGGCCAGCGCTGCATCGATCTGACCGTTTTGCACATCAAAACGCTTTTTGTAGGTCAGCTCATAGTCCGATTTACTTTCTTTTTTGCGTAAACGAATATTCCAGCTCTCGCTATTCAGGTCAAGGGCGTCTGTGTCAAAGTATTCGACCATCAGGCGCTCCGGAGAACTTCCGATATCAAAGACCTGATTCACAGCCGTGCTCAAACCTCCGCCAGAGGTCAATACTTCATCGGAATCAAGCAGAAACTTCACTTCGTAGCCAGGAACGGCATTCGATGCAGCGTTGGCCTCCGGCGCGGTGCTCCATCCCGTGAACAGAACGGTACTTCCGAGTACAGTAACGGCAACAGTCTTCACAAGCTTGCGCGGGCTTAACGGCTTCAAGAGATTCATGGCGATTCTTTCCACTCCTTCGAATGATGGTGTCGATTACTCTTTTACTTTAGAGGAGCGAAGTTAGAACGATATGAACATCTGCCGGGATTGCGGTAAAAAAGGGCAATAATTTACTGAAGTCGTCCAAGATTTTGTTGAGTTTATATTCGAACGTTCTCAATGATCCATTCAGTTAGTTTATCCGTAAAACGAGCCAATAGCGCTGATGGATAACGATGCTTGTGGGTTGCCATATAGATCTTTCGCTTAAAAATGTTACCCGGCGGTGAGTAGGTATGCAACAATCCTCGCTCTACTTCGGACTGAACAGCCAATCGGGATACGAAAGACACATGCTCGCCCAACATCACGGTCTGCTTGATCGCCTCCAGCGAATCAAACTCCAATCCAATCGGCAACGGCCGCCCGTGCTCCTCCAACCAACGTTCGGTTAGTTGCCGAGTGCTGGATTCTGAGCCGTGCATCACGAAATAAGAGGCTGCAATTTGCTGCGGTGAAGGGTCAGATATGGAGGCAAGCGCATGCTGCGGAGAAAAGATCAGTACCAATTCATCCTCACAGACCGGCTCCATGCGCAAATCCGGCGATTCTAGCGTGTCGGTAGATATGAGTCCCAGGTCGATCTCTCGACGCTCTAGCATACCCTGAATAACGGGAGCGGGTTTCACCAACAACGAAAGTCGAACTCCGTGATACATGGCGGAGAAACGATGGAGCATCCCCGGTAACAAATACGTCGCAGGTACGTAGCTGGCTCCGATCTTCAGCTCGCCTTTGCGCAACGTATCGAATTCCCCAACTGCCCGCTGGGCTTCTTCTGCCAGTTCATTGATTTTGACTGCATAGTGGTGCAAGGCTTTACCCGCATCCGTCAGCAATACGCGCCCCATCCGTGCTTCGAACAGTTTCACGCCGAAATCCCGCTCCATATTTTTCATATGAAAAGTGATGGTCGGCTGCTTTAATTCCAAAATATCAGCTACGGCCGTAATTTTATGATGCTTCGCCAGCAGTTCTACGATTCTGAGTTTAATAATATTCATGCCGTTCAGAGGAGTCATCGGTTGCCTCCGTTTCTTCTGACGTTCTCTTATCTATCAGT
>NZ_JBBKAR010000013.1:0-3702 GCF_037722395.1 Saccharibacillus sacchari | reverse complement strand
CGTGAATATTCTGTTATATGCTGCCTGTTCTCTTCCAAATTTTATTAATCTTATTCGATCTTTTCCTTCTTCAATTCTATGCTTTCTTTCTGTCTTTCACCATTGGTTTTTTAGCTTTTCCTCTATCTTTTTCAAGTTCCTATTGGTTTAACATGCTTTTCAAACTTCTTTTCTTTATCCGCCTGATCCGAAGCGACACCGTGCTTCCGATTTCAAATCCGGACCTCAGACTTTATCATTTTTAGATCTGTAATATCCTTTGATTCTCAATTTTTATCCTAAACAAAAAACGCCGATCGGGAATTCGGCGCTTCGTAATCTTATTCTTTCCCTCATGGTTTTCCATTCTTTCAGGTTGCATATAACGTTCCCGTATTCACGACTCAGCGCATGCTGAGTGTCCGGTTCCTGCCGGACCAAGGACGAATGTCCGCAGCGTGAATATTATGTTAGCTGATGTAATTCTCTTCTTCGAGTTCATCTAGTCATTCTGATTCTTTAATAAAATTCAAAAAGCTTTGCCCGTACAAACTGATTTTGATATCTTCTCTGTCTTTGTCAGAATCTCCGCTATCGAGATCATTCCATGTTTTACTCACATTTATTAAACCCATATTTTCTAATTTCTTATTGACGCTTCTTGTCATAGCATGTACATCGCTATCTTCAGAATAGTTAATTGTTTCATCTATAGTATTTGCAAAATAAAATAATCTCTTTAAATCAAAATATCTCAATGTTCTTAATGTATCGTAAAAATTTATTATTACAGATTCGTTGCTGTTCTCTTCAATAAATACATTTTCGAAGCCGTTAAGAATTAAATTTATCTTAGCTTCTTCATGTTCTTCAAATAGATCGCAAAAAATTATAGGAAAAATTCTCTCGCTAATGTATTCAGACGTCAATAACGAATCTGCTGCCAATTTAGCTATCTTATCAATTTTATTTTCATGTTCTTTCATTCTTCGTACTACACGATTAATTTTAACCGTTTGTACCATCCTACCTATATATGGAGCATATTCGATTGTAGTTTCTAACATTCCGCCGAAATAATTATTTATTTTTGTACCTGTATCAATTATCTTCAAAAATAAGTCTTTTGAATCCATTATATTATTTCCCCCTCTGTTTTGATTTCAAATTATTTCAGCTAACGTTCCTGTATTCACGACTCGACGCATGTCGAGTGTCTGGCGACTGCCAGACCAAGGACGAATGTCCGCTGCGTGAATATTATGTTAGATGTTGTCCGTGTCTCCTCTGAATCCGCTAATGGTCCTATTCTTCTTACTCACATATATTTCTTTAAATTCATTATTCCCACATTTACTGATGTTTCGATATATCCTTTGATCTGTATAAAACTAAAGACATTCAGTGCTCCATTTGCGTCTTGTTCTTTATATTCCATATCTCCTAATACATGAGGAACGAATTCGAGTGCATCACGAGATTTTACTTCATCCAAATCCATAACTTCACTGGCTTTATTTAGGATTGCATTTCTCATTTCATCCGTACATCCATAATGCTCTAACAACTTTCCATTCAGTAATTTAAAATCATTATGGTAAAGTGGATAAACTCCCGGATCTTCCTCCATTCGATTTCTCAACCAAGGCATATAAAATCCCTTCATCCACTGTTCATCTGCAATTAAATGGGCAAAATAACCGAGTACATACTTGTTATTTGAATACGAGTCGTACTTATCTAAAAATTCTTGATAGTCTATATGCCTTGTAAAGTTCTGATGTTCGCCTCTGTAGAAGTGAGACTCGTCTTTTGTCGCAACCGCATCTGGAGCAACGCTACCTAGTAAAAACGAAGTTCTATCTTCAATATTTAATCTTTCGGCAATTTTATGACCGATAAGTAAATGCATGATTCTGGATCCCACAATATAAATCACTCCATAGTAATTTGATCTTTATGCTCTTATAGGGATTACATATAACGTTCCCGTATTCACGACTCGACGTATGTCGAGTATCTGGCGAATGCCAGATCAAGGACGAATGTCCGCAGCGTGAATATTTTGTTAGATGTCGTGAAATCGACGGGCTTCTCTGCTTTCTCCCGCAAACTCACATCCAGTCTGCTTCCGGACGGAAGCGCACCTTCTCCTTCAGTCAATCCGCATTCCTTATTCATGGATCAGTTTCCGTATGGAAACGTACACTCTTTGGCGCTTCTACACTTCTAATCCAAGATTCGCGTGAACCCACTTCCCGTTCTCTTCATGCTTTCCCTATCCTTGTTCTTCCGTCGTATTTCATGTTCGTATAACGTTCCCGTATTCACGACTCGACGTATGTCGAGTATCCGGCGAATGCCGGATCAAGGGCGAATGTCCGCAGCGTGAATATGATGTTATACGTAGTACCGGTCTTCTTTAAATATTCAAGCAGATATAGAATAAGACACCGAGCTTCATTCCCGATGCCTTATCATCCATTCCTCAATATCTTTTTCATTTAATTTTCCTTCTGCTGTTCCTAATCCTAATTGAACGAGTTCATCTTGACTATATCGAATAGAATACCCATTCAATCGAAGCAAAAGTAGCATAACCGCTATTCCAATACGTTTATTTCCATCCACGAATCCATGGTTTTTGATTAAGGAGAACGTCACGACAGAAACTTTCCTTGTTAGCCCTGGGTACAATTCTTCGCCACCAAAGGTCTGTTCAGCTTTACTCAATGCGCTTTCCAGCAATCCTTGATCTCGAACTCCATCCGCCCCACCCGTTACCTTCATGATCTTTTGATGATAGATCAGCAATTGGTCAATCGTAATCGATTTCATTTAGCGAGTTCTTTAAGCGCTTCTAAATTCTCGTTAATGATGTCGTCCATCATAGATTCGGTTTGAGATGCATTTTTTGTCTTTAGAAACTCTACGAAATCAATGACTTCTATTTGTTTTTCTTGGGGTAAAGATAAAAAGTCGTTAATCAATTTTTGTTCCAGGCTCATGATGAATCGCCTCCCATTCTTACTTCACAGTATAACTCAAAAGGTTAAATCAATTAACTCTTTATCTGGTCTAGTTTTTAAATATGTTTTTCCGGTATTACGTATAACGTTCCTATATTCACGACTCGACGCATGTCGAGTATCCGGCGAATGCCGGATCAAGGGCGTATGCCCGCAGCATGAATATTATGTTAGACGGAGTTCTGCTATTCTTTAATTCGCCCTATATGCTCTTTATATTTACTTAGTTCGTTTACTGCTTCTTCACAAACAATCTTTACGTCTCCATATATTCCTTCCAAGGCTAAATAATAGGCATCATCTAACCGATTTAACGAGTCCGATAGATCTTCATCTAAAACAATCTCACTTTCTTGATAATGCAAGCTAGATAGATAAGTAAAGAATTCTTCTTCTGTAGTTCTCTCGGTTTCAAAATCATTTACTAGTTCTCCTAACAGTTGATAAAGGGGTTCTTGTAATATCTCTTCTCCATATATCTGTTTGAGCTTCGATGCTATATCTACCGAGGGTTTGTTACCAGACAAGGAAATCTCAATCAATTCGTATGGAAACTGCTCATTTTCTGCAATCATTCGATCTGCCCAAGTAAGGATATCTTTCTTAGTAAAATAGCCAATGACTAATCCTATATAGTAGTATCTTGATAATTCTTTTATTTTTTTCATGGTTATCCTCGGTTTTAGAATTTCGT
>NZ_JBBKAR010000012.1:0-480 GCF_037722395.1 Saccharibacillus sacchari | reverse complement strand
TGGACACTCATCGGCGAAATCTCATCCACCATGTCGAGTTGAACCATCCGATTCGCAAGCAGCCGAACAGACCACTTGCTGTAGCCCTCTGGCGGTTCACTGCAAGCCAGAGCCACCAGCTTGGCTTCGGTTTCTCCATCGAATTTGATCTTACGATTGGTTTGTTTTTCGCGCTCTAACGCGGATTCAAAGCCTTTTTCGACCAATCGCTTTCGCAGATTTCGAACGGTGCTTTCGCACGTGCGATACGCTTCAGCAATTTGGATATCCGACCACGAGGGACCGAATTCCCCTTCATCTGCTTGCAGCAACATGTGAGCCTGTCTGATTTTGTAGCCCGCAACTTTCCCTTTTTGAATGAGTTGTTCCAATTCGATGCGTTCCTTTTGGCTCAACTCGACAATCCATTTTTTAGGCATGGTTAGCTCCTCAAATCAGTTTTAGATGATATATCGGTGCGTAAAACCGTTACCGTTAATT
>NZ_JBBKAR010000011.1:0-3493 GCF_037722395.1 Saccharibacillus sacchari | reverse complement strand
AGCTCGTTGGTATGACCCTTCGATGGGGCGGTTTATTAATGAGGATACGTATGAAGGAGAACTTACTGACACTCTTAGTCAAAACTTGTATGCTTACGTTAGCAGTAACCCTTTAAAATACGTAGATCCAAGTGGACATATTAAAAATACAGCATACTATGAAATTGATTTTATGCTTCAAGAATCGATGGGTTTACGTAAGGGCTCAACCAAGTATTGGAGCAACAGAAGTATGCTTGGAGTAGTATTCCAAGAAGTATACGCAGATAAAAACAATAATACTTTAAATATCTTTATGGTCTGTTAACACAAACTAGTTCTTATAAGAATAATGCAGGAAATGCTTCATGGGCTAGAAGCCAATTACTAGAAGCGTTAAATGCTTATACTGACAAGACATGGGCCGTTGGAGTGTCAGTCGAAACAATTATAGATAGTACAATAGGGGCTGCAAGTATTGTAAGTGCAAGTAAAGGAAACTCATCTACCAAAATACGAAGTTGCAATTGTTTTACTGCTGAGACGAAGGTTCTGACTGAAAGTGGAGAGAAAAATATTGAAGACATTGAAGCCGGAGATATGCTTCTCTCAAAAGATGAAAGAACCGGAGATGTCCAATATAAAGCGGTAACGTATACTTTCAATCATGATACAGAAGATATATACAATATCCACATAAATAGTCAAACGATTAGAGCTACATTTAATCGCCCTTTTTACGTAACGAACAAGGGATGGATCTTTGTTAAAGATCTTAAAATTGGTGATCTACTAGTTCGAAGTGATGGCAGTACGCTTAAGATAGATTGCATCGATTTAGATCATAAGCGTGTGAAAGTGTACAATATGACTGTCGATGAATATCATACTTATTTTGTAAGTGACCTTGGAATTTGGGCCCATAATAGTGACTGTAGTATAACTATTTCTAATGCAGCAGCCAGAGTTTCAAAGAAATTGTCTCCTGAAGCTAAGAAGGGTTATGAAGCTGCAATTAAAGGGTTGGAAACAGGGAATTTGACAGGTTTAAACGCGCATCCACTTTCACATAATAGAAAAGGGCAATGGGCGGTAGATGTTAAAGGAACGGGACGCGGTCGTGGAGACGGAAGAGTAATTTATACAAAAGAAGCTGACGGAAGTATCAATGTTGTAAAGGTTTTGACAACTCACAATGATTATTAATTTGAGGTGATAGAATGAAACTTAGACATGTTCTTTTGGAAGTTTATTGCGAGAATAATACTTTTGATGTGCCTCTGTGTTGTGCAAATGGAATAGACAGTCCAGGGTATCATTGTCTGTCTGAAAATTGTCCGAATGTCAGTTATACTTATGCCCCATATGAACTTGCTTATACAGGAGAATTTGGAGTAGTTCCTGACTCCGAATCGTGGGTCGGATTTGGAGGAGATATGTTTCCTGATGACAACAATGAAACTAAGGAGGCAGAGTTGAAAAAAATATGGGAAGCCATATGTAAAAGAAAAATTAAAGAAGCTTACGAAGAATATATGGAAAAGATGAAAGGAATTATATAAGTCTTCGGACCTTGAGAAATTCTCAAGGTCCTTTTTTGGTACAAAGAAAAGCTCAGGTATTAGCTACAAATTTCAAAATGAAAGTATATAATTTTATATATGTTATAAATTATAAAAAAATGGAATAAAATTTTTTATCAAAAATCGTGCTTAAAGAAAATGGGGTTTGATGGATTTTTTTCGAATTCATAAACGGGTCGACTATCAATTTTGAAGGTAATCCATGCATTCTTGAATGAACATGAGAAACCCGCTCAGGTGAATCTATAGATATGCGTAGTGCACTTTTTATGATTGAAAAACGGAGAGAATCTCTAATTATTCATAAATAATAAAAATTCTATTAAGTCTATCTCATATTCCCCTCACAAATGGTACAATGCAGGATGAAACTGAAACCGGTCGCCTTCTTATCCGTAAAAGTAGGGTAAGCAAGTTGCGTCCTTTTTTATTTTAAACAAGTCTATTTATTCGAATGCGAGGTTTGATTGAAAGTGGGAGTTAAGGTAATAACCAAAGAACAAGCGTGGGAGATGCGTCATCAGGTGATGTGGCCGCAGGAAGAGTTCGATTACATCAAGTTACCGGACGACGATGAAGGGATTCATTACGGATTGTTCGATGGGAAAGAAGTCATTTCGGTCGTATCGCTGTTCGTGCAAGGGCAGGACGCGCAGTTCCGCAAGCTGGCTACGTTGGCAGATCGGCAGGGCGAAGGGTGCGGCAGCAAACTGTTGACCCATGTGCTGAACGAAGCGAAGCGCAAAGGCGTCAAGCATATCTGTTGCAATGCCAGAAGCAACAAAGTGTCGTTTTACGAGAAATTCGGGCTGGAACAGACGCAGGTCGTGTTTAACAAAGGCGGCCAAGAGTACGTGGTGATGGAACGTTTTTACTAACGGAGCAATTTCATTCAGGGTAAAAGGAAGCGGGACGGCTTGTCGGATCGGCAAAAACGTCCCGTTTTAATTTGCCGAATTTGTGACGGTTGGTATAAACTAGAGGATAGTGTTTTTTTCAAAGGGGGAAACAAGCATGGGTCAAGAGAAAATGTCTAAAAGCAACAAGCTTTTGAAGACTTATTCCAGAGTGTTGTTGATCATTATCGGTGCCGTTATTACCGCGTACGGTCTTGAAGCGGTACTCATTCCCAATCAAGTGTCGGACGGCGGAGTGACCGGCCTGAGCATCGTGGGTTCCCAGTTGTTCGGCCTGCCGCTCGGCCTTCTGATCGCGATCATCAATATCCCGTTTGTGTGGCTCGGTTACAAGCAGATCGGGAAAAGCTTTGCTTTGTACTCGATCGTCGGCATCGCGGCCCTCGCGATCAGCGCGAGCTTGATGCACCATGTTCCGACGATCATCGAAGGCGATACGCTGCTCGTTACGGTAGTCGGCGGGATCATCATCGGTACGGGCATGGGTCTGGCCCTGCGTAACGGCGGCGCGCTCGACGGGATCGACATGCTGGCCGTGCTGCTGTCCCGCAAACTGCCTTTCGGTACAAGCGACCTGATCTTGTTCCTGAACACGTTCGTGTTCGTCGTCGTTTCCTTCGTCTTCGGCCTCCAAGGCGCGATCCTGTCGGCTCTTGCTTACTTTATCGCTTCCAAGGTCATTCATATCGTCGAAGAAGGTCTTAGCGGTTCGAAAACGTTCAAAATCATCACCAACCAACCGGAAGTCATGGTCGAAACGATCCGCGACCGCCTCGGCCGTGGCGCGACCTACTCCGACGCTTACGGCGGCTACAGCAACGAACAATTCAAAGAAATCACCTGCGTCATCAACCGGATGGAAGAAAGCAAAATCAAAGAAATCATCCACGAAATCGACCCCAACGCTTTCGTTGTCGTCTACGACGTCGCCGAAGTCCGCGGCGGCAATTTCAAGAAAAAAGACATCCATTAGAGTCAGAAACAGCGTTGCAAACGCGCATTTCGCCCATGATT
>NZ_JBBKAR010000010.1:0-54952 GCF_037722395.1 Saccharibacillus sacchari | reverse complement strand
AGAGAACAACTTCGAACAGACGCGAAGGAATCGTTTCGGATCCGGTTTTCAAGGTGCAAACCTTGTCTCGTAGTTAAGTCTCTTAACTACACAGCGAAATATTTGCATTCGAGCGACTTTTGGATGCCCTAACCGAGGATGTTTCATCCGAAGGGTGGCACCAAGTTCGAGCGAGAAGGCAAATATGGAGCGCCCATGGTTTGGTGGTGATGGCAGAGGGGTTCCACACGTTCCCATCTCGAACACGACCGTTAAGCCCTCTAACGCCGATGGTACTTGGACCGCAGGGTCCCGGGAGAGTAGGAAGCTGCCAAGCCAAAAGAAAAAGCCTTACCTGTTATCACACAGGCAAGGCTTTTTTGTTGTTTGTCTGTCGATACTTCTCCACAAACCTTCCACAATTCAGTTTTTTTCGTGTTACGCCGAAGAAAGTTATTCAAAATAATCAAGGGTTGCTAACAAGTTTTCCACAAAAATCGCTTTGTAGCGAAGTTATCCACCGACCTTTTTCTATTCTGTTTCTTTTTTTCTGATCATTCTTCGGTTTTCTGCTGTTTCCCTGCCTTTTACTCACAGCTTATGAACATTCCGTTTGAAGTTACCGGATTGCGTTTTATATACACTGTAAAAAATAGAGAAGAAGAGTGGAGGAGACGTATGCAGAAAAACGGGTTGAAAAAGAGGCCGAGACGTTGGTTGCCGGCTTTGCTTTTAGGGACGGTCGGACTTCTTGCGTGGCAGCCAGCCGAATTGTATCCGGAAGCGTGGAAGACGTTTTATGGCGGAGGAAAAGCTTTTGCGGCGACGGTTTCAAGCTCCAAACCGGCTAATTCCATTTCGGTTACGGCCTATGGAGCAGTCGGTAACGGAAAAACGGATTCCCTGGCTGCTTTCGATAAAGCGATTAAAGCAGCGAGAAATCAGGGAAAAACGTTGTATGTTCCTTCGGGCAATTTTCTACTAAGCGGTGTTTTGAATGTAACGGGCGTTCGAATCGTAGGGGCTGGAGCGGAAAAATCAGTACTGACGTCGACGAATCCTTCAAGCGGTTCAATCAATCTCAAAGGGAAAAGCCCCGCGCTGCAAAATTTGACGCATGTATATGCCAATACGGGCAAGCGCGACGGTGCTGATGCCAAAAACAGCGTTACCGTATTGGGAGCTTCCGATTTTTCGATCCGCAACGTGCGTATCGTGGGAGCGGGCACAGCAGGCATTCTGGTACGTGACGGAGCGGTGGACGGAACCATTTCCGGAAACGTAATCAAAAATACGAAAGCCGACGGGATTCATTTGACGAACGGAAGCAAACGCATCACGATCGAAAACAATACGGTTAAACAGACGGGGGACGACGCTATCGCAGTGGTAAGTTACCTTAAAGATTCCGAACTCACCAGCGATATCGTGATCCGCGGCAACAAAGTCGGCTACTCGTCCAAAGCGCGCGGCATTTCTGTGGTTGGCGGCAGCGACGTGACGATCGAAAAGAATCAGATCAACAATACCGAAATGGCCGGGATTTATATCGCGGTCGAAAAGCATTGGAATACCGGGAACGTCAAAAGCGTCACGGTCAGCAGCAATACGATCGTCAAAACCGGTACCCGGCCGACAGACGATCATCCGAACATACTGGTGTTTGCCGATCAAGGCAGTATCGACGACGTTCGTTTTACTCGCAATATGATTTCCGACTCCGCGAATGCGGGTATCGGCGTATGGGGAGACGGACAGATCGGCAATATTTACTTTACCGCCAACCAGGTCAAAAACCCGGGAGCGGCGTCTACGACGTTTAAAAAAGGAGAAATCCATACCGAAGGGAATATCGGATTTTGACGAATAAGCAGGCTGTGGGAGACCGCGGCCTTTTTTATTTCGATTCTTAGAGCAAAGCTTGGCAATTAAAAAAAGTATGCTATAATAGTTAAAAAGTCAAAGAAAGTCAAAGTCAACAGGTTTACCATTATTATATTACCCTGCGACGCGCCGCGAACGGACAGTGCCTCGAAACAACCAGACGTTTCTTCCTTTTTGCGGAAGGGTTATTTTAAGAGTAGGCTCCACATAGGGATAGCAAACGGGCGGCGGCTCAGGCAGATCGTGGAGGGTGAATCGATGCGTAATATTTCCGATATCATCGAGCATTATTTAAAGACCGTTTTACAGGAAAGCCAGGGTGGCATGATCGAGATTCAACGCAACGACCTGGCTGACCGATTTTCTTGCGTACCGTCTCAGATCAATTATGTCATCAGCACGCGTTTTACATTGGAAAAAGGGTATTTGGTCGAGAGTAAACGAGGCGGCGGCGGGTATATCCGGATTCAGCGAATCCAGCTTCCGGCGCATTCCGAGCTTCATGCCCACGTGCATGAAACGATTGGCAGCGAAATGACCCAATCCGCGGCGGAAGGGCTGATTTACCGGCTGAAGGAAGCCGATCTGATCACGAGCCGCGAAGCCGCATTGATGCGATCGGCGATCATACGCGATACGTTGATGCTCAAGTTGCCTTATCGGGACGAAATGCGTGCGCGAATCATGAAGGCGATGCTGATTGCGCTTATGGGGCATTAAAAGACGTTTATTCAGGTAAAGGAGGTGGGGCGAGTGCTGTGTCAGGAATGTCAGCAGCGGCCCGCAACCCTGCATTTTACGAAGATCATTAATGGCGAGAAAAACGAGTTCCATATTTGCGAGCAATGCGCGAGAGAAAAAGGCGAGATGATTCCGGGAACGTCAGGCGGCTTTTCGATCCATAACCTGCTTTCGGGATTTTTGGATTTCGATATGGCAGGCAAAACGCATACCGGAGGAACGCCTCAAGCTCAGCAGCTTCATTGTGAGGAATGCGGAATGACGTATGCTCAGTTTCGTAAGATTGGGCGTTTTGGGTGCAGCTCCTGTTATAAATATTTCGATGACAAGATTGATCCGCTGCTCAAACGCGTGCATGGCGGTACGGTGCATGTCGGTAAAGTACCGAAGCGCGGTGGCGCCGATCTTCAGTTTCAGCGTGAGATTGATGCGCTTAAGCAGGAGCTGCAAGAGCGCATTGAAAAGCAGGAATTCGAAACGGCCGCACAGCTTAGAGATCGCATTCGCGACCTTGAGTTGCAGCGTTCGCAGCGGTAAGGAGGCCGATCCATGTCTGAATTTGCGTTTACGGAACATGCACTGAGCACCTGGATGCGGGGAGAAGGACAGGACTCCGATATCGTGATTAGCAGTCGGGTTCGAATCGCGCGCAATCTTCGATCCCTGCCTTTTCCTCTAGTGGCAAGCGAGGAGCAGGCGGGCCAGGTACGAGAGCTCGTCATTGAAGCGGCGGAGCAGGCAAAAGAAGATTTAGGTCCGATGCAGTCTGTGCCGCTTGACGAGTTAAGTGAGATTGATCGCCAAGTATTGGTCGAAAAGCGACTGGTGAGTCCTATGCTGGCCAACGAGTCGCAGGAAGCGGCCGTCGTGCTAAGCGAGGATGAGTCGCTAAGTATCATGGTGAACGAAGAAGATCATATCCGTATCCAATGCCTGTATCCGGGTTTTCAGGTCAGACAGGCTTGGGAACGGGCGACAGCGGTGGACGATTCGCTGGAAGCGTATATCGATTACGCCTTTGACGATCGCCGCGGCTATCTGACCAGTTGTCCGACCAATGTCGGTACAGGTCTGAGAGCTTCCGTAATGATTCATATGCCGGCGCTGGTCATGACTCATCAGATTGGTCGTATTTTGAGTGCGGTCTCTCAGGTAGGGCTTACCGTTCGCGGCATTTACGGAGAAGGCAGCGAAGCCCAGGGAAATCTGTTCCAAATCTCGAATCAGATTACGTTGGGACAGAGCGAAAAAGAGATCGTCGATAATCTGGAAGGAATTGTGGTGCAGATTATCGAATATGAACGTCAGGCGCGCAGTCGGCTTGTCGGAGAATCGAAGATTCGTCTATATGACCGGGTTATGCGTTCTTACGGCATTCTGACCCATGCGGCGATTATCGACGGCAAAGAAGCCGCGCAGCGGTTGTCCGACGTTCGTTTGGGTGTTGATCTTGGCTGGATTGACGGGCTTCCGACGACGCTACTTAACGAGCTCACCATTTTGACACAGCCGCATTTCCTTCAGAAAACGTTCGGTGCTACAATGAACACATCGGAGAAGGATATGTACCGGGCGCAATTGATCCGGGACAGACTGGTTAAAAGTAAAGAATAACTATGTTTTACCTGATGATTTTTCACTACTTTTTGGAGGTGCTTTGCATATGATGTTTGGCAGATTTACGGAACGCGCGCAAAAAGTTCTGGCTCTCGCCCAGGAAGAAGCAGTGAGACTCGGACATAACAACATCGGTACGGAACATATTCTGCTCGGTCTGATTCGCGAAGGCGAAGGCATCGCAGCCAAGGCACTGATCGGACTGGGACTTGGTCTGGAACAAATCCAGAACGAAGTCGAGACGCTGATTGGCCGCGGCCAAGAGCAGCCGACGAACATCGCTTATACTCCTCGCGCGAAAAAGGTTATCGAATTGTCGATGGACGAAGCGCGCAAGCTTGGCCATACTTACGTCGGCACCGAGCATATTCTGCTTGGTCTGATCCGCGAAGGCGAAGGCGTAGCCGCACGCGTGCTGAATAACCTGGGGATCAGTCTGAACAAAGCGCGCCAACAGGTTCTGCAACTGCTCGGCAGCAGCGAAGCGGTATCCAGCCATCACGGTACGCCGGCTAACGTTAGCACGCCTACGCTGGATAGCCTGGCACGCGATCTGACGGCCTATGCCAAAGACGGCAACATCGACCCGGTTATCGGCCGCAGCAAAGAAATTGAGCGCGTTATTCAGGTGCTCAGCCGCCGGACGAAAAACAATCCGGTGCTGATCGGCGAACCGGGTGTCGGTAAAACGGCGATCGCCGAAGGTCTGGCACAAAAGATCGTCAACAACGAAATTCCGGAAACGCTGCGCGAAAAACGCGTCATGACGCTCGATATGGGTTCTGTCGTGGCAGGTACCAAGTACCGCGGCGAATTCGAAGACCGTCTCAAGAAAATCATGGACGAAATTCGCCAAGCGGGCAACGTGATCCTGTTTATCGATGAGCTGCATACCCTGATCGGCGCGGGCGGGGCGGAAGGCGCGATCGATGCTTCCAACATCCTCAAACCTTCCCTGGCACGCGGAGAACTGCAATGTATCGGGGCAACGACGCTGGACGAGTACCGCAAATATATCGAAAAAGACGCCGCGCTGGAACGCCGTTTCCAACCGATCACCGTCGATCAGCCTTCGGTCGAAGAAGCGATCCAAATCCTGCACGGCCTGCGCGACCGTTACGAAGCGCATCACCGCGTGAAAATCACCGACGAAGCGATCGAACAAGCGGTTAAACTGTCGGATCGTTACATCACCGACCGCTTCCTGCCGGACAAGGCAATCGACCTGATCGACGAAGCGGGTTCCAAAGTGAGATTGAACTCCTATACGGTACCGCCGAACCTCAAACAGCTGGAGAATCGTCTGGACGATATCCGTAAGGAAAAAGATTCGGCCGTTCAAAGCCAGGAGTTCGAAAAAGCGGCCGCGCTGCGCGATACCGAGCAGAAAATCCGCGAAGAATTGGAAACGACCCGGAATCAATGGAAAGAAAAACAGGGACGTACCGATTCCGAAGTGACGCCTGAAGATATTGCGGACGTTGTGGGCAGCTGGACCGGGATTCCGGTCAACAAACTTAAGGAAGAAGAAACAGACCGTCTCCTTAACATGGAAAGCCTGCTGCATGACCGGGTTATCGGTCAGGACGAAGCCGTCGTCGCGGTCAGCCGCGCGATCCGTCGTGCCCGTGCGGGACTGAAAGATCCGAAGCGTCCGATGGGTTCCTTCATCTTCCTCGGTCCTACCGGGGTCGGTAAAACCGAGTTGGCTCGCGCCTTGGCGGAGTCGATGTTCGGCGACGAGAACGCGGTTATCCGCATCGATATGTCCGAGTATATGGAGAAACATTCGACTTCCCGTCTGGTCGGAGCGCCTCCCGGATACGTCGGATACGAAGAAGGCGGTCAATTGACCGAAAAGGTACGCCGCAAACCGTATTCCGTCGTGCTGCTGGACGAGATTGAAAAAGCGCACCCGGAAGTATTCAATATCCTGCTTCAAGTGCTGGAAGACGGACGCCTGACCGATTCCAAAGGCCGCGTGGTCGATTTCCGCAACACGCTGATCATTCTGACGTCGAACGTCGGCGCGGATGCGATCCGTCGCAACTCGACGCTTGGCTTCACGGCTGCGGCTGACAGCGGAGCGGAATACAAGAGCATGAAGAGCAAAGTCATGGATGAGCTTAAGAAAAGCTTCCGTCCGGAGTTCCTGAACCGGATCGACGAAACGATCGTGTTCCATTCGCTCGAAGAGAAGCATATCGCCGAGATCGTGACGTTGATGTCGGAAGAGCTGCGCAAGCGTCTGAACGAGTATGGCGTGAACTTCAAGCTGACAGACGAAGCGAAGACCTTCCTGGCAAAAGAAGGCTACGATCCGGCTTACGGCGCGCGTCCGCTGCGCCGCGCGATCCAGAAGCATATCGAGGACCGTTTGTCCGAAGAGTTGCTGACCGGACGCGTAGCCAAAGGCGACTTCCTGTTGATCGACGAAAAAGACGGCGCGCTGTCCGTTGAGAAATCGGAAGAAGAAACACCGGCTGTAGCGATCGAAAAATCGGAGAAATAATTAGGCGGCTTTTGCAGAAGCACCGCCTTGCACAATCAGGCCCGGGCCGGGCGAAGCTTCGCGCTCATCCGGTCTGCCGGCCGCATCAAATCCGAACCGCGGAATTTACTTTCCGCAGTCCGGATTTTTTTGCTTGACAGACGTCTAGGGCGTGCACGCCCTAGACAGGGGGTTGGACCCTTACTTTTATAGCCGATAAATGATAAACTTTTTAGGAAGAGCTTTCCGTATGCCGGAGGCGAGAGAGGAGATCCATGGCCAAAACAAAAACGAAGTTTTTTTGCACCGATTGCGGCTACGAGTCGCCCAAGTGGTACGGAAAATGCCCGGGCTGCCAATCCTGGAACTCGATGGTGGAGGAGACGGTCAGCAGCGTGAAAACGCAAGGCATGACCGGAATGAACGCTTCTTTGTTTCAGGGAACGCAAAAGCCGATGTCCATCGTCGATATCGAAAGTGGGCAAGAGCCGCGCGTGGATACGAAGATCGGAGAACTGAACCGAGTGCTTGGCGGAGGCGTAGTGCCGGGTTCGCTTATTCTGGTCGGTGGAGACCCCGGGATCGGGAAATCCACATTGCTGCTTCAGGCTTCGCATTCTTTAGCAGCCTCGGGCCTCAAGGTTTTATATATTTCGGGGGAAGAGTCGGTCAAGCAGACGAAGCTTCGGGCTGAGCGGCTTGGTGCGTTGTCCGATCAATTGTATGTGCTTTGCGAGAGCAATATGGAACAGATCGAACAGTCGATCGAGCAAATCGCGCCCGACTTTCTCGTCATCGACTCGATCCAGACGGTGTATCAGCCGGACGTTACGAGTGCGCCGGGCAGCGTGTCGCAGGTGCGCGAATGTACGGCCCGTTTTATGCGGCTTGCCAAAAACGGCGGAATCGCCATCGTATTGGTAGGTCACGTGACCAAAGAAGGCGCAATCGCCGGGCCTCGCATGCTGGAGCATATGGTGGACTGCGTGCTGTACTTCGAAGGCGAGCGGCATCATACGTACCGGATCTTGCGCGCGGTGAAAAATCGGTTCGGCTCGACGAACGAGATGGGGATCTTCGAAATGCGCGAACATGGTCTGGACGAAGTGACGAACCCTTCGGAATTGTTTTTGTCCGAGCGGGCGATGGGCGTATCCGGTACGACCGTCGTGGCCAGTATGGAAGGAACAAGACCGGTATTGGTCGAGATTCAAGCACTTGTGGCGACCACGCATTTCCCTTCGCCTCGGCGAATGGGAACCGGCATCGATTATAATCGCTTAAACTTGATTATTGCGGTGTTGGAAAAACGGATGGGGTTATACATGCAGACGCAGGATGCTTACGTCAATGTCGCCGGGGGCGTTCGGCTGGACGAACCGGCTGTCGATTTGGCCGTGGCCGTCAGCATTGCGTCGAGCGTACAGGATAAACCAACGCGTCCTTACGATGCGGTGTTCGGAGAAATCGGTCTGACAGGTGAAGTGCGTGCCGTGGCCCGAGCCGAACAACGCGTAAAAGAAGCGTTGAAATTGGGTTTTAAACGGGTAATTTTACCTCAGAAAAGCTTAAAGGGATGGAAGCATCCCGAAGGCATACAACTAATCGGGGTCGAGACCGTTTCGCAAGCGCTTAAAGCAGCGCTGGAGTAAGGTGTTGTCCATCGGCCAACGCAAGGGGAGGCAGCCAATGAAAGAATCGGAATCTGTAAAAATGAACGAATTGCTCAAGCTCGTCGCACCGGGAGCACCTTTCCGCGACGGGCTTGAGAATGTGCTTCGGGCGAAGACCGGCGCTTTGCTGGTCGTTGGGTACAGCCCGGAAGTGATGGAGGTTGTCGATGGGGGATTCTCCATCAACTGCGACTTTTCGCCGAACTATCTGTACGAGCTTGCCAAAATGGACGGGGCGATCATCCTCAGCGAGGATCTCAAGCGTATTCTGTATGCCAATACCCAACTGATCCCCGATTCCGCGATTTCTTCGTCGGAAACAGGCATTCGTCACCGTACGGCGGAACGGGTCGCCAAACAAACCGGCAAGCTGGTCGTATCCATTTCGCAGCGCAGGAATATCATTACGCTGTATTTGGGCAATCTGCGTTATACGCTCAAGGAAATCGGCGTGATCCTGACCAAAGCGAACCAGGCGATTCAAACGTTGGAACGCTACAAGGTCGTGCTGACGCAAGCGCTGACCAACCTGACCGCGTCCGAGTTCGAAGAGCTGGTCACGCTGGCCGAAGTCGTCGGCGTCATCCGCCGCGTGGAGATGGTGCTGCGCATCAAAACGGAAATTCAGCGCTACGTCAGCGAACTTGGCAACGAGGGACGGCTGATCTCCATGCAAATGGAAGAGCTGGTCGGCAACACCGAACGCGAAGTCATGCTGTTGATCAAAGATTATATCGCGCAAACCGACGACGATAAAGCTAAAGACGTGCTGACGGCGCTTCGCCGCTCCACGGACGACGAACTGCTTGATACCGCCCATATCGTGCGCCTGCTAGGTTATCCTTCTTCCGTGTCCGTTACGGACGAGATGCTGACGCCGCGCGGCTATCGCGTGCTGAGCAAAATCCCTCGTTTGCCGAACGTGATCGTCAACAATCTGACCGAGCATTTCGGCCAATTGGGCCAGGTCGTGCGCGCCGAACTGGAACAGCTCGACGAAGTCGACGGCATCGGCGGCGCCCGCGCCCGCACGATCAAAGAAGGCCTGCGCCGACTACAGGACCAGGTGTTTATCGAACGGCAGGTGTGATTGGTTTGCTGTACCTAGGCGCTACGTGAACTCGTTTTTCGCTTCACTTGTTTTGATTTCCGTGTTCGAGGAGAAGATTCGGGGGAGGAAATCAAAGCCAAAAGTCGCTCAAAACGAGTTCACTCCGCTGGTAGGGGTGGTGGAATACTGTTCGATTTATTATTTTTAGGTTTTAAAAGGCGAAGCGCGAACTTATCGGTTTGCGTTAGGTCGCTTGGTGCCGACTATGAAGCTCCCGCGTTCCGCGAGGAGCTTTTGGTTTGCTTGGAGTTTGTACGGAGTATAAGAGTGAACATCGCTTTCAATCGGTTTGAAATTGTTGTTCTGTTCTGAGATGGGCGAACCATAAGAGAATCCCTTACTTGACGCCATAAAAGCGAAACGGAACCGAAGCCTCCGTTTCTTCTTTTTCTTAATAAAGATAAGGAAGAAAGACCCCGCAGGCGTCTTCAAATTCCCCGCCTTAGCAAAGCGCCAGGCGCAGGGGGAATTCAGTGTAGGTGAAGACTTTCGGAGAAAGTCACTTCGGAAGCATACGCTGAAGTGTTCGCCTTTGAAATTGGGAAAAACCCTTATTAAAATCCAATCAGACTTTCCCAATTTCAACACGCGACCGAAACGAATTCCCCCGTAGCCGTCAGGCTTCGCGATCGCACAGGACTTTGAAGACGACTTCGGCGTCTTGTAGTATAATAAAGGGACGCGGAAACAGCGAAACGGACATAAAGGCGGGGCTGGAAGTCATGGAACGGAATTTGAGCGTCATCGTGGTCGCGGCCGGGCGAGGTTCGCGCATGGGGACGAAAGAAAGCAAACAGTTTCTCGAACTGGACGGACAACCGCTGTTCCTGCGGGCGATCGACACGTTTGGGCGATTTGGCGCGACTGCGGAGATTATCGTCGTTACCGGAGCAGCGGACGTCGAGCGTTGCGAGCGATACATCCAAGAAGCGGAATGTCCGCTCGTCAAAACGGTCGTTGCGGGCGGAGCCGAGCGTCAGCACTCCGTTTACGAAGGGTTGAAGCAGGTGTCTTCGCCGTGGGTCATGGTGCATGACGGCGTGCGTCCTTTTATAAGGGAAGAAGATATCGGCGCTTGTTACGAGGAAATGCAACGCAGCGGTGCGGCAGTGCTTGCCGTTCCGGTTAAAGATACGATTAAGATCGTTAACGATACCACGATTGTCGATACGCCGGACCGCAGCACGCTGTGGGCGATTCAGACTCCTCAAGGTTTTCGGACGGAGGAATTGCTGCGCGCCCACGAGCAAGCCCTATCCGAAGGGGTTTTGGGAACGGACGATTCCATGCTGGCGGAGCGGCTGGGTATCGCGGTAAGCGTGGCTCAGGGCGACTATACCAATATCAAAATTACGACACCCGAAGATCTGGACTATGCGGAATTTTTGCTTCGGGCCGTGCGGAGGGAGAAGGAAGCATGATAAGAATAGGACAAGGATTTGACGTGCACCAGCTGGTGGAGGGCAGGCCCTGCATCATCGGCGGCGTGACCATTCCCTATGAAAAAGGATTGCTGGGACACTCCGACGCCGACGTGCTACTGCATACGATCAGCGACGCGATCCTCGGCGCATTGGCACTTGGCGATATCGGTCGTCATTTTCCGGATACCGATGAGGCTTTCAAAGACGCCGACAGCCTGAAGCTGCTGGAGGACGTCTGGAAAATGGCTCAAGAACGGGGTTACGCATTGGGCAATCTGGATGCGACGATCATTGCGCAGAAGCCGAAGATGGCACCGTATATCCCGCAAATGGTCACCGTGATCGCAGGGGCCTTGGGCGCCGAAGAATCCCGGATCAACGTAAAAGCGACAACAACCGAATGGCTCGGTTTTACCGGACGCGGCGAAGGAATCGCCTCGCAAGCCGTTGTCTGTCTGACGAAGGGTATGCTATCTTTGTAAAAGAGTTTTTAGAAACGATACGGGAGGAACACAATCATGACACAGGAAGTACGCGTACGTTATGCACCGAGCCCCACAGGGCATCTGCATATCGGCAATGCCAGAACGGCACTTTTCAACTATTTGTTCGCACGCAACCAAGGCGGTAAATTCATCGTCCGCATCGAAGACACCGACGTGAAGCGCAACGTGGCCGGCGGCGAAGAAAGCCAATTGAAATACATGAAATGGCTGGGCATCGAGTGGGATGAAAGTATCGATGTAGGCGGAGAATATGGACCTTACCGTCAAACCGAGCGTCTGGATATCTATAAAACGTATTGGCAGGAGCTGCTCGACAAAGGGCTGGCTTATCTGTGTTACTGTACAGAAGACGAATTGGAAAAAGAACGCGAAGAGCAGATGGCCGCAGGCCAAACACCGCGCTATTCCGGCAAGCACCGCAACCTGACGCAAGAGCAGCGCGAAGCTTTTGCCGCCGAAGGCCGCGTGCCGAGCGTTCGTTTCCGCGTGCCGGAGAACAAAACGTACACCTTCGACGATATGGTCAAAGGCGAGATCTCCTTTACCACGGAAGACACGGGCGATTTCGTCATCGTGAAGCGCGACGGCATTCCGACGTACAACTTTGCGGTCGTGCTCGACGACCATCTGATGAAAATCAGCCACGTGCTGCGCGGGGAAGACCATATCTCCAACACGCCGCGCCAGCTGATGATTTATGAAGCGCTGGGCTTCGAACCGCCGCGGTTTGGTCATATGACGCTGATCGTAGGCGACGACCACAAAAAGCTCAGCAAGCGCAACGAGTCGATCATTCAGTTTATCGCGCAATACGAAGAACTCGGCTATTTGCCGGAAGCCATGTTCAACTTTATCGCGCTGCTCGGCTGGTCGCCGGAAGGCGAAGAAGAAATCTTCAGCCGCGAAGAACTGATCTCCATTTTCAATGCGAACCGTTTGTCGAAAAGCCCTGCCGTGTTCGATCCGAACAAACTGGCGCATATCGACAACCATTACATCAAAAATGCAGATGCAAGGCGTGTCGCCGATCTGGCTATCCCGCATCTGCAAAAAGCGGGCCTGTTGCCGGCGACGTTGGATGCGGCGCAGCAGGATTGGGCGGAGCGCCTTGTGGCGCTGTATCAGGAGCAGATGAATGCGGCTTCCGATATCGTGAGCCTGTCCGAGATGTTCTTCCGTCAAGACATCGAATTCGGTGACGAAGAACGCGAAGTGCTGGCCGATGAAAAAGCACCGGTAGCGCTTGGCGCGTTCCTGGCGAAGATCGAAGCTTCCGACGAGTTCTCCCCGGAACGCATGGCCGCGCTGATCAAGGAAGTCCAGAAAGAGAACGGAATCAAAGGCAAGCAGCTGTTTATGCCGATCCGCGTTGCGTTAACCGGACAGATGCACGGGCGCGACTTGAACCAGACCATCTACCTGCTTGGAAAAGAGACGGTTATCGCGCGCTTGAAAGCTCAAACGGCTTAAATCTGCTTCGAACGATTGCCGAATTCGATTTCTTTGCGGATTCGCCGGACCGTTTGTTCGATACTGCATCCTTCCTTGATTAACAGGCTTACAAACGATTGTCAGACCGCAGCGATTCGTTTATAATGGCTAAACAAGATCTATCCTATACCGTCATTAATCGAATATTTCTATAGCGAAGAACAGGAGAAGTACGTCGTACGCCACATCCCCAGAGAGGACGGCCAAACGCCAACAGCCTATGCAGGCTTAAGCGTGGAGCTGGAAGTCGTCCGGAGAGGCAGACGGAAATGCGCCTGGGAGCTGCGGATTCGAACTCGCGGGTATGCCATCCGTGAGCTAGAGTTCGCCGAGTCGTCCCCGTTACGGATTTGAAGAAGATGGATGTCCCGCAATGGAGATCCAAACAGAGTGGAACCGCGGTCTAACGCCTCTGTAGCATAATCATGCTACAGAGGCGTTTTTATTTTGGGGCAATGGAAGCGAGGAAGCGGAATGTTCAAATCGATGAAGTCCGATATCCGTGCGGTATTCGACAACGATCCAGCAGCAAGAAGCATGTTTGAAGTCATATTCACCTATTCGGGATTGCATGCGATTTGGGCTCACCGGGTGGCGCATAAGCTGTACAAATGGCGACGCTTCACGCTTGCCAGAATGGTGTCGCAGATCGGGCGCTTTTTTACCGGGATTGAGATTCATCCGGGCGCGACGATTGGAAACCGATTGTTCATTGACCATGGGATGGGTGTCGTGATTGGAGAGACGTGCGAGATCGGAGACGATGTTGTCGTCTATCAGGGCGTCACGCTCGGCGGCACGGGTAAAGAAAAAGGAAAGCGGCATCCGACGATCGGCAACAACGTGGTCATCGGCTCGGGGGCGAAAGTGCTCGGTTCCATTACGATAGGGGATCAGAGCAATATCGGTTCCAACTCTGTCGTGCTCAAGGAAGTGCCGCCCAACAGCACCGTTGTCGGCATTCCGGGGCAGATCGTCAGGCAGCACGGACGCAAAGTCGATCGGCTTAGTCACCAGATGCCCGATCCTTCGCATGACGCGATCTGTGAGCTGAGGCGCCAGATCGGCGAGCTTCAACGCGAGCTGGAGACGGTGCGTCGGGAGGCTTATGGAGAACCGAAGCGGGCCGCAGGCAATGGAGATAAATCTTAGAAGTAGAACGCTTGAGAACGAGAGAGGAACGTGGAAAAATGACGCTGCAAATTTACAATACAATGACAAGGGAAAAAGAAAAGTTCGTGCCGGTGAATCCGGACAAAGTGAATATGTACGTGTGCGGCCCGACCGTATACGACTATATTCATATCGGCAACGCGCGTCCGGTTATCTTTTTCGACGTGGTAAGAGCTTATCTGGAAGACCGGGGTTACGAAGTGAATTATGTCGTAAACTTCACCGATGTCGACGACAAGCTGATCCGCAAAGCGGAAGCCATGAACACGACCGTGCCTGAAGTGGCGGAAAAGTTCATTGCGGCTTATTACGAAGATCTGGAAGGGCTCGGCGTGCAAAAAGCAACCTTGAACCCGCGTGTCACCGAGAACATGGACGACATTATCGCTTTTATCGGAGAACTGGTAGAGACAGGTCATGCGTACCCAAGCGGCGGCGACGTGTATTTCCGCACTTCCAGCTTTGAAGAGTATGGCAAACTGTCGCGTCAAAATCTGGAGCAGCTTCAATTCGGCATCCGGATCGAAGTCGACGCGCGCAAAGAAAACCAGGAAGACTTCGTACTCTGGAAAGGCGCGAAGCCGGGCGAGATTTCTTGGGAAAGCCCTTGGGGAGCGGGACGTCCGGGCTGGCATATCGAATGCTCCGCGATGGCGCGGCGTTACCTGGGCGATACGCTCGATATTCACGGCGGCGGACAAGATTTGCAGTTTCCTCACCATGAGTGCGAGATTGCCCAATCCGAATGCGTGACGGGCCACGCGCTGTCCAACTATTGGATGCACAACGGCTACGTCAACATCGATAACGAGAAAATGTCCAAGTCGCTCGGCAACGGCATCACGGTGCAGGATTTGCGCGGACGTTACAAAAAAGAAGCGTTGCGTTATTTCGTCCTGTCGACGCATTATCGCAACCCGCTCAACTTCAGCGCGGACAACATGCAGCAGGCGCTCAACAGCGTGGAACGGGTCGAAAACGCCGTAGGTGCGATTCATCACCGTCTTGGGGCTGCAACCGTCGGGACCGGCGAAGCGAGTGAAGCGCTGAGCGGTAAGCTGGACGCTGTGCTGAATGATTTTTACTCGAAAATGGATGACGACTTCAATACGCCGGATGCCGTGACCGCCATTTTCGAATGGGTAAACGAAGCGAACCGCGTATTGCGCGAAGAAGTGGTGTTCAAAGCCGATCTGGAAGCTCTGCTCGACGCTTTCCGCAAAATGAATGCCGTGCTTCGTATCGCATCCGAGCCGGGTTCGGAACTGCTCGACGAAGAAGTCGAAGACCTGATCGCTGAACGCGCCGAAGCTCGCAAAACGAAAAATTGGAGCCGCTCCGACGAAATCCGCGACCTGTTGGCTGAACGCGGCATCGTGCTGGAAGATACACCGCAGGGCATGAGATGGCGGAGAAGATAAAATGACTGAACACGAGAACGAAAAAACAGCTTTCCCAAACGGGCTTCTGTTCGATTATCCGCCGTCCAAGCCGCCGGGTCTGCTTCCGCCTCTGGTGCTTGCGTATATCGGCGATGCTGTGTTCGAGGTGGCGGTTCGTCAGTACCTGATCGGCCACAGCAACCTGAGACCGCACCATCTGCATCGTGAAGCGACGAAGTTCGTTTCCGCAGGCGCGCAGGCCCGGATGCTGTTCCGCGTAGAGTCTTTGCTGACCGAGGAAGAAGCGGATATGGTCCGCCGAGGCCGCAACGCCAAATCGGGTTCCGTGCCCAAAAATGCCGACGTACTCGAATATCGGCATGCAACGGGACTGGAGTGCCTGGCCGGTTATCTCTATTACAGCGGCCGCGTCGGACGTCTGGAAGAATTGATTCGCAAAGGGCTTGAGCTTGACGGGAACCCACAACCGGATCAGGAATAAACGATAAATTTGAAAGGCGATGGTCAACAACCACATCGTCGGCAGAAGGGAACGAAGAGCATGGAAGAAGAATTGATTGCCGGCAAGCACTCGGTCGCCGAGGCGCTTAGAGCCGGACGCAGCATCAACAAGATTTGGATCGCGGAGGGCACGCAGCAAAAGCAAATGCAACCGATCCTGACCGAAGCCAAGAACCGGGGGGTTGTCGTCCAGACTGCGGACAAGCGCAAGCTGGACACGCTCGTGCCCGGGATTCAGCACCAAGGCGTAGTGGCGCAAGCGGCTCCTTATGTCTATGCGGAAGTCGAAGACCTGCTTGCCGCTGCGGCGGCCAAGGACGAAGATCCGTTCCTGATCATTCTGGACGAGATCGAAGACCCGCACAACCTGGGTTCGATTCTGCGTACGGCCGATTGCACGGGCGTGCATGGCGTCATTATTCCGAAGCGCCGTTCGGCGCAGGTGAATGCGACCGTGTCGAAAACGAGTGCGGGCGCCGCGGAGTATGTTCCGGTGGCACGGGTAACGAATCTGGCGCAAACGATGGAGAAATTGAAAGAAGCGGGCGTGTGGATCGCGGGCACGGACGTGCGGGCCGAAGGCGAGATTTACGACACGGACGTGTTCAAAGGACCGCTCGCGCTCGTTATCGGCAATGAAGGCGAAGGCATGGGCCGCCTGGTTCGGGAAAAATGCGACGTGCTGATCAAGCTGCCGATGCAGGGACGGATCAACTCGCTTAATGCTTCCGTGGCCGCAGGCGTGGTCATGTACGAAGTGCTGCGTCAGCGCAGCGGCAGAAAGTAGAGACGCGCTTATGGCCGATTTGCGGGATGTGCTTCTGGTGGACGGCTACAACATGATCGGAGCGTGGCCTGAACTGGCTTCGCTGTCGCAAATCGATATGAACGAGGCGCGCGACCGATTGCTTGAGCGCCTTGCGGACTACCAAGCGTTTACGGGACGCAGGGTCATTGCTGTATTTGATGCTTATCGGATTCCGGGCAAAGGCAAGTCGTTCGAACAAGGGAAGGTCGAAGTCTACTTTACCAAGGAAAAAGAGACGGCGGACGAAGCGGTCGAACGGTTGGCCGCGCAGCTCAAAGGCAAACGGCGGCTGGTCTACGTGGCGACGAGCGACTTCGTGGAGCAGAGCGTCGCGTTTGCGCAAGGCGCGCTCCGGGTTCCCGCGCTGGAACTTCTGGCTGACGTGGAACAAAGCGAGCGCGAGATCGGAAAACGAATCGCCGAACAGGCGCAGCGAGGCAGCCGGAATACGCTAGACGGCAAATTGACGCCGGAGCAGCTTCGATTATTCGAGCGCTGGCGGCGTCAATGAGTCGCGAGATCGTTTCGAGGTTGGCCGTGTTCGAACGCGGTCAATACCTTGATATGTCGCAAAAGTAAGCGTTTTTTTACAAGTCGGTGTACAAAAAGGAATTATTCGGCACTAGGACCCTCTTTTGGGCGATATGCGGTTGACGGTGTTAGGTGACATAATATATACTGGGGCTAACTTTTACAACAGGCTCGAAACTTGCGCCGCGGCCGGAGGGATTGCTGGTGAGTGTAGATCTCAAAGACGTCATCGTTTCACCTTACGATTTCCAGAGCGACGAAGAACTTGTGGAAGCGGTTCGTGTCGGCGATAGCGAGGCGCTGGAATATCTGATCAACAAGTATCGGAATTTCGTCCGGGCGAAAGCACGGTCCTATTTCCTGATCGGCGCGGATCGCGAAGATATCATCCAGGAAGGCATGATCGGCCTCTATAAGGCAATCCGCGATTTCAGGGGCGATAAGCTGGCTTCGTTCAAGGCTTTTGCCGAGCTGTGCATCACCCGTCAGATCATTACGGCGATCAAGACCGCGACCCGACAGAAGCATATTCCGCTTAATTCGTACGTGTCGTTGGATAAGCCGATTTACGAAGAAGATTCAGATCGTACGCTGCTTGATGTCATCTGCGTATCGCAGGCATCGGACCCGGAAGAGCTGATTATCAACCGGGAAGAGTTTAGCGGGCTGGAAGACAAAATGTCGGAGATTCTGAGCGAGTTGGAACGTCAGGTGTTGATGTTGTATTTGGACGGACGCTCCTACCAGGAGATCGCCGTCGATCTGCACAGGCACGTCAAGTCGATCGACAATGCCCTTCAACGGGTCAAGCGCAAATTGGAACGTTACTTGGAACTTCGGGACCAGATCGTATAAAACTGTCGGAAGCCGGGTTACATAACAAATATAAGCCGTGACATGTAAATGCGGCAGGAACAGGCTCCGGGAACGGAGTCTTTTTCTTTTAGGGCCACCGAATGCCGAAAACAAGAACAGGATACGCGCGGCCAAGTTGCTGTAGTTTTTCGTTGACAGCCTATACCGCCTGTGCTAAAGTGTTTTAGGTAGGCCTAAAATCATGATTTTAGGCTCAATACGAGTTCTTCTTGATTGAAGGATATCTTCGGGAGGTGTAAATCTATGCGGGTTATTATCACGTTGGCGTGCACAGAATGCAAACAGCGCAACTATACAACGATGAAAAACAAACGTAATCACCCTGACCGCATGGAGATGAAGAAGTATTGCAAGTACTGTAACTCGCAAACTCCTCATCGTGAAACCAGATAGTTAGTTGGAGGTGTCGTAGGCGTGAAAAAAAGCTTCAAGTCTATGTTTTCCTTTTTCTCCGAAAGCTGGGCTGAACTTAAAAAGGTTCGCTGGCCCAATCGCAAAGAACTGACCAATTACACGCTTGTTGTTTTGGGAACGATTGTTGTGATGGCTTTATTCTTTTGGGTAATCGACATCGGACTCTCCTATGCGATTGAAGCGATAATTTAAGGAAGGGCCTGTAGGTGGCTTGATATGGAAAAAAGATGGTACGTCGTTCATACCTACTCTGGGTATGAGAACAAAGTCAAAGCCAATTTGGAAAAACGCGTAGAATCGATGGGCATGGAAGACAAGATTTTCCGGGTTCTTGTTCCAATGGAAGAAGAAGTGGTCGACAAAGACGGCAAGAAAAAAACCGTCATGCGTAAGGTCTATCCGGGTTATGTCTTGGTCGAAATGATCCAGACCGATGATTCTTGGTATGTTGTTCGCAACACGCCGGGCGTCACCGGGTTTGTAGGTTCGACGGGTTCCGGTTCCAAACCGACAGCCTTGCTTCCGGAAGAGGTAGAACAAATTCTGAAGCATATGGGCATGTCCGAACCGAAACCGAAGATCGAATTCGATCTGAAGGAATCCGTGCGCATCAAAGTGGGTCCTTTTGCAAACTTTGTCGGAACGGTGGAAGAAATTCTGCTGGAGAAAAGCAAGCTGAAGGTTCACGTCAACATGTTCGGGCGCGAGACACCGCTTGAATTGGATTACACGCAAGTCGAGAAGATTTAATTAACGCAAGGAGGTGTTTCTCAATGGCAAAGAAAGTCATTAAAATGGTGAAACTTCAAATTCCTGCAGGTAAAGCCAACCCGGCGCCTCCAGTAGGTCCAGCACTGGGTCAAGCAGGTGTGAACATCATGGCATTCTGTAAAGAATTCAATGCGCGCACAGCTGACCAAGCAGGTCTGATCATTCCGGTCGAGATCTCCGTATTTGAAGACCGTTCTTTCACTTTCATCACGAAAACTCCGCCGGCTGCAGTTCTTCTGCGCGTCGCTGCGAAGATCGAGAAAGGTTCGGGCGAACCGAACAAAAAGAAAGTTGCAACGGTTAACCGCGATACAGTTCGTCAAATCGCCGAACAAAAAATGCCTGACCTTAACGCTGCGAACGTAGAGTCCGCTATGCGTATGGTTGAAGGTACTGCTCGCAGCATGGGCATCACGATTCAAGACTAGTCTTGACCATCGTCCAAAGCCGAGCCTCATCGGGAAGTGCGGCATAATGTGGGAGGGTTACCCGCTAACACCACAAAGGAGGAATACACAATGGCTAAACACGGTAAAAAATACGTAGAAGCTGCGAAGCTGTTTGACGGCGAAGCAACTTACGAACCTGCTGAAGCTGTAGTTCTTGTTAAAAAGACTGCAACAGCTAAATTCGACGAAACCGTCGAAGCAGCAGTACGTCTGGGCGTAGACCCACGTAAACAAGACCAAGCCGTTCGCGGCGTCGTTGTCCTGCCACACGGCACGGGTAAAACACAACGCGTACTGGTATTTGCAAAAGGCGATAAAGCGAAGGAAGCGGAAGCTGCCGGAGCGGACTTCGTAGGCGATCAGGACATGATCAACAAGATCCAACAAGGTTGGTTCGAGTTTGATGTCTGCGTAGCAACGCCTGATATGATGAGCGAAGTCGGTAAACTGGGCCGTCTGCTCGGTGGTAAAGGCCTCATGCCTAACCCTAAAGCAGGTACAGTTACTTTCGACGTTACCAAAGCCGTTCAAGAAATCAAGGCTGGTAAAATCGAATACCGTCTGGACAAAGCAGGCCAAATCCATGCACCGATCGGCAAAGCGTCGTTCAGTGAGGAGCAGTTGAACGAAAACCTGAAAGCACTGATGGACGCGCTGAACCGCGCTAAGCCAGCTGCTGCAAAGGGCGTTTACCTGAAAGGCGTAGCTGTGTCCGCAACGATGGGACCGAGCGTTCGCGTTAACACAACTTCGTACAGATAATAAAAAGTGTTGACTTACGTCAACCTTTTAGATAGACTGTAGAAGCTGTTTCATTCCGTTCGGTTTGAACGGTCTGGTAAATTTGAATATGCTTACCGTAGACAGTAGGTGCTTTCGGGCTTAATTTCCTACCGAGGTGTGTGATAGAATTTCAGCTTTGCTGATTCGTCAAGCCTTCGTCTTCTGCGGAGGCTTTTCTTATTGCATGCGCCGCACGTTAAGTTTACTTGAATGTGGCAAAAGTGGAGGCGACCGAATCGTCCGCTGCGGCGGCTCGGCGTTTCACTCGAATTCAACAGGAGGTGTACGATTTGGCTAACGCAAAAGTGATTCAATCCAAACAAGAGTCGGTAGACGTAATCGCTGGTAAACTGCGCGAAAGCGTATCGACCGTGGTTGTCGACTATCGTGGTCTGAACGTTGCTCAAGTTACCGAGCTGCGTAAACAGCTTCGCGAAGCGGGCATCGAGTTCCAGGTTCTGAAAAACTCGCTGGTTCGCCGCGCAACTGCTGCTGCTGAACTGAGCGATCTTGACGCTGTTCTGACTGGACCGACTGCTATCGCATTCGGTACTGAAGATGCTGTAGCGCCTGCTAAAATCCTGAACGACTTCGCAAAAGCGAACGAAGCTCTGGAACTCAAAGGCGGCGTAGTAGAAGGACGCGTAGTAGGTGCCGACGAACTGAAAGCACTGGCTTCCCTGCCTTCCCGCGACGGTTTGCTGTCGATGCTTCTCAGCGTGCTTCAAGCTCCTGTGCGCAACTTCGCACTGGCAGTCAAAGCCGTTGCAGAAAAAGACGAGCAACAATCTGCGTAAGCAGTACCGAAAACCGCGGATGCGAGCCGAACGAATCGCTTAGGCGTGCCAAGACGATTCGAGAGGTCGAATGGAGCAGACGCAGTCTGAAACGTTCGCAAGAAGCCGAAGCGGTTTGAGGGGACGGATCTAAAAACACGTTTTTATATTCGTTATGTTTTAGTTTTACCTTGCTTCACAAAATCGACAGCCTTAACCGGCTGATCCCACATACCCAATGGAGGTTCACTCATGAGCAACGAGCAAATTCTTGAAGCCATCAAAGGCATGACTGTACTGGAACTGAACGACCTGGTTAAAGCAATCGAAGAAGAATTCGGCGTAACTGCAGCAGCTCCAGTAGCAGCAGCAGGCGGCGCAGTAGCAGCAGAAGCTGAGCAATCCGAATTCGACGTTATCCTGACAAGCGCTGGCGCTTCGAAGATCAACGTTATCAAAGCTGTTCGCGAAATCACAGGTCTTGGCCTGAAAGAAGCGAAAGAAGTTGTAGACAACGCTCCAAAAGCAATCAAAGAAAAAACTTCTAAAGAAGACGCTGAGTCGATCAAAGCTAAGCTTGAAGAAGCTGGCGCTGCAGTAGAAGTTAAGTAATTTCTTTTTCATAAAGAGTTACACAGGGCAGACCCTCGAAGTTATCCTGCTTCGGGGGTCTTTTCTCTTATTTGGTGCCAATCTCGAAAACTCGTGAAAAGCACGTAAGTCTTCGATCAACGATAAAGGGGTTGAAGCGGATGTCGGATCATTACTATACGAACCGCCCTACCGCCGAACATGATCGCAGAACGATTGAAGTCGAGCTACGAGGCAAAAAGGTTCGACTGGTGACGGACGCCGGCGTCTTTTCCAAAAGCGGACTTGATTACGGAAGCCGGGTGCTCATCGATGCCCTGGAAATTCCGCAAGGAGCTTCGGTATTGGATGTAGGCTGCGGATACGGACCAATCGGTATTGCGGCAGGTCTTATGGGTGCGACAAGGATTACCATGCTCGATGTGAATGAAAGAGCGATCGAACTGGCACGCGAGAATGCGGCGGCCAATGGCATTTCGCAAGCGAAAGCTATGCAAAGCGATTTGCTTGAAGCAGTATCAGAGGAACGGTATGACGTGATCATCAGTAATCCTCCGATTCGCGCAGGCAAAGAAACGGTACATCGAATGTTTGAACAGGCGAGCGAGTGTTTGAATCCGGGAGGTTCGCTGTGGATTGTGATTCAGAAAAAGCAGGGAGCGCCTTCGGCGAAAGCAAAGCTCGATTCATTGTTTGAACAGGTAGAAGAGGTTACGAAGGATAAAGGCTATCGCATCTATAAAGCAATAAAAGGTCTTTAATGCTGGAGAACGAACTTTTTGAGGAAAGTGCAAAGAGAGGTTGACCTGTGGCTAAGGCCGTGTTATAGTTGTAAAATGTCAGTATAGAATGCCCTACGTGGCTTTAGCATATTAAAATGTCGAGTAGCTCCGCAAAACAGCAAAGAAACGCGGTTTTGTTTGGGGCTTCATATTTTGATGTGCAGTTGCGGTTTTATCATGGGTTTTTCAACGACAGCGTGAAAGATATGCAGCGACGTTTCATTTTGCAAAGTTTGGTTTATGACCCGTTCTTGCGCCGCTCTTTTTTCGAATAACTCGATAAGGGCTTTTCTGCATGTAAGGGGTACGCCTGTTTTGAATTCATTATACGTGATTCAAAGGAAGGGCTGCAATGGAATTTTTAAACTCGGCATTTTTCATCCAAAAAGTGCCTAAAGTTGAGTAGACATTGAGGGGTGAGTATAGTTGACGGGACATCTTGTTCGATATGGTCGACGCACTCGGCGGAGTTATTCGCGGATTCATGAGGTGCTCGAAGTTCCGAATCTGATCGAGATTCAACAGAAATCGTATGAATGGTTCCTGGAGGAAGGTCTTCGGGAAATGTTCCACGACATTTCGCCAATCCAGGACTTTACCGGAAATCTGATTCTGGAATTTATCGATTACAGCCTCGGGGAGCCGAAATACACGACAGACGATGCCAAAGAGCGTGATGTAACTTACGCGGCACCACTTCGTGTGAAAGTCCGCCTGATTAACAAGGAAACGGGCGAAGTCAAAGAGCAGGAAGTATTTATGGGCGACTTCCCGCTGATGACCGAAACCGGTACGTTCATTATAAACGGTGCGGAACGGGTTATTGTCAGTCAGTTGGTTCGCTCTCCAAGCGTCTACTTCAATACTAAAGTGGACAAAAACGGAAAGAAAGCATATAGCGCAACTGTAATCCCGAACCGCGGTGCATGGCTTGAGCTTGAGACGGACGCTAAAGACATCATTTACGTTCGAATCGACCGTACCCGGAAAATTCCGGTAACGGTACTGCTTCGTGCACTTGGTTTCGGCAGCGATGCCGAAATCTTGGATTTGCTCGGCAATGACGAGTATATCCGCAACACCCTCGACAAAGACAACACGGATTCGACAGAGAAAGCTCTGATCGAGATCTACGAGCGTCTGCGTCCGGGCGAGCCTCCTACACTGGATAACGCGAAAAGCTTGCTGATTGCTCGCTTCTTCGACCCAAAGAGATACGATCTCGCCAATGTAGGTCGTTACAAGATCAACAAAAAGCTTCATATCAAAAACCGTTTGTTCAACCAGAAGCTTGCCGAAACGTTGATCGACACCGTAACTGGTGAAATCATCGCGGAAGCCGGCCAAATGGTAGACCGTCGTCTCCTCGACGAGATTCTGCCTTACCTGGAGAGCGAACATAGCGTTAAGACGTATCATGTTGCCGGCGGCGTGCTTGAAGCCAACGACATTCCGATGCAATCGATCGACGTCTTCTCTCCGATTGAAGATGGCAAAGTCGTTAAAGTCATCGCCAACGGTTTGATCGACAAGTCGGTCAAAAACATCACGCCTGCCGACGTCATCGCATCGGTGAGTTACTTCATCGATCTGCTGCATGGCATTGGCGACACAGACGATATCGACCATTTGGGTAACCGCCGTCTGCGTTCCGTAGGCGAATTGTTGCAAAACCAATTCCGTATCGGTCTGTCCCGTATGGAACGCGTCGTGCGCGAACGGATGTCGATCCAGGATTCGAACGTGATCACGCCTCAGGCTCTGATCAACATTCGTCCGGTCATCGCATCCATTAAGGAGTTCTTCGGCAGTTCGCAGCTCTCCCAGTTCATGGACCAGACGAACCCTCTGGCCGAACTGACGCACAAACGCCGTCTGTCCGCACTCGGACCCGGCGGTTTGACACGCGAACGCGCAGGTTTCGAAGTTCGAGACGTTCACGCCAGCCACTACGGCCGGATGTGCCCGATCGAGACGCCGGAAGGACCGAACATCGGTCTGATCAACTCCCTGTCCACGTTTGCGCGGATTAACGAGTACGGCTTCATCGAAGCGCCTTACCGTCGCGTCGATCCGAAGACGAACAAAGTGACCGAGCATATCGATTACCTGACAGCCGATGAAGAAGACAACTACGTAGTCGCTCAGGCAAATGCCCAGCTGACTGAAGATGATGCCTTCGCGGATGACATGGTTATCGTTCGTTACAACAAACAGGCTGACAACATCCTGCCAATGCCGAGTGATCGCGTTGACTACATGGACGTTTCGCCAAAACAGGTCGTATCCGTCGCGACGGCGCTCATCCCGTTCCTTGAGAACGATGACTCCAACCGCGCGCTGATGGGATCGAACATGCAGCGTCAGGCTGTACCTCTGCTGATTCCTAAAGCACCTCTCGTAGGTACCGGTATGGAACACAAATCGGCTAAGGACTCCGGCGTATGTATCGTAGCGAAACATGACGGTTACATCGAACGTTCGACAGCCAGCGAAATCACGCTGCGCCGCGTTGAGAACGTCGACGGCCAAGAAGTCAAAGGCGACTTGGTCACTTATAAATTACACAAATTCATGCGTTCGAACCAAGGCACGTGCATCAACCAACGTCCGATCGTTCGCGCGGGTGAACTCGTGAAAAAAGGCGATATCCTGGCAGATGGCCCTTCGACCGAAATGGGCGAATTGGCTCTGGGCCGTAACGTTGTCGTAGCCTTCATGACTTGGGAAGGTTACAACTACGAGGATGCGATCCTGCTGAGTGAAAAGCTCGTTAAGGAAGACGTATACACTTCGATCCATATCGAAGAATACGAATCCGATGCGCGTGACACGAAGCTGGGGCCTGAAGAAATCACGCGCGACATTCCGAATGTCGGCGAAGAAGCGCTGAAGAACCTCGACGATCGCGGTATTATCCGCATCGGCGCGGAAATCGCTGCTGGCGATATCCTGGTAGGTAAAGTCACACCTAAGGGTGTAACGGAACTGACTGCGGAAGAACGTCTGCTGCATGCGATCTTCGGTGAAAAGGCTCGCGAAGTTCGCGATACTTCCCTGCGCGTACCTCACGGTACCGACGGGATCGTCGTAGACGTCAAAGTCTTCACACGCGAAAACGGCGACGAACTGCCACCGGGCGTTAATCAGCTTGTCCGTGTTTATATCGCACAGAAACGTAAAATCTCCCAAGGCGACAAGATGGCGGGACGTCACGGTAACAAGGGTGTCGTATCGCGTATCATGCCGGAAGAAGATATGCCGTTCCTGCCGGACGGCACGCCGGTTCAGATCGTATTGAACCCGCTGGGCGTACCTTCGCGGATGAACATCGGACAAATCCTGGAAGTCCATCTGGGTATGGCAGCACAACGTCTCGGCATCCACGTGGCGACTCCGGTATTCGACGGAGCGAACGAGTACGATGTATTCGATACGATGGAAGAAGCCGGCATGCAGCGCAACGGCAAGACCGTGCTGTACGACGGACGTACCGGCGAACGCTTCGAGCGTGAAGTTACGGTCGGCGTCATGCACATGATCAAGCTCGCGCACATGGTCGACGATAAGATCCACGCCCGTTCCACGGGGCCTTACTCGCTCGTTACGCAACAGCCGCTGGGTGGTAAAGCCCAATTTGGCGGACAGCGTTTCGGTGAGATGGAAGTATGGGCGCTTGAAGCCTACGGCGCGGCATATACCTTGCAAGAAATCCTGACCGTGAAGTCCGATGACGTGGTTGGTCGCGTGAAAACGTACGAATCGATCGTCAAGGGCGAGAACGTGCCGGAACCGGGCGTACCGGAAGCGTTCAAAGTCTTGATCAAAGAGCTGCAAAGCTTGGGTATGGATGTCAAAATCCTGGGTGAAGACGAGAACGAGATCGAAATGAAGGAACTGGATGACGAGGAAGAACCAACCGGCGGCGATAAGCTGGGCCTCAACCTTGAGGGTTCGGAAGTCGGCGCGGAACAATAAGTTTTAAAAATCAGGAACCGCATATAGGGAGGGTTGCTCCTTGTTGGATGTAAACAACTTCGAGTTTATCAAGATCGGGCTCGCTTCGCCGGACAAGATTCGTTCTTGGTCGCGTGGCGAAGTGAAAAAGCCGGAAACGATCAACTATCGTACGCTCAAACCGGAGAAAGAAGGTCTTTTCTGTGAAAAGATCTTCGGACCGACCAAAGACTGGGAATGCCATTGTGGCAAATACAAACGGGTACGTTACAAAGGCGTTGTCTGCGACCGCTGCGGCGTTGAAGTGACCCGCGCAAAAGTTCGTCGCGAACGGATGGGCCATATTGAGCTTGCCGCTCCGGTTTCCCACATTTGGTACTTCAAAGGAATTCCGAGCCGTATGGGTCTGGCGCTGGACATGTCGCCGCGCTCGCTCGAAGAAGTCATTTACTTCGCTTCTTATGTCGTAACCGATCCAGGCGAGACGCCTCTGGAGAGAAAACAACTCCTGTCGGAAAAAGAATACCGTAGCTATCGTGAAAAGTATGGCTACGGGTTCCATGCCGGCATGGGTGCTGAAGCTGTGAAAAAACTCCTTCAGGACATGGACATCGACAAAGAATTGGAGTTCCTCAAAGAAGAACTTCGTACGACGCAAGGACAACGCAGAAGCCGGGCGATTAAGCGTCTGGAAGTCATCGAAGCATTCAAGAGTTCGGGGAACAACCCGGACTGGATGATTCTCGATGTGCTTCCGGTCATCCCGCCGGAACTGCGTCCGATGGTACAGCTCGACGGCGGCCGTTTTGCAACGTCCGACTTGAACGACCTGTATCGCCGCGTGATCAACCGGAACAACCGTCTGAAAAGACTGCTTGATCTGGGAGCACCGGACATCATCGTCCAAAACGAAAAACGTATGCTGCAGGAAGCGGTAGACGCCCTGATCGACAACGGCCGTCGCGGCCGTCCTGTAACAGGTCCGGGTAACCGTCCGCTCAAATCCCTCAGCCATATGCTTAAAGGTAAACAAGGGCGTTTCCGTCAGAACTTGCTCGGTAAACGGGTCGACTATTCCGGCCGTTCCGTTATCGTCGTAGGTCCTAACCTGAAGATGTACCAATGCGGTCTTCCGAAGGAGATGGCGCTGGAACTGTTCAAGCCTTTCGTGATGAAGGAACTGGTTAACAAAGGCCTTGCTCACAACATCAAGAGTGCAAAACGCAAAGTTGAGCGCGTGAGCGCTGAAGTTTGGGACGTACTCGAAGAAGTGATCAAAGAGCATCCGGTTCTGCTGAACCGTGCCCCTACGCTTCACCGTCTCGGTATCCAGGCATTCGAACCGATCTTGGTCGAAGGTAAAGCGATTCGCCTTCACCCGCTCGTATGTACGGCATACAATGCCGACTTCGACGGCGACCAAATGGCCGTGCACGTTCCGCTGTCCGCGGAAGCGCAAGCCGAAGCACGCATCTTGATGCTCGCTTCCGGTAACATCCTGAACCCGAAAGACGGCAAGCCGGTTGTTACCCCTTCGCAGGATATGGTCCTCGGAACGTATTACTTGACGATGGACAACAACCAAGCGCAGGGCGCAGGCATGATTTTGCGTAACATCAATGAAGCAGTGTCCGCTTATCAACGTGGCACGGCCGAACTCCACGCTCGCGTGGCAATTCCGGTTAAAGCTCTCAATAAAACAAGCTTCACCGATAAGCAACAAGAAGCGATGCTGATTACGACGATCGGCCGGATTATTTTTAACGAAATTTTCCCGGCAAGCTTCCCGTATATCAACGACGCGACTCGTGCAAACTTGTTCGATGGCGTGGCGGAAGACTTCTTCATCTATGAAAAAGGTGAACATGTTACCGACCGCATCATGAACGCTCCACAAACCAAAGGTATCGGCAAAGAGTATTTGGGTGAAATCATCGGACGTTGCTTCGAAGTTTACCAAACGACTCAAACTTCGATGATCCTCGACGAAATCAAGCAGCTTGGCTTCACGTACTCGACTCGTTCGGGCGTAACCGTAGCTGTATCCGACGTTGTCGTTCCACCGGAGAAAAAAGCGCTGATGGAAGAGTCGGATAAGAAGGTCGCGGTCATTACGAATCAGTATCGCCGCGGTCTGATCACCAACGAAGAACGGTATGACCGCGTTATCGAAATCTGGTCGCACGCCAAGGATCAAATCAGTGACATTCTGATGAAATCCATGGACCGTTATAACTCCATCATGCTTATGGTCGATTCCAAGGCCCGTGGTAACAAATCGCAGATCACCCAGCTGGGCGGTATGCGTGGTCTGATGGCCAACCCATCGGGTCGCATCATCGAACTCCCAATCAAATCGAACTTCCGCGAAGGCCTGACGGTCCTCGAATACTTCCTGTCTACGCACGGTGCGCGTAAAGGTCTGGCCGATACCGCACTTCGTACCGCCGACTCGGGTTACTTGACCCGTCGTCTGGTTGACGTAGCCCAGGACGTTATCGTTCGCGAAGACGACTGCGGGACGGACAAAGGCTTTATGGTTAGCCGTATCCAGGATGGCAAAGAAGTTATCGAAGATCTGTACGACCGTATTGAAGGCCGCTATTGCTTCGAGACGGTTCGTCATCCGGAAACCAACGAAATCATTGCACGCCGCAATGAACTGATTACTTCGGATAAAGCTGAAGAAATCGTCAAAGCCGGCGTTGAAAAACTGCAAATCCGTTCCGTACTCAGCTGCCGCGCGCGTCATGGCGTGTGCAAAAAGTGCTACGGACGTAACTTGGCTACGGGTAAACACGTCGAAATCGGCGAAGCAGTCGGCATTATCGCTGCCCAATCGATCGGCGAACCGGGAACCCAGCTCACGATGCGTACGTTCCACACCGGCGGCGTTGCCGGCGACGACATCACGCAAGGTCTGCCTCGTATCCAAGAATTGTTCGAGGCCCGTAACCCTAAAGGCCAGGCCACGATCAGTGAAATCGACGGCGTCGTGAAAGAGATTCGCGAAACGAAAGACCGTCGCGAAATCGAAGTTCAAGGCGAAGCCGAAAGCAAAACGTACGCTGTTACCTATGGTTCACGTCTGCGTGTACGCGAAGGCATGACCATCGAAGCAGGGGACGAATTGACGGACGGTTCCATCGACCCTAAAGAAATGCTGCGCATTAAGGGAATCCGCGGCGTGCAGAACTATATCCTTCAGGAAGTTCAGCGCGTATACCGGAACCAAGGCGTAGAAATTAACGATAAGCACGTCGAAGTCATGATTCGCCAGATGCTGCGTAAAATCCGCATCGTCGATGCAGGCGATACGACGTTGCTGCCGGGATCGTTCGTTGAAATACACGAATACGAGAAGGCAAACAAAGAAGTTATCCTCAGCGGTAAAGATCCGGCTGTAGCCAAACCGATCCTGTTGGGTATTACGAAAGCGTCCCTGGAAACCGATTCGTTCTTGTCGGCAGCTTCCTTCCAGGAAACAACGCGCGTACTTACCGACGCAGCGATCAAAGGCAAAGTCGACCAATTGCTCGGCTTGAAAGAAAACGTACTGATCGGCAAGTTGATTCCTGCCGGTACAGGTATGAGCCGTTACCGCAATATCCGTTTCGAAGAACCGGAAGGCGCAGATAACGGAGAAGAATCCTTGGAGCCTGTAACGACTGAATAAGTCGTTGCAGAGCAAGGGAACCAGGGTGGAAGGAAAGAGAAATCTTTCTGGAAACCCTGCATTCTTTGCTTGACATACTGTTCCGCCAGGTGCTAATATAGCAAAGGTGCGTGAGCAGGTTGTACCAATCCTGTCTTTTGGAGGATATGCCGAATGTCTAATGATAAAGGACTTCAGGATGCTCATGTCAAAATCGGTACCAAGCAAACCGTGCGAGCGGTTGAACTTGGAGAAGCTTCTGAAGTTTATGTAGCCATGGACGCAGACCAGCGGATGATCGCAAAGATCACATCGCTGTGCGTAAAGTCCGGCGTGAAGATCACCGAGGTTGAAACCATGCGAGAGCTTGGCAAAGCCTGCCGAATCGAAGTCGGGGCGGCGATGGTTGCGGTTCTGAAGTGAGAAAGACATAACTGTGTGAGAACGTTTTTGTTTCAAGGGCGTTAGGCGCTTGGGGCAAAAACTTTCATTTGTTCTTTTATGAACCACCTGGCTCTGTGGGCTTGAGGAAACGGTTTGTAACAAGGATGTTTACCAATATAGGAAGGGGGTGGCAATGACAATGCCAACTATTAACCAACTCGTCCGCAAAGGACGTCAAGCGAAAGTCGTGAAGTCGAAATCCCCAGCACTGCAAAAGGGTTTCAACGCACTGAAACGTGAAGAAACAAACCTGAGCGCCCCGCAAAAACGCGGTGTCTGCACTCGTGTAGGTACAATGACTCCACGTAAACCGAACTCCGCGCTTCGTAAGTATGCCCGTGTTCGTTTGACGAACCGTATCGAGGTGACTGCTTACATTCCGGGTATCGGACACAACCTGCAAGAACACAGCGTCGTGCTGGTTCGCGGAGGTCGCGTAAAGGACTTGGCGGGTGTACGTTACCATATCGTTCGCGGTGCTCTTGATACTGCAGGCGTAAACGGACGTATGCAAGCCCGTTCGAAATACGGCGCTAAGCGTCCAAAAGAAAAGAAAAACTAATTTGAGCGCCTGAGGGCGTTCAACTATCGGAGAAAGGGGGATATCCATGCCACGCAAAGGTCCAGTTACCAAAAGAGACGTACTGCCGGATCCGGTGTACAATAGCAAACTGGTTACTCGTCTGATCAACCGCATTATGATCGACGGAAAACGCGGTGTAGCTCAAAACATCCTTTACAACTCGTTCAAATTGATTCAGGAACGTACGGGCAATGACCCAATGGAAGTATTTGAAGCTGCAATCAAAAACATCATGCCAGTTCTTGAAGTTAAAGCTCGCCGTGTAGGCGGTGCGAACTATCAAGTACCGATCGAAGTTAAGCCAGAAAGACGCACAGCTCTCGGTCTCCGTTGGCTCGTTAACTACTCCCGCAACCGCGGCGAGAAGACAATGGAAGAGCGTCTGGCGGCTGAAATCATCGATGCATCGAACAACACTGGTGCATCCGTGAAGAAACGCGAAGACACGCACAAAATGGCTGAAGCGAACAAAGCGTTTGCTCACTACCGCTGGTAGGATTTCGGCTTAGTAACCAATATTGAATTTTGAAGGGAGATTCCCATTCATGACAAGAGAATTCTCCTTGAAAAATACACGTAACATCGGTATCATGGCGCATATTGACGCTGGTAAAACAACGACTACGGAACGGATTCTGTTCTACACGGGCATCACGCACAAAATCGGTGAAGTACACGATGGCGCAGCGACGATGGACTGGATGGAGCAGGAGCAGGAGCGCGGAATCACGATTACTTCCGCCGCTACGACCGCTCAATGGCACGGTTACCGCGTCAATATCATTGATACCCCGGGACACGTTGACTTCACAGTTGAAGTTGAACGTTCCCTTCGTGTATTGGACGGGGCAGTAGGCGTATTCAGTGCCAAAGAAGGTGTCGAACCTCAGTCTGAAACCGTATGGAGACAGGCTGACCGTTACGGCGTTCCTCGGATCGCATACGTCAACAAAATGGACATTATCGGTGCGGACTTCCTTAACGTTGTTAAAGATATGGGCGAGCGTCTTCAAGCCAACGCGGTAGCGATTCAGCTTCCGATCGGCGCTGAAAACGACTTTGTCGGTATCATTGACCTTGTTGAGCAAAAAGCTCATATGTATAAAGACGATCTGGGTCAAAATATCGAAGTTGTCGACATTCCGGAAGAATATCTGGCTCAAGTCGAAGAACTTCGCTCTACGTTGATCGAGAAAGTCGCGGAACTGGACGAAGAATTGATGATGAAATACCTGGAAGGCGAAGAACTCACGATTGATGAGATCAAAGCCGGCCTGCGTAAAGGCGTCGTCGATGTTAAGATTTTCCCGGTTATCTGTGGATCTTCTTACAAAAACAAAGGCATTCAGCTGATGCTGGACGCAGTTGTTGATTACCTTCCAGCTCCAACAGACGTTCCTGCAATCATGGGTACACTGGAAGACGGTACGGAAGCTGTTCGTCATTCTTCGGATGAAGAGCCGTTCTCCGCGCTTGCTTTCAAAATCATGACGGACCCTTACGTGGGCAAGCTGACGTTCTTCCGTGTATACTCCGGTACGCTTCAATCCGGTTCGTATGTACTGAACGCGTCGAAAGGCAAACGTGAGCGGATCGGTCGTATCCTGCAAATGCATGCCAACAGCCGCCAAGAAATCAGCATCGTATATTCGGGTGATATCGCGGCAGCAGTTGGTTTGAAAGATACGGGCACAGGTGATACACTGTGTGATGAGAAGAACCCGGTTATTCTGGAATCGATGAACTTCCCTGACCCGGTTATCGAAATCGCGGTTGAGCCGAAAACCAAGGCTGACCAAGATAAGATGGGCGTGGCTCTGAGCAAGCTCACCGAGGAAGATCCAACCCTTCGTGCTCATACAGACGAAGAAACAGGCCAGACGATTCTGGCTGGTATGGGCGAACTCCACCTTGATATCATCATCGACCGCATGCGTCGGGAGTTCAAAGTAGAAACCAACGTGGGTAAACCACAGGTTGCTTACCGCGAAACTTTCCGTCAACCAGCTCGCGTAGAAGGCAAATTCGTACGTCAATCCGGTGGTCGTGGTCAATACGGTCACGTATGGGTTGAATTCGAACCGCTGGAACCGGGTACAGGTAGCCAATTCGAAAGTAAGGTAGTCGGCGGTTCGGTTCCACGCGAATACGTTCAACCGGCACTTGCGGGTATCGAAGAACAGATGAAGAGCGGCGTTATCGCGGGCTTCCCGCTGGTAGACGTTAAAGCGACAATCGTCGACGGTTCTTATCATGATGTCGATTCCAACGAAATGGCGTTCAAAATTGCGGGTTCGATGGCGCTTAAAGCAGCGAAGGAAAAGTGTAAGCCTGTCCTGCTTGAGCCTATCATGAAAGTCGAAGTAACCGTGCCTGAGGAGTACATGGGCGACGTTATGGGTATGCTGAACTCCCGCCGCGGCCGTATCGAAGGTATGGATTCCCGCAGCGGTGCTCAAATTATCCGTGCGAAGGTACCTCTCTCCGAAATGTTCGGATACTCGACGACTCTGCGTTCGGGTACGCAAGGACGCGGCGTATTCTCGATGGAGCTTTCTCACTATGAAGAAGTTCCGAAGAGCATCGCTGAAGAAATCGTATCGAAAACGAAAGCAGGGGAGTAATCCTCGTTTTCACCGCCGGATGATGGGATCTTATAAGGCTTCATCGTTCGGATTGATTTTAACCCAATAATTTTTCTATATTAAGGAGGAACTGTTTCAAATGGCAAAAGCTAAATTTGAGCGTAATAAGCCGCACGTTAACATTGGTACTATTGGTCACGTCGACCATGGTAAAACAACCCTGACTGCTGCAATCACAACTGTTCTGTCGAAGACTTATGGTGGTGCTGCAATCGCGTTTGACCAAATCGATAAGGCTCCGGAAGAAAGAGAACGTGGTATCACGATCTCGACAGCACACGTTGAATACGAAACTCCAGCTCGTCACTACGCACACGTAGACTGCCCAGGTCACGCCGACTATGTTAAAAACATGATCACTGGCGCGGCACAAATGGACGGAGCGATCCTGGTTGTATCCGCAGCTGACGGCCCTATGCCGCAAACTCGCGAACACATCCTTCTGTCCCGTCAAGTAGGCGTTCCTTACATCGTCGTATTCCTGAACAAATGCGACATGGTTGAAGACGCTGAGCTTCTGGAACTGGTTGAAATGGAAGTACGTGACCTGTTGAGCGAATACGACTTCCCAGGCGACGACACTCCAATCATCCAAGGTTCCGCTCGTGAAGCGCTGCAAAACCCTGAAGGCGAATGGGCTCAAAAGATCGTTGAAATGTTCAACATCATCGATGAGTACATCCCGACTCCAGAGCGCGACACTGAGAAGCCTTTCCTGATGCCAGTCGAGGACGTATTCTCGATCACTGGCCGTGGTACGGTAGCAACTGGCCGTATCGAACGCGGTACAGTTAAGATCGGCGACGAAGTCGAAATCGTAGGTATCGCTGAAGAGTCCAAGAAATCCGTCGTTACGGGCGTAGAAATGTTCCGTAAACTGATGGATTCCGCTCAAGCTGGCGACAACATCGGCGCACTGCTGCGTGGTGTTGACCGCACTCAAATCGAGCGTGGACAAGTTCTGTCGAAACCAGGTTCGGTTAAGCCGCACACTGAGTTCACAGCTCAAATCTACGTCCTGACTAAAGAAGAAGGTGGCCGTCACAAGCCTTTCTTCACAGGATACCGCCCTCAGTTCTACTTCCGTACAACTGACGTAACAGGCATCATCAACCTGCCAGAAGGCGCAGAAATGGTAATGCCAGGCGACAACATCACAGTTACCGTATCCCTGATCGCTCCGATCGCTATCGAAGAAGGAACTAAGTTCTCTATTCGTGAAGGCGGACGTACAGTAGGCGCTGGTGCTGTAGCAACAATCCAAAAATAATAACGGCTAATCCCGTTTAATAGAGCAACAGTGTACTGGAACGAGTAACAATGTACTGTAAACGAAAGCGCGAGGCGGGGCCATCATCCCGAAGTCGGGAAGGGGCCTCGCTTTCTTTTTGTGTAATTTTAAAAAAGGGTTGCATTGTCGAGACATCTTCTATATAATAATGAATGTTGTTCTGAGACGTTGCGATGATGTGAGAGGTTACCGACACACCCGGCTCCTTTGCCATAGTTGGTGTGCGCGGAAAATTTTCACGGAGTATGTCCGATACCAAATTGGGCGATAGAAGGAGGGAATTTGAAATGGCAAAGCAAAAAATCCGTATTCGTTTGAAAGCATATGATCACAGAGTTCTGGATCAATCTGCAGAAAAAATCGTTGAAACAGCAAAACGTTCGGGTGCCGGTGTTTCCGGACCGATCCCGCTGCCGACTGAAAAGCAAATCATCACCATTCTCCGTGCGGTGCACAAATACAAGGATTCGCGTGAGCAATTTGAACAACGCACACACAAGCGTTTGATCGACATTGTGAACCCAACTCCACAAACTGTGGATGCCTTGATGCGTCTGGACTTGCCGTCCGGCGTCGATATCGAAATCAAACTGTAAGACTCCTGAATAAGGACATAAATGAAAAGAGGTGTCAACATGACTGGTATCTTAGGGAAAAAACTGGGTATGACCCAAGTGTTCACCGCTGAAGGTAACGTCGTTCCTGTAACGGTTATCGAAGCAGGCCCATGTGTGGTTCTGCAGAAGAAAGACCTGGAAAATGACGGTTATGAAGCGGTACAAATCGGTTTCGCGGACAAGAAAGCTAGCCGTTCCAACAAACCGGAGGCAGGTCACGCTAAAAAAGCGGACACTGCACCTAAGCGCTACATTCGCGAACTTCGCGGTGTTGACCTCGCTAACTACGAGGTTGGACAAGTGCTTAAAGCGGACGTGTTTGCTGAAGGACAATTCGTCGACGTAAGCGGCGTATCCAAAGGTAAAGGTTTCGCTGGTAGTATCAAGCGTTGGGGACAAAGCCGCGGACCAATGTCGCACGGCTCGCGTTACCACCGCAGACCGGGTTCGATGGGTTCCATCCAGGCTAACCGCGTACCGAAAGGCAAACGCCTGCCAGGACACATGGGCCATGACTCGATCACTGTTCAAAACCTCGAAATCGTAAGAGTCGATGCGGAACGCAACGTACTGCTGGTTAAAGGCTCCATTCCGGGTCCTAAAAACGGCTTCGTTAAAGTTCGCGAATCGGTGAAGAAATAATAAATCCTTAGAAGAAAGGAGGAACATGAAATGCCTACAGTAAAAGTTTTTAATATCGAAGGTAGCGAAGTTGGAGAAATCGAACTTAGCGATTCGGTATTCGGTATTAATCCTAACGGACATGTGCTCCACCAAGCTGTCGTGATGCAACAAGCATCGCTTCGCTCGGGTACGCACAAAGTCAAAGGACGTTCGGAAGTTCGTGGCGGCGGTCGCAAACCTTGGAAACAAAAAGGTACAGGACGCGCTCGTCAAGGCTCGATCCGTTCTCCGCAATGGAGAGGCGGCGGTATCGTCTTCGGACCAACTCCGCGCAGCTACTCTTTCAAACTGCCTAAAAAAGTTCGTCGTCTGGCGATCAAATCGGCACTGTCTTCGAAAGTCATCGCTAACGAAATTATCGTTCTCGATACATTGAGCCTGAACGCTCCGAAGACAAAAGAATTCGCAGGTATCCTGAGCAAGTTGAACGTAGACCGCAAAGCCCTGGTAGTGGCTCCGGAATATGACAACAACGTGGCTCTGTCTGCTCGTAACATCCCAGGCGTGAAATTCGTTCAAGCCGACGGCATTAATGTTCTTGACGTGCTCGTGCATGATAAGCTTATCATCACGAAGGACGCAGTACAGAAGGTACAGGAGGTATTCGCATAATGAAAGATCCTCGCGACCTTATCAAACGTCCGATTATTACGGAACGTACAGCTGAAGCAATGAGTCAGTCGAAATACGTGTTTGAAGTGCAAATGAGCGCTAATAAAACGGAAGTGAAGAAGGCAGTAGAAGCGATCTTCGGCGTAAAAGTGCTGAAAGTCAACATTCTACGCGTTCCGGCTAAACCGAAACGTTATGGCCGTCACTCCGGTTACACGAGCGAGTGGAAAAAAGCGATCGTGACGCTGACTCCAGAAAGCAAATCGCTCGAATTCTTTGAATCTGCAGAGTAAGGAGGAAAACTAACGTGCCAATCAAAAAGTACAAACCAACGTCCCCGGCTCGCCGCGCTATGAGCGTGTCGACATTCGAAGAAATCACCACGAATCAGCCGGAGAAATCGTTGCTGTCGCCGCTCTTCAAAAAAGCGGGCCGCAACAACCAAGGTAAAATTACGGTTCGTCACCATGGCGGCGGACACAAACGTAAATACCGTATCATCGACTTCAAACGTACCAAAGATGGAATTCCAGGCCACGTTGCTACGATCGAATACGATCCGAACCGGACTTCGAATATCGCATTGATCAACTATGCAGACGGCGAGAAACGCTACATCATCGCGCCTAAAGGTCTGAAAGTTGGCGATACGATCTACTCCGGTCCTCAAGCGGACATCAAGATCGGTAACGCACTGCCACTGGAAAACATTCCGGTAGGTACAGTTATCCACAACATTGAGTTGAAACCGGGCAAAGGCGGCCAAATGGTTCGCGCTGCCGGAACAGAAGCTCAATTGTTGGGTAAAGAAGAACGCTACGTATCGATCCGCCTGTCTTCTGGCGAAGTTCGTCGCGTACTCAAGGTTTGCCGCGCTACAATCGGTTCGGTAGGTAACCAAGATCACGAACTCGTGAAAATTGGTAAAGCCGGACGTAACCGTTGGTTGGGCAACCGTCCTCAAGTCCGCGGCGTAGTAATGAACCCGAACGATCACCCACACGGTGGTGGTGAAGGTCGTGCTCCAATCGGACGTAAGTCGCCGCTGTCGCCATGGGGCAAACCAACCCTGGGCTACAAAACGCGCAAGAAAAACAAATCTTCGGATCAATACATCATCCGTCGCCGTACGAAGTAATGCGCTTATCCCGCATTGCTTCGCCGGCTAGGATTATGGAACAAGCCAGCTGAAGGGAGGACTACAATCGATGACACGCAGTCTCAAAAAAGGCCCTTTCATTGACGGATACCTGCTCAAAAAGGTAGAAGTACTGAATGAAACCGAAAAGAAAGTCGTTATTAAAACTTGGTCCAGACGTTCCACGATTTTCCCACAATTCATCGGACACACTTTCGCCGTTTATGACGGACGCAAGCACGTACCGGTTTATGTAACGGAAGACATGGTTGGACACAAACTGGGTGAGTTCGCGCCGACGCGTACTTACAAAGGCCATGCCGCTGACGACAAGAAAACAAGACGCTAAACGGACCTTATACTAAAGTCCGAAGGGAGGTTATGATAGCATGGAAGCACAAGCGCACTTGAAATATTCCCGCATCTCCCCACGTAAAGCCCAACTGGTCGCTGACCTGATTCGCGGCAAACACGTAGGTGAAGCAATCGCGATTCTGCGCCACACTCCGAAAGCGGCATCCCCGATTTTGGAAAAATTGCTGAACTCGGCAATCGCTAACGCAGAACACAACCACTCGCTGGACGTAAGCAAGTTGGTTATCTCGCAAGTTTTCGTAAACCAAGGACCGACTTTGAAACGTTTCCGCCCTCGGGCAATGGGACGCGCAAGCCGGATCAATAAACGCACCAGCCATATCACTCTGGCTGTATCCGAAAAGTAAGGAGGGACAACTGTGGGACAAAAAGTAAATCCGGTAGGATTCCGCGTAGGCGTTATCCGTGACTGGGAATCCAAATGGTATGCTGGTAAAGACTTCGGTACTCTGTTGATGGAAGACGTGAAAATTCGCGAATACCTGAAAACAAAGCTGAAAGAATCTGCTGTCTCCAAGATCGAGATCGAAAGAGCAGCTAACCGCGTAAACGTAACGATCCATACGGCGAAGCCGGGTATGGTAATCGGACGTGGCGGCGCGGAAGTTGAAGTACTGCGTGGCGAAATCACCAAGATTTCGAACGGCAAAAAAGTACACATCAACATCGCAGAAATCAAGAACCAAGAACTGGACGCTATTTTGGTTGCCGAAAGCATTGCACAACAATTGGAACGTCGCGTATCGTTCCGTCGTGCTCTGAAACAATCGATGCAACGTACAATGCGTGCAGGCGCTAAAGGAATCAAAACTGCAGTTAGCGGTCGTCTGGGCGGTGCCGAAATCGCACGTTCGGAAGGCTACAGCGAAGGAACTGTTCCACTTCATACCCTGCGTGCCGACATCGACTACGGTACAGCTGAAGCGCACACGACCTACGGTCGTATCGGCGTTAAAGTATGGATCTATCGTGGAGAAGTTCTTCCTCCAGCTAAGAAACAAGCTGCTCAGGAAGGAGGCAACTAATCATGTTGGTACCTAAACGTGTAAAACACCGTAAACAGCAACGCGGCAGTCTGGCCGGTCGTGCTAAAGGCGGTACTGAATTGAACTTCGGCGAATTCGGCCTGCAAGCGACTGAACCTTCGTGGATCACGAACCGTCAGATCGAAGCAGCGCGTATCGCTATGACACGTTACATCAAACGTGGCGGTAAAGTTTGGATCAAGATTTTCCCGGATAAGCCGATCACTCAAAAGCCTCTCGAGGTCCGGATGGGTAGCGGTAAAGGTAACGTTGAGAAATGGGTAGCGGTTGTAAAACCGGGCAAGATCATGTTTGAACTTGCTGGCGTTTCGGAAGAAATCGCTCGTGAAGCAATGCGCCTCGCTTCTCACAAACTGCCTGTTAAAACTAAGTTTGTGAAACGTGAAGAATTGGGTGGTGAAGCAAATGAAGGCTAAGGAACTGCGCGACCTGACTACTGCCGAAATCGAACAGAAGGTCTCCGGATTTAAAGAAGAACTCTTTAATCTGCGCTTTCAGCTCGCTACCGGTCAACTCGATAACCCTACACGCATCAGCGTAGTCCGCAAGGAAATCGCTCGTGCTAAAACGGTTCTGCGTCAAAGAGAACTCGGAATTACTTCTTAATTCCTTTTGAACCCTCGGGTACAATATAAGCCCTTTATTCAGGAAGGAGGCTAACCATGACCGAAGAACGCAACTCGCGTAAAACGTTGGTGGGTAAAGTCGTAAGCGACAAAATGGACAAGACGATCGTAGTTGTTGTAGAAACTTACAAAAAACACGAACTCTACCACAAACGCATCAAGTCGACGAAGAAATTCAAGGCGCATGACGAAAACAACGAAGCGAAAATCGGCGATACAGTAAGAATCGTTGAAACTCGCCCGCTGTCCAAAGACAAGCGTTGGAGACTGGCTGCAGTTACTGAAAAAGCAATCATCATCTAATGAACGATAAGCTCGTCCGAAAGGAGGACATTCATAATGATTCAACCATTTACACGTTTGGCTGTAGCTGATAACTCCGGTGCGAAGGAACTGATGTGTATCCGCGTACTTGGTGGTACGGGACGTCGTACAGCTAACATCGGTGACCTGATCGTTTGCTCGGTAAAACAAGCAACACCAGGGGGCGTTGTCAAAAAAGGCGACGTAGTTAAAGCAGTAGTTGTTCGTACGAAGCGTTCGGTACGCCGTAAAGACGGATCGTACATCGCATTCGACGAAAACGCAGCGGTAGTCGTAAAAGACGATCGTGGACCACGTGGTACACGTATCTTCGGACCAGTTGCTCGTGAACTTCGCGACAAGGACTTCATGAAAATCGTTTCCTTGGCACCGGAAGTTATCTAATATAATGCACGATTTTCTTAATGGTCGATCGGCCTTTAAGTCATAGGAGGTGTACCTGATGGCAAGAGTGAAAAAAGTTCTGGAATCCCATAACAACAAACTTCACGTAAAAAAAGACGATGTCGTTATCGTAATCAGCGGTAAAGACAAAGGCAAAAAAGCGCGCGTTATCGCCGCTTACCCTCGTGAAAACCGCGTGTTGGTCGAAGGCGTGAACATGGTGAAAAAACACCAGAAGCCAAGCCAATCGAACCCGCAAGGCGGAATCGTGGAACAAGAAGCTTCGATCCACGTTTCGAACGTAATGCACGTTGACCCGAAAGACGGCAGCAAAGTGACCCGTGTAGGTTACAAGACGCTGGACAACGGTAAAAAAGTGCGCGTTGCGAAACGGTCCGGAGAAGTTATCGAATAATCCCATTTTTACGGAAAGGAGGTTCATCCTTCATGGTAACAAGATTGAAAGAACGTTATTTGAACGAAAGCACTCCTGCTCTGATGCAGAAGTTTGGCTATTCTTCGGTCATGCAGGTTCCTAAGCTTGAGAAGGTTGTCATCAACATGGGTGTTGGTGAAGCCGTATCTAACTCCAAAGTTCTCGATACTGCGGTAGCTGAACTGGAGCAGATCGCAGGTCAAAAGCCTGTTATCACTCGTGCAAAAAAATCGATCGCAGGTTTCAAACTGCGTGAGAATATGCCGATCGGAACAAAGGTTACACTGCGCGGCGAGCGTATGTACCAGTTCCTCGACAAATTGTTCAACGTATCGCTTCCACGCGTACGTGACTTCCAAGGTGTATCCAACAAAGCCTTCGACGGCCGCGGCAACTACACACTGGGTCTGAAAGAACAACTCATCTTCCCAGAAATCCAATACGATCAAGTGGACAAGGTCCGCGGTATGGATATCGTTATCGTTACGACAGCAAAAACAGACGAAGAGGGCCGCGAACTGCTTACAGGTCTCGGAATGCCTTTCGCAAAATAATATCGGCCAGTATCTAGGGCCATGATCTATGACCCTGTTCTCCCGAAAATATCCAGGAGGTGTCAGGCTAAAGTGGCAAAAACTTCGATGAAAGTTAAACAGCAACGTACACCGAAATTCAAAGTGCGTGCATACACGCGCTGCGAACGTTGCGGTCGTCCACACTCGGTGCTGCAAAAGTTTAAAATCTGCCGTATTTGCTTCCGCGAATTGGCTCATAAAGGTCAGATTCCTGGCGTTAGAAAAGCAAGCTGGTAATTACCGCATAACAAGGAAGGAGGTTCACACACATGACTATGTCCGATCCGATTGCTGATATGCTTACACGTATTCGTAACGCGAACGTGGTACGTCACGAGAAAGTCGAAATGCCGGCTTCCGCGATGAAAAAGCAAATTGCCGAGATCCTGAAGCGCGAAGGTTTTATCCGCGACGCGGAATTCGTACAGGATAACAAACAAGGCATCATTCGTATTTTCCTGAAATACGGTCAAAATAACGAACGCGTTATTACTGGTCTGAAAAGAATCAGTAAGCCGGGTCTGCGCGTGTACACGAAGAGCAACGAAGTTCCTCGCGTACTGGGCGGCCTGGGTATCGCGATTATCTCCACGTCTAAGGGAGTTATGACCGACAAAGAAGCTCGTCAAGCGAAAGCTGGCGGCGAAGTAATCTGCTACGTTTGGTAATTACGTCAGAACACAAGGAGGTGCAACAACTATGTCTCGTATTGGTCGCAAACCAATCGAAGTACCGGGCGGCGTTGAAGTAACGCTGAACAACACAGCGATTACAGTCAAAGGTCCTAAAGGTACTCTCACTCGTGAACTTCATAGAGATATGAAAGTAACGGTGGAAGGTAACACAATCACTGTAGAACGTCCTTCCGACAACAAAGAGCATCGTTCCCTTCACGGAACGACACGCAGCGTTGTCAACAACATGGTAAGTGGTGTAACGGAAGGTTTCTCCAAGTCGCTTGAATTGGTCGGGGTCGGATACCGTGCCAGCAAGTCTGGAGATAAGATCGTCCTGAACGTGGGCTACTCCCACCCGGTTGAAATCACACCGGAATCGGGCATCGAGTTCGAAGTTCCTTCGAACACGAAAATCATCGTTCGCGGAATTGACAAAGAGCGCGTAGGCGCTTATGCTGCTCAAATCCGTAAAGTACGCGAACCGGAACCTTACAAAGGTAAAGGTATCAAGTATGAAGGCGAACGCATCATCCGTAAAGAAGGTAAAGCGGGCAAGAAAAAATAAGCCGCTTTCCTTCGCATTACCCTTAGCTTGCTCATGTGAAGCTGCTTAATAAGCAGATTGGGAAGGAGTGAAAGTACTCATGATTACCAAAGGTGATAAAAATAAAGCTCGCTTGAAAAGACACTTGCGTGTACGCAAGAAAATTCAAGGTACGGTTGAGCGCCCTCGTCTGAACGTATACCGTTCCGATAAGCACATCTATGCCCAACTGATCGACGACGTAAACGGCGTAACACTCGTTTCCGCATCGACTATGGACAAAGATCTGAAAAGCGAGATCACAAACGGCGGCAACGTTGAAGCTGCTGCTAAAGTTGGCACACTGGTTGCAAACCGCGCTAAGGAAAAAGGTCATACCGTTGTCGTTTTCGACCGCGGAGGATACCTCTACCATGGACGGATTCAAGCACTGGCTGACGCAGCTCGCGAAGCTGGACTGGAATTCTAAAACGAAAAAAGGAGGTTAACGACTTGCGTGTAGATATGAGCACTGTAGGAGAACTGACGGAGCGCGTTGTACACATCAACCGCGTAGCTAAAGTTGTAAAAGGCGGACGCCGTTTCAGCTTCAGCGCACTGGTTGTCGTAGGCGACGGACAAGGCAACGTTGGAGCAGGTATCGGCAAAGCTGGAGAAGTTCCAGATGCGATCCGTAAAGGTATCGAAGATGCCAAGAAAAACTTGATCCACGTTCCTCTCGTCGGAACAACGATCACTCACCTGGTTACAGGTAAATTCGGAGCAGGTAGCGTATTGCTGAAACCAGCATCCGAAGGTACCGGCGTTATCGCTGGCGGCCCAGTACGTGCCGTACTGGAACTTGCAGGCGTAGGCGACATTTTGACAAAATCCCTGGGTTCTTCGAACTCCATGAACATGGTCAATGCGACTTTGGAAGGATTGTCCCGCTTGAAGCGTGCCGAAGATGTGGCTAAGCTTCGTGGTAAATCCGTCGAAGAACTGAGAGGCTAAGGAGGGAACAACAATGGCTAAATTGGAAATTACCCTCGTACGCAGCCTGATCGGACGTCCGAAAAACCAACGCACGACTGTAAATACATTGGGTCTGCGTAAAACGAACCAAGTTGTCGTCCAAAACGACAACGCTGCGATTCGCGGTATGGTTAACCAAGTCAAGCACCTGGTTTCCGTAAAAGAAATCGAAGCTTAAAAACAATCGCTCCGCAAGGAGCGAAACAATAGAATGAATCAAGGAGGTGCAACGAACGATGAAGTTACATGAGCTTTCTCCTGCTCCGGGTTCGACTAAAGAGCGGAAGCGCATCGGTCGCGGTACGAGTAGCGGTACGGGTAAAACAGCCGGACGCGGTCATAAAGGCCAAAACTCCCGCTCCGGCGGCGGTGTTCGTCCAGGCTTCGAAGGCGGTCAAAACCCATTGTATCGTCGTTTGCCAAAACGCGGATTTGTTAACCCAACCCGCAAAGAATATGCCATCGTCAACATCGAAGAACTGAACAACTTTGCAGAAAACACTGAAGTCACTCCTGAGCTGCTGAAGGAACAAGGTATCGTCAAAGATACAAAGAGCGGTATCAAGATCCTCGGCAATGGCGACGTGACGGTGAAACTGACTGTCAAAGCAAACAAGTTCTCTCAATCTGCGGTGGAGAAAATCGAGGCTGCCGGCGGTAAAACCGAGGTGATCTAATGTTCAACACCCTGAAGAATATATGGAAGGTCGAAGACCTCCGTAAACGGATCCTGTTTACGTTGATGGTTCTCGTAATCTACCGTATCGGTACGTTCATCCCTGTTCCGGGCGTTAACACGGACGTACTCCAGTCGGCTAACGAAGCCGGCAGCCAGTTGATGGGTCTGTTGAACACCTTCTCCGGAGGGGCGCTTCTTCAGTTCTCGATCTTCGCTCTCAGTATCTATCCGTACGTTACGGCATCGATCATCGTACAGCTGCTGTCGATGGATGTCATTCCGAAATTCACCGAGTGGTCAAAACAAGGTGAACACGGCAAGAAAAAACTAGCGCAGATTACCCGATACGGCACCATAGTTCTGGGTTTGGTTCAGGCGTTCGCTACAGCGATCGGTTTCAACCGCATTTATAATGCGGAAATGATTCCGAACGCTACGATCGTCGACTATATTCTGATTGCAATTGTTTTGACCGCGGGTACTTCCCTCCTGATGTGGATGGGTGAGCAAATCACGGAAAAAGGCATTGGCAACGGGATTTCGATTCTTATCTTTGCCGGGATCGTCGCAAACATTCCAGGTTATATCTCGACAACAGCGCAGTCTGATTTCATCGTGGACGGTCAAACGTTCCTAAACGCGATGAAAACGGTCATCATCCTGCTTGTCTTGATCCTGATTATTGTCGGTGTTATCTTCATTCAGCAAGGGATCCGGAAAGTTCCGGTTCAATATGCGAAGCGGGTAGTCGGTAATAAAATGTACGGCGGTCAAAACACTCACATCCCGTTGAAAGTCAACGCTGCGGGTGTCATCCCGGTAATCTTCGCCGTATCTCTGTTGCAGTTCCCGGTTATTTTGGCAAACTTCTGGTCAACGTACGCGTGGGCTACTTGGGTGCAAAACAACCTGAACTACAGTCAGCCGCTGGGCATGGTGCTATATGCAATCATGATTATCGGCTTCACGTTCTTCTACACCTTCGTGCAGATCAATCCGCAGCAGATGGCAGAGAATATGAAGAAAAACGGCGGTTACATTCCTGGAGTTCGTCCTGGTAAAGCGACCGAGAAGTACATTACTCGCGTAATGTCCCGTCTCACGGTTACCGGTGCGGTATTCCTGACTGTAATTTCTTTGCTGCCGATCGCGTTCGGTTCGCTTTCCGGTCTTCCTCAGTCGGTTCAAATCGGCGGCACTTCGCTGCTGATCGTCGTCGGGGTTGCCTTGGATACGATGAAGACGATTGAAAGTCAGCTGATTAAACGGCATTATAAAGGTTTTATCAATAAATAGCTCAGGTTCCGGACGGGTCCGACTCCATGCGCTCGCCCGGCGCCTTTTGTGCGGTTAGGCATGGGTAAGACGTAAGGAGTGGACATCACGTGAACATTCTATTCATGGGGCCTCCCGGGGCAGGTAAAGGAACACAGGCGCAGGTCATCGTCGATGCATTCGGCCTTCCTCATATTTCGACAGGCGATGCTTTTCGTTTGGCGATCAAAGAGGGAACTCCAATTGGAGTCAAGGCAAAAGAATACATCGACCAGGGCCTGCTCGTACCGGATGACGTAACGAACGGTATCGTCCGCGAACGGCTGAGTCAGCCGGATTGCGAAAAAGGTTTCTTGCTCGACGGATTTCCGAGAACTCTGCTGCAGGCCGAAGCATTGGATACTCTTTTGCTCGAATCTGGCCGTAAGCTTGATCATGTTGTCAATCTGAATGTGGACCCGGAGAAACTTCTGGTCCGGATTACAGGTCGTCGGATCTGCAAAACCTGCGGAACGACTTACCATGTAGTTTTCAACCCGCCAAAGCAGGAAGGCGTGTGCGACAAAGACGGTGGCGAACTCTACCAACGTCCGGATGACAATGAAGAGAGCGTACGCACCCGGCTTGATGAGTATACAAGCAAAACGGCGCCTCTGATCGATTACTATGCAAACAAAGGCTTGCTGCGGCAGATCGACGGAGACCAGGAGATCGGTACGGTATCGGAAGGTATCCTATCCGTACTGCGAGGTTAACTGTAATGATCATTTGCAAGTCCGAAACGGAGCTCGGCTTTATGAGAGAAGCGGGACGGATTGTGGCTGAGACTCACCGTGTATTGGCAAAAGCAATCAAGCCGGGCGTTACGACGGCCGAGCTCGATGCGCTTGCTGATGCGACCATCCGCAGCCAGGATGCGGTGCCGTCTTTCAAAGGCTATAATGGTTTTCCGGCTAGCATATGTGCGTCGATCAACGACCAGTTGGTACACGGATTCCCCAGTGAGCGCAAGCTTCGGGAAGGCGATATCATCTCCATCGATATCGGTGCGCAATATCGGGGTTACCACGGCGATTCCGCCTGGACTTACCCGGTAGGGCAAATTTCCGACGAAGCCCAGCGATTGCTGGACGTTACGGAAGCCTCCCTGTACGCAGGACTGGCTCTTGTGAAGCCGGATGTGCGTCTGTTTACCATTTCGCATGCGATTCAGCGACATATCGAAGAGTCCGGAATGTCTGTAGTTAGGGAATATGTCGGTCACGGCATAGGCAAGGACCTCCATGAGGAACCGAAGATCCCGAATTATGGCATCGAGGGCCGCGGTCCGTTGCTTCAATCCGGCATGGCGCTGGCAATCGAACCGATGGCCATTCTCGGCGGAAGACAACTTCGAACGCTTGAGGATAATTGGACTGTCGTGACGGTGGACGGCTCATTGTGCGCTCATTTTGAGCACACGGTGGCAGTTACGCAAAACGGATTGGAAATTTTCACAAAATTGAACGCGTAGGTGATAAACTTGAAAAAGGAACATCCCCTGCAGATCGGTCAACTCGTGAAGATCCGGAAAGGCCGCGATGCCGGGCAGGCGGCGGTGGTCGTAAGACTTGACGAGGAGCAGGGTATTTGGATAGCGGACGGACACAAGCGCAAGTTTGATCGTCCGAAGAAGAAAAATCCGCTTCATCTCGAGTCTCAAATGACGATCAGCAGCGAAGTCGTAAACAGTTTGCAGGAGAGCGGAAGGGTTACGAATGCCAAGCTGCGCCATGCAGTGAACGTATTTTTGGAATCCGACGCAAATGCTAAGCAGAAAGGAGAATGATTGTGGCCAAGGAAGATGTCATTGAAATCGAAGGCGTGGTTATCGAACCATTGCCGAATGCGATGTTCAAGGTGGAACTCGAGAACGGTCATCAAATTCTCGCTCACGTTTCCGGAAAGCTGCGCATGCACTTTATCCGTATTCTGACGGGAGACAAAGTGGTCGTACAGTTATCGCCTTACGATCTGACTCGCGGCCGTATCACTTATCGTAAGTAAGGATACGTCGCTTTTTGGATATACAACGTTCTAGTAGCTTGTCTCCTTTAAATATAGTAGGCTTATGTTTGTCTGAAACGCACAAGGTTTGTGTGGATCAGTCAAACGTAACCGTGTGTTGGGTTGAGACAAGATACAGTGTGCGGAGCGTTCACGGCCTTGCCGTTACGTTCCAGGCACAATCAAACCGAATGCTTTTGAGGAGGTAATAATCATGAAGGTTAGACCGTCGGTCAAACCAATGTGCGAAAAATGCAAAGTCATTCGTCGCAAAGGGAATGTCATGGTAATCTGCGAAAATCCGAAACACAAACAAAAACAAGGATAAATTAGAAGGGGGTGTAGCGTAATGGCTCGTATTGCTGGTGTGGACTTACCACGTGACAAACGCGTTGAGATCGCCTTGACTTATATCTTCGGGATTGGTAAAACAACTTCCCAAAAAATCCTGAGCCAAACAGGAATCAGCCCGAACACTCGTGTTCGCGATCTGACTGAGGATGAAGTAAGCAAGCTGCGTGAATCGATTGACGCTAATGAAAAAGTTGAGGGCGACCTGCGTCGTGAAATCTCGCTGAACATCAAACGTCTGATCGAGATCGGATCTTATCGCGGTGTACGTCATCGTCGTGGATTGCCGGTACGCGGACAACGTACGAAAACGAATGCTCGTACTCGTAAAGGTCCTCGTCGTACTGTAGCGAACAAGAAGAAGTAAGAAAGGGGGATAACTGACAATGGCTAAACCGAAAAAAGTCGTACGTACGAAACGTCGCGACCGTAAAAATATCGAATCCGGCGTGGCACATATTCGTTCCACGTTTAACAATACGATTGTAACGATTACGGATCCGCACGGAAACGCGATCTCCTGGGCAAGCTCTGGCGGTCTCGGTTTCAGAGGTTCGCGTAAATCGACTCCATTCGCTGCTCAGCTTGCTGCCGAAACAGCTGCTAAAGCTGCTATGGAGCACGGTCTGAAAACTGTTGAAGTTATGGTTAAAGGTCCTGGTGCAGGTCGTGAAGCGGCTATCCGCTCCCTGCAAGCGACAGGTCTGGAAATCAACCTGATCAAGGACGTAACACCGGTTCCTCACAACGGATGCCGTCCTCCTAAGCGTCGCCGCGTATAGTAATCATAAGCATTGTGCATTCAGTATGCTTTGTTTCACGGAAGCGACGTTTTGAAGGAGGGGTATTGTAGTGATAGAAATCGAAAAGCCGAAAATCGAGACCGTCGAGATCAATGACGGAGGCACGTACGGAAAGTTTGTCGTTGAGCCTCTGGAACGTGGATACGGTACGACGCTTGGGAACTCGCTTCGTCGCATCCTGCTGTCGTCGCTTCCCGGCGCGGCGGTGACTTCGGTCCAAATTGACGGCGTTCTGCACGAATTCTCGACGATCCCCGGCGTTACGGAAGACGTAACGGAAATCATTCTGAATCTGAAAGCTCTCTCGCTGAAGATTCATTCCGATGAAGAAAAGGTACTGGAAATCGACGCGGAAGGCGAAGGCCTGGTAACGGCTGGAGACATCCGCGCTGATAGTGATGTGGAGATCCTTAACCCGGATCTGCATATCGCTACTCTGGCACCGGGATCGAGATTGCATGTGCGCATCTTCGCAGGCCGCGGCCGCGGATATGTTCAGTCTGTCAAAAACAAACGTGACGATCAGCCGATCGGTGTTATTCCGATCGATTCGATCTACACTCCGATTTCCCGCGTTAACTACGCTGTGGAAAACACTCGGGTTGGACAAGTCACAAACTATGACAAGCTGACGCTTGAAGTCTGGACAGATGGCAGCATTCGTCCGGAAGAAGCGGTTAGTCTTGGCGCCAAAATTTTGACCGAGCACGTGCTGCTCTTCGTAGGTCTGACCGACGAAGCTCGCGACGCGGAAATCATGGTCGAAAAAGAAGAAGACAAGAAGGAAAAGGTATTGGAGATGACGATCGAAGAACTCGATCTCTCCGTGCGTTCCTACAACTGTCTGAAGCGTGCCGGTATCAATACGGTACAAGAGCTGACTACGAAGTCTGAAGAAGACATGATGAAGGTTCGCAACCTGGGCCGCAAGTCTTTGGAAGAAGTTCAAGAAAAGCTCGAAGAGCTTGGACTCGGTCTTCGTCAGGAAGACTAAGAACGAAGAGCATGATGTAGAAGGAGGGAAAAACATGGCATACCAAAAGTTGGGACGTAACTCCAGCGCTCGTAAAGCATTGCTTCGCGACCTGGTAACCGACCTGTTCCTGTACGAGCGTATCGAAACGACAGAAGCGAAGGCTAAAGAAGCTCGCTCTATCGCTGAAAAACTGATCACCCTTTCCAAACGCGGAGATCTGCATGCACGCCGCCAAGTGGCTGCATACGTTCGTCGCGAGACGGTTGACGGTGAAAAAGACGCTATCCAAAAGCTGTTCGCTGATCTGGCACCGCGTTACGCGGATCGTCCGGGCGGCTACACGCGCATCCTTAAACTGGGAGCACGCCGCGGCGACGCAGCACCTATGGTTTACCTGGAACTGGTTGACCGCGCCTAGTCGCAGGTTTAACGGTTCGGGTCAGGGGTAACCCTACCATCAGGATTCCCGAGAAACGTATGCCGCCTGTTTAAGGCGGCAGAGCCGTTTCTTTTTTTTTGAACTCAGGACACGGCGAAGACATGGAGGTGATCTTTTGCGCAACTTATGTATGACCCTTGCCTACGACGGCACGAACTATCATGGATTTCAGACGCAGCCTGCCGGAAAGACCGTTCAGGACGAGCTTGAAGCTTCTATTCTGGCGCTGACCGGCGACAAGCCTAAAATCATTGCTTCGGGCCGCACGGATGCAGGCGTACATGCTTACGCACAAGTATTCAACTTCCATACGTCTTCGCTGATCCCCGCGGATCGCTGGCCGCTCGCGTTGAATGCCCGGTTACCGCAGGATATCGTCGTGACCCGCTCTTGGGAAGTGCCTTTGGAATTCAACTCCCGGCATGCGGCCAAGCGGAAGACGTATCGCTATACGATTAACGCAAACCGCTATCCGGACGTATTTCATCGGCATATGCAGTTCCATCACCCCGCGCCGCAGCTTAATATCGAAGCGATGCGGGACGGGCTGCAACAACTGGTGGGCACGTACGACTTTACGTCGTTCGCCTCCAGGCACTCCCAAAAGACCAATCACGTCCGAACGCTGCTTGAAGCACGGATCGAAGTGGATACGACAACCTGCCGGCCGGGAACGGCCGATCAGGGGTTTATCCATATTTTTCTGACGGGAACCGGTTTTCTCCAGCATATGGTTCGTATCATTACAGGAACGCTGCTACAGGTGGGAGAAGGCAAGCGTACACCGGAGGATATGAAGAACATTTTGCTGGCTTGCGATCGCGCAGCGGCAGGACCGACCGCGGTGGGGAAAGGTCTCGCGCTATGGAACGTCGATTACGGCGAACTACTGCCTGAATAACCGAAAGTTCTTTGGGGAATTGCTTTAAAATGTATTGCAGTTTCAACTGTTATCATGTAGAATAAAAGTTGTGTTTTCTTGAAGGCTTCCCACGGCCCCCAATCAAGAACAACACGCAGAATCATCTTGATTTAACTTTTACCTATCCATGATCGCAAACATAAATCGTTCCGGCAGCCCCGGATCTTAGCCCGGCGGCATGGAACGTTCTGACACGTAAAAAGAATTTTATTGCAAAGATTAGAAGGAGGAACTTATTCATGCGTACTACCTACATGGCTAAGCCGAGCGAAGTTGAGCGCAACTGGCACATCATCGACGCCGAAGGCAAAACGCTGGGCCGTTTGGCTAGCGAAGCTGCTGCCCTCATCCGCGGCAAGCACAAAACACAATTTACTCCTCACGTAGACGGCGGTGATTTCGTTGTCGTAATCAACGTTGAGAAAATTCACCTGACAGGCAAAAAGCTTCAGGACAAGAAATACTACCGTCACTCGATGCACCCAGGTGGTTTGAAAGTCACTAGCGCAGGCGAAATGATCAAAAACAAACCAGAACGTCTTTTGGAACTTGCTGTAGCCGGTATGCTTCCTAAAACTCGTATGGGCGACAGAATGAAACTCAGACTTAAAGCGTATGCCGGAGCAGAGCATCCACATGCAGCACAAAAACCGGAAGTTTACGAACTTCGCGGCTAAATAAAAGGAGGACCCTTTCATGGCAAATGTACAATACTATGGGACTGGTCGTCGTAAACATTCGGTAGCTCGTGTTCGCCTTGTACCGGGTGAAGGACGCATCGTCATCAACAAACGTGAAATCGACGAATACTTTGGTTTGGAGACGCTCAAGCTGATCGTTAACCAACCGCTGAACCTGACTGAAACTGTTGGCAAATACGATGTAATCGTATTGGCACACGGCGGTGGCACTTCGGGCCAAGCCGGCGCTATCCGTCACGGTATTTCGCGCGCCCTGCTTAAAGCAGACCCTGAGCTGCGCGGTTCGCTGAAAAAAGCGGGCTTCCTGACTCGTGACCCACGTATGAAGGAACGCAAAAAGTACGGCCTCAAAGCCGCTCGTCGCGCTCCACAGTTCTCGAAACGTTAATCCTTTTTGGATATTCAAACAGCCTGTTTCCGATCCTTTCGGAAGCAGGCTGTTTTTTTGTTGTAATTACATAAGCTTTTTGCTTCTGCTTTACCTTTACAATTCAAACTTGGTGAGGGTTCGTTCCAGACTGAAAGTACTTTGCTCAAGCGACTTGGTCGTTGCAGCAATCGTTTTTGAAGCTTGCAATTGTTGCAGCGATAGGTCTTGCAATGAAACGGTATAGTCGGCAGTGATCTTTGAAATCTTGGAGATCTGCTCGACAGAAGCGGATACTTCCTCTGAACCGGCTAGAATTTGCTGTGCAGAGGCTGAGATGTCTTCCATATGAACACTGATCTCGTTGAATCGTGTAACCGTATGTTCGAACAATGCGCTGACTTGGGTAGAAAGTTCGCTGCTCTTTTTGATTTCCGTGCTTTCCTGGGTCATGCGTTCTCCAATTGTGGCTGTTTCCTGGCTAATCTTGGACAACAATTCCACGACACGCGAAGCGGAAGTCGAAGATAAGCCGGCCAACTTGCGAATTTCACCGGCTACGATAGCAAAGCCTGCACCTTGTTCTCCCGCCCGAGCGGCTTCGATCGAAGCGTTCAAAGCAAGCAGATTCGTTTGGTCCGCAATAGTTGTGATCGCCTGGAGAACAGGCTCGACTTCGTTCATGTAGAAATGGAGAGTTTGTACAGAGTTAGACGTATGGCCAACCAGCTGGGACATTTCTGTAATTTGCTTTTGCAAACCGTCCATTGAAGATTTACCTTGCGTTGCAGCATCCAGCACTTCCGTCGAGGCATTGGATACATTCGCAGAAGAGTGAGTCACCCGTTCAATTGCTGAAGTAATCTCTTGCATGGATCTGGCACAATCTTCTGCGCCTGCATATTGATTATTGGCTTCCATCGTGAGCGTAGCGGCAGACTGATTCAGCTCGTTATTCATAGTAAGAAGGAGATTCGCCTCGGAAGTGAATCGATGCGAGGATTGCACTAGGGTTTGCGTAGTTTCCTGCATATCCCGCATCACATCACCAAGCGTTACGCCTAATCGCGCACTCATTTTAACCATGGCTTCGTAGGTCTGGCCGATTTCATCTTTCGAATACTTACTTACAGTACTCAACACCTGGTTGGCGTTACCGATCTCCCCGTCTGCGATGGCCTGAGCCCCTTTTACGATGATACCGAGAGGCTTTAACGCCCGATACAGGAACAGGGCAATGACGGCAAAGATAATCAATGTTATGCCTGCCATCCCCATATAGAATAAAAAGCTCCTATCAATGAATTGGTTGGAGATTTGATTGGCTACGCTGACGTCCGTATCGATTCCCAAGACTCCGATCATGGAGCCGGAAGAGTCGCGAATCGGGACGTAAGCCGAGATATAACTTCCGTATTCGGGATGGACGATGATTCCGGTGCTCGCGTTTTCCCCTTTTAACAGCTTCTCGATGGCTTCTTCGGGAATATCGGTGACTTCTCCGATCGGCGAAGCGCTATCTGAATCAACCAGTTGCCCATCTACAAGAAGAATAGGCTGTTTATCCTCGTTGATACTCACCGTATACACATACATAGCTCCGATCTCGCTTCGATACGTATTGAGCTGTTCGCGTATCTGCCAATATAAATCGTTTTCCACGGGATTCGACAAAAACGACTTGTACTGCTCCATATCAAATTGCGTCGCGAAGGCTTCGGCCATTTTCATATTGAAGCTACTGATCGTGTACTCGCTCGCTTTTTTGACATTTTCATTTTGCATGTAAACAAATGTGGTGAAGAGAATTGCCAACACAAGAAAGATAATGATGGACAGCTTTACCGCGAGTTTCTTGGTGATTAGGGACATGAGTGCCACCTTCCTGAATTTTCTGAGTTCATTGTACTATGCTTGCTTGGTAGATGCTCAAAAAAGTTTTTCTCATTTTGAAATAAAGATTGATTGTTCACGCGGAAAGTTTTATACTT